>CAWAGE010000001.1:0-365457 GCA_963781695.1 uncultured Actinomycetota bacterium
CCTCCATCGCCCAGACCTCCATCTCGCCGAACCGCTGGCCACCGAACTGCGCCTTGCCGCCCAGCGGCTGCTGGGTGATCATCGAGTACGGACCGGTCGAGCGGGCGTGGATCTTGTCGTCGACGAGGTGGTGCAGCTTCAGGATGTACATGTAGCCCACCGAGACCGGGTCCGGGAAGGGCTCCCCGGAGCGGCCGTCGAACAGCATGGCCTTGCCGTTCTCCTTGACGACGCGGACGCCGTCGCGGTTGGGCAGCGTGGAGCCGAGCAGTCCGACGATCTCGTCCTCGCGCGCGCCGTCGAAGACCGGCGTGGCGACGTTGGTGTCGCCCTCGGCCGCGTCGGCGTGGATCGAGATGAGGCGCCGCTTCCACTCCTCGTCGTCGCCCTCGACCTGCCAGCCCTGCTTGGCCAGCCAGCCCAGGTGGATCTCGAGGATCTGGCCGATGTTCATCCGGCCGGGCACGCCGAGCGGGTTCAGCACGACGTCGACGGGAGTGCCGTCCTCCATGAACGGCATGTCCTCGACCGGCAGGATCTTGGAGATGACGCCCTTGTTGCCGTGGCGGCCGGCGAGCTTGTCACCCACCGAGATCTTGCGCTTCTGGGCGACGTAGACCCGGACCAGCTGGTTCACGCCCGGCGGCAGCTCGTCGCCGTCCTCGCGGTCGAAGACCCGGACGCCGATGACCGTGCCGGACTCGCCGTGCGGCACCTTCATCGAGGTGTCGCGCACCTCGCGCGCCTTCTCGCCGAAGATCGCGCGCAGCAGCCGCTCCTCGGGGGTCAGCTCGGTCTCGCCCTTGGGCGTGACCTTGCCGACCAGGATGTCGCCGGTCGTCACCTCGGCGCCGATGCGGATGATCCCCCGCTCGTCGAGGTCGGCGAGCATCTCCTCGCTGACGTTCGGGATGTCGCGGGTGATCTCCTCGGGGCCCAGCTTGGTGTCGCGGGCGTCGACCTCGTGCTCCTCGATGTGGATCGAGGTCAGGACGTCCTGCTGCACGAGGCGCTGGGAGAGGATGATGGCGTCCTCGTAGTTGTGACCCTGCCACGGCATGAAGGCGACGAGCAGGTTGGTGCCGAGCGCCATCTCGCCCTCGTCGGTGCAGGGACCGTCCGCGATCGGCGAGCCGACCTCGAGCCGCTGCCCCTCCGAGACCAGCGGACGCTGGTTGATGCAAGTGCCCTGGTTGGACCGGCTGAACTTCTGCATCCGGTAGGTGCGGTAGGTGCCGTCGTCCTGCATGACCTCGACGGCGTCCGCCGAGACCTCCTGGACGACTCCGGCCTTGCCCGCGACGACGACGTCGCCGGCGTCCACCGCGGCCCGGAACTCCATCCCGGTGCCGACCAGGGGGGCGTCGCTCTTGATCAGCGGCACCGCCTGGCGCTGCATGTTGGACCCCATCAGCGCGCGGTTGGCGTCGTCGTGCTCGAGGAACGGGATCAGGGCCGTCGCGACCGACACCATCTGGCGCGGCGAGACGTCCATGTAGTCGACCTCGTCGGCCGGCACCACGTCGACCTCGTTCTCGCGCTGGCGGACCAGCACCCGCTCCTCGGCGAACCGGTCGTTCTCGTCCAGCGCGGCGTTGGCCTGGGCGATGACGTAGCGGTCCTCCTCGTCGGCGGTGAGGTAGTCGACCTTGTCGGTGACCTGACCCTCCTCCACCTTCCGGTAGGGGGTCTCCACGAAGCCGAACGGGTTGATCCGCCCGAAGGTCGCCAGCGAGCCGATCAGACCGATGTTCGGACCCTCGGGGGTCTCGATCGGGCACATCCGGCCGTAGTGCGAGGGGTGGACGTCACGGACCTCGAAGCCCGCCCGGTCGCGGGAGAGACCACCCGGCCCCAGCGCCGAGAGCCGGCGCTTGTGCGTCAGCCCCGCGATCGGGTTGGTCTGGTCCATGAACTGCGAGAGCTGGGAGGTGCCGAAGAACTCCTTCAGCGCCGCCACCACGGGACGGATGTTGATCAGGGACTGCGGCGTGATCGCCTCGACGTCCTGCGTCGTCATCCGCTCCCGGACGACCCGCTCCATGCGCGCCAGCCCGGTGCGGAGCTGGTTCTGGATCAGCTCCCCCACGGTCCGCATCCGGCGGTTGCCGAAGTGGTCGATGTCGTCGGCGCGGACCTCCATGGACCCGGCGGCCATGTCGATGTCGGACTTGCCGTCGTGAAGGGCCACGATGTACTTGATGGCCGAGACGATGTCGTCGATCGTCAGCGTCTGCTGGTCGAACGCCTCGGCGGTGCCGAGCTTCTTGTTGATCTTGTACCGGCCGACCTTGGCGAGGTCGTAGCGCTTGCCGTTGAAGTAGTAGTTGTCCAGCAGCGTCTGCGCCGCCTCGCGGGTCGGCGGCTCACCGGGGCGCAGCTTGCGGTAGATGTCGAGCAGCGCGTCGTCCTGGCCGGCGGTGTGGTCCTTCTCCAGGGTCAGCATCATCGACTCGTACTCGCCGAACTCGTCGCGGATCTGCTGCTCGGTCCAGCCGAGGGCCTTGAGCAGCACCGTGACGTTCTGCTTGCGCTTGCGGTCGAGGCGGACCCCGACCATGTCGCGCTTGTCGATCTCGAACTCCAGCCAGGCACCGCGCGAGGGGATCACCTTGGCGGTGTAGATGTCCTTGTCGGAGGTCTTGTCCGCGGTCCGCTCGAAGTAGACGCCGGGCGAGCGGACGAGCTGGCTGACCACGACACGCTCGGTGCCGTTGATCACGAACGTGCCCTTGTCGGTCATCAGCGGGAAGTCGCCCATGAAGACCGTCTGGCCCTTGATCTCGCCGGTCTCGTTGTTGGTGAACTCGGCGGAGACGTAGAGCGGGGCGGAGTAGGTGAAGTCCTTCTCCTTGCACTCGTCGACGGTGTTCTTGGGGTCGTAGAACACCGGGTTCTCGAACGAGAGCGACATCGTCCCGCTGAAGTCCTCGATCGGCGAGATCTCCTTGAAGATCTCCTCCAGTCCGGACTTGCGCGAGACGTCCTCACCGTGGTCGACACGCTGCTGCACGTCGGCCTGCCAGGCGTCGTTGCCGATCAGCCAGTCGAAGCTCTTCGTCTGGAGGTCGAGGAGCTTGGGCACCTCGAGGGGCTCTGAGATCTTCGCGAACGAGATCCGGCGGGGTGCGAGAGGGTTGTCCGTGCTGGGGTTCTTGCTGGTGCTGCGCGAGGCGGCCAAGAGGGGTCCTTCCAAGGGCTCGCGGACTCGATGCCGGCATCGACCAACCACAGACCAGCCGACCGGGCAGGCTGGACGCATTTGAGGGCGGACGCGGTGGCCCATGCTAGCCGCGGGCGTAGGTAAATACAACCGGTCAAGTCTGCCCCACCCCTCCTCGATCGTCACAGGGACGAGAGGTCCGGGAAGAAGCGCCTCGCGGAACACCGAAAGCATGGACCGATCGCAGGTGGGAGTCAAGCACCGCCGGGGGAACCACCCGCTCGGACCAGGGTCCGGTGGCCCGGGCCACCGGTCAGCCGCCCGGTCGGCCAGGGCCCCGGACGCCGAACGGCGGCCCGTCCCCTGAGGGGACGAGCCGCCGTGGTGGCCGTTCGCGCGACCGGCCGGGCCGGTGCCCGGGGCATCCCGGAGCCGGCGTGGTGTCAGCGCGAGGTCACTTGACGCTGACCTTGGCGCCGGCGCCCTCGAGCGTCGCCGCGGCCTTCTCGGCGGCCTCCTTGGTGACCTTCTCCAGGACGGCCTTCGGCGCGGCCTCGACCAGCTCCTTGGCCTCCTTCAGGCCCAGGCTGGTGAGCGCGCGCACCTCCTTGATGACGTTGATCTTCTTCTCGCCGGCGGCCTCGAGGACGACGTCGAACTCGTCCTGCTCGACGACCTCCTCGGCGGCCTCGCCGCCGCCCGCGGCACCGGGGGCGGCGACGGCGACCGGAGCGGCCGCGGTGACGCCGAAGGTCTCTTCGAACTGCTTCACGAACTCGCTCAGCTCGAGGAGGGTCATCTCCTTGAACGCGTCGAGCAGCTCGTCGGTGGTGAGCTTCGCCATGGTGGCGGTTCCTTCCAGTTGCTGGACCCGGACGGTCGTGCGGGTCGGTGTCGGGTGAGGACGGGTCGGCGCTCAGGCGCCGGCGTCGGCCTCGCTGGTCTGCGCGCCGGACTCCTGCGGGTTCTGGTCCGCAGCAGCCTCCTCCGGCGCCTGCGACGCCTCGGTCGAGGCCTCCGCGGAGACGTCGGCCCGGTCGTCGGCCGGGCTGTCGGCCGGGGCCGGGGTGCCGGCTCCGCCTCGGAGGACCGAGGGGTCCTCCTCGGCCTTGGCCTGCAGGGCGCCGGCGAGCCGGGCAGCCTGCGCCAGCGGCGCGTTGAGCAGGTAGACGGCCTGGCTGAGCGAGGCCAGCATGCCGCCCGCGAGCTTGGCGAGGAGGACCTCGCGGGACTCGAGGTCGGCGATCTTGGCGATCTCCGCCGCGTCGAGCGGCTTGCCGTCGAGGACACCGCCCTTGATGACGAGGGCGGGGTTGGCCTTGGCAAAGTCACGCAGACCCTTGGCCGCCTCGACCACGTCGCCGTTGATGAAGGCGATGGCGGTCGGACCGGTGAGCAGGGCGTCGAAGCCCTCGATGCCCGCCTCGGTCGCGGCGATCTGGGTCAGCGTGTTCTTGACCACGGCGTAGTTGGCGTTCTCACCGAGCGCACGCCGCAGGGACTGCAGCTGCTTGACGGTGAGCCCGCGGTACTCGGTCAGCACGGCGCCAGCGGACTCCTGGAACGAGTCCACGAGCCCTGCGACGTCGGCTGCCTTGTCTGGCCGCGCCATGGGTCTCCTTCCGGATCGGTCGTCGGTCAGCTTCCTGGCCGAACGTGAGCCCCAGCAGTCGTCGGGCCGTGCCGTGGTGCGGCGCGGAGGGGCCGCAGACGACGAAAGCCCCGGCGCAGACGGCACGGGGCTGGACAGGGCCTGGAGCCAGGCCGTGTTCGACTCGGTGTCACCTGCGCAGGACGTCCGCTGTGCGGAACCTTCGACCGGCATCGCGCCCGAAGGCGCGCTGCCGGTGACCGGCGGTCTCTGGTTTCGAGCCAGACGATACGGGACCGGGTCTCGCCGCGCCAAATCGTCCACGGGACGCCGAACGCAGCGGTGCCCGGACAGCGAGGCTGTCCGGGCACCGGGCGGGCGTCGTGGGGGCTCAGGCCTCGTCGAGCTCCGCGACGTTGCGCGTCTTGTTGGGGTCGACCTGGATGCCGGGGCCCATCGTGGTGGAGACCGTGACCTTCTTCAGGTACCGGCCCTTGGAGCTGGCGGGCTTGAGCCGCAGCACCTCCTCGAGGGCAGCGCCGTAGTTCTCGGCGAGCTGGGTCTCGGAGAACGAGGCCTTGCCGATGATGAAGTGCAGGTTCGCGTGCCGGTCGACCCGGAACTCGATCTTGCCGCCCTTGATGTCCGAGACCGCCTTGGCGACGTCGGGGGTGACGGTGCCGGTCTTCGGGTTCGGCATCAGGCCGCGGGGACCGAGCACCCGGCCCAGCCGGCCCACCTTGCCCATCATGTCCGGGGTCGCGACCACGGCGTCGAAGTCGAGCCAGCCGCCGCTGACCCGCTCGATGAGCTCGTCGCCGCCGACGTGGTCGGCGCCGGCCTCGCGGGCCGCGTCCGCCTTCTCCGCGTTGGCGAAGACCAGGACCCGGGCGGTCTTGCCGGTGCCGTGGGGAAGGTTGACGGTGCCGCGGACCATCTGGTCGGCCTTGCGGGGGTCGACCCCCAGGCGCATCGCGACGTCGAGGGTCTCGTCGAACTTCTTCTTGCTGGTGGTCTTGGCGAGCTTGATCGCGTCGAGCGGGGAGTAGAGGTTGTCCTGGTCGATCGTCTCGACGGTCGACCGGTAGGTCTTGCTGCGCTGCATGTCTGGTTCCTTCGTCTCGTCCAGAGTGTGGTGCGGGCGCTCAGCTGCCCTGCCACGTGGGTGTCGCGGTGGTCCCGACCTGCGTCCTGAGCCCGTTTTGCAGGTCCCGACCACCCGGTGCTGCGAGGTGGAGCGGTCAGTCGGTGGTGATGCCCATGGAGCGCGCGGTGCCCTCCACGATCTTCATGGCCGCGTCGAGGTCGTTGGCGTTGAGGTCCGGCATCTTGGTCGTCGCGATCTCACGCACCTGGTCCTTGGTCAGCTTGCCGACCTTCTCCTTGTGCGGGACGCCGGAGCCCTTCTGCAGGCCGGCGGCCTTCTTGATCATCTCCGCGGCGGGCGGGGTCTTGGTGATGAACGTGAACGAGCGGTCCTCGTAGACCGTGATCTCGACGGGGATGACGGTCCCGCGCATCGCCTCGGTCTGGGCGTTGTAGGCCTTGCAGAACTCCATGATGTTCACGCCGTGGGGACCGAGCGCGGTACCCACCGGCGGCGCAGGCGTCGCCGCCCCGGCGTTCAGCTGCACCTTGACCAGGGCAGCGATCTTCTTCTTGGGAGGCATGTGGTTTCCGGGTCCTTACGTGTTGGAGCTGACGGTGCTGGTCGGGTGCTGCTCGGGTGCCGGGCTCAGACCTTCTGGATCTGGCTGAAGCTCAGCTCGACCGGGGTCTCCCGGCCGAAGATCTCGACGAGGGCCTTGACCCTCTGCGACTCCGCGTTGATCTCGGTGATCGTGGCGTGCAGCGTGGCGAACGGGCCGTCCACGACCATCACCGAGTCGGACACGTCGAAGTCGGCGACCTCGACCTTCTTGCGCGGCGCGGGGACGCCCCGCTGCTCGGGGGCCGCCGCGGCCGCCTCGGCGATGACGGAGGGGGCGAGCATGTTCTCGACCTCCTCCAGGCTCAGCGGGACCGGCTGGTGGCTGTGCCCGACGAACCCGGTGACCGACGGGGTGTGACGCACCGCGGCCCAGGACTCGTCGGTGAGGTCGAGACGGACCAGCACGTAGCCGGGAAGCACCGTGCGGCGAACCAGCTTGCGCTGGCCGTTCTTGATCTCCGCGACCTCCTCGGTCGGGACGATCACCTCGTGGATGTAGTCCTCCATGTTCAAGGAGGTGATCCGGTTCTCCAGGTTCGCCTTCACCCGGTTCTCCATGCCCGAGTACGTGTGCACGACGTACCAGTCGCCCACCTTCTCGCGCAGCGCCGCACGGAACTCCTCGAGCGGGTCGGCCGGCGCGGCGTCGAGGTCGTCCTCGGCGTCAGCCGTCAGCGGCTCGTCCGCAGCGGCCTCGCCGGAGCCCTCGGCGTCGGCGTCGGCGTCACCGGCGGGGCTGCCCCCGGTCGCCGTCGCATCGTCGTCGGCACCCACCTCGGGCAGCGCGTCGGGCAGGCCGGCGTCCACGTCGGTACCGGGGTCGACGAGCGACTGCTGCTCGGCATCGGTCGAGGTGGCGCCCTGGAGCTCTTCGTCGTACTGCTGCGACACGGTTACTGGGTCACCTTCATCTTGTCGGTTCGAGCGGGTCGGTCCCGTCACGGGGACGGTGCGGACGGCGTCGTCGGCGGCTAGCCGAAGATCGCGAAGACCGCCTTGCCGAAGGCCAGGTCGAGCACGGAGACGAGCGTCATCAGCACCAGCACGAAGACCATCACCACCAGGAAGTAGGTGATCAGCTGCTGCTGGGTCGGCCAGACGACCTTGCGCAGCTCGGCGACGACCTGGCGGTAGAAGGTCGCCGGACTGGTCCGCTTGTCACCCGACGGCGAGGTCGAGGGCACGGGGCGGCTCTGGGTCACGGTTCCTCCTCTTCCGGTCCTGCCTGGTGTGTGTGGTGCCGTGCGGTCGGTGGTGCGGTTGGTGGTGCCGTGCGGTCGCCTGCGGTGTGCGCCGGTCCAGCGCCCGACCTCCCCGGACCGGGGCGGTGCGAGGCGGTCCTTCGTCGGTCCGGGTCGAGCAGGGCACGAGGGACTTGAACCCCCAACCTTCGGTTTTGGAGACCGATGCTCTGCCAGTTGAGCTAGTGCCCTCCGATGGTCCTCTCCCGCTGCCTCTCCCACCGGCGACGACTGACGACGTCCCGGAGCGCCCCGTCGAGGGCATGACAACCAGCGTGGAGACCCACCAACGGATGAGTGTACGTGGGCGGCCGCGGCGAAGTCGAACCGAGCGCCGGGCCCGGGTGGGCGGCCGACCGACGGAGTGCGAGCATAGGGGGCATGAGTGACGCCTCCGCCTCGCACCAGCCCAGCACCGGTCGCCGCATCTCCGCTCGGGTCGGCGGCATCGCCGAGTCGGCGACGCTGGCGGTGGACGCGAAGGCCAAGGCGCTCAAGGCGGCCGGTCGACCGGTCATCGGGTTCGGCGCGGGCGAGCCGGACTTCCCGACGCCGGACTACATCGTGGCCGCCGCGGCAGCGGCCTGCCACGAGCCGCGCAACCACCGCTACACCCCCGCGGGCGGGCTGCCGGAGCTGAAGGCGGCCATCGTCGAGAAGACCCGCCGCGACACCGGCTACGAGGTCGAGCCCGCCCAGGTGCTGGTGACCAACGGTGGGAAGCAGGCGATCTACGAGGCCTTCGCGACGATCCTCGACCCGGGCGACGAGGTGCTGCTGCCCGCCCCTTACTGGACCACCTACCCGGAGGCCGTCCGGCTCGCCGGCGGGGTCCCCGTCGAGGTGCTGGCCGACGAGACGCAGGACTACAAGGTCACCCCCGAGCAGCTGGCGGCGGCTCGCACCGAGCGCACCAAGGTGCTGGTCTTCAACTCGCCCTCCAACCCGACCGGCGCCGTCTACAGCCGCCAGGAGGTGGAGGCGATCGGCCGGTGGCTCGTCGAGAACGAGCTGTGGGTGCTGACCGACGAGATCTACGAGCACCTGGTCTACGACGGCGCGGAGGCGGTCTCCCTCCCCGTCGCGGTGCCCGAGGTGGCCGACCGCTGCATCGTGGTCAACGGGGTGGCGAAGACCTACGCGATGACCGGCTGGCGGGTCGGCTGGCTCCTCGGCCCCAAGGACGTCGTGAAGGCGGCCACCAACCTGCAGTCGCACGCCACCTCCAACGTGTCGAACGTCGCCCAGCGCGCGGCCATCGCCGCGGTGTCGGGAGACCTGTCGGCGGTCGCGGAGATGACCGCGGCCTTCGACCGCCGCCGGCGCACGATCGTCTCGATGCTCAACGAGATCGACGGCGTCGTCTGCCCCGAGCCGAAGGGGGCGTTCTACGTCTACCCGCAGGTCCGAGGTCTGTTGGGCCGGGAGGTCGCGGGCGTCACCCCGCGCACCTCCACCGAGCTCGCGGAGCTGATCCTGGAGCAGGTCGAGGTCGCCGCGGTGCCCGGTGAGGCGTTCGGCTCGCCGGGCTACCTGCGCTTCTCCTACGCGCTCGGGGACGACGACCTCGTCGAGGGCATCACCCGACTCCAGAAGCTGTTCGGCTGAGCGCTCCGGGCGCGCCCCACCCCGAGCCGGAACCGGGCGGGGCGCAGGACGGGACCGGCGTCGGGGCACGCGACCTCCGGGGGCTCCCGAAGGCGCACCTGCACCTGCACTTCACCGGGTCGATGCGGCACACCACGCTGGTGGAGCTCGCTGCTCGCGACCGCATCCCGCTGCCCGAGTCGCTGGTCGAGCGGTGGCCGCCCCAGCTGTCGGTGGCCGACGAGAAGGGCTGGTTCCGGTTCCAGCGGCTCTACGACGTCGCCCGCTCGGTCCTACGGACCGCGGACGACGTCCGCCGACTGGTGCGCGAGGCCGCCGAGGACGACCGGGCCGACGGCGGGCGCTGGCTGGAGATCCAGGTGGACCCCAGCGGGTACGCCGCCCGGTTCGGGGGCGTCACCGCCTTCACCGAGCTGGTGCTCGACGCCGTGGCGCAGGCCGCAGCGGCCACCGGGCTCTCCATCGGCCTCGTGGTGGCGGCCAACCGCACGCGGCACCCGCTGGACGCCCGCACGCTGGCGCGGCTGGCCGCGCAGTACGCCGGCAGGGGAGTGGTCGGGTTCGGGCTCTCCAACGACGAGCGACGCGGCACCACGACCGACTTCGCCGCCGCCTTCGCGATCGCGGAACGGGCCGGGCTGCTGCTGGCGCCGCACGCCGGAGAGCTGCTGGGACCGGAGAGCGTGCGCACCGCCCTCGACGTGCTGCACGCGGACCGGTTGGGACACGGCGTCCGAGTGGCGGAGGACCCGGCCCTGCTGGACCGGCTGGTCCAGCGCGGGACCGCGCTCGAGGTCTGCCCCACCTCCAACGTCGCGCTGGGCGTCTACCCGGACCTGGCAGCGGTGCCGGTGCCGGTGCTGCTGGCCGCGGGAGCCACCGTGGCGCTCGGGGCCGACGACCCGCTGCTGTTCGGGTCGCGGCTGTCCGCCCAGTACGGGGCCGTCCGCCGAGCGCACCGGCTCGACGACCGGACGCTGGCCGAGCTGGCCCGGATGTCGCTGCGGGCGTCCCGGGCCCCCGACGACGTCCGTTCGGCGGCGCTGGCCGACGTCGACGCCTGGCTGGCGTCCGGTCCGGCGCGCGGGCGAGTCGCCACGCCGCAGGGCGCCCGTCGCGCGCCGTGACGCCCTAGGGTTGCCGCCATGGACAGCACCCCGGGGGACGGCACCGAGCCGGTGGACCCCGACCGACGCGCCGACGAGCCTGGGCCCCCGGGCCTCCCCTACCCCGCACCGCCGCCGGACGACCGGTGGGCCGGCGGCCGGCAGCAGGACCCGCCCGGCTACGGGCCCACGTACCCCTCCCCCTACGGCCAGCCGGGCTACCCGGTCCCGCCACCGAACCACAGCGGTGCGGTGGCGGCGATGGTCGTCGGCATCGTGTCCCTCGTCCTGGCCTGCGGGTACGGCGTCGGGCTGCTCGGCTCGCCGGTCGCGCTGGTCCTCGGGCGCCGGGCCATGCGTGACATCGACGCCTCCCAGGGCGCCCTCGGCGGCCGGGGCATGGCGCAGGCCGGCCTCATCCTCGGCATCGTGGGCACGGTGCTGCTGGTGCTGCTGGTGGTCGCCGCCGTGGTGCTGTTCGGGTTGTTCGCCGGAAGCACCACGGGCCCGTGAGCGACCACGAGGAGCAGTCGCCACCCCCGGGTCGGCAGGGAGCCCCAGGCTGGCGACCGCCCTACGCCCCCGAGCACCCGCAGGCCACGACCGCCCTGGTCCTCGGGGTCCTCGGGCTGGCCGCGTGCGGGGTGCTGGCGCCGTTCGCGCTCGTCATCGGACGGCGAGCGATGCGCGAGATCGACGCCTCGGGCGGCCGCCTGGGCGGCCGGGGTACGGCGCAGGCCGGCTACGTGATGGGGGTGGTCGGCTCGGTGCTGCTGGCCGTGGCGGTGGCGGGTCTCGTCGCGGCACTGCTGCTGTTCGGCGCCCTCGGCCTGGGCTCGATGGTCTACGTCGGCTGAGCCGCCGCGGCCGCACGCCGGCCGCGCCCAGGGATCTCGCACCCGACCAGGACCGGCTCGTTGACCAGCCGGACGCCGAACCGGTCCTGGACCCCGTCCCGGACCTCGGCGGCCAGCGCCAGCAGGTCCTCGGTGGAGCCCCGGCCCCGGTTGGTGAGCGCGAGGGTGTGCTTGCCGGAGAGGGCGACGCCGCCGACCGCGTGACCGCGACGGAAGCCCGCGTGCTCGATGAGCCAGGCGGCGCTGGCCTTGACCGTCCCGTCCGGCTGCGCCCACCGTGGCGCGTCGTCGGGGAGCCGGGCGGCGGCCGCCGCATCGAGCACCGGGTTGGTGAAGAAGGAGCCGGCGCTCCAGGTGTCGTGGTCCTCGACGTCGAGCACCATCCCCTTGGCGGCCCGCAGTCGCAGCACCGCTGCCCGCACCCGCGTCATCGGCACCCGGGCACCGACCTCGACCCCCAGGGACCGCGCCAGCTCGGCGTAGCGGACCGGCTCGGACAGGTCGCCCCGGCGGAACTGGAAGGTGACCTCGAGGACCAGGTGCCGCTCCGGGTCCTGCTTGAAGCGGCTGGTCCGGTAGCCGAAGCCGCAGTCGGCGGCGGCGAAGGTCCGCTGCGTGCCGTCGCGGCGGTCCCAGCAGCGGACCGCGGCGATGGTGTCGGCCACCTCCTGGCCGTAGGCCCCGACGTTCTGGATCGGGGTGGCACCGACGCTGCCGGGGATGCCCGAGAGCGCCTCGACGCCCACCCAGCCGCTCGCCACCGCGCGGGCGACGAGCGCGTCCCAGGACTCGCCCGCAGCGACCCGCACCAGTGCCCCGCCGCACAGGTCCGGGTCGGGGTCCACACCCTCGGTGGCCACCTGCACGACGGTCCCGTCGAAGCCGTCGTCGCCGACCACCACGTTGCTGCCGCCCGCCAGCACCAGCAGCGGGGTGCCCGCCCGGTCGGCGTCGCGCACGCTCTCGCGCAGCTGCTGCTCGGTGGTGGCGCGGACCACCTCCCGGGCGGGACCGCCGAGCCGCAGGGTGGTGAGGTCGGCCAGGTCAGGCACCGAGCACCGCCCGGGGGGACCCGAGCACCTTCACCCCGTCGCACGTCACCTCGAGGGTGACCTGCACCCCGTCGGCGGACACGGTGCCGACGGTGCCACGGACCACGATGTCGACGCCCCGGTCGTCGTCGGGCACGACGACGGGCTTGGTGAACTTGCAGCCGAGCTCGCGGACCCGGCCCGGCTCACCGGCCCAGGTGTCCAGCGCCCGGGCCGCCAGCGCCATGGTGTACATGCCGTGGGCGATCACGCCCGGCAGCCCGACCGACCTCGCCACCCGTTCCGACCAGTGGATCGGGTTGCGGTCGCCGCTGGCACCGGTGTAGCGGACCAGGTCGGCGCGGGTGACGGTGTAGGTCTGCTCGGCCAGCTGCTGACCGGTCGTCCACTCGCTCACTGCCCCTCCCCCCGGTGCACCAGCGTGGCGAACGCGGTGCACACCGGTCTGCCGTCGGCGTCGGCGATCTCGCTGCGGGTGCCGATGATGTCGGCGCCGCCGATCTGCCGCAGGGTGTCGACGGTCAGGGTCGCGGTCAGGACGTCGCCGGCGACCACCGGCCGGGTGTAGCTGAAGCGCTGCTCGCCGTGGACGACCCGGTGCAGCGAGATGCCGACCTCGGGGTCCTCCATGAGGGCCGTCATCGCGCCGAACGCCACCACGATCGGGAAGGTCGCCGGTGCGGCACCGCCCTCGACGTGGGCTGACCCGGTCGCCCGGGCGAACTCGAGGATCCGCTCACCCGAGACCGTGTAGGGGGAGGTCGGCGGGAAGGTCCGGCCCGCCAGGGACGCGTCGACTGCCATGGACGGCAATCTACCGGGCCCGGGAACGAGCAACGGCCCCGGTGGGACCGGGGCCGTGGCGCGAGGGCTGCGCGCGACGTCGCGGGGCGCGGGTCAGCGGGTCTCGCGGTGCGCGGTGTGCGTGCGGCAGAACGGGCAGAACTTCTTCATCTCCATGCGGTCCGGGTCGTTGCGCCGGTTCTTCTTGGTGATGTAGTTGCGGTTCTTGCACTCCACGCAGGCCAAGGTGATCTTGGGACGAACATCTGAGCTCTTGCTGGCCACGGAACTGCCTCTGCTTTCGACTGCTGCCGGTCTCGTCCCCCGGCTGGGCGACGCTGACTAGTGTTCCACTCCCGCACCCGGGAGTCTCGTGCTGGTGAGTAGCGGGGGCGGGACTCGAACCCGCGACACCACGATTATGAGCCGTGTGCTCTAACCACCTGAGCTACCCCGCCGCCCGGGCACAGTCCGCGTCCGACACGACCGTGGTCGCGGCGGACACAGACACCCACCCAGAGCCCCTTTACGGAATCGAACCGTAGACCTTCTCCTTACCATGGAGACGCTCTGCCGACTGAGCTAAAGGGGCAAACGCCAAGGAAGGATACACACGGCCCGGACGGTTCGAGAAATCGAGTCCGGCGCCGTCGTGCGCGGGCGCTCGCGGGGTCCGCCAGGATGGGTCCGGTGCAGCCCTTCTACGCTCCCGACGGCCCCGGCCGGTACCTGCCCTCCCCCACCACCGCCGGCCCCTGGAGCCCCCACAGCCAGCACGGCGGGCCACCGGCGGCGCTGCTGGTCCGCGCCGTCGAGTCGCTGCCCGAGGCGCGGGACGCCCTGGTCGGCCGGTTCACCCTCGACCTGCTGGGACCGGTGCCGCTCGGGCCGCTGCTGGTGCGGACGTCGGTGGTACGCCCCGGCCGGTCGGTGCGGCTGGTCGAGGCCGTCCTGGTCGAGGAGTCCCGGGGCCGACCGTGCGCACGCGCGAACGTCTGGCTGTTCCCCGACACCGGCCCGGACGCCGACTCCTGCCCGAGCCCCACACCGGAGCCGGGACCCGACGGCGAGCCCCGGGCCCTCCCCGCCGACTGGCACACCGGCTACCTCGACGCGGTCGAGTGGCGCTGGCTGTCCGGAGCGGTCTCCGAGCCCGGCCCGGGGACGGTGTGGATGCGTCCTCGGGTGGAGCTCGTGGCGGGAGAGCCGATGAGCCCGGTCCAACGGCTGATGGCGTGCGTGGACTCCGCCTCCGGCGTCTCTGCCGCCCTCGACCCGTCGGGCTGGACCTTCGTCAACACCGAGCTCAGCGTCCATCTGCTGCGCCGGCCGGTCGGCGAGTGGCTGCTGCTGGAGGCTGAGACCGCGCTGGGACCGGGCAGGCTGGGCACCGCGACTGCGCTGGTCCACGACCGGGCCGGTCCGGTGGCCCGCACGGCACAGGCGCTGCTGGTGACACGCCGTTGACCGAGACCGACACGCGGGAGGACCCTCGCAAAGGTGACAGGAACCGCCCCGCTGGGCCAGCCCGAACGGGTCAGGACAACCGCCGGCCGGGTGGCGATGCTGGACCTCAGCGCCCGGGCCGTCACGGACCGCGCGAGCAGCGCCCGTCGCGAGGACGGACGCCGGTCCACATCGAAGGGACAGCCATGAGAAACCTCTACCGGGTCCTCGCCTTCCTCGTGGCGATCGAGGTGGTCGTCCAGGCCTCCGCGGTGGCCTACGGCCTGTTCGGCCTCGGCAGGTGGGTCGACGACGGCGGCACGCTGAACAAGGCCGCCATGGAGAGCGACCAGACCACCTTCACCGGCCTGGGCGGCTTCATCCTGCACGGGATGAACGGGATGATGGTCATCCCGCTGATCGCACTGGTGCTGCTCATCGTGTCCTTCTTCGCGAAGGTCCCCGGCGGGGTCGCCTGGGCGGGGATCGTGCTGGTCGCGGTGGCGGCGCAGGTCGCCCTCGGCCTGTTCGCGCACAGCATCCCGGGTCTCGGGATCCTGCACGGCGCCAACGCGCTGCTGCTGTTCGGGCTCGCCGCCACCGCGGGCGCCCGCGCCCGGGACAAGGCGCCGGCGCAGCGGACGGTCCCCAGCGAGACCTCGCACGCCTGAGATCGGACGAGGCCGACGGTCCGTGCTGGGGACAGCGGGCACCGGCCGGCTGCGGCTGGTGCTGGCGCTCATAGCCACGCTGGCCGTGGTGGGCCCGATCGGCGTGCTCTGGCAGCAGAGCCGGGTGCCGTCGACGTACTCGGTCGCCGAGCTGGGCGACCTCGATCTCGGCGGCGGCCCGGGTCCCGTCGCGGACGGGTCGCACGCCGGGTCGCGCGCCGGGTCGCACGCGGGGGCGCACGCGGGCGAGCACGCCACCGGACGGTCGGTGGCGGACCTCACGGTCGCCACCGACCGTCCCGCCGACCGGGTGGTCGACCTGGTCGCGCGGCGCGAGCAGGTCACGCTCGGCTCCGGTCGCCGCCTCGACGGCTACACGCTCAACGGACGCTCGCCGGGACCGTTGATCGAGGTCGCCGAGGGCGACCTGGTGGAGGTGCGGCTGCGCAACGCCGACGTGCCCGACGGGGTCAGCCTCCACTGGCACGGACTCGACGTCCCGAACGCCGAGGACGGGGTGGCCGGGGTCACCCAGGACGCGGTCGGCCCCGGCGGGCGGCACCGGTACCGGTTCGTCGCCGACCAGGCCGGCAGCTACTGGTACCACTCCCACCAGGTCTCCCACGCGCAGGTCGCCGGGGGCCTGTTCGGCGGCCTCGTGATCAGGCCGCGACGGCCGGACCCGGCCGTGCCCGACGTGACCGCGCTGGCCCACACCTACGCCGGGGTCGCGACCCTCAACGGTCACGAGGGCACCCTGCCGGTGTCGGCCGCCGCCGGCACGCGGGTCCGGGTCCGGGTGGTCAACACCGACAACGGGCCGGTCCGCGTGTGGGCGGGTTCGCCCTATCGGCTGCTCGCCGTCGACGCCACCGCCGTGCACCGACCCACGCCGGTACGGGCTCGCTACCTGACGCTGACCGCAGGCGGCCGCCTGGACCTGGAGCTGACCACCCCCCGCGACGGGTCGGCGGCCAGGGTCCAGGTCGGCGCCGCCACCGCCGTCGTGGCGGGTCCCGCCGGCGTCCGGGTGCCCGAGGTGCCTGAGCCGGACCGGGAGCTGGACCTGCTCGGCTACGGCTCCCCGGCTCCGCTCGGCTTCGACCCGAGCCGGGCGGACCGGTCGTTCCGCTACGCCATCGGTCGGCGACCGGGCTTCGTCCGGGGCCGCCCCGGGCTCTGGTGGAGCGTGAACGGCCGGCTCCATCCGGACCTGCCGATGTTCCTGGTCCGCGAGGGTGACGTGGTGCGCCTGCGTATCGAGAACCACAGCGGCGACGTGCACCCGATGCACCTGCACGGCCACCACGCGGTCGTGCTCGCGCGCGACGGCCGTGCCGCGACCGGCAGCCCGTGGTGGTTCGACTCGCTGAACGTCCGGGACGGGGAGAGGTTCGACGTCGCCTTCGTCGCCGACAACCCGGGCATCTGGATGGACCACTGCCACAACCTCGACCATGCGCGGGACGGCCTGGTCACCCATCTGGCCTACGACGGGGTGCGGACCCCGTTCCGGGTGGGGGGCCCCGCCCGCAACGAGCCGGAGTAGGCCGCAGCGCCGGAATACCGGCGCGCCCGACCGATGTTGGACCCTATGGTTGAACTCGAAACCAGATTGGGGTCCCTCCATGCAGCTCGGCATCTTCACCGTCGGCGACGTCACGCCCGACCCCACCACGGGCCGGACTCCCACCGAGCACGAGCGCATCAAGGCGACGGTGGCCATCGCCGCCAAGGCGGAGGAGGTCGGGCTCGACGTCTTCGCCACCGGCGAGCACCACAACCCGCCGTTCGTGCCGTCGGCCCCGACCACGACGCTGGCCTTCGTCGCGGCCCGGACCTCCCGGCTGCTGCTGTCGACCGCGACCACGCTGATCACGACGACCGACCCGGTCCGGATCGCGGAGGACTACGCGACGCTGCAGCACCTCGCCGACGGCCGCGTCGACCTGATGCTGGGCCGCGGGAACACCGGCCCGGTCTACCCCTGGTTCGGCAAGGACATCCGCGACGGCATCGCGCTGGCCATCGAGAACTACCACCTGCTGCACCGGCTCTGGCGCGAGGACGTCGTCACCTGGGAGGGCCGGTTCCGAACCCCGCTGCAGGGGTTCACCGCGACGCCGCGCCCGCTCGACTCCGTGCCGCCGTTCGTCTGGCACGGCTCGATCCGCTCCCCCGAGATCGCCGAGCAGGCGGCCTACTACGGCGACGGGTTCTTCGCCAACCACATCTTCTGGCCGGCCTCGCACACCCGGCAGATGGTCGGCCTCTACCGCCGTCGCTTCGAGCACTACGGTCACGGCGCCGCGGACCAGGCCGTCGTCGGCCTCGGGGGCCAGGTCTTCATGCGGCGCAGCAGCCAGGCCGCGGTGGCCGAGTTCAGGCCGTACTTCGAC
This sequence comes from uncultured Actinomycetota bacterium, assembly GCA_963781695.1. GTDB lineage: Bacteria > Actinomycetota > Actinomycetes > Propionibacteriales > Nocardioidaceae > Nocardioides_B. The sequence continues at coordinate 17,629 of CAWAGE010000001.1, forward strand.
AGCGCCCCGGTCTACGGCCACGGTCCCTCGCTCGAGGACTTCATGGCCCAGACCCCGCTGACCGTGGGCAGCCCGCAGCAGGTGATCGAGCGCACCCTCGGCTTCCGTGAGTACGTCGGGGACTACCAGCGCCAGCTGTTCCTGATGGACCACGCCGGCCTGCCGCTCAAGACCGTCCTGGAGCAGCTCGACCTCCTCGGCGAGGAGGTGGCGCCGGTGCTGCGCAAGGAGTTCGCGGCGCTCAGGCCGGCCCACGTGCCGACGGCCCCCACCCACGCCACGCTGGTCGAGGCGGCGCAGCGCCCCCCGGCGCCCGACGCGGTCGGTCCCGGCCGGGCGGTGCCCGCGTGACCACCGTCGCCGTCGTGACAGCCGGGCTCCGGGCCCCGTCGTCGACCCGACTGCTCGCCGACCAGCTGGCGGCCGCGACCGCCCGGGCCCTGCAGCCGGTCGAGGTCCTCGACCTTCCAGTGATCGAGCTGCGCGAGCACGCCCACGCGCTGACCGACGCCCTGCTGACCGGCTTCGCGAGCGGCGACCTCGCCCGCGCGCTGGCGACGGTGCGCGACGCCGACGCGGTCATCGTGGTCACCCCCGTGTTCCGCGCCTCCTACAGCGGGCTGTTCAAGACCTTCGTCGACGTCCTCGAGGACGGAGCACTCGACCGGACACCGGTGCTGCTGGGCGCCACCGGCGGAACCGCCCGACACTCGCTGGCCCTGGAGTACGCGCTGCGACCGCTGTTCGCCTACCTGCGCGCCGCCGTGGTGCCGACCTCGGTCTTCGCGGCCGGCGAGGACCTCGGAGCCGGCACGGAGCTGACCGAGCGGGTCGAGCGAGCCGCCGGCGAGCTGGCCGACGCGGTCCGGCTTCGCCCCCGCCGTGCCCGGCCGGATCCGTTCGAGGACCCCACCCCGTTCGCGGAGCTGCTCCGCGGCCGCTGACGCCGGTCACGGACACCCCCCACCCGACCCCGCCCGACCCCGCCCGCATGACAGGAGCACCGATGGCCGACGCCGCCTACGTCGAGGACGACTTCGAGCGCGACACCGACTACATCGAGGACCGGGTGCGAGCCGACGGTGGGGACGGCTGGCCGGTGGAGGCGGGTCGCTACCGCCTCGTCGTCGCCCGGGCCTGCCCGTGGGCCAACCGCGCGATCATCGTGCGTCGGCTGCTGGGGCTGGAGGACGCGCTGTCGATGGGGGTGTGCGGCCCGACCCACGACCAGCGGAGCTGGACCTTCGACCTCGACCCCGGCGCGCGCGACCCGGTGCTGGGCATCGAGCGGCTACAGGAGGCGTTCCTGGCCCGCGACCCCGACTACCCCAAGGGGATCACCGTGCCCGCGCTGGTCGACGTGCCCAGCGGCACGGTGGTCACCAACGACTTCGCCCAGCTGACCCTCGACCTGTCGCTTGAGTGGTCCGAGCACCACCGCGACGGAGCGCCCGAGCTCTACCCCGCCGCCTGGCGGGACGAGATCGACGAGGTCAACGCCTGGGTCTACGACGAGGTGAACAACGGCGTCTACCGGTGCGGCTTCGCCGGGAACCAGGCTTCCTACGAGCAGGCCTACGACCGGCTGTTCACGGCGCTGGACCTGCTCGAGGAGCGGCTCGGCGAGCGGCGCTACCTCGTCGGCGACCACGTCACGGAGGCCGACGTACGGCTGTTCACCACGCTGGTCCGCTTCGACGCCGTCTACCACGGCCACTTCAAGTGCAACCGCAACAAGCTGTCCGAGATGCCCGCGCTGTGGGGCTACGCCCGAGACCTGTTCGCCACGCCCGGGTTCGGCGACACCGTCGACTTCGACCACATCAAGCGCCACTACTACGTCGTGCATGCCGACATCAACCCGACGCAGGTGGTGCCGAAGGGGCCGGACCTGTCGGGCTGGCTCACCCCGCACGGCCGCGAGGCCCTCGGCGGGCTGCCGTTCGGCCACGGCACCCCACCGCCGCCGCCGCGTCGCGACGAGGTGGTGCCGGCCGCCCACCGGGCCGGCTGAGCAGTACGCCCGGCGGTTGCCGGGTCGGCTTCGCGAGAGGTCGCTCTCTCCCGCACCGCGGCCAGCAGCGGCGGGACCAGCCTCACGGCGGACCCGCTCGCGGGTGACCCTGCTGGTGTGCGTGGAGATGTTCTCCGCGGCGACCACCTGCCCGCGCCGGTCGCGGACCGGGGCGGCCACCGCGTCCCGTCCCCCCTCGCTGACCCGGCGCGTCCGGCGACCGTGAGGGTGCTGACCCGGCGCGTCCGGCGGCCATGAGCGGTGCTGACCCGGCGCGTCCGGCGGCCGTGGCGGTGCTGACCCGGCGCGTCCGGCGGCCGTCAGGGTGCTGACCCGGCGCGTCCGGCGGCCGTGGCGGTGCTGACCCGGCGCGTCTGGCGGCCGTGGCGGTGCTGACCCGGCGCGTCTGGCGGACCTGTGGACAACGAGGGGCGGAGGCAGCCCCGACGACGGCACGCTGTCGCCATGACCCCCCGTGGACCCCAGCCTTCCACCGCGCTGCTGGACGACCGCTTCGCACTGTCGCTGCGGCATCCCTTCACCTTGGATGCCGCGGCCGGCGTCGGCATCTCCCGGTATCGGCTGCGCACGCTGGAGCGCGACGGGTACGTCCGACGCCTCATCAAGGGGGTGTACGTCGCGGCCCAGGTCCCCGACTCCCGGCTGCTGCGGTCCCGTGCGCTCACGCTCCTGGTGCCGGAGCACGGGGTCGTCACCGACTGGACCGCCTGCTGGTTCTGGACCGGCGTACTTCGTCCGGGCGACCACCTGCGCGACCCGACCCCGACGTTCTTCCGGACCCGCGGGCACGGCCGGCTGCGGAACGAGCTCTGTGCGAGCGGCGAGCGCACCCTGTCCGCCGACGACGTCGTCGCGGTCGACGGCCTGTCGGTCACCACCCCGCTCCGCACCGCCTGGGACATCGGCCGCCTCACGCACCGCGACACCGCGATCGGCGGGCTCGACTCGCTGCTGCGGCTCGGCACGTTCAGCCGCGACGACCTGCTGGCCGGTGTGGAGAGGTTCAGAGGGATGCGCGGGGTCGTCCAGCTGCGCGCGCTCGCCCCGCTGGCAGACGCCCGCGCCGAGTCGCCGGGAGAGTCGCTGCTGCGGCTGCGTTGGCTCGACCTGACCACGCTGCCGCGTCCCGAGCCGCAGGTCCGGATCGTCCACGAGGGGGTCGAGGTCTATCGCATCGACCTCGCCGTGCCCGAGCTCGCGTACGGCTGCGAGTACGACGGCGCCGATTTCCACACCTCGGCACGCGACGCGGACCGCGACCGTCGACGACGAGCCGACCTCGCCGACCGGTTCGGGTGGGACGTCGAGGCGGTCACGCGGGCTGATGTCTTCGGGCCCAGTCGCGATGTCGAGCGCCGGCTCCACGAAGGCATCACCAGGGCCCGGCGGTCGCTGGCACGTCGTACGGCGTCAGCGTCCGCCACACGCGCCGGGTCAGCACCCTGACGCCCGCCACACGCGCCGGGTCACCACCCTGACGCCCGCCACACGCGCCGGGTCACCACCCTGACGCCCGCCACACGCGCCGGGTCACCGCCCTGACGTCCGCCACACGCGCCGGGTCAGCACCCTGACGCCCGCCACACGAGCCGGGTCAGCACCCTGACGCCCGCCACACGCGCCGGGTCAGCGGTGGCCCTTGCGGGCTCGGAGGTAGTCCGCCACGACGTACTCCCCCAGCGTCGACACGTCCGGGGTGAAGACGCGGCCGCCGGCGCGCCGCGCCATCGCGTCGACGAAGCGAGCCAGCCCCGGGTCCTCGCCGAGCATGAAGAAGTTGATCGCGGCCCCGTAGCGGCTCAGCTCGTCGACCTGTCCGACCGTGGCCCGCAGCGTCTCGCTCGTCGTCGGCCAGCTGAAGACGGGGTAGCCGTCGGCACCGATGTGGGCCGTCGGCTCACCGTCGGTGACGACGAGGACGACCGGCTCCGCGTCGGGGTGCCGCCGCAGGTGCCGGGCGGCGATCAGCAGCGCGTGCTGGAGGTTCGTGCCCTGCACCCACTCCGGCTCGATACCGGCGAGCTGGGTGGGCGTCATCCGGTGGGCGCTGCGGTCGAAGCCGATGATCTCCAGTGCGTCCTGCCGGAAGCGGGTCTCCACGAGGTGGGCCAGCGCCAGGGCAGTCTGCTTCATCGGGCCCCAGCGACCCTCCATCACCATCGAGAACGACAGGTCGACGCACACCGCGACCGCGGCCGTCGTACGCCGCTCGGTCTCGACGACCTCGAAGTCCTCCACGAGCAGACGCCCAGGGATCCCGGCACCCCGGCGGAGGGCGTTCGAGACCGTGCGGACGGCGTCGATCGGCAGCTCGTCGCCGAAGACCCACGGCCGCGTCGTCCCCACCAGCTCGTCAGCCGAACCCGTCCGCCGGTCCTCGTGGTCCCCGGCTCCCGCCGCGTCCATCCGGGCGAACACCCGCTTGAGGGCGGTCTCCCCCAGCCGACGCACGGCCCGGGGCGTCAGCCTGAGGCCGTCGTCGCCGCGGGTGACCAGGCCCTGGCGCTCCAGCTCGCGCTCCAGCTCGCGCAGCGCGCGGAGGTCGGCGGCCGCGGCGGCGCCGAGATGACGCTCCAGCACGTCCACGTCGACGTCGTCCAGGGTGGCCCCGGGGTGCTCCTGGGCCAGCGACTGCTCCAGCGCCTCGAGGTCGGCCAGCTCGGCGACGGCCTCGACAGCGTCGCTGTAGCCCAGCGGCTGGCCCCCTTCGCGCATGCGGACCGGGCTCCGGTCCAGCCCCGGGCGCAGTGCCCGCAGGTTGTCGGAGAGCTGGGCCAGCTGTGAGGCCAGGTCCGGGTCGGACATCGCGTCGCTCATCAGCTGGCCGAGCTGCTCACGCTGCTCCGGGGTGAGTGACGCCATCATCCGGTCGGCCGCCGCCTGCCGCCGCGCGAGGGCGTCGATGAGCTCGTCGACCGACTCCGGCCCCTCCGGGAACAGGTCACCGTGCTTGTCCATGAAGTCCCGGAACCGGTCCTCGGTGTCCTCGCCGCGAGCGTGCGCCGCCAGCAGCTCGTTGAGGTCGGCGAGCATGTCCTTGACCGCCTGCATGGCGGCGGGGTCCGGTGACTCCAGCGCCTGCTTGAGTCCCGCGAACTGGGCGTCGAGCACCTCGTGGCGCAGCATCTCCTGGATCGAGTCGTAGGTCGCCCGGGCCTGCTCGGAGTGCCAGTCGTAGCCCGCCAGCGCGCGCACCGCGCCGGCGGTGTCGTCGGGCAGCGTCGCGAGCTCCATCTCGGCCCACCTGGCGTCGTCGTCGGACTCGCCCGCGAGCGCGTCGCGCTCCTGGGCCAGCGCCTGGTCGAGCGCCGCTCGGACCTGGTCCAGCGTCCCACCCAGGTCGCCGCGACGCCGGGCCGCGTTGCGCATCCGCCGCACCCGGGCCGCGAGGTCGTCGAGGCCCCTGCTCCCGTCGAAGCCGCGGCGCAGCAGGTCCGTGAGCGCCTCCCGCAGCGAGCCGCCCGCCAGCACGTCGCGGCCCACCTCGTCGAGCGCGCCCCGGACGTCGTACGGCGGCGCGAGCGGGTCCGGCCCGTCGGTCCAGGGCCCGTACCGGTAGCGGCCGTGCTCGCTCACCCGGTCAGCCCCCGTAGACGGTGCGGCCGGCGACCGAGTCCTTGTCGATGCGACGGGTCAGGTGCAGGCCCTCCAGGACGAACTCCACCGCGGCCGCCACCTCGCCGGTGGTGGCGTCGTCGCCGTGGCCCAGGGCGTCGAGCACCTTCGAGAGACCGGGCACGGTCCCGACCTGGTCCAGGACGTCGGCGGCGGGAACCAGCTCGCCGGTCTCCACCGTGTCCCCTTCGGCGAACAGGCTCGTGAACCCGGACAGGTCGAGACCGACCAGCCGGTCCCGGAACGTCTCGGCGACCGCCACTCGCAGCAGGTGCTGCACCACCTCGGTCTCGCGGCCCTCCTCGCCCATCTCGAACTCGACCTTGCCGAGCAGCATCGGGACGACGGTCGGGACGTCGCAGACGCGGGCCACGGCCAGCTCCTCACCGACCCGGGCCCCTCGGCGCAGCGCCGAGGCCGCCACCCCCTCGACCGCGGCGATGGCGAACCGGGCGCTCACGCCGGAGCGCTGGTCGACCGCGGGCGAGCCCCGCAGCCCACGGGTCAGCCGTGCCACGACCTCGAGCAGGTGCTCCGGGACGTCCGCGACGAGCCGGGCCTCCTGCCGGACCAGCGCGACCTCCTCGGCCACCTCACGCGGGTAGTGGGTGCGCAGCTCGGCGCCGAAGCGGTCCTTGAGCGGGGTGATGATCCGGCCGCGGTTGGTGTAGTCCTCGGGGTTGGCGCTCGCGACCAGCAGCACGTCGACGGGCAGCCGCAGCGAGTAGCCGCGGACCTGGATGTCGCGCTCCTCCAGCACGTTGAACATGGCCACCTGGATCCGCTCGGCCAGGTCGGGCAGCTCGTTGATGCCGAAGATGCCCCGGTTGGTCCGCGGCAGCAGGCCGTAGTGCACCGTCTCGGGGTCGCCCAAGGTGCGCCCCTCCGCCACCTTGACCGGGTCGACGTCTCCGACCAGGTCCCCGACGCTGGTGTCGGGGGTGGCGAGCTTCTCGACGTACCGGTCGTCGCGGTGCTTCCACGCCACCGGGAGGTCGTCGCCGACCTCCTCGGCCAGCCGGCGGCAGCGGGCGCACACCGGGGCCAGCGGGTCGTCGTTGATCTCGCAGCCCGCGACGACCGGCGTCCACTCGTCGAGCAGCGCTCCGACCGTGCGCATCAGCCGGGTCTTGCCCTGGCCGCGCTCGCCGAGCAGGACCAGGTCGTGGCCGGCCAGCAGCGCGCTCTCCAGCTGCGGCAGCACCGTGTCGTCGAAGCCGACGATGCCGGGGAAGGCCGTGTCGCCGGAGCGGAGCCGAGACAGCAGGTTCTCGCGGATCTCGGTCTTCACCGAGCGCGACCGGTACCCGGTGTCACGAAGGGCACCCAGACTGGTGGGTTGGGTCATGGCAGTCACTGTAGGCACCGCCGGGAAACCCGCTAGTCCTCTCCTGCGTCCCACGCGTAGCGGACCCCGGTCAGGTCCTCGCTCACCGCCCACAGCTTGGCCGCGAGCTGCTCGTCGCGCGCCAGCGGGCCGAGCGTGGCTGGCCCGACCCGGCCCCGGGTCTCCCGGAGCGCCTGCGGCCCGGTGTAGGAGCCGGGATCGGCCACCGTCGCGGCGTACAGCGTCGGGACCGCGCCGGCCTTCGAGGACTGGAGCAGCGCCCGCAGCAGCACGGGGGCGAGCAGCGAGACCCCAGGCAGCGCCCCGAGTCCCTGCTTGCTGGTCACCAGGCCGGTGTGCGAGACGCCCGGGTGCGCGGCGGTCGAGGTCAGCGAGACCCCCGCCAGGTCCGCACGCCGCTGCAGCTCCGCGGCGAACAGCAGGTTGGCCAGCTTGGAGCTGCCGTAGGACACCGACGGGCTGTAGCGCCCCGCCAGGTGACCCTCGACCACGTCGGCCCGGCCCTGCCGGTGCGCGAGCGAGGACACGGTGACGACCCGCGAGTCCGGGGCGGACAGCAAGGCCGGCAGCAGCCGACCGGTGAGAGCGAAGTGGCCGAGGTGGTTGGTGCCGAGCTGGAGCTCGAAACCGTCCTCGGTCTGCTGGTAGCGAGGGGGCGTCATCACCCCGGCGTTGTTGACCAGCAGCCCGAGCGGACCCTCCCAGGACGCCGCGAACTCACGCACCGAGGCCAGCGAGGCGAGGTCCAGCCGCCGCACGCGTACGTCGACCGCCTCGGCCGACCCGCGGATCCGCTCCGCGGCCTGCTCGCCCCGCTCGCGGCTGCGCACGGCCAGCGTCACGGCCGCGCCCTTGCGGGCCAGCTCCAGGGCGGCGTGGTAGCCGATCCCGGAGTTGGCGCCGGTCACGACGGCGGTCGTCCCGGCCAGCGAGGGCATCTCGGCGGGGCTCCAGTGCATCCTCGACATGGGCCGAGCCTACAAACCCCGTCCTACCCGCCACCCCCCGCTCAACGGGCGGGGCGGGCGCGGGGGGCCGGCTCCGCCGGGGTGGCGGGGGCCGCGGGCTCGGTGCGGCGCGGCCGCCGCAGCACCACCACGGAGCGGTCCGTCACCTGGAACTGCAGCCCCGGCAGCATCGGCATGGCGTCGTCGAAGAACGACACGCTGCCGGCGGCGTCGTCGTGCGTGTCCAGGGTCACCATCCAGCCCTCGCCGTACACCTCGTCCGGGATGGTGAACGGCAGCGTGTGCTCGGAGGCGTTGAAGGCGATCACGAACGAGTCGTCGTAGACCGGCTCGCCGCGCCGTCCCGGCTCGGGGATGCCGTCGCCGTTGAGGAACACCATCATCGCCTTGTCCTCGGCGCGGCCCCAGTCGCTCTTCGGCTCCCCGTCGGGGGTGAACCAGGCGATGTCGGCCACGTCCCCGCTGCCCCGGGTCACCTGGCCGGCGAAGAACCGCCGTCGCCGGAACACCGGGTGCGCCTTGCGGAGCGCCACGACGCGCTTGCTGAACGCGAGCAGCTCGCTCTGCCAGCCCTCGAGGTCCCAGTCCATCCAGGACAGCTCGTTGTCCTGGCAGTAGACGTTGTTGTTGCCCCGCTGGCTGCGGCCCAGCTCGTCGCCGTGCAGCATCATCGGCACGCCCTGGGAGAGCAGCAGGGTGACCAGGAAGTTGCGCTGCTGGCGGGCCCGCAGCGCCACCACGGCGGCGTCGTCACTGGGGCCCTCGACGCCGCAGTTCCAGGACCGGTTGTGGCTCTCGCCGTCGTTGTTGCCCTCCCCGTTGGCCTCGTTGTGCTTGTGGTTGTAGGAGACCAGGTCCCGGATCGTGAAGCCGTCGTGGGCGGTCACGAAGTTGACCGAGGCGATCGGCTTGCGGCCCGAGTGCTCGTAGAGGTCCGAGGAGCCCGACAGCCGCGAGGCGAAGTCGCCCATCGAGCCGGGCTCGCCACGCCAGTAGTCCCGCACGGTGTCGCGGTACTTGCCGTTCCACTCCGTCCACAGCGGCGGGAAGTTGCCCACCTGGTAGCCGCCGTCGCCGACGTCCCACGGCTCCGCGATCAGCTTGACCTGGCTGACGACCGGGTCCTGCTGGACCAGGTCGAAGAACGCCGAGAGCCGGTCGACCTCGTGGAACTGCCGTGCCAGCGACGAGGCGAGGTCGAAGCGGAAGCCGTCGACGTGCATCTCGGTCACCCAGTAGCGCAGCGAGTCCATGATCAGCTGCAGCACGTGGGGGTGCCGCATCAGCAGCGTGTTGCCGGTGCCGGTGGTGTCGTAGTAGTGCTGCTTGTCGGTGTCGACGAGCCGGTAGTACGCGGCGTTGTCGATGCCGCGGAAGCAGATCGTCGGCCCGAGCTGGTTGCCCTCGGCGGTGTGGTTGTAGACCACGTCGAGGATCACCTCGATGTCGGCCTCGTGCAGCGCCTTCACCATGGCCTTGAACTCCTGCACCTGCTGGCCGCGCTGACCCGTGGAGGAGTAGGCGTTGTGGGGCGCGAAGAAGCCGATGGTGTTGTAGCCCCAGTAGTTGGCCAGCCCCTGGTCGACCAGCGTGGTGTCCTGGATGAACTGGTGCACCGGCATCAGCTCGATCGCGCTCACCCCCAGCTCCTTGAGGTGGCTGATCGTCGCCGGGTGGGCGATACCGGCGTAGGTGCCCCTGATCTCGGCCGGCACGCCCGGGTGGGTCATCGTCAGGCCCTTGACGTGGGCCTCGTAGATGACGGTGTCGTGGTACTCGTGGTCGGGGTGGCGGTCGCTGCCCCAGTCGAAGAACGGGTTGATCACGACCGAGAGCGGGGTGTGACCGAGGCTGTTGCGGTCGTTGAAGGCGGTCTTCTTCTTGAAGGTGTAGGAGAACAGCGACTCGTCGCCGTCGATCTGGCCCTCGATGGCCTTCGCGTAGGGGTCCAGCAGCAGCTTGGCCGGGTTGCAGCGGTGCCCCTGGGAGGGCTCGTAGGGGCCGTGCACCCGGTAGCCGTAGCGCTGGCCCGGCTGGACGCCGGGCAGGTACACGTGGTGGACGAAGGCGTCGGTCTCCACCATCTCGACCCGGGTCTCCTTCCCGCGGTCGCCGATCAGGCACAGCTCGACCTTGTCCGCCACCTCGGAGAACAGCGCGAAGTTCACCCCGGCCCCGTCGTAGGTGGCGCCCAGGGGGTAGGGCCGTCCGGGCCAGATCTGCATCAGCATGCCTCCATGGAGTCCGTGGTCTCGGTGGTGTCAGGGGTACGGGTGGTGCCGGCGGGCCCCGGCTCAGCCTTGGGTGGCAGCTCGGTGCATGGAAGGGTAAGGGTATGGCAATCTCCACGACCGACCCGCGCACGGGCAAGGTGCTCCAGACCTACGACGAGCTCACCGACGACCAGCTCGAGGAGCGGCTGGCGCGCGCCGCGGCCGCCGCGGCGGCGTACCGGCTGACGTCCTTCGAGCAGCGAGAGGGCTGGCTGCGCTCCGCCGCCGACGTGCTGGAGAAGCGGACCGACGAGGTCGCCGAGCTGATGAGCCTGGAGATGGGGAAGACCAGGTCGGCATCGGTCGCCGAGGTCGGCAAGTGCGTGGCCGTCCTCCGCTTCTACGCCGAGCACGCGGCGGGCTTCCTGGCCGACGAGGAGGTGGACGCGGGCGCCGTCAACGCCTCGCGGGCCTACGCCCGCTACCTGCCGCTGGGGGTGGTCCTGGCGGTGATGCCGTGGAACTTCCCGTTGTGGCAGGCGATGCGGTTCGCCGCCCCTGCGTTGGCCGCGGGCAACGTCGGACTGCTCAAGCATGCCAGCAACGTTCCCCGAACTGCGCTTTTCATGGAGGAGCTGTTCCGCGACGCCGGATTCCCCGCGGACACGTTCTCCACGCTGCTGATCGGCAGCGGGAGGATCGAGGCCGTGCTGCGCGACGACCGGGTGGCCGCCGCCACCCTGACCGGCAGCGAGGGGGCCGGCATCGCGGTGGCCCGGACCGCGGGCGAGTCGCTGAAGAAGGTGGTGCTGGAGCTCGGCGGCTCCGACGCGTTCGTGGTGATGCCGTCGGCCGACCTCGCCGCGGCGGCCGCGGTGGCCACCACCTCGCGCTGCCAGAACAACGGGCAGTCCTGCATCGCGGCGAAGCGGTTCATCGTGCACACCGACGTGTACGACGAGTTCGTGACGCTGTTCACCGAGAAGATGGCCGCGCTCACGGTCGGCGACCCGATGGCCGACGGCACCGACGTCGGACCGCTCGCCACCGAGCAGGGCCGGGAGGACGTCGAGGCGCTGGTCAAGGACGCCGTCGACAAGGGTGCTCAGGTGCTCCTCGGCGGCGAGCGTCCACAGGGCGAGGGCTGGTGGTACCCGCCGACGCTGCTGGCGGGCGTCACCGAGGACATGGAGATGTACTACGAGGAGGTCTTCGGCCCGGTGGCGCAGGTGCACCGCGCCCGCGACCTCGACGACGCCGTGCGGATCGCCAACGCCACCCGGTTCGGGCTCGGCTCGAACGCGTGGACCGACGACCCCGAGGAGCAGGAGGTCTTCGTCCGCGACCTGCAGGCGGGGCAGACCTTCATCAACGGCATGGTCGCCTCGTTCCCGTCGCTGCCGTTCGGCGGCGTCAAGGCCTCGGGCCACGGCCGGGAGCTCGCCGCCGCCGGGATCCGGGAGTTCATGAACCTGAAGACCGTCTGGGTGGGCCGGTAGCCCGGCCGAGGCCGGGAGGGCTGGTCACCGCTGAGCGTGCGGCCTAGGGTGCAGGCGACAGGCGGGACCTGAGCATGCACGAGCTGGCGATCGCGGAGAGCGTGGTGTCCTCGGTGCTCGAACGCACCGGCGAGCGGCACGTCAGCGTGGTGCGGCTGCGGGTCGGCCGGCTGGCCGGGGTGGTCCCCGACGCGCTCACCTTCTGCTTCGAGCTGGCCGCCGCCGGGACCGCGCTGGAGGGGTCGGTGCTGGAGGTCGCGACGGAGGCCGGCCGGGCACACTGCCGCAGCTGCGAGGACGACTTCGACGTCGACGGCCCCTTCCTGCTCTGTGACTGCGGCAGCGCGGACGTGGCGCTGCTGTCCGGCCGCGAGCTCTCGGTGGTCTCGGTGGAGGTGGCTTGAGGATGTGCGCGACCTGCGGCTGCGGCGACGACGACGTCCGGGTCACGGCCGTGGGCCACGACCACGACCACGACCACCCCGTCGACCACCACGACCCCGTCGACCACCACGACCACGACCACGACCGGGAACCCTCCGCCGCCTCGGCGCAGCGCACCCACACCCTCGAGCTGGAGGTGGCCGTGCTCGCCAAGAACGACCGGCGGGCCGCCGACAACCGCGCGCGGCTCGACGCGCTGGGCGTCACCGCGGTGAACCTGATGAGCTCCCCCGGCTCCGGCAAGACCACGCTGCTGGAGGCGACGGTCGCCGCCCTCGACACCGCCGTGTGCGTGATCGAGGGCGACCAGGAGACCCTGGTGGACGCCGAGCGGATCCGGGCGGCCGGGGCCCGCGCGGTCCAGGTCAACACCGGGGCCGGCTGCCACCTCGACGCCTCGATGGTCGCCCGCGCGCTGACGGCGCTGCGTCCCGAGACCGGCGGCGTGCTGTTCATCGAGAACGTCGGCAACCTGGTGTGCCCGGCGCTCTTCGACCTCGGCGAGCACCGCAAGGTGGTGGTCATCTCGGTCACCGAGGGTGACGACAAGGCGCTGAAGTACCCGCACATGTTCGCCGCCGCGGACCTGGTGGTCATCAACAAGGTCGACCTGCTGCCCTACGTCGACTTCGACCCGGACCGGCTCGCCGACGACGCGCGCCGGCTGAACCCCGGCGTCGAGGTGCTCACCGTCTCGGCCCGGACCGGCCAGAACCTCGACGCCTGGCTCGGTTGGCTGCGTCGACCGGTGGTAGCGCGACCTGCCCCTTGACACCGCGTGTGACGGAGGTCTCATATGGATGGCGGGAGTCGTCAGGGGCCTACGCGGGTCCGAGTCCACGACGGGGCTCTCTCGACCTCGGGGGGCCCGGAGAGCCGGCAGCATGCCTACAGCGGAAGCGGTGAAGGCAGAGGAAACCCTGATCCACGTCCTGTGGATCAACGCCGGGCTCAGCTGCGACGGTGACTCCGTCGCGCTGACCGCGGCCACGCAGCCGAGTGTCGAGGAGATCGCCCTGGGTGCCCTCCCGGGGCTGCCACAGGTGGCCGTGCACTGGCCGCTGATCGACTTCGAGTGCGGGCCAAACGGTGGCGCCGACGACTTCCTGGAGTGGTTCTTCAAGGCCGACCGTGGCGAGCTGGAGCCGTTCGTCCTCGTCGTCGAGGGCTCGATCCCCAACGAGCGGCTGCACGACGAGGGCTACTGGTGCGGCTTCGGCAACGACCCGACGACGGGTCAGCCGATGACCACCAGCGAGTGGCTCGACCGGCTCACCCCCAAGGCGACCGCGGTGGTGGCGGTGGGCACCTGCGCGACCTACGGCGGCATCCACGCCATGGCCGGCAACCCCACCGGAGCCATGGGCGTCCCGGACTACCTCGGCTGGGACTGGACGTCCAAGGCCGACATCCCGATCGTCTGCGTGCCGGGCTGCCCGATCCAGCCCGACAACCTCTCCGAGACGCTGACCTACCTGCTCTACATGGCCACCGGGCAGGCGCCGATGATCCCCCTCGACGACGCGCTCCGGCCGACCTGGCTGTTCGGCCAGACCGTGCACGAGGGCTGCGACCGGGCCGGCTACTACGAGCAGGGTGACTTCGCCGACGAGTACGGGTCTCCCAAGTGCATCGTCAAGCTCGGCTGCTGGGGGCCGACGGTGAAGTGCAACGTCCCCAAGCGGGGCTGGATGAACGGCATCGGCGGCTGCCCGAACGTCGGCGGCATCTGCATCGGCTGCACGATGCCCGGCTTCCCCGACAAGTTCATGCCGTTCATGGACGAGCCACCCGGGGCGAAGCTGTCCACCAACACCGTCGGCGTCTACGGATCCACGATGCGACGACTGCGCTCGATGACGACCCGGACCCTCGACAAGGAGCCCAAGTGGCGCTCCAAGGGGACCCGTCTCACCACGGGTGCCACCCGCACCTGGTGACCCCTCCCGGCCGTCTCCCGCCGGGCACCGCCGCACGGCTCGCGCGACCCACACGACCCACACGACCCACAGTGTTGACCTGACCAGGAAAGAGGCGACGCATGACGTCGACGATCCCCGGCCCCAGCGGCGTCTCGACCGATGCCGCGGGCCTCACCGAGATGTCCTGGGACCCGATCACCCGGATCGTCGGCTCGCTCGGGATCTACACCAAGATCGACTTCGGCAACCGCCGGGTCGCCGAGTGCCACAGCACCAGCTCGATCTTCCGCGGCTACTCCATCTTCATGAAGGGCAAGGACCCGCGCGACGCGCACTTCATCACCAGCCGGATCTGCGGGATCTGCGGCGACAACCACGCCACCTGCTCCTGCTACGCCCAGAACATGGCCTACGGCGTGAAGCCGCCCCACCTCGGGGAGTGGATCGTGAACCTCGGCGAGGCCGCGGAGTACATGTTCGACCACAACATCTTCCAGGAGAACCTGGTCGGGGTGGACTACTGCGAGAAGATGGTCGCCGAGACCAACCCGGGGGTCCTGGAGCGGGCCGACCGGACCGAGGCGTCGCACGCCGAGGCCCACGGCTACCGGACGATCGGCGACATCATGCGGTCGCTGAACCCGTTCACCGGCGAGTTCTACCGTGAGGCGCTGCAGGTCAGTCGCTGGACCCGCGAGATGTTCTGCCTGATGGAGGGCCGCCACGTCCACCCCTCCACGCTGTACCCGGGCGGCGTGGGGACGGTCGCCACGATCCAGCTGATGACCGACTACCTCACCCGGCTGATGCGCTACGTGGAGTTCATGAAGAAGGTCGTGCCGATGCACGACGACCTGTTCGACTTCTTCTACGAGGCGATGCCCGGCTACGAGGAGGTCGGCAACCGCCGCATCCTGCTGGGCTGCTGGGGGTCCTTCCAGGATCCCGAGCACTGCAACTTCGACTACCGGGACATGACCGACTGGGGCCGCAAGATGTACGTCACCCCTGGCGTGGTGGTCGACGGCAACCTCATCACCACCGACCTGGTCGAGATCAACCTGGGCATCCGGATCCTGCTCGGCTCGTCGTACTACGACGACTGGGAGGGCCAGGAGACGTTCGTGACCCACGACCCGCTGGGCAACCCCGTCGACCGGCGGCACCCGTGGAACCAGCACACCAACCCGCGACCTCAGAAGCGCGACCTCGACGACAAGTACTCCTGGGTGATGTCGCCCCGCTGGTACGACGGCAACGACTACCTCGCGCTCGACACCGGCGGGGGCCCGCTGGCCCGGCTGTGGTCGACGGCGCTGGCCGGGCTGGTCGACATCGGCTACGTGCAGTCCACCGGCAGCAGCGTCAAGATCAACCTGCCCAAGACCGCCCTCAAGGGCCCGGTCGAGCTGGAGTGGAGGATCCCCCGCTGGAGCAACACGATCGAGCGCAACCGGGCCCGCACCTACTTCCAGGCGTACGCCGCGGCGGCCGCGCTCCACTTCGCCGAGCAGGCGCTGGTGGAGATCCGCGCCGGTCGCACCAAGACCTGGGAGAGGTTCGAGGTGCCTCAGGAGGGGATCGGCTGCGGCTTCACCGAGGCCGTCCGGGGCGTCCTGTCGCACCACATGGTCATCCGGGACGGCAAGATCGCGAACTACCACCCGTACCCGCCGACGCCCTGGAACGCGAACCCGCGCGACTCCTACGGCACCCCGGGGCCCTACGAGGACGCCGTGCAGGGACAGCCGATCTTCGAGGACAACGACCGCGAGCACTTCAAGGGCATCGACATCATGCGCACCGTCCGCAGCTTCGACCCGTGCCTGCCGTGCGGGGTGCACATGTACCTCGGCGCCGGGAAGAAGCTCGAGATGGTGCACACGCCCACCCAGTCGGCCGGCGTGGGCTGAGGGCGGGCCGGTGACCGACGCAGGAACGGACCCGGTCCCGCACCCCGACGGCGGCCCCGGCAGCAGCCCCCCGAGGAGCCCCGAGGGCGGGCCTGGTCTGCGCGCGACCGGGGAGCGCATCGACGCGCTGATCGACGCGCTCGCCGCCGGTGGCCCGGCGGGCGCCCATCGGGCCCGGGAGCGCGCCGAGGAGCTGGTCCGGGTGGTCGCCGACCTCTACGGGGCCGGCCTGGAGCGGCTGCTGGAGATCGCCCACGACAGCGGCCGGCTCGACGAGGAGCTGCTCGCCCGGCTCGCCGACGACGATCTGGTGGCGGGGCTGCTGACCGTGCACGGACTGCACCCCTACGACGTCTCGACGAGGGTCGAGCAGGCCCTGGACGGCGTCCGGCCCTACCTGGGCTCGCACGGCGGGGACGTGGAGCTGCTCGAGGTCACCCAGGAGGGGGTCGTCCGGCTGCGGCTGCTGGGCTCCTGCGACGGCTGCCCGTCCTCCGCGGTGACGTTGGAGCTCGCGGTCCAGGACGCCGTCGAGGCGGCGGCGCCGGAGGTCGTCTCCATCGAGGTCGACACGAGCACCGGAGCCGGCGGGACCCTGATCCCCGTGGAGTCGCTGCGGGTCCGCATCGGCCTCGGCGACCGGCCCGCGGCCGCAGGCAGCAGCTGGCAGCCGCTGCCGGGCGTGGCGGCGCTGGCCCCCGGTCAGGCCACGACGGCCGAGGCCGGCCCACTGCGGCTCCTGGTCTGCCGGGTGGGCCACGACCTGTTCGCGTTCCGGGACTCCTGCGGCCGGTGCGCCGCCTCGCTCGAGGGTGCGCTGCCGGTGCGTCGGCTCGGCGGGGCTGCGGGTGAGGCGCTGCTCACCTGTCCCGCGTGCGGAGCGCACTTCGGCGTGCGCGAGGCCGGCGCCTGCCTCGACGACCCGGACGCGCACCTCGATCCGCTGCCGCTGCTCGTCGAGGACGGCGAGGCCTGCGTGGCGGTGCCGGCGACCTCAGCGACCTCGGCGGGGGCGGTGCCGGCATGACGACGGCACGGGTCGGCGTGCCGCGCGTGCCCGGAGGCGGCCTGGGGACGCTGCGGCGGATCAGCACGTCCCGGCCGCCGGCGAGCCCCGGCGAGCGCTGTGAGATGTGCAGCGCCCCGGTCGCCGACGAGCACCAGCACGTCGTGGACCTGCACAGCCGCAGCCTGCTGTGCGCCTGCCGTCCCTGCTACCTGCTGTTCACCGACCAGCAGGCCGACCTGCGCTACCGCGCCGTGCCGGACCGCTACCTGGCCTTCCCGGACTTCCGGCTCGCGCGTGCCGACTGGGACGACCTCCAGATCCCCGTCGGGCTGGCGTTCTGCTTCCGCAACACCGTGCAGGACCGGGTGGTGGCGTTCTACCCCGGCCCCGCCGGAGCCACCGAGTCCGAGCTGCCGCTGGCTGCCTGGGACCGGGTGCTGGCCGCGAACCGCGGGCTGGAGGCCATGCTGCCCGACGTCGAGGCGCTGCTGGTGCGCGCGGACCGCCACGACGACGGCTTCTCCGCGCACGTGGTGCCGATCGACGCCTGCTACCAGCTGGTCGGCCGGATGCGGCTGACCTGGCGGGGCTTCGACGGTGGTCAGGAGGCCCGCACGGCGCTGGCGGAGTTCTTCGCGGACGTCGAGCGGCGCAGCGGGCCGGTCCGGGGTCCCGGTGCCTGAGCGGCCGGCCGGGTGGGCGTTCACGGTCCTCGGCATCGAGGCGCCGCCGTACGCCGCGGCCCCCGAGCTGACGGCCCGCGTGCGGGTCGAGCGCGCCGACGAGGCGCGGGTGCACGCGGTCGCGCTGCGCTGCCAGGTCCGGATCGAGCCGCAGCGGCGGGGCTACACGTCCGCCGACGAGCGGGGGCTGCGGTCGCTGTTCGACCGCCGCGAGCGGTGGCCGCAGACGATGCGCCCGTTCCTGTGGATGCAGTGCCACACCACCGTGCAGGGCTTCGCGGGCACCACGGAGACGGACCTGCCGTTGCCGTGCACCTACGACTTCGACGTGACCGGGTCGCGCTACCTGCACGCGGTGGATGCCGGCACGGTGCCGTTGACGTTCCTGTTCAGCGGCACCGCCTTCGTCCGGGGCGAGTCGGGCTTCGCGGTGGAGCAGGTCCCGTGGGACAGCGAGGCCCGCTACGACCTGCCGGTGCGGGTGTGGCGCGACATGCTGGCGGCGTACTTCCCGCACCGCGGTTGGATCCGGCTCGACCACGACGTGCTGGCCGGACTCGGCGACTTCCGTGCCCGTCACGGCCTGGTCTCCTGGGAGGAGACCGTCACCCGGCTGCTGGCACTGGCCGAGGCGGAGTCGGCGCCCGCGGCCGCGCCGGTGGGCGAGGAGGCGCTGCCATGACCGTCTCGGCGGAGCGGTTGCAGCGCGCCCGCGGCGTCGCCGACGCCGTGCTGTACGAGGGGTACCTGCTCTACCCCTACCGCGCCAGCTCGGGGAAGAACCGCGTCCGGTGGCAGTTCGGCGTGCTCGGCCCCCCGGGCGCAGCCGACCGCGCGCTGGGTGAGCCGGAGTCGATGACGATGCACACGCTGCTGACCGGCGTCGTCGGCCACTCCGCCGTGCTCGTCCGGCTCCGGTTCCTGCAGCTGCAGCGGCGACAGGTCCGCGACCCCGACGGGCGCGACGTCGACGCCCTCGGCGCGCACCTCAGCTGGGACGAGGCCGTGGAGCGCGAGATCACCGTCGACACCGCGCTGCGCACCGGCGACCACCCGGTCGAGGTCGGCGGCGGAGCCGAGGTCGAGCCGCTGCCGGGCGGCGGGTCGGTGGAGCGACGCCGGTGGCCGCTGCGCGCCGTCGTCTCGCTCGACGTCGAGGAGCACGGACCCCTCACCCGGCTCACCGTCCGGGTCCGCAACGACCATCCCGACCGGCCGACGACCCCCGTCGAGGCCACCCGGTGCTCGCTGTTGGGGGCGCACCTGCTGGTCGAGGCGACGGAGTGCCGGTTCGTGTCGATGATGGACCCGCCCGAGTCGGCCAGAGCGGTCACGGACCCGCTCCGGCAGGATCGCTGCTGGCCGTTCCTGGCCGGCGACGAGGGCGAGACCGACCTGCTGCTGGGCTCGCCGATCATCCTCTACGACCACCCGCAGATCGCGCCGCAGAGCCGCGGCGCGCTGTTCGACGGCACCGAGATCGACGAGATCCTCACGCTGCGCGTGATGACGATGACCGACGACGAGAAGGCCGAGGCCCGGGCCACCGACCCGCGGGCCGCCGCGATCATCGACCGCTGCGACGCGATGACACCGCAGGACCTGCAGCAGCTGCACGGGGTGCTGCGGGATCCGCGTGCCGATCCGGCGTCGCCAGGCGAGCCCGGCGAGCCCAGAGGACCCGGAGAACCCTGCGAACCCTGGTGGGACCCGACCGCGGACGCCTCGGTCGACCCCGACTCCGACACCGTCGTGGTGGCCGGCGTCGACGTCGGCAGGGGCAGCCTGGTGCGGGTGCGCCCCAACCGTCGCGCCGACGCGCAGGACCTCTTCTTCGACGGCCAGGTCGCCCGGGTGACGGCGGTGGTCTCCGACGTCGACGGCGGCACCCACGTCGCGCTGGTGCTCGCGGACGACCCGGCGGCCGACCTGCACGACTGGTACGGGCGCTACTTCTACTTCGCGCCCGACGAGGTCGAGCCGCTCGATGCAGCACGAGAGGAGATCTGAGATGAGAACGATCGGCAGGCTGACCGTGGTGGTCCTCGGCGCCCTCGCCGCCGTGGCCGTGGTCGTCGGGGTCCGTTCCGCCCCCGACGTCAAGCGGTACCTCGAGATGCGCAGCATGTGAGCGCTGCGTGCACGGCAGGGAGGCAGGCGTGACCGCCCGGGTGCTGGTCGCCGGCATCGGCAACCTGTTCTGCTCCGACGACGGCTTCGGGCCCGAGGTCGTCCGCCGCCTCGGCGACCTGCCCGAGCTCGGCCCGGACCGGGTCCGCGTCGTCGACTACGGCATCGCAGGCATGCACCTGGCCTACGACCTGCTCGCCGACCACGACGCCCTGGTGATCGTCGACGCCGCTCGGGTCGGCGAGCACCGGGGCGACGTGGTGGTCCTCGAGGTGGGTCCCGACGATCTCGGCGACCTCGGCGACGGCGCGCTCGACGCCCACCAGATGAGCCCGGCCGCCGTGCTCGCCTGCCTGCGCCGGCTCGGTGGGCGGCTCCCCCGCACCTACGTCGTGGGCTGCCGGCCGGGGTCGCTGGCCGAGGGCATCGGGCTGAGCGAGGCGGTCCAGGCCGCCGTTCCCCGGGCCGCCGCCACCGTGCGGGCGCTGCTGGCCGACCTGCTCGGCGAGCCGCGTCCTGGCGACCTGTCGGCGCGGCCGGACCGCCTCGCCGGCGTGCCGACCACGGCATGGGAGGTCTGAGATGTGTCTGGGCATCCCCGGCCGGGTGGTCGGGCCGGTCGAGGGCTACGCCGGCCAGGTCGCGCTCGTCGACGTCGAGGGGGCCCCCCGGCAGGTGAACATCGGCATGCTCGACGAGCCGCCGGGAGCCGGGGACTGGGTGCTGATCCACATGGGGTTCGCTGTCGAGGCCATCGACGAGGCCGCCGCCCGGGCGGCACGGTCGGGACTGCAGCTGATGGGGTCGGGCCGACCGTCGCGGGCGCGCCGTCGCTATGACGTGTTCGGGCTGGTGCAGGGGGTCGGGTTCCGGCCGTTCGTCTACTGCCTCGCCGCCGAGCTCGGGCTGACCGGCGAGGTCGCGAACACCGCCGCGGGCGTGGTCGTGGAGGTCGAGGGCGACCCCGACGCCGTGGACACCTTCGGGCGCCGGCTGGTCGAGGACGCCCCACCGCTGGCCGAGGTGGCCGGCGTGCACGAGTCCGAGCTGGCGGTCCGCGGCGGCACCGGCTTCCGGATCGGCAGCTCCCGCGACGCGGGGCCCGGCGGACCGGGAGCGGACGCCCGGACCCTGGCCTCGCCCGACGTGGCGGTGTGCCGGGACTGCCTGGCCGAGCTGTCCGACCCGGCCGACCGCCGCTACCGGCACCCGTTCATCAGCTGCACCAACTGCGGCCCGCGCTTCACGATCATCACGGCGCTGCCCTACGACCGGGTCACCACGACGATGGCCGGCTTCGAGATGTGCGCCGCCTGCCGCGCCGAGTACGACGACCCGGGTGACCGTCGCTTCCACGCCCAGCCGGTCGCCTGCCACGACTGCGGGCCCACCCTGGAGCTCGTCGGCCGGCCGGGGTCCGGGTTGCACGAGCGCGGTGACGCGGCCGTCCGCCGGGCCCGCGGCCTGCTGGGGCAGGGGCGGGTCGTCGCCGTCAAGGGACTGGGCGGCTACCACCTGGCCTGCGACGCCCGCGACGAGCGAGCGGTGGCCGAGCTGCGGCGTCGCAAGCGGCGTGGCGGCAAGCCGTTCGCGGTGATGGCCCGCGACCTCGCGACCGCCGAGACCCTCGTGAGCCTCGACCCGGACGGCAGCCGGCTGCTGGCCGGTCCGCGCCGGCCGGTGCTGCTCGCCCCCCGGCGGCCCGGCTGCCCGCTTCCCGACGACGTGGCGCCGGGCAACCCCGACCTGGGCGTGCTGCTCCCGTACACGCCGGTGCACGTGCTGCTGCTGGGGGCGCCCGGCGACCCCGGTCCCGACGTGCTGGTGATGACCTCGGGCAACCTGTCCGGCGAGCCCATCGTCACCGACGACCAGGCCGCGCTCGACCGGCTCGGCCACCTGGCCGACGCCTGGCTCCGTCACGACCGGATCATCCACGTCCCGTGCGACGACTCCGTGACCCGGGTCGTGGCCGGCACCGAGCTGCCCGTGCGCCGCTCCCGAGGGCACGCGCCACTGCCGGTCGCCCTGCCCTTCGAGGTGGCACCGGTGCTGGCCACCGGCGCCGACCTGAAGAACACCTGCGCAGTGGCGGCCGGCCGGTACGCCTGGTTGAGCCAGCACGTCGGCGACCTCGACGACCTCGCGACCCTGGCTGCCCTCGGGGACTGCGAGGCTCACCTCGAGGAGCTGACCGGCGTCCATCCGCAGCTGCTGGTGGCCGACGCCCACCCCGGCTACCGGTCCGCTGCCTGGGCCCGCCGCCACGCGCGGGGCCGCCGGGTCGCGACCGTGCAGCACCACCACGCCCACGTCGCCTCGGTGATGGGCGAGCACGGCCTCGGTCTCGACGACACCGTCATCGGGGTGGCCTTCGACGGCACCGGCTACGGCAGCGACGGGGCCGTGTGGGGCGGGGAGGTGCTGGTCGCCGGGTACAAGTCGTTCCGGCGGGCCGCCCACCTGGGCTACGTGCCGCTGGCCGGCGGCGACGCCAGCGTGCTGCGCCCCTACCGGATGGCGCTCTCCCACCTGCGGGCCGCGGGCGTCGACTGGGCCGAGGACCTGCCGGCGGTGGCCGCGTGCCCGCCGGCCGAGCGCGGGGTCCTCGACCACCAGCTGCGGACCGGCCTCGGCTGCTTGCCGACCTCCAGCATGGGCAGGCTCTTCGACGCGGTCGCGTCGCTGCTGGGGGTCCGCCACACGGTGGACTTCGAGGCGCAGGCCGCGGTCGAGCTGGAGGCGCTGGCCCGCTCGCACGGCGAGGCCGAGCCGTACCGGTTCGGGCTCGACGGGGTCTCGGCAGGCGCCGTCCTCGCCGATCCCGGGCCCGTCGTACGGCACGTGGTGGCCGACCTGCGCCGGGGCGTGGACGTGGCGGCGGCCGCGGCCAGGTTCCATGCCGGGGTGGCGGTCCTGGTGGTGGACCTCGCCCGGCACGCCCGGGCGCAGACCGGGCTCGACGTGGTGGCGCTGGGCGGCGGCGTGTTCGGCAACGCGCTGCTGCTGGCGGCGGTCGAGCAGCAGCTCGGCGACGACGGGTTCGCCGTGCTGCGACCACGGCTGCTACCGCCCAACGACGGCGGGCTGGCCCTCGGCCAGCTGCTGGTCGGGTCGGCGGTCTGAGGGACCCGACGGCAGACGACGGCAGACGACGGCAGAGAGGAGACAGGACATGTGCCTGGCGGTTCCCGGACGCGTGGTGTCGATCCACGAGCAGGACGGTCAGACGATGGCGGAGGTGGACTTCGGCGGGCTCCGCAAGGAGGTCTGCCTGGCCTACATCCCCGACGTCGCGGTCGACGAGTACGTCATCGTCCACGTCGGCTTCGCGATCCAACGGCTCGACGAGGCCTCCGCGCAGGAGACGCTCGCGAGCTTCGAGCGGCTGGGGATCCTCGAGGAGGAGTTCGGCGACGGCTTCACCCTCGCCGCCCGGCAGGCAGGCATCCAGGCAGGAGACCCCCGATGAGGTACCTCGACGAGTTCAGCGACCCGGACCTGGCCCGGCGCCTGCTCGACCAGATCCACGCGGTCACCACCCGACCGTGGGCCATGATGGAGGTCTGCGGCGGCCAGACCCACTCCATCATCCGGCACGGCATCGACCAGCTGCTGCCCGACGGCGTCGAGATGATCCACGGCCCCGGCTGCCCGGTGTGCGTCACCCCGCTGGAGATCATCGACAAGGCGCTCGCGATCGCCGAGCGCCCCGGGGTGATCTTCTGCTCGTTCGGCGACATGCTCCGGGTGCCCGGCTCGACGAAGGACCTGTTCTCGATCAAGAGCGCCGGCGGGGACGTCCGCGTCGTCTACTCCCCGCTCGACGCGCTGCGGCTGGCCCGGGAGAACCCGGACCGCCAGGTCGTCTTCTTCGGCATCGGCTTCGAGACCACGGCCCCGGCCAACGCCATGACGGTGTTCCAGGCCAGGCGGCTGGGCATCACCAACTTCTCGCTGCTGGTCTCGCACGTGCTGGTGCCACCCGCGATCGCGGCGATCATGGAGTCGCCCAGCTGCCGGGTCCAGGCGTTCCTGGCGGCCGGACACGTGTGCAGCGTGATGGGCACCGCGGAGTACCCGCCGCTGGCCGAGCGCTACCGGGTCCCGATCGTGGTCACCGGGTTCGAGCCCCTCGACATCCTGGAGGGGATCCGGCGGACCGTCGTCCAGCTGGAGGAGGGTCGCCACGAGCTGGAGAACGCCTACCCCCGGGCCGTCGCCGCTGAGGGCAACGAGCCTGCGATGGCGATGCTCGCCGACGTCTTCGAGGTCACCGACCGGACCTGGCGCGGGATCGGGATGATCGCGCGCAGCGGCTGGCGACTCTCGGAGCGCTACGCCGACCATGACGCGGAGCGGCGGTTCGAGGTCGGCGACATCCACACCGACGAGTCGGCGCTGTGCCGGTCCGGCGAGGTGCTGCAGGGACTGATCAAACCCCACGAGTGCTCGGCGTTCGGCAAGGAGTGCACGCCGCGCAACCCGCTGGGCGCGACGATGGTCTCCTCCGAGGGTGCCTGCGCCGCCTACTACACCTACCGGCGCCTCGAGCTGCTCGACGGTCCCGACGGCCGGCTGGTGGACGTGCGATGAGCGGGCGTCCGGACTTCGACGGCTGGGTCTGCCCGACACCGCTGCGCGACACCCCGACGATCGTGATGGGCCACGGCGGCGGCGGCGCGATGTCCGGGGAGCTGGTCGAGCAGCTGTTCCTTCCGGCCTTCGGGGGCGCAGCGCATGCCGAGCTCGGCGACTCCGCGGTGCTCGACGTCCCAGGGCTCGTCGCCGGGGCCCGGCTGGCGTTCTCCACCGACACCTTCGTGGTCAGGCCGATGTTCTTCCCGGGTGGGTGCATCGGCGACCTCGCCGTCAACGGAACCGTCAACGACCTGGCGATGTCCGGGGCGACGCCGCTGTTCCTCTCGACGGCGTTCGTCCTGGCCGAGGGCACGGCGCTCGCCGACATCGGCCGGGTCGCGACCGCGGTCGGGAAGGCCGCCGAGGTGGCCGGGGTGCAGCTGGTCACCGGGGACACGAAGGTCGTGGACAGCGGCAGCGGCGACGGGGTCTACCTGAACACCTCCGGCATCGGGGTGGTGCCGGCCGGGGTCGACATCGGTCCGCGGCGGGCGCTGCCCGGCGACGCGGTCCTGGTCAGCGGGGACATCGGCGTGCACGGCATCGCGGTGATGAGCTGCCGGGAGGGACTGGAGTTCGGCACCACCATCGAGAGCGACACCGCGGCGCTGCACGGCCTGGTCGCCGACGTGCTGGCGACCGGCACCGACGTGCACGTGCTGCGGGACCCGACCCGCGGCGGGGTGTCGGCCACGTTGAACGAGATCGCCCGCGCCTCGGGGGTGGGCGTCGAGCTGGTGGAGCGGGACCTGCCGATCCCGCCGGAGGTTCGCGACGCCTGCGGGTTGCTCGGTCTCGACCCGCTGCAGGTCGCCAACGAGGGCAAGCTGCTGGCTGTGGTCCCCGCCGACCGTGCCGACGAGGTGCTGGCGGCGATGCGCGCGCACCCGCTCGGCGGCGGGGCACGCCGGATCGGCTGCGTCGTGCCGGACCACCCGCGGATGGTGGTGGCCCGCACCGGGCTGGGCGGCACCCGGGTGGTGGACCTGCCGATCGGCGAGCAGCTCCCGCGGATCTGCTGAGCGGCCCGGTCGGTGGCGCGGTGAGCCGGCTCGGGGCGGTGCGGTTCGCGCAGTACGCCTACCCGCCCAACGCGCTCGGCTACTGCGGTCCCCCGGGCGCCCGAGCGATGCTGGCGCCCGACGCCACCGACGAGATCGAGCGTCGGGCCCGGCAGTTCGAGGGCGCCTGGGCCTACCTCGAGGTGCTGGCAGAGGTCGCCCGCGTCACCGATCCGCTCGCCGTCGAGGTGGTCGACGCCTACTGGGTCGGCGGCGACCTGCTCGACGAGCTCGAGCCGGCGGCCCTGGTGCGCCGGCTCGTGGACCGGTTCCGCGGGCAGCCGGGCGGCACCTGGCGGGAGGCCGCCACCCGGGCGACGGCGCACCACGCGTTCCAGGTGTTCGAGGTCTACCCGTGGGCCGCCCTGCTGCGCGCGGGCCGGCCGCCCGCCCCGGCGGTGCGGGTCCTCGACCGGTGCCGGGTGCGGGTCGGCGAGGTGCTGGCCGTGACCGGCGAGACGGCCACCGTCACCTCCCGCCCACTGACCTGGGACGGCCGACACCTCGTCGAGGGGCCCGCACTCGTCGAGCAGGCACGGTGGTCGCAGGACGGCGGGTCGCTGATCGACGTACCCGTCGTGGGGGACACCGTGGCGCTGCACTGGGACTGGGTCTGCGAGGTGCTGTCCGCCGACCGGGCGGCCGGGGTGGTGGCGCGAGAGCGCGGGCAGCTGGAGGCGCTGGGGCTCAGCCCCGGCGGTCGATGAGACCGCGCAGATAGGCGGCCTGGCCGGCGTGCTGGAGGGTGTCGTTCAGGACGCTGACCAGCCGCACCCCGAGCGTCACCGGGGGATCCCAGCGCTCGTCGACCACGCGGGGCAGGTCGCTCTCCGTCAGGGTCATCAGGTAGCCGACCGTCGCCGCGTGGACGGCGTCCTGGTAGCCGGCGAGCAGCTCCGCGCTCGCCCGCACCTGCCCGACCTCGTCGGCGCTGTGGCCGTAGCCGATCGTCGTGACGTCGAAGGGCAGCCGGAACCGCTCCACCCAGCCGCCGCCGGTCCACAGCTGCCGCGCCGCCGCGACCTCGGCGACGTGGTCGTCCTGCACCCGCGTCAGGTGCCAGACCAGCCACGCCAGCGAGTTCGCCTCCGGGTCGGGCCGATGGCACAGCCGGTCCTCGTCGAGGCCGGCGACCGCGGCCAGCACCGTCTGGTGGACGTGGTCGAACCCGTCGACGAGGACGTCGTTGACCGCTGCCATGACTGCGACGCTAGCCCACTCCGGCGATCGCCGGCACCCCCCGCCGGAGCTGTCCAGCCGACCCCGGTCGCTAGGCCGGCACCGGCACCTCGTGCGGGTCGTTGCTGGTGTGGCCGGGGAAGACGTGCGCCGTCGGGTCGAGATGCACCGCGGCGTTGTTGACCGCTGTCGCGACCTCGCCGAAGCCGACCGAGATGAGCCGGACCTTGCCGGGGTACTCGGTGATGTCACCGGCCGCGAACACCCCGGGCCGGTTGGTCCGCATGGCGGTGTCGACCACGAGGTGCCGGTTGTCGGCCAGCTCCAGACCCCACTCCCGCAGCGGGCCCAGGTTGGCGGTGAACCCCAGCGCGGCGACCACCTTGTCGGCCGGCAGCACCCGTGGCTGGTCCTCGCCCTGGACCGTGACGACCGCCCGCTCCAGCACCTTCTCCCCCTCCAGCGCCGTCACCTGGGCGCTGGTGACGATCCGGACCGACGAGTCCCGCACCCGTGACACGCTCGCCTCGTGCCCCCGGAAGGCGTCGCGGCGGTGGACCAGCGTGACCGACGCGGCCAGCGGCTCCAGCATCAGCGACCAGTCCAGGGCGCTGTCGCCGCCCCCGACGATGACGACGTCGCGACCGACGTACTCCTGGCTGCTGGGCACGAAGTACTCCAGGCCGCGGCCCAGGAACTCCTCCCCCGCGGGCAACGGCCGGGGCGTGAACGTGCCGATCCCGCCGGTCACCACCAGCGCGCCGCACGTCACCTCGGCGCGGGTGGTGCGCACCAGCAGCCGGGCGCTCGGCAGCTCAGCCTGCTCGGTCAGCTCCACGGCCTCCTGGCCGAGCAGGTAGACCGGCTCCATCTGCGCGGCCTGCGCCACCAGACCGCGGACCAGGTCGCGACCGGTGATCGCGGGGAACCCGGCGACGTCGTAGATCTGCTTCTCCGGGTACATCGCGGTCACCTGGCCGCCGACCTCGGACAGCGAGTCCACGACCGCGACCGACAGCCCGCGCTGACCGCAGTAGTAGGCGCCGTACAGGCCGACCGGTCCCGCGCCGACGATGCAGACGTCGACCTCCACCTGCCGGCTGCCCTGCGACCCGGGGGTCATGGGGCCACCCGTCCCGGCGCCGCGGGTGCCGGCGGTCCGGCGGCGAGTCCGCCCCGGAAACCGGGCCGTCGTCGTGCGCCGATCGAGGTTCTGGCCGGCTGGGGCACGAACACCGCCTTGGAGGGTCACAGGGGGCGCGGGCCGACGCGGCACCTGTCCACGTCTCGGCCCGGCGGTCCGGCCTCGGAGCCGGTCCGCTCAGAGCGGACCACGACAGCCACCGACTTGTCCAGAGTGTCCCCGCGTCGACCCGGCGCGTCCGGCGGCCGGGGATACGCCGACCCGGCGCGTCCGGCGGCCCGGGGTACGCCGACCCGGCGCGTCCGGCGGCCCGGGGTACGCCGACCCGGCGCGTCCGGCGGCCCGGGGTACGCCGACCCGGCGCGTCTGGCGGCCCGGCTCGGGACGGGACGGCTCACGACACCGGGACCGGGACGGGGCGACCCCCCGCGGGATACTCGGACCCATGACCACCAATCCCAGCGCTGGGCAGGCCGGCCACGACCCGGGCGACTTCATCCGTCACCTCGGCCTCGAGATCACCGAGGCCACCCCTGACCGGGCCGTCGGCACCTGGACCGCCCAGCCGCACCTGCACCAGCCCCACGGCATCGTGCACGGCGGCGTGCACTGCTCGGTCGTCGAGAGCCTGGCCAGCGTCGCCGCTGCCCTGTGGGTCTCGAGGGACGGCGGCTCGGGACGGGTGGTGGGAGTCAACAACACGACCGACTTCTACCGCGCGGTGCGCGAGGGCACGCTGACCTCGACCGCCTCGCCGGTGCATCGAGGTCGCTCGCAGCAGGTGTGGCTCGTGGAGACCCATGACGAGCTGAGCCGTCTCGTGGCGCGAGGGCAGGTCCGGCTGCAGAACCTCGACTGACCCGGGCGTACGCCGATGCGAGGGGACCACGAGTGACGCCTCAACGGACCACGAGTGACGCCTCAACGAGTGGGGCGCGGACTCACGCGAGCGCGCGGTCCACAGCGACGGAGTCGAGGATCTCGCTGACCGCCATGGCGGCGCAGCCGACGACACCCGACTGCTCCCCGTGGGTCACCGGCACGATCCGCAGCTCCCGGGTGGCCGGGGCCGAGGCCTGGGAGTAGACGCTCTCGCGCAGGCCGGCCACGAACAGCTCGTAGGCACCGGCCAGGTCGCCGCCGACCACCACCGCCTCGGGGTTGAGCAGGTTCACCGCGACCGCGAGCGGCTCTCCCAGCCGGCGACCCGCCTCCCGGACCGCGTGCCGCGCCTCGGCGTCGCCGCGGTTGGCCTGCGCGACCAGGTCGCGGACGTGGTCGACGTGCCGGCCGCGCTCCCGGGCCGCCTGGACCAGTGCCCACCCACCGGCCAGCGTCTCCACGCAGCCGGTGTCGCCGCACCGGCACGGCAGTCCCTCGGCGGCCGGGGTCCGGGTGTGCCCGATCTCCCCGGCGGCACCACGGGCACCGCGCAGCACCTGTCCGGCGGAGACGATGCCCACCCCGAGACCCGTCGACGCCTTGACGAACAGCAGGTCCCGGTAGCGCTCGAGGTGGCCGCGACGCTCCGAGAGCGCCATCACGTTGGCGTCGTTGTCGACGAACACCGGGGCCTGACCGACGAGGCCGCGCAGGTGCGGGGCGAGCTCGATCCCTTCCCAGCCGGTCATCGCCGGGGAGTCCAGGCTGGCGCCGCGGGCGAAGTCGACGCTGCCCGGGATGCTCAGCCCGACCGCCCGCACCGAGCCGGCGGGCCGGCCCGTCCGCTCCAGCAGCGTGGCCAGGCCGTCGACGACGCGGGGCAGCAGCTCGGC
This sequence comes from uncultured Actinomycetota bacterium, assembly GCA_963781695.1. Lineage (GTDB taxonomy): Bacteria > Actinomycetota > Actinomycetes > Propionibacteriales > Nocardioidaceae > Nocardioides_B. The sequence continues at coordinate 47,208 of CAWAGE010000001.1, forward strand.
CGCACCGGGGCCGACCTCCTGCTCGAGGTCGAGGGTGGCCAGGACGCCGCCGTCGAGGTCGCAGACGCCGAGCTGGGTGCGGCTTCGGCCGATCGCGGCGGCCAGCACCACGCCGGCGTCGCGGTTGAAGCGGAGCCGACCGGCGGGCCGGCCGCCGGTGGACGTGCCGTCGCCGGCCTCCACGACGAGACCGGAGTCCAGCAGCACCGAGAGCCGGGCCGCGACAGCGGTGCGCGAGAGCCCGGTGAGACGTCCGACGTCGCTGCGGGTCACCGCTCGGCCGTCGCGGATCAGCGAGAAGACGTCCCCTGCCGTAGCGGGTGTCGCCGGTGACCAAGGGTCGACAGCGAGAGGCAGGGACATGCTCGACATTCAACCACCTTCGGCATGCCACCCCCCGGCTGGCGCCGACTTTTGTAGTCCGACATGCCGAAGAAGGGTTGCGGTGATGCGTAAGTCGTCCTTACGGTGGAGACCCGCCCCCGCGAGAACGAGGTCCTCATGGCCCAGCGCATGCACCCCGTCGTCGCCGACGTGACCGCACGCATCACCGAACGCAGCCGGCCCGAGCGCTCCGCCTACCTCGCTCGGATCGACGACGCCGCGCAGCGCGGCCCCGCGCGCGGGCGGCTTGCCTGCGCCAACCTCGCGCACGGTTTCGCCGCCTCCGGCCCGGCCGACAAGGCAGCCCTGCGCGGGACCGTCAAGCCCAACGTGGCCATCGTGTCGGCCTACAACGACATGCTCTCCGCCCACGCCCCCTTCGAGGCGTTCCCGACCCAGATCAAGCGCGCGGTGCTGCGCTCGGGCGGGATCGCCCAGTTCGCCGGCGGCGTGCCCGCGATGTGCGACGGGATCACCCAGGGCCGCGAGGGCATGCAGCTCTCGCTGTTCAGCCGCGACGTGATCGCCATGTCGGCCGCCATCGCGCTCTCCCACGACATGTTCGACGCCAGCGTGATGCTCGGCGTCTGCGACAAGATCGTCCCGGGGCTGCTCATCGGTGCGCTCTCGTTCGGCCACCTGCCCACCGTGTTCATCCCGGCCGGCCCGATGACCTCCGGCCTGCCCAACGACGAGAAGGCCCGGATCCGGCAGGCGTACGCCGCGGGCGAGGTCGATCGCGAGGAGCTGCTGGAGGCCGAGGCCGCCTCCTACCACTCCCAGGGCACCTGCACCTTCTACGGCACCGCGAACTCCAACCAGATGCTGATGGAGATGATGGGCCTGCACCTGCCGGGCGCCAGCTTCGTCAACCCCGGTACGCCGCTGCGGGCCGCCCTCACCGACGCCGCGGCGGCGCGGGCCACCGCGCTGACCGCGTGGGGCGAGGAGTTCACCCCGATCGGTCGCATCGTCGACGAGCGCGCGGTCGTCAACGCCTGCGTCGGGTTGCTCGCCACCGGTGGCTCCACGAACCACACGCTGCACCTGGTGGCCATCGCCCGGGCCGCCGGCATCACGCTCACGTGGGACGACCTGTCCGACCTGTCCGCGGTGGTGCCGCTGCTGGCCCGGGTCTACCCGAACGGCAAGGCCGACGTGAACCACTTCCACGCCGCCGGTGGCCTGGCGTTCACGATCCACTCGCTGCTGAAGGCCGGGCTGCTGCACGACGACGTCAGCACCGTGGTCGGCCGGGGTCTGTGGCGCTACACCACCGAAGCCCGGCTGGACGGCACCGGCGAGCACGCCGGGGTGACCTGGGAGGAGGGTCCCAAGGTCAGCCTCGACCCCACGGTGCTGCGCGGCGCCGAGGACCCGTTCTCCGTCGACGGGGGCCTCCGCATGCTCGACGGCAACCTCGGCCGGGCCGTCATCAAGACCTCGGCGGTCAAGCCCGAGCACCGGCAGGTCAAGGCGCCGGCGAAGGTCTTCGACGACCAGGACGCCTTCTTGGCGGCGTTCGCCGAGGGCGCCCTGGACGGCGGCGACTTCATCGCGGTGATCCGCTTCCAGGGTCCCGCCGCCAACGGCATGCCCGAGCTGCACAAGCTCACCCCCTCCCTCGGGGTGCTGCAGGACCGCGGCCAGCGGGTCGCGCTGGTCACCGACGGCCGCATGTCCGGCGCGTCCGGCAAGGTCCCGGCCGCCATCCACCTCACCCCGGAGGCCGCCGCCGGCGGCCCGCTGGCGCGGGTGCAGGAGGGCGACCTGCTCACCCTCGACGCCGAGGCAGGCGTCCTGGAGGTGCACGTGCCCCCCTACGACCTCGACGCCCGGGTTGGCGCCGTCCCCGACGACACGCAGGTCTTCGGCACCGGCCGGGAGCTGTTCGCCTCCTTCCGCGGTGCGGTCGGCCCCGCCGACGCCGGCGCCAGCGTGTTCGGCGCCCCCACCACCTCCCCCAGCTCCTTCCCCATGAACCCGGAGAACCTAGATGACTGAGCTCGCCACCCGTCCCCCTGGCCCGGTCGGCTCGCTGCTCGACCGGGTCCCGGTCGTCCCCGTCGTGGTGCTCCACGACGTGGCCCACGCGGTCCCGGTCGCCGAGGCGCTGGTCGCCGGCGGCGTCCCGGTCATCGAGCTGACCCTGCGCACGCCCGTGGCGCTGGAGTGCATCGAGGCGATCGCCGACCAGGTGCCCGACATCCTGGTCGGTGCCGGCACGATCGTGGTCCCGGAGCAGGCCCGCGACGCCGCTGCCGCGGGAGCCCAGTTCCTGGTCTCGCCGGGCACGACCGACACGCTCGCCGCGGCGATGACCGCGACGGGCCTGCCGCACCTGCCCGGGGCGGCCACGGTCTCGGAGGTGCTGCGGCTCCTGGAGCTCGGCTACACCGACATGAAGCTGTTCCCCGCGGAGGCGTCGGGCGGTGTGGACTTCCTCGCCTCGATCGGCGCGCCGGTGCCGCAGGCGAGGTTCTGCCCGACCGGCGGGATCACCGTGGCGACGGCGGCCCGCTACCTCGCGCTGGCCAACGTCGGCTGTGTCGGCGGCTCCTGGCTGACCCCGGCCCCTGTCGTCTCGGCCGGCGACTGGGCCCGGATCACCGAGCTGGCAGCGGAGACGACCTACCTGTCCCGCATCGACCCGCCGGCCCGCCCGTAGGACACCGCGACCAGCTCGGCGACCACGGACAGGGCGATCTCGCCGGCGGCGCGGCCGCCGGTGTCGAGTCCGGCCGGCACGTGCAGCCGGTCCAGCCGCTCGGCCGGCAGCCGGCGCTCGAGGTCGGCCCGGACGGCCGCGGCACGGGGCCGGCTGCCCAGCATCGCCACGTAGCCCGTCGCGCCGCTCAGCGCCGCGACCAGCAGGTCGCCCGCCTGCGGGGCGTCGTGGTCGCACAGCACGAGCGCGTCCGCCGGCCCGAGCGGGTGCTGGTCCAGCCACGCCAGCGGCGAGGGCTCGATGCCCTCGTCGGCCAGCAGCGTGGCCCGACGCCCCGCCACCTCGGCGATCGCGACCACCGCCCGGCCCACCGGGTTGTCCGAGACCACCACCACCCGCCCCGGCTCGGCAGGGTCGTCGGCCCAGGGCTGCTCGCGCTCGGTGCTCACGGCGCCGAGGGTACCGGTGACCGCCCGGCCGGCAGACCGGCTGGCAGAACTGGCTGGCAGACTGGCTCGGTGATTCTCGACGGCGGTCTGTCCAACGTCCTGGCGGCACGCGGTCACGACCTCGCCGACGAGCTGTGGACCGCGCGGCTGCTGCGCGACGACCCGGCGGAGGTCGCCGCCGTGCACCGTGCCTACTTCGCGGCCGGCGCCGAGGTCGCCACCACCGCCAGCTACCAGGCCAGCGTGCCTGGCTTCGTGGCCGCCGGGATGCGCCGGGCCGAGGCGCAGGAGCTGGTCCGGCGCAGCGTCCGGCTCGCCCGGGAGGTCCGCGACGAGCTCGCCGTGGACGGACGCCGACGGCTGGTCGCCGCCTCCGTCGGGCCGTACGGCGCGGTGCTGGCCGACGGGTCGGAGTACCGCGGCCGCTACGGTCTGAGCGCGGCGCGGCTGCGCGAGTTCCACCTGCCCCGGCTCGAGCTGCTGGCCTCCGCCAGCCCGGACCTGCTGGCGGTCGAGACGGTCCCGGACGCCGACGAGGCCGAGGTGCTGGTCGGGCTGCTCGCCGAGGTCGGGCTGCCGGCCTGGGTGTCCTACTCGGTCCTCGGCGGGCGCACCCGCGCCGGCCAGCCGCTGAGCGACGCCTTCGCGGTGCTTGCCGGCTGCCCCGTGCTGGTCGCGGCGGGGGTGAACTGCTGCGCGCCCGACGACGTGCTGCCCGCCCTCGACGCCGCCCGGCAGGCCACCGGACTGCCGGGCATCGCCTACCCGAACGCCGGGCAGGGCTGGGACAGCGGCAGCCACACCTGGAACGGACCGGCCTGCTACGACGTCGACCTGGCGCCCAGGTGGGTGGCGGCCGGGGCGGCATACGTCGGCGGCTGCTGCCAGGTCGGACCCGACGACATCAACGCGCTGGCCGCCCGGTTGGCAGGGCGATGAGTTCCGCTCCGCTGCCCGGTCCACCCCTGCGCCACGGCCTGACCCGACGACTGGCCCGACGACTGGCCCGACGACTGGCCCGACGACTGGAAGGACATCCCGCATGAGCGACCTGATCACCACGTGCCTGTGGTTCGACACCGAGGGCGAGGAGGCGGCGCGGTTCTACTGCTCGGTCGTCCCCGACAGCCGGATCACCGGCATCGACCGGTACCCCGAGGGCGGCCCCCGCCCGGCCGGGACGGCGCTGACCGTCAACTTCGAGCTCGGCGGCCGACCCTACGTCGCCCTCAACGGCGGCCCGGAGTTCCGGTTCACCGAGGCGGTCTCCTTCCAGATCGCCTGCGCCGACCAGGACGAGGTGGACCACTACTGGAAGGCCTTGACCGACGGCGGCGAGGAGTCGATGTGCGGCTGGCTCAAGGACCGCTACGGCCTGTCCTGGCAGATCGTCCCTGACGGGCTCTCGGACCTGCTCGGCGACCCGGACCCGGGGCGGGCCGGTCGCGCCATGGCCTCGATGATGACGATGCGCCGCATCGACATCGCCGAGGTCCGCCGGGCCGCCGACGCGGGCTGAGGCCCGCGCCGGCGCCCGGCGCTCACCGCCCGGTCAGGAGCCGAGGGCCGCGGAGACCACCTCGCGGGCCTCCTGCTGCACCTGGGCCAGGTGGTCGGGGCCCTTGAAGGACTCGGCGTAGATCTTGTACACGTCCTCGGTGCCCGAGGGACGGGCGGCGAACCATGCGCTCTCGGTGGTCACCTTCAGCCCGCCCACCTTGGCGCCGTTGCCGGGGGCCTCGGTGAGCTTGGCGGTGATCTCCTCGCCGGCCAGTGACGAGGCGGTCACGTCCTGCGGCGAGAGCGCGGCCAGCTTGGCCTTCTCAGCCCGGTTCGCCGGCGCGTCGACCCGGGCGTATGCCGGGTCGCCGTACTGCGCCGTCAGCGCGGCGTAGTGCTCCGAGGGGCTCTTGCCGGTGGCGGCGAGGATCTCGGAGGCGAGCAGCGCCAGGATCAGGCCGTCCTTGTCGGTGGTCCACACCGACCCGTCGAAGCGCAGGAACGAGGCGCCCGCCGACTCCTCGCCGCCGAAGGCGATCGACCCGTCGAGCAGCCCCGGCACGAACCACTTGAAGCCGACCGGCACCTCGGTGAGGGTCCGTCCGACCGAGCCGGCGACCCGGTCGATCATCGAGGAGGAGACCAGCGTCTTGCCGATGGCCGCCGAGGCGGGCCAGTCGGGTCGGCCACCGCCGTAGAGGTAGCCGATGGCGACCGCGAGGTAGTGGTTGGGGTTCATCAGCCCACCGTCCGGGGTGACGATCCCGTGCCGGTCGGCGTCGGCGTCGTTGCCGGTGGCGATCTGGTACTCGTCCTTGCGCGAGATCAGCGAGGCCATCGCGGACGGCGAGGAGCAGTCCATCCGGATCTTCCCGTCCCAGTCCAGCGTCATGAAGCGCCAGGTCGGGTCCACCAGCGGGTTGACCACGGTCAGGTCGATGCCGTGCCGGTCCGCGATCTCTCCCCAGTAGGCCACCGAGGCACCGCCCAACGGGTCGGCGCCGATGCGGACGCCGGCCTCCTTGACCTTGGCCAGGTCGACGACGCTGGGCAGGTCGTCGACGTAGGTGCCGAGGAAGTCGTAGCCGGACGCCGCGGCGCGGGCCCGGGCGAACGGGGTCCGCCGGACCCCCTCGAGACCCGCCTCGATGTAGGCGTTCGCCGCGTCCGCGACCCACGAGGTGGCGTCGGTGTCGGCGGGTCCGCCGTTGGGCGGGTTGTACTTGAAGCCGCCGTCGCGGGGCGGGTTGTGCGAGGGCGTGACGACGATGCCGTCGGCCAGGCCGGCCGAGCCGGTGCCCTTGCCTCGGTTGGCCCGCAGGATGGCGTGCGAGACCGCGGGGGTGGGGGTGTAGCCGTCCCGGTCGTCGACCAGCACCGTCACGTCGTTGGCGGCGAGCACCTCCAGCGCCGAGGCCCAGGCCGGCTCGGAGAGGCCGTGGGTGTCCCGGCCGATGAACAGCGGACCGTCGTAGCCCTGGCCCTTGCGGTAGTCGCAGATGGCCTGGGTCGTCGCCACGATGTGCGTCTCGTTGAAGGCGTTGGCCAGGCTGCTGCCCCGGTGCCCCGACGTGCCGAAGGCGACCCGCTGGTCGGGGTCGCTCGGGTCCGGGTCGCCCGTGTAGTAGGCGGTGACGAGGTGGGCGACGTCGACGAGGTCCTCGGGTCCGGCGACCTCGCCTGCGCGGCTGCTGCTCATGCGTGCTCCTGTTCTGCGTGGGGGATGTCAATCTCGGGCAGATCGTCGGCCGTGTCGACCGGCGGGACCGGCACCCGCACGGCGACCACGGCGATGTCGTCGCGCGGGCGGCCGTCCTGGAAGTCCACGACCTCGGCCAGGATGCTCTCCGCCGGCTGCGGGTCGGCGCGGTGGGCGACCACGGACTGCCGCAGCCGGTCGTCGCCGAAGAAGCCACGCTCGCTGCGGCCCTCGGTGACCCCGTCGGTGTAGAGCACCATCAGGTCGCCGGGGGCGAGGCGCTCGGTGTGGTCGGTCAGCGTCACCCGCGGCAGCAGCCCGACCAGGGTGCCGGGGACGCCGACGGCGCGGACCGCCGTCGCGGCCCCTGGTCCCTGGTCGCCCCGGGACAGCAACAGCGGCAGCGGGTGCCCCCCGGCGCTCAGCGTGACCGACCAGGCATCACCGTCGTGGCGCAGCCGTGCCAGCACCACGGTCGCGAACCGCTCGGCGCCCTGTCGCAGGAGCAGGTCGTTGAGGGCGGCCAGCACCCGGCTCGGCCGAGACTCCTGGACGCTGAGTGCCCGCACCGTGTAGCGGACCAGCCCGGTGACCACCGCCGCCTCGGCCCCCTTGCCGCACACGTCGCCGAGCACCACCACCCAGTCGCCGGTGGTGATCTGGAAGACGTCGTAGAAGTCGCCCCCCACCTCCTCGCCGTCACCGGCCGGCCGGTACGCCGCGGTGACGTCGAGGCCGGGCAGCGAGGGCGGCGACGGGGGGATCAGCGTGGACTGGAGCGTGCGGGCCAGCGCCCGGGCGCGGTGCTCGGAGAGCTCGGCGCGCCGTTTGGCCGCCAGCAGCTCGACCTCGTACTCGCGTCGCTGCGTCGCGTCGAAGACCGCGACCCGCACCACCCGGGGCGACCCGTCCGACGCGCGCTCCAGCACCGCGTTGACCAGCACCGGCCGGCGCCGCCCGTCGGACCGGACCAGGTCGAAGGCGACCTCGCGGACCCGGTCCTGCATCGACAGCATGGGCGCGTAGTGGGTCTCGTGGTAGATCCGCCCACCGGGGGAGAGCAGGTCCACGAAGCGGCGGCTTCCCACCAGCTCGACGCTGGGGTAGCCGGACATGTCGGCGAAGGTGGCGTTGGCCTTGACGATCAGGCCGTCAGGGGTGGTGGAGAGGTAGCCGCACGGCGCCCGGTCGTAGAGCTGCTCGGGGTCGTCGTCGAGCAGCGCAGCGTAGAAGGCCTCGCTCGAGGCCGAGGCGTTCATGCCTCGACGCGCGCGCCACCACGGACGAAGGGCACGATCGCAGCCACGGTGTCCTCGGGCGCGCTCAGGTTGGGGCAGTGGCCGGTGGCTTCCAGCATCACCATCGAGGCGTCCGGGAGCGCGGCGGTGACGTACTCGCCCACCGCGACCGGGGCGATGACGTCGTTGCTGCACTGCAGGACCAGCGTCGGGGTGCTCACCCGTGACAGGACGGACCGGTGGTCGGAGGTGAAGGTCACCTCGGCGAACCGGCGGGCGATCGCCGGGTCGGTGCGGCAGAAGCTCTCGGTGAGCTCCGCGCCCAGCTCCGGGCGGTCGGGGTTGCCCATGATGACCGGCGCCATCGCGCTCGACCAGCCCAGGTAGTTGCTGTCCAGCGACTCCAGCAGCTCACGGATGTCCTCCGCGCCGAAGCCGCCGACGTAGCCGTCGTCGTCGACGTAGCGCGGGGAGGGACCGACCATCACGAGCTTGTCGAACAGGTCGGGCGCCTCGATGGCGGCCAGCGCGCCGATCATGGCCGAGACCGAGTGCCCCACGAAGACGACGTCGCGCAGCTCCAGCGCCCGGCAGATCGCCAGCACGTCCTCGGCGTAGCCCTCCAGTGCGGCGTGTCGCACCGGGTCGTAGAGCGCCGGGTCCGACGTCCCCGCCCCGGCGTGGTCGAAACAGACCACCCGGAAGTGGTCCTCGAAGGCCGGGGCGACGAACCGCCACATGTGCTGGTCGCACCCGAACCCGTGCGAGAAGACCATCGGCTGTCCGTCGGAGGGACCCGTGACCCGGACGTTGTGGCGGGTGAGCAGGTCGTCCATGACCGCACCCTATCCCCGATCGTGCCTCCCGCGCCCGGTTGCCTGCTCGGCACCGGACCGCCGGGCACCGCTGCGCTGCAGGCTCCAGCCGCCCACCAGCAGGGCCGCGCCGAGTGCCAGGAAGCCCAGGTCCCACAGCAGCGGACCACCGAGGTCGTCGCGGACGTGGTGCACCCCCAGCAGGTGGTGGTCGACCACCCCCTCGACGAGGTCGAACAGCCCCCAACCGGCCAGCACCAGGCCGCCCTGGAACCGCCAGTCCGGCAGGAACCGTCCCTGACGCACCGTGACGACGGTCAGCGCCGACGCCGCTGCCACCGCCAGCCACGCCGCGACGTGGAAGAGACCGTCGGCCAGCGTGTTGGCCTCCAGGCCGGCCACGGTGCCGGTGGGATGGGCCGCCACGTCGCTGACCATGTGGTGCCACTGCAACAGCTGGTGCGCGACGATGCCGTCGACGAACGCGCCGAGGCCCAGCCCGCAGAGCAGTCCCGGCAGCCTCGCTGGCCGGCGTCGGTGCGGCACAACTGCTCCCGGGGGCGGTGAGGGACGGTCCTGGCTGACAGCGCGGCGTACCCGCACCGGTGGCCGACCAAACGCCGTGGTTGGCTACGCCCCCGGGTGACCCGAGGGGTCGCCCCTCGTCACCGTCCACCCCACCCGCTCGTGGAGGCCCCGTGCTCCAGCGACCGTTCGGAGCCACCGCGCTCACCGTCTCCGCCGTCGGGTTCGGCGCCGGCCACATCGGCGAGCCGGACCACGACGACGGCGCGGCCGGCCGGCTGCTGCACGCCGCGCTCGACGCGGGCATCACGTTCGTCGACACCGCCCGGGGCTACGGCCTGTCCGAGGAGCGCATCGGACGCCACCTCGCGCGCCGCCGGGACGAGTTCGTGCTCTCGACGAAGGTCGGCTACGACGTGCCCGGGGAGCAGGACTGGACCGCGGCGGCGGTCCGAGGTGGTGTCGAGCGAGCGCTGCGCGTGCTCGCGACCGACGTCCTCGACGTGGTCTTCCTGCACTCCTGCTCCCGGGAGGTGCTGGAGCGCGGGGAGGCGGTCGAGGCGCTGCTGGGCTGCGTGACCGACGGCACGGTCCGGGTCCCGGGGTACAGCGGCGAGAACGACGCGCTCGCCTGGGCCGTCGACTCGGGGGCGTTCGCGGCGGTGCAGACCTCGGTGAACCTGGTCGACCAGTGGTCGCTGCACCACGTGCTGCCGCGTGCGGCCGAGCGGGGGATCGCGGTGGTCGCCAAGCGACCGATCGCCAACGCCCCGTGGCGGCACCGGACCCGCCCGGACGGCGCGTACGGCGCGGAGTACTGGGACCGGCTGCACGAGCTCGCCCTCGGACCGGACCCCGGGCGCGGCTGGCTCGGCACGGCGCTCGGCTTCTCGGCCTTCGCGCCCGAGGTGTCGACCGCCATCGTCGGGACCGGGTCGCCCGAGCACCTCGCCGAGGCCGTCGAGGCCGCGGTCCCCGGGGCCCCCGACCCGGCCGAACGGCGCCGCTGGCGCGAGGCCTACGCCCCGCACGCGCAGGAGTGGCCCGGCCTGGTCTGATCCGGTGCCGGCCCGTCAGCCGGGTGCCGACCCCAGGGTCGGGTCGGTCCGGTCCTGCTCCTGCAGCCACCGGGCGAACGCCGAGGCCTGTCCCGACAGCGGTGCCGGGTCCTCGCGCCGCAGCAGGTAGTGGTCCTGGCGCATACGGACGGCCGGACCGACCACCGCGACCCGCCCGGCGCCGACGGCCGAGCGGGCGAACCGCTCGGGGACCAGGGCCCAGCAGTCCCCGGCGGCGACCACCTCGAGGGCCGCGGCCGTGGTGTCCACGGTCAGCGCGTACGGCGGCGCGACCGGGCCGTCCTCGGAGGCCGGGTAGAAGCGCCGCCACAGGTCCTCCAGGCCGAGCACGTGGACCCGGTCCCGGTCGCGGAGCTCGGCGATGCCGGCGGGGGTGCCGTAGCGGCCGGCATGGCCGGGGCCGTAGACGGCCACCGCGTGGTCCTCGTGCAACCGGGTGGCCACGAAGCCGACCCACGTCCCGTTGCCCTGTCGGATCTCCAGGTCGATCTGGCTGGGCGGCAGCGCGTCGGCCCAGATGGCGCTGACCAGCCGCACGTCGACGTGCGGGAAGGCAGCGAGGAACTGCGGCAGCCGTGGAGACAGCCAGGTGACCGCGTAGGAGACCTGGACCCGGACGGTGAGCCGGGTGCGTCCCGAGCTGCCGAACAGCCCGCTGGTGGCCGCGGACAGGTCCTGGAACAGGTCGCGCACGGCCGGCAGGTAGGCCTCGCCGAGCTCGGTCAGCCGCAGGCTCCGAGCCTGCCGCTCGAACAGCCGCACTCCCAGGTGCGCCTCCAGCGTGCGGACCCGCTGGCTGACCGCCGACGCGGACAGGTGCAGCTCGGCGGCCGCCGCCGCGAAGCTGAGGTGCCGGGCGGCGGCCTCGAACGCGTGCAGGCCCAGCAACGGTGGAACCACCGCGGACCCCCTTCCGAGCCACACATTCTGCACCCCTCGGGGCGCGAAAAGCTCGTTTGACCGTGGCTGATGCGGCGACCAACACTGGCTGTCACCCACGAACCCCGAAGGGACGCCATGACCTCCATCATCGCCGGAGCGCGCGAGGGCGCCGCTGTCACCCTGTCCGAGCGCCACCTGACGGTGCCGTTGACGACCGGCGACGCCCGCTTCCACTACGTCTGGCTGCGGGACAACTGCTGGTGCGAGCGGTGCCGGGTCAGCCAGGCCGGCGAGCGCCGGCTCTGGACCGGCTCGATCCCGCCCGACCTCGCACCGGCCGAGGTCCGTCGTGACCCCGACGGGACGCTGCACGTCACCTGGGACGACGGCCACGAGTCGTCCTACGCGGAGGCCTGGCTGGACGCCCACGACTACTCCCGCCCGGCGGCGCCGGCCGCAGCGGACGAGCCCGTGCTGTGGGACTCCTCGCTGTCCGCGGTCCCGACCTTCGAGCACGCCGACGTCGTCGGCACCCGCGCGGGGATGCTCGCCTACCTCGACGCGATGCGGCGGCACGGCATCGCCCGGGTGCGGGACACGCCGCGGGTCCCCGGCGAGGTGGAGCGGTTCGGCCAGACCGTCGGGCACCTGCGGGAGACCGCGTTCGAGCGGGTGCACAACGTGTGTCACGACCCGATGGGCTACAGCGTCGCCCACACCACGCTCGAGCTGCCACCGCACACCGACATGCCCAGCTACCACTGGCCCCCCAGCGTGCAGCTGCTGCACTTCCTGGTCAACGAGGCGACCGGGGGCGAGAGCACCTTCACCGACGGCTGGGCCGTGCTGGCCGACCTGCGCCGCGACGACCCGGCGGCGTTCGCCACCCTGGCCCGGGTGCCGGTCAGGTTCCAGCTGTTCAGCGCCGACGAGGACACCCAGGCGAGCGCGCCGATGGTCCAGCTCGAGCCCGACGGCCGGGTCCGCACGCTGCGGTTCTCCAACCAGCTCGCCCAGCCGCTGGCGGCACCGTTCGACGAGGTCGAGGAGTTCTACCGGGCCTACCGGGTGCTGGCGTCGATGGTCGACGGCGGCCGCTACACGGTGCAGCTGCGCAGCACCGCCGGCGACCTGCTCAGCATCCACGGGCACCGGGTGCTGCACGGACGGCGCGCCTTCGACCCCGCCAGCGGTGCTCGTCACCTGCAGGACGCCTACCTCGAGCTCGACGACCTGCTGGCCCGGCGACGGGTGCTGCTGGGCAGCCACCTGCCGGTCTCCGCAGCCACGGGCACCCGATGACCGGGACGGTCGGCTTCACCCGGATGGCGGACGGCACCGCCGAGGACTACGCCCTGCTCGGCCGCATCGAGGCCGAGGAGCTCGGCGCGTTCCCCGACCGCGTGCTCGGCTGGCTGCTGACCATGCAGGGCCCGGCCGGCTACCGGGTCAGCAGGCTGGAGCACAGCCTGCAGGCGGCCACCCGCGCCCAGCGCGCCGGGGAGGACGAGGAGACGGTCGTGTGCGCGCTGCTGCACGACGTCGGCGACCACCTCAGCCCCGCGAACCACTCGGAGGTGGCCGCCGCGATGCTGCGGCCCTACGTCAGCGAGCAGAACTACTGGGTGGTCAAGCACCACGGCGTCTTCCAGGGCTTCTACTACGCCCACCACCTCGGCGGGGACCCCGACGCCAGGGACCGGTGGCTCGACCACCCGTACTACGAGGCCACGGTCCGGTTCTGCGCCGACTACGACCAGGTCTCCTTCGACCCCGACTACGACTGGCTTCCGCTGGCGGTCTTCGAGCCGATGGTCCGCCGGGTGCTGGCCGCGCCCGTGCGGTCCCGCCCGGGCTGAGGGTTGGGCTGAGGGCTGGGCTGTGGGCTGGGCTGAGCGGCCGGTCTCAGCGCCGGCGGAGCAGGTAGGTGTCCATCACCCAGCCTCGAGCGGCCCGGGCCGCGGCGCGGGCGGTCTCCACCGCGGGCAGCGCCTCACCGAGCCGGCCGGCGACCAGGGCCTCGTCGGGGGTCCCGAGGTTGGCGCCCCACCACAGGTCCCAGGCGTCGCCGTCGAGGGCCCGGCAGGCGAGCGAGCCGTCCAGCAGCACCACCAGGTTGTCGCCGCCGGCCGCCACGTCGGCCAGCAGCCGCCGACCGGTGGTGACCACCACCGCCGCCCCGACGGTGTTGAGGACCAGCCGGTGCCGGGCGGCCAGCAGCGAGACCGCCCCGAGCCCGGGCACGACGTCGTAGTCGAAGCTGACCCGGCCCCGGGCCAGGATCGTCTCGACCACGCGCAGGGTGCTGTCGTAGAGCGCCGGGTCGCCCCAGACCAGGAACCCACCGACCTCCTCGGGCAGCCCCGCCACCACGTCCTCCAGGGCGACAGCCCTGGCCTCGTGCCAGTCCCGCACCGCGGCGAGGTAGTCCGCGGGTGCCCGGTCCCGCGGCGGGTCGGGCACCTCCAGCACCCGGTAGCCGCCGCGGACGTGACGCTCGAGCACCTGGGTGCGCAGCGCGGCGAGGTCGGCGACCCCGGGACCGGCGCCCTTGTCGAGCACCAGGAACACCTCGACCTCGTTGAGCGCCGCGACCGCCTCGACGGTGAGCTGGTCGGGCCCTCCCGGACCGATCCCGACGACCCGCAGCCGCCTCACCGGTCCTCGAGCTCGCCCTCGACCTCGAGGTAGGCCTGCTGCATCGCCGCCAGGGTGTCCGGGTCCGGCGCCTCCCACAGCCCCCGCTCGGCCGCCTCGGAGAGCCGCTCGACCATGCTGTGCAGGGCCCACGGGTTGGCCTCCCGCAGGAACGCCTGGTTCTCGGGGTCCAGGACGTAGCTCTGCGCGAGCCGCTCGTACATCCAGTCCGGCACCACCCCGGCGGTCGCGTCGTACCCGAACAGGTAGTCGACGGTCGCGGCCATCTCGAAGGCGCCCTTGTAGCCGTGCCGGCGCATCGCGGCCATCCAGCGCGGGTTGACCACCCGCGACCTGAACACGCGCGCGGTCTCCTCGCCCAGGGACCGCGTCCGGACGGCGTCCGGGGTGGTCGAGTCGCCGATGTACGCCGCCGGTGAGGCCCCGGTCAGCGCCCGGACGGTGGCGACCATGCCGCCGTGGTACTGGAAGTAGTCGTCGCTGTCGGCGATGTCGTGCTCACGCGTGTCGGTGTTCTTCGCCGCGACCTGGATCCGCCGGTAGCTGCTGCGCATGTCGTCGCCCGCCGGCCGCCCCGCCAGCCCGCGACCGTAGGCGAAGCCGCCCCAGGCGGTGTAGACCTCGGCCAGGTCCGCGTCGGTGCGCCAGCCCCCCGACTCGATCAGCGGCAGCAGCCCGGCGCCGTAGGCACCCGGCTTGGAGCCGAAGATCCGGGTCGTGGCCCGCCGCCAGTCGCCGTGCTCGGCGTGGTCGGCCCGCGCGTGCGCCCGCACGTAGTTGCGGTCCTCGGGCTCGTCGAGCTCGGCGACCATGGTGAACGCGTCGTCGAGCATGGTGAGCACGTGGGGGAACGCGTCCCGGAAGAAGCCGGAGATCCGCACCGTCACGTCGACCCGGGGCCGGCCCAGCTCGGCGAGCGGGACCACCTCCAGCGACCCGACCCGGCGGGACTCCTCCTGCCAGACCGGCCGGACCCCGATCAGGGCCAGCACCTCGGCGATGTCGTCGCCGGAGGTCCGCATCGCCGAGGTGCCCCAGACCGACAGCCCGACCGACCGGGGCCAGGTGCCGGTGTCGGCGACGTAGCGGTCGACCAGCGAGGCGGCCATCGCCAGTCCGGTGTCGTAGGCCAGCCGGGACGGCACCGCCTTGGGGTCGACGGTGTAGAAGTTGCGCCCGGTCGGCAGCACGTTGACCAGCCCCCGCAGCGGCGAGCCGGAGGGTCCCGCCGCGACGTAGCCGCCCGCCAGGGCGTGCAGCACCGCGTCGAGCTCGTCCCCGGTGCGCCCCAGCCGCGGCACCACCTCGAGCGCCGCGAAGGTGAGCACGTCCGAGACGACCTCGTCCGGGTGGCCCAGCACCTCCTCGACGACCCCTGCCACGGCGTCGACCACCCAGCCGGCCCGCTCCAGGGACTCGACCAGTGCCCGGGCCCGGGCCTCGGCGGCGTCGACCTCCGCGGAGACCCCGACCGCCGACTCCTTCAGGCCCAGCGCCCGGCGCAGGCCCGGCACCGCGTCGGCGCGGCCGCCCCAGACCTGGTTGGCCCGCAGGATGGCGAGCACCAGGTTCACCCGGGCCTCCCCCTGCGGAGGCTCGCCCAGCACGTGCAGGCCGTCGCGGATCTGCGCGTCCTTGATCTCGCAGAGCCAGCCGTCGACGTGCAGCAGGAAGTCGTCGAACTCGGCGTCGTGGGGCCGGTCGGCCAGACCCAGGTCGTGGTCGAGCTGGGCGGCCTGGATGAGGGTCCAGATCTGCGCCCGGATCGCGGGCAGCTTGGCCGGGTCCATCGCGGCGATGTTGGCGTGCTCGTCCATCAGCTGCTCGAGCCGGGCGATGTCGCCGTAGGCCTCCGCCCGCGCCATCGGCGGCACCAGGTGGTCCACGATCGTGGCGTGCGCCCGACGCTTGGCCTGGGCGCCCTCCCCCGGGTCGTTGACCAGGAACGGGTAGACCAGCGGCATGCTGCCGATGGCCTGGTCGCTCGCGCAGGCCGCGGACAGCGCGAGGGTCTTGCCGGGCAGCCACTCCATCGACCCGTGCTTGCCGAGATGCACCACCGCGTGGGCGCCGAACTCGTTCTCCAGCCAGCGGTAGGCGGCGAGGTAGTGGTGGCTGGGTGGCAGGTCGGGGTCGTGGTAGATCGCGACCGGGTTCTCCCCGAAGCCTCGGGGCGGCTGGATCAGCACCACCACGTTGCCGGCCCGCAGGGTGGCCAGCACGATCTCGCCGTCGGGGTCCTGGGAGCGGTCGACGTACAGCTCGCCGGGCGCCGGCCCCCAGTGCTCGGTCATCGCCGTCCGCAGCCGCTCGGGGAACTGCTCGAACCAGCCGCGGTACGTCGCCGCCGGGATCCGCACCGGGCTGCCGGACAGCTGCTCGGCGCTGAGCCAGTCCTCGTCCTGGCCGCCGGCGTCGATCAGGGCGTGGATCAAGGCGTTGCCGGCCCGGGTGTCGCCCGGGTCGCCCCATTGGTCGCCGGATTGGTCGCCGGATTGGTCGCCGGGCTGGTCGCCGGGCCGGTCGTCGCTGGGGGCGGTCAGGCCGGGCAGGCCCGCCCCGAGGTCGTACCCCTCCCGGCGCAGCCGGCGCAGCAGCCGGACCGCGGAGACGGGCGTGTCCAGACCGACCGCGTTCCCGACCCGGCTGTGCTTGGTGGGGTACGCCGAGAGCACCAGCGCGATCCGCCGCTGCGCCGGCGGCGTGTGCCGGAGCCGGGCGTGCGCCACCGCCGTGCCGGCGACCCGGCGGCACCGCTCCGGGTCCGCGACGTAGCGCGGCAGCCCCGCCGGGTCCTCGGGGTCGACCTCCTTGAACGAGAACGCGGTGGTGATGATCCGGCCGTCGAACTCGGGGACGGCGACCTGGGTGGCGGCGTCCAGCGGCGAGACCCCGTCGTCGGAGGCCTCCCAGGTCGCCCGGTCCCAGGTCAGGCACAGCGCCTGGAGCACAGGGATGTCGAGGGCGGCGAGCGCCTCGACGTCCCAGGCCTCGTCGTCGCCGCCGGCGCTGCTGGTGGCCGGCCTGGTGCCACCGGCGGCCAGCACGGTCACGACCAGCGCGTCGAGGGTGGCGAGCTCGGCGAGCAGGTCCGCGGGTGCGCCACGCAGCGACGAGCAGTAGATCCCGACCCCGACCGCCTCCCCGGTGGCGTCCACGGCGTCGGCCAGGTCGTGCACGAACCGGTCGTTGCCGGCGGCGTGGTGCGCCTTGTAGAACAAGATGCCGACCCGGGCGACCCGCCCGGTCCCCGTCCCCGTTCGCGCGGTCGCGTCGGCGGGCCGAGGCAGCACCCCCCACGCCGGCAGCGGCACCGGCGGCTCGAACCCCTCGCCGGTCAGCAGCACCGTGTCGGACAGGAACGAGTGCAGCGAGGCGAGGTTCGCGGGGCCGCCCTCGGCGAGGTAGCGGTGCGCCTCCAGCGCCACCCCGGCCGGCACCGTCGAGGTCTCCATCAGCGCCGCGTCGGGCTCGCGCTCGCCCCCGACCACCACCATCGGCAGCCCCGCGTCGCGGTGGTGCCGGAAGCCGCTGCACAGGTCCTCGGGCCGGCCCAGGATCCTGGCCACCACCAGGTCGCAGCCGTCGATGGCCGTCCGCTCCTGGTGGGAGGCGCGCCCCGGGTTCGCCAGCACGTAGTCCGCCCCGCTGGCCCGGGCCGAGAGCAGGTCGGTGTCGGAGGTGGACAGCAGGGCGATGCGGGCCATGACGCTCCTTCGTGGAGTTCGCGCTCCAGCCGGTGAGGATCCGTCGGGGTCAGTGTCTGGCTGGCGACCCGGGTCGCGGCACGATCCGGGTCGGTCACAGTGGCGGAACCGCGCCGGGCTCGCACCGGCTTCCTGATGACACGACGAAGGGGCGGTCAGCATAACCCTGGCCGGGCCGCCAGCAGGGCTGTGCCATCCTGGGCCGGTGCTGGAGACCACCCCTCGCCGGCGTGCCGACCGCTGCCCCGGCGTGACCCGCCCCTGGGTCGCCGAGGACGGCGCCCTGGTCCGGGTCCGGCTGGTGGGCGGTCGGCTGCCGGCCAGGGCGCTGGCCGACCTGGTCGCGCTGTCCGGAGCCCACGGCGACGGGGACGTGCACCTGACCGCCCGCGCCAACCTGCAGGTCCGCGGGGTCGCGGTGCGCCCGACCGCCGGTCGCGACGCCCTCCCGGAGGCCTTCGTCGCCGGGATCCGTGCGGCGGGGCTGCTGCCCTCGACCAGCCACGAGCTGGTCCGCAACGTGATGATGTCCCCGCTGACCGGGCGACGCGGCGGCCTCGCCGACCTGCGCCCGGTCGCGGACGCCCTCGACGCGCTGCTGCTCGCCGACCCGGCCTGCGCCCGGCTGCCCGGGCGGTTCCTGTTCGTGCTCGACGACGGTCGCGGCGACCTGGTGGGACGCGACGCCGACCTCGCCGCCGTCGCCCTCGACGCGGGCCACGTCCGGCTGCGGGCCGGGTCGGCCCAGTGGGGACCGGTCCTGCCGCTGTCCGCCGCCGCGGCCGCCCTGCACGACCTCGCCCGCCGCTTCCTCGACCTGCGCGGGCACGGGCCCGGCGCCGCCTGGCACGTCGAGGAGCTGTCCCGTCCGCTCCTGGGCCCGCTGCGGTCCCGACCGTCGGCCCCGGACCCGGCGACCGGCGGGGGGCGTCCGCCGTACGGGACGCTGTGCCAGGACGACGGCCGCGTGGTCGAGCATGTCGCCGTGCCCGATGGACTGCTGCGCCCCGCCCTCGCCGCCCGGGTCCTGGCGCGCGCGACCCACGAGGTCGTGGTCACCGGGTGGCGCAGCCTGCTGCTGCCCGACCTGGAGGCGGCGGGATGAGCGAGCCGCCGGGCCGTCCGCCCCGGACCTACGACTACGAGCGGGACGGCGAGGCGATCTACCGGGCGTCGTTCGCGACGATCCGGGCGGAGACCGACCTGGGCGGGCTGCCGCCGGACGCCGAGACGGTCGCGGTGCGGATGGTGCACGCCAGCGGCCAGACCGACCTCACCCGCGACCTGGTGGTGCATCCGGGACTGGTGCGCGCCGCCCGCGAGGCGCTGCACGCCGGGGCACCGGTGCTGTGCGACGCGCACATGGTGGCCTCCGGGGTCACCCGGGCGCGGCTGCCGAAGGACAACGACGTGGTCTGCCTGCTGCGCGACCCTCGTGTCCCGGCGCTGGCCGCCGACTGGGGGACGACCCGCTCGGCGGCTGCGGTGTCGTTGTGGGCGGACCGTCTCGACGGCGCGGTCGTCGCCATCGGCAACGCCCCCACGGCGCTGTTCCACCTGCTCGAGCTCATCGACGCCGGGGCCCCGCGCCCCGCGGCGGTCCTGGGCGTCCCGGTCGGCTTCATCGGCGCCGCCGAGTCCAAGGACGCCCTGGCGACGCACCCGGCCGGAGTCCCCTACCTCGTGGTGCGCGGCCGCCGGGGCGGCTCGGCGATGGCGGCGTCCGCGGTCAACGCGCTGGCCCAGGAGCGGGAGTGAGCCCCGACCCGGGCCGGCTCTACGGGGTCGGGCTCGGCCCCGGCGACCCCGAGCTGGTGACGCTGAAGGCGGCCCGGCTGATCGGGTCCGCCGACGTGGTCGCCTACCACGCCGGCCGGGAGGGCAGCTCGATCGCCCGCCGGATCGCCGGCGACCTGGTCCGGCCGGGGACCGTCGAGGAGCAGCTGGTCTACCCGGTCACCACCGGCAGCCCGACCCACCCGGGCGGGTACGCCGGGGCGCTGGCCGACTTCTACGAGGAGGCCGCCGGCCGCCTCGCCGACCACCTGCAGGCCGGCCGCGACGTGGTGCTGCTCGCCGAGGGCGACCCGCTGTTCTACGGCTCCTACATGTACATGCACGACCGGCTCGCCGACCGGTTCCGCACCGAGGTGGTCCCCGGCGTCACCTCGGTGGCCGCCGCCTCCGCCGCGGTGGCCAGCCCGCTGGTGCGGCAGACCGACGTGCTGACGGTGCTGCCGGGCACCCTGCCGGAGCCGGAGCTGGCCCGCCGGCTCGCCGACACCCAGGGCGCGGTCATCATGAAGCTCGGCCGCACCTTCCCCGCGGTGCGCCGCGCGCTGGCGGCGGCCGGGCGGCTGGGCGACGCGTTCTACGTCGAGCGGGCCTCCACCGACCGCCAGGTGGTGCTGCCCGTCAAGGACGTCGACCCCGACCGGGTCCCCTACTTCTCGGTCGTCGTGGTCGCCGGGGACTCCGCGCCGGACGCCACGCGCTACGACAGCGGTGCGGCCGGCGACGCCGCGCGGGCCGCATCGGACGCGAACGTCGTGGACGGCCGGCGCGCCCCGGCGGGCTCGCCCGCCGAGCTGCTGGTGATCGGGCTCGGACCGGCCGGGGACGCCTGGCTGACCCCCGAGGCCACCGCCGCCCTCGCCGAGGTCGACCACGTCGTCGGCTACGCGCCGTACGTCGACCGGGTCCCGCAGCGGCCGGGACTGCGCCGGCACGCCTCGGGCAACACCGTGGAGCTCGACCGGGCCCGGCACGCCCTCGACCTGGCGCTGGCCGGGGAACGGGTCGCGGTGGTCTCCGGCGGCGACGCCGGCGTGTTCGGCATGGCGTCGGCGGTCTTCGAGGCGGTGCAGGACGCCCGCGACCCCAGGTACGCCGACGTGCCGGTCCGGGTGCTGCCGGGGATGACCGCGGTGCAGGCCGTCGCCGCCCGCGCCGGGGCGCCGCTCGGCGGGGACTTCGCGGTGCTCAGCCTCTCGGACCGGCTCAAGCCGTGGCCGGTGATCGAGCAGCGCCTCGTCGCGGTGGCGCAGGCGGACCTGGTGCTGGCGGTCTACAACCCGGCGTCGCGGTCGCGCAGCACCCAGGTCGCCGACATGCGCGAGCTGCTGCTCCGGCACCGAAGCGCGACCACGGTCGTCGTGGTGGGACGCGACGTCGGCCGGCCGGCCGAGAGCCTGGAGGTCACCACGCTCGGCGACCTCGACCCGACGCGCATCGACATGCGGTGCCTGCTCGTCGTCGGCTGCTCCGGCACCACGGTGAGCCCGGCCGGTCGGGTGTGGACCCGCCGCTCGGTGCGCGCAGACACGCCCACCGGCGACCGTCGGTCTCAGCCGACGTAGTGGATAGGCAGCCCGGTGCGCTGCAGCACGGCCTCCACCCGGCGACGCTCGACGTCGCGCTCGGGACTCGGCGGGATCAGGCCCAGCAGGTGGTCGATCTGCAACGTGTCGCAGGCCTCGACCAGGACCCGGTCGTAGGCCAGCCGCAGCCCCTCGTACCGGGCGTGGGACAGGGTCGGCGGCGCGTCCTGGAAGTGCTGCCCGAGCCGCTGCGCGTCGCGCGCGATCTCCTGGATGGGTCGGCCGCGCGGCTGCGGCACCGGGCGACGTCGCGGCCGGAGCCGCACGACGACCGAGACGGAGTGCACCCACACCCAGCGTCGGCCGCGGGTGCCCAGCAGCAGCGCCCCGACTCCGAGCGCGAACAGCACCATGCCTGCGATCGGGTGCCCGCCCATGCCACCAGAGTAGGACGCACCTCACAACCTGCCCAGCGTCGAGCCGTCACCCGTGGTCGGCCCGGGCGCCACCGCTACGACCCGGCGCCCTCAGCAGGCGCGGCCGGACGGGCGCGCGCCGGGTCGTAGAGGTGGCTGCGGGCTGTGCACGCCACGTCCTCACGCGCGCCGAGGGCCCGACCGACGATGACCACCGCGGTGTGCCGCAGCCCGGCCCGCTCCACCTGGTCGGCGATGTCGACGAGGGTGCCGCGCAGCACCACCTCGCGGGGTTGCGAGGCGAACGCCACCACGGCCACCGGGCAGTCCGCGCCGTAGGCACCGACCAGGGTCCCCACCAGCGTCCGGACCCGGGTGATCGCCAGGTGCAGGACCAGCGAGCCCCCCACCGCCGCGGTCCGCTCCAGCGACTCCGAGTCCGGCATCACCGTCGACCGGGCCCGGGTGCGGGTGAGCACCACCGTCTGCGCGAGCTCCGGGACGGTCAGCTCGACCCCGAGCGTCGCGGCCGCCGCGGCGTACGCCGGCACCCCGGGGGTGACGTCCCACGGCACTCCCGCCGCGTCGAGCCGCCGGGTCTGCTCGGCGAGCGCCGAGTAGAGCGAGGGGTCCCCCGAGCAGAGCCGGACCACCTCGAGCCCCTCCTCGTGCGCCCGGACGAGCGCGGCCACGATCTGGTCGAGGTCGAGGTGCTGGGTGTCCACCATGCGGGTGCCTGGAGCGCAGTGGGCCAGGACGGCGTCCTCGACGTACGTGCCGGCGTAGACGCAGACGGGGCTGCGCGCCAGCAGTGCTGCCGCCCGGACGGTGAGCAGGTCGGCCGCGCCGGGGCCGGCGCCGACGAAGTGGACGGTCAACGGGTCACCGCCCACTGCACGACGGGCCGCGCCGGCCGCCAGCCGGTGAAGGAGCCCAGCGGCTCGGCGTGCTCGACCGAGAGCCGGGTCAGGTCTCCGCCGACCTTCGCCCACCACGACGTCACGACCGCCTCCGTCTCCAGGGTGACCGCGTGCACCACCAGCCGTCCGCCCGGACGCAGTGCCTCCCAGGCACCGGCCAGCACGCCGGGGGCACCGGCACCGCCGCCGACGAACACCGCGTCCGGCGCCGGCAGCCCCTCCAGGGCCTCCGGTGCCGTGCCCTCACGCACCTGCAGGCCCGGCACCCCCAGGCGCCGGGCGTTGCGCTCGACCCGCCGGGCCCGCTCAGGGCGGGCCTCGACCGCGACGGCCCGGCACCGCGGATCGCTCCGCAGCCACTCGACCGCCACCGACCCGGCGCCGGCACCGACGTCCCAGAGCAGCTGGCCCGGAACGGGCGCCAGCCGGGACAGGGCGAGCGCCCGAGCGTCGCGCTTGGTGAGCTGGCCGTCGTGCTCGAAGGCGTCGTCGGGCAGGCCGGGCCCGGTCGGCAGCAGTGGACGCGTCGTCCCTGGCTCGGCCCGGACGTCGACCGCGAGCACGTGCAGCGCGGGGGACGGGCCGGTCGGCCACTCCCGCGCGGTGCCGGTCACCCGGGACTCCAGCGGCCCGCCGAGGTCCGCCAGCACCGTCAGCGCCGAGACGCCGCAGCCGTGCTCGACCAGCAGGCGTGCCACCTCGGCGGGGGTGCCGCCGTCCGAGGACAGCACGAGCAGCCGGCGATCCGGGCTCAGCCAGCGCCGCAGCCGGTCGGGGTCGCGGCCGACCAGGCTCACCACGTCGCAGCTCTCCGCGGTCCAGCCGAGTCGGGCCCGGGCCAGCGCGATCGACGACACCGCCGGCAGCACCTCGACCCGCTCGGGCCCGAGCAGGTCGACCAGGGTGCCGCCGATGCCGGAGACGAGGGGGTCGCCGGAGGCCAGCACCACCACGCGTCGGTCGGCGTACCGGTCCAGCAGGGCCGCCAGCCGGGGCAGCAGTGGCGAGGGCCAGGGGACCCTCTCCGCGGCACCGGCGGGCACCAGGTCCAGGTGCCGGCGACCACCGAGCAGCACCTCGGCGTCGCGCACCGCCGCCCGGGACCCGGGCGGCAGCCCGTCCCACCCGTCGGCTCCGACGCCGACGACCCGGACGGTGGCTCCCATGGCGGGGGACTCTAGCCGGGGCGAGGTCCCCGGCGCCGGGGACCGCCCGCGGTGGACGGCGGCGGGCTCCGGGTTACGATCGCCCCGGCAGACAAGCTCGAGGTGCCCCTCCGGGGGATGATCGGGAAGTCGGTGAGAGTCCGACACAGGCCCGCTGCGGTGACCTGGTAGCCACCGACTGGCGCGCGAGCGCAGCCACTGGAGGTCCGCCTCCGGGAAGGCGGTCGGCACGGCGTCGACCAGGAAGTCCGAAGACCGGCCCCGAGCCGTGCCACGGAACCGTCCCAGCGGGAGCCTGTGGAAGGACCAGATGGACCACTCAGCACGTGTGCAGCAGTTTCCCTTCAGTGCCGTCGTCGGCTCCGACGACCTGGCGCTGGCCCTCGTCCTGTCCACGGTCAGCCCCGAGGTGGGCGGCGTCCTGGTGCGTGGCGAGAAGGGCACCGCGAAGTCGACGACGGTGCGGGCGCTCGCCTCGCTGCTGCCCGACCTGCGCGTCGTGACCGGCTGCCGGTTCTCCTGCGACCCGGCGCGGCCCGACCCCGGCTGCCCCGACGGCCCGCACCACACCGGCGCCGCGGCGACCCGCCCCGCCCGGCTGGTGGAGCTGCCGGTGGGGGCCACCGAGGACCGGGTGGTGGGCTCGCTGCACCTGGGCCGCGCGCTCGCCGACGGCGTCGCCGAGTACGACCCCGGCCTGCTGGCGACCGCGCACCGCGGGTTGCTGTACGTCGACGAGGTCAACCTGCTGCACGACCACCTGGTCGACCTGCTGCTGGACGCGGCCGCGATGGGCCGCTCGAGCGTGGAGCGAGACGGCGTCTCGGTCGCGCACGCCTCGCGCTTCGTCCTGGTCGGCACCATGAACCCCGAGGAGGGCGACCTGCGCCCCCAGCTGCTCGACCGCTTCGGCCTCTCGGTCGACGTCGTCGCGCCTCGGGACCCGGCGCTGCGCGTCGAGGTGGTCCGGCGGCGGCTGGCCTACGACGCCGACCCGGCCGGCTTCTGCGCGCGCTACGCCGACGCCGAGCGGGCGGTCGCCGAGCGGATCCTGAAGGCCCAGGCCCTGCTGCCGCAGGTCCGCCTCGACGACGACGCGCTGCTGGACATCGCCCGGGCGTGCGCCGCCTTCGACGTCGACGGGATGCGCGCCGACATCGTCACCGCCCGCGCGGCCGCCGCCCACGCCGCCTGGTGCGGCCGCACCGACGTGAGCCGCGAGGACGTCCGGGTGGCCGCGCGGCTGGCCGTGCCCCACCGGCGCCGCCGCACCCCGTTCGACGACCCGCAGCACGACGACCGGACCCTCGACGAGACGCTGCCGCCCGAGGACCCGGACCGCGACCCGGACGACCCGGACGGCGACCCGGACGGCCCCGGCGGCCCCGGCGGCCCCGGCGGCCGGCCTGACGAACCCGGCCCAGACGGCCCATCCGACGGCCCACCGCAGCCGGTCGACGCGCCGGGCCGGCGGGGCGGCCCCGAAGCGAGCGGCCGGACGACCGTGACCGACCCCGGGTCCGCGTTCGCCGCCCGGCTGCTGGCAGTGCCCGGCACCGGGACCGGGGTCGCCGGCCGGCGCTCCCCCGCCCGCACGTCGGCCGGTCGGACCGTCGCGACGGGCCCCCGGCCTGAGGGGCCGGTGCACCTGCCGTCGACGATCCGCGCCGCCGCGCTGCACCCGGGCCGGATCCGCGCCGACGACCTGCGGCACGCGCGGCGCGAGGGCCGGGAGTCCAACCTGGTGCTGCTGTGCGTCGACGCGTCGGGCTCGATGGCGGCACAGCGGCGGATGGCGCAGGTGAAGGCCGCGGTGCTGTCGCTGCTGCTGGACGCCTACCGGCGGCGGGACAAGGTGGGCCTGGTGACCTTCCGGGGGGCCGGCGCAGAGGTGCTGCTGCCCCCGACGCGCTCGGTGGACCTGGCCGCGAGACGGCTGCAGTCGCTGCCGGCGGGGGGCCGGACGCCGCTGGCCGAGGGCCTCGCCGAGGCGGCCCGGGTGCTCGATCGGGAGCGCCTCAAGGACCCGCGGCGGCGGCCGCTGCTGGTGGTCGTCACCGACGGCCGGGCGACCCACGGCCGCGACGCGCTCGCCCGCGCCGGGACGGTCGCGGACCACCTCGCCGACAACAAGGTGGCGGGGGTCGTCATCGACTGCGAGGTGGGCCGGATGCGGATGGGCCTGGCCCGGGTGCTGGCAGACCGCCTCGGCGCCGAGCACGTCCCGGTCGGCGAGGTGGACGCCGAGGCCATCACCAGCACCGTCCGGCGCCGTACGCACGGACGGGTCGCCTGATGCCGCAGGGGCAGCCGACCGTCGTCCCCGACGACGGCCTCACCACCCGCCAGCGGCGGAACCGGCCGCTGGTCATGGTGCACACCGGCGACGGCAAGGGGAAGTCCACGGCCGCCTTCGGGCTGGCTCTGCGCGGCTGGAACCAGGGCTGGTCCATCGGGGTGTTCCAGTTCGTGAAGTCGGCGAAGTGGCGGCTCGGCGAGCAGACCGCCTTCGAGCAGCTGCCCGCCGGCCACGGCAGCATCGAGTGGCACAAGATGGGCGCCGGCTGGTCCTGGTCGCGCAAGCGGGGCGACGCCGAGGACCACGCCGCCGCGGCCGCGGAGGGCTGGGCCGAGATCAAGCGACGCATCGCCGCCGAGCAGCACGACCTGCTGCTGCTCGACGAGTTCACCTACCCGGTCAACTGGGGCTGGATCGACGTCGAGGACGTGGTGCGGACGCTGGTGGAGCGCCCCGGGCACCAGCACGTCGTGATCACCGGGCGCCGCGCCGACCCCCGGCTCGTCGAGGTCGCCGACCTCGTGACCGAGATGACCAAGGTCAAGCACCCCATGGACGCCGGCCAGAAGGGCCAGCGGGGGATCGAGTGGTGAGCCGCCCCCCCGGCGGTCGGCCGCTGGCGGTGCCCCGCGTCGTCGTGGCGGCTCCCGCCTCCGGGCACGGCAAGACCACGGTCGCGACCGGCCTGATGGCCGCGCTGCGGGCCGCCGGGCACGAGGTGTCGGGACACAAGGTCGGGCCCGACTACATCGACCCCGGGTACCACGCGCTGGCCACCGGCCGTCCCGGCCGCAACCTGGACCCCCACCTGGTCGGCGAGGACCTGATCGCCCCGCTGTTCCTGCACGGCTACCTGAGGCCGCGGCCCGCTGACGTGGCGGTGGTGGAGGGAGTCATGGGGCTCTACGACGGGGCCCTCGGCCGGGACGGCTTCGCCTCGACCGCCCACGTCGCGACCGAGCTCGCCGCCCCCGTCCTGCTCGTGGTGGACATCTCCCACGCCGCCCGCTCGGTCGCGGCCGTGGTCCACGGGATGGCCTCCTACGACCCGGCGGTCCGGGTCGCGGCCGTGGTCCTGAACAAGGCCGGCTCCCCCCGGCACGCGGCGGAGGCCGTGGCCGCGGTCGAGGACCTCGGCCTGCCGGTGCTGGGCGTGCTCCACCGCGACGACGGCATCTCGGCCCCCTCGCGCCACCTGGGCCTGGTCCCGGTCGCGGAGCGCGGGGACGCCGTCGCCGCGCTGGACCGGCTCGCCGCCCGCGTCGCCGAGCACGTCGACGTCGCCCGGGTGCTCGACCTCGCCCGCAGCGCGCCCGACCTCGAGGCCGAGCCCTGGGACCCGGCCGCCGCGCTCGGCCCCGCGGCCCGGCCCGTCACCGACGACGCTCCCGTGGTCGCGGTGGCGGGCGGCCGGGCGTTCACGTTCCGGTACGCCGAGACCGAGGAGCTGCTGGCCGCCGCCGGCTGCCGCGTCGTCGTCTTCGACCCGACCACCGACACCGCCCTGCCTGCGGGCACCGCCGCGGTGTACCTGGGCGGAGGGTTCCCCGAGATGCACGCGTCCCGGCTGGGTGACAACACCGCGATGCGGTCCGCCGTCCGCGGAGCGGTCGCCCGCGGGGTCCCGACCGTGGCCGAGTGCGCCGGGCTGCTCTACCTGTGCGAGACCGTGGACGGCGTGCCCATGGCGGGCGCGATCGCGGCCGCCGGCGCGATGACGCCCGGTCTGACCCTGGGCTACCGCCGGGCGCAGGGGCGCGACAGCCTGCTGACCCGCGAGGGCGAGCAGGTCGCCGGCCACGAGTTCCACCGCACCACCGTGCAGCCGGGGCACGACGGCATCCCTGCCTGGCAGGTCGGCGACCAGCCGGCCGGCTTCGCGAGCGCCACCCTGCACGCGTCCTACCTGCACACCCACTGGGCCGGGTTCCCGCAGCTCGCGGCCCGGTTGGCCGCCGCCGCCCGGGCGCGGAGCGAGGCCGACCGGGGTCGTCGCACGACGGTGGGCGGGGAGCTCGACCGAGTGGTTCCCGAGCCCGTCGGCCGGGTGTGTCCCGAGCCAGACCACGGGCTCGACAAGCCGGAGGCGGTCGACCAGCCGGACAGGCACGTCGACCTGCTCCACCACGGCGACCGCGAGGTCGGCGACGGGCTGGTCGACCTGGCGGTCAACGTGCACCCGGCGCCGCGCCCGGACTGGCTGTCGCGGGCGCTGGTCGACTCGTTGCGCGACCTCGACCGCTACCCCGACCCGGAGCCGGCGCGGCAGTCGCTGGCGGTGCGGCACCGCCGCGAGCGCGACGAGGTGCTGCCGACCGCGGGCGGCGCGGAGGCGTTCACGCTGGTCGCGCGGATGCGTCGGTGGCGCCACCCGGTGGTGGTGCACCCCCAGTTCACCGAGCCGGAGGCGGCGCTGCGCGCGGCGGGGCACGAGGTCGGCCGGGTGCTGCTCGACGCCGGATCCGGGTTCACCCTCGACCCGGCCCGGGTCCCCGAGGGCGCGGACCTGGTCGTGGTCGGCAACCCGACCAACCCGACCGGGGTGCTGCACCCCCGGTCGGCGCTGCTGGCCCTGGCCCGCCCCGGCCGGGTGGTGGTGGTCGACGAGGCGTTCATGGACGCGGTTCCCGGTGAGCCGGAGGGCCTGGCCTGCGAGCGGGTGCCGGGCCTGGTGGTGCTGCGCAGCCTCACCAAGACCTGGGCCGTGCCCGGGCTCAGGGCCGGCTACGCCGTCGGTGACCGCGACGTCATCGCGGCGCTGGAGCGCCAGCAGCCGCCGTGGTCGGTCGCCACGCCGGCGCTGGCGGCGGCGCTCGTCTGCTGCACTCCCCAGGCCGCGGCCGAGGCCGGCCGCCGCGCCTGGCAGGTCGGGCGGTGGCGTGAGCCGCTGGTCACCGGCCTTCGTGACCTCGGCCTCGACGTCGTGGGCTCGCCGGTGACGCCGTTCGTGCTGCTCCGCGGCCCCGCCGGGTTGCGTGAGCGGCTGCGGGAAGCCGGTCTCGCGGTGCGGCGCGGTGACACCTTCCCGGGACTGGGGCCCACCTGGGTCCGGATCGCGGTCCGCGACGAGCCGACGACGCGCCTGCTCCTGGATGCCGTGGGCCGCGTACTGGTCAGCTGCTGACGTGGGTCGGGCCCTCGGGCTGCTGGTCGGGTACGCCGCCGACCAGGCCCTCGGCGACCCTGCCCGCGGACACCCCGTCGCCGCGTTCGGCGCGCTCGCGGCCGCGCTGGAGCGCCGCAGCTACGCCGACCGCCGCAGGGCCGGGGCTGCGCACGTGCTGCTCCTGGTGGTCGGCGTCGTCGGGCTCGGCAGGCTGCTGCCCGACCGGACGCTGCCGGTCGCGGTGTGCACCTGGACGGTGCTCGGCGGCCGGTCGCTGGGCCGGGAGGCCGGCGCCGTGCACGCCCACCTGGCCGCCGGGGACCTGCCGTCCGCCCGGGCGCGGGTCACCCACTTGGTGGGCCGGGACCCCCGCGGACTCGGGTCCGACGAGGTCGCCCGGGCCGCCGTGGAGTCGCTGGCAGAGAACAGCTCCGACGCGGTCGTCGCACCGCTGCTGTGGGGGGCGGTCGGCGGCCCGGCCGGGCTGCTCGGCTACCGGGCGGTGAACACCCTGGACGCGATGGTCGGGCACCGCAGCCCCCGCTACCACCGGTTCGGCTGGGCCGCCGCTCGACTCGACGACGCGGCCAACCTGGTCCCCGCGCGGGTCGCGGCGACGCTGGCGGTCCTGCTGGGCGGACGTCCCGCTGCGTCGCTGCGAGCCTGGCGACGCGACGCGCGCCGGCACCCCAGCCCCAACGCGGGCCCGGTGGAGGCGGCCTTCGCCGGCGCGCTCGGGCTTCGGCTCGGTGGTGTCAACCGCTACGGCGCGGACGTGCAGGACCGGGGGCTCCTCGGCGACGGTGCGACACCGGTCGCCTCGGACGTACCGCGGGCCGCCGCCCTCGCCGACCGCGTCGGTCTCGGCGCGCTCGTCATCGCCGCGCTCGTAGCCACCGCAAGGCATCGGCGACGTCGCTGACCTGCTCCCCATCGTCGGTCGGCTCCGGACGGCGGATGACGACGACGTCGAGGCCGAGCGCCTCGGCGGCCTCGAGCTTGGCCCGGGTGTGCTCGCCGCCCGAGTCCTTGGTGACCAGCACCCGCACCCCGTGCGCGGTCATCAGCGCCCGCTCGCCGGGCAGCGTGTAGGGACCGCGGCCGAGCAGCACCGACCAGCCGGACGGCAGCGGCCGCTCGACGGGGTCCACGACCCGCACCAGCACCCGGCGGTGCGCCAGCGCGGGCACGAAGCTGTCGAGGGTCTGCCGTCCGGTGGTCAGGAAGACCGGACCGTCGACCTGGCGGGCCGCGGCCGCCGCCTCGGCGTGGGAGTCCACCCAGTGCCAGCGGCGGGCTCCGGGCAGCCCCGCCCACCCGGGGCGGGACAGTCGCAGCAGCGGCACCCCGGCCTCGTGGGACGCCTGCGCCGCGTGCCGGGAGATGGTCGCGGCGAACGGGTGCGTGGCGTCGACCAGCACGTCGAAGCCGGCCAGTGCCCCGACCAGGCCGGCCACCCCGCCGAAGCCGCCGGAGCGGACCTCGCCGGCCGGGAGCCTGGGCCGGGCCACCCGGCCGGCCAGCGAGGACACCACGGGGACCCCTTCGTCGAGCAGGCTCGCGGCGAGGCTGCGCGCCTCCTGCGTGCCGCCCAGCAGCAGCACCCTCATCGGGCCCGGCCGGTGAGCCGGCCCGTCAGCACCGGCAGGCCCGGCGCCCCGTGACGCGCCAGGTCCAGCAGCAGGTCCAGGTCCAGGTGCTTCTCCACCGCGTCGGCCAGCGCGTCGATGCGGCGCTCCCGGGCAGCGGCGAAGCCCATCGTCGCGGACGGCAGCCGGCGGTGGCCGCGCAGGGCGGCCACCTCGCGCAGCCAGGCGGCGCGCAGCTCGTCGCCCTCGAGGCTGCCGTGCCACATGGTGCCGAACACGGCGCCGCAGCGGGCGCCGCCCAGGAACGGCTCGGCTGACCCGACCGTCACCCGGCCGTGGTGGATCTCGTAGCCGGACGCCGGGACCCCGAGGGCGGAGCCGGTGGGGAGCCGAAGCACCTTGTCGGGACCGAACGTGGTCGTCACGTCCAGGAGGCCCAGCCCGTCGACCCGCGCCCCGGGCCGCCCCTCGACCCCGTCGGGGTCGCTGACCGTGGTGCCGAGCATCTGGAACCCGCCGCACACCCCCAGCACCACCCCGCCCCCGGCGGCGTGGTCGACCACCGCGGCCGCCAGACCTCGCTCCCGCAGCCAACCCAGGTCCGCGATGGTGGCCCGGGTGCCCGGCAGCACCACCACGTCCGCGCCGGCGAGCTGGCGCGGGCTGTCCGCGAGCAGCACGTCCAGCCCCGGCTCGAGGCAGAGCGCGTCGACGTCGGTGACGTTCGAGAGCCGGGGCAGCACCACGACGGCCACCCGGAGCCGGTCGGCCGGCGCGCCGGGCCGGTGCGCGTCGGCGGTGCGGTCCCGCATCGCCAGCGAGTCCTCGGAGTCCAGCCACAGGTCCGGCTGCCAGGGCAGCACCCCCAGGACGGGTCGTCCGGTCAGGCGCTCCAAGGTGTCCAGCCCCGGTCGCAGCAGCGCCACCTCGCCGCGGAACTTGTTCACCACGAAGCCGGCCACCAGAGCCTGGTCCTCGGCGTCGAGCAGGGCGAGGGTGCCGAGCATCGCGGCGAGCACGCCGCCCCGGTCGATGTCGCCGACCACGACGGTCGGGATCGAGCCGTGCCTGGCCAGACCCATGTTGACGTAGTCCCACGGCCGCAGGTTCACCTCGGCCGGGCTGCCCGCCCCCTCGCACACGACGAGGTCGTAGCGGTCGACGAGGTCGTCGTAGGCCTCGAAGGCGGCCTGCGCCAAAGCCCCGCGCCGACCGGCGAACTCCATCGCCTCCAGGTGCCCGGCTGGGCGGCCCCGCACCACGACGTGGCTGCGGCGGTCGCTGCCCGGCTTGAGCAGCACCGGGTTCATCGCCGACTCCGGCTCGGCGCGGGCCGCGACCGCCTGCACCCACTGGGCGCGGCCGATCTCCGCCTGGTCGGCGGTGACCATCGAGTTGTTCGACATGTTCTGGGCCTTGAACGGGGCGACCCGCAGGCCGCGCCGGGCGAACGCCCGGCAGAGCCCGGTCGTCACCACGGACTTCCCCGCGTCGGAGGTGGTGCCGGCCACCAGGAGCGAGGCGGTCACGGCACCGGCGTCCCCCGCACGCCACCCACCCGCACGCCACCCACCGGTACGCCGTCGACCGGCACCCGGTCGTCCAGCACCCGGTCGTCCAGCACCCGGTCGCCCAGCACGCCGGGGGTGGTGAGCAGCGCACTCAGGGCGGGGGGCAGCTCGCTGAGCCCCGGCCCACCGGCGTGCAGCCACGACGCGATGGCGTCGACGGCGGCGGTGTCGAGCACCTCCCGCAGCCAGACCGGACGTCCGCCGGCGCGCCGGCCCCGCGCGCCCGGCACCACGACGACCACGTCGGACTTCTCGCAGGCCAGCAGGCAGCCCGCCACGTCGACGACCGCGGCGCCCCTGGTGGCGACGCGCAGCCGCGAGAGCAGCCCGTCGTGGTCGACGTCGGGATGCTTGTGCGGCGAGCCGCAGCAGCAGTCCCGGCAGACCCGCACCCGGGGTGGGGAGCCCGGCCCGGTCACGACGGCGACGCCGGCCCGGACCCGAGCCGGTCGACGCCCGGGGCGGAGCTCCGGACTGCCGGTGAGACGGTGCCGGCCCCGTGCCCGGCCGATCTCACCAGCAGCCCGAAGACGGTTCCCAGCGTCAGCCACATGGCACCGAGCTGGGCGATCGAGGCGACCCGGAAGTCCCACAGCAGCTCCGCCGGGACGTCGGCGGGGACTCGGTCCTGGGTCGAGGGCAGCGCCCACAGCACCAGGGCGACGAGCACGACGACCACGAGCACGTCCGCGCTGCGGCGTACCGGCCCGGCGCTGCCCCGGGCCGCCAGCCACCGGTCGAGCGAGGCGGTGACCACCACGACGAGCAGCCCGAGCAGCACCACGAGCACGTAGAGGAGCGTCCGGCGGGTGACGGTCCCGGGGTCGCCGACCGCCGGCGGGTTCGCCGGCACCGCGACGGCGGGCAGCAGCGTCAGCGTCGCGAACCCGAGGGCCGCCAGCGCCAGCGACCGAGCGTGGTCACCTCCGCCGGGGAGGCGGGGCCGGGCGCGGGCGAACACCACCGCGAAGACCACGCCGACCAGCACACCGACGACCGCGGCGGTCGCCGCGCCCACCAGCACCTGGGCGGTGCGGGAGACCAGCACCTCGCTGTGGTCGTGGCCCGCGGCACCGTCCCGGGCGGCCTCGACCAGCAGCGCACGACGGATCACCGGCTCGGTCACCAGCAGCATCGTCGCGGTGGCCACCGAACCCGCCGCGGCCCCCGCGAGGGCTCCGGCACGCAGCAGCCGCGACCAGCGGATCACCGCGACCCCGCTAGTGGCAGGGGACGCCCAGCGCGTGCCGGGCGTCGTGGGTGAGCTCGTGCAGGTACGCCGCCTGGCCGGCGCTGAGCAGCGCGCCGTTCTCCTGGAGCAGGACGTACACCGAGAGCAGGGCCACGGCGACCAGCGCCCACGCCCACAGCGGCACAGCGACCGGAGCGGCGGGACGGAGCGGGGTGACGGGTGCAGCGAACACAGGCTTGGTCACGACAGGACCATTCCTTCCATACCTCGTGGACAGATCACGCCGCAGCCGGTCTCCTGGCTTCCGGATCGATGCCCTCCTCCTGCCTTCCCAGCGCCTGGACGCCAGTGGCAGATCACCCGTCGCGACCCCACCCGGCAGACCGGGTCGGCTCGTTCCGGGGGAGGGGACTCCCCGGTCACAGTGGCGAGGACCACGCCGGAATCACACCGGCTTCCCGAACACTGCGGCTGCCGGAACCCTCTCACACCGCTGCGGCCAGCGGGAAGGGCGCAACGGCGCGTGCCGCGCGTCGGTTGTGGGCAGGAGGGAGCCATGACCGACCTGTTCGACGCCCCCGAGCCCGACGAGACCGACGATCGCAGTCCCGGAGTGGTCGCCGGCGGCACCGGCGACGGCCGGCGAGAGCTGCCGCCGTTCCGCGCCGACCACGTCGGCAGCCTGCTGCGGCCGCCCGACCTGCTCCAGGCACGTGCCCGGCACGCCGCCGGCGAGATCGACGCCGACGCGCTGCGGGAGGTCGAGGACCGCTCGGTGGCGGAGGCGGTGGCGCTC
Source organism: uncultured Actinomycetota bacterium (assembly GCA_963781695.1). Lineage (GTDB taxonomy): Bacteria > Actinomycetota > Actinomycetes > Propionibacteriales > Nocardioidaceae > Nocardioides_B. The sequence goes on from CAWAGE010000001.1 coordinate 81,187, forward strand.
CAGCGGGACGCCGGGCTGCAGACCGCGACCGACGGCGAGCTGCGGCGGACGTCGTGGCACATGGACTTCATCTACCAGCTCGACGGGGTCGACCCGACCGACGAGACGCTGGAGGTGCACTTCCGCAACGCCGAGGGCGACCTCGACTTCGAGTCGGCGGCGCCCCGGGTGCACGACCGGGTGGGGCTGAGCCGCACGGTCTTCGGTGACGCGTTCGCCTTCCTCGCCGAGACGGTCCGGCAGACGGCTCCCGGGCTGACCCCGAAGCTGACGATCCCCTCGCCCAGCATGGTCCACTACCGGGGCGGCCGCGCCGCGATCGACGAGAGCGTCTACCCCGACCTGGAGCCGTTCTGGGCCGACCTGTCCGCGGCGTACGCCGAGCAGGTGCGTCGCGTGGCCGACCTGGGCTGCAGGTACCTCCAGCTGGACGACACCAGCCTGGCCTACCTCAACGACCCGGAGCAGCGCGAGCTGATGGCCGCGCAGGGCGCCGACCCCGAGCACCAGCACGAGCAGTACATCCGCACGATCAACGCCGCCGTCGCGGACCGGCCCGACGGCCTGCGCGTCACCACGCACCTGTGTCGCGGCAACTACCGCTCGTCGTGGGCGGCGCAGGGCGGCTACGACTTCGTCGCGGAGGCGCTGTTCTCCGAGCTCGCGGTGGACGGCTTCTTCCTGGAGTACGACGACGAGCGATCCGGGGGCTTCGAGCCGTTGCGGTTCGTGCCGAAGGGCAAGCAGGTGGTGCTCGGCCTGGTCACCACCAAGCACGGGAGGCTGGAGGACAAGGACACCCTGCGTCGACGGATCGACGAGGCAGCGCAGCACGTCGACCTCGACCAGCTGTGCCTGTCCCCGCAGTGCGGCTTCTCCTCGACCGTCGAGGGCAACACGCTGACCTTGGCGGAGGAGCAGGCGAAGCTGCGGCTGGTCGTCGAGGTGGCCGAGGACGTCTGGGGCTGACCCCCGACCCGTTGAAGCGTCAGTCGTGGTCCGTCGAAGCGTCAGTCGTGGTCCGTCGACGCGTCAGTCCTGGCGAACAGCCACCCTCGGCCGTCGACGGCGAGGCCTGACACCGACCACGCCTGACCTCTCAACGAACCACGCCTGACCTCTCAACGAACCAAGCGTGACCTCTCAACGAACCACGCGTGACCACTCAATGGACCACGCGTGACCTCTCAACGAGGGACGAAGAGGTGGGACGGGGTCAGCCGAAGAGGCGTCGCCCGCACACCGGCCAGGGGCTGGAGCCGGACCGCGAGAACAGTGCCTGCGCCCGGGCCGTCTGCTCGCCGGCGGAGGCCCGGCTCGGCAGGCCGCGGCCGCCGACGGAGCGCCAGGTGCTGGGGCTGAACTGGTAGAGCCCGTAGTAGCCGGCCGGGTTGACTGCGCGCGGGTTGCCGCCGGACTCGCAGCGGGCCAGCGCGCCCCAGTTCAGACCGCCGACGCGACCGCCGGCGCGCGAGGGGCGGTTCGAGCGGCTCGGCGTGGCGCGGCCCTTGACGCTGCGCCACAGCATCTTGCCGACCAGGCCGGTACGACGGCGCTGGTGGGCGGCCTGCCAGCGGACGACGGCGCGGCGGGTGCTCTTCCCGTAGTAGCCGGAGGCGGGACGCACGTGCAGGTAGCGCTGCAGCGCGACGACCCGGGCGCCCTGGCTGCCGGGAGTCAGCACGATGTAGGAGCTGCGCCCGGTGCGGGCCTGGGCGGAGCCGGCGACACCGAACGTGCCGGCGACGACGGCCAGGACGAGAACAAGGGTGGTGAGCAGCCGGTGGCTGCGAGAAGGCAGGCGAAAGCGCATCGTGACCTCGACGACGCCTGCGAAGTGAGCTGTCGGGTTCGGGCCGTAGAGGCTGGCCCGGCCGCTGGTGCGGCTTCACCCCAAGGACGACGTGGTGCCGGTGTCGCCCGGAAGTGGGTCCCCCGCTCCTGCTCCGGAGGTACGGGACCCGGCCACGGGAGCAGGATTAGGCGTCGCGGCACGAGAGCCCGCGGAGCGGGCATGGGTACTACCGTGAGCGAGCTGCCGGGCCGTGTCAATCACCTGTGGTGTCCCTCACATCGTCGCGTCGACGAACGGGATCGTCTGCGGCCCCTCGGGAAGCACGCAGACCCGGGAGTGCGGTCCGGCCGCGGCCAGCGCGCTCGCCACCGTGGCGGCGACGTCGTCGGTGTGTCCGAGATGGGCAGCGGCCAGGTCGGCGGCATCGAGGTGCGCGGAGTGCACGACCACGTCGGCACGCGCCTGCACCCGGGCCTGGACCTGCACCTGCCACTGGTCCGGCACGGTGTGCGCCCGGGCGGCGATCGCCGCCAGCAGCGCCTCCGGCGACGGGGCTGAGGAGAGCACCTCGCGGTAGGAGCCGTGGTCGGGGAAGCCGTCGCGGCACTCCGCAGCGCACACGATCGTGCCGCCCTGCCGGACCACGGTGGCTGCCGCGGACATCCCCTTGACCGCCTGGTAGAGGTTCTGGTCCAACGGGTAGCCGGCGTTGGTGGTGACCACCACGTCGTACTGCTGCGGCACCGACTGCATCGCCAGCCGCCGCGACGCCTCCCGGGCGGCGGCGTGCATGGGGCCGAGGTCGCCGCCGAACGCCTCGACGACGGCCTGCTCACGGTTGAGCACCACGTCGAGTGCGAAGGTGACCCCGCCGACGGCGGCCACGACGGCCCGGATGTCGTCGTGGACCGGGTTCCCCTCGCAGATCCCCCACACCGCCTGGGGATGGCCGATCCGGGCGGCGTCGTGCAGCGTCAGCACCGTCTCGAGGCCGGCGAGGCCGGGCGCGACCAGCTTCGGGCCGCCGCTGAAGCCGGCGAAGAAGTGCGGCTCGACGAAGCCGGTGGTGATCCGCACGTCGGCGGCCACCCAGCGCCGGTTCAGCAGCACCGGTACGTCGAGCCCGTGGCGCCCCAGGTGGACCAGGGCGCCGTCGTCGCGGGCGTCGTGGTTGACCACCTCGACGCGGTCCACCACCTCGTCGCCCAGCATCGAGCGCAGCTCCGCGTCGGTGTTGCCGCGATGGGTGCCGGTGGCCACCAGGACGACGACGTCGTCGAGGTCCACGATACCGTCCAGCTGCTCCAGCACAGCCGGGACCATCAGCCGGCGGGGCTGGGGGCGGGTGCCGTCGCAGACGGCGATCGCCACCTGCTGACCGGGCCGGACCCGGTCCCGCAGCGGCGGCCCGGCGACGGGCTCCAGCAGCGCCCGGCGCAGCAGCCCCGCCTGGTCGGCGGCGGCTGCGACGTAGGTGGGCTCCACGACCGTCGTCCGGGACGCCGGGAGGTCGACGTCCAGCCCGTGCTCGCCGTAGGCGAGCCGGACCCGGACGGTGTCGACGCCCATCAGCGACCGGCCCGTGCGGGCGCGAGGTGCCGCCCGGGGGCCGGCTCCAGCGGTGAGGGCTCCACCCGCAGGACCCGGGCCAGACCGTCGGGCAGCCACCAGTTCCACCGCCCCAGCACGCTGACCAGCGACGGCACCAGCAGCGCCCGGACGAGCGTGGCGTCGATGAGGATGCCGACGCCCAGCGCGGTGCCCAGGACCTTGATGTCGGTGCCCGGGGCCGAGGCCAGCGCGGCGAAGGCGAAGAACAGGATCAGCGCCGCGGAGGTCACCAGCCGTCCGGTCCGTCCCAGCCCGGTCACCACCGCCCTCGCGGTGGAGCCGACGTCGTCGTACTCCTCGCGCATCCGGGCGAGGATGAACACCTCGTAGTCCATCGACAGCCCGAACAGGAACGCGAAGATCACCACCGGCAGCCAGAACGTGATGGCACCGGTTGCCGAGACACCGAACAGCAGGTCCGACCCGTGGCCCTCCTGCCAGAAGAACACCACCGCGCCGAACACCGCCGACAGCGAGACCAGGTTCAGCAGCACCGCCTTCAGCGGCAGCAGCACCGACCGGAAGGTGCGTACCAGGAGGAGGTAGGTGACGGCGGCGATGATCAGCAGCACGAACGGGAACTTCTCGTAGACCGCCTTGAAGTAGTCCTGCACGGCGGCGCCGGCGCCGGCGACGAGCACCGGTCCGGTGGTCGCCCCCTCCACCGCGTCACGCACCGCGGCGACCACGTCGGTGCCGCGGGAGTCGACGGTCTCCTGCTCGGGAAGCACGTCGACGACCGTCGTGCCCCGGGCACTGCCGCCGACCGCAGCGGTCCGGACCCCGTCGACCTCGCGTGCCGCCGCGACGGCGGCGTCGGCCTGATCGTCGGGGACCAGCACGTCGATGGGGGTGAGCACCCCGGACCCGATGCCGCTGTCGCGCAGCTGCTGCACCGCGGCGAAGGCGGGTCCGTTGCTGGCCAGCGAGTCGATGCCGGCCTGCCCGATCCGCAGCCCCAGCACCGGCAGCACCAGCAGCGCCAGCGCGACCAGCGCGACCGCCGTGGCCACGAACCGGTGCGTGACGATGCCACGGGCCCAGGCCGACCAGCCCGTCGACGCGGTGCCCTCCTTGCGGATCCGGGGCCAGTCCATGCGGGGGCCGGCCGAGGCCAGCAGCACCGGCAGCAGCGTCAGCACCACGCTGACGCTCACCAGCGGGATCAGCATGCCGCCGAAGCCCATGCTGCGCAGGAACGGCACCGGCAGCACCACCAGCGCGAGCAGGCTGATCGCGACGGTGACCCCGGAGGCCAGCACCGCGTGGCCTGCGGTGCGCACGGCGATGACGACGGCCTCGACGTTCTCGTGGCCGTGCGCCCGCTCCTCGCGCCAGCGCGAGACCAGCAGCAGCGAGTAGTCGATCGCCACGCCCAGCCCGATCAGCGAGATGAGGAACTGCACGACGAAGCTGACGTCGTAGACGGTGGTGAGGCCGAGGACGATCAAGAAGGTGGTCAGGATCGACACCGCGGCGATCAGCATCGGCAGCAGCGCCAGGAACGAGGCGAACACGAACAGCAGCACCGCCAGCGCCCCGGTGGCCCCGATCAGGGTCTCCGCCAGCACGCTGGGCCCCTCGGTGTCGCCGCCGGCCGAGAGCAGGGCGTACGACGTCAGCCCCACGTCGATCCCGGTCCCGGCGGCCGCGCTCTGCAGCACCGGCAGGAGCTGCTGTTCCAGACCGGGCCCGAAGCCGGCCGGCGGTGGGCCCTGCACCAGCAGGAAGGTGGTCCGGCCGTCCTCGGAGACGAACCGGTCGTCCCCGCTGGAGGCCAGGTCGACGACACGGACCGGCGCCCGGGCGCCCACCTGGCTGCGCACCGCCTCGGAGATGCGACGGACGTCGTCACGGTGGCCGGCGACGGTCTCGCCCTCCGGCACCGTCAGCACCGGCACCAGGGTGTCGGCGGTGCTGACCCCGAAGTCGCTCATCAGCGCCTTCTCGGCGTTGTCGCCAGGCTGGCCGGGCAGCGAGAAGTCGAAGGTGAGCCGGTCCGAGAGGCGACCCGCCGCGACCCCACCGGCGAGGAACAGCACCAGCCAGACGGCGACGACGACCCGCCGGTGCCTCAGGACGAGACGGGCGAACTGCTCCACGGGGACCTCCAGGGTCAGGGCGGGATCAGGGCGGGATCAGGTGGGACGGGCCGGGCGTGCCGCTCAGAACAGCATCGGCAGCACCAGCAGCATGGTCGTGGACCAGGTGACGTGGGTCAGCACGGGGGCCAGCACGCCGCCGGAGGCACGCCGCTCCAGGCCGACGACGAGACCGAGCAGCAGCGCGGCGAACCCGAGCATCACGTTCCCCGTCGCCAGGGTGGCCACGGTGTAGGCGCCGGCGCTGACCAGGACCGGATGGTGCGGCACGGCGGCGTACAGCGCGCCGCGGAAGAACAGCTCCTCGGCGACGCCGTTGAGCACCGTGATCACCACCAGCACCGGGGTCACGCCGGCCGAGGCGTGGTCGAGGACGTGGCTGACCTGCCGGTCCAGGAACGGCACCTCGCGCACCGCGAGCGCGCCCACCACGAACGCCCCCGCCAGCACCAGCCCGAGCAGGACGCCGCCGAGCACGGGGCGGCCGAGCTCGTCACGCCCGGGCCGAGCCACCCGGCCCAGGTAGAGCGGTCCCGACGCGAACGCGCCGACCGTCCACACCGCGGCGAGCAGCAGGGTGGCGCCGTAGAAGGCGGGGTTCCCGGGCTCGATGGCCAGCGACCAGGCCAGCACCCCGGCGCCGAGCACGACCACGGCGGCGGTGACGGCCTGCCGGACCCGGAACGGCCGCGGGTCCTGCCGGTGGTTCCGCGGAGCCTTGTCCCACAGCAGCGTGCGGACGCTGCGCTGGAGCGAGCCGATCACAGGACCTCCAGCCGGGTGGTGCGCGCCGGGACGGGGAGCAGGTGAGGAGACGCCCACGGTACCGGGCCCGGGCAACGCGCCGGTGACGCTCAGCGCGAGAGGGTGGAGCGGACCACGGCCAGCGCCGCGAACACCACCAGGCCGGTCAGCGCCATAACGCCCAGCAGCAGCCGACCGAGCACCAGCGCCACCAGGAGCAGGCCCACGCAGACCATCGCCATCGACGTGCTGGACCGGGCCGCGGCGGCGTGCCGGCGGCGTCGCGCGGCGGGCGACCGGTCGCGGACCCGTGACCGGGCACCGATCCGGTCGAGGCCGGCCAGCAGTGTCCCCAGTGCGAGCACGGGGAGCACCATCAGCGCGAGGGTGTCGAGGTCCGGCATCGGGTCAGCCCCACACCCCGGAGCTGCCGCGGCGGTGGCTACCCACGAGATGGGTGTCCACGATGCCCACCGCCTCCATCAGCGCGAACATCGTGGTGGGGCCGACGAAGCGGAAGCCGGCGGCGCGCAGCGCCTTCGCCAGCGCCACGGACTCCGGCGAGGACGTCGGCACCTCGTCGGCGGCTGCCGGGACGGGGGTGCTCGCCGGGCGGAACGACCACACCAGGTCGACGAGGCCGCCGTCGCCTCGCAGCGCGACCGTGGCGCGGGCATTGGCGATCGTGGCCTCGATCTTGCGCCGGTTCCTGACGATCCCGGCGTCGGCCAGCAGCCGGAGCACGTCGGGCTCGGTGTAGCCGGCCACGGTGTCGGGGTCGAACCCGGCGAAGGCCGCCCGGAACCCGGGCCGCTTGCGCAGGATCGTGACCCACGACAGCCCGGACTGGAACGCCTCCAGGCTGATCCGCTCGAACATGCCGCGCTCGTCGCGGACCGGCAGCCCCCACTCGGTGTCGTAGTAGGTCGCCAGCAGCGGGTCGGCAGCCGCCCAGGCCGGGCGCGCCAGCCCGTCTGGTCCGGTCACCGTCACGGCACCAGCCTACGATCGCGGCCATGGAGGCTCACGCGTGCTGCGCCCCGGCCCGGCGGTCCGGCCCGGCGGACGCGCCCCCGGCGCCGCCCCCGGAGCCGCCGCAGCAGCCGACCGGGGCGTCCCGCCAGCGCCGTCCCCGCGGCCAGGTGACGGTGCCCGCCGGCACCTTCGCGATGGGCGACGCGTTCGCGGAGGGCTACCCCGCGGACGGGGAGACCCCGGTGCACCAGGTCCGGCTGGAGGCGTTCCGGATCGACGCGACCGCGGTGACCAACGCCGCGTTCGCGACGTTCGTCAAGGAGACCGGGCACCTCACCGGTGCCGAGGTGTTCGGGGTGTCCGCCGTCTTCCACCTCGCCTTCGCCGCCAACCCCGACCGGCGCGACCGCGACGTGCTCAACCGCGCGGACCGGACGCCGTGGTGGCTGGCGGTGCGCGGTGCCGACTGGCGCTCCCCCGAGGGCCCCGGCTCCGACGTCTCGACCCGGCAGAACCACCCGGTCGTGCACGTGTCCTGGGACGACGCGACGGCGTACGCCGCGTGGGCGGGCAAGCGGCTGCCCACCGAGGCGGAGTGGGAGTACGCCGCCCGCGGCGGCCTGGCGGGGCGGCGGTTCGCCTGGGGCGACGAGCTGACCCCGCGGCAGCGGTGGATGTGCAACATCTGGCAGGGCGAGTTCCCGACGTCGAACACCGCCGAGGACGGCCACCTGACGACGGCGCCGGTGAAGAGCTACGCCGCCAACGGCTACGGGCTGTGGTGCACCGCCGGCAACGTCTGGGAGTGGTGCGCCGACTGGTTCGACGCCGGCGCCTACGCGGCCTCGCCGCGGCAGGACCCGCGCGGCCCCGACCGGGGCGAGCAGCGCGTGATGCGCGGCGGCTCCTACCTGTGCCACCGCTCCTACTGCCATCGCTACCGGGTCGCGGCGCGGTCGAGCAACACCCCGGAGTCCACGGCCGGCAACATCGGCTTCCGCTGCGCGGGTCCGGCGGGCTGAGCCGACCGGGGTCGCCGGTGCCGGCGGCGACCTCCTAGGCTCGGGGCGTGCCCCGGGTCCGCGAGCTCACCGACGACCTGCTCGCGTTCTGGCGCGAGCGCCACCTGTGCACGGTGACGACGCTGCGGCGCGACGGCTCGCCGCACGTCGTGCCGATGGGGATCGTGCTGGCGCCCGAGGACGGGCTGGCGTGGGGGATCACCTCGCGGACGTCGCAGAAGGTGGCGAACCTGCAAGCCGGCACCGACGCCCGGGTGGCGGTCTGCCAGGTCGACGGTCGCCGCTGGTCCACCGTCGAGGGGGTCGCCGAGGTCCGCGCCGACGAGGGGTCCGTGCGCGAGGCCGTCGAGCGCTACGCCGGGCGATACCGTCAGCCGCGGGAGAACCCCGATCGGGTGGCGCTCCGCATCACGGTCACGTCCGTCATCGGCAACGTCTGAGAGAGGCCCATGCAGCGGCACTTCCGGCTCGACACCAACCCCGGCGCCCTCCCTGCCAACGTGGTGGCAGGCGACCGCTACCGCATCAGCGTCCTGGACTCCGGCCTGGTGCGCCTCGAGTACAGCGAGAGCGGTCGCTTCGAGGACCGCGCCTCCCAGCTCGCGGTCGACCGGGCCTTCCCAGCAGCCGACTTCACGGTCCACGAGAGCGACGACGTGCTCGAGATCCACACCGACCGGCTGCACCTGGTCTACGACAAGGGCCCGTTCACCACGCACGGGCTGTCGGTGCAGGCCAAGGGCGGCTACCACTCCCACGGCTCGGTGTGGCGCTACGGCCTGACCTCCCCGAACCTCGGCGGCACCGCCCGCACCCTCGACGACGTCGACGGCGCCATGCCCCTGGAGCCCGGGATCCTCGCCTTCGACGGGGTGGCGATGGTCGACGACTCCGCGACCGTGCTGCTCGGCGACGACGGCTGGATCGACTCGCGGACTCCCGGCAACCTCGACCTGTACGTCTTCGCCTACGGGCACGACTACCGGGGCGCCCTGCGCGCGCTGTTCCGGCTCGCCGGCCCCGCGCCGCTGCTGCCGCGCTACGCCCTGGGCAACTGGTGGAGCCGGTACTACGCCTACTCCGGCCAGGAGTACCTCGACCTGCTCGACCGATTCCGCGAGCACCGGGTGCCGCTGTCGGTGGCGGTGCTGGACATGGACTGGCACTGGGTCGACATCGACCCCGCGTACGGCAGCGGGTGGACCGGCTACACCTGGAACACCGAGCTCTTCCCGGACCCGGCGGCATTCCTGGCCGAGCTGCACCGACGCGGTCTCGCGGTGTCGCTCAACGTCCACCCGGCCGAGGGAGTGCACGCCCACGAGGCGGCGTACCCGGCGATCGCGAAGCGCACCGGGCACGACCCCGACGAGAGGCTGCCGGTGGGCTTCGACCCGACCGACCCGGCATTCCTGGAGGCCTACCTCGAGGAGCTGCACCACCCGCTCGAGGACGAGGGGGTCGACTTCTGGTGGCTGGACTGGCAGCAGGGCGGGGTCACCAAGGTGCCGGGCCTGGACCCGCTGTGGCTGCTCAACCACTTCCACTACCTCGACTCCGGTCGTGCCGGGCGGCGGCCGCTGACGTTCTCCCGGTACGCCGGGCTCGGCAGCCACCGCTACCCGGTCGGGTTCTCCGGGGACACCCTCATCAGCTGGGAGTCGCTGGACTTCCAGCCCTACTTCACCGCCACCGCCTCCAACGCCGGCTACGGCTGGTGGAGCCACGACATCGGCGGTCACTTCCGTGGCCGGCGCGACGAGGAGCTCACCACCCGCTGGGTGCAGCTCGGGGTGTTCTCGCCGATCCTGCGGCTGCACTCGGGGAACAACCCGTTCATCGCGAAGGAGCCGTGGCGGTTCTCCCCGGCGGCGGAGCGGGTGCTGACCGACCAGCTGCGGCTGCGGCACCGGCTGCTGCCGTACCTCGCGACCATGAACGTGCGCGCCCACCTGGACGGCGCCCCGCTGGTCTCCCCGATGTACTACGACCACCCCGAGGAGCCGGCGGCCTACACCGAGCGGAACCAGTTCATGTTCGGCACCGAGCTCCTGGTCGCCCCGATCACCTCACCGGCCGACCCGACCACGGGTCTCGGCCGGGTCCGCGCCTGGCTGCCCGAGGGCACCTGGCACGACCTGTTCACCGGTGTCGCCTACACCGGGGGGCGCACCGTCCACCTGCACCGCGACCTCTCCTCGATCCCGGTGCTGGCGCGGGCCGGAGCGATCGTGCCGATGATCCCCGACGACGAGGTCACCGACGGGACGGAGCTCCCCACGGTCGTGGAGCTGCGCGTGTTCCCGGGCGCGAACGGCGAGCTGACCCTGGTCGAGGACCGGGACGACGGCCGGTGGGCCCGCACCCGGGTGACCTACGACGACGCCACCGGGCAGGTGCAGGTCCACGACGCGACCGGCGAGGCCGGCACGCTCCCGGCGGACCGCAGCTATCGCGTCGTGGTCGCTGCCCCGGCCGAGGACCTCGACCGGCGGGTCTTCGACCTGCTCGACCGGGCCGGCATCGACCACGAGCTCAAGGCCCGGGCCCTGGAGACGGTGCGCACCGCCCATGGTCCCGGTCCCGCTGTGCTGGCGCTCCAGGCCCTCGACCTGCCGACCTACCTGCTGGGCGCGCTGAGCGAGCAGCTGCTGGCCCGCTGACGCCAGCGCGGCCGGGCGATCAGGCTCGGGCCCGGCCTCCGGGGTCGTCACTCAACCCGACGTCCGCGAGCACCTGCGCCCAGAGCAGCCGGACGTCCCTGTCTGCCGCGCGGGTGGTCGGCAGGTAGTGCTCGGGCCGGGGTGCGCGGTCGTGCCAGAGCTGTCCGCCACCGGGCGCCGGGGTGGTCGCGGCCAGCCAGACCACGGTGTCGGCGCCCTGCTCGGGCGAGCGCAGCACCGGGCCGACCAGCCGGTGGAACCCCGGCATCGAGGTCGCGATCCCCGGGGTGTCGGCCCAGCCGGGGTGCATCACGTGCACTGCGACGCCGTCCGCGGCCCAGCGCTCCTGCATCAGCGGGGTCAGCGACACCTGCATCCGCTTGGTCCGGGCGTAGGCGCGGGTGCCGTCGTAGCCGCCCTGCTCGAACTCGGGGTCGGAGACGGGCAGCCGTTGGGTGTACATGCCGCCGGAGGAGACCAGCACCACCCGGGCCCCCTGCGCGGCGGCCAGCAGCGGCCGCAGGCGCTCGGTCATCAGCACGGGGCCGAGCACGTGGGTCGCCAGGCTCAGCTCGTGCCCGTCGGGGCTCTCGGTCCGCTGCGGCGGCATCACCCCGGCGTTGTGGACGAGCACGTCGACCCGGTCCACCGGACGGCCACCGGAGCTGATCCCGGTTCCGCGCAGGGCGTCGGTGAAGGACCGCACCGAGGACAGGTCGGAGAGGTCGCAGTGGTCCAGGACGAGATCGGCCGCGGGCACCTCCGCGTGGATCGCCGCCACCGCCCGGCGGCCCTTGGCCCGGTCCCGGACGACGAGGTGCACCCGGGCGCCGAGTCGGGCCAGCCCGGTCGCGGTGGCGAGTCCCAGCCCCGAGCCCGCCCCGGTGACCAGCGCCACCCGGCCAACCAGCGATCCGGGTGCCGGGTCGTCCTCGTCCCAGCCGCGCCGCCGCAGCCGGTAGCCGACCGCGCTGTAGCCCGGCACCACGGCCCGGTCGAGCGCGGCGTCGAGCAGCCGCCCGAGCCGCCCGGTCACCCGGTCCTCCCCCGGTCGGCCCCCAGGTCGGCGAGCACCGCGGCCGCGGCCCGGCGTCCCGACACCAGAGCACCCTGGATCGAGCTGGTGTCGCGGTGGTCGCCGGCGACGTAGACGCGCCCGTCGGTCGCGCCCAGTCGCACCGGGCGGCGGGCAGGGTGCGGCGCGGGCATCCCCGGAAGCGCGCGCGGCAGCTCGTAGCAGGCCACCGCCTCCCACGAGGAGGTGCTGGTCCGGTGCAGCCGGGCCAGCGCCGACCGCACCTCGGGCCCGTCCGGGGCGGGCACCTCCCCGCCGTGGACCAGTGAGGTGGCCACCAGCACGCGCCCGTCGGGGGCGTACTCCGGCGCCGCCAGCGAGATCGCGATGGTGTTCGCAACCGGCGACGCATCCGAGTCCAGGATCAGCGTGCCGCTGCCCCCGGGCAGCTGTGTCGCGGCGTGGTAGACCGTCGTGACGCCGCGAGGCGGCGGTGCGGACTGGTCGCCGGCGGCGCCTAGGAGGTCGTGCGCGGTCCAGGCGTCGGTGGCCACGACCACGGCTCGGGCGGTCAGGGTCCGGTCCGCGGACTCCACGCGGTCGGGGCGGACCCGGTGGACCGGGCACGAGAGCCGTACCGTCCCGGTCGGCAGGGGCGCGGCCACCGCCTCGGGCAGCCGCTGCATCCCGCCGGCGGGCACCGTCGAGCGGCCGCGGACGAACATCCGCATCATCAGGTCGGTGAACCGCCGCGAGCTGGTCATCCCCTGCTCCAGCAGGACACCTGCGAAGAACGGTCGGAGCAGTCCGTTGACGACGTCGGGCGGGATCCCGGCGCGCCGCCAGGCCTCCGCCGCGGTCACGTCGGGCCGCCGCTTGAGGGTCGCTGCCGGCTCGGCGACGCAGCGGGCCGCGTACGCCGCGAACGCGAGCTTGCCGCGCACGCCGCCGACGGGCAGCCGGAGCCCGGCGACGAGACCCCGTGGGTCGGTCAGCGGGTTCGCCAGCCTGACCTGCTCGCCGTCGATCTGCAGCACCACCCCGGCGTCGAAGGCCCGCAGCGCCAGGGCGTCGAGGTCGACCACGCGCGGCAGCTCGGGGTAGCCGGTGTTCAGCACCTGGAAGCCGCGGTCCAGGGTGAACCCGTCGACCCGGTCCGTGCGCACCCGGCCGCCGACGGCGTCGCCGGCCTCGAGCACCGCCACCCGCAGCCCGGAGGGTGCCAGCGCCCGGGCGCACGCCAGCCCGGCGAGCCCGGCGCCCACCACGACCACGTCGGTCTGCTCGCTCACCCGATGTCCTCGGCCGAGGGCGGCTGGCCGTCGTGCGCCTTGCGGAACAGCGGCGGCAGGTAGCGGATCATCAGCGTGGACCAGGTCAGGTGCGTGAGAAGCGGCGCCTGCAGCCCGCCCGAGGCGCGCCGCTGCAGGGCGAACAGGCCACCCATGACCGTGGCCGCCAGCACCAGGGACGGGTTCCGGGTGGCCACCGTGGTGGCGACGTAGACGCCGGTCGAGCCGAGCACCGCCCGGTCGTGGGGCAGCGCGGCGTACATCGCTCCGCGGAAGAAGACCTCCTCGCCCAGCCCGTTCGCGCAGGTGCTGAGCAGCACCAGCGGGCCGCTGCCCTGCTCCGCGAAGGCCAGCACGCGCCCGATGGCCCGGTCGAGGAACGGGATGCGGCGGGCGACCAGCGCGCAGCCGTAGAAGAACGTGAAGGCGGCGGCGCCCGTGGCGACCGGGACCACCGCCGGCCGCCGGAGCCGCTGGTCACGGCTCTCGATCCAGCCGAGGTGCAGCGGGCCGGAGAGCACGCCGCCGACGACCCAGGTGCCGGCGGTGGCGAGAGTGGTCACGTAGAAGCGGGTGGAGCCGGGACGGGCCGACAGCGAGACGCCGAGCAGTCCGGCGCCGAGCAGGCTGGTGCCCCCCACGACCCAGCGGCGACGTCGCACGACGGCCGCAGACTCCTGGTGCCGCACCGGCACGACATGCGTGATGGGCATCGGCAACCAGGCCTCGACCGTCGTCCGCAGCCGGTGCCACGCCCTCTCGCTCATCGCTCGGACCGCTCCGCCGCCTCGTGCTCCCGCAGGGCCAGCCGCACCGCCTCGTCGTACCCCATCGGCTCGAACGGCACCAGCTGCCGGATGCGGTCGTCGCTGACCACGACCTCGTTGGACATCGAGTCGATGAGCGACCGGCCGGCCTGGGTGTCCACGTCGGTGACCAGGCTGAGCCAGCGCGCCGAGAGCCGGGGGGTGAGCAGCGGGACGGGCACGATCACCAGTCGGCGCCCCTTGATCCGCGCCACCCGCTCGAGCATGGAGGTGTACTTCAGCACCTCGGTCCCACCGACCTCGTAGACCTGGCCGAGGGCCTCGGTGCGGCCCAGCACCCCGACGAGGTAGCGGACCACGTCGTCGACGGCGATCGGCTGGGTTCGGGTCCGCACCCAGCGGGGACAGATCATGGCGGGCAGGTGCTCGACGAGCTGACGGGTGATCTCCCAGGAGATGCCGCCCGCGCCGACCAGGATCGCGGCCCGCAGCACGGTGACGGGCACGCCGTCCTGGCCCAGCAGGGCCTCCACCTCCCGACGGCTGCGCAGGTGACGGGACAGGTCGTCGCTCTCGCTGCCCAGCCCGCCGAGGTAGACGATCTGCTCCAGGCCCGCCTCCGCCGCCGCCCGGGAGAAGGCCTGCGCGGCCTCACGGTCCAGCCGCTCGAAGTCCTTCGAGCCCAGGGCGTGGACGAGGTAGTACGCGGCACCGCAGCCGGCCAGCGCCTCCGTCAGCGTGGCGGGGTCGTTCACGTCGCCGTACACCGCCGTGCCGGCCCCCTCGTAGGTGTCCGGGTGACGCGTCATGGCGCGCACCTCGTGACCGGCCTCGGTCAGGGCGGCGCACAGCCGGCCACCGACGAAGCCGGACGCGCCGGCGACCAGCACGGGACGGTTCACGGGCTCTCCTCGGGTCTGCCCGCCGCCGAGGTGGACCACGACGACCGGGACGGGCGGGGCGGCTGCGGCCGCTGCCGACCCAGCTCGCCCCCGACACGACCGCCGAAGGGACGGCCGTGGTCTGCATACTCCTCGCGGAAGAAGCTCATCGTCCAGGACCCCAGCTGCACGCGGGAGGCCGTCCGCAGCAGCGCGGTCTCCACCGGGCCGCCGTTGACCCTCGTGTCGCCGACCCGGCTCATGCGCTCCAGCACGAACTCGTCCTGCTCGTCGTGGACGACCCGCGCGTGCAGCTCCTCCAGGCCAGGGAGCCGGATGTCGCACTCGACTCCGCTGCCGATCGTGATGACCTCCCCTCGCAGCGCGAACACCTCCTGGGTGTCGCCGGGCCAGGGGTCCGGTCGTGGCGCCATCACCAGGCGGGGGTTCCCGCCGCGGTTCGGGTCATGCGTCGTGGTCACGGCCCGCGGACGGCGCAGCAGCGTGGGCAGCGGCGGCCAGAGCGTCGGCGGGGGGGCGAGCCCTGCGGCAGGGAGGGCACCGGCCGTCGCCCGTGCCCTCCCCCGGGCCAGCGCCCACAGTCCCCCCACGCGCTCGACGCGGATGTGGCGTGACCCAGTCACCCGGCGCTGCCACCAGGGGCAGCGCCGGGCACCGAGGGTGACCGCGGGGCCGGAGGGCAGAACCAGCCGCACGGTCACGTCATGCGCGGCCAGGACGGCAGCCAGCTGGCGCACCATCCCCGTGTCGCTTCGGCCGGCCAGCAGCCCGGGGTCGCTCACCTCGAGGTCGAGGGCGCTCTCCGAGCCGCTGAGCCGGCCCTCCACGGTCTCTCCACCCGCCAGAGAGACCGTGAAGGAGAGGTCGGCCGCGACGACCGTCTCGAGCGACATGACTCACTCCCCCGCGGGGGTGGAGGCGTTGTCGCGCGTCGTCACCTGGAGCGTGCCGTTGAGCTTCCAGGTGGCGCGCGGCGCCTCTGCGCCGGTGTCGCGGGGAACCTCGACGGCCATGTCGATGAACCGGTAGTTGATGGCGGCCTGGCGCCCGGTCAGGAACGACCACATCTCGCGGCCGAGGTCGGTCCAGTCCACGACCTCGTCGGTGCGGTGCTGCAGGGGTGTCTCGCTCATCGGTTGCCCTCTCTCGGATTGGCTGTAATACCTAGACGCTAGCCTATACATGCTGTGTAGGTCTACCCTCCTTCTGTGACCTTCACCGCTGCGGACGACGATCTGCCCGAGGGCTGGCTCTCCATCGGCGAGCTCGCCGAGCGCACCGGCCTCGAGCCGGGCACACTGCGTGCCTGGGAGACCCGGCACGGCTTCCCGGCGCCCCGCCGGCTGGCCAGCGGCCACCGGCGCTACGACGAGCGGGACGTCGCTCGGATCCGCCGGGTGCTGTCGCGCCGCGACGCCGGCGTCCGGCTGTCGACCGCGATCGCCGAGGTGTCCGGCGCCGCGCCCTGGCACACCCCGACCGAGTCGGTCTTCGCCGAGCTGCGACGACGCCACCCGCTGCTCGTGCCGCAGTCGCTGCAGAAGTCCACGCTGCTGGCCCTCACCTGGGCCATCGAGGACGAGTGCTGCACCACCCCGTCACGGCCCACCCTCTTCGCGGCGTTCCAGGAGGAGCGGCACTACGTGCGAGCGCAGGCCCGGTGGAACGAGCTGGCCCGGACCGCGCTGCGGGCGGTGGTCTTCGCCGACTTCGGGGCACCGCTGGCAGCGGCGCCCCAGGGGGCCACCCAAGGGGCCGTGAGGGTGCACCTGCCGGCAGGGACGCCGATGCGACGGGAGTGGTCGCTGGTGTGCTGGTCGCAGGAGCGGGCGGCGGCCCTGGCCGCGTGGGAGCTGCCCGGTCAGGCCGGGACCCCCGACCGGGAGCGGATCTTCGAGGCGATGTGGACCGTCGACCGGCCCGAGGTGCTCGACGCCGCCCGTGCGTGCGCGAGCCTCGCGGGACGGTTCGCGCCCGACCTCCTCGACGGCTTCCCCGAGCTCGACGAGGCACCACGAGCACCGGGCATCGACGACGCGGCCGACGCCACGGCGTTGTTCAACCGCGTCCTGACCTACCTCGACCGGGGTCGTCGTGCCCGGTAGCCCGTGTCAGCCCGGCGACGGGCGCGAACAGCTCAGCTGGCAGCCTCGTCCACCCCGGCACCGACCAGGACCGGCGCCGACGCCGACGTGTGCTCGCACACCAGCCGACGCACCGAGAAGACACAGGTCCCGCAGTCCTGGCCAGCTCCGGTGGACCGGCACACCGCCGCCAGCGACCGGGACCCGGACTCGACCGCCGCGGCCACCTGAGCGTCGCTCACCACGCGACAGTGGCAGATGATCACGGCGGGCTCCCTCGACTCGGTCAGGTAAGGCTCACCTAAATTATGTGAGGCTATCCTCACCAGCGCAACCCTGCGTCTCATCGTCGATCCCGGCCGCCTCCAGCGCGGCCGCCACCCGGAGCAGCAGGTGGTCCGTGCGGGGGCGCCCCATCAGCATCACGCCCACGGGCATCCGGTCGTCGGTGGAGCGGCCCGCGGGCACCGAGACCGCCGGCAGCCCGGTCAGGTTGGCCACCACCGTCCAGCAGTCGGTGTACGGCGCTGCCAGCGGGTCGGCGAGGTCCTCCGGGCTGCTGTGCCCCTCCAGCAGCGGCGCGGTGGTGGGCATCGTCGGCGAGACCAGCAGGTCACAGCCGGCCAGCGCCTCGTGCACCTGTCCGCGCAGGACCTGACGGGCGATCTGCGCCACCTCCAGCGGACTCGGCCGCTCGCGCAGCAGCTCCAGGCCCCACTCGTAGCGGCGTACCACCTCCGCGCCCGCCAGCCCGGTGCGGACGTACGGCGCGAGCACCGGGACCGCCGCCGCGGAGGTGACGGTCATGTACGTGGCCAGCGCGCGCCCGGCGGCCGGCGCCGAGACCGCCACCACCGCTGCCCCCAGGTCGCGCAGCCGCGCCAGCACGACCTCGAGCCGGGCCAGCACCCCGGCCTGGTTGCGCGGCCCGCGGAGCTCGGTCGGCACGCCGATCCGCAGCCCGCTGACGTCGAGGTCCGCCACGCTGCCGGCCAGCGCCGGCCGGGCACCCAGCACGGCCAGCAGCAGCGCGGCGTCCGGCACGGTACGCGCCAGCGGCCCGACCCGGTCCAGGCCGGGGGCGAACGGCACCACCCCGCGCATCGACACCGTCCCCGGCGTCGGCGCCATCCCGACCACGCCGCACTGGGAGGCCGGCTCCCGGACCGACCCCCCAGTGTCGGTGCCCACCGCGAGCACCGACTCCCCGGCCGCGACCGCCACGGCGCAGCCGCCGCTGCTGCCGCCGCTGCTGCGACGGACGTCGTGCGGGTTGTGGCTGCGGCCGTACGCCGAGGTCTGGGTGGACGCGCCGAGCGCCAGCTCGTCCATGTTCGCCCGCCCCAGGACGACCGCCCCGGCGCGGCGCAGCCGTCGGGTGACGTCGGCGTCGACCCGGGCCGTCCTACCGCCGGCCTTCGAGCCGCAGGAGGTCACCTGCCCGTCCACGTCGATGTTGTCCTTGACCACGACCGGGACCCCGAGAAGCACGCCGGGCCGCCGGCCTGCGGCCAGCCGGGCGTCCTGCGCGGCGGCCTGCGCCAGCACGTGCTCGCGGTCGACGTGGACCAGCGCGCGGGTCCAGCCCTCGACCTGGTCGACCCGGTCCAGGTGGGCCTGCGCCACCTCGACCGCGGTGACCTCCCCAGCGTGCACCATCGCCGACAGGTCGGCGGCGGACCTACCGGTCAGCCCGTCCCGCACCCGGACGACGTCGTAGGGACCGTCGGGGTCGACCGGGGCGGGCAGCGGCATGCGGCGAGCGTAGGGGGCCGTTGTTGCGCGCGTGTGACCCCGCCGGTCGAGACCGCCGCTGGTCCCGTCGCGGACCGCGCCTGTCGGCCGCGGGTCATAGGCTGTCGTCGATGTCCCACCGCACGCTGCTCGCCGTCGACGGCAACTCGCTGCTGCACCGCAGCTTCCACGCCACCGCGCGGTCCGGCTTCCGCACTCCGGACGGTCGCCCGATGTGGGCTGTGCGGGGACTGCTCTCCCAGCTGGTCGCGGCCGTCGACCGCTGCTGCGCCGACGCCGTCGTGGTCGGGTTCGACGACCCGGTCGACAGTGTGCGTCGCGAGCGTTGGCCGGGCTACAAGGCGCAGCGCGACCCGAAGCCCGCCAGCCTGGAGCAGCAGCTCGACGCCGCGGTCGAGGTGCTGCGGGGCCTCGGGGTCGTGGTCGCCGTGCCGCCGGGCCTGGAGGCCGACGACGTGCTCGCCTCGGCGGCGGCGTACGCCCGGAGCATCGGTGTACGGGCGGTGCTGGCCACCTCCGACCGGGACTCGTTCTCCCTCATCGACGACAACACCCGGATGCTGCGGATCCTCAACGGCGGCGTGGACGCCTCGCCCATGCTCGACCCGCGGCGACTCGCGATGGTGACCGGCGTGCGCCCTGAGCAGTATCTCGACCTGGCGGCGCTGCGCGGGGACGCCTCGGACAACCTGCCGGGGGTCCCCGGCATCGGGCCGAAGACCGCCGCGCGGCTGCTGGCCGAGTTCGGATCGGCGGGCCCCGCCTTCGACGACGCCGCCGGTGAAGGCGCCCGCTGCCGTGCCGCCCTCGGCCGGTCGGTCACCGCCACGCTCGGTGCCGCCCGCGCCCGCGAGGTGTGGGAGTCGAACCGCGCGGTGATGACCATGCGGTCTGACGCCCACCTCGGCGGGCTCGACCTCCTCGACGGAGTCGGTCGCCTCCCGCTCGCCGAGGTCGACGTCCGCCGCACGTTCACCCTGCTCGACCTGCACGTGCCGACCGCCGTGCGTGCCCTGACCGGCCGCGAGCCGACCCCTCCTGCTCCCGGCGACGCCGACGCGTCCTGGCGCCCCCCGCGACAGCGCGCCATGCGGTTCCCGCCGCTGCCGAGACCTCCCGAGCCGGTGTCGGTCCAGGACACCCTCTTCTAGCCACCGGTCCCGCCGTCGTAGGTGCGAGGTGTTCCTGGGCCTGTCGAAAGGGCTCGACCAGCCCTGTGCTCGACCAGCCCTGGGCGCGACCGAGCGTGGGATGGGGCGTCGCCTCAGATGCGGGCGCCGGAGTCCGGACCGGGGCAGCCGGGGGTCTGGCAGGTCAACGACTGCACCATCTGCCCAGGGACGAGCTCGGCTCGCTGATGGTCGGTCACGTCCTCGTCAGGGGTGTCGGCGAGGTCCGACGTCACCACGACGAGCCGCTCCCCGCACGTCGGGCAGTGGTCCTCGGCGTGCGGGTGGGTCTGCTCGGTTCCAGTCATGAGGCTCTTTCTACCCGACCTGCCGGTGACGACGCCCCGACCCTCATGCCTCGCACCCACCCCTGCCTCGGTGGGAGCTACCAGACGTCCCCGTCCCGCCAGTCACACGTCAGCTCGGCGTCCGGGTCCAGGGGGGTGCCGGCCGGCAGCACGAAGATGCCGCCGTCCTCCTCGACGGTGCGCCGGACGCCCGTCGGGGTCAGCGCGGACGACGGCCCGCGCCACCGCACCCACCCCCGAGCGGCGTAGAAGTCCATCGCCTCGTCGGTGGACCCCAGCGCGCCGAGGTCGTAGGCACGGCGCACCACCCCCTCGAGGGCGGCCATCACCGCGGCGCCGTGGCCGCGCCCGCGTCGGGACGGGTGCACCGCGACGGCCTCGACGTACCCGCATCGCAGCGCTCGGCCGCCGTGCACCAACCGTCGCATCACCACCGACCCGTGCCCCACCAGCACGCCGTCCGCCACGACCAGCGCATGGACGCCGCCGAGGGCATGCTCCCAGTCCTCGTCGGTCATGTCCTCGAACGTCGCGGCGAGCAGCGCCCGCGCCTCGGCCAGCTCGTCGGCGGACAGCGTGGCGGTGTGGGCGGCGCGGACCTCGACCACGGCTCAGCCCGCCCCGAACGCGTGACTGACCCGCTGCATGGTCGCCACCAGCCTGGCGTCCCGGCTGCCCCGGAACCGCTCCGCCGGGCCCGACAGCGACATCGCGGCCAGCACCCGGCCTCCTGCCCGGACCGGGACCGCGACGCAGCGCACCCCGAGCTCCTGCTCCTCCTCGTCGCCGGCCCACCCCCGCGCGCGCACCAGCTCGACCTCGACGAGCAGGGTCTGCGCGTCGGTCACCGTGGCGGGCGTACGCCGTGGCAGGCCCACCCGGGCGAGCAGCGCGGCGGCGCGCCCACGGGGCAGGTCGCTGAGCAGCACCTTGCCGACGGCGGTGGAGTGCACCGGCACGTGCGCCCCCACCTCGGCGAACATCCGCAACGTGTAGGGCGAGGGCACCTGGGCGACGTAGACGGCCTCGTCGCCCTCCAGCACGGCCAGGTTGGCGGTCTCACCGCAGGCCTCGACGAGCTCGGTGAGGAACGGACGGGCCTGGAGTGCCAGCGCGCGGTGCGCGCCGTCGGAGAGCCGGGCCGCCGCGGTGCCCAGCGAGTACTTCCTGGAGGCGTCCCGACGGACGTACCCGCGCAGCTGCAGCGCCCGCAGCAGCCGGTGGGCAGTGCCCTGAGGCAGCCCGGTCTGGCCGGCCAGCTCACCCACACCGACGGGCCCCTCGGACGTGGCGAGCGCCTCGAGCAGCGAGAGGGCGCGGTCCACCGACTGCACCGCTCCCGCCGTCCGAGGCGCTCCGGTCATCGTCGTCCCTACGGGACCATCCAGCTCAGCACCGGCGTCGACTGCAGCCCCACGAGCAAGCACATGAACACCAGCATGCCCAGGCTCCACCCGATCACCTTGCGGAACAGGTCGCCCTCTCGGCCGGCCATCCCGACCGCGGCGGCGGCGATCGCCAGGTTCTGCGGGCTCACCATCTTGCCCAGCACACCACCGGAGGAGTTCGCGGCCGCCATCAGCAGCGGGTCGAGCCCGGCCTTGCTCGCGGTCTGCACCTGGAGTGCCCCGAACAGCGCGTTGGCGGAGGTGTCGGACCCGGTGACCGCGACGCCGAGCCACCCGAGGATCGGGGAGAGCACCGCGAAGGCGGCTCCGGTCCCGGCGAGCCACGCCCCCAGCGAGCTGGTCTGCCCGGACAGGTTCATCACGAAGGCCAGCGCCAGCACCGCCATCACGGTGACGATGGCAAAGCGCAGCTCGCGGTAGGTGGCTGCGTAGCTCTTCAGCATCTGGGCGGGCGACACCTTGAGGATCAGGGCCGTGATGATGCCGGAGAAGATCATCAGCGTCCCGGCGGCGGCGAACCAGTTGAAGTTGAAGGTGGTCGTGGACACCGGGTCGCCGGCGGCGTTCAGGACGTCGAGCCCCGGCCACGCGAAGGAGACCGCGAGCGGCGACTGCGAGAGGAGCTCCTTGACCGAGGCGATGTTGGTGATGGAGAAGATCGCGATGATCACCAGGTACGGCGCGTAGGCCTTCGCGACCTCGACCGTGCTGTCGTGCTGCACCGCGACGGCGCCGGCCGGCGCCGGCCGCGCGGCCGTCCCCGACCCGGCCACGACGTCGCGCCCGGGGCCACCTGCCCGGCCGGCCCCGCGGTCGGCCCCGCGGTCGTGCCCGGGCTCCTCGGCGTGGTCGGAGGCGTGCATCGTCTCGCTCGGGCTCCAGCCCCGCAGCAGCAGCACGACCGCGGCGGCGGACGCCAGCGACGCCACGATGTCGGCCAGCGGCACCGAGATGTAGTTGGCGGCCACGAACTGGGCCACCCCGAAGGTGACGCCGACCACCAGCGCCGGCAGCCAGGTCTGCTTGACGCCGCGCTTGCCGTCGACGATGAACACCAGCACCAGCGGGACGACGACCGCCAGGATGGGCGTCTGCCGGCCGACCATCGCGCCGAGGGTGGGCACGTCCAGGCGGGGGTCGCTGCTGGCGCCCGACGCCACCGCGCCGAGGGTCACGATCGGGGTGGCCAACGCACCGAACGCCACCGGTGCCGTGTTCGCGACCAGCGCCACGGTGGCCGCCTTGATCGGCGCGAAGCCGAGCGCCAGCAGCATGACCACGGTGATCGCCACCGGCGTGCCGAACCCGGCCAGCGCCTCGAGCAGCGCGCCGAAGCAGAAGGCGATGATGATGGCCTGGATCCGCTGGTCGGGGCTGACCTTCTCGAAGGACCGCCGCAGCACGTCGAAGTGCCCGGACGCGACCGTCAGGTTGTAGACCCAGATCGCGTTGATGACGATCCACAGGATCGGGAAGAAGCCGAACGCCGCACCCTCGGTGCCGGCCAGCACGGCCTGGCCCACCGGCATGCCGAACAGCACGACGGCCACCAGCAGCGACACCAGGAGCGAGATCAGGCCCGCGATCCAGGCGGCCACCCGCAGGGCGCCGAGCAGGACGAAGAGCGTGAGCAGGGGGACGGCGGCGACCAGCGCGCTGAGCGCCAACGACCCGCCGACCGGGTCGAGGCTCTGTTGGAACTGCGAGAACATGACGGCTTCTTCCTTCGAGCGGAGAGGGGACTGATCAGGCGGGGTCGAGCGCGGAGCCGGGCAGGCCGCGGATGGAGGCGTCGAGGACCTCGATGGTGTGGGCCATGCCCATGGGGTGACCGGACCGCTGGATCGCGGAGGTCACCTGCATCAGGCACCCGGGGTTGGCGGTGACCAGCACCTTCGCCCCGGTGGCGACGATGTTCGCCGCCTTGCGGTCCCCCAGCTCACGGGCAGGCACCGGGTTGAGGATGTTGTAGATGCCGGCGGACCCGCAGCACAGCTCGGGCTCGGCGATCTCCTTCAGCTCCAGCCCCGGGATGGCGGTGAGCAGCCGCCGCGGCTGCGCCCGCACCCCCTGGGCGTGGGCCAGGTGGCAGGCGTCGTGGTAGGCGACGGTCGTCTCGAGCGGGTGCCGGACCGCTACCGGGCCCAGCTCGTCGAGGATCTCCGAGACGTCACGGACCCGCTCGCTGAAGCTCCTGGCACGCTCGGCGTACGCCGGGTCGTCGGCCAGCAGCACGGCGTACTCCTTCATGGTGGAGCCGCAGCCGGCCGCGTTGACCACGACCCAGTCGACCCCGGCCGCCTCGAACGTGTCGACGATCCCCCGGGCGAACTGCTGGGCCTCCTGCTCGCGCCCGTTGTGCGTGGACAGCGCCCCGCAGCAACCCTGCCGCCGTGGCGTGACCACGTCGCAGCCCTCGGCCTGCAGCACCCTGGCGGTGGCGGCGTTCACTCCGGGGAAGAACGCTCCCTGGACGCACCCGGTGAGCAGCCCGACCACGGCTCGGCGCTGGCCCGTGGCGGGCACTCGCTCCGGGATCGGCTCGGGCCGGTCGAGCCGCGGTGCGAGGCTCTCCATCGCGGCCAGCTGCGGGGACAGCCGCTCCAGCAGCCCGGTCCGTCGCAGCGCCCGGTCCAGGCCGGTGCGCTGCACTGCGCGCAGCGGCCCGCGCAGCAGCCGGAGCCGTCGGGGGTGCGGGAACAGCGAGAAGATCAGCGCACGCAGCGCCCGGTCGGAGGGCTCCCGGTCGTGGCGCCGCTCCACCTGCGCACGGGTCTGCTCGATGAGCCGGTCGTACTGCACCCCGGACGGGCACGCGGTGACGCAGGCCATGCAGCCCAGACAGGCGTCGAAGTGGGAGACCATCGAGTCGGTCATCGGCTCGCCCTCGAGCCCCTCCTTCATGAGGTAGATCCGACCGCGCGGGGAGTCCATCTCCTCGCCCCACAGCACGTACGTCGGGCAGGTGGGCAGGCAGAAGCCGCAGTGCACGCAGTCGCCGATGAGCGCCGCGTCCGGCGGGTGGTGCTCGTCGAAGGCGCCGCCGGCCACGGGCATCCCGAGGTCGATGATGCTGCCGGTCTCACCGAGGGCCGCGCCCGCGTCGGCCTCCTCGGCGGACCGGTCGGGGGTGCTGGTCGGGGTGCTCATCAGATTCCTCCCACGAAGCGGCCCGGCGAGAGCCGGTGGTCCGGGTCGAACTGGTCCTTGACGCGGCGCATCAGGTCGAGCGCGGGCACCGGGCCCCACAGGTCCACGGCCTGCTTCACCGCCGGTGGCGCGTCCACGACGACCGCGTGGCCCTCGTGCCGGCGGGCGGCGGCCCGCAGCCGGTGGACGGCCGTGACCACCTCCTCGGTCGGCATCCCGGCGGGCAGCGCCGCATGCACGACCCCGCTCCCGGCCGAGCCGCGCACGTGCGCGCCGACCGAGCCGGCGACGCCCAGCACGTGGGCCAGCCCCGACAGCACGAAGGTGAGCCTCAGGCCGGTGTCGCGCTCGCCGTCCCGGCCGAACGGGTACGCCCCCCACCCCTCGGGCGCGGTCTCGCCCACGGCAACGGTGTCGCTGCCGGTCGCGGCGGCGCCGAGCAGCGTGGCGAGGGTTCTCGCGCGCCCGTCGACGGCGTCCTGGCGGCCCTCGAGCAGCACGCTCACCGAGCCGCTGACCGAGTCGGCTCCCCGGCCGGCTGCCGGACGGCCACCGACCACCGGCCACTCGACCTCGACGGCGCCGGGCACCACCTGGGAGTGCACCGCCGCCTGGACGACGGCGGCAGCCCGGTCCGGGCCGCCGACCTCGACGGTGACCCAGCGCCGCGCCTGCGGCAGCGGGTGCAGCCGGAACAGCGCCTCGGTGACCACGGCCAGGGTGCCGGCCGAGCCGATCAGCAGCTTGCCCAGGTCGTAGCCGGCCACGTTCTTCACCACGCGGCCGCCGGCCTTGGCCACCACGCCGTCGGCGCGGACGACGGTGAGCCCGATCAACAGGTCCCGCGCGGTCCCGGCTGTCAGCCGGGCCGGTCCCGAGGCGTTGGCGGCCAGCGTCCCGCCGACGCTGGCCCCGGGCACCGTCTCGTCGAGGTGCAGCCGCTGGCCCCCGCGGGCGACGACGTCTTGGAGGTCGCGCAGACGGGTGCCTGCCTGCGTGGCCACGATCAGGTCACCGGCGGCATGCTCGAGGACCTGGTCCATCGCGGACAGGTCGACGACGAGGTCGGCCGAGCGCGGCGGCATCCCCCACGACAGCTTGGTGCCGTGACCTCGCGGCACCACGGTGAGCCCGTGGCCGGCAGCGGCCCGCAGCACCTCGGCGACCTGCTCGGTGGTGGCGGGCCTGGCCACGACGGCCGGGGCGACGCCGTCGACCAGGTCCGACTCGCCGGCGTCGCGGACGTCGGCGCAGGCCGAGCCGACGGCCTCGCGGGCCGAGGTCGAGACGGTGGTGGTGCTCATCAGAACACCTCCGCCAGGCCGGCTTCCTGCAGCGGGTGGGCCCCCTGGTGCCGACCCGGCACCTCACCGCACAGCCGTGGGGTCGGGAACACCTTGCCGGGGTTCGAGAGGTGGCGCGGGTCGAAGGCGCACCGGACCAGCTGCATGGTGTCGAGATCCTCCTCGCTGTACATGCGCGGCATGTACTTCGCCTTGTCCATGCCGACCCCGTGCTCGCCGGTGATCGACCCGCCGTGCTCGATGCAGAGGTCGAGGATCGCGCCGCTGACCCTCTCGGCGGCCTCCCCCTCGCCCTCCTTGGAGTCGTCGAAGAGCACCAGCGGGTGCAGGTTGCCGTCGCCCGCGTGGAACACGTTGGCGACCCGCACCCCGGACGTCCCGGACAGCTCCGCGATCGCGGTCAGCACCTCGGGCAGCGCGGTCCGCGGGATCACGCCGTCCTGGACGATGTAGTCGGGGCTGATCCGGCCCACCGCGGCGAACGCGGACTTGCGGCCCTTCCAGATCAGCGCACGCTCGGTCGGGTCGGTGGCCAGCCGCAGCTCGAAGGAGCCGTTCTCCCGGCACAGCCGCTCGACCTCGTCGTACTCCGCGGCCACCTCGGCGGCCGCGCCGTCGAGCTCGATGACCAGGACGGCGCCGGCTCCCTGGGGGTAGCCGCACTGCACCGCGGCCTCGGCGGCCTCGATGGCCAGGGCGTCCATCATCTCGATGGCGGCCGGGACGATGCCGGCGGCGATGATCGCCGAGGTGGCCGCTCCGGCCTGGTCCGTGCTCGCGAAGCCCACGAGCAGGGTGCGGACCTCCTCCGGGAGGCGGGTCAGCCGGACGGTGACGCTGGTCACCACCCCAAGGGTCCCCTCCGAGCCCACCACGGCGCCGAGCAGGTCGTAGCCGGGGGCGTCCGGGGCCGCGCCGCCGAGCTGGACGACGTCTCCCTGCGGGCTGACGAACTCGGCACCGAGGACGTGGTTGGTGGTGAAGCCGTACTTCAGGCAGTGCGCGCCGCCGGAGTTCTCCGCGACGTTCCCGCCGATCGAGCAGATCTGCTGGCTGGAGGGGTCCGGCGCGTAGTAGTAGCCCTGTGGCGCGACCGCCTTGGTCACGTCGAGGTTGATGACCCCGGGCTCGACCACCGCGCGCTGGTCCTCGATCCGCACCTGGCGGATGGCGCGCATCCGCGAGGTGACCACGAGCACGCCCTCGGCGTGCGGGAGGGCACCGCCCGAGAGCCCCGTCCCGGCTCCACGGGCGACGAACGGGACGCCGTGCTCGGCACAGGCCCGGACGACGGCTGCCAGCTGGCGGGTGTCCTCGGGCAGCACGACGAGGGCCGGGGTCACCCGGTAGTGGGCCAGCCCGTCGCACTCGTACGTGCGCAGCCGGGTGTGGTCGTCGATCACACCTGCCGCCGGGAGCAGCTCCCGGGCGAGGGCGGCCACGGCCGCGATCCCCGGCGCCGTGCCGACGGCCGCGGTAGTCGTCGGGCTGCTCGTCGGGGCGGTCGTGCCGCGTGCCTCGGGCTGCCGGTCGGTGACCATGCCGAGCGCCTCACTTTCGTCCACATTCCACATGGCAGAAGAAGATTTCCGCAACCGCACCTTAGGGTGTGCTCCGCGTCACCTCCAAACCGGTGCGTGCCGGAGCGACCCGTCGTCCCGGCTCAGTCGGGCTGGGCGACCAGCCCGGCGCGCCCGATCCCCGCGACGGCGGCCGCCTCGTCGTTGTCCGAGGTGTCCCCGGTGACGCCGACCGCACCCAGCAGGGCGCCGTCCGCGTCGCGGACCAGCACCCCTCCGGGCACCGGGACCAGCGACCCGCCGACGGCCGAGGTCACCGCGGCGACGAAGTACGGCTGCTGCTCGGCGCGGGCCATGATCGAGCGCGACCCCATCCCCAGCGACAGGGCCCCGGACGCCTTGCCGACGGCGATCTCGAACCGGCTCATCGACGACCCGTCCTCGCGCTCGGCGGCCACGACGTGGCCTCCCGGGTCGAGGACGACCACGGTCAGCGGCTTCAGGCCCGCGTCGGCCGCGTGCTCGCGGGCACCGGCGACGATGCTCCGGGCGGTGTCCAGGTCGATGCTCATCACGAGGCCTTCCGCTCGGTGGTCTTCCGGCTGGCCCGCCGGCGGTGGAGGATCGGCTCGGTGTAGCCGCTCGGCTGGCGCAGGCCCTCGAGGACCAGCTCCCGAGCCGCCAGGAACGCCTCGCCGTCGAAGCCTGGCGCCATCGCCTGGTAGGTCGGGTCGGCGGCGTTCTGCTCGTCGACCACCGACGCCATCCGGCGCAGCGTCTCCTCGACCTGGTCGGTGCTGACGACGCCGTGGTGCAGCCAGTTCGCCACGTGCTGGGCGGAGATCCGGCAGGTCGCGCGGTCCTCCATCAGCGGCTCGCCGGTGATGTCGGGGACCTTGGAGCACCCGATGCCGGCGTCGACCCAGCGGACGACGTACCCGAGCAGGCTCTGGAGGTTGTTGTCGATCTCGGCCTGACGGTCCTGCTCGGACCAGGTGGCCGGGTCCCCCAGCGGGATGGCCAGCAGGTCGGACCGCCGCGCCCGACGTCCACCGGCCCGCAGCTCCTCCTGGCGCGCTCGCACGTCGACCTGGTGGTAGTGGGTCGCGTGGATCGTGGCCGCGGTCGGCGACGGCACCCAGGCGCAGCTCGCACCGGCCCGCGGATGCCCGATCTTGGCCTCCAGCATGTCGGCCAGGCTGTCGGGCGCTGCCCACATCCCCTTGCCGATCTGGGCGCGACCGAGCAGTCCGCACTCCAGGCCGATGTCGACGTTGGAGTCCTCGTAGGTCTTGATCCAGGTCTCGCCCTTCATGTCGTTCTTGCGGACGACTGGCCCGGCCAGCATCGAGGTGTGGATCTCGTCTCCGGTGCGGTCCAGGAAGCCGGTGTTGATGAACACGACCCGATCCCGGGCGGCCTCGATGCAGGCCTTCAGGTTGAGGCTCGTGCGACGCTCCTCGTCCATGATGCCGACCTTGACGGTCAGCGGCGGCAGCCCGAGGACCTGCTCGACCCGGCCGAAGAGCTCGACGGCGAAGGCGACCTCCTCGGGACCGTGCATCTTCGGCTTCACGACGTACATCGAGCCGGTGCGCGAGTTCGCCAGCTCCGACTCGCCTCGCAGGTCCCGCATGCTGCCGAGCGCGGTGACCAGGGCGTCGAGGATGCCCTCGGGCACCTCGTTGCCGTCGCGGTCGAGCACCGCGTCGGTGGTCATCAGGTGGCCGACCTGGCGGATGAACAGCAGGGACCGGCCCCGCAGCGCGACCTCGCCACCGCCCGGTGCGGTGTAGCGGCGATCCGGGTTCATCGCCCGGGTGAAGGTCCTGCCGTTCTTGGTGACCTCCTCCGCGAGCGTGCCGCCCATCAGCTGCAGCCAGTTGCGGTACCCGACGACCTTGTCCTCGGCGTCCACCGCGGCCACGGAGTCCTCGAGGTCCATGATCGTGGACACCGCGGACTCCAGCACCAGGTCCTTCACGCCGGCGGCGTCGGTGGAGCCGATCGGGTCGGAGCGGTCGACCGCGATCTCGACGTGCAGGTGGTGGTGCACCAGCACCACAGCCTCCGGCGCGCTCGCCTCGCCCCGGTAGCCCACCAGCTGCGAGGGGTCGGCGAGCCGGACCACGCCCTCCTTGAGGGTGACGGCCAGCCCCTCGTCGTCCACGGCGTACGACGTGGCGTCGGCGTGGGAGCCGCTCGCCAGCGCGAAGCCCTCGTCGAGCAGCGCCCGCCCGCGGGCGATGACCTCGGCGCCGCGGACGGCGTTGTAGGTGTCGGCCGGCGCCAGGTCGCCCTCACGGGGGATCACGTCGGACCCGTAGAGCGCGTCGTAGAGCGAGCCCCAGCGGGCGTTCACTGCGTTCGTGGCGAAGCGCGCGTTCAGCAGCGGGACCACCAGCTGCGGGCCGGCGACCAGGGCCACCTCGTCGTCGACGTTCTCGGTGCCGACCGTGACCTCGGCGGGCTCCTCGAGCAGGTAGCCGATCTCGGTGAGGAACGCGGCGTAGGCCTCCGGGTCCGGAATGCCGGGCCGCTCGGCGTGGAAGGCGTCGATCCGGGTCTGCAGCTCGTCGCGACGGGCGAGCAGCTCGCGGTTACGCGGCGCCAGGTCGTGGATCAGCGCGTCGGCACCGTCCCAGAACACCTGGGGGTCCACACCCGAGCCGGGCAGGGCCTCCTCGGTGATGAAGCGGTGAAGGCTGTCAGCGACGCTGAGGCCGCCGGTCTGCACGCGGTTGTCCATGCCAGTCCCTTGCATCGAATTCCGTCACGTGGAAGTTATATTCTCACTGACGGAAACTAGGCACCCAACGCCCCGTTGTCAACCGGCTCGTCACGTCCTACCGGATGGAACCGTCCGAGGCATGCCCCCTCGACGGCCGGGGTAACGCCACCGTCCACCCCCTTCCCGGACAGGAGACCAGGACATGCGCTGCCCCGCTGCCCGTGGCGACCTCGGCTCGATGCTGCGCAGCGCGCTGCTCGGTCGCACCGAGCTCGAGACCAGCCCCTTCGCCGAGATCGCCGCAGCCGTCCCCGACGACCGGCTGCTCTCCGACGACGACGCCCAGCTCACGCTGTGGACGCTCTACGAGCTGCACTACCGCGGCTTCAGCGACGTCTCGGCCGACCGGGAGTGGGACCCATCGCTGCTGGCGGCCCGTCGGGTGCTGGAGACGGCCTTCGAGCGGGCGCTGCGGGCCCGGACCGGGACGGTGGTAACCCGGGCGCTCGCCGCGCCCGGCACCCTGGCGGAGCGGGTCTTCGCCATGGTCGCCGCCGACGACGGCCCCGCCCTCGCGGCCTACCTGCACCGCCGGGCCACCCGGGAGCAGGTCGTGGAGTTCCTGCGCGAGCGCAGCGTCTTCCACCTCAAGGAGTCCGACCCGCAGACGTTCGTGCTGGCCCGGCTGGACGGACCGGCCAAGACCGCGCTCGCGGAGCTGCTGTACGACGAGTTCGGGGGCGGACGGCCCGAGCGGCTGCACGCCACGATGTTCGCCGACACCCTGCGGGCGGCAGGGCTGGACGCCCGCTACGGCACCTACGTGGAGGAGGTCGACGCGACGACCCTGGCGGTCAACAACGCCATGTCGCTGTTCGGCCTGCACCGCCGGCTCCGTGGGGCCGCGATGGGACACCTGGCCGCGTTCGAGGCGACCAGCTCGGTGCCGTCGCGCAAGATCGCGGCCGGCCTGCGCCGGGTCGGCCTCCCCGAGGCGGCCGCGCTGTACTTCGACGAGCACGTGGAGGCCGACTCCGTCCACGAGCAGCTCGCGGTGCGCTCCATCTGCGAGTCGCTGGTGGCGGCCGACCCTGCGCTGGAGCGCGACGTGCTGTTCGGGGTCGCCACCTGCCTGGACCTCGACGCCCTGGCCGGCGCCGTCCAGCTGTCCCGGTGGCAGGACGCCCCGGCCGTCGCGGTGGCATCGTGACCGGCCACTGGCGTCACGAGCCCGACGTCACCCCGGTGGCCGACCCCGAGAACGCACCGATGGTGGTCGAGGAGTGCCCGGACGGCCCGCTCCTGCTGCGCGGCGCCGCGGGCGTGCTCGACCAGGACGGCGTCCTGCACGAGGCCGCCCGCCCGGTGGTGGCGGTCTGCCGGTGCGGCCGCTCCCAGCGCCGCCCGTGGTGCGACGGCACCCACAAGGCGGTGCGTCGTGACTGAGACGATGGGCTTCGGCGGGCTCGCCATCGCCTTCGACGACCGGGTGCTGCGTCCCCGACCCTGGACGCTCGCGCAGTCGGCGTGGGCCGCGGAGCTGGCAGCCACCGTCCCTGCCGGGCCCGCGCTCGAGCTGTGCTCCGGCGCCGGGCACATCGGGCTCGCGTTCGCGGCCACCTCCGGGCGGCGCCTCGTCATGGTGGATGCCGACCCGACGGCCTGCCGGTTCGCCCGCGGCAACGTCGCGTCCGCCGGGCTGTCGGCACGGGTCGAGGTCCGCACCGGCGACCTCGCCCGGGCACTGGCCACCGACGAGCGGTTCGCCGTCGCCATCGCCGACCCGCCCTACCTCCCCTCCGCCGAGACCTCCCGCTTCCCCGAGGACCCGCTGGCCGCCGTCGACGGCGGCCGGGACGGCCTCGCCGTCGCCCGCGCGTGCCTGGAGGTGCTCGAGGCGCACCTGGCCGACGGTGGCGTCGCGGTCCTGCAGCTGCGCGACGCGAGCCAGGCGGCCGCGGTCACCGACCATCTCGCCCGGAGCACCGGCCGACTCCGGGCGGTGGAGAGCCGCGTCGTCGGAGACGGCGCGCTGGTGCAGCTGCGCTGCTGAGCCCGGGCGCGTCCCTACGGGGCCACCGCGACGCCCGGGATCCTGACCCCGGAGGACCTCGTCCCTGACGTCCGCCCAGAATCCCGTCATGACCTCCGGTACCGACCCCGTCCGCACGATCCACCTCCGGCGCGGCGGGACCAGTCTCGTGCTCCGTCTCGATGAGCACTGGCTGCCCTGCGTCCTGCACTGGGGCCCCGACCTCGGCGAGCTGACGGCCGACGAGCTGGCGAGCCTGCTGCGGTCGACGCGGATGCCCTTCGTGGACAGCCACCTGAACTCCCAGGAGGCCGTGGCCGTGCTGCCGCAGCACTCCTCGGGTTGGCTCGGGCGCCCCGGGCTGCTCGGCAGCCGTGACGGGCGTGCGTGGTCGGTGGACTTCGACCAGGTGACCCACCTGGTCCAGGAGCGGGGTGACCGGCAGTGGCCCGACGGTCCGGTCGGGGCGGTGCGGCTGCTCAGCACCGGGGTCGACCGCCGCTGCGGCGTGAGCGTGGCGACCGAGCTGGAGCTGGGCGAGTCGGGCCTGGTGCGGCTGCGCGCCTCGGTGACCAACGACGGCGACGAAACCTACGAGGTCGTCCACCTCGAGCCCGCCCTCCCCGTCCCGGCCGACGCCACCGAGGTCCTCGACATGGGCGGCCGCCACACGCACGAGCGGACCCCGCAACGCCGCACGCTGGGGATCGGGCAGTGGACCCGCGAGGCGTGGGGCGGAAGGCCCGGTCACGACGCCGCGACCGTGCTGTGCGCCGGCGAGCCCGGCTTCGCGTTCCGGTCCGGCCGGGTCTGGGGCGTGCACCTCGCCTGCAGCGGCAACCAGGTGGTGACCGCCGAGAGCACCAACGGCGGCTGGCGGCTGCTGCGAGGCGGGGAGCGGCTGCTGCCCCGCGAGGGCACGCTGGCCCCCGGTGGCACGTACACCTCGCCGTGGCTGCTCGGCTCCTGGGGCGAGGGGCTCGACGAGTTCTCTCACCGCTTCCACCGGTTCCTGCGCTCCCGGCCGCAGCACCCGTCTCGGCCCCGGCCGGTGCTGCTCAACACCTGGGAGGCGGTGTACTTCGACCACGACCTCGACACGCTGCTCGAGCTGGCGGACCGGGCCGCGGAGATCGGCATCGAGCGGTTCGTGCTCGACGACGGTTGGTTCCGGGGCCGCCGCGACGACCACGCCGGCCTCGGCGACTGGTACGTCGACGAGTCGGTGTGGCCCATGGGCCTGCATCCGCTCGTGGACCGGGTCCACACCCACGGCATGGAGTTCGGCCTCTGGTTCGAGCCCGAGATGGTCAACCTCGACTCCGACCTCGCGCGCGACCACCCCGAGTGGCTGTTCGCGACCGAGCACGGGCCCGGGATCTCCTCCCGCTTCCAGCACGTGCTCGACCTGGGCCACCCCGAGGCCTACGACTACGTCCGCGACCGGGTCTCGAGCCTGGTCGAGGAGTACGGCATCGCCTACCTCAAGTGGGACCACAACCGGCCACTGGTCGACGCCGGTCACTCCCCGACCTTCGAGCCCGGCGTCCACGTCCACACCGAGGCTCTGTACCGGCTGCTGGCCGAGCTGCGGCGCGCCCATCCCGGCCTGGAGATCGAGTCCTGCTGCGGTGGCGGCGGCCGAATCGACCTCGGCATCCTGGAGCACACCGACCGGGTGTGGGTCTCGGACTGCATCGACGCCCACGAGCGGCACCGGCTGGTGAGGTGGACCGGCCTGACGCTGCCGCCGGAGCTGATGGGGACCCACGTCGGGTCAGGGCAGGACCACAGCACCGGTCGCCTGCTGGGGCTGGACTTCCGCGCCGGAACCGCGATGTGGGGCCACCTCGGTGTGGAGTGGGACCTGACCACCGCCGAGGAGGGCCAGCGGGCGCGGCTCGCGGAGTGGATCGCGTTCCACAAGGAGCACCGTTCGCTGCTGCACACCGGCACGGTGGTCCACGCCGACCTGGCCAACGACGCCCTGGCTCTGGAGGGCGTGGTGGCCGCCGACGGCAGCCGGGCACTGTACCGACTCTCGGCCCTGGACCACTCCGCGGTGTGGCCGCCCGGCCGCGTCCCCCTGCCCGGCCTCGACCCGCAGCGGACCTACGAGGTCTCGATCGCCCCCCCGGGCGGCACGGCGCTCGCCGACCAGCCGCCGGCCTGGCGGGGGCAGCCCCTGGTGCAGCGTGGGAGGCTGCTCGACGAGGTCGGGGTCCAGGCGCCGCTCGTCCAGACCGACCAGCTCGTGCTGATCAGCGCGCAGGCGGTCGCAGCGAAGCCCGCCGGCCCGGCGACCCGGTCCGCCGACCAAGATCGGGCTCAGCGGCTCGACGGCCCGGCGGCTCGGCGTTGACCGGCACCACCGGTCGCGGAACGCTGTCCTCGCCACCTCCGCAACAGCCGGACCAGAACAAGGGCAGTCCCGTGACCCACTCCACGACCCAGGACAGCCTCACCGCTCTCAGCCGGGCGTCGGCTGCCACCGGACAGCTCATCGACGGCATCCGCGCCGACCAGTGGGGCGTCGCGACCGGCTGTCCCGGCTGGACCGTGCGGGACCTGGCCCGACGGCTCGCGGCACTCCTCGGTCGCTCGCCGCAGCCCTGAGCACCCCGCCCGGGCACCCCGCTCCGGGCGCACGCCGCCTGACGCGGCGGCGCGTCCCGGGCTACCGCGTCACTGCGAGATGCCGGCCAGCTCGGCGGCCGCGAGCAGGTTGCCGGCGGCGAACTCGAGACCACGGACCTGGTCGAAGGAAGCGTCCTCGTGCTCGATGTTGACCGCGAGCGAGGGGTTGACCTTCTCCAGGGCAGTGAGGAAGCGGGACCAGAAGTCGACGTCGTGGCCCCGTCCCACCGCCACGAACGACCAGCCGGGGACCGCCGGCCAGCGGGTCACGGTGTAGTGGCCACCCAGCCCGACCGGGTTCTCCTCGGCGGGGATCCACTCGAACCGGTCGTCCAGCACGCCGTTGACGGCCGCGGTCTCGTGGATCAGCGTGTCCTTGGCCGCCGCGAAGAACACCAACGGGCCCAGGTCCTCGATGGCGCGCACGGGGTCGATGTGCTGCCAGAACAGGTGGCTGGGGTCCATCTCCGCACCCACGTGGCTCGCAGCGCCGTCGGAGGTGGTGGCCTCGACCAGGCGCTTGAGCGTGGCGGGGTTGAAGACGAGGTTGTGCGGGTGCATCTCGATGGCGACGCGGACGTCGCTCTCCGCCGCCAGCTGCTGGATGTCCTTCCAGAACGGTATCGCCACCTCGTTCCACTGGTAGTCCAGCGTCTCCTTGTAGACCGAGTCCCACGGGATGACCGTCCAGGAGGGCCGGCTGCCGCCGGGGTCGGTCGCCGGCAGCCCCGACATCGTGATGACGGTGTCGATGCCGAGCAGGCCGGCCAGCTTGATCGTGCGCTTGAGGTCCTCGGCGTGGGTGATCTCCGGGTCCGGGTGCAGCGGGTTGCCGTTGCAGTTCAAGGCGGTGAGCTCGATGCCGTGGTCGGCGAAGGTAGCGAGGTAGCGCTCGCGGGCCTCGGCGCTCTCGAGGAGCTCCTCGACCGGGAGGTGGGGGGTGCCGATGAAGCCACCGGCGTTGATCTCGGCGCTGGTCAGACCGAGGTCGCGAAGGATCTCCAGTGCCTTCTCCAGGGGCTTGTCGTGCAGGCAGGCGGTGTAGGCGCCGAGCTTCATGGTGGTCACTCTCTCTGTGGGGGCCGTGGGGGTCGCGGGACTGTGTTGCTGTGGGGCTGCGGTGAACGTGGAACGCGGATGGTGACGAGTGGCGCCTGACCGGAGGGTCAGATGAGGGCGACCGCCCGGCCGCCGTCGAGCGCGCTGCGCGTGATGGCGGCCTGCACCTCCATGTTGTGCAGACCGGCAGCCAGCGTCGGCAGCGGGGCCAGCTTGCCCAGGCCGGCGACCTGGTCGAGGAAGGCCCGCGCCTGCCAGGCGAAGAGGTCGTTCTGGCCGTGGCCGACCGAGGGGAAGTCCATCGCAAGGCCCTTCTCGAGGCCGGGGTGCGCAGGGCCGACCAGCACCGTGCGGGTCCCGTTGGTCGCCGCGTCGGGACCGTGGTCGGCGAAGGTGAACTCGCTGGGCCGGTTGAGGTCGAAGGACGCGGCACCGTCGGCGGCGTAGAGCTCGAAGCCGAGCCCGTTGGGCAGCCCGTGGGAGATGCGGCTGATCGAGAAGGTCCCGACGGCGCCGTTGGCGAAGCGGGCCGTGAACGTGGCGATGTCCTCGTTCTCGACCGGCTCGGTCTTGTCACCGACCGCACCGGCGGCGTGGCCGACCGTCGCACCCAACGGCACCGGGCGCTGGGTCGTGAACGTCTCGAAGACCGCGCCGCTGACGCTGGCGATGGGACCGCACAGGTACTCCCCCAGGTCGATCACGTGGCTGCCGATGTCGGCCAGCGCCCCGGTGCCCGGCCCGCCGCGGTAGCGCCAGCTGATCGGGTTGCTCGGGTTCTGGGCGTAGTCGCACCAGTAGTGACCGTTGAAGTGGCGGGGCGCGCCGATGGCTCCGGCCTCGAGCCGGTCGCGGATGGCGTTGATGGCCGGCGTACGGCGGAACGAGAAGCCGACCCCGGACTGGGACTCGGCGGCCTCGGCGGCGGCGACCATGGCGGTGGCGTCCTCGACGGTCGGCGCGAGCGGCTTCTCGCACAGGACGTGCTTGCCGGCGGCCAGCAGCGCCTCGACGACGGGCC
Organism: uncultured Actinomycetota bacterium; assembly: GCA_963781695.1. Classification (GTDB taxonomy): domain Bacteria; phylum Actinomycetota; class Actinomycetes; order Propionibacteriales; family Nocardioidaceae; genus Nocardioides_B. Next base: position 118,254 of record CAWAGE010000001.1, read on the forward strand.
GGTGCAGCTCGTTGGCGATGGCCACGGAGACGACGTCGATGTCGGGCGCGTCCACGATCGCCTGCCACGACGTCTCGGGGCGCTCGTAGCCGAACCGGGCGGCAGCGTCGGTGGCGAACGGCTCGTGGGCGTCGGCGACCGCGACCAGGCGGATCTCGGGCAGGTCGAGGTCGTAGAGCTGCGAGGCCACCCGGTACCCGGCGGCGTGGGCGCGACCGACCATGCCTGCGCCGATGACGGCAACGCCCAGTGATGATCTCGTCATGTCCTTGCTTCCTGTGAGGGTGGGCCGGGGCTCGACGTCCACGCTGGGGCGACATCGACGACGACGAGACTAGCGCGCTCTAGTTCTATAGTCTAGAGCGCGCTAGTATTTTCCCGTGCCGGCCTCGACCCACCCCGGGAACCGCGAGCCGAGAAGGGTCGGGACAGATGCACCAGCACCGCGGCGCCGGGCACGTGACGCTGACCGACGTGGCCAGAGAGGCCGGGGTTTCCCGGGCCTTGGCCTCGATCGTCTTGCGCGAGGCTCCCGGCGCGAGCGAGCAGAGCCGTGCGCGCGTCCTCGCGGTGGTCGAGCGGCTGGGCTACCGGCCGGACCTCCGAGCCAGGTCGCTGGCCAGCCTGCAGGCCCATGTCGTCGGCGTCCTGTTCGGCCGGGCGGGTCGGTTCCATCTCGACCTCATCGACGGCCCGTACGCCGCGGTCGAGGCCCAAGGCTGGGACCTGGTGCTGAGCGCCCTGACGGCCAGCCGCAACGAGGAGCAGGCCCTCGGGTCGCTGCACGACCTGCGGTTCGACGCCTTGGTCATGCTGGGACCCGAGGTGGCCCGACCGCTGCTCGCCGGTGACGTGCCACTGGTGACGATGGGCTGGCAGGTCGACCATCCGCAGGTCGACAGCGTCCGCACCGACGACGACCACGGCATGCAGCTCGCGGTCGGCCACCTGACCGGGCTGGGCCACCGCCGCATCGCCCATCTCCAGGGAGGCTCGGGTCTGATCGCGATCGCCCGCCGCGACGCGTACCTCCGGGCCATGCGCTCGGCGGGACTGCAGAGGCGGACGCGCGTCGTCGCATGCGACGGCGAGGACCAGATCGACGGGCAGCGGGCGGCGCGCGCGCTCGTGCAGGCCCGGGGGCTGCCGAGCGCCCTCATCGCGTTCAACGACGACATCGCTGCCGCGGCGATGAGCGTGCTCGCCCAGGAGGGCGTCGGTGTCCCGGAGCGGGTCTCGGTCATCGGCGTCGACGACAGCGAGCTGGCGCGGACACCCGGGATCGACCTCACCAGCATCCAGCAGCGTCCGCGGGAGATGGCGCGGCTCGCCGTGGAGCGTGCCATCGCGCGCAGCGCCACGCCCGACCTCCCGGCAGCCGACCTGGTGCTGCGACCGGAGCTCGTCATCCGGTCCACCACCGGACCCGTGGCAGCGCCATGACCCGCCGGCGCCGACCCCTGCCGCTGCCGCCGGGCCGGCCGGCCTCGCCCCCTCCACCCCGCACGTCGAAGGGCCCCCGACCCGGCGTTCTGGCTGGTCAGGGGCCCTTCGCGCAACAGTGGCAGGTGAAGGATTCGAACCTTCGAAGGCTAAGCCGACGGATTTACAGTCCGCTCCCATTGGCCACTCGGGCAACCTGCCGCAGCGGCCGGATTGTCTCCGGCGCGCCGGGAGGAAACAATAGCGCAGCACCGATCCCCCACCGAAATCCGGGAGGCACCCGACCCATGGCCGACTCGTCGTTCGACATCGTCAGCAAGCTGGACCAGCAGGAGATCGACAACGCCATCAACCAGGCGCAGCGCGAGATCAGCCAGCGCTTCGACTTCAAGAACACGGGCGCGACCATCGAGCGGTCCGGCGAGCACGCGGTCGAGATCTCCGCGAACGCCGACGACCGGGCGAGCGCGGTGCTCGACGTGTTCAAGGACAAGCTCATCAAGCGCAGCCAGTCGCTGAAGGTGCTCGAGGCGGGCGAGCCCCGCCAGTCGGGGCGGGAGTCGAAGATCGCGGTCGAGCTCAAGGAGGGCATCTCCCAGGAGCAGGCCAAGAAGGTCGGCAAGCTGATCCGCGACGAGGGACCGAAGGGCGTCAAGGTGCAGGTCCAGGGTGAGGAGCTGCGCGTCTCCAGCAAGAAGCGCGACGACCTCCAGTCGGTGATCGCGCTCGTCAAGGGACAGGACTACGACTTCCCGGTGCAGTTCACCAACTACCGCTGACCCGGCATCGTTCTCGGCAGGACACAGCGGTGCAGGCGCGGTTGCAGTCCGCACCTGGACCGCAGAGCCTTCGTCGGGTCCGGCTTCTTCGAGTCTGACGTGCTGCATCCATGGCACCGCGAAGGCGGCTACCGGCTGAGCCGAGCGGACCCTGGCCTCCAGCACGGCCGCCTAGGCGAGCCGGCGCAGCCGGCGCACGACGAGCGGCTCGGCGAGAAGCTCGTCGAAGCGCGCCACGAACGTGGCCACGTGCCGGGTGCGGTCGTGAGCGTCGATGGCCGCCGTGTCGGCCCACCGTTCGTAGATCGAGAGCCGTGCCGGGTCGTCGTGGTCCTCGAGCAGGGTGTACTCCAGGCAGCCCGCCTCCTCGCGGCTCTGTCTGGTCAGCAGGGTCAGCGCTTCCTTGAGCACTGACTCCTGCCCTGCCCGGGCCACGAAGCTCGGCTGGAGGTGGACCACCCGGTCGGCGATCAACGGGTCCCCCTGCTCGTGGCGATGAACTCGGCGACCCGCCAGGCGTTCGCCATGATCGTCAGCGTCGGGTTGGCCCCGGTGGCCGTGGGGAACGGGCTGCCGTCCACGACGAAGAGGTTGTCCACCTCGTGCGCCCGGCAGTTGCGGTCGGTCACCGACGTGTCGGGGTCGTCACCCATCCGGGCGGTGCCGTGCTGGTGCGAGCAGTTCCCGGTGACCTTCTCCGCGTACACCTTGGTCACGTCGTTGCCGCCGGCCGCCTCCAGGATCTCCCCGCAGCGGTCGACCAGGAAGCGACCCTGGGCGAGGTCGTTCTCGTGCGGGGTCAGCGTGATCCGGGCAACGGGCAGCCCCCAGGCATCCACGACCTTGTCGTCGAGGTCCACGCGGTTCTCGTGCTGCGGCATGTCGTGCAGAACCATGGCGACCGCCATCGAGTGGTTGAAGTAGTCGCGATCGACCTGCTTGGCCTCCGCGCCCCAGGTCGGCTTGCCGGGCAGGCCCCAGTTGATGGGGAGCGGGATGCCGACCCCGGCGGCCGCGATGTGGCCGCCGCTGACGAAGCCTCGCGATGCGTCGTGCTCGTAGAACTGGAAGCTGCTCGCCGAGACGTAGCCTCCACCCGCCCACGCGTTGATCGGGTCGTCGAAGGTGGCCACCGAGGCGCTGTACTCGTGGAAGGTCACGTTCCGCCCGACCAGGTCGTTGCTGTTGGCCAACCCGTGGGGGAAACGGGCGGAGGTCGACATCAGCATCAGCCGAGCCGTCTCCACCGCGCCGCACGCCAGCAGGAACACGTCGGCCTGCTGCTCGACCACGACACCGGCGGCGTCCTCGTAGACTGCGGCCTTGATCTGGCCGCGCTCGTCGAGCACCAGCTCTCGGACGTAGCAATCGGGGCGCAGCTCGTAGCGGCCCGTAGCCATGGCGTCCGGGATGAACACGTTCAGTGCGCTGGAACGGGTGCCGGTCGGGTCGCCGTGCTGCTGGGCGAACGCGCTGACCACGGTCGCCGGTCGCCCGTTGAACGGCCGGGAGAGTGCCGCCTGCGGTGTGGGGAAGGAGTTCCACCCGAGCTTCGCGCACCCGTCGTGGAACTTCTCCGCGTAGCGCGACTGCGGCATCGGCGGGCAGGGGTAGCCCCGGCGGCGCGGGCCCTCGACATGGTTCGCCCCCGCCTGCCCGGAGACCCCGAAGGCCCACTCGACCGCGTCGTAGTAGGGCTCGAGCTCCGCGTAGGTGATCGGCCAGTCCGCCAGCGTGGTGCCGGGAAGGTCACCCGCCACGGTGCGCAGCCGGAAGTCGTTGGGAGTGAACCGGGGCAGCCAGCCCTGCCAGTGCACCGTTCCCCCGCCGACCATCTGAGGCACCGGACAGAACGGGTCGACCTCGCCGTCGGCGTCGGGCGAGGTCCGCGAGGTGCGCGGGTTCAGGATCGGGTCCGGCCACAGGTTGTACCGGTTGACGTTGGCGAGCTCGTCGCCGCCGAAGCTCTCCTTCGTTCGCCAGGGGCCCTTCTCCAGCGCGACGACGCGCAGGCCTCGCTCCGTCAGCACCTTGGCGGCGGCGGCGCCGGAGGCCCCGGCACCGATGATGACCGCGTCGACGCGCTCAGGCTTGGTGGTCATGGTGGTCCTCCTGTCCGCGGTGCGCGCGGCTGTCGGCGAAGTAGTCGAGGGTGCTGTAGCGGCCGGTGTGGACCTCGGCGAGGTTGGCGGGACCGGGAAAGCCGATCACCTGCCAGCCGATCTGGTCCCTGTTGCCGCCGTAGATCGGGTCCGCCAGGAACCCCTGGCGAGTGTGGGTGACGAGCAGGTTGAAGAAGTCCATGTCCGCCTCGGCGTTGGTCTGCTGGAGTGCAGGCTCCACCGGTCCGCCGTACGCGATGGCCGGGGTGTCGCGCCAGGCGCGTTCCGCCTCGGGGCTGCCTGCCCGCTCGATGCGGCGCAGCATCTCGTCCTGCCGAGCGGCGTCGAGGTCGACGAACTCGACCTGGTGATGCTCGAGACAGAGCCGGTCCAGCTGCGCGATGCCGGCGACGTACTTGGACCGGGCAAGGTCGACCCGCTGCTGCCACGCGTCGGCCCGGCGGCCCTGGAGTCGCTCGAAGCCGCTGCCGTCGGGAAGGGCGTAGATGTAGTCGATCCCCGAGAGGTAGCGATCGACGAAGTCGACGGTCCCGGCCTCCCGGGCCCCGGGGGTGTCGTCCGTCGGGATGATGCGCGCCATCGCCGCCTCGACGGTGGCGCGTTGGTGAGGGTCGAAGAAGGTCGCGTGAGTGGTCATGGGTCCTCCGGAGGTGTCGGGAGTGCGGGATCAGGCCACGATGAGCGGCCGGAGCGTTCGGTGGGCGACCGTCAGGCCGGTCTCGATCCGTTCCTCGGTGCCGCCCCAGACCGGGTCCTCGTGCTCCACGGAGAGCACACCGTCGAACCCGCCCTCGTAGAGCGCGTCGACCACCCTGACCCAGTCGACCTGGCCCAGCCCGGGAACGCGGTAGCGCCACCAGCCGACGTCCCAGGGGTCCTCACGCCCCACCGCCACGCCCGGCCAGCCGTAGTGGTTGCGCTTCTCCGGGAAGAGCTCGATGTCCTTCGCCTGGGCGTGCGCGACCTTGTCGACGTACGGCCGGACGGCCGCGACCGGGTCGATGCCCATCCACATCAGGTGGGACGGGTCGAAGTTGAGGTAGAGCCCGAGATCGAACATCCACTCCCACAGCTCGGGACTGTAGGCGAGGTTGCCCGGGTAGCCGTCGGGGTGCCAACCCTCCATGACGCAGTTCTCGATGACGAGCTTGACGCCCTTCTCGCCCGCGTGGTCGACCAGGCGAGGGAACACCTGCTCGGCCATCCGCAGGTTCTCCGCCACCGACTTGCCCGGGTCTCGGCCCACGAACGTGCCGACGGTGGGGCAGCCGAGCAGGGCCGCGGCGTCCACGAGCGCCATCACGTGGTCGTTGACGGCGCGACGCTCGGCCTCGTCCGGGTGCAGGTTGTTGTCGTAGAACGCCAACGAGGACAGCGCGAGCCCGTGCTCGTCGAACAGCGACGAGACCCGCTCTGCCTCACCCGCGCCGAAGCCCTGGGCGTCGAGGTGGGTGGCGGTGAACGGTCGGTCGCCCAGGTCCGGCCAGGCCGCCACCTCCAGTGCCTCGTAGTGGTGCCTGGCCGCCCACGTGACGATGTCCTCCAGGGACCGGTCAGGCAGGCAGGCGGTCAGGAATCCGAGCTTCATGCGGGTACCTCGATCCAGGAGTCGGTCTTGGCAGAGTCGAGCACGGCCGCCGTGATGAGCGCGGCGCGGTGTCCGTCGGCGAAGGTCGGCAGCCCGGGGGCGACTCGTCCCGTCACTGCCGCGTAGGTGTCGGCCACGAAGGCGTTGAAGCAGTCCTGGTAGCCCTGCGGATGTCCGGCCGGAAGGAAGGAGAGGCTTCGCCCCTCCTCCGAGCCGAGGGTCTGCGGACCCCGGGGGACCACCCGGTTCTCGGAGACACCACCGATCCACAGCGTGTCGGGCTGCTCCTGGTCGAACACGTAGGAGGACTCGGTGCCGTCGAAGGAGAACCACAGCTTGTTCTTGCGCCCCAGCGAGACCTGGCTGGCGACCACGGACCCGGTCGCCCCCTGGTCGGTCTCGAAGACCAGCGTTGCCCCGTCCTCCGTTCCCACCGGGCGGAGGCCGGCCGAGGTGACGCGTTCCGCGTGGGCGTTCGACAGCCGCGCCAGCAACCGGGTGATCCGATGACCGGTGACGAACTCCATCAGGTCGCACCAGTGCACCCCGATGTCGCCGAACGCCCGGGAGCCGCCACCGCGGCTCGGGTCCAGCCGCCAGTTGGTCTCGCTCCGGCCGGCGAGCCAGTCCTGCAGGTAGGAACCGTGCAGCAGCCAGAGCCTGCCTGCCTCGCCGGCGGCGATGCGGGAGCGGGCCTCCCGCACGGTCGGGTAGTAGCGGTAGACGAACGGTACGGCGTTCACGACGCCGGCCTGCCGGGCAGCGGAGACCAGCCGCTCGGCGTCGCCGACCGAGGTGGCGAGCGGCTTCTCGCAGACGACGGACTTGCCGTGCGCGATGGCCAGCTCGGCGAGCTCGACGTGGGTCGAGTTGGGCGTGCAGATGTGCACGACGTCCACGTCGTCGGAGGAGACCAGCGCCAGGGCCGACTCCGCCCCCGCCACAGCGCCCAGCCGTCGGGCTGCCTGCGCTGCCTGCTCGGGAGTCGAGTCCGCGACCCGGGTGAGGATGCCGCCGGCCGAGCGGATGGCGTGGGCGTGCACCCCGCCGATGAAGCCGGCGCCGATGAGGCCGGCACGAACAGGTGTGGTCGACATCAGGTCACTTCTTCCGTGCCAGCGCGACGGCCAGGATGATGATCACGCCGCGGACGACCTGCTGCTGCGAGCTGTCCAGCCCCGCCAGGATCAGGCCGTTGTTGATCAGTCCGATCAGCAGCGCGCCGAACATCGTGCCGATGACGGCGCCGCTTCCGCCGAAGAGGCTCGTCCCGCCCAGGATGACCGCCGCGATCGCCGAGAGCTCGTCACCGGCCCCCCACTGGAACCGACCCGACTGCAGGCGTCCGGCGTACAGCATCCCGGCGATCGAGGCGACGGTCGCGGAGATCAGCAGCACCTGGAACTTGATCCGACGCGTCTTGATGCCGGTGAACTCCGCTGCCGTTCGGTTGCCGCCGGTGGCCAGCACCTGGCGCCCGAAGCGGGTCTTGTTCAGCACCACCGCCCCGAGGGCCACGAAGACCCCGCCCCAGACGATCAGTCCGGGGATGGGCCCGAAGTCACCGCCACCGAAGGTCAGGTTGAAGGCGTCGTTGAGGATCGGCTGCGGTGCCGAGCTGGTGATCCACTGCGCCACGCCCGCGGCGATGCCGAGCATGCCCAGCGTGACCAGGAACGAGGGGATTCCCAGCATGCTGACCAGGCCCCCGTTGATGGTTCCGACCACGAGGCCGACCGCCAGGCCCGCCAGGATGCCGGGGACCAGTCCCCAGCTCGAGATCGCCATCGCGCACGAGACGCTGGCCAGGCCGGCCACCGACCCGACCGACAGGTCGATCTCCGCGCACGCGATCACATAGGTCATCCCGACGGCGATCACCGTGATCGTGGCGGTCTGGCGCAGGATGTTGAGCAGGTTGTTCGAGCTGAGGAATCCTTGGTCACCGAGAAGCACCGCGAAGAAGAGGAAGACCACGACGAACGCGATGTAGATGACGTAGCGGTGCCAGTCGACCCGCTTGAGGACGTCCAGCAAGGACGTCGACGTGGTGGCGGCACCGGCATCTGCCGGGGCGGTACGGACGCTGTTGCTCATGAGTGCACTCCTTGCACAGCCAGTTGAAGGGTTTCCTCGTCCGCGATGTCGTGACGGGGCAGATCTGCTGAGACGGCCCCGTCGCGCAGGACCAGGATGCGGTCGCTGACCGCAAGGAGCTCGGGGTACTCCGACGAGATGACGATGATCGCCTTGCCGTCGTCGGCCAGGTCGCGGATCATCTCGAGGATCTCGCTCTTGGTGCCGATGTCGACCCCGGCGGTCGGCTCGTCGAGGATGAGGATGTCGGGCTCGGTGCCGAGCCACTTGGCCAGGACGACCTTCTGCTGGTTGCCTCCCGAGAGCAGCCGCACCGGCCGTCCCGGGTTGTCGGCCTTCACGGCGAACCGCGAGATCAGCCTGTCGGAGAGCTCCCGCGCGGCCGTCGCGCTCAGGAAGGGGCCCTTGCGGGTCCGGTCCAGGAGCGGCAGCAGCAGGTTGTCGCGCACCGAGTGCTCCAGCACCAGCCCCTGGGCCCGGCGGTCCTCGGGGATGAGGGCCAGACCGTGGGAGATGGCCTGGTGCGGGTTCGAGATCGTCACGACCTTCCCGTGCAGCTTCAGCTCGCCGCTGTCGAGCTTGTCGATGCCGAACAGGGCTCGGGCGAGCTCGGTCCTGCCGCTGCCCATCAACCCCGCCAACCCGACGATCTCGCCAGGTCGCACCGAGAACGACACTCCGTTGACCCGCCTCCCGGCGCGCAGGTCGGTAGCCTCCAGCAGCGGGGCGGCCTCGGTGTCGTGACCGCGGTGGCGATAGCTCAGCCCTTCGATCTTCTTGCCGACGATGCCCTCGACGATCTGCTCGGGGGTGACGTCGGCGACGTTCTCGGTGAGCAGCCGTCTTCCGTCGCGCAGGATGGTGATCCGGTCGGCGATGCGATAGACCTCGTCCATCCGGTGGGAGATGTAGATGATCGAGATCCCGCGGGCCTTGAGCCGCTCGACGAGGTCGAAGAGCGCCTCGGTCTCATGCTTGGCGAGGCTGGCGGTCGGCTCGTCCATGATCAGGACGCGGGCGTTCTGGCCGAGGGCCTTGGCGATCTCGGTCAGCTGCCAGTACGCGGTGCCGAGGTCGGCGACGGTCGCCCTCGGGTCGACCTCGACCTCCATGTCCGCGAAGACCGCGCGTGCCCGGTGCACGGCCTCGCGGTCACTGATCAGTCCGCCTCTGCCCAGCGGCTCGGCGGTGAGGAAGACGTTCTGGGCGACGGTCAAGGTCGGCACCAGGCTGAACTCCTGGAACACCATGCCGATCCCGGCTGCGCGAGCCTCGTGGATCGACCTGATCCGCACCGGCTGACCGCCGACCGAGATGTCCCCGCGGTCCATCGAGTACACCCCCTGGAGGATCTTCATCAGGGTCGACTTGCCGGCGCCGTTGCCTCCGGCCAGGGCGTGCACCTCCCCGGGCATGACCTCGAAGTCGACGTCGTCGAGGACGGTGGTGCCGTAGAACGCCTTGTGGATGCCGGTCATCTGCACGGCAGGAGTGGGGTGGGTCATCACGAGCTCCTTCGGTCTTCCTGGGTGGCCGGCGGGGAGTGGGCCCCGCCGGCCACGTCCGGTGGTCCTACTTCTTGAAGGAGTCCACGAGGTCCTGTGGCGCGTCTGACTGGTAGACCTGCTTCCAGGCGTCCAGCACGTTCGCGTGCTCGACCGGCAGCGCGCTCAGGGCGACGTAGGGCGGCGCCTTCTTGCCGATCAGCGCGCCCGCACCGAGCAGAGCCTCGGTGACGCCCTGGTCATAGGGGCGCTGGGCGCCGAGCCCGATCACGAGCTCGTCCTTGGCCAGGGCGATCGCCACGTTGGTGCCGAGGTCCTGAGTCGCGATCTTGAGGTCCGAGCGACCCGAGGCGCGGGCTGCCGCCATCACACCCTCGGCGGGAACGTCCCAGACCGCCCAGACACCGGCCAGGTTGGGGTTCTCGGTGAGCATGGCGTTGGCGGCACCCTGCGCGTCACCGGCGAAGTCCGGCCCGGCGATGCCCTTCTCGTCGGCGATCTTGATGTCGGGGTAGTCCGACTCGATCGTCTTCTTGAATCCCTCGTAGCGCTGCTTGGTCACGAAGAAGTCGGCCTCGTGGTAGATGAGGCCGATCTCGCCCTGGCCGCCGAGGGCCTTGGCCATCAGGTGCGCCGAGGTCACGCCGTTGCCGTAGTTGTCCGCGGACACGACGGAGACGTAGTCCTTGCCGGCCTCGAGCCCCTGCGGGACGTTGTCCATGAAGACGAGCTTGGTGCCGGCGTCGGCCACCTTCTTGTACGCCGAGGCGGTCGCGACGGGGTCGGTGGGGATCGACACGATGATGTCCGGCTTCTTGACCATCACGGTCTCGAGGTCGGAGACCTGCTTGTCGGGCTTGAAGTTCGCATCGGTGACGGCCACGACCTTGATGCCGAGATCGGCGAACTGAGTCCTGAGCCCGTCGACCTGGGCGTTGGCCCAGTCGTTGCCGCCGTAGTGCATCACGATCGCGGCAGTAGCACCGAGGTCCTTGACCTGGGCGATCTCCTCGTCGGTGAGCTTCGCGGCCTCGGCCGGCTCGGGCTTCTCACCGTGGGGGCCCTTGCTCAGTACCTGGCCCTGGATCGCGGCGAGGGCCTTGTCGACCTTCTTCGCGACGCCGGGGTCCTGCTCGACCGAGGACGTGTTGGCCGAGCTGCACCCGCTCAGGGCCAGCGCGAAGGCCGCGGCCGCGGTCGCGTAGCGGATCCGTGTGTTCATCGTGATTCTCCATCGGTGGTGGGGGCGGTGGTCGCGCCGGTCGTGGTCAGGAGCCGGTCGAGGTAGGTCTTGCTCTGGGCGGCGGCCTCTCGGGGATCGCCGTCGTAGGCGTCGAGCTCGACGATCAGCCAGCCGTCGTACCCGGTCTCGCGCAGCGCGTCGAGGACGCCTGCGAAGTCGATCTCCCCTGCACCCAGCGGCAGGAACTCCAGGGGCGACACCCGGGCGTCCTTCAGGTGGACATGACGGACGCGGTCCGGGTAGCGGCGGATCAGCTCGGCGGGGTCGCCGCCGCCGGCCGCGAGGTGCGCGGTGTCGGGGCAGAAGCCGATCCGGGTGTGGGGCAGCAGCAGGTCGAGCTCCTCGGGGCTCTCGACGATCGTCGTGAGGTGCGGGTGGTAGCACGCCTCGAGGCCGTGGTCCGACGCGATGTCGGTGACCTGGTCGAGGGCGGCGGCCAGGCGCTCGTAGTCCTCGGCCCGGGTGCCCGACGCTCGCCGGGCGCCCCCACCGACAACGAGGTTGGAGGCCCCGAACCGCGCGGCGAGCTCGGCAGCCCGCGTCACCCGGCTGAGCTCCTCCGGGAGGATCTCGTCGTAGATGAAGTTGCCGCCGGTGTAGACGCCGACGAGCTCGACACCAGCCGACTCCAGCAGCGCGATGAGCTCCTCGGGGCGCTCGGCGAAGTCAGCGACGTTGCCGTCGAACATCTCGATGCCCTCGTAGCCGAGGGAGCCGATCTCGGTGATGGCGCGGTCCATCGGACCGTTCACCCGGTACTGCAGGTCCTTGACGCTGGTGACCCCCACGGGGTCACCTACGACGCCTCCCCAGGTGATCGTGTGGTGACCGACTCGCACGGTTGCCTCCTGTCTTATGTCCCTTCAGTGGGATTGGGCTCATCTTAAGCACGTGTTGTGCAGAAGTCAACACCCACTAAACTTATGTACGATGCGCCTCGACGAAAGGCAGGCAGATCCGATGGAACGAGCGCACGCGGTCTCCGTCCTGGCAGGCGAGAGCATCGAGTCCGTGGTGTCCGTGCTCGACGCCGTGCGCGTCTCCGGCGCGACGACCCGTCCCGAGATCGCACGGTTGACCGGACTCGGACGCAACGTCGTCACGGACCGGGCGGGCCAGCTGATCGCCGCCGGTCTGCTCATCGAGGGTGCGCTGGGCCGCTCGACCGGCGGCCGGGCCCCGCGCGAGCTGCGCTTCAACGCCGCCGCCGGGGTGATCCTGGTGGCCGAGCTCGGGGCCACCGGCATCGAGGTAGCCGCTGCCGACCTGGCCGGCAGCATCTCGATGGCGCGGGGCGAGGCCGCGGACGTCACCCGGGGTCCGACTCACATCCTGGGGCGCGTGGCCGAGCTGTTCGACGAGCTCGTCGCCTCCCTCCCCGGGGACGCGCAGGTGTGGGGGGTCGGCGTGGGACTTCCCGGACCGGTCGAGTTCGACACCGGCACGCCGGTCTCTCCCCCCATCATGCCGGGCTGGGACGGCTTCGACGTCAGGTCGTTCTTCGCCACCCGCTACGGCGCACCTGCCTGGGTGGACAACGACGTGAACGTGATGGCTCTCGGAGAGCTCCGCGGCGGCCTCGCCACGGGGCACCGGGACGTCGTGCTCGTCAAGGTCGGCACCGGGATCGGGGCCGGACTCGTCTCCAGGGGCCAGCTGCACCGCGGCGCACAGGGTTGCGCCGGGGACATCGGCCACATGGCCGTGGGCGAGAGCACCGCGCAGTGCCGCTGTGGCCAGCTGGGGTGCCTCGAGGCGCTGGCCGGCGGGTATGCGCTGGGCCGCGACGGCCTCGACCTGGCGCGCTCCGGGGAGAGTCCAGCCCTGGCCAAGGAGCTTGCCGCAGGACACGACATCACCGCGCAGTCGGTGGTCGACGCCGCGCTGGGTGGCGACCCCGCCGCTCGCAGACTGGTCACAGAGTCTGCTCGGCTGCTCGGGGAGGCCCTGGCCCGGGTCGTGAACTTCTTCAACCCGTCGCTGGTCCTCATCGGTGGCAGGGTGGCCTCGGCCGGAGACCTCTACCTGAGGCAGGTGCGGCTCGCGGTCCTCGACCGATCGCTGCCGCTGGCCACTCGGTCCCTGGAGATTCTCCAGTCCCCGCTGGCCGACCGCGCCGGGCTCCGCGGCGCCGCGTTCATGGTGGTCGACGAGCTGCTCTCCTCGGTTGGCCTGTCCGGGCCTCCTGCGCAGGTGCAGGCCCGGTAGCGCTCGCGCGGGGTCAGCACGGCTGGGCGGACCGATGAACCGCCCGGGTTCGGCCCCGCTCCTTGTCTGGGTCCAGGAGGATGAACGCGATGCCGAAGGGCTCGACGACGAGTTGAGGACCAGAGCCGTCCGGCGGGCCCGAGCACGCCGTCTCGACATGGTGTGGGAGGTGGGCGCGTCAGGGCGCCGCTTGCCGACCGGCGCTCAGGCCATCTCGGGTGGTTGTCACTGTCAGAGTCGAAGCTGCCCGCACCGAGGAGTCGCTCGTGGCGCCTGATCGACACCACCTCACGAGAGGCTGCGCACCGCGCCGGTCGACGAGTCGAGCCTAGGGCGGGCACGTTGCGCTCCTGCCATGCATCACCGTTCCACCTGATGATCAAGCGCGAGCAGCACAGCGGCTGGACGCGCCGCAAGCCGCCGCCGCGCCAGGCAACCAGCATGAGGGAGGAACCGCTCACGACCTACGAACCCTCGCGGGTATCCGAGTGAGCGTGCTCGCCTGCCTCGCTGGAGGTGCGTCTCGCGATGAGCCTCGTCGCCGCGCGTCGAGCCGGACATCCCGTCGATCCCCACAACCGGATGGTGACGCGGACGCGCGCGCCGGTGCGGGATCCTCGAGTGGCGGGTCAGTCATCCTCCGCCAGCGACCGCAGCGCCCGGTCCCAGCGCTCCCGGCGCTGCTCGAGGGTCTGCTCCCACCACGGCTCGCCCCGCTCCCCGAGACCGTGCTTGGCCAGGTCCACCCGGCGTCGTGCCGGCGCGGGGTCCTCGCCGGCACGGGTGAGGCGGCCCACCTGGGAGCGGGCGCCGAGCGCCGAGCGCAGCGCGGCGGCGACGTCCGCCGGCAGCGCCGGGTCCTCCCGCCGCCAGCGCCGACCGTCGACCACCAGGTAGCGCGTGCCGTCGTCGCTCTCGTCGGCCACGCGGATCCGCCCGCCGATCAGGACACGTGGGTCGGAGCGTGTCCACTCGCGCCGTCCCTTGCGCTTGAACGGACGTGGACGAAACGGAACAGGTCAAGGCCGCTGTCGCGGCCAGGGAGTCGGATGGCAGCGTGCTATCGCGAGGTGCGGCGCCGAGTCGACCGGGTAGCTCGCGAGGCCGAACGCTCGTCTCCCAAGCAGCCCAGCGCCGCGAACTCATCCGCGCCGCAACCCGATCAGGTCGCGCGGCTGTCAAAGGCAAGAGACGCCGCCGAGCTACGGCTGGTCGACGCGCTCAAACCGAATGCTCGGCGCCGGTCTCGATGTCCGAGAAGCAAGCGAGCGGGTCGGCGTCAGCTATGCCCAGGCGCAACGACGCCTTCGCCATTCGCGTTCCTCGGCATACGGACATGCCGAAGAGCGAGCGGTCGTATCAGTGGGCCAGCTTGAGGCCGACCACGCAACCGATCAGGCCGACGATGAGCGCTACCTTCACAAGGCTCACCGACTCCGACCCGGTGACCATCCCGAACGCGACTGTCAGAGCCGCACCAATCCCGACCCACACGGCATACGCGGTCCCGACAGGGAGACTTCGCATCGCGTGAGCCAGGCCGCCCATGCTGAGCACCAGTCCGACCAAGAAGACTAGGGACGGTGTGAGCCGCGAGAACCCTTCCGACTTGCCTAGGGCTACCGCCCACACGGCTTCGAGAACACCAGAGACAACGATAATCAACCACGCCATGACGGACTCCTGTCGGCCGTCTTGTCGTGTCCGGGTACGGCTCCGTCGTCCGGCGAGCCTCATCGGCTCGTAGGCCGAGGATCTCACACGCCCATACGAGAGCACATTCGCGGATACCCACTCTTGCCGCGTAGCGTGCGCTCGCAGACGCACAAACCGGACCCCAGCTGAGCAGACTGCTGAGTACAAGTAGCGACGGTCACCGCAGATCGTCCACGACACCGCCACCGACGATCTGCCACTCATGATCCAGTCGCTCGGGTGCGGTTCTCTGCGGTAGGCCATGTGAAAGCCGTCCCCCGGACACTCTCATAACATTGGCCATATCGGTGGCATGTCCACGCTCGCCCAGATTGCTCGCCGCTCCGACGCGGCGATCGGACAGGCACGCCGCGAATTGGTTGCCGCAGTGCGCGCAGCAGACGCTGCCGGCAGGACTCAGGCCGAGATCGCCCACGAGATCGGCCGCAGTCAACCGGCGGTCTCGCGGCTGCTTCGCTTCCACGGCACCGGCCCGCGGGCCCTGGCGCTGCGTAAGCACCGCGCCGAGGTCATCGGCCTGGTCGCGGAGGCCGGCGGTTCCAACGTGCGCGTCTTCGGCTCAGCTGCAACTGGCCGCGATCACGACGGATCCGACATCGACCTACTCATCGACCTCCCGCCGGCGATGGGGTTCCTCGAGGTCGCCCGACTCGAGCGACTTGTGTCGGAGGTCGTCGGCATACCTGTCGACATCGTGCCGACGGACGACCTTCGGCCGGACTTCGAGGATCGATTTCTCGGGGAGGCTGTGGCGCTATGAGCAGGACGATCGATGAGCTGCTCACTGAGGCGCTCGCCCACTTCGACGCGGCTACCAAGTACGCCCAGGTGACCGACCGGGACCCGCGGATGATCCTGGATGCCATGTCGATCAGACTCGTCACGTCTTGGCCGACACCGGCTACGTCATCTGACGGGCTGCTCAGTTCAGAGGTCGTGTCGCACCCGCAGTGGCCAACGCGTCCTGGCGCAACCGGTCGAGCGCAGATCCGTTTCGCCCCGCACGTCATTGCACCATCGGGACAGAGTGGCGGCACAGCCGCCGCCATGGCGCGACAGCAACCCTCCCACCCGCGGATCAAACTTCAGCCGATCAAGCCCAGTTGAACATCGGACCCCACGCGACGACCACGACGGCAGCCCACGCGGCGTACATGGGGAGATAGTCCGTCTGCCAACGCTCTAGTGCTGCGACCGGACACCTGTCTCGCACGAACGCCAGGCCGAGCGAAGCCGAGACCGCGAGGTTGACCAGGAGAAGGATGTTGAGGCCGAGCGCTGCCGCGCGGTTCGGAGTCAACCCAAGCTCTGCGATGCGGCTAGCCATGGCAACCAGCACCACGAGGTCGACAACGATCGCTGCGACCGCTAGCAGCACTTGCAGCCAGTCGGCGAGACCAGCCGGCGCCTGAGGTGGCCTCGCCGACAGTGCGTACAACTCCAGCGCCAGCACGAGCAGCAGGATCACGCTCATCAAGATGAGCAGCTCTCGCTCGACGTCGATGACGTTCGGGTCGATGGCGAACGCGACCAGCAGTGAGCCCAACAGCAAGATGGTCAGCGGCGAGAAGACCCGCGCCAACACGGGGGCGATGTTCTCGATGACGTTCTGCTTTGACTCCACCAGCCAAGCCGCGATCAGCGCCACCCCAGCCGCGCCCATCGGCAGCACCCACCCGAACAAGAACACTTCTGCGTCGACATCGATGGCGTTGAAGGTCCCGGCTGTCAGTGCCAGCAGGAGACCGCCACCGGCAGCGAGCAGGAAGTAGTACACCCCCCATTCGCCGGTGAAGCGGATGAAGTCCATGCGCCGACGTCCTGATCGCCAGTCGCCCCCAACATAGGCCACTCCGGTGAGGAGCCACAGCAGGATCGGGGCGTGGAGGGACGCCAGCAGCAGCGTGTCACCTTGCCCGTCGTCGAAGGGATAGATGACGAGCAGCGCACCGACGGCCCCGAATCCGGCCGCCACCGCGCTTAGCCGCAGGGGCGAGAGCCGTCGCTTCCACGCGAAGTAGGCAGCCATCCAGGGCAGCACAAGCACGGAGGCGAGTCGAACGAACAACTCCTCGTCCAACCAAGCCACGCCGGCCCGGATCGAGAGGGCTGCCCCGGCTCCGAGGGCGATGGCAGACCACAGGTCACGACCCCACGCGAGTGCCTCGCTGGGCTCGTCGGCGGTGAGGACAAGCTGTTTCCACAACCGCTCGGAGTGCTCGCGAGCGAACTCACGCGAAAGATCGTCGATGCTGCCCATCCGCTTGACAGCAATCAGGAAGGCCTCGTCGTCGGAGAGGCCGGTGGCGACGAGGTCGTCGACCTGACCGCGCAGGTGCTCTTCGAGCTCGGCCACGTCGTCCGTCGTCAAGGCGGCCCGGCGTTGGACGTAGACCCGCCACTGCTCGACCTGTCGCTCGCTCATGGGCCGACCACCTGTGGCGCCGCGACCGGCATCCGGGCCTGCCAGATGCGATCAAGCGCCTCGCTGACTACGGCCCATTGGCTTTGCCGATCGGCGAGCGCCGCGCGACCCGCTCTGGTGAGTGAGTAGTGCCTTCGGCGCCGACCCTCGTCCGATGTCTGCCAGGACGACTCCACCTGCCCTAGCCGCTCAAGCCGATGCAGCAGCGGATACAGCATCCCATCGGTCCACTCCATGTTCCCGTCGGACAGCTCTCGGATGCGCTTGAGAATCGCGTACCCGTAGGACGACTCATCGTCGGCGAGGATGCCCAACACCAGCGGGGTAGCCGAAGCCGCCACGAGGTCCTTGTCGATGCGCATGTTCACGCCCCTATACCTAGAGCTGCAAGGTAACATACCTGGCGCTTCTAGGTATCGCACGAGCCAGCGCCTGTGCGGGTACACCAGGACCTCCGACACCGGATCCTGGCTCCCCCACGCGAAGGCACCAGACGGTTCGCCCAGGGGCTCCGACCACGGCCTGCCCCCGGCGCAGGCCGAAGTGACCGGCATCCTGCAGGATCTCGAATCACTGAGCCTCAACCGCTTCAGTGACCCTCTCGTGTGCGAAGCGGACACAGCCCGAGCCGCCCGGTCGACCGCATGGTCAAGGCCTGCCTCGTCGAGCGCCGCCGCTCCGTTCGAGACCGAAGGGACGTCGAACTGACTAGCACCAGCACAGGCATCGTTCTGTCGACGCAGGTCACCAGGATCGAGGCGCACCTGTACGCCCTGCTCGCAGCCAGCCGGGTTGAGCAACCTGGAGTCGGCGAGCCGCCACGGGCGGTCCGTCAGGTCCTCGACCAGAGGCCAGCGGCTACCCAGCCAGTGGTGCTTCTCCGTTCACCGACTACCGCTGGCCCGACTCGTCCGCCAGCGACCGCAGCGCCCGGTCCCAGCGCTCCCGGCGCTGCTCGAGCGTCTGCTCCCACCACGGCTCGCCCCGCTCCCCGAGACCGTGCTTGGCCAGGTCCACCCGGCGTCGTGCCGGCGCGGGGTCCTCGCCGGCACGGGTGAGGCGGCCCACCTGGGAGCGGGCGCTGCCGAGCGCCGAGCGCAGCGCGGCGGCGACGTCCGCCGGCAGCGCCGGGTCCTCCCGCCGCCAGCGCCGGCCGTCGACCACCAGGTAGCGCGTGCCGTCGTCGCTCTCGTCGGCCACGCGGATCCGCCCGCCGGTCAGGACAGGTGGGTCGGCTGCGGACGCGACTTGTGACCCTCGTCCTCGCCGGTGGCACCGCCGTGCCCGTTCCCCGAGGAGCCGCCTCCGGCCGCCGGCTCCAGCCGGACCACCACTGCCTTCGACGTCGGGCAGTTGCTGGACTCCGCCGTCGAGTCCAGGGGCACCAGCGGGTTGGTCTCCGGGTAGTACGCCGCCGCGCAGCCTCGGGGCTGCTCGTAGGGCACCACCCGGAACGCCGGGGCGGAGCGTTCGGAGCCGTCCGTCCACTCGCTCACCAGGTCGACCATCTGGTCCGGCCGCAGGCCCAGCGCGACGATGTCGTCGGGGTGCACGAACACCACCCGGCGGCCGCCGCTGACCCCGCGGTAGCGGTCGTCGAGCCCGTAGATCGTGGTGTTGAACTGGTCGTGCGAGCGCATCGTCTGCAGCAGCAGTCGTCCCTCGGGCACGTGCAGCACGTCGATCGGGCTCACCGTGAAGGCCGCACGGCCCGAGTCCGTGTCGAAGGAGCGGCTGTCCCGCGGGGGGTGCGGCATGGTGAACCCGCCGGGCCGGTCGACCTTCTCGTCATAGGCTTCGCAGCCGGGCACGACCCGCGCGATCCGGCGCCGGATCTCGGTGTAGTCGGAGCGGAAGGCCTCCCACGGCAGCCCGTACCGGTCCCCGAGC
The DNA here is from genome assembly GCA_963781695.1 of uncultured Actinomycetota bacterium. Classification (GTDB taxonomy): domain Bacteria; phylum Actinomycetota; class Actinomycetes; order Propionibacteriales; family Nocardioidaceae; genus Nocardioides_B. The sequence goes on from CAWAGE010000001.1 coordinate 137,271, forward strand.
GTCGCGGCCGCGATCGAGCAGACGATGTCCACCTCGGAGCGCAGCGCCGGGCCGGCCGGCTCCAGGGGCCCCTGGGAGGCGTGGACCACGCACAGCGAGTCCTCGACGGTGACCCGCTGCGGACGGCCGCCGGTCCGGTCCTTCTCGGTGCGACCCAGCGTCGGCAGGATCAGGGCGGTGCGGCCGTGCACCACGTGCGAGCGGTTCAGCTTCGTGGAGATCTGCACGGTCAGGTCGGCGTTGCGCATGGCCTGCTCGGTGACGGTGGTGTCCGGAGCGGCCTGGACGAAGTTGCCGCCCAGCCCGACGAACACCGACGCCGTGCCGTCCCGCAGCGCTCGGATGGCGTTCACGGTGTCCAGGCCGTGCTCGCGGGGCGGGTCGAAGCCGAACTCCGCCTGCAGCCGGTCCAGGAAGTGGGCCGGCGGGCGTTCCCAGATGCCCATGGTGCGGTCGCCCTGCACGTTCGAGTGGCCCCGCACCGGGAACAGCCCCGCGCCCGGCCGGCCGATGCCGCCCTGCAGGAGTGCGACGTTGACGATCTCCTTGACCGTCGCGACCGCGTTGCGGTGCTGGGTGATGCCCATCGCCCAGCAGATGACCGTGGCCGAGGAGTCCCGGAACATCCGCGCGGCCTCCTCGATCTGCTCGCGGCTCAGCGACGTGGCCCGCTCCACGGCAGCCCAGTCGACGGCGCCCACGTGCCGGGCCCACTCCTCGAAGCCGACGGTGTGCCGCTCGATGAAGTCCGGGTCGGCGCAGCCCCACTCCAGCAGCAGCGAGCCGATCGCCTGGAGCAGCGCCAGGTCGCCGTTGATCCGCACCGGCAGGTGCAGGTCCGCAAGCTCGGTGCCCACCCCGGCGATGCCGCGGGCGTTCTGCGGGTTGCGGAAGCGCACGAAGCCGGCCTCCCGCAGCGGGTTGACCGCGAGGATCTTGGCACCGTTGCGCTTCGCCTGCTCCAGTGCGGTCAGCATCCGCGGGTGGTTCGTCCCCGGGTTCTGCCCCATGATCACGATCAGCTTCGCGTCGTAGACGTCCTGGATGGTGACGCTGGCCTTGCCGATCCCGATGGCCTCGGCCAACCCGATCGAGGTCGACTCGTGGCACATGTTCGAGCAGTCGGGCAGGTTGTTCGTGCCGAAGGCCCGGGCGAAGAGCTGGTAGGAGAACGCGGCCTCGTTCGAGGCCCGGCCCGAGGTGTAGAACAGCGCCTGGTCGGGGTCGGCCAGCCCGCGCAGCCGGTCGCCGACCAGGGCGAACGCCTCGTCCCAGTCGATCGGGGTGTAGTGGGTGGCGCCCTCCCGCAGCACCATCGGCTCGACGATGCGGCCCTGCTTGCCCAGCCAGTAGTCCGTGTGCTGCTCGAGCTCGGCGACGGGGTGCTCCGCGAAGAAGCGGCGGTCGACCCGCTCGGTGGTCGCCTCCTCCGCGACCGCCTTGGCGCCGTTCTCGCAGAACTCGGCGGTGTGGCGGTGATCGGGCTCCGGGTCGGGCCACGCGCAGGACATGCAGTCGAAGCCGTCGGTCTGGTTGAGCTTCAGCAGCGTCCGGGCAGTGCGGACCGGCCCCATCTGCTGCAGCGACCGCTTCATGGACACCGCGACGGCGGTCAGCCCGGCGGCCGCGTCCTTGGGCGCGTGGACCTCGATCTCGCTCTCGTCGATCTCGCGGGTCGTGGGGCGACGGGTCATCGGTGTCTCCTTCTCACGCGGGGGGCGGGCCGGGCCAGCATCCTCCAACCTCCCAAACCAGGCGGACGGGGGGTCAGCTGAGCCGCCGGGCCGCCGCCCGCTCGGCGGCCGCCAGCTCCGCGGAGCCGGCGGCGCGCTCGTCGAGGGCGACGGGAGGCGGGACCGTCGCGACCCAGTCCTTGAGCCGGTCCCGCTCGTGGGTCAGCTCGCGGATGTCGCGCTCGGCGTAGGCGAACTCCGGGCTCCAGAACAGCGCCTCGAAGGGGCACACCTCGACGCAGATCGAGCAGTACATGCACAGCGACCAGTCGATCGCGAACCGGTCGAGCACGTTGCGGGTCCGCTCCCGGCCGCCGCCCGGACCGGCGGCGGGCGGCACGGCCTCCTGGTGGGAGTCGATGTGGATGCACCACGCCGGGCACTCGCGCGCGCACAGCATGCAGGACGTGCAATTCTCCTCGATCAGCGCGATGACCCCCCGCGAGCGGGCGGGCAGCGCGGCGGACCGGTCCGGCCGCTCAGCCATCGCCGTCCTCCCGCCGGGGTCCCCACACGGCCGGGTCCGGCACGCCGGGCGGCCGCGCCCGGCGCCGGGAGGTGGTGCGGGTCGCGTCGGACTCGCCCGGCTCCTTGGCGCCCGGCCACGGCCGCACCACCCGCGAGACGAGCACGAAGTCCTTGCGCAGCGGGTGCCCGGCGAACTCGTCGGGCAGCAGCAGCGGCGCCAGGTCGAGCACCCGGCCGTCACGACTGAAGTCCACGCCGAACATCTCGTGGGTCTCGCGCTCGTGCCAGCCGGCGCCGGCGTACACCTCGACGACGGAGCCGACCACGGGGGCGGCGGCCGGCAGCAGGGTCCGCTGCAGGAGGTGCTCGACGGCGCCGGGGCGGTGTCGCGCCAGGTGGGCTACGACCCGGATCCCGTCCTCGCCCTCGTCGACCGCGGACAGCCAGTCGAAGTACGACAGCCCGAGCGTGTCGCGGGCGAGGGCCGCGGCGGCCGGCCAGTCCTCGGCGACGACGTCGACGCCGAGCGGACCGAAGCCCGGCTCCACCGTGCCCCCGCCCGGCAGGCAGGCGTACGCCGACCGCACCCGCTCCGCCCACTCCTCGCGGTGCCCGGCACCCGGCTCGCTCACGACGTGACCCGGGGGTCGTCGAGGAGGGTTCGCAGGCCGTGGAGCAGCGCCTCCGGCCGGGGCGGGCACCCGGGGACGTAGACGTCGACCGGCACCAGCTGGTCGATGCCCTTGGTCACGCTGTAGGAGTCCCAGTACGGGCCGCCGGAGTTCGAGCACGACCCGAACGACACCACGTACCTCGGCTCGGGAAGCTGCTGGAACAGCCGGTGCACCGCGGGCGCCATCTTGTCGGTCACCGTGCCCGAGACCACCATGACCGCCGGGCCGGCGACCGCGTCGCCGGGAGGCACGGGCCGGAAGGTCTCGGGGTGGCCGGCCACCGCGGCGTCGAGCTCGACGGCACAGCAGGCCAGCCCGACGTCGAAGGCCCACAGCGACACCGGGCCGCCCACGTCGACCTGGTAGCGCGTCGCACTCGTGGCCGGCCGCGGCCCGGCCCGGCCCGGCATCGGCAGGTCCACGTCCATCCGGCCACTGTAGGAGGCCGGGACCGGAGGGGGTCAGGCCGTGCCCGTCGAGACCGGCGGGTCGGCCATCGAGGTCGACCCGGGGTTCGCCGCCAGCCACACCCGGCTGCCCACCTCGAGCCCGAGCTCGCGGGCGTGCGAGCGGGTGAGCGTGACGTCCACCTCGGGGTCGGCCGCCGTGGCAGGGCCGCCGGCCTCGACCCGGTGCGGGCCCAGGGTGGGCCGCACCGTCAACCGGACCTCGAAGCCGACGCGCAGCATCCGCACCACCTCGCCCGGCATCGTGCCGTGCACGTCGCCGGACCTGCGCACGTCGATGTCGTGCGGCCGGATCAGCGACCCGGCCAGCCGGGTGACCGGCCCGAGGAAGCTCATCACGAAGTCGTTGGCCGGTGTGTCGTAGAGCTCGTCGGGGGACCCGACCTGCTCGACCCGGCCGTCGTTGACCACCACGATCTCGTCGGCGACCTCCAGGGCCTCCTCCTGGTCGTGGGTCACGAAGACCGTGGTCACGTGGACCTCGTCGTGCAGCCGTCGCAGCCAGTCCCGCAGCTCCTTGCGGACCTTGGCGTCCAGCGCCCCGAACGGCTCGTCGAGCAGCAGCACGCTCGGCTCGACCGCTAGGGCCCGGGCCAGCGCCATCCGCTGCCGCTGCCCTCCGGACAGCTGGGCCGGCAGCCGGTGGGCGAACTGCGAGAGGTGGACCAGGTCGAGCAGCTCCGCGACCCGGCGGGCGGTCTCCTGCTTCGGCCGCCTGCGGATCTCCAGGCCGAAGGCCACGTTCTTGGCCACGCTCATGTGCTTGAAGGCGGCGTAGTGCTGGAACACGAAGCCGACGTTGCGCCGCTGCGGTGGCAGGTGGGTGGCCTCCCGACCCTCGATGCGCACGGTCCCCTCGTCGGCGGACTCCAGGCCCGCGACGATGCGCAGCAGCGTCGACTTGCCGCCGCCGGAGGGCCCGAGCAGGGCCGTGAGCTGGCCGCTGGGGATGGCCAGCGACACGTCCTGCAGGGCGACGAAGTCGCCGAAGCGCTTGGTGACGTGGTCGATCTCGATGCTCATCGGCTGTCCCGACTCTCGGAGGGGCGGAGGATGCTGACCAGCACGATGCAGACGACCGAGGCGAGGGCCAGCAGGAAGGCGGTGGAGTAGGCGGTGGCCTGGTCGAATCCCTGGTACCTCGACTCGACGACCAGCGTGGCGGTCTGGGTCTGGGACACGATGTTCCCGGAGACGACCTTGACCGCGCCGTACTCGCCCAGCGACCTGGCCAGGCTGAGCACGACGCCGTACACGACGGCCCACTTGATGCTGGGCAGCGTGACGCGGCGGAAGGTGGCGACGGCGTTGGCGCCCAGGCTGCGGGCTGCCTGCTCCTGCTCGTCCCCGATCTCCTGCAGCACCGGAACGACCTCGCGGATGACCAGCGGGAGCGCGACGAAGACGGTGGCGAGCACCATCCCCGGCGTCGCGAAGACCACGTCGATCCCGGCCCGCGACAGCCCGGGGCCGAACAGGCCGGTTCGTGGGCTGAAGACCAGCAGCAGTGCCAGGCCGACCACCACCGGGGAGACCGACAGCGGCAGGTCCAGCAGGGCCGACAGCAGCCGCTTGCCCCGGAACCGGTGGCGGACCAGGAGCAGCGAGACGCCGACGCCGAAGACCAGGTTGACCGCGACCGAGACGACCGCGACCAGCACGGTCAACCGCAGTGCGTGGGTGACGGCCGGGTCGCCGAGCGCCGTCGCCAGGGCGGTCGTGCCGTCCGCGAAGGTGTACTTGACCACCAGAGAGACCGGCCACACCACCAGCGCCGCCACGTAGCCGAGGACCACGGTCCGCAGCCCCCACCGCACCGCTCGGGGCTCGCGCAGCCGGGCGCTAGCCACGACGGGCCACCCGCCGCGAGACGAGGTCGAGGGCGACGATGACGGCCAGCGCCACCACGAGCATCAGCGTGGCCACGGTCGCCGCCGACGTGGTGTCGCCGCTCTCGATGTAGGTCAGCACCCGCACCGAGGCGACCTCGGTGCGGTGGGGCAGGTTTCCCGACAGCAGCACCAGCGAGCCGTACTCGCTGATGCCGCGGGCGAACGACAGCGCCGCGCCCGCCGTCACCGCCGGGACGAGGCTCGGCACGATGATCCGCCGGAAGGTGGTCAGCGTGCCCGCGCCCAGCGAGGCCGACGCCTCCTCGACGTCGGCGTCGAGCTCCTCGAGCACCGGCTGGACCGTCCGCACGACGAAGGGCAGCGTGACGAACGCCAGCGCCAGGAACACCGCCGCGCGCGTGTTCGCGACGTCGATGCCCAGCGGGCCGCTCGGCCCGTAGAGCGAGAGCAGCACCAGCCCGGCCACGATCGTCGGGAGCGCGAACGGGACGTCGATGACCACGTCGAGGACGGCTCGGCCGGGGAACCGGTCGCGGACCAGGACCCAGGCGATGGCCGTGCCCATGACCACGTTCAGCCCGGTCACCAGCAGCGCCTGCACGACGGTGAGCGAGACCGCCGACAGCGTCTGCGGGTCGGTCAGGGTGGCCACGAAGCCGGCCACGCCGCCGGACGCGGAGACCGCGACGACCATGGCCAGCGGGATCAGCACCAGCAGGCTGAACCACAGCAGCGCCACTCCCAGGCCGAGACCGGACGCGACGGACAGGGAGCCGACCCGAGCGGGCCGGCGCCCCGGCGGGGCGGGCGGGGCGAGGCTGGCCACTACTGCTTCCCCGTCTCGGCCTGGATGGCGGTGACGAGGCCGTCCTTGGGGTCGAAGAAGGTGGTGTTCGCCTTCGCCCAGCCACCGAAGTCCTTGTCGATCGTCAGCAGCCTCGTGGGCGTCGGGAAGGGGTGGGCCGGGTCGTTGGCGCCCTTCACCTCGACGTCGACGCTGTCGTCGAGGGGGCGGAAGCCCTCCGCGGCGTACTCGGCCTGTGCCTGCGTCCCGGTCAGGTAGGTCAGCAGCTGCTTCGCCTTCGGCCCCGCCCCGGTCGTGACCGCGCCCGGGTTCTGGATCAGCAGGTCCTCGTCGGGCACCACGTAGTCGATGGCGGCACCGCTGCGCCGTGCCAGGATCGCCTCGTTCTCGTAGGAGAGCAGCACGTCTCCGTTGCCCGCGGTGAACGCGGTGGTGGCATCGCGCCCGCTGCCCGGCAGCGCGGCGACGTTGCCGAAGAGCTTGGTCAGGTAGGCCTTGGCCTCGGCGGCGGAGCCGCCGTCGGCGAGCACGTGGCCGTAGGCGGCCAGCACGTTCCACTTCGCCGACCCCGACGAGGCGGGGTTCGGGGTGATGATCTCCACACCCGGCCGCACCAGGTCCTGCCACCCGGTGATGCGCTTCGGGTTGCCCTTGCGGACCACCAGCACCACCACGGACTGGGTGAGCACGCCGTGGGTGGGCGTCTGGTCCCAGTCGGGGGAGACCAGACCGGCGTCGACGAGGCGCTGCACGTCGGGCTCGAGCGAGAGGTGGACGAGGTCCGCGCTCTGACCGCCCTCGACCGCCCGGCTCTGGTCGCCGGACGCCCCGTAGGACTGCCTCAGCGAGACTCCGCTCCCGTCCTGCGTCGTGGCCCAGTCCGCGAGCACGCTCTTGTTGGCCTGCTCCAGGATCGAGAAGCCCACCAGGCTCAGCGAGCCGGCCTCCCCCGGGGACGCCGCCGAGCCGCCGCCGCACCCGGTCAGGGCCAGTGCCCCCGCGACGGCTCCGGTCAGGGCCAGCTTCCAGGTCTTGCTCATGTCCGACTCGATTCCCTCGATGACGACCCGCCGGGCCGCGTGGTGACTAACTTGTCTAACTCAGTTAACTCAAGTGACTCACTAGACTTTAACCCACGGCGCGTTGATCCGTCCCGAACGGGTAATAGATCGCGGCGTGTCGTCACTCACAGTCCGGACGCCCCGTCATGCGGACGACGGCTGGCACCGCTCGGTTCCGGTCGTAGCATGGCGAGCGAGGGTGCCCTGGCCTGCGACGAGCAGCGCGCCCGAGCCCCGTTGGAAGGAAGGCGACCAGTGTCCAAGCAGGTCCAGCAGCTCGATCGCGTGATCATCCGGTTCGCAGGCGACTCCGGTGACGGCATGCAGCTGACCGGTGACCGCTTCACCCAGGAGACCGCCAGCTTCGGGAACGACCTGTCGACGCTGCCCAACTTCCCGGCCGAGATCCGGGCCCCCCAGGGCACGCTCCCGGGGGTCTCCTCGTTCCAGGTGCACTTCGCCGACCACGACATCCTCACCCCCGGCGACACCCCGGACGTGCTGGTCGCGATGAACCCCGCCGCCTTGAAGGCGAACCTCGCCGACCTCAAGCGCGGAGCCACGGTCATCGTCGACTCCCACGACTTCACGCGCCGCAACCTCTCGAAGGCCGGGTACGCCGAGAGCCCGCTGGAGGACGACTCCCTCGACGCCTACGACCTGCACCCGCTCGAGCTGACCGACATGACCGTCGAGGCGGTCAAGGAGTTCGGGTTGTCCCGCAAGGACGCGAGCCGGGCGAAGAACATGTTCGCCCTCGGCATGCTGTCGTGGATGTACGGGCGTCCCACCGAGTCGACCATCGGCTTCCTGCAGCGTCGCTTCGCCAAGGCGCCGGCGATCCGGGACGCCAACATCGAGGCGTTCCGCGCCGGCTGGAACTTCGGGGAGACCACCGAGGCGTTCAGCGTCCAGTACGAGATCAAGCCGGCCCCGATGCCCGCGGGCACGTACCGCAACATCACCGGGAACCTGGCGCTCGCCTACGGCCTGATCGCCGGCGCGACGCAGTCCGGGCTGCCGCTGTTCCTGGGCTCCTACCCGATCACCCCGGCCTCCGACATCCTGCACGAGCTGAGCAAGCACAAGCGGTTCGGCGTCACCACCTTCCAGGCCGAGGACGAGATCGCCGGGGTCGGCGCCGCGTTGGGCGCGGCCTTCGGCGGCGCGCTCGGCGTCACGACCACGTCCGGGCCGGGGGTCGCGCTGAAGTCGGAGACCATCGGCCTCGCGGTGATGACCGAGCTCCCGCTGCTCGTGGTCGACGTCCAGCGCGGCGGCCCCTCGACGGGCCTGCCCACCAAGACCGAGCAGGCGGACCTGCTGCAGGCCATGTTCGGGCGCAACGGCGAGGCTCCGGTCCCGATCGTGGCGCCGCAGTCCCCCGCCGACTGCTTCGACGCGGCGCTCGAGGCGGCTCGGATCGCCATCACGTACCGCACCCCGGTGATGCTGCTCTCCGACGGCTACCTGGCCAACGGCTCGGAGCCGTGGCACCTCCCCGACGTGTCCTCGCTGCCGGTGATCGACCCGGCGTTCGCCACCGGCCCCAACCACGAGGACGCCAAAGGGCAGCCGGAGTTCTGGCCCTACCTGCGCGACGAGGAGACGCTGGCGCGCCCGTGGGCGGTTCCCGGGACCGCGGGCCTCGAGCACCGGATCGGCGGTCTCGAGAAGGGCGAGGGGCACGGCAACATCTCCTACGAGCCGGCCAACCACGACCTGATGGTCCGCACCCGGGCCGAGAAGGTCCGCCGGATCGCCCGCGACATCCCGCCGGTCGAGGTCGACGACCCCTCCGACGAGGCGGACGTGCTCGTGCTCGGCTGGGGCTCGACCTACGGCCCGATCGGGGCCGCGGTCCGCCAGGTGCGTGCCGCAGGGCACCCGGTAGCACAGGCCCACCTGCGCCACCTCAACCCCTTCCCCGAGAATCTCGGTGAGGTGCTGCGCCGCTACCAGCGGGTGATGGTGCCCGAGATGAACCTCGGTCAGCTCTCGCTGCTGCTGCGGGCAGAGTTCCTCGTCGACATCGTCGGCTACAACCAGGTGCGCGGTCTGCCGCTGCGGGCCGCTGAGCTCGCCGAGGCGATCACCAAGGAGATCACCAAGTGACCGAGACCCTGCCCTTCCCCGGCCTCCACACCGGCCTGGCCGGCGTACCTGCCGCCGAGAGCCCTCAGAACCGCAAGGACTTCACCTCCGACCAGGAGGTCCGCTGGTGCCCCGGCTGCGGTGACTACGCGGTGCTCGCGGCCGTCCAGGGGTTCCTCCCCGACCTCGGCCTACGGCGGGAGAACATCGTGTTCATCTCCGGCATCGGCTGCTCCTCGCGGTTCCCCTACTACCTCGACACCTTCGGGATGCACTCCATCCACGGCCGCGCCCCGGCCATCGCGACCGGGCTCGCGACCGCCCGAGAGGACCTCTCGGTGTGGGTGGTCACCGGCGACGGCGACGCCCTCTCGATCGGCGGCAACCACCTGATCCACGCGCTGCGTCGCAACGTGAACATGACGATCCTGCTGTTCAACAACCGGATCTACGGGCTGACCAAGGGCCAGTACTCCCCGACCTCGGAGCCCGGCAAGGTCACCAAGTCCACCCCGATGGGCTCGGTCGACAACCCGTTCAACCCGGTGTCCCTCGCGCTGGGCGCCGAGGCGACGTTCGTCGCCCGGACCATCGACTCGGACCGTCGGCACCTGACCGAGGTGCTCTCGGCCGCGGCGGCGCACCGGGGCACCGCACTGGTGGAGATCTTCCAGAACTGCCCGATCTTCAACGACGGCGCCTTCGACGCGGTCAAGGACAACGACTCGAAGGACGACGCGATCATCCCGCTGCGGCACGGCGAGCCGATCCGGTTCGGTCGTGACGGCCGCCTCGGCGTGGTGCGGGACCCGGCGACCGGCGGCGTCCGCGTGGTCGAGGATCCCTCCGACGCCGACGTCCTGGTGCACGACGCGCACGCCGAGGACCCCACCACCGCGTTCGCGCTGTCCCGGCTCACCGATGCCGGCGTCCTGGCCCACGCCCCGGTCGGCATCTTCCGCCAGGTCGAGGCCTCGACGTACGACGACCTCGCCCGCGAGCAGGTCACCGTCGCCAGCCAGGGCACCGGGGACCACCGCGACGCGCTGGCGGGACTGCTCGCCTCCGGCGACACCTGGACCGTGGTCTGACCGCACGGTCGGTCAGTGGCATCCCGGTAGTTGACGCCTGACATACCGCGTACCCTCGGGGGGTGAGCGAGACACGACGCGGGGTGCTGCTGGGGCTGGCGGCCTGGATGATGTGGGGGTTCTTCCCGCTCTACTGGCCGTTGCTGAAGCCTGCCGGAGCCGTGGAGATCCTCGCGCACCGCATCGTCTGGTCGATGCTGGCCATGGTCGCGGCCGTCGTGGTGCTGCGCCGGGGCAAGGCCCTGCGGGCCACCCTGTCGGTCCCCCGGACCCGGCGACTGCTCGCGGCTGCCGCCGTGCTCATCACGGTCAACTGGGGCACCTACATCTGGGGCGTCAACAACCACCACGTCGTCGAGGCCTCGTTGGGCTACTTCATCAACCCGCTGGTCAGCGTCCTGCTCGGGGTGCTCGTGCTCGGCGAGCGGCTGCGCCGGCTGCAGTGGGTCGCGCTGGGGATCGCGGCGGTCGCGGTGCTGGGGCTCACCGTCGAGTACGGGCACCCGCCGTGGGTGGCGCTGGCGCTGGCGTTCTCCTTCGGCTGCTACGGGCTGGCCAAGAAGAAGGCGAACGCCGGAGCGGTGGAGAGCCTGGTCGTGGAGACGCTGGTGGTGGCACCGGTGGCGCTGGCCTACCTCGGCTACCTGTCGGCGACCGGCGCATCCACCTTCGGCGGCCACGGGTGGCTGCACGCCGTCCTGGTGGCCGGCACCGGGCTGGTGACCATCGTGCCGCTGCTGTGCTTCGGCGGTGCCGCGACCCGGATCCCGCTCAGCACCCTCGGTCTCATGCAGTACCTCACGCCCACCGTGCAGTTCGTCCTCGGTCTCGTCGTCTTCGGCGAGCCGATGCCGACACTGCGCTGGCTGGGCTTCGCAATGATCTGGCTGTCGCTGGCGGTGTTCACGTTCGAGTCGCTGCGCCAGCGGCGGCGACAGCTGCGGCTCCGCCCGGCGCGGACCGCTGTCGTCGGCTGACGGGACGGCGTCGCGCCTCGCGCCTGCCTAGGCTGGGCGGGTGAGCCCGCCCCTCGAGCCGGTCCTGCTGGACGCTCCCCCGCTGACCGGCCCGGTGATGATGAACCAGGACTGGCGCGACCTGACCTTCCTGCACTGGGCCGTCGACCCTGAGCAGGTGGCCGCCCTGATGCCGCCGGGCGTGCGACCCGACGTCCTGGACGGCCGCACCTACGTCGGGCTGATCCCGTTCCGCATGGTCGACGCCGGGGTGTCTCGCGGCCCCGGGGTGCCCTGGGCCGGCAGCTTCCTGGAGACGAACGTCCGGCTGTACTCCGTGGACTCCACGGGGCGGCGCGGCATCGTCTTCCTGAGCCTGGACAGCGACCGCGCAGTGGTCGTCGCCGGTGCCCGGGCGGTCTTCGGGCTGCCCTACCGCTGGGCCCGGATGCGCTACGACGAGCGCCCGGACGGCGACGCCGCGGGCCCCGGCCGGGTGCACCGCTACCGCGCCCGGCTGCGTCGGCCGGGTCCAGGGGTGCGCAGCCGGATCGTGGTCCGGTCCGGTGGCCCGCGACCCGCCACCGCGCTGGACGACTTCCTGAGCGCCCGCTGGGGGTTGCACGTCCGCTGGTGGGGACGCACCCTGCACGTGCCGAACAGCCACGGCCGGTGGCCGCTCCGCGAGGCCGAGCTGCTGGAGCTCGACGACGACCTGATGGCCTCGGTGGGTCTGCCGGGACTGGCGTCGCGGCCCCCGGACCAGGTGGCGTTCAGCCCCGGCGTCCACACCGAGTTCGGACTGCCCGGCGACGCCCGTCGCCCCCGGCGCTGACACCGCGCACGCCGCGACCGGGTGGACCGATCGGCTCGACCAGGGTCCATGCTGGGCCTGCCCCGTCCCGCCGAGGTGAGGAGACCCGCTCGTGCCGTCCGCCCGGATGTCGCTGGACCACCTGGTCGACTGGGCGGTGCAGGGGGGCCCGGCCCCCGTCGGTCTCAGTGACGACTCGGTGGTGCGCATCGCCGCCTCCCACCAGCAGCTGCGGACAGCGGGTCGCTCCGGCGCCGTCTACGGGCTGACCACCGGGGTCGGGGCACTGCGGACCGTGCCGACCGACCTGAGCCCGCCGGACGGCACGTCGCCCGCGCTGAGGCTGTGGCGCAGCCACGCGACCGGGCTCGGGGACCGCTACGACGACGCCACCGCGCGGGCCGCGATGGCCATCCGGCTGCACCAGATCACCGCCGGCCGCTCCGGGGTCAGCAGCGGGCTCGCCTCCGCGCTCGGCTCCGCGGTCGCCTCCGGCGCGGTGCCCGACCTGCACCGGCTCGGCTCGATCGGCACCGGCGACCTGGTGCCCCTCGCCCAGCTCGGCCTCACCCTGGTCGGTGAGCAGGCCTGGCGCTCCGGCGGTGCACCGCCCGCCGAGGTCGACGACGGCGACGCGCTGCCGTTCATGTCCAGCAACGCCCTCACGCTCGCGACGTCGGCGCTGGTGCACCGGCGGCTCGACCGGCTCGCCGAGGCCGCGGAGCGGGTCACCGCGTTGTCCGCGGTGGCGCTGCGTGCCTCCGTCCAGGCCTACGACCCCCGCGTGCACGCCGGGCGCCCGGACGCCTCCCAGCAGGCGGTGGCGACCCGGCTGATGGCGCTGCTCTCCCCGGTGGACTGGGTCCCGGCGCGGCTCCAGGACCCCTTCGGACTGCGCACCGTGCCGCAGGTCCACGCACCGTTCCTCGACGCCCTGGCGACCACCGCGCAGGCCGTGCTCGTCGAGGTGGACGACCCGACCGAGAACCCGCTCGTCGTCCCCGACGGCACCCCGCTGCACCACGGCGGCTTCGTCACCGCCCGGCTGTCCGCGACCCTCGACGCGCTGCGGCAGGCGGCGTACCCGGTGATCGCGCTGTCGGCGGCCAGGCTGGCGGCGCTGACCAACCCGTCGCTGACCGGGCTGCCCGCCTTCCTGGCCTCCGGTCCGGCCGGCAGCTCGGGGGTGATGATCCTGGAGTACCTCGCCCAGGACGCCCTGGCCCGTGCCCGGATCCTGGCCACCCCGGTCTCGACCGGCCACGCGGTGGTCTCGCTGGGCCTGGAGGAGCACGCGAGCTTCTCCACCCAGGCGGTGTGGGCCTGCGAGCAGATGGTCGAGCTGGCCCCGGTGGTCCTCGGCTGCGAGCTGCTGGCCGCGGTGCGCGCGCTGCGGACCGACCCACAGCGACTGCCCCGCACCGGGGTCCGCCGGGTCTACGAGGCCGCCGCGGCCGTCCTCGACGAGGACCGCTCCGACCGCCCGCTCTCCGACGACCTCGCCGCGGCCGTCCGGCTCGTCGAGGCCGGGGTGCCGGGATGAGCGAGCGGGAGCGGGCCCGCGGTGCCCTCATCGGCCTCGCGGTCGGCGACGCCCTGGGGATGCCGACCCAGTCGCTGAGCCGCGCCCGGATCAGGGCGGACCACGGCGAGGTGACCGGCTTGCTCGACGCCGGGCCGCACCAGCGGATCGCCGCCGGGATGGTCGCCGGCTCCGTCACCGACGACACCGAGCAGATGCTGCTGCTGGCGAGGCTGCTGGTGGAGGGCGAGGGCACGGTGGACCCGGTCCGGTTCGCCGAGGAGCTCGTCGCCTGGGAGCGGGACGTGGCCGCGCGCGGGTCCGGCGACCTGCTCGGCCCCTCGACCAGGCAGGCGGTGGGGCGGATCCTGGAGGGGGTGCCGGCGGACCGGACCGGTCTCGGCGGCGCGACGAACGGGGCCGCGATGCGGGTGGCGCCCGTGGGGGTGTCGGTCCCGCCCGACCCGCCTCGGCCGCTGCTCGACGCGGTCGCCGACGCCAGCCGGCCCACCCACCACACCTCCCTCGGCTTCGCCGCGGCTGCCGCCGTCGCCATGGCGGTCAGCGTCGGGGTCGCCGGCGGCACCCGTCCCGAGGTTCTCGCGGCCGCGGTCACGGCCGCCGACCTGGGCGCGTCCCGTGCCGGCTGGGTCCCGGGCGGGAGCATCGCCGCCCGGATCGGGTGGGCGGTCGACCTCCTGCGAGGCACCGCCACACACCGGCGCGCGCAGGTGCTCGACGAGGTCGTCGGCACCAGCGTGGCCGCTCAGGAGTCGGTGGTGGCCGCCTTCGCCGTCCTCGGCGCCGTCGAGGACCCGTGGCGCGGGCTGCTGCTCGCGGTGAACGCCGGTGGGGACACCGACACGGTCGCGGCCATGCTGGGCGCCATGCTGGGCGCGCTGCACGGCCCCGACGCGTTCCCGGCCGACGTCGTGGCGCAGGTGGTGTCGGTCAACGACCTGCGGCTGGATCCGGTCGTGGACGGTCTGCTGGCGCTCCGTCACCCCGGCCACGCCGGTCACATCGGCCATACCGGCCACGCAGGCCACACCGGCCACGCAGGGCGGGACCGCTGATGCCCAGGCTGGTGCACACCGGCGGCGTCGTCGTCGACGTCGTCCTGGCCGTGCCGGCCCTGCCCGAGCCGGGGGCCGACCTGCTCGCACAGTCCTCGATCGTGACCGCCGGCGGCGGCTTCACGGTGCTGGCCGCCGCCCGTCGGCAGGGGTTGGCGGCGGTGCTCGCCGGCCGGGTGGGGACCGGTCCCTTCGGCAGCCTGGTCACGGCGGCGCTGGACCGCGAGGGGATCCGGCTGCTGCACCCTCCCGTCCCCGACCAGGACACCGGCTGCTGCGTCGTGCTCGTCGACGCCGACGCCGAGCGCACCCTGGTCACCGCGTCCGGCGCCGAGGCCGGGCTGGCGGCGGCCGACCTCGCCCGCGTGGAGGTCCACGACGACGACTGGGTCCACGTCTCCGGCTACGGGCTGGCACCGGAGGCCCGTGGCGCCCCACTGGCGGCGTGGGTCAGGGGGCTCCGGGCCGGTCCCCGGGTGGTCCTCGACGTCTCGCCGCTGGTGGCGGACCTCGACCGGGCGCTGCTGGCCCGGGTCGCCGCCCGCGTCGACGTGCTCACCTGCAACCGCCGCGAGGCTGACCTGATGACCGGTCTCTCCGACCCCACGGCGGCTGCCGCGGCGCTGCAGCACCGGCTGCCCGGCGACGCGGTCGTCGTGGTCCGCTCGGGCCGGGCGGGTGCCTACCTCGCCGAGCCGGGCGCGCAGGTCAGACACGTCCCCGCGCCGCAGGTGGTGGCCGTGGACAGCAACGGCGCCGGCGACACCCATACCGGGGTCCTGGTCGCCGCGCTGGCTGCGGGGCTCCCGCCACAGCGGGCCGTCGCCCGGGCCAACGCGGCCGCCGCCCTGTCGGTGACCCGCCATGGGCCGGCGACCTGTCCCACCTCCGCGGAGGTCGAGGAGCTGATGGCACGCCACACTGGGGCCTCGGGTGGACCACCACGGTCCGCCCGACCCACGGATCCGACGGAGGACGCATGAACGAACCGGGGGCCACCGTCTCGGGCACACCAGCGACCGGCCCAGCGACCGGCCCAGCGACCGGCCCAGCGAGCAGGGTCGAGCTGAACGGCACCAACGTCATCGCCGAGCACGAGCGCAAGGGCCGCCCCAGGGACCTGTTCTGGCCGTGGACGGCCGCGTCGATCTCGGTGTTCGGGATCAGCTACGGCTCCTTCGCGCTCAGCTACGGGATCAGCTGGTGGCAGGCCGTGCTCGCCACCGTGGTCGGCGTCCTGGGCTCCGGGGTGCTGGCCGGCGTGATCGCCGTGGCGGGCAAGCGCGGGTCCGCGCCCACCATGGTGCTCTCACGAGCCGCCTTCGGTGTCAACGGCAACAAGGTGCCCGCCGCGGTGTCGTGGCTGCTCACCGTGGGGTGGGAGACGGTGCTGACCACGCTGGCTGCGCTCGCCACCGCGACGGTGCTGCGCGAGGTCGGGTGGGGCGGCGGTGACGCCACCCGCCTAGCGGCGCTGGCCTTCGTGGTGGTGCTGATCATCGCCGGCGGCGTGCTCGGCTTCGACGCGATCATGCGGATCCAGACGGCGATCACCTACGTCGGCATCGCCCTGACGCTCGTCTATGTGGCGCTGGTGGCCCACCACATCGACCTCGGCGCTGTGACCGCGCTGCCCGGCGGTGGCCCGAGCGCCGTGGTCGGCGCGGTGATCCTGATGGCCACCGCCACCGGTCTCGGCTGGGTCAACGCCGCAGCGGACTACTCGCGCTACCTACCCCGCCGAGCATCCGGGGCAGGGGTCGCGGGCTGGACCGCGACCGGGCTGTCGGCGGCGCCGTTGCTGCTGATCGGCTTCGGGGTGCTGCTCGCCGGCTCCGACCCGCGGCTCGACGACGCGATCGGCAGCGACCCCATCGGTGCGCTCGCCTCGATCCTGCCGACCTGGTTCCTGCTGCCGTTCGCCGTGGTCGCGGTGCTCGGGCTGGTCGCCGGCGCGATCCTCGACATCTACTCCTCGGGCCTGTCGCTGCTCGCGCTCGGCCTGCCCGCCTCGCGTCCGGTGGCGGCGCTGGTGGACGGGCTCATCATGCTGCTCGGCTCGGTCTACGTGCTCTTCGTCGCTGACGAGTTCTTCAACCAGTTCCAGGGCTTCCTGATCACGCTCGGGGTGCCCATCGCGGCCTGGGCGGGAGTCATGCTGGCCGACGTCGCGCTGCGGCGCCGTGACTACGACGAGCCGGCGCTGTTCGACCCGACGGGCCGATACGGAGCGGTCCGGGGTCCGGTGCTGGCGCTGTTCCTGGCCGCCACCGTCCTCGGCTGGGGCCTGGTCACCAACACCTATGCCTCCTGGCTGCACTGGCAGGGGTACCTGATGGGACCGCTCGGCGGCAAGGACGGGCCGTGGGCATTCGCCAGCCTCGGGGTCCTGGTCGCGCTGGTGCTGGGCTTCGTGGGCTACCTGCTGCTCGGTCGGCGAGCGGTCGCCGCGCAGGAGCGGGGCCGGTGAGCCGCTCGGGTGAGAGATGGCTGGTGGTCGTCGACCTGCAGCGGGTCTTCGCCGACCCGGACAGCCCGTGGGGCATGGCCGGCTTCGGCGACGTGGTCCCGGTCGTGAACGCGCTCGCGGACCGGTACGCCGGCCGCACCGTGCTGACCCGGTTCGTGCCGCCGTCGCGGCCTCGTGGGTCGTGGCGCGACTACTACCGGACCTGGGACTTCGCGCTGCGCGCTGAGTCCGCTCCGATGTGGGAGCTGGTCCCGGAGCTGGTCGCGGCCGGCGCACCGGTCGTGGACGCACCCACGATGGGCAAGTGGACCCCGGCGCTGCAGGCGGTGGTCGGCGAGGAGCCGGAGCTGGTGCTGTGCGGCGTCTCCACCGACTGCTGCGTGCTGTCGACCGCGCTGGCCGCCGCGGACGGCGGCGCCCGTGTCCGGGTCGTCGCCGACGGCTGCGCCGGGCTGACCCCGGCCGACCACCGGCGCGCCCTGGCCGCGATGCGGCTCTACGCCCCGCAGCTGACCGTCCACCCGGCCGCCGAGCTGCCGCTCCCCCCGGCGTGAGAGGAGGGGCCACCACCTCGTGGCGCAGGTCGGACCGGGAACGCTTGGGCCGGCCCGCCATCATGGGGGTCATGGTCCACCACGCCCGCCTCGTCGCGACCCGCGTCCCCGACCGCCCCGCCGGAGCCGTCGTCGTGCTGCACGGGGGCGCGAGCCGCCGCGACAGCGTGCGGGTCAGCCCGACGCAGCTCTCGGTGCTGCGGATGCTGCCGTTCGCCGGCCGGATCGCGGCCGCGGGTCGCGGCCGGCTCGCGGTGTTCCGGCTGCTGAACTCCTCGCGCGGCTGGGACACCCGCCACACCCCCGTCGACGACGTGGTCTGGGCGCTCGGCGAGCTGCGGGAGCGGTTCGGTGCCGAGCTGCCCACCTGCCTGGTCGGGCACTCGCTCGGCGGCCGGGCCGCCCTGCTCGCCGCGGGACAGCCCCAGGTTCGCAGCGCGGTGGCGCTGGCGCCCTGGGTCTACGAGTCCGACGGGCTCGGCCTGGACCTGTCCGGGCGTCGCGTGCTCGTCGTCCACGGCGACCGCGACCGGATCGCGAGCCCGGACCGTTCCGCGGTGGTGGCCCGCCACCTCCGCCGGACCGCCGAGGTCGGCTACGTCCGGGTGGCCGGGGGCAGGCACGCGATGCTGCGGCACGGCCGCACCTTCGAGCGGGTGGCCACCGACTTCGTCGCCGCCACCCTGCTCGACCGCCCGCCGCGCCCGCCGGTCCGCGACGTCCTCGGCGGGGCGGACCTGGTCGAGGTCTGAGCCGACGATCCGGCTCAGACCTCAGACCTCAGACTTCGGACCGGCGACGTGTGACCGGCGACCTCACAGCCACCGCACCTGACGCGGCTTCGCCTCGTCGTACGACGCGCGGCCGGACAGCGACTCGGGGACCCCGGTCTCCCACCAGGCGCCGGCCTCGGTCCAGGTGTGCGGATGGGTCCGGCACACGACGACGGCGGGCCGCTGGGTCTGCTTCGCCGCCTGCCGGGCGCGGAGGTAGGCCGCCCGCAGGTCCTCGACGCCACCCTCGACGGGCACGTCCTCGACCGTGCAGCCGAGAGAGCGCACGTGCGCCGCGAAGTCCACACGGACGCTGCCGTCGGCACCGGGGCCCCGGGAGTCGGCGAGCATGTTGTTGAACCCCGCGGCGCCCTGGTTGGTCTGGAGCCGGTGGATCACGGCGTAGCCACCGTTGTCGCACAGGACCGCGACGTAGGGGTGCCCGGCGAAGGCCGCCGAGTACAGCTCGGAGTTCAGCATCAGGTAGGAGCCGTCGCCGAACAGCGAGGTCACCAGTCCGTCGGGGTGGGTCTGCCGGCGAGCCATCGCCGCACCCCAGGGAGCCACCACCTCGTAGCCCATGCACGAGAACCCGTACTCGAGGTCCATCGTGGCTCCCGAGGTCGGCGAGGCGTCCGGCTTGACGTCCCCGGTCCGCCAGCCGCCGTGCAGCTCGCCGGGCATCCCGCCCGAGGCGGTCAGCACGTAGTCGTCGGGACCGCTGGCGTCGTTGACGACCCCGACCACCTGCGCGTAGCTGAGCGCGCCGTCGGGCGCCACCCCCTGCCGCAGCTCGTCGACGTGGGCGTCCCAGCCGGCCTTCCGCTCCGCGACGGCCGTGGCCAGCCCGGGGGCGGCCGTCCAGCCCGCCAGTGCGGCGCCCAGCTCGGTCAGGGTCTCGCGGGCGTCGCCGACCACCGCCTGGGCGGAGTGCTTCACGGCGTCGAACCGCGCGGCATTGACCGTCACGATCCGGGCGCCGTCCGCGAACGCGGTCCACGACGCGGTGGTGAAGTCCTGGAGCCGGGTGCCGACCGCGAGGACGACGTCGGCATCGGCCGCCAGGTCGTTGGCCGAGGTGGCTCCGATGATGCCGAGCGCGCCGCCGTAGAGGCGATGGTCGTGCGGGACCAGGGTGCGCCCGGCGACGGTCTCCACGACCGGGACGCCGTGGGTCTCGGCGAACGCCAGCGCCTCCGCCGCGGCGCCGGAGTAGCGGACCCCACCGCCCACGACGAGCAGCGGCCGCTCGGCCGAGCGCAGCGTGGCGGCCGCCTCGTCCAGCGAGGTGCGGTCGGGCCGAGCCCGCGGCACGCGGTGCAGACGCGGCTCGAACATCGAGGTCGGGAAGTCGTAGAGCTCGGCCTGGGCGTCCTGGGGCAGCGCCAGCGTCACCGGTCCGGCGTCGGCCGGGTCGGTGAGCACCCGGGCGACCTGCGGCAGCGAGCCGAGCAGCTGCTCGGGGCGGGTGATCCGGTCGAAGAACCGCGAGACCGGACGGAACGCGTCGTTGACGGACACGGTCGGGTCGCCGTAGTGCTCGACCTGCTGGAGCACCGGGTCGGGTGCCCGGCTGACGAAGGTGTCCCCCGGCAGCAGCAGCACGGGCAGCCGGTTGGCGTGCGCCACACCGGCGGCGGTGACCATGTTCAGCGCGCCGGGGCCGAGCGACGTCGTGGCCGCCATCACCTGCCGGCGGTCGGTGGCCCGGGCGTAGGCCACCGCGGCGAGCGCCATTCCCTGCTCGCTCTGGCCGCGCCAGGTGGGCATCCGATCCCCGGCCTCGGCCAGCGCTGTGCCCATGCCCAGCACGTTGCCGTGCCCGAAGATGCCGAAGACGCCGGCGAACAGCGGCACCTCGGTGCCGTCCAGCAGCTCCGAGCGCTGGACCGACATCCAGCGCACGAGGGCCTGGGCGGTGGTGAGACGGACGGTGGCGGGCATGTCAGGCGCTCCTCGGGCTGGTCGGGTCGGCGGAGGTCATCGGGCACCTCGGGTCGGGGGTCATGCCCTCCCAGCTCCCGCGCACCCAGCCGTGCTGGGGATCGTCGCAGAAGGCGAGCGCACGCTCGTCGGCCGGGCCGGCCATCACGTTCAGGTAGTACATCGGATAGCCGGGCGCCGCGATGCACGGGCCGTGGTAGCCGTGCGGGACCAGCACCACGTCGTGGTCGCGAACCTCGAGCAGCTCGTCGATCGGGGCCAGCCCCGCAGCCTCGTGCTCGGGCCCGGTGTAGGTGCGGTGGTAGCCGAACCCGGTCCTCGACGGGGTGACCTGGTCCTCTCCGGCGATCCGGTAGTAGTAGATCTCCTCGTTGACGACCGGGCAGGGCTCGCTGGCGTCGTGCTTGTGCGGCGGGTAGCTCGACCAGTTCCCCGGCGGCGTGAGGAGC
The DNA here is from genome assembly GCA_963781695.1 of uncultured Actinomycetota bacterium. Taxonomy (GTDB): domain Bacteria; phylum Actinomycetota; class Actinomycetes; order Propionibacteriales; family Nocardioidaceae; genus Nocardioides_B. The sequence continues at coordinate 158,075 of CAWAGE010000001.1, forward strand.
TCGCAGCAGATCAGCTTCTCGGCGTGGTCCCAGACCCCCGGCACTCCGAAGTTGGCGACCTGCCGGGTCGCGTTCCCCGAGCCGCGCACCTCGACCGGCACGTCGGCGGCCGGGCCGTACGCCGGCGGCAGCACCGCCGTGCAGCGCGACGACGGCAGGGCCAGCTCGGCCCCGGCGTCACTGCTCAGCTCGACGACGCTGTCGCGCCCGACGTAGCAGAAGTCGGAGACCGCGGAGAAGACCGACTCCCGGCCGGTGAGCGTGAACGCGTCGAGGTCGTCGCCGGCCTCGTCGCGGACCGTCACCGAGACCTGGCCGCCCGACAGCGGCAGCACGAACGCCTCGGACGCGCCGGTACGGACCGTGCTGGCAGCGCCCGGGGCCAGGCTCAGCACCCGCAGCCCCGTCCAGGCCCAGCCGGCGTCCTCCGGGGTGAGGTCGACGACCGTGCCGGTCGGCTCCCCCGAGGACGTGAACGGGCGGTGCAGCGTCACTGCGGCTCGCTCTCGTGCGCCACGCGGAGCACGCCGGCGGCCGCCCCGACCGCGGCGGCGACGTCGCCGTCCGGCGGGTAGAGCAGCGCGCGTCCCACGACCAGGCCGCGGACCGCGGGCTGGGTCAGAGCCCGGCCCCACGACTCGAGATCCTTCTCGGGCTCCGGGCTCGGCACCCCGCCGAGCACCACGCACGGCAGCGTGGTCGCGGCGAACACCGACTCCGGGTCGTCGCAGGAGGGCATCTTCAGCCACGTGTGCGCGCTCGTGGTCCCCAGTGCGCTCGCGATCGTGATCGCCCGCGCGAGCGCCGGCACGTCCTTGCGCAGCGTCAGGGTGCCGTCGTCGTCACGGTGGTAGGGCAGCGGCTCCACCATCGCCATCAGGCCGCGGTCGGCCAGCTCGCCGACGGCCTGGGCGCAGGCCTCGATGGTGCCGGCCACCGAGGGGTCGAGGTCGTCGATGCGCAGCAGCATCTTCCCGCCCTCGAGCCCGTTGGCCGCGATGCTGGCCGCGTCGTAGCCGGTGAAGCGGTCGTCCATCGTCCAGCTCGCGCCGTCGAGACCGCCGCGGTTCATCGAGCCGATGACCACCTTGTCCTCGAGCGCCCCGAGCAGCAGCAGCTCCTCGACCACGTCGGGGCTGCCCAGGACGCCGTCCACGTCCGGGTGGGACAGCGCCTCCACGAGACGGGCCAGCAGCGAGCGCCGGTCCGCCATCGCCATCGCGTCCGCGCCCGAGCGCAGCGCGCCGCGGGCCGGGTGGTCGGCGGCGACGAGGAAGATGGTGCCGCGCTCGGAGAGCAGCCCGGCCGGCCGCTTCCGGTCGGCGTACGCCCTCGCGACGGCGTGCGGGTCGGTGGCGCGGGTGGCCAGCAGGGCCTCCCACCGCTCGTCGCTCAGCTGCGGACCGACACGGTCGGTCACGTCATGGTCGGTGGCGGTCATGCGGTCACTCCTCGGGAGGCGACGAGAGTATCGAGCTCCGCCGCGGTGGGCATGGCGTCGGCGCAGGCGAGCCGGGAGGCCACGACGGCCCCGGCCGCGTTGGCGTACTCGGCGATCCGGGTCGGTTCCCAGCCCGAGAGCAGCCCGTGAACCATCGCCCCACCGAAGGCGTCACCGGCGCCCAGGCCGCAGACGACCTCGACCGGGTGTGGCGGCACGACGGACCGCTCCTCGGGCGTGGCCACGAGCACGCCCTCTCCGCCCATCTTGACCAGCGCGAGCTCGACGCCGCGGTCCAGCAGCCGGGTGGCGGCCTCGTGCGGGTCGGCGGTGCCGACGGCGACCTCGACCTCGGCGCGGTTGCCGACGACCACGGTCGCGGAGCCCAGCATCCGGTCGTACTCCTCGCGGGCCTGCTCCGGCGACGGCCAGAACATCGCCCGCCAGTCGAGGTCCAGACAGGTCCAGCGGCCCGAACCCGGGTCCGGGCGGCCACGGTGCTCGAGCATGTCCAGCTGGGTGCTGCGGGCCGGCTCGACGCTGACGCCGGTGCCGGTCACCCACAGCACCGGGACGTCGCGCACCAGGTCCCACGGCACGTCGTCACGGGTCAGCGTCAGGTCCGGTGCCACCGGCAGCCGGTAGAAGGTCAGCGGCGGGTCCTCGGGTGGGTCGAGCTCGCAGAACACCACCGGCGTCAGCAGGTCCTCGGCGGTGCCGACGAAGGAGGCGTCGACCCCGAAGCCGCCCAGCGCCTCGCGCACGTAGGCGCCGAAACCGTCGGGCCCGACCTTGGTGAGCACCGCGGTGCGTCGGCCCAGCCGGGCCGCCCCCACGGCGACGTTGGTCGCCGTCCCGCCGAGGAACCTGGCGAAGCTCGTGACGTCCTTGAGCGGGCCGTTCTGCTCGGGGTAGAGGTCCACCCCGACGCGGCCGACGGTCAACAGTTCCAGCTCGGTCATCTCAGCTCACCAGCCACTTGTGTACGAGTCGATGGTCTTGCGCATGAACCGGGTGGAGTCCGCGGCACGGTCCTCCCAGGCGAACACGCAGGCGGTCATGACGTTCCGGTCGGAGTCACCGAAGCCGAGCCTGCCCAGGGTGGCGAAGAACAGGTCCCAGTCGACCTCGCCCTGGCCGATGTCCAGGTGCTGGTGCACCCGCACGGCGTTCCCCGGGGGGTTGGTGATGTAGCGAAGCCCCGAGGAGCCGGTGTGGTCGAAGGAGTCGGCCAGGTGCAGCTGGGTCATCAGCGGTCCGGCGTACTCCATGATCTCGACCATGTTGCCGCCCATGTGGAACGTGTGCGGCGCGCAGTAGAGGAACGAGACCAGCGGGCTGTTGATGCCGCGGACCATGTCGATCGCGACCAGGCCGTCCTCGACGAAGTCGTCGGGATGCGGCTCGAGGCGCAGCTCCATGCCCTCGCGCTCGAAGACCGGGAGCAGCTCCTCCATGGACCGCCAGAACATCCCCTCGCTGAGGCTGGCCTGCTCCGGGCGGCCGTTGAACTCCGAGTTCATCACGTGGCAGTCGAGCTCGACCGTCATCTCGATGGCCCGCTTCCAGTAGCGGACGGCCGCCTGGCGCTCGTCCTCGTCCGGCCCGGACCACCGGTACAGCGGCAGGTGCGCGGCCACCTTCACGCCGGCGGCGTCCAGCGCCTTCTTGAACGCCTTGACCGTGCCGTCGTCGGCGCGGGGGTGCAGGAAGAACGGCGTGAAGTCCTCCCGCGGGGAGAGCTCGATGTACTCGAAGCCGAGGTCGGCCACCAGGGCCGGCAGCTCCAGCAAGGGGGTGGTGCGGAACATGTAGGGGTCGAGCGCGATCTTCATGGCCTGCCTTCCGTGGCTGTCTGGTGGTCGCTCAGCGGTACAGCGCCGGCTTGTCGCCGAGCTCGATGTCCACGCGCTCACCGCTGTAGAGCGCCTTCACGCCGGCGTCGCAGACGACCTGGGCGGCGTAGCCGTCCCAGGCGCTCGGGCCGGTGGCGCCGTGACCGGCGGTGACGGCGTCGATCCACTCCTGGAACTCGACGTCGTAGGCCGCGATGAACCGCTCTCGCCAGTCCTCGGGGACCGAGACGCCGACGCGGTTGGCCTTGCGCAGCACGACCGGACCGCGCTCGGCGAGGGCTGCGGTGCCCTCCTCGCCGATGACCTCGCCGCGGATGTCGTAGCCGTAGCGGATGTTGACCGACGTCTCGACGTTGACCAGCACGCCGGACTCCGTCTCCAGGATCATCAGCAGCGGGTCCTGCAGGTCGCCGCCGAGGCTGTTCGGCTTGGCCGCCAGCACCCGGATCGTGGTCAGCTCCTCGCCGAGCAGCCACCGGGTCACGTCGAAGTCGTGGACGGCGGTGTCCACGATGGCCATGTCCTTGGTGTAGTGCGCCGGCACCGAGGGGTTGCGGTGCCCGGAGTAGTAGATCAGCGGGGCCCCCACCTCGCCGGAGTCGATGACGCTCTTCAGCGCCCGGTACGACGAGTCGTAGCGGCGCATGAAGCCGACCTGCAGCAGCCGAGAGCCGTGGTCGACCTCGGCGTCGATGATGTTGCGGCAGGCCTCGGTCGTGGTGGCCAGCGGCTTCTCGCAGAACACCGGCTTGCCGGCGGCCAGCGCGGCCAGGACGTACTCCTCGTGGGTGGGACCCCAGGAGCAGACGATCACGGCCTCCACCTGGGGGTCGGAGATCAGGTCCTGGCCCGTGACGTGCACGGCGGCTGCCGGCAGCCGGCCGGCGACCTCCTTCGCGACCACCTCGTTGGCGTCGCTGACCGCGACGACCTCGGCCCCCGACACGACCTGCGTGAGCCGCCGGATGTGGTCCTGGCCGATCATGCCGGTGCCGATGACTCCGACCTTGAGTGGCATTGTCGTCTTCTCTCTGTGTGCCGGCGCGGGGCCGCGGGGTGGGGTGGGGCTCGGTGGGTCAGTACGGCCAGCGACGGACCGGGCCCAGGCCGCAGCCGACGTAGTAGCCGGCGGTGCGGGCCCCGATCGGCAGCGGGACGTCCGGGGTGACGGGGTAGAGGTCCTGCTCGATGACCGCGAAGATCTCCCGGTCCAGTCGGCCCAGCCGCTCCAGCAGCGGCGGCATGTCGGGCTCGCCGTAGGGGGGCTCGCACATCACGCCGAGCTTGACGGCCTCGGCCAGCGAGATCTTCTCGGCCAGCACGCGGGCCCGCACGACCGGGTCCACCGACTTGAGGTGGACGTAGGTGATCCGCTCGGGGAAGCGCTCGATGATCTCGATGTTGTCGCCGTCGCAGTAGGACACGTGGCCGGTGTCCAGACACAGGTTGACCAGCTCGGCGTCGGTGTCGGAAAGGAACCGCTCGATCCGGTCCTGGGTGTCGACATGGGTGTCGGCGTGGGGGTGGAACACCAGCTTGACGCCGTGCTCCTCGAGGATGAACCGAGCCAGCTCGTCGGTGCCGGTGACCAGGTTCTTCCACTGCTCCGGGTCGATGTCGGCCCCCTCGGTGGCCTGGCCGGTGTGCTGGTCGGTGTACTGCTCGGGCAGGTGGACGAGGTACTCCGCGCCGACCGCGGCGAGCAGCGCCGCCTCCCGACCGAAGTCGGCCTTTGCCTTCTCGAGTGCCTCCGCACCCTTGTGCAGCCCGGCGAACACCGTGCCGCCGCAGGCCGTCAGCCCGCGGCTGGCCAGCTCGTCCTTGAGCTGCTCGGGGTCCTGGGGCAGGAAGCCCTGCGGGCCGAGCTCGGTGTAGACGTAGCCGACCCGGGCGATCTCGTCGAGGTAGACGTCCCAGGTGACCTGGTGCGGGTCCTGCGCGAACCAGACGCCCCAGGAGTCGGGCGCCGTGCCGAGCCGGAGCTGGGAGAGGTTGCTCATGTCGCTGCCTTCGTAGGTCGTGCCGGCGTGGCCGGCCGGATGGTCCCGCCCCGGACCGGGCTGGGCCGGTCCGGGGCGGACCTCACTTGGAGGTCGGGAAGTGGTAGCTCGCGTCGCTGGCGTGGCTGGCACGCGGCCACCGCGCCGTGACGACCTTGGCGCGGGTGTAGAAGCCGACCCCCTCGGGACCGTGGACGTGCTTGTCCCCGAACAGGGAGTCCTTCCAGCCGCCGAAGGAGTAGAACGCCATCGGCACGGGGACCGGGACGTTGATGCCGATCATGCCGACGTTGACGCCGCGCTGGAACCGGCGCGCCGACTCCCCGCTGCTGGTGAAGATGGCCGTCCCGTTCCCGTAGGGGTTGGAGTTGACCAGGTCGATGGCGGCGTCCACGTCGTCGACCCGGACCACGGAGAGCACCGGCCCGAAGATCTCCTGCTGGTAGACGTCCATGTCGGTGGTGACGTTGTCGATCACCGTGGGGCCGACGAAGAAGCCCTCTTCGTGACCCGACACGACCAGACCGCGGCCGTCGACGGTGATGTCGGCGCCCTGGCTCTCGCCGGTGCCGATCAGGCCGGTGATCCGCTCCTGCGCCTGCTTGGTGACCACCGGACCCATCTCGGACTCGGCGTCCCGCCCGGAGCCCACCTTGACGGACCGGGCGCGCTGGTTGACGGCCTCGACGAGGGCGTCCGCCGCGGAGCCGACGGCCACCGCCGCGGAGATGGCCATGCAGCGCTCGCCCGCGGACCCGAACGCGGCGGCCGCGAGGTGGTCCGCGGCGAAGTCGACATCGGCGTCGGGGAGGATGATGGCGTGGTTCTTCGCGCCGCCGAGGGCCTGCACCCGCTTGCCGCTGGCAGTGCCGCGCTCGTGGATGTACTTCGCGATCGGCGTGGAGCCCACGAACGAGACGGCGGCGACCAGCGGCGAGTCGAGGATGGTGTCGACCGCGGTCTTGTCGCCGTGCACGACGTTGAAGACGCCGTCGGGGAGGCCGGCCTGCTGCCACAGCTCGGCGATCTTCATCGAGGCCGAGGGGTCCCGCTCGCTGGGCTTGAGCACGAACGTGTTCCCGCAGGCGATGGCGACCGGGAACATCCACATCGGCACCATGGCCGGGAAGTTGAACGGCGTGATGCCGGCGACCACGCCGAGCGGCTCACGGAAGGAGTAGGTGTCGACGTCGGTGGAGACCTGGTCGGAGAAGTCACCCTTGAGCAGCGAGGGGATGCCGCAGGCGAACTCCACGACCTCCAGGCCTCGCTGGACCTCTCCCATCGCGTCGGAGAGCACCTTGCCGTGCTCGTCGGTGATCAGCTCGGCGATCTCCCGGGCGTGGGCGTTGACGAGCTCGCGGAAGGCGAACAGGATCTTGGCCCGCTTGCTGACCGAGGTCTGCGACCACTCCGGGAAGGCGTCCCGGGCCGCGGTGATCGCGGCCTCGACGTCCTGGACGGAGCCGAGCAGCACCTCCGCCTGCTGGAGTCCGGTCGCCGGGTTGTAGACCGGCGCCGTCCGGTCGCTGTTGCCGGTGGTGGCCTTGCCTGCCACCCAGTGCTCGATAGTCCTCAACGGACAGCCCTCTCTCGTCGTGGCTGGTGGACGGCAGTGGTGCCGTCAGGATTCGTGGAGCCGACTGGTGCGGTACGCCGGCCTGCGCGGCTGCGGGTCCCGCTCACCAGTGGTACGTCTACGATTCAACCCGATCTCCGAACCGCGTGTCAAGCAAATGTCCTAACATTCTGTTCTGCTCACCGGGTGAGCGGGTGAGGCAGGACCAGGGGCGGGAGCCCGGCACCGCGTGCCGGGCTCCCGGCCCCTGCCGCGCTCAGCGTGGCCTGAGGGCCGCGCTTACGGCGACTTGACCACGAGGACGGGCATGTCGGCCTCGAGGATGATGGTCTGGGCGACGCTGCCCATGAGCGCCTTGCCGACCGGCGAGCGCCGGCGGGCACCGATCACCAGGACGTCCGCCCCGACCTCATCGGCCAGCTTCATGACCCCCGCACCGAGGTCCGAGGACGCTGTGGCCAGGTGCAGCGTCCAGGTGACGGGCTCCTGCCCGGACAGCGCGGCCTCGATGTCATCGGCCACACCGGCGCGGTAGGCGTCCTCGGTGTCGGCGTCGATAGAGCCGACGACGTGGAGGACCGCCAGGTCCGTCCCTCGGCAGCGGGCCTCACGCAGCGCCTCCTGCAACGCCTTGCGGCTCGTCGCGGAGACCTGGTGGGCGACGGCAACGGTCATCGCAGTGCTCCTCCTCGTGGCTGGCCGGTCATCGCTTGAGCTCGTGCGAGAGCTCGGTGAGCTCGTCCCCACCGGCCATCTGACGGGTCAGGTCGTCCAGCGGGACCTCGTCGCGTCGCTTGTCGAGGACCGCCTGGCCGAGCTTCAGGATCACGAAGTGGTCGGCCACCAGGTAGGCGTGGTGCGGGTTGTGGGTGATGAAGACCACCCCGAGGCCGGCATCGCGGGCCGCGGCGGTGTACTTCAGCACGACGCCGGACTGCTTGACCCCCAGCGCCGCGGTCGGCTCGTCGAGGATCAGCACCCGGGCGCCGAAGTAGACCGCCCGAGCGATCGCGACGCACTGGCGCTGGCCGCCGGACAGCTCGCCGATGGGCTGGTCGATGTCCTTGACCACGATCCCCATCTTGCGCAGCTCCTCGTCGGCGATGCGCTTCATGTCCTTGACCTTCAGACCCGACAGCGGCGCCTTGCTGGCCGTCAGCTCCGAGCCCAGGAAGAAGTTGCGCCACACCTCCATCAGACCGACGACCGCGAGGTCCTGGTAGACGGTGGCGATGCCGTGGTCCAGCGCCTCGCGCGGGGAGGAGAAGTGCACCTCCTTGCCGTCGACCTTCAGCGAGCCCTCGTTGTGCGGGTGCAGGCCGGAGATGATCTTGATCAGGGTCGACTTGCCGGCACCGTTGTCGCCCAGGACCCCGGTCACCTCCCCCGCCCGGACCGTCAGGTTGATCCCCTTCAGGGCGCGGATGGCGCCGTACCGCTTGCCCACGTCGACCATCTCGACGAGGGGCTCGCCCCTGTGCAGCTCGGGATCGGCGTGCTCGTGCAGGGTGTCGGTCATCGCTAGCCAACCTTCCGGGTGGTCGAGAGCTTCTTGACGTACAGGTTGACCAGGACCGCGAGCAGCAGCATCACGCCGAGGAAGGCGCGGAACCAGTTGGGGTCCCAGCCCGCGTAGACGATGCACAGGTTCGTCATGCCGAAGATGAACGACCCGATCGCCACGCCGACCGCGTTGCCGTAGCCGCCGGTCAGCAGGGTGCCGCCCACGACGGCGGCGATGATGTAGAGGAACTCGTTGCCCACGCCGTTGCCGGCCTGCAGCGTGTTGAAGTTGTAGAGCGTGTGCATGCCCATGAACCAGCCCAGGAACGAGACGGTCATGAACAGGCCCACCTTGACCAGCAGCACGGGCACGCCGACGGCGCGGGCGCTGGCGGCGTTGCCGCCCACTGCGAAGATCCAGTTGCCGACCTTGGTGCGCTGCAGGATCCAGGTCGAGATCGCCACGAAGGCGATCCACCACAGCACCGTCACCGAGATCTTGATCGAGCCGATCGAGATGTCGGAGGCGAAGATCGCGTGCAGGGAGTTGTAGCCGTCCATCTGGTTGATGTTCCGGGTCGACACCGAGCCCGTCACGAGCTTGGTGACACCCAGGTTGACGCCCTGCAGCACGAAGAACGTGCCGAGCGTGATCAGGAAGCTGGCGATGCCGGTCTTCATGACCAGGAAGCCGTTGAGGAACCCGATGGAGAGTGCGAAGACCAAGGAGACGGCAGCACCGACCCAGAGGTTCAGACCGAGCTGGTAGGACAGCATGGCGTTGACCAGGCCGCTCGAGGTGACGATGACACCGGCCGACAGGTCGAACTCGCCGCCGATCATCAGCATCCCGACGGCGACCGCGACGATGCCGATCGTGGAGCTCTGGTAGAGCACGGTGAACAGGGAGTCCGCGGACCGGAACGCCGGTGCCACGATGAGGAAGAAGATGCCGATGGCGATCGCGGCCACCAGGGCGCCGATCTCCGGGCGGGACAGCAACCGGTTGACCAGCCCGACCTGGACCCGGTTCGACGACTCGGCATGCGCGCCGGCCGTCGGCTTTTCAGACGTCTGACTCATGGGGACCTCCGTGGTCCAGGTTGGTCGCGGGAGGCCGCCCCGCCGGGGCGGCCTCCCGCGGGGCCGCTATCGGGTGTTCTTGTTGGCGAACGGAAGGATCACGTCGATGTTGTCGGCGTCCACGAAGGACGGGCCGGTCAGGACCGGGCCGCCACCACCCATGTCGTTGCCGTTCTTCAGGTTGAGGTAGAGCGCCGTGACGGCCATGTAGCCCTGGACGTAGGGCTGCTGGTCGATCGAGAACTCGATCTTGCCGTCCTTGATGGCCTGCGCCGCGTCGGCGTTCAGGTCGAAGGTGATCAGCTTGGCGTCGCTGCCCGCCGAGTCCATCGCCTTGAGCGCGTCCAGCGCGATCGGGGCGCCGAGGGTGACGATGTAGTCGATCGACTTGTCCTGGGAGAGCTTGGCCTGCAGCGCGGACACCACGGCCGAGTCGTCGGCTCCGTTGACCTGGATGTTCTTGGTGCTCGGCACCTTGCTCTTGACACCGGCGCAGCGGGCCTCCAGGGCCACGGAGCCGGCCGCCTGGATCACGCAGAGCGGGTTCTTGCCGCCGGCTGCGGCGATCCGCTCACCGGCGCTGGCACCGGCGATGTTCTCGTCGGAGCCGAAGTACATCTGGGCCCCGACCTCCTGGTACTGCTCGATCCCGGAGTTGAAGGCGACGACCGGGATGTCCTTGCCGCGGGCCGCCTTGACGGCGCCGGCCAGCGCGTCGGGGGTGGCCAGGGTCGTGGCGATGCCGTCGACCTTGGAGTCCACCGCGTTCTGGATCAGCGTCGCCTGCTTGCTGGGCTCCGGGTCGTTGGAGTACTTCAGGGTGACGCCGTAGTTCTTGGAGGCCTGCTGCGCGCCGGCCTTGATCTTGTCCCAGAACGTGTCGCCGGGGGTCTCGTGGGTCACCATGGCGATGGTGTAGCCGGAGCTGTCGCCACCGCCGCTGCCCTCGCTGCCGCCACTGCTGTCGTTGGTTGCGCCGCCGCCGCTGCAGGCGGAGGCCAGGATGGCCAGGCTCGCGGCGAGGACCGCGACCTTGCCTCGCCGGGCTCGGGTCATCTTCATGGGGCTGTTCCTTTCGTCGGGGAGATGCTGGACCACGCCAGGGCGGACCGCCGGTGGCGCCGTCGCACAAGGTCGACCGACCCGGTGGCAGGTCTGGCGAGGCGGATCGCGGCGTTCGGGCGGGGTCTCCGCTGTCGTGCCACGGGCTCGGTGTCGACGGGCCCTAGCCTCGCGGTGACGGGCGTCACCTGTCAAGGGTTGTCCTAACATTCTTATGTGTGAGGACATTCTCCACGGGCCGGAGGAGCCGACCGGGTCAGGGCGACAGCAGGTCCAGGGTGAAGCTGTAGCGGCTGGCGGCGTAGATGTGGGAGCCGAACTCGACGGCGACGCCATGGTCGTCGAAGGCCGTGCGCTGCATCGTCAGGAGTGCGGCGTTCGTCGGCTCCCCCAGCAGCCGTGCCTCGGCCGGCGTCGCCCGACGGGCCCCCACCTGCTGGCTGGCCCGGTGCAGCTGCACCCCGCGGGCGCGAAGCAGGTCGTAGAGGCCGTGCTGCTCGAGGTCGGCGGCGTCGATCGTTGCGGTGTCGGGGAGGTAGTTGGTCAGCTTGGCGATGGGGCTGCCGAGCGCGCTGCGCAGGCGCACCAGCTTGAGCACCGGCGCCCCGACGCTCAGCCCGAGGGCGGTCGCCTGCTCCACGTCGGCCTCGACGACGTCGAGCTCCAGCACCGTGGTCGTCGGCGCCTGGCCCGACCCGGCAAGGTCGTCGTGCAGGCTGGTCAGCTCGAGCGGGCGACGCACCGTCGGCTGCACGACCCTGGTGCCGACGCCCCGGCGACGCACCACCAGCCCCGAGTCGACCAGGTCCGCCATGGCACGCCGCATCGTGGGCCGCGAGACGCCCAGCTCGGCGGCGAGCTGGATCTCGTTCTCGAACAGGGTGCCGTTCGGGATGTCACCGGCCTCGATCGCGTGCTGCAGGAACTGAGCGACCTGGAAGTACAGCGGCACCGGGCTCGCCCGATCCACCGCGAACCGGCGGACCGCGTCGAGCGACACCCGTGCATCCTGGGCCATGAGGTCATAATGTCAGAAGTTTCAGCCATGTCACGAGGGGAACACCGGTCAGGTCACCGGCTCAGGTCACCGGGGCGGCCGGACGGGTCAGGCTCCCCGGGTGGCCACCAGCACGGCGAAGGCGTCCAAGGCGTCGCGGACCGGTCCGTCAGGCAGCACTTCGAGGCGCTGCTGGGCCTCGGTGGCGATCCGCAGCACGTAGGCGCGCGCCTCATCCATCGCCGGGTGCCCGCGCAGCAGCGCCAGGGCCTCCGCGTGCGGGCCGTCCTGCGTGAGGTCGCCGGCCAACAGGCTCAGCAGCCGCTCGTCCGCGGGGTCCGTGGAGCGCTGCGCCATCAGCACCGGCAGGGTCGGCACCCCCTCGCGCAGGTCCGTGCCGGGGGTCTTGCCCGACTCGGCCGACTCCGAGGCGATGTCGAGCAGGTCGTCGGAGAGCTGGAAGGCGATCCCCACCTTCTCCCCGTACGCCGTGAGGGCCGCCTCGACCTCGGGCGGCGCTCCGGCGAACCGGGCGCCGTAGCGGGCCGACGTCGCGATCAGCGACCCGGTCTTCCCCTCCACGACCCGCAGGTAGTGCGCCAGCGCGTCCTCGCCCGGCCCGGGCTCCAGCGTCTCCAGGATCTGCCCCTCGACGAGCTTGGTGAAGGTCTCGGCCTGGATGCGGACCGCCTCCGCCCCCAGCCTCGACGTCAGCTCGGAGGACTTGGAGAACAGGAAGTCCCCGGTCAGGATCGCCACGTGGTTGTCCCAGCGGGCGTTGGCCGACTCGGCACCGCGTCGCAGCAGCGCCTCGTCCATCACGTCGTCGTGGTACAGCGAGGCGAGGTGGGTCAGCTCGACGACGCAGGCCGAGGTGATCACCTCCTCGCGCTGTGCGTCGCCGGTCTCGGCGCACAGCAGCGTCAGCGCGGGCCGGAACCGCTTGCCCCCGGCGTGCATCAGGTGCCGGGCCGCCTCGGTGACGAACGGCGCCTCGCTGCGGATCTCGCGCTCGAGCTGCTCCTCCACCCTCGCCAGCTGGGCCCGCAGCCGCCGGTCGAGGTCCTCGTCGAGGACAGGAAGGGCCAGCGAGGTGTTGCCGTGGTCGCTGTCGGCGGCGCCGGGGGGAGTCATCTCGGGTGTCCTGTCGTGCGCCTGGGTCAACGGATGAACTGGCCTGCGGAGGCCGCGAGGTCGAGCACCGGTCCGGGGAAGATCCCCAGCACGACCGTGGCCGCGAACCCGACGGTGATGACGAGGGTGGTGGCCAGGCTCGGGTTCGTGACGACCGGTCCCTCCCCGACCGGGTCGGAGAAGAACATCAGCACGATCACCCGCAGGTAGAAGAACGCCGCCACGGCGCTCAGCACGACGCCGATGACGACCAGCGGCCATGCTCCGCCGGCCACCGCGGCGGCGAAGACCGCCCACTTGCCGGTGAAGCCGGAGGTGAGCGGGATGCCCGCCATCCCGAGCAGGAAGAACGCGAACACCCCCGCCACGAGGGGCGACTCCTTGCCGAGCCCGGACCACCGCGAGAGGTGGGTCGCCTCCCCGGCGGCGTCGCGGACCATCGTCACCACCGCGAAGGAGCCGATCGTCATGAACCCGTACGTGACCAGGTAGAACAGCACCGCCTGCACCGACGACAGCCGGTCCCCGTCCAGGTTGCCGACCGGGTGCAGCCCGACGAAGCCCACCAGCAGGAAGCCGGCGTGGGCGATCGAGGAGTAGGCGAGCATCCGCTTGATGTCGGACTGGCTGATGGCCAGGATGCAGCCGACCAGCATGGTCAGCACCGCGATGATCCCCATCATCACCGTCCAGTCCCAACGGGCCGGGCCGAAGGCCACATAGAACAGCCGCAGCAGGGCGCCGAAGGCGGCGACCTTGGTGCAGGCCGACATGAACGCGGTGACCGCGGTCGGGGCCCCTTGGTAGACGTCGGGGGTCCAGGAGTGGAACGGCGCCGCGCCCACCTTGAACAGCAGCCCGACCGAGATCATGCCGATGCCGGCCAGCAGCAGCGCCTGGCCGCCGATGCGGCCCGAGACCGCCTCGGAGATGTCGGCGAAGTTCATCGACCCGGCGTAGCCGTAGGTCAGCGCGATCCCGTAGATGAAGAACCCGGAGCTGAAGGCGCCGAGCATGAAGTACTTCAGCGCCGCTTCCTGCGACAGCAGCCGGCGCCGGCGCGCCAGGCCGCACAGCAGGTAGAGCGGCAGCGAGAGCACCTCGAGGGCGACGAACATCGTCAGCAGGTCGTTCGAGGCCGGGAACAGCATCATGCCGCCGATGGAGAACATCATCAGCGGGAACACCTCGGTGTGCTCCAGCCCGCGGGTCGAGGCCTCGCGCTCCGCCGAGGTGCCGGGCAGCGCGGCGGCCTGCCCCGCGAAGGCGGTCACGCCGCCCTCGAGGGTGCGCTCGGCGAACAGCAGCACGCTGGTGAGCGAGAGGGACAGGATCGTGCCCCACAGGAACACCGTCGGACCGTCGACGGCGATCGCACCGGCGACGGCGATCTGGCCACGTCCGGCGCCGCCGGGGGCGACCGGCAGGTCGAGGCCCACGAGCACCGTCACCACGAGCGCCGTGGTCACCCCGACCAGCGACAGCACGGTCTGCACGAGGTAGCGCGCGGGCCGGGCGACGAACGCCTCCACCAGCACTCCCACCAGGGCGACACCGAACACCACCAGCAGCGGCGCGACCAGGCTGTACTCGATCGAGGGCTTGACGAACTCGGCGGCGAGGCTCACGGGGTGGTCTCCTGTCCGGCGGAACCCTGCGCCTGCACCGGGACAGCGGGCACGGGGTCCTTCACGCCCACCTGCTGCAGGGTGTCGGCGACGGCGGGGTTGATGATCGAGGTCAGCGGCCGCGGGAAGAACCCGAGCACCACCAGCAGCACCAGCAGCGGCGCCAGCGCGCTGACCTCGCGGACGTTGAGGTCCGGCATGCCGACCACCTCGGGCCGGGTCGGACCGGTCATCGTCCGCTGGTACATCAGCAGGATGTAGAGGGCGGCCAGCACGATGCCCAGCACCGCCGCCGTCCCCCACCACCAGCCGTGGGCGAAGGCTCCCAGCAGCACCAGGAACTCCGAGACGAAGGGGCCGAGCCCGGGCAGCGAGAGCGAGGACAGCCCCGCCACCAGGAAGATCCCGGCCAGCACCGGCGCGACCTTCTCGACCCCGCCGTAGTCGGGGATGAGCCGTGACCCTCGCCGCGAGATCAGGAAGCCGGTCACCAGGAACAGCGCGGCGGTGGAGAGTCCGTGGTTGAACATGTAGAGGGTGGAGCCGGACTGGCCGTAGCTGTTCATCACGAAGATGCCGAGCACGATGAAGCCGAAGTGCGAGACCGAGGTGTAGGCGATCAGGCGGGGGATGCTGCGCTGGCCGATGGCCGCGAGCCCGCCGTACAGCACGCTGGCCACGGCCAGCGCGACGACGACGGGGGTGGCCCAGCGAGACGCCTCGGGGAACAGCCCGAGGCAGAACCGGAGCATCCCGAAGGTGCCGATCTTGTCCAGGATGCTGACCATCAGCACGGCCGTGCCGGGGGTCGCCTCCTCCGCGGCGTCCGGCAGCCAGGTGTGGAGCGGCACCAGCGGCGCCTTGATCGCGAAGGCGATGAAGAACCCGAGGAACAGCCAGCGCCCGGTGGCGGTGCCGATCTCGAGCTGGCTGAGCTCGGAGAGCAGGTAGGTGGGGCCGGTCGGCGAGTCGGCCGAGACGACGTACAGGCCGACGACGGAGGCGAGCATCAGCAGGCCGCCGAACAGCGAGAAGATCAGGAACTTGACCGCCGCGTAGGAGCGACGCGCGCCGCCGAACCCCCCGATCAGGAAGTACGCCGGGAACAGGATGGCCTCGAAGAGCATGTAGAACAAGAAGACGTCGGTGGCCGCGAAGGCGCCGATCGCGATCGCCTCCAGGGCCAGGATCCAGGCGAAGAAGGACCGGGGGCTCCACCGGCCGCCGTCGCCGTCGTTCCAGGACGCCAGGACCACCACCGGGACGATCACGGCGGTCAGCAGCAGCAGCGTCAGCCCGATGCCGTCGACGCCCAGGGCGTAGTGCGCGCCGACCACCCGGATCCACTCGTGCTGCTCGGTGAACTGGAACCGGGCTCCGCCGGGGTCGAACCCGAGCGCGATCCCGCCGACGAGGCCGAGGGTCCCCAGCGAGACGCCGAACGCCACCAGCTTGGGCAGCGCCGGCCGGGCGCCCTTCGGCAGCACGGCCACGACCACGGCGCCGACCAGCGGCACCAGCATGGTCACGGTCAACCAGGGAAAGCTCACGAGGACACCACCATCACGTCGTTGCACGGACCAGCCGGCAGGAGCCCGCTCATGCGAGCCCCACCGCCAGCAGTGCCAGCAGCACCACGAGGGCGCCCCCGAGCACGGAGAGCGCGTAGGAGCGCACGAAGCCGGTCTGCAGCCGGCGGAACACCGTCGACATCGACGAGAACGAGCCGCCCGCGCCGGTGACGCCCCGGTCGACGACGGTGTCGTCGAAGCGGACCAGGCCGGTCACGAGCTGGTCCCCGGGCCGCATCAGCAGGCCCTCGTTGGCAGCGTCACCGTACAGGTCGGCCCGCGCGGCGCGGGTGACGAAGGAGACGTCGGCGGGCGCGGTCCGCGGCACGTCCTGGCGACCGACGGTCAGCCAGGCGACGGCGACGCCCACCGCCACGACGGCCAGCACCGCCAGCGAGACGACGAAGGCGGGCACGGGCAGCTCGTGGACCACCTCGGGGCCGACCACCGGCTCGAGCCACCCGACGATCCATCCGCCCAGCGTCAGCAGCCCGCCGAGCGCCGACAGCGCGGCGAGCACCACCAGCGGCCCGGTCATGACCGCCGGCGACTCGTGCGGGTGGACGCCCTTCTCCCACCGCCGCCGGCCGAGATAGGTCATCAGCATCAGGCGGGTCATGTAGAAGGCCGTGACGCCGGCACCGACCAGCGCCGCCGTTCCGACCAGGACGTTGTGGCCGAACGCCGCCTCGATGATCTTGTCCTTGGACCAGAACCCGGCGAACGGTGGCACCCCGATGATCGCGAGGTAGCCCAGCGCGAACGTCCCGAACGTGACCGGGAGCGCCTTGGACAGGGCACCGTAGTGCCGCATGTCCACGTCGTCGTCCATCGCGTGCATCACCGATCCGGCGCCCAGGAACATGTTGGCCTTGAAGAAGCCGTGGGTCAGCAGGTGGAAGATCGCGAACGCGTAGCCGGCCGGGCCGAGCCCCGCGGCGAGCATCATGTAGCCGATCTGGCTCATCGTCGAGCCGGCCAGGACCTTCTTGATGTCGTCCTTGGCGCAGCCGATGACCGCACCCCACAGCAGCGTGACGGTCCCCACGACGACGACGGCGGTCTGTGCCGCCTCGCTGTAGTCGTAGATGAAGCTCGACCGGACCACCAGGTAGACGCCCGCGGTGACCATGGTCGCGGCGTGGATCAGCGCCGAGACGGGGGTGGGGCCCTCCATCGCGTCCAGCAGCCAGGACTGCAACGGCACCTGCGCCGACTTGCCGCAGGCGGCGAGCAGGAACAGCAGCCCGAGCAGCGTCATGGTGGTCGGCGACGCCTGGTCGGCCGCTGCGGAGACTCCGGCGAAGGCCACCGTGCCGAAGGTGGCGAAGGTCAGCATCGTGCCCAGCGCCATGCCCAGGTCACCGACCCGGTTGACGACGAAGGCCTTCTTGGCCGCGACCGCCGCCGACGTCTTGTGCTGCCAGAAGCCGATCAGCAGGTAGGACGCCAGCCCGACCCCCTCCCAGCCGAGGAACACCCCGAGGTAGTTGTCGGCCAGCACCAGCGTCAGCATCGCCGCGACGAACAGGTTGAGGTAGCCGAAGAACCGGGCCCGACGCTCGTCGTGGGCCATGTAGCCGACCGAGTAGACGTGGATCAGCGACCCGACCCCGGTGATCAGCAGCAGGAACAGCGCGGAGAGCGGGTCGTAGAGCAGGCCGAGGTCGGCGCTGAACCCGCCGCCCTCGATCCAGGTGTAGAGCGTCAGCCCCACCTGGCGCTCCTCCTCACCGCGGCCCAGCAGCGCGACGAAGGCGAGCAGGCTGAGCACGAACGAGCCGATGACGGTCGCGCAGCCGAGCAGGTGCGCCCACGACGAGGTCCGCCGGTTGCCGAGCAGCAGGATCACCAGCGCACCGGCGGCCGGCAGCGCGACGACCAGCCAGAGCAGCGAGAGCACGCCGTCGGCGGCGACGGGGGCCACCACGGGGGCGGACTCGGCCAGGGTCACGGACATCAACGAGGGCTCCTCAGTACTTCAGCAGGCTCGCGTCGTCGACCGAGGCCGAACGACGGGTGCGGAAGATGGTCATGATGATGGCCAGCCCGACCACGACCTCGGCAGCGGCCACCACCATCACGAAGAAGGCGGCGACCTGGCCGTCGAGGTTGCCGTGGACGCGCGCGAACGTGACCAGGGCGAGGTTGGAGGCGTTCAGCATCAGCTCGACGCACATGAACACCACGATCGCGTTGCGCCGGGTCAGCACCCCGACGCAGCCGATGGTGAACAGGATGGCCGAGAGCACCAGGAAGGGGGACGCGCTCATGCCCGGTCGCTCCTCTCGTGCGGGTCGGCGCCCGGCCCAGGACCGGGATCGGTGCCGTCGCCGATCTCCCGGACGACCCGGTCGACCTCGGCGGCCGGCGCGGTGCGCACCCCACCGCGCACGGTGAACATCCGCGACACCGAGATCTCCGAGGGCGTGCCGTCGGGGAGCAGCGCCGGGGTGTCGACGGCGTTGTGGCGGGCGAACACGCCGGGCGCGGGCAGCGGTCCCAGCTGGGTGCCGTGGTCGGCGTAGTCGCGCATCCGCGCGGCCGCCCGGTCGGCCTGGGTCAGCTTGGGGACCAGCCGCTCCCGGTGCGCGAGCACCATGGCGCCGATGGCGGCGGTGATCAGCAGCGCGCTGGTGGTCTCGAAGGCGAAGACGTAGGTGGAGAACAGCAGAGCGGCGAGTCCTTGGACGTTGCCGTCCGCGTTCGCGGTGTCCAGACCGGTCACCACGCCGATCGTCACCTGCCCGACCCCGAGCACCAGCACGAGCCCGAACAGCAGCCCGGTGACCACGGCCATCACGCGCTGCCCGCGGATGGTCTCGACGACCGAGTCCGAGGCGTCGACCCCGACCAGCATCAGCACGAACAGGAACAGCATCAAGATGGCGCCGGTGTAGACGATGATCTGCACCACGAACAGGAACGGCGCGTCCTGGACCGCGTAGAGCACGGCGAGACTGATCATCACCACGGCCAGCAGCAGCGCCGAGTGCACCGCCTTGCGGGCGAACAGGATGCCGAGGGCGGCGGCGACCATGATCGGCGCCAGGATCCAGAAGGCGACCACGGCTCAGCCCTCGCTCTCGGCGGACCGGCTGTCGGCGGCCCGGTCGTCGGCTGATCGGGGCGAGAAGTCGCCACGGTAGTAGTCGCTCTCGTCGTCCCCGAGCTGCAGGTCGTGCGGCGGCAGCTCCATGCCCGGCAGCAGCGGCGCGAGCAGGTCCGACTTCTCGTAGATCAGGTCGGCACGGTTGTTGTCGGCGAGCTCGTACTCGTTGGTCATCGTCAGCGCCCGGGTGGGGCAGGCCTCGATGCACAGCCCGCACAGGATGCAGCGCAGGTAGTTGATCTGGTAGACGCGGCCGTACCGCTCGCCCGGGGAGTACCGCTCCCCCTGCGTGTTCGAGGCGCCCTCGACGTAGATCGCGTCCGCGGGGCAGGCCCACGCGCACAGCTCGCAGCCGATGCACTTCTCGAGGCCATCGGGCCACCGGTTCAGCTGGTGCCGGCCGTGGAAGCGCGGCGCCGTCGGCTTCTTCTCCTTCGGGTACTCCTCGGTGACGACCTTCCTGAACATGGTCCGGAAGGTGACGCCGAAACCCGCGACCGGGTCCCAGAGCTGTTCCTTGAGGGTGGGCATCTACTCACGCTTCCCGGTGGTCAGGTTGCTGGACTGCGCCGACTCGGTGGCCGTCGACGGCCTGGTCGACTGGGCGGCAGAGCTCATCGGCGGGACGGGGTAGCCGCCCGCGAACGCGTCGAAGGCCTCCTCGCCGGCCCCCACGCCGGCCCCCACGCCGGCTCCGGGCTCGGCCGGCTCCTTCTCGCCGACGAAGAACAGCCCGACCGCCAGCAGCGCCAGGACCCCGAACGCGACGACGAGGTACCGGCGGTCCACCCCGCCCTCGAGCCCGACCAGCCGGATCGTCGCGACCAGCACGATCCACAGCAGCGCGCCGGGGATGAGGTACTTCCAGCCGAACTTCATGAACTGGTCGTAGCGCAGCCGGGGCAGCGTGCCGCGCAGCCAGATGAAGACGAAGATGAACCCGAACACCTTCGCGATGAACCACAGGAACGGCCAGTAGCCGGTGTTGAACATCCCGTCGTTGACCGCCGACAGCGGCCACGGCGCGCGCCAGCCGCCGAGGAACAGCGTGGTCGCGAGGGCGGAGACGGTGACCATGTTGACGTACTCGGCGAGGAAGAACAGCGCGAACTTCAGCGAGGAGTACTCGGTGTGGAACCCGCCGACCAGCTCCCCCTCCGCCTCGGGAAGGTCGAACGGAGCCCGGTTGGTCTCCCCGACCATCGCGATCATGTAGATCACGAACGACGGGAACAGGTTGACCGCGAACCACAGCCGGTCCTGGGCCGCGACGATCTCCGAGGTCGACAGCGAGCCGGCGTAGAGGAAGACCGCGACCAGCGCCAGCCCCATGGCGACCTCGTAGGAGATCATCTGCGCCGAGCTGCGGAGCCCGCCGAGCAGCGAGTACGTCGACCCGCTGGACCACCCGCCGAGCACGATGCCGTAGATGCCGATCGAGCCGATCGCGAAGATGAACAGCACCCCGACGGGCATGTCGGTCAGCTGCAGCGGGGTGCGGATGTCGGTGAAGGGGATGCGCGCCTCGGGCCCGAACGGGATGACGGAGAACGCCAGGAAGGCCGGCACCACCGAGAGCACCGGCGCCAGGACGAAGACCGCCTTGTCGGCGGCCGTCGGGATGATGTCCTCCTTCAGCGCCAGCTTCACACCGTCGGCCAGCGACTGCAGCAGCCCGAACGGACCGTGCATGTTCGGGCCGATGCGGTTCTGCATCCGGGCGACCACCCGGCGCTCGAGCCAGATGTTGAACAGCGTCAGCACGACCAGGATCGCGAAGATCACCACTGCCTTGGCGATCACCAGCCACCAGGCGTCCTGGCCGAAGGCCGACAGGTCGTCGACGGCCGAGACCAGGGCACCCGTGGGTCCGGCGGCGGGTCCAGCGGTCGTGGCGCCGGCCATCAGCGTGCTCATGCCTCTGCCACCTCCGGGACGCTCAGACCCACCACGGTCACCTCGCTACCGACCCAGCCTGCCGTGGTCGACGTCGTCGGCGTCCACACCACGCCGTCCGGCAGGTCCGCGACCCCGACCGGCAGCGTCGTCGAGCCGACCGGACCGGTCAGCGTGACCAGGTCCCCGACCGCCACGCCCAGAGCGGTCAGCGTCGCGCCGGAGACCAGCACCACCGGCGGCCGGGCGGTGGCCCGCAGCGCCGCGTCGCCGTCCAGCATCCGGCCGTCGCCGACCAGCTGCTTCCAGGTCGCGAGCCGGAACCCGGTGGTCGAGGCCGTCGAGCCGGTGCCCGGCTGGTCGAGCCCGTCGAGACCCTCGCGAGGCCGGTCGCCCGGCTCACCCGGCTCCCAGCCGCCGATCTCGTCGAGCTCGGCGCGGGCCTGCTCGGTGGTCCTCACGCCGAGGTCCACGCCGAGCTCGTCGGCGATCCCGGCCAGCACCCGCAGGTCGGGCAGGGCGTGGCTCTCGCCCAGCACCTTGCCGAAGCCGCGCCACCGACCCTCCCAGTTCACGAACGAGCCGGCCTTCTCGGCCGGGGCGGCGACCGGCAGCACCACGTCGGCGTGCTCGGTCACGGCACCGGCCCGCAGCTCCAGGCTGACCACGAAACCGGCGCTCTCCAGCGCACGTCGGGCTCCCGCCGGGTCGGAGAGGTCGTCGGGGTCCACGCCGGCCACGACCAGGCCGCCGAGCTCGCCGGCGGTGGTGGCGGCGAGGATCGCCGCCCCGTCGCGCCCGGGCGAGGTGGGCACGGTCGCGCCCCACACGGCGCCGAGGTCGACGCGGGCGGAGGCGTCACTGACCCGACGCCCGCCCGGCAGCAGCGTGGGCAGGCAACCGGCCTCCAGCGCGCCGCGGTCGCCGGCACGCCGAGGCACCCAGGCGAGCCTCGCCCCGGTGGTGCCGGCCAGCGTGGCCACCGCGGTGAGCAGGCCCGGGGTGAGCGCGGCGCGCTCCCCGACCAGGATCACGTCGCCGGCGTCGAGCAGGATGTCGGGGTCCTCGGCCAGGGCCTGCACGACGGGCACCTCGTCGCCGGGAGCGGCGCGCAGCAGGGTGCCGGCCATCTTCTGCAGGCCGCGCGAGGTGAACGGCGCCACGGAGTAGACCCGGGTGCTGCCCTTCGCAGCGGCCTTGCGCAGCCGCAGGAACAGGTTGCCGGCCTCGTCCTCGGGCTCCAGCCCGACCAGCAGCACCGCGCCGGCGCGCTCCAGCGAGGCGTAGGTGACCTCGACCGGCCGGCCGGCCACGCTGCCGGCCAGGAAGTCGGCCTCCTCCTCGGTGTGCGGGCGCGCCCGGAAGTCGATGTCGTTGCTGCCGAGGGCGACGCGCGCGAACTTCGCGTAGGCGTAGGCGTCCTCGACCGTGAGCCGGCCACCGGTGAGCACCCCGACCCCGCCGGCGTCGGCGGCCGCCCGCAGCCCGCGGGCGGCGACGGCGAGGGCCTCCGGCCACGACGCCGCGCGCAGCGCTCCGGTGTCGGGCTCACGCACCTGCGGGTGGGTGAGCCGGTCCTGGGCCACGGCGTACCCGAAGCCGAAGCGGTCCTTGTCGGTGATCCACTCCTCGTTGACCTCCGGGTCGTTGCCGGAGAGTCGGCGCACCACCCGGCCGCGCCGGTGGTCGACGCGGATCGCGGCCCCGCCGGCGTCGTGCTCGGCCACCGACGGGGTCGAGACCAGGTCGAAGGGCCGCGCCCGGAACCGGTAGGACGCGGAGGTCAGCGCGCCGACGGGGCAGATCTGGATGGTGTTGCCCGAGAAGTAGGACTCGAACGGCTCCTTCTCGTAGATGCCGACCTGCTGCAGCGCACCGCGCTCGATCAGCGTGATGAACGGGTCGCCGGCGATCTGCTCGGAGAACCGGGTGCACCGGGCGCAGAGCACGCAGCGCTCCCGGTCGAGCAGCACTTGCGCGGAGATGCTGATCGGCTTGGGGTAGGTCCGCTTGGTCTCGGTGAACCGGGACTCGCCGCGGCCGTTCGACATCGCCTGGTTCTGCAGCGGGCACTCGCCGCCCTTGTCGCAGACCGGGCAGTCCAGCGGGTGGTTGATCAGCAGCGCCTCCATCACGCCCTGCTGCGCCTTGTCGGCGATCGGGGAGGAGACCTGGGTGTTGACGACCATCCCCTCGGCGACCGTCAGCGTGCAGGACGCCTGCGGCTTCACCCGGCCGGGCGGGCCCATCATGGTCTTGACGTTGCCGTCGCGGTCCGGCATCGCCACCTCGACCAGGCACTGCCGACAGGCGCCGACCGGCTCGAGCAGCGGGTGGTCGCAGAACCGCGGGATCGAGATGCCCACCTGCTCGGCGGCGCGGATCACCAGCGTGCCCTTGGGCACGCTCACCTCGATGTCGTCGATGCTGAGCGTGACCAGGTCGGCCTTCGCGACGCTGGCCGGGCCTCCGGGCCGGCCGGCCGGGCTCGTCGAGACGGTCATGCGAGGGCCTCCACAGGCTCGAACAGGGTGGACCGAGCAGGGTCGAAGGGGCAGCCGCCCTGCTCGACGTGGTCGATGTACTCCTGCCGGAAGTACTGGATGGAGGAGGTGATGGGGCTGACCGCCCCGTCCCCGAGGGCGCAGAACGACCGGCCCAGGATGTTGTCGCACTGGTCCAGGAGCTGCTCGAGGTCCCTCATCTCTCCGCGTCCCTGCTCCAGGCGAGCCAGGGTCTGCACCAGCCACCAGGTGCCCTCGCGGCAGGGTGTGCACTTGCCGCAGGACTCGTGCTTGTAGAACTCGGTCCAGCGCAGCACCGCCCGCACCACGCAGGTGGTCTCGTCGAAGACCTGCAGCGCCTTGGTGCCGAGCATCGACCCGGCCGCGGCGACCCCCTCGTAGTCCAGCGGCACGTCGAGGTGGTCGGCGGTGAGCAGCGGCGTGGAGGAGCCGCCGGGGGTCCAGAACTTCAGCTCGTGACCCTCCCGCACGCCCCCGGACAGCTCCAGCAGCTGGCGCAGCGTGATGCCCAGCGGCGCCTCGAACTGGCCGGGGTTCCGCACATGGCCCGACAGCGAGTAGAGCGTCATGCCCTTGCTCTTCTCCGAGCCCATCGACCCGAACCAGTCGGCGCCGTTGCGGACGATGCTGGGCACCGAGGCGATCGACTCGGCGTTGTTGATGACGGTCGGCGCGGCGTAGAGGCCCGCGACCGCCGGGAACGGCGGACGCAGCCGGGGTTGGCCGCGGCGTCCCTCCAAAGAGTCCAGCAGCGCCGTCTCCTCCCCACAGATGTAGGCGCCGGCGCCGGCGTGCACGGTGACCTCCAGGTCGAAGCCCGACCCGTGGATGTCGCTGCCCAGATGACCGGCCAGGTAGGCCTCCGCGACCGCGGCCTGCAGCCGACGCACGACGTGCAGCACCTCGCCGCGCACGTAGATGAAGGCGTGGTTCGCCCGGATGGCGTAGCAGGTCAGGATCACGCCCTCGACGAGGGTGTGAGGGGTCGCCATCATCAGCGGGACGTCCTTGCAGGTGCCCGGCTCGGACTCGTCGGCGTTGACCACCAGGTAGTGCGGCTTGCCGTCGTCCTGCGGGATGAAGCCCCACTTCATGCCGGTGGGGAAGCCCGCGCCGCCGCGGCCGCGCAGCCCGGAGTCCTTGACCAGGGCGATCACGTCGTCCTGGGACATGGCGAAGGCGGTCCGCAGCGCGGCGTACCCACCGGCGTCGGTGTAGGACTCCAGCGTCCAGGGCCGGTCGGTGTCCCAGGCGTCGGAGAGCACGGGTGTGAGCATGTCGACCATCAGGCCTTGCCTCCCTCGTTGTCGCCGGTGCCGCCGTCCTCGCGGCCAGCATCCTCGCCACCGGCGTCCTCGCCCACGGTCTCGGCCTCGGAGTCCGCCACCGCGCTCTCGGAGGGGGCTCGTCCCATGGCGGTCTGTGCCTCTAGCCCACTGCGGCCGGCGGCGCCGCCGGCGTCACCGGTGCGGCCGTCGTGCTCCTCGGCGTCGGGGCGCGGTGCGACCCAGCCGTGCTCCCGGGCGATCCGCAGGCCGGCCAGCGTGGCCGGTCCGGCGGCCGGTCCCTCGTCGGCGCGGTCGTCGGGGAAGCCGGCCAGCACCCGCTCGGCCTCGCGCCAGGTGCAGATCCGCGGGCCGCGGGTGGACCTGACCTCCCGGCCCTCACGGAGGTCGTCGACCAGCCGGACCGCCGACTCCGGGGTCTGGTTGTCCATGAACTCCCAGTTGACCATCATCACCGGCGCGTAGTCGCAGGCCGCGTTGCACTCCAGGTGCTCCAGGGTGACCGTCTCCGCCGAGGCGTCCTCGGGGGTGGTCTCGTCGTTGCCGACGTCGAGGTGCTCCTTGAGGCGCTCGAAGATCAGGTCGCCCCCCATCACCGCGCACAGCGTGTTGGTGCAGACCCCCACGTGGTAGGTACCGACCGGGCGGCGCTTGTACATCGTGTAGAAGGTCGCCACCCCGGACACCTCGGCGGCGGAGATGCCCAGGATGTTCGCGCACGCCTCGATGCCGCGGGAGGTGACCCGCCCCTCCACGCTCTGCACCAGGTGCAGCATGGGCAGCAGCGCCGAGCGCGGCTTCGGGTAGCGGCGGGTGATCTCGACCAGCTCGGCCAGCGTGGTCTCGTCGAGCGGCTGCTCCCGGGTGGTCGAGCCTGCCGGGACCCCGGTGGTCGAGACTCCGGTGCTCGAGACGCGCTCGCTCATCGGTCCACCCCTCCCATCACCGGGTCGATCGAGGCGATCGCGACGATGACGTCGGCGACCATGCCGCCCTCGCTCATCACCGAGGTCGCCTGCAGGTTCGTGAACGACGGGTCCCGGAAGTGCGCGCGGAACGGCCGGGTGCCGCCGTCGGAGACCACGTGCGCGCCGAGCTCGCCGCGCGGTGACTCGACCGGCACGTAGGCCTGCCCCGTCGGCACCCGGAACCCCTCCGTGACCAGCTTGAAGTGGTGGATCAGGGCCTCCATCGACTCCCCCATGATGTGCCGGATGTGGTCCAGGCTGTTGCCCATCCCGTCGGCACCGACCGCGAGCTGGCTGGGCCAGGCGATCTTCTTGTCGCCCACCATCACCGGTGCGCCCTCGAGCCCGGCGAGCCGGTCGGCGCACTGCTCGACGATGCGCAGCGACTCCCACATCTCGTTGAGCCGGATCCGGAACCGACCGTAGGCGTCGGCGGTGTCCCAGGTCTGCACCTCGAAGTCGTACTCCTCGTAGCCGCTGTAGGGCTGGGTCTTGCGCAGGTCCCAGGCGTAGCCGGTCGAGCGCAGCACCGGCCCGCTGATCCCCAGCGCCAGGCAGCCGGCCAGGTCGAGGTGGCCGACCCCCTCCAACCGCCCCCGGAAGATCGGGTTGGCGTTGCAGAGCGCGGCGTACTCCGGCAGCCGCTTCTTCATCAGGGCCGCGAAGTCGCGGATCTGGTCCAGCGCCCCGGGCGGCATGTCCTGGGCCACCCCACCGGGGCGGATGAAGGCGTGGTTCATCCGCAGGCCCGTGATCAGCTCGAACAGGTCGAGCACC
Source organism: uncultured Actinomycetota bacterium (assembly GCA_963781695.1). Lineage (GTDB taxonomy): Bacteria > Actinomycetota > Actinomycetes > Propionibacteriales > Nocardioidaceae > Nocardioides_B. Next base: position 184,493 of record CAWAGE010000001.1, read on the forward strand.
ATCTCCCGCTCACGGAAGCCGATCGTCATCACCGTCAGCGCACCGATCTCCATCCCGCCGGTGGCGATGGCCACCAGGTGCGAGGAGATCCGGTTGAGCTCCATCAGCAGCACCCGCATCACGCGGGCCTTCTCGGGGATGTCGTCCTCGATGTCGAGCAGCCGCTCGACCCCGAGGCAGTAGGTCGCCTCGTTGTAGAACGGGGACAGGTAGTCCATCCGGGTGCAGAAGGTGACGCCCTGCACCCAGGAGCGGTACTCCATGTTCTTCTCGATGCCGGTGTGGAGGTAGCCGATGCCGCACCGGGCCTCGGTGACCGTCTCACCCTCCAGCTCGAGGATCAGCCGGAGCACGCCGTGGGTGGACGGGTGCTGCGGGCCCATGTTGACCACGATGTGGTCCTCGGTCGCGTCGTCGGCCGACTCGCCGATGCCCTGCACGACGGTGTCCCAGTCCTGGCCGGTGACGGTGAAGACCCGGCCCGCGGAGGTGTCGGCGGTGGTGGCGTACGGGTCCGACTGGGCACCGGTGCCGGCGCCGGGCGTCCCGGAGGTGGTGGCGCTCATCAGCTGTAGGACCTCCGGGTGTCCGGCGGCGGGATGGTGGCGCCCTTGTACTCCACGGGGATCCCTCCGAGGGGGTAGTCCTTGCGCTGCGGGTGGCCCGGCCAGTCGTCCGGCATCTCGATGCGGGTCAGGGCCGGGTGCCCGTCGAAGATGATGCCGAAGAAGTCGTAGGTCTCGCGCTCGTGCCAGTCGTTGGTGGGGTAGACCGCGACCACCGACGGGATGTGCGGGTCGGCGTCGGGGCAGGTCACCTCGAGCCGGATCCGGCGGTTGTGGGTCATCGACAGCAGGTGGTAGACGGCGTGCAGCTCGCGACCCCGGTCGTCGGGGTAGTGCACCCCCGAGACTCCGGAGCAGAACTCGAAGCGGAGCTGCTCGCTGTCCCGCAGCAGCCGGGCCACCGCGGCCAGCTCTGCCCGGCGGACGAGGAAGGTGATCTCCCCCCGGTGCACGACGACCTTCTCCAGCGCGCTCTCGATCCCGTCGGTGCGCAGCGCCGTCAGCAGCTCGTCGGCGGCCTCGTCGAACCAGCCGCCGTAGGGGCGCGCGGTCCCGCCCGGCATCGCGACCGGCCGCACCAGGCCGCCGTAGCCGGTGGTGTCGCCGCTGCCGGCCACCCCGAACATGCCGTGCCGGACGCCGACCACCTCGGGCTGGAGCTGGTCGGGGTCGGCCGGCAGCCGGTTCTCCTCGGCCCGGTCGGTGGCGTCGGACTCGGTGCCCGAGGTGACCTCCCGGAAGTCCTCGGGACGCTTGTCGCGGTGCTCCGGGCTCATCGCAGCAGGCCCTTCATGGACGAGGTCGGCGCCGCCGACAGCGCCGCGGTCTCCTGCTCCTCGATCTGGTCGCGCCGGTTCACCCCCAGCTTGGTGGACTGGACCTGGTCGTGGAGCTTGAGGATGGCGTCGATCAGCATCTCCGGGCGCGGCGGGCAGCCGGGCAGGTACATGTCGACCGGGACCACGTGGTCGACGCCCTGCAGGATCGCGTAGTTGTTGAACATGCCGCCGGAGCTGGCACAGACCCCCATCGCCAGGACGTACTTCGGGGCGGCCATCTGGTCGTAGATCTGGCGCAGCACCGGTGCCATCTTCTGGCTGACCCGGCCGGCGACGATCATCAGGTCGGCCTGCCGGGGCGAGGCCCGGAACACCTCCATGCCGTACCGCGCCAGGTCGTAGCGCGGCCCTCCGGACGTCATCATCTCGATGGCGCAGCAGGCGAGGCCGAACGTGGCCGGCCAGAAGGACGCCTTGCGCATGTAGCCGGCGACCCCCTCGACGGTGGTCAGCAGCACGCCGGCAGGCAGCTTCTCCTCGAGTCCCATCGGTTATCCCCTCAGTCCCATTCCAGCCCGCCGCGGCGCCAGACATAGGCGTAGGCGACGAACACGGTGAGGATGAACACCACCATCTCGACCAGGCCGAACAGCCGCATCGACTCGAAGTAGACCGCCCACGGGTACAGGAAGACGATCTCGATGTCGAAGACGATGAACATCATCGCGGTGATGTAGTACTTCACCGGGAACCTGCCGCCGCCCAGCGCCTGCGGGGTCGGCTCGATGCCGCACTCGTAGGAGTCGAGCTTGGAGCGGTTGTAGCGCCTCGGGCCGGTCATGGTGCTGATCACCACCGAGAACACCGCGAACCCGGCCGCGAGGATCCCGAGTGCGAGCACCGGCGTGTAGAGCTCCACCGTCTCGTCCCTCCTCTCGTGCTGCTGTCAGTGCTGCTGTCCGTGCTGGTGCTGGTCGGTCCTCGACCCCGGGCGGCTCAGGCCGCCGGGGCCACGCGGGCCAGCGCGTTGATGACCCGGTCCGACACATCGCCGCCGTGCGGCTCGGTGAGGTTGGCCATCAGCTTGAGGGTGAACCTCATCAGGCTGGTGCGCGGCAGGCCGTAGCGGGTGGCCTGTTTCATGAAGGTCGGGTTGCCGATCATCTTGGCGAACACGCGGCCGAGCGTGAAGTACCCGCCGTACGCCGCGTCGAGAGCGGTGGCGTAGCCGTGCAGGACCTGCTCACGGGCCGGCCCCTGTGGACGGGCCAGCGCCTGCACGACGGTCTCGGCGGCCAGGTGACCCGACTCCAAGGCGTAGTCGATGCCCTCGCCGTTGAACGGGTTCACCATCCCGCCGGAGTCGCCGGAGAGCAGCACGCCGCGGGTGTAGTGCGGCTTGCGGTTGAAGCCCATGGGCAGCGCCGCCGAGCTGATCCGGCCGACCAGGTTCTCCTCGCGGAAGCCCCACTCCGCCGGCGTCTGGGCCAGCCAGCGGCGCAGCACGTCCTTGTAGTCCACGTGGCCGAACGCCTTCGAGGTGTTCAGGATACCCAGCCCGACGTTGGCGGTGCCGTCGCCGAGGCCGAAGATCCAGCCGTAGCCGGGCAGCAGGTCGGACCGGCCCGGCTCGCCGTCCCACAGCTCAAGCCAGGACTCCATCCACGGGTCGTCGTGGCGCGGTGTCTCGTAGTAGGCGCGGACCGCCACCCCCATCGGGCGGTTCTCGCGGCGCTGAAGGCCCAGCGCGGTCGCCAGCCTCGCCGAGGCCCCGTCGCAGGCGATCACCACCGGCGCGGTGTAGGTCTCCTCCTCGCCCACCCGGCGGCCGCGGTCGTCCACCGGGCGCGCCCGCACCCCACTGACCCGGCCGGTGCGCTCCTCGACGACCGGCCCGGTCACCACGGTGCGCTCCATCAGTCGGGCGCCGGCCTTCTGCGCATGCCGGGCCAGGATCTCGTCGAGGTCCATCCTGGACCGGACCAGGCCGTAGGGAGGGAACGCCGCGAGGTCGGGCCAGGGCAGCTCCAGCCGGTGGCCGGCGCCGACGATGCGGAGGCCGTGGTTGCGCTGCCAGCCCGGCCCGTCGACGTCGATGCCCATCGCCACCAGGTGGCGGACCGCGCGCGGGGTCAGCCCGTCGCCGCAGATCTTGTCGCGGGGGAACGACTGCTTCTCCAGGAGCAGCACGTCGACGCCGGCCTCGGCCAGGTGGTAGGCGGCGCTGGCCCCGGCCGGACCGGCACCGACCACGATGACGTCGGCCTGCCTCAGGTCGGCGCTGGTGCGCGTCATCGCTGGGCCTCTCGTCTCGCAGGTGACGGTCACATGTGACCTTGTGAAAACCTTCACGAACGCTGGTGCGACGGCAGTCTAGAGGCCGGGGTCACATCCTGCGACCTGGGCCCGGGACACCTGGCCCGCGACTCCGGCCCGCTCCGCCTCAGGCGGTGGCGTGGTGCAGCGCCACGATCCCGCCCGACAGGTTGCGCCAGCGGGGCGCCGCCCACCCGGCTGCCGCAATCCGCTCCGCCAGAGCGGCCTGGTCGGGCCACGCGCGGATCGAGTCGGCGAGGTAGACGTAGGCGTCCGGGCTGGAGGAGACGGCGCGCGCCAGCGTCGGCAGGGCCCGCATCAGGTACTCGACGTAGACGGTGCGGAACGGCGCGAGCGTCGGGTGGCTGAACTCGCACACCACCAGTCGGCCGCCGGGTCGGGTCACCCGCAGCAGCTCGCGCAGCCCGGCGTCCGGGTCCACGACGTTGCGCAGCCCGAACGAGATCGTGACCGCGTCGAAGCTGTCGTCGGCGAACGGCAGCCGGGTGCCGTCGCCGGCGGTGAAGCCGAGCTGCGGCCGGGCACGCTTGCCGACCCGCAGCATCCCGAGGGAGAAGTCGCACGGCACGACCAGGGCACCTCGGTCCGCGAACGGCTGGCTGGAGGTGCCGGTGCCGGCGGCGAGGTCGAGCACCCGCTCGCCCGGGCGCGGGTCGACCGCCTCGACCACGAGCCGGCGCCACCGTCGGTCCTGCCCCAGCGACAGCACGTCGTTGGTCAGGTCGTAGCGCCGGGCCACCGCGTCGAACATCGCGGCGACCTCGGCGGGCCTCTTGTCGAGCTGCGCACGGGTCACGGGGCCACCCTAGGGCGGTCCTGCGAGCCGCCCGTACCCTGAGGAGGTGACCGAGAGCTCCGCCACCGCACCGGAGGTGGGCACCGAGGTCGCCCCCTTGGTGGTGCGCACCGTCCGGGTGCAGGACCCCGGTCCGCTGCTCTCCCTGCTGCCGGACCGGCCGGACACCACCGCCTGGGTACGCCGCGGCGAGGGCCTGGTGGGGTGGGGCACCGCGGCGCTGTGCCGCACCGCCGGTGCGGGACGCTTCGCCGAGGCCCGGGACTGGTGGGCACGCCTGACCCGCACCGTCGTGGTCCGCGACGAGGTCGGCGAGCCGGGCACCGGGCTGGTCGGGTTCGGCTCGTTCGGCTTCGCCGACAGCCCCGGGGACAGCGTGCTGGCGGTGCCCGAGGTGGTCGTCGGCCGCCGAGGGGACACCACCTGGGTGACCACCACCGGCGTGGCCAGCATCCCCGCGGTGCCCGACCTCGTCGCTGCCGCGGCCCCGTCGCCGCCCCGCGGCGTGACCTTCAGCGACGGTGCGCTGAGCGGTACCGCCTGGGAGGGCGTGGTCGCCGAGGCGGTGCGCCGCATCGACGTCGGCGAGCTGGAGAAGGTGGTGCTGGCGCGCGACCTGCTGGCCACCGCGGCCGACGACGTGGACGTCCGGTGGCCGTTGCAGCGGCTGGCCGCCGGCTACCCGACGTGCTGGACCTTCCACGTCGCCGGGCTGTTCGGGGCCACCCCGGAGATCCTGGTGCGCCGGGAGCGCGGCCTGGTCACCTCGCGGGTGCTGGCCGGCACCATCCGCCGTACCGGGGACGACGCCCGCGACCTCACTCTCGCCGCGACGCTGGCCCGCTCGTCGAAGGACCTCGAGGAGCACGAGTACGCGGTCCGCTCGGTCGCGGACGCCCTCGCGCCGCACTGCTCGTCGATGAACGTGCCCGAGGCGCCGTTCGTGCTGCACCTGCCCAACGTGATGCACCTGGCCACCGACGTGGCCGGGGTGGCCGCCCCCTCTCCCGCTGGCGGCGCCGGTGGCGGCGCCGGTGGCGGCGACGGCGCCGGAGCCTCCGGGCCGGCGGGCACCTCGCTGGACCTGGCGGCCGCACTGCACCCGTCGGCCGCCGTCGGCGGCACTCCCACCGACCGCGCCGTCGCCCTGATCGAGGAGATCGAGGCGATGGACCGCGGCCGCTACGCCGGGCCGGTGGGCTGGATGGACGCCAGCGGCGACGGCGAGTGGGGCATCGCTCTGCGCTCCGCGGAGCTCGACGGTCCCCGGGTGCGGCTGTTCGCCGGCTGCGGCATCGTGGCCGGCTCCGACCCCGAGTCGGAGCTCGCGGAGGCGCAGGCGAAGTTCGTGCCGGTGCGGGACTCGCTCGGCGGCTGACCGCCGCACGACCGGGCGACGAGCGGCAGCCCGACCGGCGACCGGCGACCGGCTCAGCCCAGCAGGTCGGTGCCCGGCTCCACCCGACGATAGTCCTGGTCGTCGGCCAGCAACATGGCAAAGTTCCGCTCCAGGACCCCGAGCCCGGCGGCGTTCAGCAGCCCGTCGTGGACCGCGACCGACCGGGGTGCCCCCACCTGCCGGGCGAAGTCGAGGACCTCGGAGAACTTGCTCCAGGGGGCGTGCACCGGCAGCAGCAGCAGGTCCACCGGGCCGCCGGGGGGCGTGAGGGAGTCGCCGGGATGGTAGACCCGGGTCCCGCCGACGTCGACCAGGAAGCCGCTGTTGGCCACCCGAGGCAGCTCGGGGTGGATCACGGCGTGCAGCTCGCCGACGGCGGTCACCGGCAGACCGGCGTCGAACGACTGGCCGGGGGTGACCACCTGGACCCGGTCGGCCAGGCCGGGGTCGACCCCGGCCACCAGCGTCCGCACCGCCTCGGTGGTGTAGACCGCCGCCCCGGTCGCCCGGAGGTGGTCGACGTCGAGGTGGTCGGGGTGCTCATGGGTGATGAGCACCGCGGTCGCGCCCTCCACCGCCTCGCGGTCGGTGAACGCACCCGGGTCCAGCACGACCACCTGGCCGTCGTGCTCCAGGCGGACGCAGGCGTGGCCGAACTTGACGATCCTCATGCCGGGGAACCTAGCCCAGCCGGTCGTCCACGAAGCACCAGCGCCAGTCCTCCCCGGGCTCGGCGGACCGCATCACTGGGTGCTCGGTCACGGCGAAGTGCGCGGAGGCGTGCCGCCGGGGGGAGGAGTCGCAGCAGCCCATGTGCCCGCAGGTCAGGCACCGGCGCAGGTGGACCCAGGCGGTGCGGCCCTCCTCGAGGCAGTCCTGGCACACCCCGGCGAACTCGGAGTAGGCGTCGCGGGGCGCGAGCCGGAGGTGCTCGCAGGCGGCGATCGTGCCCGCGACGCCGCTGACCATCTCGGCGTCCTCGTGGCGCACCAGCCGCGCCTGGTGGGCGTCGAGCATGGACTCCTCGACGTCGAGTGCGACCAGCACGTCCTCGACGACCTCGTGCGGGATCGCGCCGGTGCTGCGGACCCGGAGCACCGTCGCACGCTCGGCGTCGAGCATCTCCAGTCGCAGCCGTGCGTAGGCCTGGCTCGGGGTCTCGTCGTCGGGGTGGGTGTCGCCGAGCCGCTCCCAGGCCGCGGTGTTGCGCTGCGAGGCGCGGGTCCGCAGCGCCTCGACGGTGTTGAACGGGTCCTCGTCCCCGACGTGCTCCTCGAGCCGGTCCAGGCCGGCGCGGGACGCCTTCTCGAACAGCGCCGCCCGGGCCAGCGCGTCCTCGCGCGGGTCGGGGGCCGAGAGCCGCAGCCACCGCACCAGCGACGGCAGCGTGGACCCCTGCAGGAGCAACGTGCCCGCGGCGACCACCAGCGCGGTGAGCACGAGGGTCTCGCGGAACTCGAACGTCGGCGGGATCGCGAACGCCGCGGCCAGCGTCACCACCCCGCGCATGCCGGCCCAGCCGACCACCGCGGTGTGCTTCCAGGTCGGCCGCTGGCCGGTCTCCCGGTCCTCGCCGGAGCGGACCAGCAGCAGGCCGACCGGGAACACCCACAGCAGGCGCAGGAGCACGACGGCGACCAGCGTGCCGAGGCACAGCGTCACCACGGTGGCCAGCGGGACGCCCCGGGCGGCCACGTCGGCCAGGATCCACCGGGCCTGCAGCCCGATCAGCAGGAACACGGCGTTCTCGAGCAGGAACGACACGGTGCGCCAGTTCAGCCGCTCCGCGATCCGCGAGCTGGCGCCCTGCAGCACCGGCGCGCGGTGGCCGAGCAGAAGCCCGGCGATGACGACCGCCAGCACGCCCGACCCGTGCAGCTGCTCGGCAGCGACGTAGGCGACGAACGGGGTGACGAGGGACAGGCTGGTGTCCAGGACCGGGTCGTCCACGCGGCGGCGGACGCCGCCGATGACGACGTAGACCAGCAGCCCGACCGCCACCCCCGCCACCGCCGCGAGCACGAAGTCGAAGCCGACCCTCCCGATGCTGACCGTGGCCGCGGCCGCGCCGGTCGCGGTCCGGAACGCGACCAGTGCGGTCGCGTCGTTGAGCAGCGACTCCCCCTCCAGAACCGTGACGATCCGTCGCGGGATCCCGATCCGGCGGGCGATCGCGGAGGCCGAGACCGCGTCCGGGGGCGCCACCACCGCGCCGAGCGTGAACGCCGCCGCCCAGCCCAGCCCGTCCACGAGGGTGTGGGCGACCACGGCCACGCCCGCCGTGGTGAACGCGACGAGCCCGATGGAGAGCAGCAGGATGGCCCGACGGTTGGCGTTGAAGTCCACCAGCGAGGTCTGCAGCGCCGCCGAGTAGAGCAGCGGCGGCAGCAGCCCGACCAGCACCACCTCCGCGGTCAGCTGCACCTGCGGGACGAACGGCAGGAACGAGCCCGCCGCCCCGATCACCACCAGGACGATGGGTGCCGGCAGGTCGAGCCGGCGGCACACCACCGTGACCCCGATGATGACCACGGCCAGGACGGCGAGCGAGATGGCGACGTGCACGCGCCCATTCAACCCCGGGCCGGCCACCCCCCGGATTCCCAGGGTATCGAGCCTTCCCGCCGCCTCCCGGGTCACATCCCGCGCGGGGGCCGTCGGGATCCCGCCGGGGGTGTGACAGGTGGTGACACGGATCGAGCCGGGAGAGCGGGCCGAGGCCGAGGGCGGCCTCGACCAGTGGGGTGGCTCAGCCGGCACCCCGGTCGTCGACCAGAGCGCGGATCGCGGCGTCCAGGTCGCGCCGGTCGTCTCGCCGCACCGTCGCCTCCACCACCTCGATGCCACCGGCGGGGCTGCTCAGCGCGTGCCGCAGCTCGGGCAGCGAGCCGACCCGCCAGTGCGGCGTCCGGGTCGCCGCGCACAGGGCCGCGAGGTCGACGCGATGGGGCGTCCCGAACAACCGGTCGTAGGCACCGGCGTGCTGCGGCCCGCCCTGCTCGAGCGATGCGAAGATCGAGCCGCCGTCGTCGTTGACCACCACCACCGTCAGGTCGGGCCGCTCCTCCTCGGGTCCGAGCACCAGACCGTTGCTGTCGTGCAGGAACGTGACATCGCCCACCAGCGCGATCGCGCGGGTGCTGTGCGGTCGCCCCAGCGCCGCCCCGACAGCGCTGGAGACCGACCCGTCGATCCCGGCGAGACCCCGATTGCCGACCACCAGCCGCCGGTCCCCCACGGCGTACGGCGCCACCATCAGGTCGAGGTCCCGGACCGGGTTGGACGCGCCGACGAACAGCAGCCCACCCGGTGGCAGTGCCGCGCTCACGGCCCCGGCCACCTGGTGCGGGGTCAGCGCCCCCCGGTCGGCGAGCAGGACGTCGAGCCGGCGGGACAGCGCGCGGTCCCGCGCCTGCCACTCGTCGAGCCACGGGGTGGGCGCCGGCGGCTGCGGGGCCACGTCGCTGACGAACCAGTCGGGGCGGGCGCCCCCCAGCTCGACGGCGTCGGCGACGACGTGCACCTGGTGGCCGGGATCGGTCCACCCCGAGGGGCCGCGCACCGCCACCATCTCGACGTCGTCGCGGCTCAGCAGCCGGGTCACCGGCCGGGACAGCGTCGGATGCCCGAAGACGACGACCTGCTGGATCCGGCCCGCCAGCTCCTCGTCGGCCAGCAGCAGCCGGTAGGTGCGCACGACGTGGTCGCCGGTCCGCGAGCCGCTGGTGGGCTCGGCCAGCAGCGGCCAGCCGGCCGTCTCGGCGAGGATCCGGGCGGGTGGGCCGGCGTCGTCGCCCGCGACCACCACCGTGCGCAGGTCCGGGTTGACGGGGGTGGCCTGGCACGGTGAGCGGTCGCCCGGTGCGGTCCACGGCCCGCCGTCGAGGGCGCCGTCCAGCGGCGTTCCCCACCCGTCCGAGACGTCGGGGACCAACGGCTCCTCGACCTGGAGGTTCAGATGGACCGGCCCGGGCCGCCCGCCGAGCCGACCCAGGGCGGTCCAGGCGGCGCGGGCCGCCAGCGACCGCCATGCCACCACCTGCCGACGCTCGGCCACCCCGCTGCCGGGGTAGCCGGGCGGCAGGTCGGCCGCCAGCCGCACGGCGGCCCCGAAGATGCCCGCCTGCTCGGTCGTCTGGTTGGCGTTGCTGCCCCGCAGCCGGGCCGGCCGGTCGGCGGTGAGCAGCACCAGCGGCACGCCGGCGTGGGCCGCCTCCAGCACAGCGGGGTGCAGGTTCGCGACCGCAGTGCCGCTGGTCGTCACCACCGCGACCGGCCGCCGGCCGGTCCGGGCGAGGCCCACAGCCAGGAACCCGGCCGACCGCTCGTCGATGCGGGTGTGCAGCCGCAGCTCCTCCCCGGCGCTGTACGCCGCGAACGCGAGCGCGGCGCTGCGGGAGCCCGGGGACAGCACCACGTCGCGCACCCCGCAGCGCACCAGCTCGTCGAGCAGCGCCGTCGCCAGGGCCGTGGCGGCGTTCGCGGGCGTCATGCCTGGTGATCCTGCCCTATCGAGGCCAGCCGGCGACGCCAGTGCTCCGCCCGCTCGGGACTCGCCGCGAGCCGGGCCAGCGCAACCGGGTCCGGCACCGGCCGGCGCACCGGGAGCGCACCGTCGACCGGGAGCAACGGGTCGAGGACCACGTCGTCGACCAGCAGCTGCACGGTCGCGAGCCCGCAGGCGAACGGCAGGTCGGGCAGCGCCGCCGCCAGCGCCACTCCCGCCGCGATCCCGACGCTCGTCTCCAGCGCGCTGGAGACCACCACCGGCAGCCCGATGTCGGCCGCGATCCGCAAGCAGGCGCGCACGCCCCCCAGCGGCTGCACCTTGAGCACCGCGACGTCGGCCGCGTCCAGGTCCCGGACCCGGTAGGGGTCCGCCGTCCGGCGGATCGACTCGTCCGCCGCGATCCGGACGTCGACGCCGCGCCGGACGGCGGCCAGGTCCTCGACAGAGGCGCACGGCTGCTCGACGTACTCCAGCCCGCCGGCGGCGCGGTCCAGCACCGGGATCCGCGCCAGTGCCTCGGCCCGCGACCACAGCCCGTTGACGTCGATACGGATGTGTCCGTCCGGGCCGAGGGCGTCGCGGACCGCCTCCAGCCGAGCCTGGTCGTCACCGAGACGCTGCCCGGGCTCGGCCACCTTCACCTTCGCGGTCCGGCAGCCACGGCCGGCGCGCACCACCGCGGCTGCCTGCTCCGCGGACACCGCCGGGACGGTGACGTTGACCGGGACCCGGGAGCGCAGCGGCTCGGGCCAGCCGTCGTCGGCGGCCTCCCGGGCGGCGCGCCACCAGGGCGCGGCCACCTCCGGCGGGTACTCCAGGAACGGACTGAACTCGCCCCACCCGGCCGGGCCCTGCACCAGCACCCCCTCCCGGACGGTGACGCCACGGAACCGGGTCCGCATCGGGACGGCGAACACCACGTCCCCGGCCCGGGTCCGCGTCACCGCCCACCCGCCGCGATCGACTCGACCGCGCGCCGGTCGACCTTGCCGTTGGCCAGCAGCGGCAGCGCGGCGACCGGGACCAGCCGCTGCGGCGCCCAGCTGCGCGGGTGCCGCTCGCCGACCCAGTCCCGGGCGTCGTCGAGGGCGAGGTCGCCGACCAGGACGCCGACGACGACCCGGCCCCACTCCCGGTCCGGCACCCCGACCACCTCGGCGTCGCGCACCGCCGGGTGCTCGCGCAGCCTGCGCGCGACCGCGCCGGCCGCGACGTTGACCCCGCCGGAGACCACCACGTCGTCGACCCGGCCGTGCACCACCACGCGGCCGTCGTCGGCCACGCTGCCGAGGTCGGGGGTGAGGAACCAGCCGTCGCGGAGCACCTGCGCGGTGAGGTCCGGCCGGCCCTCGTACCCGTCGAAGAGCACCGGACCGGCGACCCGGACCCGCCCGTCGGGGCCGCTGGCCACCTGGACTCCGGGCAGCGGCCGGCCGTCGTACACGCAGCCGCCGCAGGTCTCGCTCATGCCGTACGTCGCCACCACCGCCACCTGGTGCCGCGCGGACCGCTCGCGCAGCACCGGGTCGAGCGCGGCACCCCCGACCAGGACCGTGTCGAAGCTCCGCAACAGGTCCAGCTCGGCCGGGTCGGCGAGCATCCGGTGCAGCTGGGTCGGGACCAGCGACACGTAGCGGCGGCCGTCACCCGCGGCCGGCTCCGACCGGCCCGTGCCCGCCACCAGCGGCTCAAGACCGGCGCGCACCGAGCGGTAGAGCACCAGGAGCCCCGCGACGTAGTCGGCCGGCAGTCGCAGCAGCCACCGGCCCGGCCCGCCGAGCCGCTCGTGGGTCGCGTCGGCGGAGGCGCGCAGCGCGCGGCGAGAGAGCAGCACCGGCTTCGGCTCGCCGGTCGACCCCGACGTGGCGACGACCAGCGGCTCCGGGTCGGCCGCCGTCTCCCACTCGCGCAGCAGCGCGTGGATCTCGGCCGCGCTGCCGCGGACCGGGCGGAGGCTGCTCACGGGGGGTCACGCTATGCCTGTCAGACTCGCCGACGATGACAACCCCAGTCGCCACCCCCGCCCAGTGGCTCCAGGGTGCGCGACCGCGCACCCTGCCGGCCGCGGTGTCGCCCGTGCTGGCCGGCACCGGCGTCGCGGCCCACCTCGGCGAGGCGGCGTGGCCGAAGGCGATGCTCGCGATGGTGGTCGCGCTCGCGCTGCAGGTGGGCGTCAACTACGCCAACGACTACTCCGACGGCATCCGCGGCACCGACGCCGACCGGGTAGGCCCGCTGCGGCTGGTCGGCTCGGGCCTGGCCCGCCCCGGTGCTGTCAGGGCGGCCGCGTTCGCCGCGTTCGGGGTGGCGATGGTCGCCGGGCTGGTGCTGGCGGTGACGACCTCGTGGTGGCTGGTGCTCGTGGGGGCCCTCGCCGTGGCGGCGGCATGGCTCTACACCGGCGGCTCCTCGCCGTACGGCTACCGCGGCCTCGGCGAGCTGATGGTGTTCGTGTTCTTCGGGCTGGTCGCGGTGCTCGGGACGACGTTCGTGCAGACCGGGACGCTGCCGCTCCCCGCCTGGTACGCCGCAGTGGGCGTCGGGGCGCTCGCCTGCGCCATCCTGGTCGCCAACAACCTGCGCGACATCCCCACCGACCGGGCGAGCGGCAAGCGCACGTTGGCGGTGCTGCTCGGCGACGCCCGGACCCGAGGGCTGTACGCCCTGCTGCTCGGCGCGGCCGGTGTCGCCCTCGTCGGCGTCGCCCTGACCACCGGCCCGCTCGCGCTGCTCGGCCTGGTGTCGGTGGTGCCGGCGCTCGCGGCCGGCCGGGTCGTCCTGGGTGGCGCCGGGGGCCGGGAGCTCGTGCCGGTGCTGCAGCAGACCGGTCTCGCCTCGCTGCTGTACGCCGCGGGACTGTTCCTCGGCCTGCTGCTCTCCGCCGGCTGACGACCCTCTCCCGCCGCTACGCCCATCCCCCGGCCCTCGGCCGGCAGGGAGCCGTCAGCCCAGGGCCGCGGGCAGGGTCGCGGACCAGGCCGCGCGGACCTCGGCGAGCGGCAGCGTGAACTGGCCCTGGACGTCCAGGACCGCGTCGGGCCCGGCTCCGTCGGTGACCCCGATCCGGGTGTGCGGGAAGCCGCGGGCGCTGCACATGTCGGTGAAGCGCACCTCCTCCGAGCGCGGGACCGCGACCACGGCCCGGGCACCGGACTCGCTGAACAGTGCCACGAACGGGTCCAGGTCGTCGGGCAGCCAGACCCGGGCTCCGACGTCGTGCCGCAGGCAGGACTCGACCAGCGCCTGAGCCAGCCCACCGTCGGAGAGGTCGTGCGCCGCGTCGACGAGCCCGTCGCGTGAGGCGTTGACCAGGATCTCCCCGAGGGCGCGCTCGGCCTCCAGGTCGACCGTCGGCGGCAGGCCGCCGAGGTGGCCGTGCACCACGTTGGCCCACTCCGAGCCGCACAGCTCGTCGCGCGTGGCACCGAGCAGGTAGAGCTGCTGGCCCTGCTCGGCGAAGCCGGACGGCGTACGCCGGGCCACGTCGTCGATCACCCCGAGCACGGCCACCACCGGTGTCGGCAGGATCGCGGTGTCCCCGGTCTGGTTGTAGAGGCTGACGTTCCCGCCGGTCACGGGGACCCCCAGCTGCCGGCACCCCTCGGCGAGACCACGGGTTGCCTCGGCGAACTGCCACATCACGTCGGGGTCCTCCGGTGACCCGAAGTTCAGGCAGTCGCTGACCGCCAGCGGCGTGGCGCCGCTCGCCGACACGTTGCGGTAGGACTCGGCCAGCGCCAGCTGGGCACCGCTGAAGGGGTCCAGCTTGGCGAACCGGCCGTTGCAGTCGGTCGCGACCGCCACCCCCAGCCCGCTGTCGGCGTCCACCCGGACCATGCCCGAGTCCTCCGGCTGGGACAGCACGGTGTTGCCCTGGACGTAGCGGTCGTACTGGTCGGTGATCCACGACTTGTCACACAGGTTGGGCGAGGCGACCAGCCGCAGCAGCGTCTCGCGCAGCTCGCCGCCGTCGGCCGGGCGGGCCAGCTCGGCGCCGTCGTCGGCCTGCAGGGCGTCCTGCCACTCCGGCCGCGCGAACGGCCGCTGGTAGGTGGGGCCGTCGTGGGCCACCGAGCGCGGCGGGACGTCCACCACGGTCTCCCCGTGCCACTCGATGGTGAGCCTGCCGGTGTCGTCGACCTCACCGACGACGACGGCCTCCACGTCCCACTTCTCGCAGATCTCCAGGAAGCGCTTGACGTTCGCCGGCTCCACGCAGGCCATCATCCGCTCCTGGGACTCCGACATCAGGATCTCCTCGGGCGCCAGCGAGGAGTCGCGCAACGGCACCCGGTCGAGCCAGACGTGCATCCCGCCGTCGCCGGCCGACGCCAGCTCGGAGGTGGCGCACGACAGCCCGGCGCCGCCGAGGTCCTGGATGCCGACCACCAGGTCCTCGGCGAAGATCTCCAGGGTGCACTCGATCAGGAGCTTCTCCTGGAACGGGTCACCGACCTGGACGCTGGGGCGCTTGGCCGGGCCGGTGTCCTCGAAGGTCTCGCTGGCCAGCACCGAGACCCCGCCGATGCCGTCGCCGCCGGTGCGGGCGCCGTAGAGGATGACCTGGTTGCCTGCCCCCGACGCCTTCGCCAGGTGCAGCTGCTCGTGGCGCATCACCCCCACGCACAGCGCGTTCACGAGGGGGTTCCCGGCGTAGGAGGCGTCGAAGACCGCTTCGCCGCCGATGTTGGGCAGTCCCAGGCAGTTGCCGTAGCCGCCGACCCCGGCCACGATCCCGGGCAGCACCCGGTGGGTGTCGGGAGCGTCGAGCGGCCCGAAGCGGAGCGGGTCCATGACCGCCACCGGGCGCGCGCCCATCGCGAGGATGTCGCGCACGATGCCGCCGACCCCGGTCGCCGCACCCTGGTAGGGCTCGACGTAGGACGGGTGGTTGTGCGACTCCACCTTGAACGTGACGGCGTACCCGTCCCCGATGTCGACGACGCCGGCATTCTCGCCGATCCCCACCATGAGGTGGGCGCGCATCTGGTCGGTCATCGAGTCCCCGAACTGGCGCAGGTGCACCTTGGAGGACTTGTACGAGCAGTGCTCGCTCCACATCACCGAGTACATCGCCAGCTCCGAGCTGGTCGGGCGGCGTCCCAGGATCTCGCGGATCTCGGCGTACTCGTCCGGCTTCAGCCCGAGGTCGGACCACGGCTGGGCGTGGTCGGGGGTGGTCGTCGCGACGGCGACGGTGTCCAGGTGCGGGCGCTCGGTCAACGCGGGAGGCTCCGGTGTCTGTCGGGGGTGTCTGTCGGGGTGGGTCTCGCCGGGTGGTAGGCCGGTGCCGCGCACGGCGCGCACGGCCGGCCGAGCAGACAATCTACCGGTCCGGGCACCGGCTAGAGTGGGCAGCCAGATCCGTACCACCGACTGGGGGAACGACCCATGGGCCGCCGCCACCTGCTGCCAGCCGCGCTGCTGCTGACTACCGTGGGCTTCTCGGCGCTGGCGGCGTGCAGCCAGGACGGCGGCTCGGCCACCGACCGGCCCTCAGCCGGTGGCTCCTCGAGCACCGGGTCGGGCCCCGCGACGAGCACCGCCTCCCCCACCGGGACGCCGACCGCCTCGACATCGCCGACTCCCACCGAGTCCTCGACCCCCGCGCCCCGGCTGCCCACCGACCGCATCGAGGCGGCGAGCCTGCATCTGGCCGTGCTGGGCCAGAACGCCGCGACCACCCCGGAGGAGCAGGCCGTCGTCGAGGCGTGGATGGCGTTCTGGCAGGGAGCCGCGAACTCCTACTACCGGGCCGAGCCGACCGCGGACTTCCTCGCCGCCGCCCAGGGCAGCGCGCGCACCCAGATCGTCGACAACATCGAGAAGCTCAAGCGGGCGGACCGCCGCGTCGTCGGCTGGGCGCGCGACAACATCACCGCCGTCAGCGTCGACGGTGACACCGCCACGATCCGCGACTGCACGAAGAACTTCACCTTCAGCGTCGACGCCGAGGCCGAGCCGGTCACGAACCCGCCGCCGTGGTACGCCGTCACCGGCACCCTCAAGCGCACGGTCGACGGCTGGGTGGTCGTCGCGCAGGAGTCGACGGAGCCCAAGCAGAGCTGCCTCTAGGGCGCGGCGGCCGGCCGTCGGCAGGGGCTCAGCCGACCAGTGCCGCCATCAGCGTGAAGAAGCCGAGACCGTCGGTGCCGGGACCGAAGCCGTCCTCGACCGCGTGCTCCGGGTGAGGCATCAGCCCCACCACGTTGCCGCGCGCGTTGCGGATCCCCGCGATGTCGCGCATCGACCCGTTCGGGTTGCCTCCCAGGTAGCGAGCCACCACGAGACCGTCGGCCTCCAGCGCGTCGAGCGTCGCCGCGTCGGCGACGAAGCAGCCCTCCCCGTTCTTCAGCGGGACCACGATCTCCTGGTCCTGCTGGTACGAGGCGGTCCAGGGGGTCGTGGTGCTCTCCACGCGCAGCCGCTGGTCGCGGCAGACGAACCTCTGGTGGTCGTTGCGGATCAGTGCACCCGGCAGCAGGTGGGACTCGCAGAGCACCTGGAAGCCGTTGCAGATGCCCAGGACGGGCAGTCCCCGGCCCGCCCCCGCCGCTACCTCCGTCATCAGCGGGGAGAAGCGGGAGATGGCGCCGCACCGCAGGTAGTCACCGTAGGAGAAGCCACCGGGCAGGATCACCCCGTCGACCCCCTGCAGGTCGTGGTCGCGGTGCCACAGCGCGATCGGATCGTGGCCGGCCAGCCGGACCGCGCGCCGGGCGTCGACGTCGTCGAGCGAGCCCGGGAAGGTGACGACCCCGATCCTCACGAGGCGTCCTCAGCGGTCTCGGGGACATGCACGGCGAAGTCCTCGATGACGGGGTTCGACAGCAGCGTCCCGGCCATCCGGTGCACCTGCGCCAGCCGGTCCTCGGTGAGCTCGCCGTCGAGGTCGATCTCGAACCGCTTGCCCTGGCGGACCTCGACCACGCCGTCGAAGCCGAGCCGGGGCAGGGCACCGTGCACGGCCTTGCCCTGGGGGTCGAGGATCTCGGGCTTGAGCATGACGTCGACGACGACACGGGCCACGGGGGACTCCTGGTTCGGCTGGTCGGGTTCTGGTGGTCACAGCTGCGGTCAACAGCGCGGACAGTCTAGGCAACGGCCACCGGGCGCCGGCGACGCCGTCCGTCCCCGCACCGCTCAGAAGGTCCGGCCGGTGAGCCGCTCGTAGGCCTCGACGTACCGGTTGCGGGTCCGCTCGACCACCTCCGCCGGCAGCGGCGGCGGCGGCTCGCCCGAGCCCCGGTCCCAGCCGCTGGCCGGCGACGTCAGCCAGTTGCGCACGATCTGCTTGTCGTAGGAGGCCTGCGCCCGACCGGGGGTCCAGTCGTCGGCGGGCCAGAACCGGGAGGAGTCCGGGGTCAGCACCTCGTCGCCGAGCACCACCGTGCCGTCCGGGCGGGTCCCGAACTCCAGCTTCGTGTCGGCGAGCAGGATCCCGCGCTCGCGCGCCGTCGTCTCGGCGCGGGCGTAGACCGCCAGCGTCAGATCGCGCAGCCGCGCGGCCGCGCTGGCACCGATCCGGCCGACCACCGCCTCGTAGGAGACGTTCTCGTCGTGGTCGCCGAGCGCCGCCTTGGTGGCCGGGGTGAACACCGCCGCCGGGAGCCGGCTGCCGTCCTCGAGCCCAGGCGGCAGCGCGATGCCGCACACCTCGCCGGTGGCCCTGTAGTCCAGCAGGCCCGAGCCGGTGAGGTAGCCGCGCGCCACGCACTCGACCGGGAACATCTCCAGCTGCTCGCAGACCACCGCCCGTCCGGCCACCTCGGCCGGCACGTCGGTCGACACGATGTGGTGGGGCACCAGGTCCGAGAGTCGCTCGAACCACCACAGCGACATGGCGGTGAGGACCGCGCCCTTGTCCGGGATCCTGGTGTCCAGGACGAAGTCGTAGGCAGAGATCCGGTCACTGGCGACCATCAGCAGGCGACCGTCTCCGAGCCGGTAGAGGTCACGCACCTTGCCCGAGTGCAGGTGCTGGGCGCCGGGCAGAACCGGGGCGGGCGGGATGCCGTGCGTGCCGTCGCTCATGGCGGCGATGCTAGTGCCGCCCGCGTCGCGCCCGGTCGGCGCGGCGTGCCGACCTCCTCGGTTTCCCAGGGCATCGCCCTTTCCCGACGGCACCCGCGTCATATCCGGCGGGGTGAGGGTCGGTTCTACCGTGACGGTGTGACCAGTGGTACGCCGCGGCGGGGCGAGCCGGGCCCCGCTCACCGGCTCAGTCCGCGTTGCTGGCGGCCGGCGGGCCCAACGAGTCGGTCGTCCGGGCGTACGTCGCGACCGCGTGCGCCAGCGCGTCCGACAGCTCGTCGATCGCGGTGGTGCTGGTGTTCGAGACGGTGTCGCAGGCCTCGTGATAGCAGGAGTCGTAGGGCTCCCCAGCCCGGCCGCCGTACACCAGGGCCTGGCGCGCCGTCTTCAGCCCCTCGGCACCGGAGAACAGGCCACCGGCGGGGATCCCGACCTCGATGAAGGGCCCGTAGTCGCTGCGCCCGTCGAAGGCGGTCGGCGACGAGGCCAGCCCCTGGTCGGCGAAGTAGGAGGTGAACAGCGTCTCGATCGCAGCCGATCCCCTCGGAGCCGCCGTTGCGTCCGGGCCGACGGGGAAGGCGGAGTTGTCGCCGTCGTACACGAAGCGCACGTAGTTCGGTGACCCCACCATGTCGACGTTGAGGTAGAGCCGGATGTCCGACAGCGCCCCGGGGTTGCTCTGCTGCAGCTGCGAGACGTACTCCGCCGAGCCGAGCAGCCCTCGCTCCTCGGCCCCCCACCACGCGAAGCGCACCTGGTTGCGAGGCTCGACCACGCTCATGTGCTCGGCGATCTCCAGCAGCGTGGCGGACCCACTGCCGTTGTCGTTGATGCCGGCGCCGCCGTTCACGCTGTCGAGGTGCGCCCCCGCGAGGACGACGTTGGCTTGGTCTCCGGATCGGGTCTCGGCGGTGACGTTCCACGTCTCCCGCACGCCGGACTCGGTGTCGGTCACCAGCTCCACGGTGGTGCCGCTGCGGGCTGCGAGGTCGCGCCCGACTGCGAAACCGACAGCCACGACCGGCAGGTCCACCGGCTCCCCGAGAGTCCCGTCGACTGGTCGCACCTCGCCGTCCGCGCCGTGGTTGAACAAGATCACAGCGGTCGCGCCGGCGGTGTCGGCCTGGGCGACCTTGTCGGCGAACAGGCAGCCGCCGCGCTGGACGAGGGCCACCGCGCCGACCGGGAAGTCGGCGAAGTCAGCCGGCTCGCAGCCGCTGGTGGAGCTGCTCGTGGGGGTGGCGTCGGTGTCGACCGCAACCACCTCGCCGGTTACCGACCCCGACCCGGAGTACTCCATCGTCACCACGTCGTCGCGAGGCTCGTAGGTCGTCGGGACCGGTGACAGCTGGCGCAGGGTCGCCGGGGCCCGCTCGGCGTAGAAGGCGAAGTCGAAGGGCTGCACCGTGGGCCGGTAGCCCGCGGCGCGCAGCCGTCGCACCACGTAGTCGCGCGACGCGGCGTACCCGGGCGTCCCGGATGCCCGGGTGCCGCCGTTGGCCGCGGCGATGGCGTCGAGCTCGCGCAGGTGCGCCACGATGGCCTCGGGAGCGACCGCTGCGCGCAGCCGCTGCGAGGCGGAGACCAGGCCTCCAGGGGCCGTCGGATCCGTCGGATCCATCGGTAGCGGTGCGGCGACGGCGACCGGGCCGACGGCCAGCGTCAGGACCACCACCAGGAGCAGCCGACGAGATCGAGCGAAGATCCTGCTGCCAGCGCGCATGTTCGGCTCCCGAGATGTGATGCGCCCGCCGGCGAGCCGGTGACGCCCATCCAGACTAGAAGTCTGACCGACCGCTGACAACGCACCGAGGGATCCCAGTGGCGTCGCTCGGCTGTGGGCGATGGTCCTGGCTGGGCTCGTCGGTTTCCCAGGGTATCGCGGGCTTCCGATCCCTCCCGCGTCAAAGCCGGCTGCTGGGCGTCGCTCCCGGGCAGGGGCCGACGGTACGCCGCGGCGGGCTCCGGCGCTCTCGGGGGCGCGGCACCGAACGGACGGCACGGCCACCCGGCCCCAGTCCCCCACGCCTCACCGACCACACCGCTCGCGTCTTTCCGACGGTTGCCGGGTCACATATCGCACGGGAGCCGTCGGCAAAGGTCGACACCCTGGGAAACCGAGAGCGGCGCGGCCCCGGCTACAGGATCGCGCCCGGCGAGTACGCCGCCGCGCCCGGGTAGCGGGCCGCCACGGCCTCGACCCGGCGCACCACGGCCTCGACCTGGTCGACGGCGGCGCCGGTGAACGTGATCGGGTCGGCCACCAGGGACGCGAGCTGGCGCTCGCTGAGGCCGAGCCGGTCGTCGGCGGCGAGCCGTTCGAAGACGTCGTTGTCGGTCTGGCCCTGGCGCATCGCCAGCGCCACCCCGACGGCCGCCTCCTTGATGGCCTCGTGGGCGGTCTCCCGGCCAACGCCGTTGCGGACCGCGGCCATCAGCACCTTCGTGGTGGCCAGGAACGGGAGGTAGCGGTCGAGCTCGCGCTGCACCACCGCGGGGAAGGCACCGAACTCGTCGAGCACCGTCAGGAAGGTCTGGAACAACCCGTCGCAGGCGAAGAACGCGTCCGGCAGCGCGACCCGGCGCACCACCGAGTCCGAGACGTCGCCCTCGTTCCACTGGTCGCCGGCCAGCTCCCCGACCATCGAGAGGCTGCCGCGCAGCACCACCGCCAGGCCGTTGACCCGCTCGCAGGAGCGGGTGTTCATCTTGTGCGGCATCGCCGAGGAGCCGACCTGGCCCTCGGCGAAACCTTCGGTGACCAGCTCGATGCCGGCCATCAGCCGGATCGTGGTGGCGAGGTTGGACGGCCCCGACACGACCTGGACGAGCGCGGAGACGACGTCGAGATCGAGCGAGCGGGGGTAGACCTGGCCGACGCTGGTCAGCACGTGGTCGAACCCCAGGTGGGCGGCGACCCGTCCCTCCAGGTCGCTGAGCGCGGCGGAGGAGCCGTCGAGCAGGTCCAGCATGTCCTGCGCGGTCCCCATCGGCCCCTTGACGCCGCGCAGCGGGTAGCGGGCGAGGAGGTCCTCGAGCCGGTCGAGCCCGACCAGCAGCTCGTCGGCGACTGTCGCGAAGCGCTTGCCCAACGTGGTCGCCTGCGCCGCCACGTTGTGGGACCGGCCGGCCATCACCATCGACGCGTGCTCGCCGGCCAGTCGGGCGAGCCGGACCAGCGTGGCCACGACCCGCTCGCGGACCAGCTCCAGCGACGCCTTGACCTGGAGCTGCTCGACGTTCTCGGTCAGGTCCCGGGAGGTCATGCCCTTGTGGATGTGCTCGTGCCCGGCGAGGGCGCAGAACTCCTCGATGCGCGCCTTCACGTCGTGCCGGGTGACCCGCTCCCGGGCAGCGATCGAGGCGAGGTCCACCTGGTCGAGGACGGCCTCGTAGTCCTCGACGACACCATCGGGGACGTCGACGCCGAGGTCGCGCTGGGCGCGCAGCACCGCGACCCACAGCCGGCGCTCGAGGACGACCTTCTCCTGCGGGGACCAGATCCGGACCAGGTCATCGGCGGCGTACCGGTCGGCGAGCACGTTGGGGAACCCGGTGGTCAGCCCGGTGGTCAGCCCGGTGGGCAGCTCGGTGGGCAGCATGGTGGCGGTCTCCTCAGATGCCGGCGGCGATGTCGGTGCGGAAGCGGGCGCCTCGGAAGCCCACCACGTCGACCCCTGCGTAGGCCTTGGCCCGGGCGTCGGCGACGTCGGCGCCGACCGCGGTCACGGCGAGCACCCGGCCGCCCGCGGTGACGACGCGGCCATCGGCGTCGTAGCCGGTGCCGGCCTGGATCACCGACACGTCGGGCAGGTCCGCGACGGCCTCGAGCCCCTCGACGACGTCACCGGTGCGCGGTGTCCCGGGGTAGTTCTCGGCCGCCAGCACCACGGCGACAGCGGCGCCGTCGAGCCACACCAGTGGCCCGAGGTCCGCGAGCCGGCCCTCGGCCGCCGCCCGCAGCAGCTGCCCCAGCGGCGAGGCCAGCAGCGCCAGCAGCGGCTGGGTCTCCGGGTCGCCGAAGCGGGCGTTGAACTCCACGACGCGCACCCCGCGCGTGGTGAGGGCCAGACCCGCGTAGAGCAGGCCGGCGAACGGCGTCCCGCGGCGGGCCATCTCGTCGACGGTCGGCTGCAGCACCGTGGCCGTGACCTCCTCCACCAGGCCCGGCGGAGCCCACGGCAGCGGCGTGTAGGCGCCCATCCCCCCGGTGTTCGGCCCGGCGTCGCCGTCCAGCGCCCGCTTGAAGTCCTGGGCCGGCTGCATCGGCACGACGGTGGTGCCATCGCAGAGCGCGAACAGTGACACCTCGGGGCCGTCCAGGAACTCCTCGACGAGGACCTGCTCGCAGCCGACCGCATGCGCCAGCGCCTCGGCGCGGTCGGTGGTCACGACGACCCCCTTGCCGGCGGCCAGCCCGTCGTCCTTCACGACGTACGGCGCCCCGAGCTCGTCCAACGCGGCCGCGGCCTCCGCCTCGGTCCGGCACACGAACGCGCGTGCCGTGGGAACCCCCGCCGCGGCCATCACCTCCTTGGCGAAGGCCTTGGAGCCCTCCAGCCGCGCCGCGTCGGCCGACGGCCCGAAGCAGGCGATGCCCCGCGCTCGGACCGCGTCGGCGACCCCGGCCACCAGCGGCGCCTCCGGGCCCACCACGACCAGCTCCGCGCCCAGCCGTCCGGCGAGTGCGGCGACCGCCTCGCCGTCGAGCGGGTCGACGTCGTGCCGGGTCGCCACGGCCGCCATGCCGGGGTTCCCCGGCGCGACGTGCACCGCGGTCACCGACGGGTCCGCCCGGAGCGCCAGCGCCAGCGCGTGCTCGCGTCCGCCGGTGCCGATGACGAGGGTCTTCACGGTGGGGTGTCCCTTCCGGACTGGCTCAGATGAGGTCGTGCACGGTGACGGTCTCGGTCCGGCCGGGGCCGACGCCGACGGCGGAGATCCGCGCCCCCGACATGGCCTCGACGGCCTCGACGTACGCCCGGGCGTTGACCGGCAGGTCCGCCACGGTGCGGGCCGCGCTGATGTCCTCCCACCAGCCGGGGAGCTCCTCGTAGATCGGCTTCGCGTGGTGGAAGTCGCTCTGGTTGACCGGCATCTCGTCGTGGCGGACGCCGTCGACGTCGTAGGCCACGCAGACCGGCACCGTCTCCAGCCCGGTGAGCACGTCGAGCTTGGTCAGCACGAAGTCGGTGACCCCGTTGACCCGCGCGGCGTAGCGCGCGATCACCGCGTCGAACCAGCCGCACCGGCGGGGACGGCCGGTGGTGGTGCCGTACTCCGCGCCGGTCTTGCGCAGGTGCTCCCCGGCCTCGTCGTGCAGCTCGGTGGGGAACGGGCCCTCGCCGACGCGCGTGGTGTAGGCCTTGACGATGCCGATCACCCGGTCCACCCGGGTCGGCGGGATGCCCGACCCCGTGCAGGCACCGCCGGAGGTCGCCGAGGACGAGGTCACGAACGGGTAGGTGCCGTGGTCGACGTCGAGGAGCGTCGCCTGCCCCGCCTCCAGCAGCACCGTCTCACCCCGGTCGAGGGCCTGGTTCAGCAGCAGCCCCGTGTCGGCGACCATCGGCGCGAGCCGCTCGGCGTAGGAGAGCAGCTCCTCGACGGTCTCGGCCACCCCGGCTGCCCGGCGGTTGTAGATCTTGGCCAGGACCTGGGCCTTGAGCTCCAGGACGTTCTCGACCTTCTGGGTCAGGATCTTCTCGTCGAAGAGGTCCTGCACCCGGATCCCCACCCGGTTCATCTTGTCGGCGTAGGTCGGGCCGATCCCGCGGCCGGTGGTCCCGAGTCGACGGGAGCCGAGGAACCGCTCGGTCACCTTGTCCAGGCTGCGGTTGTAGTCGGGGATGACGTGGGCGTTGGCGCTGACCACCAGCTTGCTGACGTCGATGCCGCGGGCGATGAGGCCGTCGAGCTCCTCGACGAGCACCGCGAGGTCGACCACCACGCCGTTGCCGATCACCGGCACGCAGCCGGGGGTCAGGATGCCGCTGGGCAGCAGGTGCAGGGCGTACTTCTGGTCACCGATGACGACCGTGTGCCCGGCGTTGTTGCCGCCGTTGAACTTCACGACGTAGTCGACGCTGCTGCCGAGCAGGTCGGTCGCCTTGCCCTTGCCCTCGTCGCCCCACTGCGCGCCGACGATCACGGTCGCAGGCATCTGGCACCCCATTCCTGAGCCCAAGTCCTGAGCAGGTTCCGTTGCTGGGCCCCGGTGGCGCCACCGACCCGCGTTCGGCCCGACGAGACGGGACGAGCCCGGATGCAACAGCATCGGGGCTCTTGCGCCGACACGTTAGCAGAGCCCGACCGGCGACGCCGGTCCACCCGTTGCCGGGACGTCGGGCCGACAACGAGGGTAATCTCGGCCGGTGGAACCGATGCTGCTGATCACCAACTCGGAGGCCGGGACGGCCGACCGAGCACACCTCGACCCTGCTCTGGCGGTGCTGCGGGCGGCGGCCGACGTGGAGGTGGTCTCGACCTCCAACCCCGGCGAGCTCGACGGGGTGCTGCACCGGCGCGGCGGCCGGGCGGTCGTGGTCGCCGGCGGCGACGGCAGCCTGCACGCCGTGGTCGCGGCGCTGCACCGGCGTCACGAGCTCGCGGACACCGTGCTCGGGCTGGTGCCGCTGGGCACCGGCAACGACTTCGCTCGGGGAGTCGGCATCCCGCTCGACCCCGAGCAGGCGGCCCGCGTCGTCATGGCCGGCGAGCTGCGTCCGGTCGACCTGATCGTCGACAGTCTCGGGGAGGTGGTCGTCAACAACGTGCACATCGGTGTGGGTGCCGAGGCCGCCAAGAACGCCCGGCCCCTGAAGAAGGTGCTCGGCCGGCTCGGCTACGTGGTCGGCGCGCTCCGCGCCTCGGTCCGGCCGCCGTACCTACGGCTGCGGGTCCAGGTCGACGACCACGTCGTCGCCGACTTCGCCCACCCGCTGCTCATGGTCGCGGTGGGGAACGGGTCCCGGGTGGGCGGTGGCGCCGCCATCACGCCCCACGCCGACCCTGGCGACGGCAAGCTCGACGTGATGGTCTCGTTCTCCACCTCGCCGTGGGCCAAGCTCAGCTACGCCGCCCGGTTCCGGCTGGGCACCCATCCCGAGCGCGACGACGTGCTCTACGTGCGCGGGTCCAGCGTGTCGGTCTCCGGCCAGTCGTTCTGGTGCAGCGCGGACGGGGAGCTCTACGGTCCCGAGCACAACCGCAGCTGGCGGCTGGAGCCGGCGGCCTTCTCGATGCGGCTGCCGAGCGGGGCCTGACCCGCCCCCGGCGGGATCGGGTCAGGCCCCGGCGGACCTCGGGCAGACCAAGGGCTCAGCCCAGTAGGGCGTCGTACGCGGAGGCGCTGCTGTCGCGCAGGAACGTCGAGCACCGCTCCGCCTCCGCGCTCTCACCGATGCGGTCCGCGGCCCGGGCGAGCGCCGCCAGCGCGCGCAGGAAGCCGCGGTTGGGCTCGTGCTCCCACGGCACCGGGCCATGACCCGTCCAGCCGTTGCGCCGCAGCTGGTCGAGGCTGCGGTGGTAGCCCACGCGGGCGTAGGCGTAGCCCGTGACGTCGTCGACGCCGTCGTCGGCGAGGGCCTGCTCGGCCAGCGTCGCCCACGCCGCAGGTGACTCCGGGTGCCGGCGCACCACCTCCGCGGCCGGCGTCCCGGAGCCGAGCTCCGCGACCGCCGGGTCGCTCGGCAGGTGGGTCGGCGGGGGCGCCGCCATCAGGTCCTGGAAGGCCATCAGGCCGACAGGCTGCGGCCGGTGCTGCTGAGGTTCTCGCAGGCCTCGACGA
The DNA here is from genome assembly GCA_963781695.1 of uncultured Actinomycetota bacterium. Classification (GTDB taxonomy): domain Bacteria; phylum Actinomycetota; class Actinomycetes; order Propionibacteriales; family Nocardioidaceae; genus Nocardioides_B. Next base: position 210,703 of record CAWAGE010000001.1, read on the forward strand.
TGCGCGCCGCCATGCCCGCCTCGCCGGCCTTGCCCCAGGCGCGGGGGTCGTAGGCCTTCTTGTTGCCGACCTCGCCGTCCACCTTGAGCACGCCGTCGTAGTTGCTGAACATGTGGCCGACGACCGGCCGGGTGAAGGCGTACTGGGTGTCGGTGTCGATGTTCATCTTCACCACGCCGTAGGAGACCGCGTCGGCGATCTCGGAGGCCAGCGAGCCGGAACCGCCGTGGAAGACCAGGTCGAAGGGCAGGCTGCCGGCCTCGAGGCCTAGCTTGTCGACCACCGCGTCCTGGGCCTGCTTGAGGATCTCCGGGCGGAGCTTGACGTTGCCCGGCTTGTAGACGCCGTGCACGTTGCCGAAGGTCAGCGCCGTCATGTAGCGACCCCGCTCGCCGGTGCCGAGCGACGCCACGGTCGCGAGGGCGTCCTCGCGGGTGCTGTAGAGCTTGTCGCCCGAGCCACCCTCGACGCCGTCCTCCTCGCCCCCGACGACCCCCACCTCGATCTCCAGCACGATGTTCGCCGCAGCCGCCTTCTCCAGCAGCTCCTCGGCGATCTGCAGGTTCTCCTCCAGGGGCACGGCCGAGCCGTCCCACATGTGGGACTGGAACAGCGGCGCCTGGCCGTTCTTGACGCGCTCGACGGAGATGTCGAGCAGCGGCCGGACGAAACCGTCCAGCTTGTCCTTCGGGCAGTGGTCGGTGTGCAGCGCGATGTTCACCGGGTAGTTCTTGGCGACCTCGGCGGCGTAAGCCGCGAAGGCGACCGATCCGGCGACCATGTTCTTGACGGTCGGGCCGGACAGGTACTCCGCGCCCCCGGTCGAGACCTGGATGATCCCGTCGCTGCCGGCCTCGGTGAAGCCCGCGAGGGCGGCGTTCAACGTCTGCGACGAGCTGACGTTGATGGCAGGGAACGCGAACGACTCGCGCTTGGCCTTGTCGAGCATCTCGGCGTACTGCTCGGGAGTTGCAATGGGCATGGCAGTGGGTCTCCTGGATCGACGACGTTCCGGGTTCAGGTGGGCGCGCGGCTCCCACTCTAGCCACGCCCGGACGCGCGAGGTCCAGCCGTCCGGGACCTTCAGACCGCCTCGGTCGATGCCGATGCTCGTGGCAGACACGTCCGGCCACTGAGGGGGGACCGCGTGGGGACTGGGGTACCCGTGCTCGACCGTGAGGCGCTGCTGGCGAGCGCCCAGACCCTGGGGCCGCTGCCCTCGACGGCACAGCGCCTGGTCGGCATCGTCGCCGACCCGGACCACGACGTCCGGGAGGTGGTCGAGGTGGTGTCCCTCGACCCGAGGTTCGCCGCGGCCCTGCTGCGGCGCACCAACGCCGGCTCGGGAGCGCACCGGGTCGCGACGATCCGTGAGGCCGCCATGCTGCTCGGGCCGGGGGCCCTGCTCTCGACGGCGCTCGCCACGGTCGTGTCAGGGCCGATGACCCGGGCGGTGCCCGCCCTGGGGCTGGCCAGGGGCGGGCTGTGGCGCCAGGCGGTCACCGCCTCGCTGGCCGCGGACGTGGTCCGAACGGCCGCGAACGTGGCCGTGCCGGCCGAGGTCACCGTCGCCGCACTGCTCCACGACGTCGGTCTGCTGGTGCTCTCCGAGCACGTCCCGTCAGCGATCCTGGCGCGCGTGCGGGAGCTGGCCGGTGCGACCGGCCAGGGCCTCGTCGAGGCGGAGCGGACGCTGCTGGGGGTCGAGCACGCCGAGATCGGCGCGATCGTCGCCCGGCACTGGCGACTGCCCGACACCGTCGTGGCGGCGATCGCGCACCATCACGAGCCCGGTGACGGGCTGCCGCCGGCGAGCGCCGCGACCAGCCTCGCCCACCGGCTCGCGCTGGCGGTGCCCCACGCCGGCGGCCAGGAGCCGGACGCGACGACCACGGAGCCGGCGGTCGGCGCGCTGGCCTCGCTCGGACTCGACCCCGCGCGCTTCCTCGGCCTGGTGGTGCTCACCCGACGACGCTGCGCCGAGCAGGCGGGCCGCTACCGCGTCGACCCCTGACCCGGGCCGCGCCACGAGCCGGACAGGTCGGCGTGCTGGCGCACCCAGCTGTGCATCGCGACCGCCGCGGCCGCAGAGGCGTTGATCGAGCGCGTGGACCCGAACTGCGCGATGGAGAAGGTGGCGTCGCACGCCTCGCGCGCTGCCGGCGACAGCCCCGGTCCCTCCTGGCCGAAGAGCAGGCAGACCCGGCGCGGCAGCGCGAGCGTCTCGAGCGGCAGCGACCCGGGCAGGTTGTCGATGCCGAGCAGCACCACCTCACGTGCGCGCAGCTCCTCCGCCAGCTCGGGCACGCTGGGATGGTGCCGCAGGTGCTGGTAGCGGTCGGTGACCATGGCTCCGCGGCGGTTCCAGCGCCGGTTTCCCACGATGTGGACCTCGCGGGCCAGGAACGCGTTGGCGGTCCGCACCACCGTGCCGATGTTGAAGTCGTGGCGCCAGTTCTCGATCGCGACGTGGAAGTCGTGCCTGCGGGTGTCCAGGTCGGCGACGATCGCGGCGACCGACCAGTAGCGGTAGCGGTCCACCACGTTGCGGCGGTCCCCGTCGGTGAGCAGCTGCTCGTCGTAGACCTCGCTGCCGGGGCCGGCCGGCCAGGCGCCCTGCCACGGCCCGACGCCCACCTCGGGCGGGCCGTGCGGCATGGGGTCGTACGGCGCGCGCGACGGATCCTGTCCGCACCCTGGCTGCTCCGGCACGAGGACAGGCTACGTTCAGCCTGAGCCCGTATCCTCGATGAGGTGATGGACCTCGTGCCGATGCTGCTCGGCCTCGACTGGCTCGACCCGGCGTACCTCCTGGACCAGTTCGGCGACTACGCGATGTGGGGCGCGGCCGCGGTGATCTTCGCCGAGTGCGGGCTGCTCGTCGGGTTCTTCCTGCCGGGAGACTCGCTGCTGTTCACGGTGGGGCTGCTCGTCTCCCAGGACAAGATCTCCTACCCCCTGTGGCTGTGCTGCCTCGTGCTGTTCGTGGCAGCCATCGCCGGCAACGCCTGCGGCTACGCGATCGGCGCCACGGCGGGGCCCCGGGTCTTCCAGCGGGAGGACTCCCGGATCTTCAAGGCCACCTACGTGGACAAGACCCGGGTGTTCTTCGACGCCTACGGCAACCGGGCCATCGTGCTGGCGCGGTTCGTGCCGATCGTGCGCACGTTCATCACCGTGATGGCGGGCGTCGGCGACATGGGGTTCCGGCGGTTCATGGTCTACAGCGCCGTCGGGGGGGCGCTGTGGGCCAGTGGGGTGACCCTGCTCGGCTACTACCTCGGCCAGATCTCCTTCGTCCGCAACAACATCGAGGCGATGCTGCTGGCGATCGTGCTGGTCTCGGTGGTCCCCATCGGCATCGAGTACCTCCGGGCCCGGACAGCGCAGAAGGCTCGCAGCCTGATGCGGGACTGACCGGCTCAGAACGCCGCGATGCTCTCCGGCGCCCGCTCGCGTCGGGTCAGCGCCCGGACCAGGGCGGTCTGGCCGTGGCGCTGGAGGGCCACCCCGACCAGCAGGGCCAGCACCGGGCCCAGCACCGGCTCGGGCAGCAGCGGGGTGGTGGCGTCCACGCTGACGGCCAGGTCGTCGCTGTGCACCACGATCTCCATCACCCTGGTCGTCAGGAAGTCCTCGAAGGACAGGGTCCAGTCCCACCAAGGCATGGCGATGCCCGCGGGGAGGTCCGAGGCCCGCCTGCCGAGGGCGTCGCGCAGGTCCTCCAGCGCCGCCGTCACGGCCAGGACCAGCTGGTCGTGGCCAGCGACAGCGGCTCGCGCAGCGGCCGTGCGGGTGCTCACGTTGGCGTCGTCATCGAGGTCGGCGCCCACCCAGGCCACCCGGCCGTAGTGCTCGAGCAGCGGCACGGGTGCCCGGTCGCTGACCGTCTGGCCGTCCATCACGGCGGCGTGCACCATCAGCACCTGCTGCCCCAGGTGGGCGGCCAGCGCCCCCACGCTCATCCCTTGCAGGGCGCTCGGGCCCGACCACCGCTGCACCACGCCGACGTCCCCGAGCAGGTGCAGCGCCGACTCGCCGGCGAGCAGGAAGTCCGCGGCCGGCCCCGACAGCACCGTCATCGCGTCCCCGCCGGGGCGGGTCGGGGATCGGCGGCCGGACCCTCCAGGCCCAGGTCCGCGAGCCCCACCGCGAACCGGTAGCCCAGCCCGGCGTCCTCGACCCGCTGCTGCGACCCGGTCGAGCGGTCCACGATCACCGCGACCCCCACCACCTCGGCCCCCGCCTCGCGCAGCGCCTCCACCGCGGTCAGCACCGACCCACCGGTGGTGGAGGTGTCCTCGACGGCCAGCACGCGGCGCCCGGCGACGTCGGGACCCTCGATCCGGCGCTGCATCCCATGCGTCTTCTCGGCCTTGCGGACGACGAAGGCGTCCAGCTCGCGGCCCTGCGCCGCGGCGGCGTGCAGCATCGACATCGCCACCGGGTCCGCGCCGAGGGTGAGCCCTCCGACGGCGTCGAAGTCCCAGTCCCGGGTCAGCTCCAGCATCACCCGCCCGACCAGCGGTGCCGCCCGGGCGTCGAGGGTGACGCGACGCAGGTCGACGTAGTAGTCGGCCTCCCGTCCCGAGGCGAGGGTGACCCGGCCGTGCACGACCGCCTTGTCGCTGACCTGCGCCACGAGGGCGTCGCGATCGTCCATGACGCTCACCCTACGGAAGGCCAGGGGTCGTAGGGTCGCAGCATGCCTCCCAGGTCACGGACGGAACCGGACACGGCGCCCAGGGACCGGACGGCCCGTCGGCTGCGGTCCGTCCCGCCGACGGTGTTCACCGAGATGTCGGCCCTGGCGGTGCGCACCGGCAGCATCAACCTCGGTCAGGGCTTCCCGGACCGCGACGGGCCGGCCACCGTGGTCGAGGCGGCGGTGCAGGCGCTGCGGACCGGCCGCAACCAGTACGCCCCCGGGCCGGGGGTGCCGGAGCTCCGACGAGCGGTCGCCGCTCACCAGGCGCGGCACTACGGCATCGACCTCGACCCGGACACCGAGGTCGTGGTCACCGCCGGGGCGACCGAGGCGATCGCCGCCGCCGTGCTGGCGCTGGTGGACCCGGGCGCGGAGATGGTGGTGCTGGAGCCCTTCTACGACTCCTACGTCGCCTGCATCGAGATGGCCGGCGGGGTCCGACGCCCGGTCACCCTGCGGCCGCCGGACTTCCGGCTCGACGTGGCGGCGCTGCGTGCCGCGGTGACCCCGCGGACCCGGACGATCCTGCTCAACACCCCGCACAACCCGACCGGCAGCGTGCTGCGGCCCGAGGAGCTCCGCGCGGTCGCCGAGGTCGCCGTCGAGCACGACCTGGTGGTCGTGACCGACGAGGTCTACGAGCACCTCGTCTTCGACGGCCACCGGCACGTGCCGCTGTGCACGCTGCCGGGCATGTTCGAGCGGACGCTGACCATCTCGAGCGCCGGCAAGACCTTCTCGCTGACCGGCTGGAAGGTCGGCTGGGCCAGCGGGCCGGCGGACCTGGTGCGGACGCTGATGGCCGCCAAGCAGTGGCTCACCTTCACCAACGCGGCACCGCTGCAGCCGGCGGTCGCCCACGCCCTCGACCACGAGGCCGGGTTCTACGCCGACCTCGCGGCGGACCTGCAGCAGCGGCGGGACCTGCTCGTGGCCGGTCTGGGGCAGCTGGACCTCGACGTGTACCGGCCCGAGGCCACCTACTTCGTGACCACCGACGTGCGCCGCTACGGCCACCGGGACGGCCGGTCGTTCTGCCTCGCGCTCCCGGAGCGGGCGGGGGTGGTCGCCGTCCCGGTGCAGGGCTTCTACGACGACCAGGAGGTCGGTCGGCACCTCGTCCGGTGGGCGTTCTGCAAGGAGCGTGCGGTCATCGAGGACGGGCTGCGGCGGCTGCTCGCCGCCGACCTGCACGCCTGAGCGCGTCCGGGGCCCCGGAGCCGCCACCCGGCTCACGCGACGCCGGCCCGGGTGCTACCAGACCGGAGGCTTGTCCGAGCCGCTACGAGGGGGCGGCGGGGCGCCGGGTGGGCCGCTGGGCGGGCCGCTGGGTGGGCCGCCCGCGGGCGGGCCACCCTGCCACGGTCCCTGCCACCGGTCTGGCCGCGGGTCGTCCGCGCGGGCGGCGGCGTACCACCGGTTCGAGGCGGACCGCATCAGCAGCGCCGCCGCGGCGAAGGCGGCGGCGGCGTTGGGCCAGCCGAAGGGGACGACCGGAAGGGCCACCACCCCGGCGATGACGGCCGAGACCACGAGCAGGATCCGCGCTGCGTTGACGCGCCGGAAGGCCAGCACCGCGAGGGCCACCGATGCCAGGCACCAGGTGACCCCCACCGCGGCCACCACCCACAGGGCGCCGACCAGCTGTGCCGGCGTCAGCCCGAGCGCGCCGACGGACGGGTTCGCGGCGAGGTCCGCCAGCAGCTGCTCCTGCTGCACGAGCAGGCTCAGCACCAGCAGGGCGAAGACGAAGCCGGTGACCCCGCCGAAGACCCAGGTCAGCACTGCCGCGACGGTGACGGCGCGAGGCCGGGGCCCCGGCGCCGACACCTCGGGAGCGGTGGACGCGCCGGCCGGGGCATCGTGGGTCCAGCCAGCCGACGCCGTGGTGGTGAACGCCGCGCCACCGAGCATGGCCGGGCCGGCGGTCGCACGCCGGGGGCGGTCGCCGAACCACTCCCGACCCTCGCGGCTCCAGACCAGCATCACCCCGAAGGCGACCATGAGCGGCAGCAGCAGCGAGCCGAACATCGAGGAGACCACGAGCAGCACCGCGGTGACGGTCAGCGCCACCCGTGCGGCCCGGTGCCGGAGCAGGACGTAGACGGCGAGCACGGCACCGGCCGCCGCGAGGCCGCCGGTCACGAACACCATCAGCCGCAGCACGGTCATCACCTGGTCGACCTCGAGGCCGAGGCCGCTGCCCGGCGGCCTGGAGAGGAATTCGGTGACCCCCTCTCGGGTGTCGACCGAGCGGACCCTGGCCATCGAGTCGAGCATGCTGAAGATCAGCAGCACGCAACCGGTCAGCGCGAGGCCCGCCCCGACGGTGACGCGGCGTGGCCGCCCGGCCGCGCCCTTGTCACTGCTCGGGCCGCTCACAGGTTCCTCGGGCCGTCGTCCATATCGGCCAGTTTCCCACGGGCACCGCCGGCGCCCCGGCGGTGGGCGGTCGAGGCCGCTCCGAGGACGCTCGACGACTCGGCATAGCGTGAGGCGGTGGGGGTAGCCAGGAGCGTGGACAGCGGCGAGGGGCGGGGCACCGTGGAGCGGTCGGACGCAGCCCTCCCCTCGGCCGTCGACGGCGAGGCCGCCGACGGGTGCTGGGACGTCGCGGTGGTCGGTGCCGGACCGGCCGGCGCGACCGCGGCCCTGGCCGCCCTGCGCGCCGCCCCCGGGCTGCGCGTGCTGCTGCTGGACCGCGCGGGCTTCCCCCGGGACAAGGCCTGCGGCGACGGGATCGCCCCGCTGGCGGTCGACGTGCTGGCGGAGGTCGGCGCCGAGGACGTCGTGGCCGGCTGGGCTCCCGTCGACCGGCTCGAGCTGGGTCGGCGCGGCGTCGCCGTGGCCCGGCCGATGGCCAGACCCGCTTGGGTGGTCCCCCGTGAGGTCCTCGACGCCCGCCTGGTCGAGCACGCCGTCGACGCCGGAGCCCGGCTGGTCCGCCAACGCGTCCGGTCCGTACGGGTGACCGCAGGCGCCGTCCACCTCGACGACCGGGTCCGGGCGAAGGTGGTGGTCGGCGCGGACGGCGCCCACTCGGTGCTGAGGGCCTCGGTCGGGCTCGCCCCGTCGCGGCGACGAGCGCTGGCCGTGCGTGGCTACGCCCCGACCGCGGAGGGGCGACGAGGCAGCCAGCACATCGTGTTCGCGGACCGGGGCCGGCCGGCGTACGCGTGGGCCTTCGACCGGGGGGACGGGCTGTCCAACGTCGGCTACGGCGAGCTGCTGCGCCCCGGCCGTCCCGCCCCGGGTCGGAGCCGCCTGCTGACCGAGCTGGACCGGCTCATCCCTGGCGCCGCGCAGGGGGGTGGGTCGTGGCGCGGCCACCACCTGCCGCTGTCGGACTGGCGCTGGCACCAGCCCGACGGTCCGCTGCTGCTCGCCGGGGACGCCGCCGGCCTGGTCAACCCGATGACCGGCGAGGGCATCTACTACGCGGTCGCCTCCGGTGTGAGCGCCGGCCGGGCGGCCGCCGAGGCCGTCGCGGCGGCGAACCCGGCCGCCGCGGGCGGCCTGCACCGTAGGGCGGTCCGGCGGCTGTTGGGCCGTCACCTCAGGCACACTGGCCTCGCCTCGCGGCTCTCCCGCCACGGCGTCGTGCTGGAGGCGGGCCTGCTCGCCGCGGACCGTGACCAGCGCGTCTTCGACGACCTCGTCGAGATCGGCCTGGGGCGGGGCCTGGTCACTCCGCGGCTCGTCGCGGGGCTGGGACGTGGCCTGACCGGACCGACCGGACCGACCGGACCGACCGGACCGGACCGGACCGACGCTGCCCCGGTGGGGCATGAGAACGACTGAGAGGACGCCCCGCATGCAGATCCTGTCCGTCCGAGGGACGCTGCCCGACCACGGCTACGACCAGCAGGACATCACCGACGCCTTCGCGACGTTCATCGCCGACCGGGGCCTCGACGAGGCGCTGCTCCGCCGGGTGCACGGCAACGCGGGGGTGCGCCGCCGCCACCTCGCCATGCCGTTGCCGGAGTACGGCGAGCTCAGCGACTTCGGCCGCGCCAACGACCGCTTCATCGAGGTCGGGGTGGAGCTGGGGGCACAGGCCGTCGCCGAGGCGCTGAAGGCGGCGGCGCTCACCCCGGCCGACGTGGACCTCATCGTCTCCACGACCGTGACCGGTCTGGCGGTCCCCTCGCTCGACGCACGCATCGCGGGGGTGCTGGGGTTGCGGCCGGACGTGAAGCGGCTGCCGATCGTGGGGCTCGGCTGCGTGGCCGGTGCGGCCGGGGTGGCCCGGCTCAACGACTACCTCCGCGGCCATCGCGACCAGGTGGCCGTGCTGGTGTCGGTCGAGCTGTGCTCGCTGACCGTGCAGCGGGACGATGTCAGCGTCCCCAACCTGGTCGCCAGTGGGCTGTTCGGGGATGGCGCCGCCGCCGTGGTGGCCGTCGGCGCCGACCGTGACGCCGGCGACCTTCAGCGGATCGAGGTGCTCGACTCGCGCAGCCACCTGTACCCCGACTCGGAACGGACCATGGGGTGGGACGTGACGTCGACCGGGCTGCGGATCGTGCTGGACGCCAAGGTCCCCGACCTGGTGCGCCAGTACCTCCCCGCCGACGTCGACGGGTTCCTCGGCGACGCCGGCCTGGTCCGCGAGGACGTCGAGTGGTGGGTCTCCCACCCCGGCGGTCCCAAGGTGCTGGAGGCGATCGAGGCGGCGCTCGGCGTCCCCCGCTCCGCCACCGAGATGACCTGGGACTCGCTCGCCCGGATCGGCAACCTGTCGTCGGCCTCGGTCCTGCACGTCTTCGAAGACACCCTGCGAGACCGCCCGCCGCGACCCGGGTCGTACGGCATGCTGGTCGCCATGGGTCCCGGGTTCTGCTCCGAGCTCGTGCTGCTGCGGGCACCGTTGTCGTGACCTCGCTGGCGTTCTTCACGGCGCTGGTCGCGGTCGTGGGCCTGGAACGAGTCGCCGAGCTGGTGGTGTCGCGTCGCAACGCCGCCTGGAGCCTGGCCCGCGGAGGCCGGGAGAGCGGCCAGGGCCACTACCCGGCGATGGTCGTGCTGCACACCGGCCTGCTGGCCGGGATGCTGGTCGAGGCGTGGGTCCGGCGACCCGAGGTGCCGCCGGTGCTGGCCGCCACGATGCTGGCGCTGGCGCTGGGCTCGCAGGCGCTGCGCTGGTGGTGCATCCTCACGCTCGGCCCTCGCTGGAACACGCGGGTGATCGTCGTCCCCGGCCTGCCCCTGGTGCGCTCGGGGCCGTACCGGTTCCTGCCGCACCCGAACTACCTGGCCGTGGTCGTCGAGGGGGTCGCCCTGCCACTGGTGCACGCCTCGTGGGTGACCGCCCTCGTGTTCACGCTCGCGAACGCGGCGCTGCTCACCGTCCGGCTGCGCTCCGAGAACGCCGCGCTGACCGCGGCGGACGGGCAGGCCCGGCGTGCGTGACCTCGTGGTGGCCGGCGGCGGGCCGATCGGGCTGGTCACGGCGCTGTACGCCGCCCGGGCCGGCCTGGACGTCGTGGTGCGCGAGCCCCGCCCCGGCGTCATCGACAAGGCCTGTGGCGAGGGGCTCATGCCGTCCGCTGTCGCCGCGCTGTCGTCGCTCGGCGTACGCCCGGAGGGGATGCCGCTGTCCGGGATCCGCTACGTCGACCCACGCCATCAGGCCCAGGCGAGGTTCCGGACCGGTCCCGGCCGTGGCGTCGCCCGCACCACGCTCCACGCCGCCCTGGTCGTGGCGGTCACCGAGGCAGGGGTGCCGGTCGAGCACCGGCCGGTGGAGCGGGTCGAGCAGCGTCCCGGGCACGTCCTGGTCGACGACGAGCCCGCCGGTCACCTGGTCGCCGCCGACGGGCTGCACTCGCCGCTGCGTCGGCGGCTCGGGCTCGACGCGCCGACCCGCTCGCCGCGCCGGTTCGGGCTGCGCAGCCACGTCGACCTCGCGCCATGGACGACGTGCGTCGAGGTCCACTGGTCGGCGCTGGGCGAGGCCTACGTGACGCCCGTCGGCGAACGACGCGTCGGCCTGGCCGTGCTGACCGGTCGGCCCGGCGGGCTGGCGTCGCTGCTCGCCGGCTTCCCGGTGCTCTCGGCCCGGCTGAACGGCGTCCCGCTGTCGAAGACGCGGGGTGCGGGACCGCTGCGACAACGTTCCCGGGCCCGCGTCCAGGGACGGGTGCTGCTCGTCGGCGACGCCGCGGGCTACGTCGACGCGCTGACCGGCGAGGGGATCGCCGTCGGGATCGCGCAGGCCCGTGGGGCGGTCGACGCGGTCCTGGCCGGTGACCCCGGTCGCTACGAGCAGCACTGGCGGCGGGTCACGCGCCGCCACGACATGCTGACCCATGGCCTGCTGGCCGCCACCCGGCACCGGCTGGTCCGCAACGCCATCGTGCCGGCGGCCGCCGCCCTGCCGGGTGTCTTCGACGCCGCGGTGAACCAGCTGGCGCGGCCCGCATGAGCCCGGCGCCGCGTCCGGTGGAGCTGGTCGTGCTGCTCGACGAGGGCGGGCGCGCCGTGGGCACCGCGGACAAGCGGACCGTTCACCACCGGGAGACCCCGCTGCACCTGGCCTTCTCCTGCTACGTCGTCGACGACCGACATCGGGTGCTCGTGACCCGGCGGGCGCTGCACAAGCCCACCTGGCCGGGCGTCTGGACCAACAGCGTGTGCGGCCACCCCGCGCCCGAGGAGGACATGACCGACGCGATCCGTCGACGCGCGAGCGACGAGCTCGGCATCGGGCTGCTCGACGTGCGCCTCGCTCTGCCGTCGTTCCGCTACCGCGCCGTGATGCCCGACGGGGTGGTCGAGAACGAGATGTGCCCGGTCTTCGTCGCGCGCAGCGCGGACGTCGTCCGCCCGTCGGCCGACGAGGTCGACGACTACGAGTGGGTCGACTGGCACACGTTCAGGACCTCGGTGCTCGACGGCACGCGGACGGTCAGCCCCTGGTGCGTGGACCAGGTGCGCGCACTGCCGCCCGACGCGTTCGACCGCGGCCCCGTGCCACCCGACGGCCTCCCCCCGGCCGCCCGGATCGACACCCCCGCCTGACCCGGACGGCGCCCCCGGTGCCGAGGCGGGACCCGTCGGTGCCAGCCGCTGACCCCGCATGGTGCACGGTCAGGCTTCGAGCCAGGTGCCCGTCTCGTGGAACCGCTCGAGCACCGCGGTGTACGGCGCGATGTCGAGCCCCTGCGCGACCAGCCAGGAGTCGTCGAAGTAGGTGGCGGCGTAGCGCTCGCCGCCGTCGCAGAGCAGCGTCACGACACTGCCTGCGGTGCCCGTCGCCCGCATGCCGGCCACCAGACGCAGCGCGCCCCACAGCGCGGTCCCGGTCGAGCCGCCGACCTGCCGCCCGGTCAGGGCGCTGCACCAGCGCATGGCCGCGATCGAGGCCGCGTCGGGGACTGAGACCATCGCGTCGACGACCGAGGGCAGGAACGACGGCTCGACCCGGGGCCGCCCGATCCCCTCGATGCGGGAGCCGCGGTGCCCGGGCGGCAGCGTCAGGCCCGGGTCCGAGGTGGTCCACCCGTCGAAGAAGGCGCTGTTCTCCGGATCGACCACGCAGACGCGGGTGCGGTGGCGCCGGTAGCGGACGAACCTGCCGATGGTCGCCGAGGTCCCGCCGGTCCCGGCGCCCACCACCACCCACTCCGGGACCGGGTGCCGCTCCAGCGCCAGCTGCTCGAAGATGGACTCAGCGATGTTGTTGTTGCCGCGCCAGTCGGTCGCCCGCTCGGCGAACGTGAACTGGTCCATGTAGTGCCCACCGGTCTCGGCGGCCAGCCGACGAGCCTCGTCGTACATCGTCCGTGGGTCGTCCACCAGGTGGCACCGGCCGCCGTGGAACTCGATCAGGTCGAGCTTGCCCTGCGACGTCGTGGCCGGCATGACCGCCACGAAGGGCAGCCCGAGCAGCCGGGCGAAGTACGCCTCGGAGACGGCCGTCGACCCCGACGACGCCTCGACGACAGTGCTGCCCTCGTCGATCCAGCCGTTGCACAGCGCGTACAGGAACAGCGAGCGCGCCAGCCGGTGCTTGAGCGAGCCGGTCGGGTGGACCGACTCGTCCTTCAGGTAGAGGTCGACGTCCCAGCTCGTCGGCAGCGGGAACACGTGCAGGTGCGTGTCGGCCGACCGGTTGCTGTCCGCCTCGACCTTGCGGACCGCCTCGTGGACCCAGGACCGGTCGTTGGACCGGTCCAGCTCGCGGCAGCGGCCGAGCGCCGACCTCGGCTCCGGGTCCGGGTCCCGGTCCCGGTCCGGCACGCTAGTCCTCGTCTTCCTTCGCACGGGCGTGCTCGAACCGCCGCGCCATCGCGGCGGCGCGGGCGTCGACCCGCTGGGCGAAGCGCTGCCGCGGCCCCCGCAGCAGGTAGTACGACGCCACCGCGGAGACCACCGCCGCCAGCAGCAGTGGCCACAGGACGGGAACCCTCCCGGTGCCGGTGGTGACGACCCACGCACCGGCGATCACGGCGTAGCTGGCCACGAACAAGCCCAGCCGCGCGAGGGTGTACACCGCGAATTCCTTCACTGCCCCACCCTAACCGGGCCCCGCTCGTTGGAGGGTGCGCCTAGTCTGGACCCGTGGGTAAGTTCCTGCTCGTCGTCATCGTCTTCGCGTGCGTCGTCTACGCCTTCTTCTGGCTGCTGGAGCGTCGGCGCGGTGGCGGCACCGCCGCACGCCGGACCCCCCGCCGACCGGCCCCGCCGACCCGGCTCGCGCCGGACGACGACGAGGAGTTCCTGCGCGACCTCAACCGTCGGCAGCGACGGCGCGACCAGGACCACGGGCGTGACACCCCCGGCAGCGAGTAGCCGCCCTCAGCGGGTGTAGGAGTGCAGGCTGCCGCTGCCGAAGAAGTAGTTGATCCCGACGAAGTTGAACAGCAGCGACGCGAAGCCCACCAGCGCGATCACCGACGCGGCCCGGCCCTTCCAGCCCGCTGTCGCACGGGCGTGGAGGTAGGCGGCGTAGATCACCCAGGTGATGAACGCCCACACCTCCTTCGGGTCCCAGTTCCAGTAGCTGCCCCAGGCGTACTCCGCCCAGATCGGCCCGGCCACCAGCGCCGCGAACGTCCAGATCGGGAAGCCGAAGGCGTTGAGCCGGTAGGCGACCCGCTCCAGCGCCACCGACTCCGGCAGCCGGCTCAGGTAGCCACGGGGCCTCATCGTGCCGCGCTGCTCGGCCCGGCTCTTCACCAGGTAGAGCACCAGAGCCAGGGCACCGACCGCGAAGGCCCCGGTCGCGATCACGGCGGCGAGCACGTGGATCGCGAGCCAGTAGGAGTGCAGGGCGGGCACCAACGGTCCGGCGTCCTGGTAGAGCACCGACTGGTCCAGCATCAGCACCACGACGAGGAAGCCGGTGACCAGCAGGCCCATCCACCGCAGGTGGTGGCGCCGCATCAACAGCAGGTACATCGCGCTCACGCCGAAGGTGCCGGCGAGGGTGAACTCGTACATGTTGCCCCACGGCACCCGGACCGGGTCCGTGCCCAGGCCCCGCGCGACCAGCGCCGCCAGGTGCAGGGCAGCGCCCAGCACCGTGAGCGCCAGCCCGATGCGACCCCAGGCCTCCACCCGCAGCTCCCGGCTGTCCAGGTCGTCGTCCTGCGACCCAGGTCCGTCGCTCGCCAGGCCGATCGACGACCCGGCCGTCCCGTTCCCGCCCGACGGCACCGAGCCAACGGCAGCGGGCACCGGGTCGGCCAGCCGGGCTTGCCCCGGCACCGGGACAGGCACCGGCAGCGAGCGGACCAGCGCCCACTCGACGAGATGGGCCAGGAACGCCAGGACGTAGACGATCGAGGCGAACATGACCGCGTTGTCACTGAACGTCGCGAAATCGCTGGTGCTCACGCGTGCTCCTCCGTGGGGTGCTGGTCTGTCACGAGCCGTGCCACGTCGTCGACCTCGGCAGCGAGGTCACCCCCCGAGCTCCGGTCGAGCCCGGCCAGCTCCACCACCGTACGCCGGGACCCGTCGGGGCCGTCGGGGCCGGTGGGCCCGTCGCGGCGGGTCACCCGGACCCAGGTCCTGCGCGGTCGGACGAACAGCGACAGCATCAGCCCGGCGATCCCGACGAGCACGCCGCCGAGCGCGATCCCCTTGCCGGGGGAGTCGCTGACCTGGAGCTTCACCCACCGCTGCACGCCGTCGAAGCGGATCGACCCGTCGCCACCGGGAAGGGTCGCGGTCTGCCCGACCTCCAGCTTGAGCCGGCGGACCGACCCCAGCGCCGCGTCGGTGCTCGGGTAGGTCTTCAGGTCCGTCTTCCTCAGGGTGTAGACCGACTGCGGCCGGCCGTCGTCGAGGCCGAGGTCGCCGTGGTACGGCACCAGCGAGAGCACCGGGTCCAGCGCGTCGGGGAACTGCGAGAACGGTCCCTGCGCCATCGTGAAGCCGTAGGTCGGCAGGAACAGTCCCTCGAACCCGAGCTGCTCGGGACCGGCGTCGGGCACCTTGATGACGCCGAAGGACTTGAAGGAGCTGTCCTGTGGCAGGAACGGCGCCGGGCCGCGGTAGGCGACCCGACCGTCGCCGTCGCGCACGGTGACCACCGGCGCGTAGCCGTGTCCGATCAGGAACACGCTGGCGCCGTCGGTGGTCAGCGGGTGGTTCACCGCGAGGTCGTGGCGCTGCGGCGCGGCCTCCGGGCTGGCGCGGTAGGTGATCGTGGCGTCGAACGACTCGGGCTGGCCCATGGCGGGGCCGCTGGTCAGGAACCGGACGTTGAAGTCGTCGACCCGCAGGCTCAGTGGCGAGAGGTCGGCGGGGTCGAACAGCGAGCCGGGCACGAAGTCGTCGTACTGGCTGAGCGAGTTCGAGAAGCCCTGCCCCACGATCGTGATGACGCCACCCTTGTAGCCGAACAGCTGCCCGGCGGCGAAGCCGACGAGCACCACGAGCACCGAGAGGTGGAACAGCAGGTTGCCCGCCTCCCGCAGGTAGCCCTTCTCCGCCGACACCGAGCCGCCGTCGGACGTCGAGACGACGTCCAGTCGGTACCTCCGCCGGCGCAGCACGACCCGGGCCCGCTCCAGCACCACGTCGGGGTCGGCGTCGACCTCGAACGTCCGGAACTCCGGCAACCGGTCGAGCCGCCGGGGGACGCGCGGCGGCCGGGCCCGCAACGCTCGCCAGTACACCCCGAGCCTCGGCACGACGCAGCCCACCAGCGAGACCATCAGCAAGATGTAGACCGCGGCGAACCAGAACGAGCCGTAGACGTCGAAGAGGCCGAGCCGGTCGTAGATCGGCGCCAGCGTCGGATGGTCGGCCTGCCAGTTCCCGACCCGCACCGCGTCGATGTTGCGCTGCGGCACCACGGAGCCGGGCACCGCGGCCAGGGCGAGCAGGAACAGCAGCACGAGGGCTGTCCGCATCGAGGTCAGCTGACGCCAGGCCCACCGTGACAGCTCCACGGGCCCCAGGGCCGGCGGTGCGGCGGGTGGCGTTGGCGGCTGCGAGGCCGAGCCGCCGGCCTCGGTGTCGGCGAGACGGGTGTCGGTGCTCATCTCAGACCACCACCTGGAACCCGCCGATCCAGGACTGCAGGTCGACGACCCACCGATCCCAGATCCCGGTCACCAGCAGCACCCCGACGACCACCATCATCAGCCCGCCGGCCCGCGTCACCCACGCCTGGTGCCGTCGGACCCACCGGACCGCGCTGAGCATCCGGCCGTAGGCCGCTCCCGCGACCAGGAACGGGATGCCCAGGCCGAGGCAGTAGACGGCGCTGAGCAGCGCCCCGCGCCCGGCGGTGCCCTCGTGGACCGCCAGCGAGCTCACCGCCGACAGCGTCGGGCCGATGCACGGTGTCCAGCCCAGCCCGAAGAGCACCCCGAGCAGCGGTGCGGCGGCGAGCCCGACCGCCGGCACCCGGTGCACGCGCAGGTCGCGCTGGAACCACGGCAGCAGCCCGAGGAAGGCCACGCCCACCATGATCATGACGCCGCCGAGCACCACGGTGAGCTGCTGCCGGTAGGCCCACAGCCAGTCGCCCAGCACCCCCGAGAGGGTCCCGAGCGTCACGAAGACGAAGGAGAAGCCGAGCACGAACAGCAGGCTGCCCAGCAGCATCCGACTGCGGCGGCCGCCCTCGAGCTCGCTGCCCGACAGCCCGGTGGCGTAGGACAGGTAGCCCGGCAGCAGCGGCACCACGCACGGCGAGAAGAACGACACCAGCCCCGCGACCAGCGCCACCGGGAGCGCCAGCAGCAGCGACCCGGACAGCACCGCCTCCTGGAACCAGCCCCCCAGCCCGCTCACGCCCCGGCCCCTCGGTCGCGACCGCCGCCCTCGGCGTCGTGTACCAGGTCCTTCAACGTGGTGCGGGTGACCTCGCCGATCACGCTGCCCGCCACCCGGCCCTGCCGGTCGATGACCACCGTGCTGGGAATCGCGTTGGGGGGCAGGGTGCCGTGGAAGGCGAGCAGGGTGCTGCCGTCGGGGTCGTAGATCGACTCGTACCCGATGTCGTAGCGGCGGACGAACGCTCTCGGGCCGGCCTGCTCGGGATTGCGGGAGTTGATGCCGAGGAACACCACGCCCTGCGGCGCCAGCTCGCGTGCCAGGGCGGCCAGCATCGGGGCCTCCGCCCGGCAGGGCGGGCACCAGGACCCCCACACGTTGACGACCACGATCTTGCCGCGGTAGTCGCGCAGCGAGACCTCCCGACCGTTGAGCGTGGTGCCGGAGACCGTGCCCGGCTCACGCCGGTCCGGCACCGCCAGCGAGGTGATGATGCCTCTGCCCGAGACGTAGCCCTGGGCCCCGGAGCCACCGACGGCGTCGCCCGAGCACCCGGCCAGCGCCACCGCCAGCGCGGCCGCCACCACCGGGGCGGCGAGCCTGGAACGGAGCCGCGGCGAGGTCACGACGGCGGCGGGGGGTGGTCGCCGGCCCCACCGGAGGAGAAGGTCTTGTTCCGGTCCTTGACCGGGATCAGGTCGGCGGCCGGCTCGGAGTAGCGCAGCGAGGTGAGCCGGTCCCCCTCGAAGACCAGCGAGGTGAGGCTGCACAGCGTGCACTGCCGCTTGCGGGGGTCGTGCAGGAACGAGCGTCCCTCCACGTGCAGCCGGGTGGTCCAGATCGGCAGCTGGTGGGAGACCAGCACCGTCTCGTGCCCGCGGGCAGCGTCGCGGGCGTCGTGCACCGCGGCCATCATCCGGGCCACCACGCTCTTGTAGGGCTCGCCCCAGGAGGGTCGCAACGGGTTCCAGAGCGCGGGCCACGTAGACGGCCGACGGATGATGCCACCGCCGACGCTGAAGCGGCGTCCCTCGAAGACGTTGGTGGACTCGATCACGCGCTCGTCGCTGAGCACCTCCACCCCCCGGGCCAGGGCGAGCGGACCGGCGGTCTCCTGCGCCCGCTCCAGCGGGGAGGCGACGACCCGCACGATGTCGCGGTCGCCGACCGAGTCGGCGACACGCTGCGCCATGGTCCGGCCCAGCTCGGAGAGCCGGTAGCCCGGCAGCCGGCCGTACAGCACCCCCTGGGGGTTGTGCACCTCACCGTGCCGCAGCAGGTGCACGATCGTGGTCTCGGTCATCAGGCGCCCAGTCCGGCGTTCTCGTCCACCTGCGGCACGGCGGCCGGGCGGGCCGCGGCGGCCGCGGCTGCTGCCGCGGGCAGCGCGGAGACGATCCGGTCCAGCGCCCGGTCGTCGTGGGCGGCGGAGAGGAACCACACCTCGAAGGCGCTCGGCGGCAGGTAGACGCCCTGGTCGAGCATGGCGTGGAAGAAGGCCCGGTAGCGGTCGAGGTGCTGCCCGCCGGCGGCAGCGAAGTCCGGCACCTCGCTGACCCCCTCGTCGGTGAGGAAGACGCTGAACATGTTGCCGACGTTCTGCACGACGTGCGCCACGCCGGCCTCGGACAGGGCCGAGCCGACGGCCTCCCGCAGCAGCCGGGAGGTCTTGTCGATCCGGGCGTAGACCTCGTCGGTCGCGAGCCGCAGCGTCGCCAGCCCGGCCGTCGTGGCGACCGGGTTCCCCGACAGCGTGCCGGCCTGGTAGACCGGCCCCTCCGGCGACAGCAGCGCCATCACGTCGGCCCGGCCACCGAACGCCGCCGCCGGGAACCCACCGCCCATCACCTTCCCGAAGGTCAGCAGGTCGGGGCGCCAGCCCTCGACGGCCCCGTCGAGCCCGTGGTGCCCTGAGCGGGTGACCCGGAAACCGGTCATCACCTCGTCGCTGACGAACAGCGCGCCGTGCTCGGCACACAGCCGCGACAGCAGGCCGTTGAACCCGGGGGCCGGCGGGACCACGCCCATGTTGCCCGGCGCGGCCTCGGTGATCAGGCAGGCGATCTCCGGGCCCCGCTCGGCGAACACCGCCTCGACCGCGGCAGGGTCGTTGTAGGGGAGCACCAGGGTGGCGGCCGTCGACGCCGCCGGGACGCCCGGAGTGCCCGGGACCGAGAGCGTCGCCAGCCCGCTGCCTGCCTCGGCCAGCAACGAGTCGACGTGGCCGTGGTAGCAGCCGGCGAACTTCACGACCAGGTCGCGGCCGGTGAAGCCACGGGCCAGCCGGATCGCGGACATCGTCGCCTCGGTGCCCGACGACACGAGCCGGACCTTCTCGACCGGGGTCCGCGCCACGATGGCCTCGGCGAGCTCGACCTCGGGACGGGTCGGCGTGCCGTACGACGTGCCGCGGTCGACCGCCGCCCGCACCGCCTCGAGGACCTCGGGGTGCGCGTGACCGAGCAGCATCGGCCCCCAGCTGCACACCAGGTCGACGTACTCGGCGCCGTCCACGTCGACCAGGTAGGGCCCGTAGGCACGGTCGATGAAGCGAGGCGTGCCGCCGACGGCGTTGAACGCGCGGACCGGCGAGTTGACGCCGCCCGGCGTGACGGCGTGGGCGCGCTCGAACAGCGCCGCCGACGCCGACGTGCCGGGGCGCGGCGTGGCTCCGGACGAGGGACTGGGACCTGGGCTCACCCGGGCATTCTCCCCCGGCGCGCCGACAGACCACGAACGTGGGCCCGCCCTGGGAGGTGTGAGACGTCCGACGCCCGCGAGCTCATGCGAGCCTGCCGGCGACCTCGGCCGCCCAGTACGTCAAGATCACGTCGGCCCCCGCCCGGCGGATGGAGGTCAGCGTCTCGAGGATCGCCGCGTCGCGGTCGATCCAGCCGTTCGCGGCGGCCGCCTCCACCATCGCGTACTCACCGGAGATGTTGTACGCCGCGACCGGGACGTCGACGGCCTCCCGAACCGCCCGGACCACGTCGAGGTAGGCCAGTGCCGGTTTGACCATCACCAGGTCGGCACCCTCCTCGACGTCGAGGCGGGCCTCACGCACGCCTTCGACGACGTTCGCGCCGTCCTGCTGGTAGGTCCGTCGGTCGCCCTGGAGGGAGGAGTCGACCGCCTCCCGGAACGGGCCGTAGAAGGCGGAGGCGTACTTCGCGGAGTAGGCGAGGATCGCGACGTCGGTGTGGCCGGCACCGTCGAGCGCCGCCCGCACCACGCCGACCTGGCCGTCCATCATCCCGCTCGGCCCCACCAGGTCGACCCCGGCGGCGGCCTGCGCCAGCGCCATCTCGGCGTACACCTGCAGCGTGGCGTCGTTGTCGACCGCCCCGGACGCGTCGAGGAGACCGCAGTGGCCGTGGTCGGTGAACTCGTCGAGGCACAGGTCCGCCATCACCGGCAGCTCGTCGCCGACCTCGGCCACGCAGTCGGCGATCGCGACGTTGAGGATGCCGGAGGGGTCGACCGCCCCGCTGCCGCGGGCGTCCTTGTGGCTCGGCACCCCGAACAGCATGATCCCGCCCAGACCGAGCCGAGCGGCATCGGCGGCGGCGCGGCGCAGCGAGTCCCTGCTGTGCTGCACGACGCCCGGCATGCTGCCGATGGGCGTCGGCGCGCCCGCTCCCTCGCGGACGAAGACCGGCAGCACCAGCTGGCGCGGCTGCAGCGACGTCTCCGCGACCAGCCGCCGCAGCGCCGGCGTCCGACGCAGCCGACGCGGCCGCGTCGTGGGATAGGCCATCAGGTCGCCTTGCGTCGGGTCGACGGACGCCTCTCCGAGGGTCGGGTCACCGGCTGCCCGGAGTCCACCAGCGCCGCGCGCCTGGTCGCACCGAAGTCGGCCAGCGCGTCCACCAGCACCTCCACCGAGGGCGATGGAGCGAGCACGTCGACCCGCAGCCCGTGCTCCTCGGCGGTCTTGGCCGTCGCGGGCCCGATGCAGGCGATCACCGTGGAGGTGTGGGGCTTGCCGGCGATCCCCACCAGGTTGCGCACCGTCGAGGAGGAGGTGAACACCACCGCGTCGAAGCGCCCGCTCTTGATGGCCTCCCGCACCGGCGCCGGGGGCGGGGTGGCCCGCACCGTGCGGTAGGCCGTCACGTCGTCGACCTCCCAGCCGAGGTCCAGCAGCCCGGCCACCAGCGTCTCGGTGGCGATGTCGGCGCGCGGCAGGAAGACCCGGTTGATCGGGTCCAGCAGGTCGTCGAAGGGGGGCCAGTCCTCCAGCAGCCCGCGAGCCGACTGCTCGCCCGAGGGGACCAGGTCCGCACGCAGTCCCCATGCGGCCATCGCCGCCGCCGTCTTCTCGCCGACGGCTGCGATCTTGAGCCCCGAGAACGCCCGCGCGTCCAAGCCGTACTCGTCGAACTTCTCACGCACCGCCCGCACGGCGTTGACCGAGGTGAAGGCCACCCACTCGTAGCGGCCCTCGACCAGCCCACGGATGGCCTTGTCCATCTGCTGGGGGTTGCGCGGCGGCTCCACCGAGATGGTGGGCACCTCCTCCGGCACGGAGCCGTAGCTGCGAAGCCGGGCCGAGAGCGACCCCGCCTGCTCCTTGGTGCGGGGCACCAGCACGCGCCAGCCGAACAGCGGCTTGGTCTCGAACCAGGACAGGGTCGTGCGCAGGTCCACCACGTCCCCGACGACGACGACCGCCGGCGGGGTCATCCGTGCACTCCGCGCGTCGGCGTCGATGCGACCCAGCGTGGAGACCACGGTCTCCTGCTCGGTGGTGGTGCCGACCCTGGTCATCGCGACCGGGGTGCTCTCGGCGCGGCCGGCGGCGACCAGGGCCGAGGCCACCTCCTCGATGCAGGCCACGGCGCCGAGCAGGACGAGGGTGCGGTCGTCGGCGTACTGGCTCCAGTCCACCTTGCTCTCCGAGCAGTTCACCACGGCGATCTCGCGGTGCTTGCGGTCGGTCAGCGGCACCCCGGCGTAGGCCGGGACCGCGGTGACCGAGGAGATCCCCGGGACGATCTCGAAGCCGACTCCGGCCTTGACGCAGGCCTGGGCCTCCTCGGGGCCGGAGGCGTAGACGAACGGGTCGCCGGTCATCAGCCGCACCACGCGCCGGCCGGACCTGGCCTGCTTGACCACCACCTTGGCGCGCCCGGCGTGCGTCAGCGGCTGCCCGTCCTGGCCGAAGCCGCCGTCGACGACGTCGGCGGTGCAGCCGAGCAGCTCGACGAGCTCGACGTGCTCGGGGGACTCCACGACGACGACCTCCGCGGTGCGGAGCAGGTCCACCGCGCGCACGGTCAGCAGGTCCGGGTCCCCGGGGCCGCTGCCCACGAAGGACACGAAGCCTGCCGGTAGCGTCGACCGGCTCGCTGCCGCGGGCTGGCTGGGGGCCGGGCCGGGGGTCGGGCTGGTCGTCGTCAGGCCGACGCTGGTGGCGGTCTCGTCTGGGCTCGCGGTCGCGGTGTTGCTCACAGTCGCCTTCTCGGTCCTCGTCGTCGGGCTGGTGCTGGGCTGTCTCCGGGTCTGGCCGGTGCTGCGGGTCGTGCTGGTGTCGGTCATCGGTGCTGCTCCTGGATGAGGTCGGCCGCGCCGTCCTCGAGCATCTGCGCGGCGAGGCCTCGGCCGACCTCCTCGGCCAGGTCCGGGGCGCCGGTCGCCGAGCGCCGGACGCTGACCGCGCCGTCCCCCGACAGCGCCACCGCGCGGAGCCAGAGCTCGTCGCCGTCGTCCCCCTCGGCGATCTCGGCGAGGGCACCGACCGGTGCGGAGCAGCCCGCCTCCAGCGCGGCCAGCACCGCCCGCTCGGCGGTGACGGCCGCTCGGACGCGCCAGTCGTCCAGCGTGCCGCGCACCTGCTCGAGCAGGACGGCGTCCGTGGCCCGGCACTCGACCGCCAGCGCACCCTGCCCGGGGGCCGGAAGCATCAGCAGCGGGTCGAGCACCTCGGTCACCTCGTCCATCCGTCCGAGCCGGGCGATCCCGGCGCGCGCCAGCACCACCGCATCCACGTCCCCGGCGGACACCTTGCGTATGCGGGTGTCCACGTTGCCACGGATCGGCACCACGTCGAAACCGAGACCGAGGGCGTGCAGCTGCGCGGCACGTCGCGGCGAGCCGGTCCCGACCCGGGCCCCGGAGGGCAGCTCGCCCAGCGTGAGGCCGTCGCGGGCGACCACGGCGTCGCGCGGGTCCTCCCGCACGGGTACGGCGGCCAGCGCGATCCCCTCGGCCGGGGCGGTCGGCAGGTCCTTGAGGGAGTGGACGGCCACGTCGACCTCGCCGCGCAGCAGCGCCTCGCGCAGGGCGCCGACGAAGACCCCGGTGCCACCGATCGTCGCGAGCGGGGCGCGCGAGACGTCGCCCTCGGTGGTGACCTCGACCAGCTCCACCTGGCGGCCGAGGCCGGCCCCGAGCAGGTCGGCGACGTGACCGGACTGCGTGCGGGCCAGCACCGAGGCGCGGGTGCCGACGCGGATGGTGTCCAGGGGGGTGGTGTCCAGACGGATGCTTGCGCGGGTGGCTGGGCGGGTGGCTGGGCGGGTGCCGGGCGAGGTGGTCATAGGCTCTCCGCCCTGGTCATCGCCTCGACCGCCTCCGGGTCGAGGGAGAACAGCTCGGCGAGCGCCGTGGCGTAGGAGACGGCCCCGGTCTCGTTGGCCAGCTCCTTGACGCGGACGGTGGGCTGGTGGAGCAGCTTGTCGGCGACCCGGCGGACCGCGTGCTCGACCTCGACGCGAACCGCGGGGTCGAGCTCGGGCAGCCGGGCCGCGAGCCGGCGCATCTCGGTCTCGACGATGCCCGTGGCCATCGTGCGCAGCGCGACCACGGTCGGCTTCACCGTCGCGGCGCTTCGGGCGGCCAGGAACGAGACCACCTCCTGCGCGACGATCTCGCGCACCGACCCGACGTCGGTGGCGTTCTCGCCCTGGTTGACCTCCTCGGCGAGCCGGGCGAGGTCGAGAAGCTCGACCCCGGGCAGTGCGGCGACGGCGGGGTCGACGTCGTGCGGCAGGGCCAGGTCGACGACGGCCAGCGGCCGGCTCGTCGCGGCGCGCGCCGCCGCCACCGTGGCCAGCGGCAGCACGACCCCGGTGGCGCCGGTGCAGGAGATCAGCACGTCGGCCTCGGCCAGCGCCTCCTGCACCTGCGTGAGCGGGACCGCACGGCCGGCGTACTGCTCGGCCAGGCGCTGTGCCCGTGGCTGGGTGCGGCTGGCCACCACGATGTCGCGGGCACCGAGCCGCGCGACGGTGGCGACGGCGAGCCCGGCCATCGACCCGGCTCCCACCACCAGCACCCGCAGCCCACGCACCGCGCCGACGTGGTCTGCGGCACGGTCCAGCCCCAGGGAGACCAGCGAGGGCGCGGCGTGGTCGATGTCGGTCTCGGAGTGGGTGCGCTTGCCGACCCGCAGGGCCTGCTGGAACAGCACGTTGAGGGCCGGGCCGACGGTGCCCGCCTCCTGTCCGACACGCAGCGCCTCGCGCGTCTGGCCGAGGATCTGTCCCTCTCCGACGACCATCGAGTCGAGACCGGTGGCGACGTGGAACAGGTGCGAGACCGCCCCGTCGTCGTAGTGCACGTACAGGTGGGGGACGACGTCCTCGGGGTCCTCGTCGGCGAGGTCGCACAGCAGCCGCGAGACGGCCTCCACACTGCCGTGGAACCGGTCGACCTCGGCATAGATCTCGACGCGGTTGCAGGTGGCCAGCACGGTGGCCTCCCTGACGTGGTCGCCGTCGGCGACGGCAGCCAGCAGCTTGTCGACGCCGGGTGCGTCGAGGGTGAGCCGCTCGAGCACGGACACCGGGGCGGTGCGGTGCGAGACCCCCACGACCAGGACGCTCACGTCGACGCCCCCTCGGTGACCGCCAGCGGCTCGACGCCGGCGAGCCGGTCGCCGGCCAGGGACTTGCGCTGCTCGTGGTAGGCGAGGATCTGCAGCTCGATGGAGAGGTCGACCTTGCGCACGTCCACCCCCGCCGGGACCGAGAGCACGGTGGGCGCGAAGTTCAGGATGCTCCGCACACCGGCCGTCACCAGTCGGTCGCACACGGACTGGGCGGCGCTCGCCGGGGTGGCGATGACGCCGATGGCGACGTGGTGCTCCTCGACGAGTGCCTCGATCTCGTCGACCGGGCGGACGCCCAGGCCGCCGACGTCGGTGCCGAGCCGGGCCGGGTCGGCGTCCAGCAGGGCCACGATCCGGAACCCGCGCGAGGAGAAGCCGCTGTAGTTCGCCAGCGCGTGCCCGAGGTTTCCGATGCCCACGATCACGACCGGCCAGTCCTGGGTCAGTCCGATCTCCCGGGCGATCTGGTAGCGGAGGTACTCCACGTCGTAGCCGACGCCACGGGTGCCGTAGGACCCGAGGTGGGACAGGTCCTTGCGAAGCTTGGCGCTGTTCACCCCCGCCGCACCGGCGAGCTCCTCGCTCGAGCAGACGGCGGTGCCGCCGTCGGAGAGCCCGGTCAGCGCTCGCAGGTACACCGGCAGCCGCGCCACGGTGGCCTCCGGGATCCCTCGCTCGGACGACCGGCCCGAGGTCGCGGCCGGCGCCCCGTGCACCGGGGCCCCGTTCGACGCGTCTCGGGGCGGGGTCACGCTTCTCCTGACGTCGGCAGCGATGCGGTCGGCCGGTCGTCGCGCCGGGGACCGGTGCCCCGAGGCGTCTCGCAGGGCCGGGGAGTCGGTGCCCCCGGACCGGCCCGCTGCGGCCCGTCCGGACCGGCAGCGACCTCACTCTAGGAGTTTGTGAACGCGAGAACAAACCGAGCGCAGAGGCCCGCTAGCACAGGTGACCCGGCTCACCCGATGCGGGGTGCCGGCCCGGGGTCGGCGGTGCCCGGAGGCGGTGCCAGGGCGGCTCGCAGCCGGTCGGCGTCGACTCGCCAGAAGTCGTGCTGGCGACCGTCGACCAACGTCACCGGGATCTCCTCCCCGTAGCGCCGGGTCAGCTCCGCGGCCTCGGGCCCCTCGGTGATGTCCACCTCGACGAAGGACTCCGCGAGCTCCTCGCAGACCCGTGCCACCACCGCCCGGGCCTCGTCGCACAGGTGGCACCCCGGTCGCGACAGCAGCGTGACCCGGGCGCTCACTCGAGGAGCCCCAGGGTGCCGCGGCGGCGCCCGTCGCGCAGCCGTCCCTTGGCGACCTTGCCGGTGCCGGTGTAGGGCAGCGTGTCGACGACGTGCACCTCGGTCGGCCACTTGAACCGCGCGAGCTGCCGGCTGCACCGGTCGCGCACCTGGCTGGCGACCTCGGCCGGGTCGCCGGCCGCGGCCGGACCGGCCCGCACGTAGGCGACCACCGACTGTCCGGTCACGGCGTTCGCCGCCCCGATCACCGCCGCCTCCTCGACACAGTCGAGCGAGGTGATGACGTCCTCCACCTCGGTGGGGTAGACGTTGAACCCCGAGACCACCACCACCTCCTTGACCCGGTCCACGAGGAACAGGTCCCCGTCGTGGTCGACCAGGCCGACGTCCCCGGTGGCGTACCAGCCGTCTGTCCCCGGGCCGTCCGCACCGTCGGGCCAGTAGCCGCTGAAGAGGTTCCGCCCACGCAGCCAGATCTCGCCCGGGTCACCGCTGACCGGAGCGCGGCCGTCCTCGTCGACCAGGCGGAGCTCGATGCCGGGAAGCGTGGCGCCGACCGAGCCGGGCTTCACCCTGCCGTCGCCGCGGCGCACCGAGTGCAGGGTCGAGGTGACCACCGGCGCAGCCTCGGTCAGGCCGTACCCCTGGTGGACCCTCAGCCCGGTCCGGGCGGTGAAGTCACCGACCAGCTCCGGAGACAGCGGTGCCGACCCGGACAGCACCAGACGTACGCCGCGAAGCCGGTCGCCGAGGTCCTGGACGGCCTGCCAGTAGGCGAAGGCCGGTGGGGCCACCGGCAGCACGCTGACCCCCTCGGCCGCGATCACCGCGAGCGTCGGCTCGATGTCGAAGCCGTCGACGAGCACGAGCCGAGCCCGTCGGGCGAGGACCTGCCCGAGCACGGCGTTCAGCCCGTAGACGTGGAACAGCGGCAGCACGCCGAGCACGACGTCGGTATCGGTCAGCATGGGGGGGTCGAGGGCGCCGACCTGCTCGACGTTGGCGAGCAGGGCACGATGGCTCAGCATGGCGCCGCGGGGGCGGCCTGAGGTTCCGCTGGTGTACAGCAGCGTGGCGAGCCGCTCCGGGTCGGGTGCGGTCGGCGGCCGACGTCCGTCGAGCGCGAGCAGCTCCTCGTAGCCGGTCTCCCCAGGCAGCGTGGGCGCTCCCAGCGCCACGACCCGTGGGACCGCGGTGGACCGGCGCAGCTCGTCCTCGGCGCCGACCAGGGCGTCCTGGAGACCGGCGACGGCCTGCCTCACCGTGGCCAGGGCCGTCCGGTCCGCCAGCACGGCACGCGCGCCGCAGTCCACGAGCAGACGCACCACGTCCCCGGTCGTGGCGCGCGGGTTCACCGGGACCACCACCAGCCCCGCTCGCAGCGCACCCAGGTACGCGACCACCAGCTCGACCCGGTTGGGCAGGGCCAGCGCGATCCGGTAGCCGGCGACCATGCCCAGGCCCGAGAGCCCACCGGCGAAGCCGTCGGCGGCGGTGTCGAGCTCGCTCCAGGTGAGCCGACGTCCCGAGACAGGCTCCACCATCGCGACCCGGTCCGGCGACTGCTCGGCCGCGGCGGAGAGCAGCTCGGCGAGGTGGGCGCTCACACCGTGGATCCTGCCACACCGGCCGGACCGCGGGACCCCGCCGGTGGGCCCGCCACACCCTAGGCTGGCGGCGTGACAGCCAGTCGAGGTCAGGGCCGCCGGGTGCCACCGCCCCCGCGGCCCAAGCCGGCCCCGGGCGCCCGCTCCGCGCTCGCGGGGGAGGCGGCGGCAGCGGCAGCCGAGGTGGAGAGCTCGATGGCGGTCCCGCCCGACCCCGCCGTGGCGGCGTTCTTCGACGTCGACAACACCGTCATGCAGGGGGCCTCGCTCTTCCATCTGGCCCGGGGGCTGCACAAGCGACACTTCTTCACGACCCGCGAGATCCTCGCGGCCGCCTGGAAGCAGGCCTACTTCCGGCTGGTCGGCGTCGAGGACCCCGAGCACGTCGCCGATGCCCGTGCGGCCGCGCTGGCGTTCATCAAGGGCCACCGGGTCAGCGAGCTCGAGGCGCTCGGGGAGGAGATCTTCGAGGAGGCCATGGCACACCGCATCTGGCCGGGCACCCGGGCACTGGCCCAGCTCCACCTGGACCAGGGGCAGCGGGTGTGGCTGGTGACCGCCGCGCCGGTGGAGATCGCCCGGATCATCGCCCGACGTCTCGGGCTCACCGGGGCGCTGGGCACCGTCTCGGCCGCGGTCGACGGCGTCTACACCGGGGAGCTCGTCGGTGACCTGCTTCACGGGCCGGCCAAGGCGGAGGCGGTCACCGCCCTCGCGGCGCGGGAGGGGCTCGACCTGTCGCGCTGCTCGGCGTACTCCGACTCCTACAACGACCTGCCGATGCTGACGCTGGTCGGTGACCCGTGCGTGGTCAACCCGGACGCGAGGCTGCGCGAGCACGCCCGCCGGCACGGCTGGCGGGTGCGCGACTACCGCACCGGCCGGAAGGCGGCCCGGGCCGGGCTGGTCGGCGCCGGCCTCGCCGGCGCCGCCTCCGGGGGGCTCGCCGCGGCGGTCGCGCTGCGGCGCAAGGTGCGCTGAGCTCGCCCGAGCGGCGCCGGCCGGCACCTCACGACCCTCGGGAGCCGTTCACAAAGTCCCCTCCCTGGGCATACGGTTGAGCCTCTAACGAGAGCCCGGGGGGGTCAGACCCGGGGGAGGGGTCGACCGATGCCGCGGGAGCCGGACTTCAGCCGCGGCCTGGATGCACTGCGACGGGCCGTCCTCGTCGTCCTGCCCGCCGGGCCTGCGCTGGGCCGGCTGCTGCCCGCCGAGGCAGCGTCGCCCGGTCTCGGGCCGTCGCCCTGGCTGCACGCCGACAGTCTGGACGCTCCGGCGCGCGTGCGCGCGGTGTCGCGGGGGACGACCGCGCGCGGTGCCCAGCCGGTTGTCTCGCCGACCTCCCTGGAGGCCGAGCAGCGGCGGCTCCGAGCGCTCGTCGACCTGGCGCGGGACGGCGACGCCGACGCCTTCGGGTTGCTCTACGACCACTACCACGTGTCGATCTACCGGTTCGTCTACTACCGCGTGGGAGCGGTGCCCCTGGCCGAGGACCTCACCTCGGAGACCTTCCTGCGAGCGCTGCGCAACCTGTCGTCGTTCACCTGGCAGGGCAAGGACTTCGGCGCCTGGCTCACCACGATCGCCCGCAACCTCGTCGTCGACCACTACAAGGCAGGGCGGACCCGGCTGGAACGCCCCACCGACGACATGACGCCGCACGGCGGGGCCGCCGAGGGCCCGGAGCCGGCGGTCATGACCTCCCTCACCAACGAGGCGCTGCTGGGCGCGCTCAGCGAGCTCCCGACCGATCAGCAGGAGTGCCTGGTGATGCGGTTCCTCCAGGGCCTGTCCACCGCGGAGACGGCGGCGGCGCTGGGCCGTAGCCAGGGTGCCGTCAAGCAGCTGCAGCTGCGAGCGGTGCGCAGCCTGGCCAAGCGCGTTCCCCAGGACCTGCGATGACTTCGGCGACCGGCGTAACCTCAGGCGCCGTCGCGTCGTTGGACCTCGTGATCTGCCCACGTCACACCAGGCCCCGGCGCGGGGCTTTGGCCCGGGCCCGCCACGAAGGACCTGAGCGATGAGCACCGTCTACGCACCCCGCCGTCGAGCGGAGGCGTTCGCCGCCGCCGTCGACGGCATCGGCCCGCCGACGGCCGGGGAGAGCCCGCTGCTCGCCCTCGTCGACGCGCTGCGCCGCGAGTCGGCGACCGACCCCCTCGCCGTTCCGCGCACCGCCTTCGTCGCCTCGCTGCGCGACCTGCTGGTGGCGGAGGCCACCAGCCTGGCGGCCGCCCAGCCCCCGGCCCGCGCCCAGCAGTCCCCTGACGGCGGTCCCGGCGCTCCTGCGCCGCGACGGTCCGCGCGCCGCCGCAGCGTCGCCACCGCGGCGGTGGCCGCCGTGATGGTCGGCAGCGGCGGCGTCGGGGTCGCCAACGCGGCACAGACCGCTCTGCCCGGTGACGCCTTGTACCCGGTCAAACGAGCCATCGAACACGTCCAGACCGGGCTGGCCCCCACCTCGAGAGCGCGCGGACATCACCTCCTCGACATGTCCGGCACCCGCCTCGCCGAGGCGGACACCCTCCTCCGGGCCGGCGACGAGCGCCCGGCCACGGCCGAGGTGGAGGCGTCCTTGGCCGACTTCGTCGCGCAGGCGAAGGACGGGACCGACCTGATGCTCGAGGAGTACCGCACGTCGGGGAACCCCGACACCATCGACGACGTCCGGACCTTCGTGGCCGAGCAGGTCGCTGCGCTGACCGCCCTGTCCGGAACCCTGCCCAGCGAGGTCGCGCCCGAGCTGGCCCAGGCGCTGGCCCTGCTCAGCGACATCGACGACCAGGCACGCGACCTGTGCGGCAGCTGCTCGGACCAGCCGCCGGTCCAGGTCCCCGGCGTGCTGCTGGGCGCGGGCTCGTCGGCAGCGCCCGACCCGTCCGTGCCCCCAGCGGC
Organism: uncultured Actinomycetota bacterium; assembly: GCA_963781695.1. GTDB lineage: Bacteria > Actinomycetota > Actinomycetes > Propionibacteriales > Nocardioidaceae > Nocardioides_B. Next base: position 241,236 of record CAWAGE010000001.1, read on the forward strand.
CCCGTCCGCGCCCGGGGGCACCGAGGCACCTGCCTCCGCTGGCCCGTCCGTGCAGCCGCCGTCCGTCCGGCCGCCGTCCGTCCAGCCGCCGTCCGGCTCCGTGACAGCGCCCACGCCGGGCGGCCTCCCGGGCGCCGCAGTGCCGGGCACCGGTGCACCGACCACCGGAGGCCAGGGGGGCGGTGACCAGGGGCAGCCCGGCACCCTCCCGGACTCTCGGCCGCCGGCGCCGGCGAGCCCACCGGCCTCCCCGTCCCCCAGCTCACCCGCCTCGCCGGAGCCGTCCGACCCCGACCCGTCACCCGCGACCCCGGGCTCACCCGGGGGTGTGGTGGTGCCGTCGTCGCCGGACTCGACCGTCCCGTCGGCGGGCCCTCGGGCCGACGCTGCCATCAGCGACCCGCCCACCAACGACCCATTGACCAGCGACCCGGTGACCGGCGACCCGGTGACCAGCGGCGGCGGGACCTCCGTGTCCGACGGCGCCTCCGTCGGGGAGACCCCGACCGACCGCAGCTCGGCCGGCGGCGGCGCGACCGGGGCGCCGTCCGACGGGGCCGGCGTCGCCGACCCGCTGACCTGAGCTGGCCTGACCGGGTCCGCGACGCGGACCGTGCGGGGTCAGGAGAAGACGGAGCCTCGCTGCATCAGCAGTGAGTAGAGCGTCTGCTGGATCGTCTCGCGGACCTGGTCGGTGACGTTGAAGACCAGCATCGGGTCGTCGGCCGCACCCTCGTCGTAGCTGTCGGTACGAATCGGCTCACCGAACTCGATCAGCCACTTCGAGGGCAACGGCACCATGCCCAGCGGTCCGAGCCAGGGGAAGAACGGCGTCACCGGGAGGTAGGGCAGCCCGACGAGGCGAGCCAGGGCCGGCACGTTGCCGACGAGCGGGTAGATCTCCTCGGCCCCCACCACCGAGCACGGCACGATCGGCACCCCGGTGCGCAGCGCGGCCGAGACGAACCCGCCGCGACCGAAGCGCTGCAGCTTGTACCGCTCCGAGAAGGGCTTGCCGATCCCCTTGAACCCCTCCGGCCACACCCCCACCAGCTCCCCACCGGCGAGCATGCGCTGGGCGTCCTCGTTGCAGGCCATGGTGGCGCCACCCTTGCGGGCCAGCTCGCCGACGACCGGGAGCCGGAAGATCAGGTCGGCCCCGAGCGGACGGAGGTGCCGGCCGGTGGCGTCGTGGGTCGACACCATGGTCATCAGGCCGTCCATCGGGACCGTGCCGGAGTGGTTCGAGACGATCAGCGCCCCACCGGTGGCCGGGATGTTCTCCGCGCCGCGCACCTCGACGCGGAACCACTTCTCCTTCAGCGGCCGCACCGCGGCCAGCAGGAAGCGCTGGGTCAGCTCGGCGTCGAACCCGTACTCGTCGACCTCGTAGTCGCCCGCGAGCCGGCGGCGCAGGAACGCCAGCAGCTCGGCGGTCCGCTGCTCCCAGCCGTCGCCGAAGACCTCGACCGCGGCACCGGTGACCGCCTTCACCCAGTCCCCGACCGGGATACCGGCCAGGGGTGCCGTCGCCCGGGCGGCGGTGCGCGCGGCCCCTGAACCGACGCCGCGGTCCGGATCCGGGTCTGCCGCGACCCCACGACCGGGACCAGGACCGGGACCGGGACCACGACCGGCTTCTCGACCGCCGTCCGCACCAGCGGTGTGGTCGGCTCCCGGTGCCGGCTCGCTGGTCGCCTCGTCGGGTCGGCGTCCGGCTCGGGGCGCCGGGATCCTGGCCGAGCCGACCGACGCGTCGCCGCCCGTCGTCGCCGGCTCCGGTGCTGCCGGCGCGACCGGGGGCGCCGCGCGACGGCGAGCCGCCGCGGGACCGGCCAGGGTGCGCGCCGCGCTGGACGGCTTGCTGCTGCCGCTCCCGCGGCCGGGGCGGCCGCGGGTGCCCAGGGGGATCACCTCCGCGTCAGGCATCGACGACTCCGACCAGGCGCTCCCGACCGCCCGGCAGCAGGCCGGGACGGATGCTGCGACCGAAGTCGGCGAACGCCTCGGCGCTCGTGTAGGCCGGGTCAAACCCCAGCAGCACGTGCATCCGATGGGTGTCCAGGACCCGTCCGAACGTGAGGAACCCGGTGAGCTCGGCGTGCAGCCGTCGTACGCCGGCCCGCCGGGACGCGGTCGCGACGGCGGTCAGTGCCACGCCGGGGACCGGCAGGGAGGGCCGCCCCAGGCGACGGACCGCCTGGGAGAGCATCAGCACGCCGTCGCCGGCGAGGTTGTAGGTGCCGTGCACCCCGCTGACGGCTGCGTGCCGCAGGGCGCCCAGCAGGTCGGACTCGTGGAGGAACTGCAGTCGTGCGTCGTAGCCCAGCACCGTGGGCACGGCCGGCATCCTGAAGTAGTCGGTCAGCGTCGAGGACACCGTGGGCCCGACGGTGTTGGCGGCCCGCAGCATCGTCACCGCCACGTCCGGCCGCCGGCGCGAGAAGCCCCGGACGTAGCCCTCCACCTCGAGGACGTCCTTGGCATAGCCCGACCGCGGCAGCCGCTTGGCCGCCATGTCCTCGGTGAACATCGCCGGGTCCCGGCTCGAGGACCCGTAGACCGCCGAGGAGGACTTCACGACGAGCCGCTCCAGGCCGGGGGCCTTCTGGCAGGCCGCCAACAGCTGCATGGTGCCGATGACGTTGTGCTCCTTCATCGACGCCCTGCCTGCGCCCGGTCCGCCGCCGTGCCCGGCACCGCGAGCGGGTGAGGACATCACGCTCATGTGCACGACCGTGTCGACGTCCTGCCCCGCGATCACCTTGGCGATGACGGGGTTGCGGATGTCGGCCCGGACGAACGAGACCTCCCCGAGGTCCCCGCGAGGCGGGACGACGTCGACACCGATCACCCGGGAGACGGCCGGGTCGGCCGCGATGCTGCGCGCGAAACGGCCGCCGAAATCATGCGAGACCCCGGTGACCAGCACGACGCGACCCATCGGCGGTCCGACCCGACCTGGGCTACTTGCCCTGACGACGGCGCTGGATGCGCGTCTTCTTGAGCAGCTTGCGGTGCTTCTTCTTGGCCATCCGCTTGCGACGCTTCTTGACTACCGATCCCACTAAGACCTCCGGGGCGACGACACGACGACCCGGGGCCGACGTACTCAACGAGCTGGCTGGTTGCTGTGCTCTGACGAGGGCCCAGCCTAGCCGCCGGTCGGCTGCACGACGAAACCCAGCGACCGGCGGCGGCCCCTGATCGTGGTCACAACCGCTCAAGTCCCGCTGGCGAGTGGCCGACACTCTTTGCGCTAGACCTGACGCAGAACATCGTGACGCATGATGACGTGCTCGTAGGCCTTGGGAGGGGTCTTGAGATGAACTTTGAGATGGTGCTGCGACGCTCGCAGCGAGTGCTGGCCGGAACCCTGGTGACCGCGATCGCGACGACCGGCGCTGCTGCCGCCGTCAACGCGGCCTCGACGTCGGCGGCGAAGGAGGGCCGCCTCGTCGTCCCCGTCGCCAAGGAGGGCCGCCGCATCGTGCCGCTGGCGAAGGAGGGCCGCCTCGTCGTCCCCGTCGCCAAGGAGGGCCGCCGCATCGTGCCGCTGGCGAAGGAGGGCCGCCTCGTCGTCCCCGTCGCCAAGGAGGGCCGTCGCATCGTGCCGCTGGCGAAGGAAGGCCGCCTCGTCGGTCTCGCCTGACCCGTTCCGGCGGGCCCCCGGCCGCCGCAGCCATCGCATGTCAGCCACCCGCACAGCGGGTGGCTGACGTCGTTGTGAGCCTCAGCCAGTCTGGAAGAAGCTCTTGCGAAGGTAGTCGTTGACCTCGTTCTCGGGCACCCGGAACGACCGGCCGACCCGTACGGCGGGAAGCTCGCCCGAGTGGACGAGCCGGTAGACCGTCATCTTGGACACCCGCATCACGGTGGCCACCTCGGCCACCGTCAGGAACCTCACCTCTGACAGGTCCCCGGGGCGACCCGTGGGACCAGAGCTCGACGCCATGCTGCACCGCTCTTTCACGCACAGTCGCCCTCCGGCTTCCCCGCCGGAGACCCTTCGTCTGTGCTCTGTGCTCCGAGCCTAGTGTGACCGGTGGGACACAGGACCACTCTTGTCAGGGTTTTTGCCTGTCTTCCGGCGTGTCGACTGGACAAGCTCAGTAGGTCGGGTCGATCCCGTGGAGCGGAAAGACCTCGGAGCGGGTCGCGTGGATCGCCCGGTCCAACCACGACGACGGGTCGTAGCCGCTCGACCAGTCGCGGTACGCCGGGGTGCGGCCATCGCTCATCCGGTGCGGCGCCGTCTGCCCGAACACCCGCGCGACGTGGTCGCGCCAGCCTGCGGGGGTGGGGGTCGAGGGATCGACCGGGGTCCCGGCGACGATGGCCAGCAGGTGCGTCCAGGCGCGGGGCACCACGTCCACGATGGCGTAGCCGCCGCCGCCGGTGACGACCCACCGACCGTCGCAGAGCTCGTGCGCGAGGTCGTGCAGCGCGAGGTAGCTGGCCCGCTGCCCGTCGACGGTCAGCATCAGGTGGGCGAGCGGGTCCTCGATGTGGGAGTCGCAGCCGTGCTGGGTGACGAGCACCTGCGGGGCGAACGCCCGCAGCACCGGCGGCACCACCGCGTGGAACGCACGCAGCCAGCCGGCATCCGAGGTGCCCGGAGGCAGCGCGACGTTGACCGCGGAGCCCGCCGCACCGGGGCCGCCGCTGTCGACCGGGAAGCCGGTGCCGGGGAACAGCATCTCGCCGGTCTCGTGCAGGCTCACCGTCAGCACCCGGGGGTCGTCGTAGAAGACTCTCTCGACCCCGTCGCCGTGGTGGGCGTCGACGTCGACGTAGGCCACCCGCTCGGCACCCTGGTCGAGCAGCGCGCGGATCGCGACCGCGACGTCGTTGTAGACGCAGAAGCCGCTCGCCCGGTCAGGCATCGCGTGGTGCAGACCACCCGAGATGTTCGCCGCGTGCAGCCTGTCCCCCGACCAGACTCGGCGGGCGGCCTCCACGGTGGCGCCGACGATGTGGGCGGACGCCTCGTGCATCCCCTCGAAGCTGGGGTTGTCGTCCGTGCCCAGCCCACGCTCCTCCACCGTGCGGTAGGGGTCCTTGCCCGCCATCCGGACGGCGTCCATGAAGCCCGGGTCGTGGACCGTGGCGATCAGCTCGTCACTGGCCATGGGGGCGTCCACGGCCACCAGCCCGCTCCCGGACCGGGTGGCTCCGGGTACGGCCAGCACGCCCAGCTCCTGGGCGAGCATCATCGTCAGGTCCACCCGCCTCGGGGACATCGGGTGATGGGGCCCGAAGTCGTAGTCGGTGAGCGTCGGGTCGAACACGACGCAGGAGGAGCCGGACATGTCGCGAACCCTACCGTGACGGACCTCACGGTCCGCCCTGGCAGCCGGGGCTCAGTCCTCGCCCGCGGCCAGTGCGCGGGACCGGTCCCGCGCGGCCTCGATGGCGACCAGGAACGCCGCCCGCACCTTGTGCTCCTCCAGCTGGCGCAGCGCAGCGGCCGTCGTCCCGCCGGGGGAGGTGACCCGCTCCCGCAGCACGACGGGGTGCTCCCCGGTGTCCCGCAGCAGGGTCGCCGACCCCACCACCGTCTGCACGACCAGCTCGGCCGCGGTGGAGCGGGGCAGCCCCAGGTGGACCCCCGCTTCGATCATCGCCTCGACGACGAAGAAGATGTAGCCCGGGCCCGAGCCACTGATGGCGGTGACGGCGTCCTGCTGCCGCTCGGGCACGCGGAGCACCTTGCCGGTCGCCGACATCAGCGACTCGGCCTCCAGCAGATGCGACTCGTCGCAGTGGGACCCGCGGGAGATGGCGGCCATGCCCTCGTCGACCAGCGCCGGCGTGTTCGGCATCACCCGCACCACCGCCACCCCGGCCGGCAGCCGGGACTCCACGAACGCCGTCGTGATCCCGGCGGCCAGGGACACCACCAGCTGCCCGGGACGCACGACGGTGGCGATCTCGTCGACGACGTCACCCATGTCCTGCGGCTTCACGACCAGGGCGAGCGTGTCCGCTCGCCGGGCGGCCTCGACGTTGCTCACGACCTCGACGCCGTACCGCTCCTGGAGCTCGTGGGCCCGCTCCCGCCGCTTCTCGCCGACGAGGAGGTCCTCGGGCCGGCGGCCGGCTCGGATGAGCCCGGAGAGCAGGGTCTCCCCCATCACCCCGGCCCCGATGATCGCAACCGTCATCCGCGCGCGCCCTACTTCTTCGAGACCAGCGAGTGGAGGAAGAACGACAGGTTGCTGGGGCGCTCGGCCAGCCGACGCATCAGGTAGCCGTACCACTCCTGCCCGTAGGGCAGGTAGACACGGACCCGCTCGCCGGCCTCGGCCAGACGGCGCTGCTCGTCGGGACGGATGCCGTAGAGCATCTGGTACTCGTAGCTGCCCTGGGAACGGCCGTTGCGGGTGGCTAGCGCACCGGCGATGTCGACCATCCGCGGGTCGTGGGAGGCCACCATGGGGTAGCCCTGGCCGGCCATCAGCACCTTGAGACAGCGGACATAGGACTTGTCGACCTCGTGCTTGTCCTGGAACGCGACCGACTCCGGCTCGTGGTACGCGCCCTTGCACAGCCGGACGCGGGACCCCTCGTAGGCCAGGTCCCGGCAGTCGGCCTCGGTCCGGTGCAGGTACGCCTGCAGCACCGCGCCGGTCTCCGGGAAGTCGTTGCGCAGCTCGCGCAGGATCCCCAGCGTCGAGTCGGTGGTGGTGTGGTCCTCCATGTCGAGGGTCACCGTCGTGCCGGCGTTGCGGGCGGCGTGGCATATCGTGCGGGCGTTCTCCAGGGCCACCTTCTCCCCGACCTCGGCGAGCGCCTGGCCGACCGCCGACAGCTTGACCGACACCTCCACGCTGCGCGCCAGCCCGTGCTCGGCGAGCCCGGCGAGCACCTCGAGGTAGGCCCTCACCGTGTGCTCGGCCTGCTCCCGGTCGAGGGTGTCCTCGCCCAGGAAGTCCAGGGTGGCGGTGAGACCGGCGTCCACCAGGTCGCGGGTCGCCGCCACTGCGTCCTGGGTCGACTCGCCCGGCACGTAGCGCGTGACGATGCCGCTGGAGACCGGCATGGACGTCACCAGGTGCTTGACCCTCTCGCTGCGCGAGAGCATGAGCAAAGGCTGCCGTAACACGTGTCTCCTCCGCGGTGGACCGGTGGCTGCCGACCCGGCAGTCCCGGTCCAGGCTACGCGGTGCGCCGACGGCGGCGCCGGGGTGTCACGGTGTCCGCCGTCGCAGCGTCGCAGCGCCCAGCCCCAGGCAGCCGACCGCGAACGCCACGACGACGAGCAGGTCCCCCCACACCGCGGCGTCGACGCCGTCGAGGGTGCCTGCCGTCGCGGCCGCGACCGCCGCCATCGCGTCGACGGCGTAGGACAGCGGGAGCACGTCGGAGACCGCCTCCAGCGTGCGCGGCATCGCCGCGCGAGGCAGGAACAGGCCGCACAGCAGGATCTGCGGGATCACCAGCGCCGGCATGAACTGGACGGCCTGGAACTCCGTGCGGGCGAACGCGGAGACCAGCAGGCCCAGGGCGGTGCCGAGGACGGCGTCGGCCACGGCGACCACGACCAGGACCCAGACCGGCCCGGAGACGGTGAGCCCGAGCACGAGCGTCGAGAGCAGCACCGCGAGGACGGACTGGACGGTGGCGACGGCCGCGAAGGCGAGCGCGTAGCCCCCGAGGAAGTCGCCCTTGCCGGTCGGCATCGCCAGCAGCCGCTCCAGGGTGCCCGACGACCGCTCCCGGAGCGTCGTCACCGACGTGACCAGGAACATCACCGTGAACGGGATCAGAGCGAGCAGCGGCGGCCCGAGCCGGTCGAACCCCCGCCCACGGGCAGCCTCGCCCTCGAACATCCACCACAGCAGGCTGAGGATCAAGCAGGGCAGCACCAGCAGCATCGCGAGGGTCCGGTGGTCCCGGCGCAGCTGGCGCAGCACACGCGCGGCCACGGCGAGGGTGATCCGCGGCGTCACGACGACACCTCCTCGGCGCCGGCGACCAGGGACAGGAACGCCGACTCGACGTCATCGGTCCTGGTGGCGGCCAGCAGCGAGGCCGGCGTCCCGGCGGCGAGCAGCCGCCCCTCCCGCATCAGCAGCAGCCGGTCGCAGCGTTCCGCCTCGTCCATGACGTGGCTGGAGACCAGCACGGTGGTGCCGGCGTCGGCGAGCCGGTGGAACATCGACCACAGCTCCTGGCGGAGGACCGGGTCGAGCCCGACGGTCGGCTCGTCGAGGACCAGCACGTCGGGCTCACCCAGGAGCGCCACGGCCAGCGACACCCGCGAGCGCTGCCCGCCCGAGAGCCGGCCCACGACCTGGTCCACGGCTCCGTCGAGGTCGACCGCCCGCAGGCACCTCGTCACCTCGGCGGCGGGTGCGCCGAGCACGCGTGCGAAGAAGCGGAGGTTCTCGTCGACGGTCAGGTCGTCGTAGACGCTGGCGGCCTGGGTCACGTAGCCGACCCGGTCGCGCAGCCGGCGGTCTCCGGCCGCCAGGCCGAGCACCTCGACGGTGCCGCTGGTGAGGATCTGCACCCCCACGACGGACCGCAGCAGCGTCGACTTCCCGCAGCCCGACGGTCCGAGCAGTCCGGTGACCTGCCCCGCCGGCACCTCCAGGCTGAGCCCGCGCACCGCCCGGACTCGGCCGCGCTGGACGACGAGGTCCCGGACCGAGATCACTCCCGTCCCCGGCGCGTCGGCCGGCGGAGCCGCCGTGCTGGGTCGAGCGGCGGCGGTCGGCCGAGCGGCGGCGGTCGGCCGAGCGGCGGCAGCTGGTCGAGCCGCCTCGGCCGGTCGAGCCTGTCGTGACCACCGGGAACGCTGCAGGTGTCGTGCCCCGTTTTTCATCATGCGTTGAATTTTGCTCCGGGGCGGGCACCCCGTCAAGGGGTCCCTAGACCGGTCCGGTCAGCCGATCGCCGGCACCGGGGCGTCGAGGTAGCGCTGCACGGTCGGCGCGACCCAGGCCACCACCTCCGCGGCGGGCATCGAGGCCAGCGGCTCGACAGCGAGCAGGTAGCGCATCACCACCAGTCCGCTCATCTGGCTGAGGACCAGCTGGATGCGACGGTCCGCCTCGGCCGGCGGCAGCGCTGCCCGCACCGGCTCGGTCAGCATCCGCAGGACACCCTGCTCGAGCAGCCCCTGCGGGCCTCCCTGCCCGAGCGCCGACCGCACCAGCGCCACCAGCGGGAGCCGGGCGACCGGGTCGTCCCACACCGAGAGGAACAGCGTCACCAGCCGCTCGCCGGCACCGTCGACGCCGTCGGCCAGGACCTGGGGCAGCAGCAGCCTCGGGTCGATCGGGATCTCCAGCGCCGCCAGGAACAGGTCGTCCTTGGCCCCGAAGTAGTGGTGCACCAGGGCCGGGTCCACACCGGCCGCCCGGGCGACCCCGCGGATCGTCGTACCACCGAAGCCACGCTCGGCGAACGAGGCCCGCGCGGCGGCGAGGATCTGGCCCCGGGTGTCGGGGCCTCCCGGACGCCGTCCCCGCCCCCGTGGCTCCTCGGTCATCGCGCGTCGGGCGCCGCGGCGAAGTTGAGCCTGGTGAAGGCCAGCGCCTCGAGCAGGTCCAGCTCCCTGGCCGCGCGGCCTGCCGCCTTGCGGGTGTTGATCTCGAGCACGATGTGGCCGGCGAAGCCGACCCCGGCGAGATGCTCCAGGAGCTCGGCCACCGGCTGGGTTCCCCGACCGGGCACCAGGTGCTCGTCCTTGGCCGAGCCGGTGCCGTCGGTGAGGTGCAGGTGGCGCAGCCGGCCACCGAGCCGCTGGGCCATCGCCACCGGGTCGGAGCGGGACACCGCCGAGTGCGACAGGTCGATGGTGGTGTTCGCGTAGTCCTGCTCCGAGGGGTCCCAACCGGGGACGTAGACCTCCATCTGGCGCGTCGAGGCACGCCACGGGTACATGTTCTCCACCGCGAACGCCACTCCGGTGCGCTCCTCGAGCCTCGCGATGCCCTCGACGAACGAGCGGGAGTAGTCGCGCTGCCAGCGGAACGGCGGGTGCACCACGACCACGTCGGCGCCGACCAGGCTCGCCATCTCGGCGCTGCGCTCCAGCTTGCCCCAGGGCTCGGTGCCCCACACCCGCTGGCTGATCAGCAGGCAGGGCGCGTGCACGGCACAGACCGGGAGGCCGTGGTAGTCCGCGAGCGACCGGACGACCTCCGGCTCCTGGCTGACGGGGTCGATGGAGACCATCACCTCGACGGCGTCGTACCCGAGCCGGGCCGCCAGCTCGAACCCGTTGGCGGTGGACTCCGGATAGACCGAGGCGGTCGAGAGAGCGATCAACCGCGGACACCGATCTGGTCGAGCCGCTCCGCGCCCACCAGCAGGTAGCCGGTGTCGCAGCCGTTGTCGAGCACGCCCAGCCTCATGGGAGAAGACCTTAGTCCGCGCCGTACGCTGAGCCGTGTGCCAGAGACCGACCTCGTCGTCCCGCGTGTCTTCGTCGAGTTCGCCGACCCGGCTGACGAGTCGCAGCTGTTCCGCTGCGACCTCACCTGGCTGACCTCCCGCTACCAGTGCATCTTCGGCCAGGGTTGCGCCGGCATCTACGCCGAGCGACCCGACGACGGCTGCTGCACGCTGGGCGCGCACTTCGCCGACAAGGACGACGAGAAGCGCACCCGGTCGTTCGTCAAGCTGCTCGACCGGGACCACTGGCAGTTCCACGACGTCGGAACCGCCGGCAGGAACGCCTGGGTCGAGACCGACGACGACGGCGAGCGCAAGACCGCCGTCCACGACGGCGCGTGCATCTTCCTCAACCGGGTCGGCTTCGAGGGCGGCTACGGCTGCGCCCTCCACAGCCTCGCCGAACGTCTCGGCCGGCACCCGCTGGAGACCAAGCCGGACGTGTGCTGGCAGCTCCCGCTGCGACGCACCTTCCGCGACGTCGAGCTGCCCGACGGCACCGAGTACACCGAGGTCACCATCGGTGAGTACGACCGGCGCGGCTGGGGACCCGGCGGGCACGACTTCGACTGGTACTGCACGGGCAACACCGAGGCGCACGTCGCCGTCGAGCCGCTGTACGTCACGAGCGGCCCCGAGCTGGTCGAGCTGATGGGGCAGGCCGGGTACGACGAGCTGGTCGGTCACTGCGACGCCCACCTGGCCTCCCGCTCCACCCTCGCGCTGCACCCCGCCGACCCCCACTGATGCCTCGGCCGGTTGGTCGACTCCGGTCGACCGGCACAGGGGCCACCTGCTGGGAGCCGGGTCTCGGGACGGGTTTCGCCAACAGGGCAACGCGATCAGCGGCTTCCACCGTCTGCTCGGGGTGGCGGAGCTGTCGGTGCCCGCCGCCGGGCTGGGGTCAGGCCGATGCCCTCGCCACCCACCGCTCGACTCTCGAGCAGCCGCCGGGTCCCGACAGGGCGTCCCGGCTGAGCCACGGGCAGGTCAGGTCGTGGCGCCGTCCATGCGAGCCGCCACCTGGTCGGGCATGGGCTCGAAGCGCAGGAACGTGCGCGTGAAGGACGCGGACCCATGGCTGGACGCTCGCAGGTCGACGGCGTAGCGGCTCATCTCCACCTGCGGGACCTCAGCGCGGACCAGGGTTCGCTCGTCCCCGGCCGGCTCGCTGCCGGTCACCCGGCCCCGGCGGCCGGACAGGTCGCTCATCACGTTGCCGACGAGGTGGTCGGGGACCAGCACCGCCACCTCGTCGACGGGCTCCAGCAGGCAGGTGCGCCCCTGCGTGGCGGCGTCCTTGAGGGCGAGGCCGGCGGCGGTCTGGAAGGCCATGTCGGAGGAGTCCACGCTGTGCGCCTTGCCGTCGAGCAACGTCACGCGGAGGTCGGTGACCGGGTGGCCGGCGACCAGACCCCGCTCCAGCTGAGCCCGCAGCCCCTTCTCGACCGACGGCACGAACTGGCGGGGGACGGCACCGCCGACCACCCTGTCGACGAACTCGAAGCCGCCCCCCTGGGCCAGCGGCTCGACCTCGAGGTCGCAGATCGCGAACTGGCCGTGCCCACCGGACTGCTTCACGTGGCGGCCGTGCCCGCGAGCGGTCCCCACGAACGTCTCCCGCAGCGGCACCCGGAGCTCGACCTGGTCCACCGCGACCCCGTGGCGCTGCTCGAGACGCTCGAGCAGCACGTCGGCGTGGGCCTCCCCCATGGTCCAGAGCACCAGCTGGTGGGTCTCGCGCTGATGCTCCACGCGCAGCGTGGGGTCCTCGGCGACCAGGCGCTGCAGACCGGTCATCAGCTTGTCCTCGTCCGTCTTCGCCCTCGCCTCGACCGCCAGCGGCAGCAGCGGCTCGGGGAGGTCCCACGGCCGCAGCACCAGCGGGCTCCCCGGATCGGACAGGGTGTCCCCGGTCTCCGCTCGGCTGAGCCGGCCGATCGCGCAGATGTCCCCGGCGGCGACGGCCTCCACGGTCCGCTGCGCCTTGCCCAGCGGGACCGACAGCGCCCCGATCCGCTCGTCCTCGTCGTGGTCCTCGTGGCCGCCGGCCTCCCCCGCGACGTGCCCGGCGCGCTCGCCGTAGAACGAGGTGAAGTGCCCTGACACGTGCACGGTCGCGTCCGGACGGACCGTCCCGGAGAAGACCCGCACCAGACTGACCCGGCCGACGTAGGCGTCGCTGGTGGTCTTCACGACCTCGGCGACCAGCGGGCCGTCGGGGGCACACGTCAGGGCGGGACCCGGCCGGCCGGCCGGGGTGAAGACCTCCGGGAGCGGATGCTCCAACGGTGAGGGGAACCCGGAGACGACGAGGTCCAGCAGCTCGCCCGCACCCGTGCCGGTCGAGGAGTCCACCGGCAGCACGGGATGGAAGCCGCCGCGGGCCACGGCGCGCTCGAGGTCGGCCACGAGCAGCTTGGCGTCCACCTCCTCGCCGCCGACGTATCGCTCCATCAGGGTCTCGTCCTCGGACTCCTCGATGACGCCCTCGATCAGCGCCGCCCGCTGCTCCTCGTGGCGGTGGTCGCCGTGCAGAAGACCCACCAGCGCGTTCCCCTCCCGCAGGTAGACCGGCAGCACCCGGTCGCCGAAGGCGTCCCGTGCCTCGCGCACCACCCGGTCGTAGTCGGCACGGGCATGGTCCAGCTTGGTGACAACGACCGCTCGGGGCATCCGCACCTGCGCGCACTCCCGCCACAGCGACCGGGTCGGCTCGTCGATCCCCTCGTTGGCCGCCACCACGAACAGGGCGGCGTCGGCGGCCCGCAAGCCTGCCCGCAGCTCACCGACGAAGTCCGCGTAGCCCGGGGCGTCGAGCAGGTTCACCTTCACGCCTTCGTGCAGGAGCGGCGCGAGGGCGAGCCCCACCGAGCGTTGCTGCCGGTGCTCGGCCTCGTCGAAGTCGCAGACGGTGGTCCCTTCGATGGTGCTGCCCGGCCGGTTCAGCACCCCGGCCGTCACCAGCAGCGCCTCGACCAGGGTGGTCTTGCCGGAGCCGGCGGGACCCACCAGGACCACGTTGCGCACCGCGCCCGGATGCTCGGCGACCGGCGCCGACCCTCGGCCCTGCGGACCCGTACCCTGCCGTCCGACCACCGCTGCCTCCTGCCACCACCGCGCCTGTGACGGCGCACCGACGAGTTGCTGACACTGTCCACCCGGGGCAGACGCAGCACAAGGCCCGGGTTCGCCACCCCGCCGACCCCGCCGACCCCGCCGAGCCCGGGGACGCCACGACGCGTGACAATGATGCTCATGCGCCTGGACCACGTGTCGTACGCCGCGGGGCCCGACGGCGTCGAGCGCACCGCCGCCCGGCTCGGGGCACTGCTCGGCGAGGACTTCGTCGACGGCGGCATCCACCCGCGGTTCGGCACCAGGAACATGGTGCTGCCGCTGGGCGGTCGCACCTACGTCGAGGTCGTCGGCGTCCTGGACCACCCCGCGACGGACAAGGCACCGTTCGGCCAGGCCGTCCGGGCCCGCTCCCTGGCCGGCGGCGGCTGGCTGGGCTGGGTCGTCGGGGTCCGTGACATCGCCCGCGTCGAGGCCCGGCTGGGCCGCGACTCCGTGCAGGGCAACCGGTTCCGCCCAGACGGTGTCGAGCTGCGCTGGCGGCAGCTGGGGGTGCGCGGCCTGCAGTCGGACCCGCAGCTGCCCTTCTTCGTGCAGTGGCAGGGCAGTCCCGCCCTGCATCCGGGCGCGCTGAGCTCGGGCGCGGTCGGGCTGCGCCGGCTGGAGATCGCCGGGGAGCCGGCGCGGGTGGATGACTGGCTGGGAAACTCGGCCGAGGGGCCGCTGGAGGACGTCGAGGTCGACTGGGTGGCGCCCGACGGTGACCCGGGCGTCATCGCTGCGCTCTTCTCGACCCCGAACGGCGACGTCCGGATCTGAGGCGCCGTGGTCGAGCCGCTCGTGGGGGCCGTGCCCAGCCCCAACATCTGGCACCACCCGGAGACCTACGAGGTCGAGAACCTGGCCGTCGACCGGGCCGGCGTCATCGAGGACGCCATGCGCGACCTGCTCGGGCACGGCGGGTGGTCCGGCCGCGACGTGCTCGACCTGGGCTGCGGGACCGGCTTCCACCTGCCCCGGTGGGCCGCCCAGGCTCGCCGCGTCTACGGAGTGGAGCCGCACCCTTCCCTGGCCGCGGTCGCGGTCCGACGCACCAGGCGGCTCACGAACGTCACCGTCCTGACCGGAACGGCCCAGCAGGTCCCGCTGCCGCCGTCGTCGGTGGAGGTCATGCAGGCCAGGTGGGCCTACTTCTTCGGCCCCGGCTGCGAGCCCGGCCTGCGCGAGCTGGACCGGGTGATGCGGCGCGGTGGGACCGCGTTCGTCATCGACAACGACGGCACCCGCAGCACCTTCGGCGGCTGGTTCCGGCGGGGCTACCCGATGGTGGTCCCCGACCAGGTCGAACGGTTCTGGTCCTCGCACGGCTGGCAGCGGCGGTCGCTCGACCTCGAGTGGTCCTTCGCCAGCCGTGCCGACCTGGCGGCGGTCGTGCGGATCGAGCTCGGCCCCGAGCTGGCCGAGGAGGTGCTGGCCGAGCACCACGGCACGGTCGTCGACTACGCGGCGAACCTCTGGTGGCGACGATGGTGAGCCGCAACGGACCGTCGCGCGCCCTTCCGGGGGGCCGACCGTCGGGCCGAGGCCGGGAGCTCAGCTGGTGGACCGCACGCTCAACGTCGGCACCAGCACCCGGCCCGCGGCGGGCACCGGCCGGTGCGCCAGCAGCTCACCGAGGCTGCGCACCACCTCGACCGCGACGTCCTCCAACGGCTGACGGACCGAGGTCAGGGCCGGGGTGCACACCTGGGCGGCGATGGAGTCGTCGAACCCCACCACGGCGAGGTCGCGACCGGCGCGCAGGCCCAGCACGTCGAGGGCGCGCATCACCCCCATCGCGATGGTGTCACTGGCGCAGAGGAACGCGGTCGGACGCTCCGGCTCGGTGACGTCGAGCAGTGCCTGGGCAGCCCGTGCCCCGAACTCGAGGGTGTCCTCACCGCGGGCCGAGAGCCGGCTGGTCGACAGCCCGCACTCGTGCATCCGCTCCAGCCAGCCGTCGCGACGGTCCTCGCCGATGAGCGAGCCCTTCTGCCAGCCGACCCACGCGATCCTGCTGTGGCCGCGCGTCACCAGGTGGTCGACGGCCAGGGCGACGCCGGCGCGACCGTCGACGTCCACCCACGGGTGGCCGGCTCCGGGGTGGCCCCAGGGACGTCCGAACGCCGCGAACGGCACCCCCTTGCCGGCCAGCCATGCGGCCTGCGGGTTGCCGCGAAAGGTGTCGGTCAGGACGAAGGCGTCGACGGCCGCCGAGTGGAGCAGCTGCTCGTAGGGCTCGACGGCGTCGCCGGGGGCGGTGAACAGCAGCACGTGGTAGCCGACCGCCGTCGTGCTCTCGACGAGCGAGTGGACGAACCGGTCCATGAGGGCGTTCGCGCTGTCCTCGACAGCCGGGTCGACCCGCAGGCCCAGGAGCCGGGAGGTGTTGGTCCGCAGGCTCCGTGCCGCCCGGTTCGGGGCGTAGCCGAGTCGGTCGATGGCCGACCGGACCCGCACCAGCGTCTCGGGGCGCAGCAGGGCGGGGTTGTTCAGCGCGTTGGAGACCGTCTGCCGGGACACGCCGGCTGCCTCCGCGACCGTGGCGAGCGTGGGTGAACCCTCGGTACGCCCTGGCATCGGCCCTCCCCCGGATGCTCGCGCGTGCTGGCAAGCCCTACGACGTGCACATTGATCGATCCAAGCGTCTCACGGGCGCTGCGGCGAGGGTCGCACCCCTCTCCGGTGCGGTGCCGGTGCGGTGCCGGAACGATGTCGGCGCGGTGTCCTACGGTCGCCTCATGAGCACCCGAGCCAGACAGCGCCCGCCGCGGGCCAGCTACCGATGCGCCGAGTGCGGCTGGGAGACCCCCCGGTGGGTGGGCCGCTGCGGTGAGTGCCAGGCGTGGGGCAGTGTCGCCGAGGCTGCCGGAGCGCCACAGGGACGCACCGCACCTGCGCCGGTGACGGCCCCGGCGGTGCCGATCGGCCAGGTCCCCGTTGAGGACTCGCGGGCCCGCACCAGCGGCGTTCCCGAGCTCGACCGGGTCCTCGGCGGCGGCGTGGTGCCCGGTGCGGCCCTGCTGCTGGCGGGTGAGCCGGGCGTCGGCAAGTCCACCCTGCTGCTCGAGGTCGCCTCCCGCACGGCGCGGTCCGGCCTGCGGGTGCTCTACATCACCGGCGAGGAGTCGGCCTCCCAGGTGCGGCTTCGCGCCGACCGCACCCACGCGGTGCACGACGAGCTCTACCTGGCGGCCGAGACCGATCTCGGCGCGCTGCTCAGCCACGTCCACGAGGTGCGACCCCAGCTGCTGGTCGTGGACTCTGTGCAGACCATCGGCGCCGCCGACGTCGACGGGGTGCCCGGCGGGGTCACCCAGGTCAAGGAGGTCGCCGCCGCGTTGGTGCGCGTCGCGAAGACCCAAGGCATCGCGACGATGATGGTCGGGCACGTCACCAAGGACGGCAGCATCGCCGGCCCCCGCGTGCTCGAGCACCTCGTCGACGTGGTGCTCCACTTCGAGGGGGAGCGCGGGTCGCGGCTGCGCATGGTTCGGGCCGTGAAGAACCGCTTCGGCCCGGTCGACGAGGTCGGCTGCTTCGACCTCTCCGGGGAGGGCATCGCGGCCGTCACCGACCCGACCGGCCTGTTCGTCGCCCGCCACCACGAGCCGGTGCCGGGCACGTGCGTCAGCGTGGTGCTGGAGGGCCGGCGGCCGATCCTGGCCGAGGTGCAGGCGCTGGTCACGCCGTCGGCGGCGGAGCGGCCCCGACGCACCACCTCGGGGCTCGACGGGTCCCGGGTCGCGATGCTGGTCGCCGTGCTGCAGCAGCGGGCCCGGATCCGGCTGCACACCCACGACGTCTTCGCCTCCACGGTCGGCGGGGTGCGGATCACCGAGCCGGCAGCGGACCTGGCCGGCGCCATCGCCATCGCGTCCGCCTGGAAGCAGCGCGACATCCCGACGGACCTGGTCGCGATCGGCGAGCTGGGTCTGGCCGGTGAGCTGCGGCGGGTGCGAGACATCCCACAGCGGCTGGCGGAGGCGGCCCGGCTCGGCTTCCGGGCCGCGGTCGTGCCGGCCGAGTCGCATCGCGACGCGGGTCGGGTGCGTCAGGTCGACGGGATGAAGGTGGTCGGCGTGCCCGACGTCGACGCGGCGCTGCGAGTGCTGGACCTCGGCGTGGCCGACTCACGTCCGCTGTTCACCACCCACCGGGACGACCCGGGCCGACCGGCCCTCGGTGTCGTCTGACGGAGCCCGACCGGCTCGCCTAGACTGACCTCCGCCCGCGGAGCATTCCCGCCCGGGCGCGACCGCGACGACCAGGAGCAGCGTGGCAGCCAAGGAACGCTCGGAGGACGTGCTGCGACTGCGGGCGACGCTGGCCAACATCGCGCCGGGGACGCCGCTGCGCGACGGGCTCGAGCGGATCCTACGGGGCCGCACCGGCGGGCTCCTCGTCCTCGGCAGCGACCGGACCGTGGACTCCATCTCCACCGGCGGCTTCTCCCTCGACATGCCCTTCACCGCCACCGGGCTGCGGGAGCTGGCGAAGATGGACGGCGCCATCGTGCTCGACCGGGAGGCCAGCCGGATCCTGCACGCCGCCGTCCACCTGATGCCGGACCCGTCCATCTACTCCGAGGAGACCGGCACCCGGCACCGGACCGCGGACCGGGTGGCCCGACAGACGGGGTTCCCGGTCATCTCGGTGTCCCAGTCCATGCAGATCATCGCCGTCTACGTCGGCGGCACCCGGTACGTGCTCGAGGACTCCGGGCAGATCCTGTCCCGTGCCAACCAGGCGTTGGCCACCCTGGAGCGTTACAAGCTCCGACTCGACGAGGTGTCCAGCACCCTGTCCGCGCTCGAGATCGAGGACCTGGTCACGACGCGCGACGTGGCGGTCGTCGCCCAGCGGCTGGAGATGGTGACCCGGATCGCCGCCGAGATCGAGGACTACGTCCTCGAGCTCGGCAGCGACGGCCGGCTGCTGTCGCTGCAGCTGGACGAGCTGATCACCGGCGTCGACGCCGAGCGGGAGCTGGTGGTGCGCGACTACCTGCCGGACAACCGGCGTCGGCGCACTCCCGCCGAGGTGCTCGACGACCTCGGGTCTCTCACCTCGACCGAGCTCGTGGACGTGGCCGCTGTCGCCCGGGCCATGGGCCTCGGCGCCGGCGAGCACCTCGACGGCGCGATCACCCCGCGCGGCTATCGCCTGATGGCGAAGGTGCCGAGACTCCCGAGCACCGTCATCGACCGGCTCGTCGACCACTTCGGGAGCCTCCAGAAGCTCCTCAGCGCCAGCATCGACGACCTGCAGGCCGTGGACGGCGTGGGCGAGCTGCGGGCTCGCAGCGTCCGGGAGGGCCTGTCCCGGCTGGCGGAGTCCAGCATCCTCGAACGCTACGTCTGAGGGGCGCGATCGCCGCGGTCAGCGCCCGCGCCCGGTGGGGGTGCCCGCCGGCGTGCCGGTCGTGGGGCCCGGGCCTGTCGGGATGTCCGTCGGGGTGGGCGTGGGCGTGGCGGTGACCGTGCGCGCCGGGCGGCGGACCAGCGGGACCTCCACCTCGAGAGGGTCCCCGCCGAAGGCGGCGGCCATCACGGCGTACACCCCGACGTCGGCCCAGTCCGGAGCCCGACTGCAGTCGGCGTCGGACCGCTGGCCGCCCCAGACCACGGTGAGGGCGGTCGGTTCCGCCTGCCGCAGCACCAGGGACCTCGTCGGCACGGCGTCCCGGCACTGCTGCGTCGTCCAGATCCGCTCGCTCCCCTGCGTCACCCTCACCACCAGCGAGTCGGCCGACGCGGTCCAGGTGCACGCCGGCGAGGTGCGGGTGCTCAGCGACAGCCGCAGCCTCACGGCACCGCCCGCGTAGGCGGTCCTCGGCGCCTCGGGAGCCACGAGCACGTCGTCGTCGGCGCACGGTGCCGTGGGGACGGCCAACGGCACCGAGCCGTCCGCCGCTCCACCCGCCGTCCCCGGCTCGGTCGGCGTGGGGCGGTCCGTCGCGGCGGTGGTGGGCGCACCGGTGCCGCTCGTCGTGGGCTTCGCGGCCACCGGCGAGGTGGACGCGTCCCCGCTCGGGCCGGCGCCGTTCGCGCCGCCCAGGAGGTGGGCGAGCGCGTAGACCAGGGCCAGCGCCAGCAGCACCACCAGCAGCCGTCGAACCCAGTAGACGCGCCGCGGCAACGGCCCTCGACGGCGGGTCACGGTGGTCATGGAGCCACGCTAACCGGGCTCGGCGAGCGGCCCGCGGTGCCACACCGGGACCGCCCGAGGGCGACTGTGCCAGGCTGGGTCACTGTGCCCGACCCCGCCGCCGAGCTCCGGACCCGCATCCTGCGGTGGTACGACGAGAACGCCCGCGACCTGCCGTGGCGCGACCCCGCCGCCTCGCCGTGGGCGGTGCTGGTCAGCGAGCTGATGCTGCAGCAGACACCGGTGGCACGGGTGCTGCCGGTCTACCGGCGGTGGCTGGCGACCTGGCCCAGCCCCGCAGACCTCGCCGCCGCCTCGACCGGGGACGCGGTGCGGGCCTGGGGACGGTTGGGCTACCCGCGCCGTGCGCTGCGCCTTCACGCGGCCGCGACCGTCCTGGTCGAGCAGCACGACGGCCAGGTGCCCGATCGGCACGCCGACCTGCTGGCACTGCCCGGCGTCGGTGAGTACACCGCCGCGGCGGTGGCGTCGTTCGCGTTCGGCCAGCGGCACGTGGTGCTGGACACCAACGTCCGTCGAGTGCTCGCTCGCACCGTCGCAGGGGCCGAGCTGCCACCCAGGTCGCTGACCCGGGCCGAGCGCGACCTGGCCGCCGGCCTGCTGCCGCCGGAGGCGGCGACGTCGGCGCGGTGGGCCGTGGCGTCGATGGAGCTCGGGGCGGTCCTGTGCCGGGCCGTCGCACCGCGGTGCGACGGGTGCCCGGTCGCGGGGCACTGCGCGTGGCGGGCGGCGGGATACCCGGCCGACGACGGGCCACCGCGTCGGGGCCAGCCGTGGGACGGGACCGACCGGCAGTGCCGGGGCCGGCTGCTGGAGCTGCTGCGCACGGCCACCGGACCGGTCCACGCCACCTCCCTGACGACGGTCTGGCAGCCCACCGAGCAGCGGGAGCGCTGCCTGCGCTCGCTCGTCGAGGACGGCCTGGTCGCCCAGGTCGGCCCAGAGACCTACTCGTTGCCCTGACGGCCGCAGCCCGCGGTCAGCCGGTCCGGGCGATGGCCTCGACCGCGACGGCGAGGTCCAGGACCGCCTGCTCCCGCACCGGGTCGCCGGCGGCGAGCGGCAGGTCGAGCTGGAAGCCTGTGAACGCGGCGTCGAGCAGAGCCACCACCCTCGTGGTCCGGGATCGGTGGACGCCGCAGCCCACCAGGTGGTCGGCAACGGCGGCGACCCACAGCCCGTTCGCCTCGCGGACCACGCCCGCGTAGGGCTCGCGACCG
Source organism: uncultured Actinomycetota bacterium (assembly GCA_963781695.1). Taxonomy (GTDB): domain Bacteria; phylum Actinomycetota; class Actinomycetes; order Propionibacteriales; family Nocardioidaceae; genus Nocardioides_B. Next base: position 262,154 of record CAWAGE010000001.1, read on the forward strand.
AACAGGCCGAGCGCCGCCGCCTCCACGTAGAGCCGCTGACAGGCCGACAGTCGGGGTCGCGTCACCGCGGACCACAGCGCCAGCACCGCCGCGCGAGCCCCCGCCACCGCCGGCAGCCCGCGGACCTCGGCCACGGCCCGCTCGTTGGACACTCGCAGCAGCGTCGCGACCAGGTCGTCCTTGCTCTCGAAGTGGTAGAGCAGCATCCGGTCGCTGGTGCCCAGTGCTGCCGCCAACGGCCGCAGGCTGAGCCCGACCAGGCCCTGCGTCAGCACGTAGTCGGTCGCGGCCGCGGCCAGTGCCTCGCGGCGCGTCGTGTCGCGCATGCCCGCCCTCTCCGAACGCAACCCCATCGGCGGGGCCCGCGCCTGTAGCAGGTGCTACAGTGCGGCACCAGCGTAGCAGTCGCTACATGACCCTGGAGGTTGACCCGTGCTCGTCGCCTGGCTGCTGCTCGTCGCGGCGATCATCGTGGAGGTCTCGGCCACGGCCGCGCTGCCCAGGACCGCCTCCTTCCACCACCCGGGCTGGACCGCCGTCGTGCTGGGCGGCTACGCGGTGTCGATCTGGCTGCTGTCGGTGGTGGTGCGGCAGATCCCGGTGTCGGTGGCGTACGCCGTGTGGTCCGGCCTGGGCACCGCCGGCATCGTCGCGGTGGGCGTCCTGGTCCTCGGCGAGCAGCTGGACTGGGTACGGGGGCTCGCGCTGCTGATGGTCGTCGGCGGGGTGACGGTCCTGAACCTTCACGGCGCACACTGACAGGCGCCCCGGGACAGACGACGACGCCCCCCGGCCTGGGGCCAGGGGGCGCCGTCGTGGTCGTCGGGCGGCTACTCGGAGTCGCCGGTCACGGCCGGCTCCTCCAGCGGCGGGAGGTCGGGCAGCACGCTGCGCTGCTCGCCCTTGAACGTGAAGGTCGCTTCGATCCCCTCACCCTCCACGTCGACCAGGATGATCTGGCCGGGCCGGACCTCGCCGTACAGCATCTTCTCGGCCAGCGCGTCCTCGATCTCCCGCTGCACCGTGCGTCGCAGCGGGCGAGCCCCGAGCACGGGGTCGAAGCCCCGGGTGGCGAGCAGGTCCTTGGCGGTCTGGGTCAGCTCGATCGACATGTCGCGGTCGCGCAGCCGGGTCTCGACCCCCGCGATCATGTTGTCGACCATGGAGACGATCTGCTCCTTGGTCAGCGGCGGGAAGACCACGATCTCGTCGACGCGGTTCAAGAACTCGGGGCGGAAGTGCTGCTTGAGCTCCTCGGACACCTTCGCCTTCATCCGCGTGTAGGAGCCCTCGACGTCCCCGGTCTGGGAGAACCCGAGGTTGACGCCCTTGGAGATGTCGCGGGTGCCGAGGTTCGTGGTCATGATGATGACGGTGTTCTTGAAGTCCACGACCCGACCCTGCGAGTCGGTCAACCGGCCCTCCTCCAGGATCTGGAGCAGCGAGTTGAAGATGTCGGGGTGCGCCTTCTCGACCTCGTCGAACAGCACCACCGAGAACGGCTTGCGCCGCACCTTCTCGGTGAGCTGTCCGCCCTCCTCGTATCCGACGTAGCCAGGAGGCGACCCGAACAGCCGAGAGACGGTGTGCTTCTCGGAGAACTCCGACATGTCGAGCTGGATCAGCGCGTCCTCGTCACCGAACAGGAACTCCGCCAGCGTCTTGGACAGCCAGGTCTTCCCGACGCCCGAGGGCCCCGCGAAGATGAACGAGCCACCGGGACGCTTCGGGTCCTTGAGCCCGGCCCGGGTGCGGCGGATCGCCCGCGACAGCGCCTTGACCGCCTGGTCCTGGCCGATGACGCGCCGATGGAGCTCGTCCTCCATCTTCAGCAACCGGGTCGACTCGGCCTCGGAGAGCTTGACGATCGGGATGCCGGTCGCGACCGCCAGCACCTCGGCGATGAGCTCCTCGTCGACCTCGGCGACCACGTCCATGTCGCCGGCCTTCCACTGCTTCTCGCGCTCGCCCTTGGCCAGGATGAGCTTCTTCTCCTCGTCGCGCAGCGACGCCGCGAGCTCGAAGTCCTGGCTGTCGATGGCACTCTCCTTGCGCCGACGCACGTCCGCGATGCGGTCGTCGAAGTCACGCAGGTCCGGCGGCGCGGTCATCCGCCGGATACGGAGCCGCGAGCCCGCCTCGTCGATCAGGTCGATGGCCTTGTCAGGCAGGAACCGGTCCGAGACGTAGCGGTCGGCCAGGGTGGCGGCCGAGACCAGGGCCTCGTCGGTGATCGTCACCCGGTGATGGGCCTCGTACCGGTCGCGCAGCCCCTTGAGGATCTCGATGGTGTGCGCGATCGAGGGCTCGTGAACCTGGATGGGCTGGAACCGACGCTCAAGGGCGGCGTCCTTCTCCAGGTGCTTGCGGTACTCGTCGAGGGTGGTCGCGCCGATCGTCTGCAGCTCGCCGCGGGCCAGCATCGGCTTGAGGATCGAGGCTGCGTCGATGGCGCCCTCGGCAGCTCCGGCACCCACCAGGGTGTGGAGCTCGTCGATGAACAGCACGATGTCGCCGCGGGTCTTGATCTCCTTGAGCACCTTCTTCAGGCGCTCCTCGAAGTCGCCGCGGTAGCGCGAGCCCGCCACCAGGGACCCCAGGTCGAGGCTGTAGATCTGCTTGTCCTTGAGCGTCTCGGGCACGTCGCCGCGCACGATCGCCTGCGCCAGCCCCTCGACGCAGGCGGTCTTCCCGACGCCGGGCTCGCCGATGAGCACCGGGTTGTTCTTGGTGCGGCGCGAGAGCACCTGCATCACGCGCTCGATCTCCTTCTCGCGCCCGATGACGGGGTCGAGCTTGCCCTCACGGGCCGCCTGCGTGTAGTTGCGGCCGAACTGGTCCAGCACCAGGGAGGATGAGGGCGCGCCCTCCTGCGGGGCGCCTGCTGCGGCGGTCTCCTTGCCCTGGAAGCCGGAGAGCAGCTGGATGACCTGCTGGCGGACACGGTTCAGGTCCGCGCCGAGCTTGACCAGGACCTGCGCCGCGACGCCCTCGCCCTCCCGGATCAGGCCGAGCAAGATGTGCTCGGTGCCGATGTAGTTGTGACCCAGTTGCAGGGCCTCGCGCAGTGAGAGCTCGAGGACCTTCTTGGCGCGGGGGGTGAAGGGGATGTGGCCGCTGGGCGCCTGCTGGCCCTGGCCGATGATTTCCTCGACCTGGGCGCGCACGGCCTCCAGGGAGATGCCGAGGCTCTCCAGCGCCTTCGCCGCGACCCCCTCGCCCTCGTGGATGAGGCCGAGGAGGATGTGCTCGGTGCCGATGTAGTTGTGGCTGAGCATCCTGGCTTCTTCCTGCGCCAGCACGACCACCCGTCGGGCCCGGTCGGTAAACCGTTCGAACATCTGAGCTCCTTGCCTGCCTCACCGTCCACCTCGGCGGTGCCGCCGTGGAGGGGATCTCGTGGTGTTCACAGTAGTCGGACGTGGGGACGGCGACCCTGCGAGGAGGCCCGGGTGGACCGGACCGCTGCAGTCGTCAACCCCACGACCACCCTACGTGTTCCGGCGCGGCGCCGTTAAAGCATTCGCCGACAGCGAACACGCCCGCGACCCGCGCCGTCGGTGGCCGGGCCGAACACGGCCCGGTGACGGCCCGGTGACGGCCCGGTGACGGGTCAGTGGGCGGCGGCGTAGGCCTCGCGCACCTCGGCACTGACCCGTCCCCGCTCGGGGACGTCGTAGCCGTTCTCCCGGGCCCAGGCCCGGATCTCGGCGGCGGAGGCCCCGCCGGCCGAGGCCGTCGGCGCGGCAGCGGTCGAGGCCGAGCGCCGGCCGCTCCTGCGCCGACCACCGGTCCGCCGGCCGTGGCCGACGTAGAGCGAGAAGGCGTCACGCAGCTGGGCCGCGTGCTGCTCGGAGAGGTCGATCTCGTAGTCGACCCCGTCGAGAGCGAAACCGACCGTCTCGACGGCGTCGCTGCCGTCGAGGTCGTCGACGAGGATGACATTGACGCGTTGTGCCATGGTGTGCCTTTCAACCGCCGGAAATCCCCGTGCTGAATAACTCTATTGCCTAGGAATTCGATCGGGCAAACCACGCCACGCAGTTTCCGGCCGAATCCGTCGAATCGAGCGACGATATCGCAAGCCATTCGTGGCAGGGATTCTGCGGAGGTAAAAAATGATCTGTCATTGCCAGCGAGCGTGCTCAGGCGCTGGCCCGCAACGAGGGCCGCGCCCGGGGGCCGACGCCGAGCTCGGCCCTCCGACGGAGCCAGCCGACGACGTCGGCGGCCGGCATCGGCCGCGACAACCCGTAGCCCTGGAACAGGTCGCAGCCGAGCTCGGCGACGAGGTGCCTGCTGAGCTCGCTCTCGACGCCCTCGGCCACCACGCGCAGCCCGAGGTCGTGCGCCAGCGCGACGGTGGCCCGCACGATCGTGGAGTCCGAGGACTCCCGCTCGAGCCGGAACACGAACGACTGGTCGATCTTCACCTCGTGGACCGGAAGCCGGTCCAGGTAGGCCAGGCTCGAGTAGCCGGTGCCGAAGTCGTCTACCGACAGCTGCACGCCGCGCGTCGCCAGGGCTCGCAGCACCGGGATCGACAGCTCCGGGTCGCCGAGGGAGTCGCTCTCGGTGATCTCCAGCACCAGGGCGTGCGGTGGTGTCCCGGTGGCGGCCAGTGCGGCGTCGACCCGGTCGACGAGCGCCGGGTCGGCCACGTCGCGGGGGGTGACGTTCACCGAGACGTCGACCTCGAAGCCGGCCCGGCACCAGTCCTGGCGGGTGCGCAGCGCCAGCTCCACCAGGTACCCGGTGATGTCTCGCATCAGCCCGGTCCGCTGCGCCACCGCCACGATCTCCGGGGGCGGCACCATCCCGAACTCGGCGTGCCGCCAGCGCAGCAGCGCCTCGAAGCCGGTCACCTGGTTGTCGGCGGACCGGGCCTGCGGCTGGTACCACAGCTCCAGGTCGCCGCGGGAGATGGCGCCGGGCAGGTCGGCGGCGAGAGCGAGCCGCCGCGCGGTGGCGTGGCCGTCCTCGGGCCGGAAGGTCTCCACCCCGGTGCCGGCCGACTTGGCCGCGTACATGGCCACGTCCGCGTGACCCAGCAACTCCTCTCCGGAGCAGGCGGTCCCGGTGACCAGCGCGACGCCGACACTCGCGGAGGTGATGATCCGGGCGTCGAGCAGCGGGACCGGCGCGGCTACCGCGGCCCGCAGCCGGTGCGCGTGCGCGACGGCGCCGGCCGCGTCGAGGTCGGGCAGCATCACCGCGAACTCGTCACCCCCGAGCCGTGCCACCACCGAGCCGGCAGCGGCGAGGCGCTCGCCGGTGACCGCGAGCAGCCGGTCCCCGGCGGTGTGCCCGAGGGTGTCGTTGACGTCCTTGAAGTCGTCGAGGTCCAGGAGCAGCACCGCGCAGCGGCCGGACCGCTCGGCGGCCGCCTCGACCGCGGCCACGAAGGCACGCCGGTTGGGCAGCCCGGTGAGCGGGTCGTGCAGCGCGTCGTGCTCCCGCTGGGCGGCGAGCCGGCGCAGGCTGTCGACCACCCGAGCCTTCTCCAGCGCGACGCCGGCATGGGCGGCCAGGGCCTCGAAGACCGGCAGGTCTCCCGCGGAGTAGGTCTCCTCCTCGAAGGACCGGTCCGTCACGATCAGGACGCCGCGCACCTCGCCGCCCTCGCGCACCGGCACCGCGAGCCCGTCGCGGGGACCGGTCCCGTCACCGCCACGCGGGCCGGCGAGCCCCTTGCGGACCGGCTCGCCGCGGGTGGCGGCCTCCCACCACTGCCAGGACGTCACGCGCCCGCCGCCACCGGTGAGCACACCGTCCTTCCAGGTCCACGACTCGGCGGGGGTGCCGTCGACCGACAGCGAGACCAGCTCGGCACGCACGCTGCGCAGCAGCCGCGCCGCCTCGCTGAGCACCGTCGGGATCACCTCGTCGAGCTCGGCGGACCGGCCGGTCGAGCCGACGAACTGGTAGAGCAGGTCCATCTGTGCGTAGCCGCGGGCGAGCGAGACGTAGAACCGGTAGCCCACCACCAGCAGCACCACCACCAGGCCGAGCAGCGGTAGCACCGAGGGCCGGGCGACGGCCATCGTGACGCCGAGCAGCGCGACGCAGGTGTTGACCATCGCCGCAGGGATGCCGGACCGCAGCGACTCGCGCAGCACCTGGTCGTCGAAGCGGCCGTCGGTCAGGCTGATCGCGGCGGTCACCGCCGCGGCCGACGCCAGGTCGGTGAGCAGCACGGCGAGGGCGGCGGCGCCCCACGCCCGGGGCGCGATCGGGTCCCCGCCGGCCAGGACGAGGTGGTAGACGGTCGCCCCGACCCCCGCCTCCACCGCGAACATGGACACGTTGAAGGCCAGCTTGACGCCGCGCTGCCGGGACCACAGCAGGAGTGCGAGACCGGCACCGAGCACGTACGCGGTCACGTACTGCTGCGGTGCCAGGAAGGTGAGACCCGCGATGGCAGGGATCTCACGCAGGGTGTGGCTGTGCGAGCTGCGTTGGGCCGGGAGGTGGATCACCACCACCTCGGCCAGAGCGAACAGCGGCAGCAGCACCCCCCACGCGACGGTCGGAACCGCCGCGTGGGGGGCCTGCGCGAACATCGGCCCGACCAGCAGCCCGGCCAGGGCCGCCATCAGCCAGATCAGCCGCCAGACGCGTCGCTCGGACGCGGTGGTGGCCTGCTTGGCGGGGTCCGTCGTCGGGTCTGCCGACACGGTCCCGGTCGGGTGCGGCGCCATGTCAGTCGCCGACGCTCCGCCAGCTGCGCGCCTTCCAGGAGTCGGCACGCCAGCTGCGCGCCTTCCAGTTGTCCGCTCGCCAGCTGCGCGCCTTCCAGGAGTCGGCACGCCAGCTGCGCGCCTTCCAGGCACGGTCGCCGAAGTCGTGGGCTGCCCATGGCTTGCCGTTCCAGGAATGACCGGTCCACTGCGCCGAGACCCAGTCGTCGTGGGCGAACTTGTCTCCGGCCCAGACCCGACCGTTCCAGGCTCCCTTCAGCCAGGAGACCCCCCGCGTCGAGGCGGTTGCCCACGCCTGGGAGTCGAACGGTGCGCCCAGGGCGTCGACCTCGCCGGTCAGCGTGGCGCCGGTCTCGGGGTCCACGACGTACTCGCCGCCGCGGGACGCCTGCAGCGAACCGGTCCCGGTGGAGGCGGGGGCGGTGCTCACCGCGGTGCCCACCGGAGCCTTCGCCTGAAGCAGCGCGACCGCCGCCCCGACGTCGGTGACACCGGCACCCATCGCGGGATGCGGGTTCTGCTGCAGCGGGCGCGCGGTACGAGCCAGCAGCCACTTCACCTGGTCCGGGGTCAGCGACGGACGCTCGGCCAGCAGGAGCGCAGCCTCGCCGGCGACGACGGCGGTGGCCTGCGAGGTGCCGCTGCCACGGAAGTAGCGCTGCTGCTCGTCCCCGAAGACGAGGCCCTCGGGGTGAGCCTCGTCCACGTAGGAACCCGGAACGCGCAGCGAGACCACCGACTTGCCCGGTGCGAGGACGTCGGGGCGGCGGGTCTGGTTGCCGCCGTTGGTGAAGTCGGCGACGACGTCGTCGGCGCTCGTCGCCGTACCCCGGTGGTCCACGGCGCCGACCGCGATGACGTGCGGGTCCACGGCCGGCATCAGCAGGCTAGGCGCGGCCAGGCCGTCGTTGCCGGCGGAGGTGACCACGACGATGCCGTTGTTCCAGGCGTTCTCGACGGCCTTCGCCAGCGGGTCCACCTGCCAGGACTGCGTGGACTCGGTGCCGTAGGCGAGGCTGACGACCCGGACGTTCATGCCGTGCTCGCGCCGGTTCTGCACGACCCAGTCCAGGGCCGCGATGATCTGGGACACGTCGGCGCCCCCGTCTCCGGTCCCCACCTTCATGTTGAGCAGCTCCGCCTGCGGCGCCACGCCTGCGAACAGCGCGTCGGAGGGCTGCTTCGGGTCGAACTTGTCGTCCGCTCCGGCGATGATGCCCGCCATGTGGGTGCCGTGTCCGAAGCTGTCCGAGTAGGCGGTGTCCGGGCTCTGGCCGTCAAAGGACAGGTCCGGCCCGTTGATCACCTTGCCCTTGTCGTCGAGGCCCGGCACGGGAGCGACACCGGTGTCGATGACGGCCACGGTGACTCCCTTCCCGGTCGCCCCGGCGCGCCAGGCCGCCTGCGCCCCCACCTGCGAGGTCACCGAGGCCAGCGACCCCAGGTCGCCGCGCGCGACCCACGCGCCGGTGGTCCCGGCGGCCTGCCTGCCCTCCCTGGTGCTGTCGTCGCCCCAGTCGGCGTCGATGGTGGTGTCGCCGTCCACCGGCGCCAGCTCAGCGCTGGAACCGAGCGCGGTCTCGGCCGCGTGCACCGTCCCCAGCGGCGCCACCGTCCACCCCAGCCCGACCGCCACCGCAGCGGCGGTCACGCTCTTCCATGTCCTGCTCCTGCCCCGTGGGCAGCATCCCCCAGATGTCATGCCCCCACAGTGACGCCTATCTCACCGAATTAGGCGGTAATGTCCGTTTCTTTGCCCACGCTCTACTCAGGTCGCAGCAGCGGGAACAGGATCGTCTCGCGGATCCCGGCGCCCGTCAGCAGCATCACCAGACGGTCGACCCCCAGTCCCATGCCGCCGGCCGGCGGCATACCGAACTCCATCGCCTTGAGGAACGCCTCGTCGAGGTCCATCGCCTCTGGGTCTCCGGCCGCGGCGAGCCGGGACTGGGCCTCGAGCCGCTCCCGCTGGATCACCGGGTCGTTCAGCTCCGAGTACGCCGGGGCGAGCTCGACGCCGTTGACGATCAGGTCCCAGGCCTCGTTGAGGCCGGGGGTGTCACGGTGCGGCTTGGCCAGCGGCTTGACGGCGGCCGGGTAGTCCATGACGAAGGTCGGCTCGACCAGGGTCTCCTCGACGAGCTGCTCGTAGAGCTCGACCACGATCTCGGCCGGCCCCCACCCCGGCTGCAGCTCGACCCCGTGCCGGTCCGCGTGCTTGCGCAGCGTCGGCTCCTCGGTCGCGACGGTGACCTCGTCGCCGAGCGCCTCGGAGACCAGCGAGAGGATCGGGGCCCGGCGCCAGGGCGCCTCCAGGTCGATCTCGCCCCCGCCCCGGGCGGCCACGACCGTGCGGCCCACGGCGCGGGCGGCGTCGAGGACCAGCGCGCGGGTGAGGTCCATCATCGTGAACTGGTCGCCGTAGGCCTCGTAGGCCTCCAGCATCGAGAACTCTGCAGCGTGCGTGGAGTCCAGCCCCTCGTTGCGGAAGGTCCGACCGATCTCGTAGACCCGCTCGACCCCACCGATCATCGCCTTCTTCAGGTCGAGCTCGAGTGCGATCCGCAGCAGCATGTCCTGGTCGAGGGCGTTCAGGTGGGTGCGGAACGGCCGGGCCGCGGCACCGCCGTTGGTGAGCTGGAGGATCGGGGTCTCGACCTCGACGAAGTGGCGGGCGTCGAGGGTGGAGCGCAGGCTCCGCAGCACGGCGGCCTTGGTCCGCACCAGCTCACGCGGCTCGGGGCGCAGCATCATGTCGACGTAGCGGAGCCGGACCCGAGCCTCGTCGGAGAGCGGACGGTGCTCGTTGGGCAGCGGGCGCAGCGTCTTGGCCGCCACCGACCAGTCGGTGGTCTGCACCGAGAGCTCGCCGCGGCGGCTGGTCACCACCTCGCCGCGGACGGCGAGCAGGTCACCGAGGTCGACCAGGGCCTTGAACCGGGCCAGCGACTCCTCGCCGACCTCGGCGAGCGACACCATCACCTGGAGCTCGGTGCCGTCGCCCTCCCGCAGCCGGGCGAAGCACAGCCTGCCGGTGTTGCGCAGGTGCACCACACGGCCGGTGACGGCCACCCGCTCGCCGGTGCGGGTGTCCGGCTCGTGGCCGGCGCCGTCGTGGGCCGAGCGCACCTCGGCCAGGGTGTGGGTGCGCGGCACGGTGACCGGGTAGGGCGCGAGTCCGTCGGCCAGCATCCGCTCCCGCTTGTCCCGGCGGACCCGCACCTGCTCGGGGAGGTCGTCGCCCTCCGGCTGGGAGGTGCTGGGCGGCTGCACGGTCATGCCCGGCAGCCTATCGGCCGCCGAACCGGCCACCCTCAGGCGTTGCGCTCGAAGACGATCTCCAGCCCGAGCAGGGTCAGCCACGGCTCCCGTTCGGTGACCGAGGCGCACTCCTCGACCACCAGCGGCGCCAGGCCGCCGGTGGCGATCACCACCACGTCGTCGGCGGCCAGCCCGAGCTCGGCGGTCATCCGCGCGACGATGCCGTCGACGAGGCTGGCATAGCCGTACAGCACGCCGCTCTGCAGCGCCTCGACGGTGTTCTTGGCCACCACCGACCTCGGCCGGACCAGCTCGACCTTGCGCAGCTGGGCACCGCGGCGGCCCAGCGCCTCCAGCGAGATGTCGATGCCGGGGGCGATCGCCCCGCCGACGTACTCGCCGCGGGCGCTCACCACGTCGAAGGTGGTCGCGGTCCCGAAGTCGACCACGATCGCGGGCCCGCCGAACAGCCTGGTCGTGGCGAGCGCGTTCATGATCCGGTCCGTGCCGACCTCGCGCGGGTTGTCCATCAGCACGGGAAGGCCCGTCCTCACGCCCGGCTCGACCACGACCTGGGGGACGTCCGCGAACCGTTGCCGAAGCATCTCGCGCCACTCGTGCAGCACCCCCGGGACCGTCGAGCAGACCGCGACGCCGTGGACCGGACCGGCCACGTCCGGCTCGCGCAGCAGCCCGGTGACGAGCACCCCCCACTCGTCCGCGGTCCGTCGCTCGTCGGTGGCCACCCGCCAGTGGTCGACCACCGTCCCGGTCCGGAGCAGGCCGATCGTGGTGTGGCTGTTGCCGATGTCGACGCAGAGCAGCACCGTGTCGCTCACGTCGGCGGCACCAGGGGGCGCAGGTCCATGGCCACGTCGAGGACCGCCGCCGAATGGGTCAGCGCGCCGACGGCGATCAGGTCGACCCCTGTCCCGGCCACCTCGCGGGCCCGCTCCAGGCTCAGCCCGCCGGAGGCCTCGAGCCGGGCCCGGCCCGCCGTCAGCCGGACCGCCTCGGCCATCTGCTCGGTGCTCATGTTGTCCAGCAGCACCTCGGGGGCGCCCACCACCAGCAGCTCCCGGAGCTGGTCGAGCGTGGTCACCTCGACCTGGACCGGCAGGTCCGGGTAGCGCGCGCGCACCGCTCGGTACGCCGGGACCACCCCACCGGCCGCCAGCACGTGGTTGTCCTTGACCAGGGCCTGGTCCGAGAGCGTGGCGCGGTGGTTGAGGCCGCCGCCGCAGCGCACTGCGTACTTCTCCAGGGCTCGCAGGTGCGGCGTCGTCTTGCGGGTGTCACGGACCCGGGCCGAGGTCCCGGCCAGCGCCTGGACCCAGCGGTCGGTCGCGGTGGCGACACCCGAGAGGTGGCACAGGTAGTTCAGCGCCGTGCGCTCCGCGGTCAGCAGCGCCGCGACCGGTCCCCGGACCGTCATCAGCACCTGGCCCCGCCGCACCCGGTCGCCGTCGGCCGCAGCACGCGTCACCTCGCCCCCGACGCCCAGGACGTGCCGGAAGACGGTCTCCGCGACGGCCAGGCCGGCGACCACACCGTCGGCCCGCGCCACCAGGTCGGCCTCGCCGGCCAGCGTCGGGTCGATGGTCGCGGCGCTGGTGACGTCGTCTCCCGGCAGGTCCTCGGCCACCGCGGCCACCACGTCGTCGTGGACGAGGCGGGGATCCAGCCCCGCCGCCGACAGCTCGGCGGCCAGTTCGGTCGGCAGCTCCTGGTCCCGGTCGACCCGGCTCATCGGGTCACCACCGGGGCAGCCGGCACGCTGCCGGCCGCGGACGGCCGCAGCCGCCGGGTCAGGCCGTCGCCGTCGAGGGTGGTGTCGACGTGACGCACCCAGTGGTCGTCGTCGCGGTCGGGAAAGTCCTCGCGCCAGTGCGACCCGCGGGTCTCCTCGCGCTCCAGTGCCGCCCCGAGGAGCACCTGGCCGATCGTCACCAGGTTGGTGGTCTCCCAAGCGGCCACGTCCGGCTCGTCCTGCGAGGTGCTGCCCAGGGCGTCGAGCTCGGCGCGACCGGCCAGCAGCCCGATGCGCGAGCGCAGCACGCCGGCCCGGTCGGTCATGACTGCCTGGACGCGGTGACGTGAGCGTCCCGCCACGAGGCCGGCGCGACGGCGGTCCGCGACCGGCTCCCGCCGGACGGGCAGGTCCGCGGCGAGGGTGGCAGCGATCCGCCTGGAGAACACCAGCCCCTCGAGCAGCGAGTTCGACGCGAGCCGGTTCGCACCGTGCACCCCGGAGCAGGCGACCTCGCCGCAGGCGAACAGGCCGGGTACCGAGGACCGGCCGTCCAGGTCGGTGGCCACCCCGCCGCTGGCGTAGTGGCACGCCGGTGCCACCGGGACCAGGTCGCGGACCGGGTCGATGCCGTGGGAGCGACAGGTCGCCAGGATCGTGGGGAACCGCTGCTCCCACGTCGCGGCACCGAAGTGCCGCGCGTCCAGCCACACGTGCTCCGCCCCGGTCCGGTGCATCCGGCGCATGATCGCCTTCGCGACGACGTCACGCGGGGCGAGGTCGGCCAGGTCGTGGACGCCCTGCATGAAACGGTCGCCGTGGTGGTCGACCAGGAACGCCCCCTCGCCCCGGACGGCCTCGGAGACCAACGGCTGCTGACCGGTCGACGCCGGTCCCAGCCACATCACCGTCGGGTGGAACTGGACGAACTCCAGGTCCCGCAGCACCGCGCCGGCACGAAGCGCCAGCGCCATCCCGTCGCCCGTAGCCACCGGGGGGTTCGTGGTCGCCGAGAAGACCTGCCCGAGCCCGCCGCTGGCCAGCACCACGGCCCGGCACAGCACGGCTCCGACCCCGTCGCGCTGGCCCTCGCCCATGACGTGCAGCGTCACGCCGGCGACCCCACCGCCGTGCCCGGGCACCAGGTCGAGCACCAGCGCGTGCTCGATCACCTCGATGTCGGGCGCCGCCAGGACCGCGGCCACGAGCGCGCGCTGGATCTCGGCGCCGGTGGCGTCGCCCCCGGCGTGCGCGATGCGGTCGCGGAGGTGACCGCCCTCCCGGGTCAGCGACAGCTCGCCGGTCTCGTTGTGGTCGAAGACCGTCCCGAGCGAGATCAGCTCACGGACCGCGTCCGGGCCCTCGGTCACCAGCACCCGGACGGCGGCCTCGTCGCAGATGCCGGCACCCGCCACCAGGGTGTCGTGCAGGTGCTGCTGCGGGGTGTCGCCCGGGCCCATCGCGGCGGCGATGCCGCCCTGGGCCCAGCGCGTCGACCCGGCCGACAGGATGTCCTTGGTCACCACCAGCACCGTCCCCACGGTGCCCGTGGCCCGCAGGGCGAGCGCGGTGGTCAGACCGGCGACGCCGGAGCCGATGACCACGACGTCGGCGTACGTCGACCAGCCGGGCTCGGGGGCGGCGAGGCGCTGCGGGAGGCTCACCGTCGAAGGTTACCCAGCCAGGACGTCGCCGCGGACCAACCCGGTCGCGGCGGGCGCCTGCGCCGGGTCGTGGCCGAGGCCGAGCACGGCGTTGTCGGCGTCGACGAAGACCACGTGCGGCCGATGGGCCCGGGCCTCCTCGGTGTCCATCTGGGCATAGGCGATGAGGATCACGAGGTCCCCGGGATGGACGAGGTGGGCGGCGGCGCCGTTGATCCCGAGCACGCCGGAGCCGCGGGGCCCCGCGATCGTGTACGTCTCCAGCCGGGCGCCGTTCGTGACGTCCACGATGTGCACCAGCTCGCCGGGCAGCAGGTCGGCGGCCTCGAGCAGGTCCTCGTCGACGGTGACCGACCCGACGTAGTGCAGGTCGGCCTGGGTGACGGTGGCCCGGTGGATCTTGCTCTTCATCATGGTTCGCAGCATCACGGTGCTCCCGTCGGCGGTGAGGTGGCGCCACCGTCGAGGTGCACGGCGGTGTTGTCGATCAGCCGCGTGCTCCCGACCCGGGCAGCGACCAGGAGCCGCGCTTCCCCCCGGGCGGGGGCGGCCCCGAGGTCGGGGGCGGTCAGCACCAGGTAGTCGACGTCGACCCCGGCGGCGGCGCCGAGCACCGCCTCGGCGGCCGCGACCACCTGCTCCCCGCCTCCGGCGGCCGCTCGCTGCCCGGCGCGCAGGGCGGTCGACAGCGTCAGCGCCAACCGGCGCTCCTGCTCGCCGAGGTAGGCGTTGCGCGAGGACAGCGCCAGCCCGTCGGCCTCGCGGACCGTCTCCAACCCGACGACGTCGACCCGCAGGCAGAGGTCCTCGACCAGCTGCCGGACCAGCACCAGCTGCTGGTAGTCCTTGCGGCCGAAGACCGCGACGTCGGGGGCGACCAGACCGAACAGCTTCGCGACCACCGTGAGGACCCCGCGGAAGTGACCGGGCCGGGTGGCGCCCTCCAGCACCGACCCGAGCGGGCCCGGGTCGACACTGACCTGCGGTTCGCCGGCGGGGTAGACCTCGGCGACGGCCGGGGCGAAGACGACGCCGGCACCGTTCTCGGCACAGAGCGCGACGTCGGCGTCGAGGGTCCGCGGGTAGCGGTCGAGGTCCTCCCCGGCTCCGAACTGGAGCGGGTTGACGAAGACCGACACCACCACGGCATCGGCTCGCCCGGCCGCCTCCCGCACCAGCGCCGCGTGCCCGGCGTGCAGGGCGCCCATGGTCGGCACCAGGGCCACGGCACCGCCCTCGGCGCGCGTGGGGCGCAGCGCCGCGTCGACCTCGGCCCGGGTGCGCGCCACCACAACCCCGGGACGACCCACCGGGGCAGCGACCTGTACCGGGGTGCTCATCGGGGCCGACCCACGGGCGCGGGCCGGGCGCCGTCGAGGACCCGGGTCAGCGCGGCGGCCCGGATCGGCAGCAGCCGGCCGTCGAGCACGGCGCGCTCGGCCGTCGCCCGCGCCATCGCCACATAGGCGTCCACGGTCCCGGGGGCCGTGGCGGCGATGTCCACGAGGTGTGCCCGGACGGTCTCCACGTCGCCACGCACGACCGGCCCGGTCAGCGCCGCGTCGCCGTAGCAGAGCGCGTTGTCCAGGGCTGCGGTCAGCAGCGGGCGCAGCGTGCTAGCGGGGTCGTCGGCCCCGGTGGCACGCAGCAGGTCCATGGCCTGGCTGACCAGCGTGACCAGGTGGTTCGCGCCGTGGGCCAGCCCCGCGTGGTACAGGCTTCGGTACTCCTCGGCCACGGTGACCAGCCGGCCGCCGAGGTCGGCGACGAGAGCCTCGGCGAGCGCCCGCGTGGCCGGCTCGGCGGTGACGCCGTACACGCAGCCGGCCAGCCTCGGCAGGTCCCGGTCGGTGCCGGTGAACGTCATCGCCGGGTGGAGCGCCAGGATCTCGGCCCCGACCGCCGCCGCGGGCCGCAGCACGGCCAGGCCGTGCTTGCCCGAGGTGTGCACGACCTGCTGCCCGGGTCGGATGGCCCCCGAGGCCGCGAGCATCGTGACCACGTTGGCCAGCATGTCGTCGGGCACGGTCAGCAGGAGCACGTCGCTGGCGCGCGCCACCGCGGTGGGCTTGTGGACCGGGACCCCGGGCAGCAGCGTCTCGATCCGCGTCCGGGACGCGGCCGACTCACCGGCGGCCGCGACGACCTCGTGGCCGGCGCCCCGCAGGGCAGCCGCCAGGACGGCGCCGACACGGCCGGCGCCCACCACCCCGACACGGGTCATAGAGCTCATCGCCTCTCGTTCCAGTCCCGCGCACGGGTACCGGACGGTTGTGCTGATGCGTGCACTGCCGAGCCTACGGTCGCGGTGGTGACTGCGTCACCCGGACGGCGCCATGGCGTGCGTCACACGCCACGAGTGACGTCTCGACGGGCCACGAGTGACGGCTCAACGGGGTGGGCGGCACGTAGCCTGTCGCGGTGACCGCACCGACGCCCCTCGGGATGCCAGCCGTGCCGCCGCCCACGCCGTTGCCGTCCTGGCGGCAGGCGTGGGACGCCGCGCTCTACGGACCGGACGGCTTCTTCCGCCGGGAGAGCCCGGCCGGTCACTTCCGCACCTCCGCGCACGTGTCGCCGCTGTTCGCCGCCGCCCTGGTCGCGACCGTCCACGACGCCGGCCTCGACACCGTCGTCGACATCGGCGCGGGCCGGGGCGAGCTGCTCACCGCGATCCGCCGGCTCGACCCCGGTCTGGACCTGCTCGGCGTCGAGGTGGCGCCGCGACCGGCGGGCCTGGGCCCCGAGATCGCCTGGACCTCGGCGCTTCCGGAGTCGGTGGAGGGGCTCGTCGTCGCCAACGAGTGGCTCGACGACATCCCGTGCCACGTGGTGGAGGTCGGCGCCGACGGCGCACCGCACATGGTGCACGTCGACCCCGCCACCGGACGTGAGGAGCTCGGCGCCCGGCTCGACCACCCCACGGTCCCGACGACGCTGCGGGACTGGACGGCGCGCTGGTGGGACCTCGACGGCGCGGCCCCCGGCACCCGGGCCGAGATCGGCGCCAGCCGCGACCGGGCCTGGGCCGACGTCGTGGCCCGGCTCACGCGCGGCGTCGCGGTCGCGGTCGACTACGGGCACACCCGCGAGCACCGGCCGCCGTTCGGCTCGCTGCGGTCATACCGCGACGGCCGCGAGGTGGATCCGGTGCCGGACGGCTCCAGGGACGTGACCGCGCACGTCGCCGTCGATGCGCTGGCCGACCGGGTCGGCGCCGTCGTCCGCCGGCAGCGGGACGTCCTCCGCGAGCACGGCGTCGCCGGGGACCGGCCGGAGCTGGAGCTCGCCACCGGCGACCCCGCCGGCTACCTCGCCGCGCTCGCCGAGGCGACCCGGGCCGCCACGCTCACCGCCGAGGGCGGGCTGGGCGACTTCTACTGGGTCCTCAGCACGGTCGGTTGACCCCGCTGACCCGGCCGGCGAGGGTTCAGTCGCCTTCGGCCCGTCGGCCCGTCGACAGCCGGGCCCTGCCGGCCGCCGCGTTCTCCGCGTCCAGCCACGACCTGGCCTGCCCCACCTCGCGGTGCCGGAGCCGGACCTTGACCGCACCGGGAGGGCTGTCGACCCGCAGGTCGGCCAGCCCGAGCCGCCGCTGCCACGGCCCCTGGAGCAGCTGGGTCGACTGCACCCGGGCGTGCGGCACCACGTGGGTCCGCCGCACCAGCACGCCCTCCCGGCTCACCACGAGCTGGGTGCCGATGCCGCCGGCCAGCACCCGCCACCAGGGGGTCGCGAACCGGGCCCGTCGCGGCGCGCCCTCGAGCACCACCAGGTCCGGGTCCGGACCAGGCTCGCCGAGCGCACCCCGGTGGGCGTCCTCGCCGGCCAGCAGCACCCGTGCCAGCCAGCGGACATGCTCGCGGGAGGCGACCGGCAGCACGGTCGAGGCCAGCGGGCCGTTCTCCTCCGAGCCGGAGTCCCCGCCTGCGACCGACACGTCCAGCCGGGCCCAGCCGAGCCGTCGCCACAGCAGCGGCTCGCTGAGCACCACCCCCTGGACGCGGGCGACCGCGACGGTCTGGGAGCTGCGCTCGAACAGCCCCCGTCGGATCCGCAGCGCCGACCCGGACGGGGTGCGCTCCAGGCTCACGGTGAAGCCGTAGTAGGCCGACAGCTTGCGGAACTGGGTCAGCAGGAATCCGGCCACCACGGGCAGCCCGCCCGCGGCCACCCCGGCCACGTGCCCGACCCCCACGAACACCACCGCGACGACGACCACCAGGCCGGCGAACACCAGCGTCTCGACCGAGAGCAGCAGGCTCACCAGCAACGTCCCCAGGTCCAGCCTGGCCAGCAGCTGCTCGGGTGGCGGCGGGCTCGTCGCGGGGCCGCCCGGCGGCTCCTCGTGCCCCGGGGCCGGCGTGCCGTCGTGGCCGGCGCGCACCAGGTCCCGGCGGGACAGCAGCGTCTCCCGGAGCCGCTCGGCGTCGGCCAGCCGGAGGTAGGCCAGCGACCCCTCGCCGCTGCTGCCACCGGCGACGTCCATCTTCAGCTCGGCCAGGCCGAGCAGCCGCGCCACGAAGGGCTGCACGATGTCGATGCCTTGGAGGCGGTCCACCCTGATCCGGCGGGACTGCCGCGACAGCACCCCGGTGTCGACCCGCAGCTCGTCGGCCTCGACCCAGTACTTGGTGCGCAGCCAGGAGACGGCGCCGTAGCCGAGGCCCGCCACCATCAGCCCCAGGAACAGCCACACCTGCAGTCCGATGTCGCCGCCGAGCAGGTCGTCCCACGTCGTCACCAGCACCGCGAGCACCAGGATGCCGCTGCGTACCAGCGGCGTGAGCGGCGAGAGCCGCTGGTAGCGGTGCGCGGCGTCGTCACCGGGCCGGAGCCTGTCCGGCTCACCCGTGGGGGGACCGGTCACAGCCCGGCGGCCTGCGACTCGCCGAGGCTGGTGAGCCGGTCCCGGAGCCGGGCCGCCTCGGCCGCGGGCAGCCCGGGGATGCGCGCGCTGGTCCCCGGGCTGGCGGTGTGCAGGTGCACCCCGGCGATGCCGTAGAGCTGGTCCAGCGGCCCGGACTGCACGTCGACGTACTGCATCCGGCCGTAGGGGACCACGACGAGGGTGCGGAACAGCGCGCCGTGCTTGATGTAGAGCTCGTCGGGCGCCTCCGCGTAGCCCCACCAGCGGGCGTTGCGGCCGACCAGCACCCAGCCGAGGGCCAGCACGACGGTCAGCACGACCGCGAGCGGCAGCCAGACGCCGAGGGGCAGCGCGAACGCGACCGTCGCGATCCCCAGCGCGGCCGCCGCGACCACGCCCACCGCGACCAGGACGGCGTGCCGCAGCCGGGCCAGCGCCGGGCTGACCGGACGCCAGTCGTGGCCCGGCGGCGCGAAGAGGTCGTCCATGCCACCGACAGTACGGCGGCCGCCCGAGTCGCCCCGACGGCGACGCTCAGTGGTAGCCCAGCACTCGGTGCCGGCGCGCCGCCCAGGCCAGCGCCGAGCGCACCCCGTCGCTGACGCTGAGCGTCGCCGACCAGCCGAGCAGGTCACGGGCCCGGTCCACGCAGGCGTAGCCGCCTGCGGAGTCACCCGGTCGACGGGGGCCGGGCACGGTAGGCACCGGACGCCCCAGCACCTGCTCGACGGTGGCGAGCAGCTCCCGCACCGTCACCCCGTGCCCGGTGCCCAGGTTGACCGCCAACGACGGCGACCCGGCCCTGCCCAGCAGCGAGTCGAAGCGCTCCACGGCGAGCACGTGGGCGCGGGCGAGGTCCCACACGTGGACGTAGTCGCGGACGCCGGTCCCGTCGCGGGTGGGATGGTCGGTCCCGGTCAGCGTGAACGCCTCCTGCTGTCCCAGCGCGGCCCTCGTGATCTGGCCCAGCACGTGGGTCGGGGACGCGGCGTGGACGCCGGACTCGAGGTCCGGGTCGGACCCGACCGGGTTGAAGTAGCGCAGCATCACCGCCCCCAGGTCGCCGGCCGCCGCCATGTCGGCCAGCACCGACTCGGCCATCTGCTTGCTGCGCGCGTAGGGCGAGCCGGGCCGCAGCGGCGAGTCCTCGGTGACCGCGGTCCCGTCCGTGGCGCCGTACAGCGACGCCGAGGAGGACAGCACCACGCGCGGACGGCCACAGCGAGCGAGCTCGTCGGCGAGCTCGACCGTGCCCGCAACGTTGTCGCGGTAGTAGACGGCCGGCTGCCGGACCGAGTCGGGCACGACGACCCGCGCGGCCAGGTGGACGGTGCACCCGATGTCGGGGTGCTCGGCGATGATGCGGCGCACCAGGGACCGGTCGGCCACGTCCCCCTCGTAGAAGATCCGGTCGCGGACGAAGGTCCGTGGGCCGGTGACCAGCGAGTCCAGGACCACCGGCTCGTGGCCGGCCATCTGGAGGGCCTTGGCGGTGGTCGACCCGATGTAGCCGGCCCCGCCGGTGACGAGGACCTTCACCCGCGCAGCCAGTGACGCCGACGGGGCGCGCGGTCGGCGCCCGTCTCGCCCGCGAACCTCAGGTCCGTGCCGTAGCCCAGACGCTGGAAGTCGACGGCGTAGACCGAGCGCACCAGGTCGGCACACTCCTCGTCGTAGTGGCGGGCCAGCAGCGCCCCCGCGTTCGTGGTGTGCGGCGTGCCGGTCGTCCAGAGCTCCTCGGGGGCGTCGATGTCGAGGACCCGCATCACCGTGAGGAGGTCGGACCGGAACGACTCGAACCTGCCGAGGAAGGCGTAGCCGACCCGGTCCAGACCCAGCAGGTGGGCCTGCGGGGCCCAGTGGATGTCCATCCGCCGGGGCTCCTGCTGCGCCACCCGCTCCAGGAAGTCGCGGAACGACACCTCCTCGTCGGGCCGGAACCCGAGCTTGGGCAGCCGCAGGTCGCGCAGCCACTGCTCTCCCGCGATCTTCTCCAGGTAGCACGACAGCGCCCGGGTGAACGGGTTGCGGACGAACCCGAACCGGACGTAGCCGCCGTGCGGGCCGAACAGCTCCTCGAGGTCGAAGCCGTCCCGGACCGGTGCCCCCAGCGGGGACGCGGCGCGGTCGTGGACGGAGACCGATCGGTCGTAGGGCCGGCCGGCGTGCTCGCTGTGCCGCAGCACCCGCTTGACGACCGTGCAGCCGGCCTTCGGCACCTCGACGAAGACGGCCCGGTGCCGACGCGAGACGTGGGCGAGGTAGTCCAGCCGGCCGCGCGAGTGGTCGAAGTAGCGCTGGCTGGTCGGCACCCGACGAGGGTAGTGCCGGGCGTGGCTCACAGCAGCGGGGACACGGCGTCCAGCAGCCGGGCGGTGACCGCGCCGTCGTCGTGAGGGGCCAGCTCGCTGCGGACCCGTTTGCGGGCCGCGGCCCAGTCCCCGCCGTCGAGCTCCGCCAGCACCTGCTCGGTGGTGGTGACCACCGGTCCCGGCGCCACCTCGGCGAGGTCGACGTACAGGCCGCGGACCCGGTCCCGGTAGGCGTCGAGGTCGGGGACCAGCAGGACGGTCGGCTTGTCGGTGACCGAGAAGTCGACCATCGCCGCGGAGTAGTCGGTGACCAGCACGTCGGCAGCCAGGTAGAGCCGGGCGACGTCGGGGTAGGTGGTGACGTCGACGACGCGCTCGCCGCCGACCCGCGGCTGCGTCGCGGTCACCGGGTGGCCCCGCAGCAGCACCACCAGGTCGGGCCGGGCCGTGGTCAGCAGCCGGAGGTCAAGGTGGACCACCTTGGCCCAGCCGGCCCCGGCGCGGGCGTCCTCGCGCCACGTCGGGGCGTAGAGCACGACGGTCTGCTCCGTGCCGATCCCCAGGGCGGCCCGCACCCGGTCCCGCTCGCCCTCCCCGCGCGGCCCGACCAGCAGGTCGTTGCTGGGCCGGCCGACCTCCAGCACCCGGCCCTCGTAGCCCAGCCCCGAGCGGAACACGTGGGTGCAGAACGGGCTCTGGGACACCAGCAGGTCCCAGGCAGCGACCTCCCGCTCGACCTGCCGCCGCTGGGCACGGGTGGAGCGCCGCATGGTCACCGCGTCGCGACCGAGCCGCTTGATCGGCGTGCCGTGCCAGGTCTGGACGTAGGTCTGGCCGGGGGCCTTCTCGAAGCACTCCGGAAGGGTGCCGTTCGAGACCAGCAGCCGCGCCGCGCCTACCAGCTGATACCACTCCCGGCTCCCCCGCAGCACCGCGCGAGTTCCCGGCGGCGCCGGCACCGAGGGGTCGGCCACGCTCCACACCAGGTCCAGCGACGTGCCCCGGTCGACCAGCAGGTCGCTGACCGCCCGCGGGCCGTCACCGGTCTGCGTGCCCGCGAAGCACTCGAACAGTGCGACGTCCGCCCGGGCGGCCGCCCGGGCCGAGCGGTAGGTCGTCCGCTGCAGCCGCGCCTGCTCGAAGACGCTGTCCGTCCCCGGGTCCTCGTGCCGCGTCCGACGCAGCACCAGCCGGCGCTCGTCGCCGACCTCGACCGACCAGCCGCCGCCCGGGTGCCCCGCCTCCGGGTCGTCGAGGCCGCTGCCGGCCACGACGCGGACCTTCCCCCCCGGACCCGCGGCCACCGGGGCGTAGCCGTTGGTGGGCAGCGGCGCCGGCGCCACCTCCCAGCCGGGGCCCGTGGTCGGCACTCGGACCCGGAACCGTCCGGAGTCCACTCGCACCGGCGCCGGTGGCGAGTCCGCCCGCCGGCCACGCAGGAACAGCTCGGCGGCCACGACCCCGGCGCACCGACCGGCGAGCAGCAGAGCGCCGGGGTCGGCGTGGACCTCGTCGACGACCAGCAGCGGGCGGTCGGGCCCCAGGCCGAGGCAGCCGTCCGGCGACACCCGGAGCATGCCCGACCCGGCGGGGCCGTCGACGGGCGTCGTCTCGCCAAGGACACGCACCGGCCGGGAGCGGCCCGAGGGGGAGGCGAGGCGCAGCTGGCCGGACAGCGGTCGGCCGGTGGCGTCCCCGGCTGGCAGGGTCACCGACAGCTCGCCGCCGGCGCCGTGGCCGGTGAGCCGTGCCGTCACCGGGGCGGACCCGACCAGCACGCCGGTCACCGCCTCGCCGGGGCCCGGGGGAGGAGCGGTGAGCAGCCTCAGCTCCAGCCCGTCGGCGGTGCGCGACACGCCGGTCAGTGCCGCCGGGCCGCGGCGCACCTCGACGACGAGGCCGATCCGCTCGGACCAGGTGGCGCGGACCAGGGCCCCGTCGACGATCACCGAGCGGACCGACCGGACGCTGCCGTGCCCCGACCGGGTGACGACGGTGCTCCGGACCTGCTCGTCGAGGACGGTGACGCGGACGTGCAGCACCCAGCGGGAGACCGGCCGACGTCCGCTGGCGGCGACCAGCGCGGCGAGGTCCAGGTCGCCGGTGACCAGGGAGCGGGTGTGGTCCTCGTGCGCGCGTCGCGCGACCCGGTTGGCGACGCCGGGGGCGGGCGCCTGCTCGTCGGCGCTCGCCACGACGTCCGGCACCGCCGTCGTTCCCCGCGGACCACGCAACGCATAGCTCGTGGCCACCTCGACCCGGTCGGGGTCGACGAACGGGACCGCCGCGACGCAGCGGACCCGCAGCCTGCCGGGGACCGACCAGTCGAGCTGCTCGAGCCGCGGCCGCAGGGCCAGGTCGACCGTCCGGACCCGCAGCTCCGCGTCGGTGACGCCGGCCCGGCCGTCGGGCCCGGGGCCCGCCAGGTCGGACAGCGTCGGCGGGAGGACGGCGACCAGCTGCCGTCCCCGTTGGACCACCGCGAGGTCGGAGCTCTCGAACCCTTCGTGCCGGACCAGCGCGCGCAGCTGCGCCCGCCGGTCGTCGAGGACCAGCCACAGCGCCAGCCGGACTCGCAGGTCGACCTCGTCGGCCAGGTCGTCGGGGGCTCGTGCGGTGAACCACTCGACCCCGGCGCGCAGCAGCGCCCAGTAGGTGTCGTCGGCGTCGGCCGCCGGACGCAGGTAGGTAAACAGGTCCTGCCGGAAGACCCGGACCAGCCACCTGCGCCGCACCGGTTCCGCGGCGCCGTCGAGAAGCCGGGCCACCGCTTGCAGGGCCGCCAGCCGGTCGCTCAGGTCGGTGGTCTCGGCCTTGCGCTGGCTGATCGAGGTGCCCTCGTCACGGACCCGCCAGTGGTAGACGACTTCCGGCAGCACGTCGATGCTGCCCGCCAACAGGTACGCGCGGGTGATGGGGACCTGGTCCTCGTAGGACACCCCCACCGGGAACCGCAGCCCGATGCGGTCGGTGAAGTCGCGGCGGAAGACCTTGGTGCAGGCCATCACGTTCGTCAGGACCTCGGGGACGTCCTCCACGGTCACCGCCAGCCGCAGCCTGGCGTGGACCCGCCGCACCCAGGGTCGGGTCCGGCGAACGCCGTCCTCGTCGCGCACGATCGCGCCGACCACGAGGTCCGATCCCGACCGCTGCAGGGTCGCGACCATCGACGCGTACGCTCCGGGCGGGACGGTGTCGTCGGAGTCGGCGAAGGTGACGAGGTCGCCCCGGGCGTGGGCCAGCCCGGTGTTGCGAGCCGCTCCCAGGCCGCCGTTGGGCTGGCGGACGACGCGCACCCGGTCGTCGCGCGCCGCGTAGCGCGCGGCGATAGCCGGACCGGCATCGGTCGAGCCGTCGTCGACGACCACCACCTCCAGCCGCCGGTAGGTCTGCGCCAGCAGCGAGTCCAGGCACTCGGCGAGGTAGGGCTCCACCTGGTACACCGGCAGCACCACGCTCAACAGCGGGTCGGGAGGCAGCGGCTCGGCCGGGGTGGGACCGGGCTGCCGGCGGTCGGGCAGCCGCAGCCGGTCTCGGAGCCTGGGCATCGGAGCCACCCTAACCACGGGGACGGCCCAATCGGCTCCTTTACCCTGTCGCCATGCAGGTCCACCGTCGAAGCGCCGGCTGATGTCCCCGTCGCCGGGGCTCACCTCGCTGCTGGCCGGTCTCGAGCAGGTCACCGTGGTGAGGGGTCCCTACGTGGACCCGGCGGCCGCGGCCGCGGTGCTGCCGGACGGGGTCGCCGGCCGCGTGACCCGGCTGGACCTCACCGCACTGCCCCCGGGGGCCTGGTCGGGCCCGCACGACGCGGTCGTGCTGGTGGTGGCCGACCGTGCGGCGCTCCGGTCGGTGGTGGGCGCGTGCCGAGGCCTGCCGGCGAGCACCCGGCTGGGCTGCGTGCTGCTGGCGGGCGGCGAGCCGCCGCTGCCGGTGGGACGACCCCTGTGGCCCGCGACGGTGTCGCTGACCGCCCGCTCCGGGCCGACCTGCTTCACGCTCCTCGAGCTCGCCGGACCGCTCCCCGCCGGTGAGCTCGTGGCGGAGCTGGCGCGTCGGTGCTCTCCCCGGCACCTCATGAGCACCGGTTGGCCGGTGCTCGGCGTCGCTGCCTCGGCGCCGGACAGCTGGCCGCCCGGCGACTCCGCCGCGATCGTCGGCACCGCGGAGCAGGTCGCCGACACCTCCGGGGACTACCCCGCCGACCTCGTCCTCACCGACGTCGCGACGGCGCCCGGCTCCCCGGACCCGGTCCGCCCGTCCGACCATCCCGTGCTCGGGCCGCTTCCGGGCGCCTTGCTGGTCCCGCCGTCGCTGTCGTGGCAGGAGCACGCCGACCTGGACCCTGTCGCCGCGGAGCACCGGCTCGCCGCCGGCGGCCTCGGCCCCGGGGGCGTCGACGACGCGGTGCTGAACCCCGCCGGCTTCGTGCGCCGACCACGCGAGCCGCTACGGCCGCTGTGCCCGGTGACGACTGCTCCCTGGCTGCTGGAGGTCCTCACCGATGCCGGCCCCGTCGTCGTCGACTCCCGCCGCGGGCTCGGTGAGCGCGACGTCGAGCGACTGCGGGGCCTCCGGGGCGTGCAGCTGTCCTGGCAGGGCGGTCACGGTCCCCGCGACCACTGCCGCGTCGTCGCGGGTCTGTCGATGGCCGGCGTCCCGCTGGTGGCCGACCCGGCGCCGGGCTGGGCCCGGGCGCTGCTCGACCACGATCTGCTGGACCTCGTCGAGGCCGCGGACGAGGCCATGCTCGCCGACCCGTTCGAGCGGGAGCTGCACAGCATCCGGGTCCGGCGGCTCGCCCTGGACCGTCACAGCGCTCGGGCCTGGCGCCGGGAGGTGGCGGCGAGGGCCGGGCTGCAGCACGCGAGTCGTCCCACCGTCAGCGTCCTGCTCGCGACCCGGCGTCCGGAGCGTGTCGGCTTCGCGCTGCGCCAGGTCGCGCGACAGCGGGGCGTCCGGGTGCAGGTGGTGCTCGCCTGCCACGGGCACCAGCCGGGGCCGCACGCCGGGCTCGCCGGCGGCCTGGGCGAGGCCGGCACCGGGGTCTCGGACCTGGTGCGGCTCGACGTCCCCTCGGCCACGACCTTCGGGGACCTGCTCAACCAGGCCGCCGCGGCGGCCGACGGCGACCTGCTGCTGAAGATGGACGACGACGACTGGTACGGCCCCGGCTTCGTCTCCGACCTGCTGCTTGCGCGCGAGCACAGCGGCGCCGACGTCGTCGGCACCCCGCCCGAGTTCGTCTACGTGGAGCCGCTCGGGGTCACGGTCCGCCGCAAGGACGTCTCCGAGCGGTTCCGGTCCGTCGTCGCGGGGGGCACGATGCTGCTCGGCCCCGAGACGCTGCGTGCGGTCGGCGGCTTCCGCCGGATGCGGCGCCACGTCGACGCGGGGCTGCTGCAGGCGGTCGTCGCCGCCGGTGGCAGCGTCTACCGCGCCCACGGCCACGGGTACCTGCTGCGGCGCACCGGCCAGGGACACACCTGGGATCCTGGTCTCGGCTACTTCGTCGCCCGGTCCCGCACCGCCGCGCAGTGGCGCGGCTTCCGGCCCAGCCCGCTGCTGGAGGTCGACCCCCGCGACCTGCCCGTGGGGTCGGCCGTGAGGCAGCCCGAGCCGCCGTCCGGGGTGCCGGCCGCCGCCGTCTCGGGGCCACCTGGGACCGTGACCGAGTGAGCAGTCCACCGCCTCCCCGCGTGCCCCGGGTCGCGGGCAACGACTGGAGGTCGCTGACCCCGCCGGCGCTGGCCGGCTGGACACCGACGCGCAGCGTCAGCGTGGTCGTCCTGGCCCGTCGGGACGCGCCGCTGCTGCCGTACACCCTCGCCGCGCTGGCCGCCGCGCGCTACCCCGCCCACCTCCTCGAGGTGGTGGTCGTCGTCGACGCGGAGGTCGGCGACGGCCTCCCGATGCCCGACCACCGCCCGGAGCGGACCCGGGTGGTGCGGGCCGACGGTCCGGGCAGCCGCGCCGATCGGTGGCACGCGGGGGCCGCGGCGGCGGACGGGGAGGTGCTGCACTGGCTCGAGGGCGACGTGGTCCCCCATGCCGAGGAAGTGGCTGCGCAGCTGCGCTGGCACCACGTCTGCGATGACGCGGTGGTGGTCGGCGTGCAGCGCTCGGTCCACGTCGGGGACCCGCTGCCGGAGCTGGCGGCGGTCCTCGCCGCGGTGGCCGACGGACCTGGACCGGCTCGGTCGGCCGGTCGGGACGGCGACGAGCCGCACCTCTTCGCCGGCCTCGTGACGACGCCGGACCGGCGGCTCGCGGAGCGGCTGGCCCGGACCGACGACCTCACCCGCGAGCCCGCGTCGGCCTTCCTCGCCCACGACGGGAGCGCGGCCTCCGTGAGCCGAGCGCTCTACCTCGACAGCGGGGGGATGGACCCGGCGCTCCGGCTGGGCGAGCACCTCGAGCTCGGCTACCGGCTGGCCCAGCAGGGTGCGGTCTTCGTGCCCGAGCCGCACGCCCGGTCGTGGCGGCTGCACGGCCCGTGTCCGGACGGCCGGCAGGCGGCCATCGACCGCTACCGCCGCCCGTTCCTCGGCGACCGGGTGCCCACCGTCCGTGCCTGGCGGACGGCCGGCCGCTCCTACTCGGTACCTTGGGTGGAGGTCGTCGTCGACACCGCCCTGGGCGGCTACGACGACGTCCGGCACTCCGTCGACGCCGTGCTGGCGGGCGAGGTGGCCGACGTCGAGGTGGCCCTGCTGGGCCCGTGGGCGCAGCTGGAGGCGGGTCACCGCTCCCCGCTGCTGGACCCGGACCGGGACCTGCGGATGCTGGCCGCGGAGTACGCCGGGGAGCGGCGAGTCACGCTCGTGGCCACGCTGCCGGCCACCGGCTTCCCGGCGCCGTTCCGGCTGCACCTGCCGGCCGGCTGGGCTCCCGCCCCTGACACCGTGCGGCGGCTCGTCGCCGAGGCGACCCGCCGGGACCGGGGGCTGGTCTCGGTCCTGCTCGCGGACGGCCGGGTGTCCCGCCTGGAGCGGACCTCCGCGGTGAGCCGAGCGCGGCGGCTGGCCCGAGCCGACGGCTTCGACCCCGACGCCACTGGTCTCGTGGACGGGCTCATCGACGGGCTCGTCGACGAGGTCTCCGGGTCGTGGTGGCTGGAGGGCGGGGAGGAGGGCTTCCGGCCCGTGTCCGCCCCCGCAGCGCGCCGGCCACCGGCGACGGGCGACGGCACCGGCAGCAGCGCGCCCGCCGGGACGGACGCCGCCCCGGCACCGGGCGGCGGGCGCGGTCCGGAGCCGGAGCCACCGCGGCGGGAGGCCACCCGAGCACGGCCGCGCAGCAGCCTGCCTCGGCTGCCCGGCCGCGGTCGGTGGGCACGCCGGGAGCCGTCGTGAGCGTGGTCCCCGGCACCGGGGCGACACCGCTGACGGTCTCGCTCGGAGCGGCTGCCGCGACCGTCGCCGAGCGGTCGGTGGTGCTCGACCTCGGTTCCATGCACCCCTCGGCCCACGGTGGGCTCCGGTTGCGCCTGACGGTCGCGGGCGACCGCATCGTGTCCGGCGAGCCCGCCGTCGGCTACCTCCACCGCGGCGTGGAGAAGCTGTTCGAGGTCCGTGACTACCGCCAGATCGTGGTGCTGGCCAACCGTCACGACTGGCACTCGGCGTTCTCCTCCGAGCTCGGGGTGGTGCTGGCCGTCGAGCGGATGCTGGGGATGGAGGTCCCGGTCCGCGCCACCTGGGCGCGGACGCTGCTGGCCGAGCTGAACCGGGTGCTGAACCATCTCGCCTTCCTCGGCTGCTACCCGGTCGAGCGCATCGAGGCTCTCGCGGGCCACGCCCACGAGACCAGCGAGCGGGTGCGCGGCGTCATGGAGGAGGTCTCGGGCGGCCGGATGCACTACATGTTCAACCGGGTCGGCGGGCTCAAGGAGGACCTGCCGGCCGGCTGGCTGGACCGGGTCGACGAGGTCGTGACCGCGGCTCGGCGCGGCCTCGTCACGATCGCCGCCGTGGTCGGCCAGGACGAGACGTTCGTGACCCGGACCACCGGGATCGGCGTGCTGTCGGCTGCCCTGGTCGAGGCCTACGGCGTGAGCGGTCCGGCCGCTCGGGCATCGGGCGTGGACCTGGACCTGCGCCGCGACGATCCCTACCTCGCCTACGGCGAGCTGGCCGCCGCCGGTGTGCTGAGGGTCCCGACCCGCACCGAGGGCGACTGCTACGCGCGGTTCGCGCTGCTGCTGGACCAGGCGCAGGTCGCTCTGGACCTGGTCGCGGCCTGCGCCGACCGGCTCCGGTCGCTGCCCGCCGGCCCGGTCGGCGTGCGGCTGCCCAAGATCCTGCGGGCGCCGGAGGGCTCGACGTACGTCTGGACGGAGAACCCGCTCGGCGTCAACGGGTACTACCTGGTCTCGCGCGGGGAGAAGACGCCGTGGCGGATGAAGCTGCGCAGCGCCTCGTTCAACAACGTGTCGGTGCTGCCCGAGCTGCTGCCCGGCTGCCGCGTGGCCGACCTGGTGCCCTTGCTGGGCTCGCTGTTCTTCGTGGTCGGGGACATCGACCGCTAGTCGGATGCGGACCGGTGGCCGACCCGGCGCCGTCCGGCCGGTCGCCTAGAGTGTCGCGCGTGGACGACCTCGAGCTGCCCGCCGGCCGTTACCTCTCCTGCGCGATCGACGTCCACGCGGACAACGCGGGGCAGACCAAGGCCTTGCTGATGCGGAACCGCATCTTCGCAGCCCGCACCGGCGTGGTGCCGACGGTGCTGTCGTTCGGCGCCAGCAACGACATGGCCGAGCGCCGGTCGGTGCTCGCCGAGCGCGGCCTGGTCGACCACGGCGTCGAGCTGCTCAACATCTTCGAGCACTACCAGGACACCGACTGGCCGGAGGACGTCGCGGCCGGTCGCGACGAGCGGCCGCTGGCGGACCTGCGGTCCCGGCTGACGAAGGAGACGGCGCTCGCCGACGGCACCCCGTGGCGCCGGACCTACCGGCTCGCCGACGGCACCTCGGTCTACGACTACCTGCGGCCGGACGGCACGGCCTTCCTCCGGATGCCGGCGTTCGTGTTCCGGGAGGCCGAGACCTGGCCGACCAGCCTGCTCCGGGTCTCACGCGCCGGTGCGGTGGTCGGGGAGCACGACTCGCTGAGGAGCTGGTACCACCAGTGGCTGCGGGAGCTGACCGCCGGCCACGAACGCAGCTTCGTGTTCTGCGACTCGCGCTTCCTGGCCCCGCTGCTGGCGCCGTTCGACGACCCGTCGGTGCACCTGATCTACCTGCTCCACAACATCCACCTCGCCGCGCCCCAACGGTGGGACTCCCCGACCAGCGACGTCCACGAGCGGCTGCTGGGCCTGGTCGGCGAGTTCGACGCGTTCGTGACGCTGACCGAGCGCCAGCGCGAGGACGTCGCGCAGCGATGCGGTGCCCGGTCGAACCTGTTCGTGGTGCCCAACCCGGTCGACCTGCCCACCGAGCCGCAGCGGGTCGAGCGCGACCCGCACCAGGTCACCGTGATGGCCCGGCTGGTCAGCCAGAAGCGGCTCCGTCAGGCGGTGGAGGCGATGCGTCTGGTCGTGGCCGACGTCCCGCAGGCACGGCTGGACATCTTCGGCGACGGGCCGCGCGCGGACTCGCTGCAGCAGGCCGTCGACCGGCTGGGGCTCTCGGGGTCCGTCACGCTGCGCGGGCACGACCCCCGGGCCCGCGACACGCTGTGGCGCTCCAGTGCGTTCGTGATGACCAGCGGCTACGAGGGCTACCCGCTGTCCACCCTGGAGAGCATGAGCCACGCCTGCCCGGTGGTCAGCTACGACATCAAGTACGGACCGCGCGAGCAGATCACCGACGGGGTCGACGGGTTCCTGGTCCCCAGCGGGGACGTGGAGACCCTGGCGGCCCGGCTCCGCACCCTGTTGACCGACCCGGGGCTGGTCGAGCGGATGGGGTCGGCTGCCCGGGAGAAGGCGGCCCACCACGGCTACGACCGGTTCCTGTCCGACTGGGTCTCGGTGGTCCAGGCCGCCGTGCGGCTGAAGTCGGCGCGGACCACGATCGAGGAGGCCCGTCTCGACGTCACCGAGCTCGGGGTCGGCCTCGCGCCACTCCCCCGCCGCTCCCGGGGCGGGGCCGTGCCCGGGGTCCACGGACTGCGGCGACGGCTCTCGTTCTCCGGGCGGCTCACCGTCCGCGGCCGCGGCGGCTCCGGCGGCCACGGCGCGCTCGCGCAGGCGAAGGTCACCCTGAGCGCCGTGCACGAGCCGACCAGCTCGGTGGTCGAGGTGCCGCTGGAGGTGCGTCCCGACGACACCGGCTTCGACCTGCGGGCCTCGGTCGCGCTCGGCGAGCTCTACCCCGACGGGATCGACCCTGCCGGGCGGAGCTACCTGCGGCTGCGCGTGGTGTGGCAGAACTCCGCCTGGGAGACCAGGCTGCGGCGTCCGGACCCGGCCACGTCCGGGGTCGAGGTCTCCTTCGAGCGCGACGGCGAGCTGGCGCTCGAGCGCCACTGAACGGTCGGCGGGCCGGCCGGGTGCTGACCGGGTCCGGCTCGCGCCACGCTCGCTACGGTCCGGTCGGCGTCGGCTCCGCGTCGTCGGCGAGGTAGCCCCACGTCCGGCAGATCGGCACCAGCCGGGCCGGGACGTCCTCGTCGCGGGGCACGCTGCGGCCCGCCTGGACAGCGCCGCTGCGGATCTTGTCGCTCCAGTCCCCGACGCCCTTGACGTAGGTGGTGTCGCGACCGCCGTACTCCAGCATGGCGCTGTCCCACTCGACGTCGAGGAAGTCGCAGATCTCCCGCGTCACCTTCTCCGGGTCCGCGGTGAGCTCCTCGTAGCGGACCGTGAGGCCGGGCAGGTTGGCGCGGGCCCGCTCCGTCGCCCGCATGTAGCGCAGCGCGTCCGCGACCGACTCCTTGCCGGTACGCCGACCGGTCGAGGCGTCGGACCAGGACGCCGCGATCGAGGCAGGGTGCCGCAGCAGGAAGATGAACCGGGCGTCCGGCCAGGCGGTCTGGATGCGCCGGAACGCGAACGCGTTCGACGGCGTCTTGTCGACGATGAACTGCTTCCCGCTCAGCGTGAGCTCGCGGTGCAGCACCCGGTCCCAGAGCAGGTGCTCCAGGTCCGCCTCGTTGTGACCGAGCATGTCCATCGCCTTGGTGGCCAGCGCCGTCGTCGCCACCACCCGGAGCCGCCGGACGTGCAGCTCGTGCGGCGCGTGCAGCTGTGGATGGGCGTTGAGCATCAGTCGCAGCAGCGTCGAGCCCGAGCGCACGGGGGAGAACAGGAAGACCGGACGGTCCAGCAGCCGGTCCGCCTCGGGGTGGACGGGCCCCCGCACCTCATCGGTGGTGTGGACGGGGATCTCCACTCGCTTCGGGCCGCCGGACTGACCGGGCGGGGCGGCCGCGACGTCGGCCCCCGGGGCGGTTGCCGCGGCCGCCGGGAGGACGGGGGTCACCCGGTCGGCACGCACCAGCATCCGGCCGGTCGTCCGCACGAGGGCACGGTTGGCGGCGCTCTTCCAGGTCATGCGCCGGAGTCTACAAGTCCGTCCGGGCGGGTGCCGGTCGCCGCGTGCCGGCCCTCGGGCGGGTGACCGGCGAGGATCCGGTCCACCACCCGCTCGGCCGCGCGGCCGTCGTCGAGCGGGTTGAACCGGTCCCGGAACGCCGCACGGCGCTCGCCGAAGCGGTCCTCGCCACGCAGCTCCGCGACCACCTCGGTGGTGCTCAGACAGATAGGGCCCGGCACCGTCTCGTGGTAGTCGAGGTAGAAGCCGCGGTTGTCGTCGCGGTACTCCTTGAGGTCGGGGGCGAGGAAGACCATCGGCTTGTCGGTCAGCACGAAGTCGAAGAACACCGAGGAGTAGTCGGTCACGAGCACGTCGGCGGCCAGGTACAGGTCGGCGATGTCGGGGTAGCGGGTGACGTCGAGGACGCGCTCGGAGGACTCCCGGTCCTCGGCGGCCCCCACCGAGTTGTAGTGGCCGCGTACCAGCACGACCGTGTCCGGCAGCGACGTCACGACCTCGGTCGGGTCCAGGTAGAGGACCTTGCTGAACACGGCGCCCACCCGGAGGTTGTCCCGCCAGGTCGGCGCGTACAGCACGGCCCGGGTCCCCTCGGCGATGCCGAAGTGCCTGCGCACCCGCCGGCGCACCTCGTCGCGGCGCTCGGCGAGCAGGACGTCGTTGCGCGGGTAGCCGACCTCCATCACCTCGCCGTCGTAGCGGAACGCGCTCGACAGGGAACGGGTGCAGAACGGGCTCTGGCTCAGCAGGTAGTCCCAGCCGTCCTTGGCGACCAGCAGCTGGCGCCGGTGGTGCCAGTTGAAGAAGTCCAGGTGCGGGCGGTCGTGGGCGATGCGCTTGAGCGGGCTGCCGTGCCAGGTCTGGTAGTAGAGCTGGCCCTCGCGCTTGCGGAAGAAGTAGGGCAGCGAGGAGTTCACGACCAGGTAGCGTGCCCGGCCCAGCAGCTCGAACCACTCCGCCGACCAGCGGACCACGGCGCGGGCCCCCTCTGGCACCACGTTGGACCGGTCGATGACGCTGTAGACCAGGTCGAGGCCGAGGTCCCGGCGGTGGAACTCCGCGCAGACCGCGCCCGGGTTGTCCCCGGTGCCTCGCCCGGCGAACGTCTCGAACAGCACCGTGTCGAGCAGCGGCTGCTGCTTGGCGGCCGGGTAGAGCTCGTCGCGCATCCGGCGGCGCAGCAGCGGGGGGCGGCACCGCTGGTACTCCACCGGCACCACGCGGACGCTGAGGTTCCCCGCCGGGCCGACTAGCGGGGTGACGGTCCACAGCCCGGCGTCCATCGGTGCGGGCAACGTGCGCCACAGCGTCCGGGCGGCAGGCAGGTGGACCTCGCTGCCGTCGGCGAGCCTGGCCCAGACCTGGTAGGTGTCGGCCGGCAGCGAGGTCTCGCCCAGGCCCCACTCGTCGTCGAGCAGGCTCAGCCCGACGGTGAAGGCGCCCTCATGGCGCTGCGCCGGGATCCAGGCGGTCTGCACCCGAGGACCGACCAGGCGGACGTCGAGGTCCCCCGCGCTGCGGCCGCCGACGGAGAGCCGGCCGTCGGCCAGGCGCAGCGAGTCCAGGACCGGGTCGGCCTCCTGGAGCGGGGCCGGCTCCGGCGCCGGCCGGACCACCAGGCCCAGCCCGCGGTGGTCCCGCCAGGTCGGCGCCAGCTGCCGGCCGTCGACCCACTGCGGCTCCAGCAGTCCCGCCGACCCGCCGGCATGGCGTTCGCGGAACGACCCGCGCCGCTCGTGGCCACCGATGGCGAGCTCGACCTGCACGTCGTAGACGTGCCGCTCGGTGTCCGGTCCGACGAGGCCGGCGACGTCGACCTCGGCGACGAAGCCGGCGCCGGTGTGGTCCTCGCTGGCCCGAGCCGCCCAGCGGTTGACGTCCACCTCGGGACAGGGCCGGGTCGGCACCCGGACCTCCTCGAGGCTGCCCCGGTCGCGGACCACCAGCGTCACCGTGCTCGGCCCGAGCCGGTCGTCGAGGTACTCCGCGAACGCGGCGCCCTCCAGCCGCAGCATGCCGGGACCGGACCAGGTCGCCCGGACCAGGCGGGTGCTGAGCGGCATGTCGCTGTCGGCGACCCGCGTGAGCGCGTCGGAGCTCTCCCTCAGGGCGTCGATGAACGGCAGCGCGATGTGGGGCCGTCGGTCGATCAGCCGGAACGGGTAGCCGCGCTGGTTGTCGAAGGCGTACTCCAGGAACTGCTCGGTGGCGTCCCGCTCGTCGTGGGCGCACAGCCAGGCCAGCACGCGGTCCTCGACGGGGACCGCCTCGACGCTCGCCGGGGACATGGTCTCGACCAGGGTGGAGAGCTCCGCGGTCAGCGCCTCCCAGTAGCCGGTGTCGCGGCACACCGCGGCCCGGACCAGGTCGGGGACCACGGTGTGCAGGATCTCGGCGAAGTAGGTGCGCTGCGCCTCCTGCGAGCCGTGGTCCACCACCAGCTCCCCTGCGCGGACGAACCCGCGGACCCGGTCGGCGACCCTCGATGCGTCCTGGAGGTCCCGTTGCAGCAGCGAGCGGTTGTCCTCACGGAACGACCACCGGTAGACCACCGCCGGCACCACGTCGACGGCCCGGGCCAGCAGCAGCGACCTGACGAGCAGGGAGGGCTCGCCGCGCTCGTCGTCGCCGTCGAAGCGGAGCCCGTCGCGGTCCCAGGCAGAGCGCCGGAAGACCCTCGCGCCCAGCATCAGGTTGCCGAGGATCTCGGGGGCGTCGTCGACACTGGCACCGCTGCGGCGGCGGGCGTTGGACCGGTGCGCCCAGGCGGGCACCTGGTAGCGGCCCTTGACCTGGACCGCCACCGACCCGACCGCGAGGTCCGACCCGCTGCTGTCCAGCACCCCTGTCAGCCGGGCGTACCCGCCCGCGACGACGAGGTCGTCGGCGTCGCAGAACGCGAGGTACTGACCGCGGGCGTTCGCGACGCCGAGGTTCCGGGCCGCCCCGACGCCCCGGTGGGGCTGCGCCACCACCCGGACGTGCCGGTGCGCGGCGGCGTAGCGATCCGCGACGGCGCGCGAGCCGTCCGCCGACCCGTCGTCGACGAGCACGACCTCGAGCTTCTGGTCGTGCTGGGCCAGCAGGCTGTCGAGCGTGCGGGCGAGGTGACGGACCGCGTCGTGGAACGGGACGACCACGCTGAGCAGCGGCTCGTCGCGTCGGCGGTAGGGCACCCAGACGCGGTGGTAGACGGTCCTTGCGCCCGGCAGCCGCTTGGCCCGCTCCACCCATCGTTGCGCCACTCGACTGCTCCTCTCCGCCGTGCCGTCACCGGCACGCAGCGACCCGTCGCGGGGCCCTCGGTCCGCGTCAGACTATCGGTACGGTCCGGTGCCAGGACTGCGTCACGTAGTCGGTGCGCCACCCCAGCGCGACGTACAGCGCGTCCGCCCCGGTCGGCGAGTCGGCGTCCACCTCCAGGCCCACCCCGCTGCGCCCGGCGGCGGCGGCGTCCGCGATGACGGTGTTCAGCAGCGACTTCGCCACTCCGCGCCCGCGCGCGCTCTGCAGCACGCCGATGTACTCCACGTAGCTGGCGGCCGGCTGCCCGTCCTCACCGCCGGAGACCGACCCGACCAGCGCGCCCGCCGGGACTCCCTCGACGTCGCCGCCCTCCTCCCCGTCGCCGTCCCCGCCCGAGCCGACCAGCTCCGCGACCCACCAGTGGTCCCACCGGTGGCCGGGGTCCTCCCGCAACCGGGACAGGAACTCGTCGAAGGTCTCCTCGTGGCTGTTGAAATGGTCGGCGAACGCGCTCTCCAGCACGTCGTGGACGACGCGCAGGTCGTCCTCGTCGGGCATCCCCGACCCCTGCCGGCGCACCCGGCGGATCCTGACGCCCGGACCGGCCTCGGTGTCGCGCTCGGCGTCGCCCTCGGCGGTCGGCCTGGTCATCTGCCACCAGGTCCGCACCAGGTCGAACCCGCCCTGCTCGAGCCACCGGTGCTGGCGCGGGTCGTCGGCGAAGGCGCCGCTGTCGATCTGCTGCCGGTCCAGCCCTCGCTCCGCCCCGATGCGACGTGCGGTGTCGTCGGCCCACCGCAGCAGCACGCGGGCGACCGCGTCCGCCGGCGCCGGCTCCAGCATCGGGTCGACGACCAGGGTCAGCAGCATCCGGCCCGCGGCCCGGTCGTGGGCTCCGACCCAGCCGCGGACCACGCCGTCCGGGTCGCGGACGACGAGGTTGTCCCGCGTGGTGCGCTCGGCGCCGAGCGCGACTCGCACCGATTCGCTCGAGGCTCCCGCCCAGCCGCGCCCCACCTGCTCGTGCCGGCGCAGCAGCCCGGTCAGCTCGGTGGTGTCCCGCTCGTCGGGCGTCGAGGTGAGCCAGCCCTCGGGCAGGCCGGTGGACGGGGGGTTGCCGGTCGAAGTCACCCGGCCCAGTGTTCCGTACCCGGCGCGGACCCGACGGTCCACCCCGGACCCACCCACGGGTCCGGTGCCGGTCCGCAGCCGGCCCGGGACCGCTAGCGGTCGTCCTTGCCGACCCGGCAGGCGCGCTCGAGCAGCAGGGAGCCGACGACCAGCAGCACCGCGGCGGCGCCGGCCAGCAGCGAGTGGACGACACGCTGGCCGGCCAGCACCGCCGTCAGACCGACCCAGCTCAGCGCATAGCCCAGGTAGGCGCCGGCGATCAGGGAGCCGGCGAGGGCGCATGCCTTGGCCAGCACCAGCCGGTTCACGGCCCGGTGCGGCTCGAGTCGCTGGTGGCGACGCGCCAGCCGGTGCGTCGACCAGGCAAGCGTCCCGACCACGGCGGCGACGAACACCAGCACGACCACAGGTAGCCAGCCGACGGTGGGCGCCACGGCGCCGGCCCGGACGCTGACCGGGCGCAGCAGCCAGCCCAGGACCAGCCCCACCAGCGCGAACCCGGCAACGGAGCCGGGACTGGTGGTGCTCAGCCGGCCACGCGGGTCAGGCGGTCGCGGGTCCTCGTCGGGCGGGGGCGGTGGCTCCCTGCTCAACGGCTGCCGGTCACTGGGCGCTCAGGCTCAGGTCGTCGCGCGGCGTCAGCGCCTGGTCGGCCACCTTGGACAGCAGCTCGGCCACCGGGCCCTGGTCGAGGAGCTCGGCGTCCGGCTCGACGTCGTGCCAGGGCAGCAGCACGAAGGCCCGCTCGTGGGCCCGCGGGTGGGGCAGGACGAGGTCGGCGTCGTCGGCCCGCCGGTCCCCCACCACGATCAGGTCGACGTCGAGGGTGCGCGGCGAGTTGCGCTCCGGGGACCGCTCCCGCCCGTAGGCGTCCTCGATCGCGAGCGCCCGCTCGAGCAGCGTGCGGGCCGCGAGCGTCGTGTCGGCGAGCACCACGGCGTTGAGGAAGTCCTTCGATCCCTCCGGCGCGTCGACCGGCTCGCTCTCGTAGACCGGCGAGACGGCGGTCAGCCACACCTCGGGGGTGTCGGCGAGGGCGTTCACGGCGCCCTGCAGGTTGTTCATCCGCTCGCCGAGGTTGGACCCGATCGACAGCACGCAGCGACGGATGGGGTGCATCTCACCGGTGAGGGTGTCGGTGTCCACGATGTTCGGGTTCGGCGTCTCAGTCACGGTCGGCTCCGGTGTCGGTTCGGTGGATCGTCAGGGTGACGTCGGCGAAGGTCGCCTCGATGGGTGCGTCCGGCTTGTGCACCGTCACCTCCACCGACCGCACGCGGCGGTCCTCCAGGCAGGTGCGGGCAATGCGCTCGGCCAGGGTCTCGATGAGGTTGACGGGGTCGGACCCCATCACGCCCGCGACCCTGGCCACGAGGCTTCCGTAGTCGACCGTGTCCTGCAAGTCGTCGCTCCCGGCGGCGTCCCGGGTGTCGAGCTCCAGCACCAGGTCGGCGATGAAGACCTGCCCGTCGCGCCGCTCGACGTCCAGCACTCCGTGGTGGCCGCGAACCTCGATGCCCCGGACGGCCAACCGGTCGAGCCTTCGACCTGGCCCTTCAGTCATCGTCGTCACGTTCCTTCAACAGTACCGGGGCGGCGTGGTGAACCCACAACCGCCAGCCGACCGCGGTCCGCACGAAGATGTTCGTGGCCACGGCCTTCGAGCCGCCGAACGCGTCGGGGCCGGTGCTGCGGTCACCGGTCAGCACGTTCTCGGTCACGGTGACCGAGGCCACGTCGGCCCGCAGCGCCACCGCGACGTCGGTCAGGAAGAACTGGATGTAGTCGGTGCTGGCCATCACCAGGGCCCAGGACCGCCCGATGGGACCGGCACCTCGCACCGGCACGCCGCCGGGGTGCACGCAGACGCTGTCGGGGGCGTCGAGCCACAGCGCCCGCATCGCGTCGAGGTCGGCGGCCTCGATGGCCGCATAGAACGCTGCATTGGCTGCCTCCACCTCGTGTCGGGCCGTCTCAGCCACGACCGCTCCCCGCGCGCTCGCGCTCCGCCGACCTCGCCCAGCGTCCGGCCACCCGGACGGCGTCCAGGCTCGGCAGGACCGAGTGCGACCGGATGCACCAGGCGCCGGCGGCGGCGGCGAGCGCGGAGGTGGCCGTGGTGGCGTCGTCGCGCTCGAGCACCGGTCGCGGCTCACCCGCCGGATCCGCGAGCAACCGCCCCAGGAAGCGCTTGCGGCTGGTGGCGACCAGCACGGGATGGCCCAGCTCGTGCAGCCGCTCGATCCCGGCCAGCACCTCCCAGTTCGCCTCGGCCGTCTTCGAGAAGCCGATGCCGGGGTCGACCGCGATGCGACGGGGGTCGACGCCCGCGACCGTCGCTGCGTCGAGCTGCTCGCGGAGCTCGGTCAACACCTCGGCCACCACGTCGCCGTACCCGGCGTGCTGCTCCATCTCCCGCGAGTGCGCCCGCCAGTGCATGAGCACGTACGGCGTCGCGAGCCGCGCCACGACCGGCAGCATCTCCTCGTCGGCTCGGCCGCCGGAGACGTCGTTGACCAGGACCGCCCCGGCCTCGACAGCGGCC
This sequence comes from uncultured Actinomycetota bacterium, assembly GCA_963781695.1. GTDB lineage: Bacteria > Actinomycetota > Actinomycetes > Propionibacteriales > Nocardioidaceae > Nocardioides_B. The sequence goes on from CAWAGE010000001.1 coordinate 301,137, forward strand.
TCGGCGACCACGGCGCGCATGGTGTCGACCGAGACCGCGACGCCCGCCGCGACCAGACCGGTGACGACCGGAAGCACCCGGTCGACCTCCTCCTGCGGGCTCGGCCGCAGTGCGCCGGGACGGGTCGACTCCCCGCCGACGTCGACGAGGTCGGCGCCCTGGGCCGCCAGCCGCCGGCCGTGCTCGAGCGCTCGCGCGTGGTCGAGGAACCTGCCGCCGTCGGAGAACGAGTCCGGCGTCACGTTCAGCACGCCCATGACCAGGCAGCGCGGGTGCCGCGGCAGCCCCTCGACGTAGCGGGGCGGACGGCTGAACATGTCGCGACACTACCGGCAGGGCGGCGTCGCCGGCCGTGGCCGCCCTGCGGCTAGCATCGCCGGAACCGCGTGGCGGCGCGGGTCGTGACACCCACCACCGACGAAGACGGAGAACCGATGAGCAACGAGGGCGAGCTGGCCGTGGAGCTGTCTGCGAGCTACGCGCACCGCAAGGGCGACGACGTCCGCGTCGTCCTCCAGCTGAGCGACGGGGCGGCGGCCGGCAACGGCACCCTGCTCCAGCTGCGGGCCGGCAAGCGGCAGGCCCGCGTCGGCACCGCCACCTCCGCTGCCCGCGACGACACCGGTGGCGTGGTGCTGGAGGCGCGGGTGCCCGTCACCGACCTGCGGCCGGGTGTCTGGCGGCTCGGGCTGGTCGCCTCGGCGGACGCTGCGGTGAGCGACGAGACCCCGGTCGAGGCGCGGCTGCTCTTCAGCAACCGGCAGCCCGTCGCCCTGCTCCCCGGTCCGGTGCCCAGCACGGCGATGCCGGCACCTCGGCCCGCGGCGCCACCCCAGCCGGCCGGTGCCGACCGCAAGGCCCGTGCGGTCCGCGCCGCCTCGCGGGTGGTCAACCGGGGCCTGTCGCGGCTGCCGGACCAGAAGGCAGACCGCTACCGCACGCTGCTCAAGCGGGCCGGCCGGCGCATCCTCTAGCCGACCGGGGTGCGCTGCCCCAGCAGACCGGCGCCTTCCACCAGACTGCGGAGCTCGGCCCGGACCTGCTCGTCGGGGCCGCCCCGCAGCGCCCGCAGCCGCTCCCACACGGGAGCATCGACCACCGCCGCCGGGGACACCGTCCGCGTGCGCTCGAGGATCTCCAGCGGCACCACCTGCGGGTCGGGCACCACGAACTCCGACACCAGCCGGTCGTAGCCCTCGACGAGGCCACCGGCACCGGCGTCCGGGGTCATCAGCACGACCGTGCCGGTCGGCCGGGTGGCCACCTCGAGGCAGATGAGGTCGGGACGCAGGGTGCGGAAGGCGTCGATCATCTTGTAGACGTCGCCCGCCCAGGCCCCGCCGTCGGCCGCGCCGCGGCGGGTCCGGCCGGCCTCCTCGACGCTGCGGGGCAGCATGTCGTCGATGACGATGACGCTGGCCGCGTGGCAGTATCGCTCGACGTTGATCACGTCGCGCAGGGCGTACTCGGCCAGGTGCATGCCGTCGATGAAGGCCAGGTCGATCACCGGCTCGTCGAAGTGGGCGAGCGGGTGACGGCGGGCGAAGAACTCGTCGCTGGTGGTGCGGACCAGGTGGAGGTCGCACATCACCTCGAAGTCGACGGCGTAGAACGGGTCCACCGCGATCGTCCTGGCGCGCGAGAGCGTCAGGCTCTTCCCCCGCCGGACCCCGATCTCGAGGTACGTGCGGGGCTGGACCAGCCGGTGCAGGTTCTTCAGCAGGACGTGGCGCAACACGGGGGCTGCCTCCCATAGGGGTTCCGGGCCGGAGCAGGGCGAGACGACCCGGGGACCGTATCAACCGCTGCGGCGGCGCCGAGGTCGACGCCCCGTGCCGGGACGTGCCGACGGGCACGCACCGACTGCCGGTGCGTGCCCGCGGGCGCGGTCGTCGACCTCAGTCCAGCACGATCGTGGCCCGGACGAGCGCGTGGTCGGAGGGGATGACGCCCTTGGTCAGGTTGGTCTTCTCGTCGACGGCGGTCACGTTCGACCACTGCTTGACCCGCACACTGTTGGTGACGAAGATCCAGTCGATGCTGTTGCCGATCTTGTACTTGGCGTCCTCGTAGGCGTAGGCCCGCACGTCGCGCCGGAAGCCGTTGAAGGAGTTCACCCACCCCCGCTTGACGGACTCGGCCCGGGGCTTCGCCAGGTTCTTGGCGTACTGCTGGTTCAGCACGTCGCCGTAGCCGTTCGCCCTCATCTTGGGCAGCATGGTGGCGGCATAGCCGTCCCACTTGGAGGTGTTGTAGTCGCCGACGGCAACGACCGGGTGGCCGTCCTTGAGCCGGTTGGTCATGTCGATCGACTCCTGCCACTGCCCCTTGCGGGTGGCCGCGCTGTAGGGGTCGAGGTGGGTGTCGGTGAAGAAGAAGGTCCGACCGGTCGCCTTCATCCGGAGGACGGCCCACACCAGGTAGCGCTCGTTCTTGCCCGGCGTCTGGGTGCGGAACTTCTCCGACCCCTGCCGCACCAGCGAGACGCGGTCGGTGTCGTACATGATCCGGTTGTCCTGGGAGGCGTTCCGGTCCTGGTAGACGCAGTTGTAGGAGCTCGTGGCCTTCACGCAGTCGTAGGCGGCCTCATTCGTCAGCGCGTAGTTGCCGCCGCGCCGGTTCAGGGCGTTCTTGAGGTCCAGGTACTGGTTGGCCCCGAAGTCGAGGCCGCCGGCGTACTTGATGCTCTGGTTGGCCTCCTGCAGGCCGACCACGTCGAGGCGCTGCTGCAGGATCTGGCTGACCACCGCCGGACGACGCTCGCGCCAGGTCCGGTGGTCACCGCCGGCCTTGAAGTCGAAGCTGACCGAGGAGAGGTTGAAGGTGCCCACCCGGACGTCGTAGGCCCCTGCGGAGTCGGCGGCGGACACGGGAGCCGTCAGCGACGGGCCCAGCGACAGCGAGAGCACGGCGACAGCAGCACCGAGAGTAGCCACAACGCGGCCTAATCCCATCAGAACCTCACAGGTATCTCGAAAACCCCATATGGGGTACCTGTGGAAATCTCGGTCTGAGGTCAGGCGAACTTGAGGTGAGGCGGGCTCAGCGATTTGTCCGAGTTATGGGCCCGAAGGGACTAGTCCCGATCGCGACGGCCCGCCCGCCGGCTGGTCTCGACCAGCCGACGCCAGGCTCAGCGGGGGGTTGTCAGCGGTGGCCGGCCATGATCAGGCTCATGGCCTCTGCGCGGGTCGCGGCGTTGTGCAGGCTCCCGCGGACGGCGGAGGTGACGGTCTTCGACCCCGGCTTGCGCACCCCGCGCATGGTCATGCACAGATGCTCGGCCTCGACGACCACGATCGCCCCGCGCGCCTCCAGGATCGTCATCAGCGAGTCCGCGACCTGCGTGGTCAGCCGCTCCTGGACCTGGGGCCGCCGTGCGTAGACGTCGACGAGCCGGGCCAGCTTGGACAGTCCGGTGATCCGGCCGTTCTCGTGAGGGATGTAGCCGACGTGCGCGACCCCGGTGAAGGGCACCAGGTGGTGCTCGCACAGGGACCAGAGCTCGATGTCACGGACCAGGATCAGCTCGTCGTGGCCGAGGTCGAAGGTCGTGGTCAGCACGTCCTCGGGCCGCTGCCGCATGCCGGCCAGCAGCTCGGCGTAGGCCCGGGCCACCCGCGCCGGGGTCTCGAGCAGCCCCTCCCGCTCCGGGTCCTCGCCGACGGCGATCAGCAGCTCCCGGACTGCCGCCTCGGCCCGCGGCCGGTCGAAGCCGGGGACCTCGACCGGCGGCTCGAGGCTGACCGGGTTGATCGCCATCGACAGGCCCTCAGCCTTCGGTGGAGCGCACGTCGGGGGCGCCGTGGACGTCGCCGCCGCTTCCGGGCGGGGTCAGGATGACCGCGCTCTGGGACTCCGGGACCGCCCCGTTGACGGCCGACCGGGGTACGTCGACCGGCGGGATGTCGGAGGGCTCCCGGGTCGGGGAGCCGGTCCACGCCGGACGCGCCGGACGCCGGCGCAGCGGGGTGAAGACCTCGGCGATCTGGGCCTTGTCCAGGGTCTCCTTCTCCAGCAGGGCGGTGACCAGCGAGTCCAGCACGTCGCGGTTCTCGACCAGGATGTCGAAGGCCTCCTGGTGGGCGTTGGCCAGCAGCGCCTTGGTCTCGGCGTCCACCATCGCGGCGACGTCCTCGGAGTAGTTGCGCTGGTGGCCCATGTCGCGACCCAGGAACGGCTCCGAGCTGTTGTCGCCGAGCTTGATCGCGCCGAGGCGCTCCGTCATGCCGTACTCGGTGACCATGGCACGGGCCACCGAGGTGGCCTTGTCGATGTCGTTGCCGGCACCCGTGGTCGGGTCGTGGAAGACCATCTCCTCGGCCGCCCGGCCGCCGAGCATGTATGCGAGCTTGTCCAGCAGCTCCGAGCGGGTCTGGGAGTACTTGTCCTCGTCGGGCAGCACCATGGTGTAGCCCAGCGCTCGGCCGCGCGGCAGGATCGTCACCTTGTGCACCGGGTCGGTGCCGGGCAGCGCCGCCGCCACCAGCGCGTGGCCGCCCTCGTGGTAGGCGGTGATGAGCTTCTCCTTCTCGCTCATCAGCCGGCTGCTGCGCTGCGGTCCCGCGATCACCCGGTCGATCGCCTCGTCGAGCACCTCGTCGTCGATGACCTTCAGGTTCTTGCGAGCCGTCAGCAGCGCGGCCTCGTTCAGCACGTTCGCGAGGTCGGCGCCCGTGAACCCGGGGGTCCGGCGCGCCACGCTCAGCAGGTCGATGTGCGGCGCCATCGGCTTCCCCCGGGAGTGCACCTTCAGGATCTGGTGACGCCCGGCGAGGTCCGGGGCGTCGACCCCGATCTGCCGGTCGAAGCGGCCCGGACGCAGCAGCGCCGGGTCGAGGATGTCCGGGCGGTTCGTCGCGGCGATCAGGATGACGCCGCCGCGGACGTCGAATCCGTCCATCTCCACCAGCAGCTGGTTGAGGGTCTGCTCCCGCTCGTCGTGGCCACCGCCCATGCCGGCGCCGCGGTGCCGGCCGACGGCGTCGATCTCGTCGATGAACACGATCGCCGGCGCGTTCTCCTTCGCCTGCTCGAACAGGTCACGGACCCGGGAGGCGCCGACGCCGACGAACATCTCGACGAAGTCGGAGCCCGAGATCGAGTAGAACGGCACGCCGGCCTCCCCGGCGACCGCGCGGGCCAGCAGTGTCTTGCCGGTGCCGGGCGGCCCGTAGAGCAGCACACCCTTGGGGATCTTGGCGCCGACGGCCTGGAACTTCGCCGGCTCCTGCAGGAACTCCTTGATCTCGCCGAGCTCCTCGATGGCCTCCTGGCACCCCGCGACGTCGGCGAACGTCGTCTTGGGCATGTCCTTGCTGATGAGCTTGGCCTTGGACTTGGCGAACTGCATCACCCGCCCGCCGCCGCCCTGCACGCTGTTCATCAGGAACAGGAACAGGAACACGATGAGCAGGATCGGCAGCAGCGTGATCAGCAGCTGGCCGAGCAGGCTCGGCTTGGCCACCTCGACGTTGTAGTCCTCGATGGTGTCGTCGGCCACGCCCTTGCCGGCGCTGACCACCAGGTCGCGCTGCTGGCCGAGCACCCACGACGCGGTGACCTTGCGACCGTCGTCCAGCTCGGCCTGGATGGTCTGGTCACGGTCGACGAAGGTGACCGTCTTGACCGAGCCGTCCTCGATGTAGCGGCTCATCGTCGAGGTGTCGACCTCGTCGTAGGCTCCGTTGGGGGCGAGGAACTGGATGGCGAGGATCACGCCGACCACCGCCACCACGATCCACAGCCATGGGGCGCGCATCAAACGTTTGACGTCCATGATCCGGGGCCCGGGCCCCGCCCTCCTGACACTTCATTGCTGCAACTCACGACGACACGACGGTACACAGCGTGGACAACGAAGCGGACCGCGTCCACGGTTCCCCTATTGTCGCCCAGCACCGACGCGATGCCGCCCTCGCACCCCCGGAACGGCCGTTCGGGCCGGCGCGGCAGCCCCCGTGCCGGCCGCCGAGGTCGGTTAGGGTTCGGACCGTGACGGTGCGAACGAGGCTGAGGGCCACCGCTGGGCGAGCCGTACGACGGCTCCGCGGCACCGGCCCTGGCAACCCGGTGAACCCCGCCGCCGGCCCGGTGACGGGACCGCCGGCCGGCAAGCGGCGTGCGCCGCGGACCGCCGTCCTGGTGGTCAACGGCTTCGACCGCCGCGGCCGGTGGGGCAGCTACAACGAGGACGAGGCGCGCGAGTTCCCGTGGGTCCGGCTCTGCCTGGACCAGATCGCCAAGCACTCCCGAGGCTCCTCCTACGAGGTGCTGGTCTGGGACAACTCCTGGATGCCCGAGCACCGGGCGGTCATCGAGGCCGACCCCAAGGTGCGGATGTTCTCGCCCGCCAAGGAGGGCGACGAGATCCGGCACGGCACCGCGCTGGACCAGCTGGTCAAGAAGGTGCGGCCGGGCACCAAGTTCATCATCACCCTGGACACCGACTCCTTTCCGATCCGGAACGGCTGGATCGAGAACCTCACCGGCCGTCTCGACGACGAGACGCTGCTGGCCGGGGTCTGGCGCGACGAGATGGTGCCGCGCAAGCCCGCCTTCATCCACCCGTGCTGCCTGGCCGTGCGACGCCGGACGCTGAAGGAGCTCGGCGCGTCGTTCCGGGTCGGCAAGGCCGCGGACGTCGGGCACCAGGTCATGCTCGCGGTGGAGGAGCGCGGCGCGCGGGTCAGCCGGCTGCGCCGCAGCAACCACTGGAACCCCCACTTCCTGATGGGGGCCGTCTACGGCGACCTCGTCTACCACCAGGGCGCCGGCAGCCGGGCCCCGGTGTTCAGCGCGGACAGCGACAACGACCACGACGAGGCGGTGCGGCTCGCGCTGCGCGACGCGGCGTTCTCCGACCTCGAGTCGCTCCTCGATGTGCTGGCCGGCAACCTGGAGCCGGCCGCCGTGCCGGCCCTGGCCGCGCTGGGACCGTCCGAGGACCAGGACGCAGGACCGGCCGAGGCCCAGGCACCCGCGCCGTCCTGACCCCGTCAGGAGTAGACGTGGGGGGCGAGCGTGCCGATGCAGCGCAGGTTGCGGTAGCGCTCGGCGTAGTCGAGGCCGTAGCCGACCACGAACTCGTTGGGGATGTCGTAGCCCACGTAGGCGACCGCCACCGACATCTGGAGCGCCTCCGGCTTGCGCAGCAGCGTGCAGATCTCGACCGAGGCGGGGCCCCGTGAGCTCAGGTTCGACACCAGCCATGACAACGTCAGCCCGGTGTCGATGATGTCCTCGACGATCAGCACGTGCCGGCCGCTGATGTCGGTGTCCAGGTCCTTGAGGATCCGCACCACCCCCGACGACTTGGTGCCCGAGCCGTAGGACGAGACCGCCATCCAGTCCATCTCGAGGTGTCGGGAGAAGTGCCGGGCCAGGTCGGCCATCACCATCACCGCGCCGCGGAGCACCCCGACGAGCAGGACGTCCTTGCCGGCGTAGTCGCGCTCCACCTCGGCCGCCAGCTCACCGAGCCGGGTCTGGATCTGCTCCTCGGTGAAGAGGACCTCGACCAGGTCGCCCTCGATGTGCCGTTCGTCCATGGGCGTCAGCCTGACACAGCGGTACGCCGGAACCTCAGCCGGTTCCCGTCGCGGTGAGCGGTCAGCCGCCCGGGCAGCTGGATCTGGCGGCTGCCCACCACCGAGGCGGGCTGGCACACCAGGGTCGCGAGGGCCAGCACGTGCACCCGGAACAGCTCGGCGGCCGGTGCCCCGGCAGCCAGCGCGGCCTCCCGCAGCACCCGGTGCAGCACCGCGAGGTGCTGCACCGCCAGCACCTCGGCGTCGAGCCCGTCGTCCCGGACCGCCTGCGTGTGGACGGTGCGGGCGATCTCGTCGAGCGCGCCGGTGTCCTCGCGCAGCAGGTCCGCCGTCCTCGCCAGGGCCGCCGCCACGCCGGGGCCCAGCTCCTCCTCGAGCACGGGCAGCACCCGTTGCCTGACCCGCGCCCGGGTGTAGCGGAGGTCCCGGTTGTGGGGGTCGTCCCAGAACCCGATCCCCTCCGCCCTGCACGCGGCCCGGGTCCGGGCGCGGGTGACCTGCAGGAGCGGACGCCGGTAGACCTCGAAGTCGCGGCGCATCCCGGCCAGCGCCCGCGCCCCCGAGCCGCGCGCCAGGCCCAGCAGCACGGTCTCGGCCTGGTCGTCGAGGGTGTGGCCGAGCAGCACGACCTCGGCCCCCCAGCGCTGGGCGACCTCGGCAAGCACGGCGTACCTCGCCTCCCGGGCGGCCGCCTCCGGCCCCTGGCCCGACGCGGTCACCTCGACGGTGACCGACACGGTCTCGTCGGTCCCGAGCCCGGCCATCTGCGCGACGACGGCGGCGGCCCTCGCCTCGGACCCCTGCTGGAGTCCGTGGTCGACCGTCACGCCGACCACGCGCCGGGGTCGCCGCCGGGCCTCCGCGACCGTCGCGGCCAGCAGCGCCAGCGAGTCCGCGCCTCCCGAGCAGGCGACCAGCAGCGGCCGGTCCCCGACGTCGGCGAGACAGCGACGCACGGCCAGCCGCACAGCCGCCACCGCCGGGTCCAGGCTCATCTGCGCAGTGGCTCAGCCGTGGACGCGACGCACCCAGGCAGCCGGATCGCCGATCTCCAGGCGTGACGGCAGGTGCTCGGGACCGGACCAGACCGCGTTGAGCCCGTCCATGCCGACGGTCCCGACGACCGACCGGACGAAGGCAGCGCCGTCCCGGTACTGCGCCATCTTGGCCTCCAGCCCCAGCAGCCGTCGCAGCAGCCGGTCCAGCGCGCCGACGCCCTTGCGTCGCTCGTTGAACTTCGCACGGATCGCGTCCACGCTCGGGATCACCCCGGGGCCCACACCATCCATGACCACGTCGGCATGACCCTCCAGCAGCGACATCACGCCGGTGACCCGGTCCATGACCTCCTGCTGCTCCGGGGTGGCGAACAGCTCCATGAGGTTCGCGTCGTCGTCGCCGCGCAGCACCCCGCCCAGACGGCGTGCCGCGTCGCCCACCATCGAGGCCACCCGTCCCGGGTCGAGGTCGACCGAACCGAGCAGCCGCTCCACCTCGGACTGGATGTGGTCGCGCATCCAGGGGACAGCGGTGAACTGCACCCGGTGGGTCTCCTCGTGCAGGCACACCCACAGCCGGAAGTCGGTGGGGTCCACGCCCAGCTCGTGCTCGACGTGGACGATGTTCGGGGCGACCAGGAGCAGTCGGCCCGCCGAGACCTCCGGGTCGCCGGGCCGGCCCGGGCCGGTGTAGAACGGGTCGAACTGGCCCAGCACCTTCGAGGACAGGAACCCGAGCAGGCCGCCCACCTCGACGCCGGTCACCTTCGAGCCCACCGCGTCGGCGACGCCGGTCGCGGGGCCGGAGCCGCGGCGCTCCTGGAGCCGCGCGATCAGCGGGCCGATGAGGTCAGCGAAGCTGTCCGCGTTGGCCTGGACCCAGCCGGACCGGTCGACGACCAGCACCGGCGCGGTGCGCTCGGTGGCCTCGAGGCCGGTGAACTCCGCGACCAGCCCGGTGGACCGGGTCGCGTCCGCTCGCAGCTCCTCGACGGTGTCGCGCGCCTCGGAGCGACTGATGGCGGGTCCGGGGCCGGCGATCCGGGTGGCGGTCGCGACCGCGAGGTCCCAGTCGACCATCGTGCGTGGCATGCCCCGACCCTACGGGGTGGCCGCGCAGCGACACCCGGCGAGCGCCGCCGTCAGCTCGTCGAGGCGGGCGCGGGCCTCGAGGGTGTCCACCGGCCGCACCCGGTCGGCGACGGCGACGAACACCAGCACCACCCCGTCCCGGGTGGTCAGGGTGCCGGCGAGGCCGTGCACCCCGGTCAGGGTTCCCGTCTTGGCCCGGACCAGGCCCGGACCGAACGCGTTCCCGGTGTCGAAGCGCCCGGCCAACGAGCCGGTGAAGCCGGCCACCGGCAGCCCGGCCACCGCCGCCCGGAGGCGGGGGTGCTCCCCGGAGGAGGCCACCCGCAGCACCGCGACCAGGGTCTCGGGCCGCAGCCGGTCCTGGCGCGACAAGCCGCTGCCGTCGTAGATCCGGTCGGCGGCCGACAGCGGCACCCCCAGCGACCCGAGCACCCCTCGGACGGCGCGGGCGGCCCCCTCGAACGAGGCGGGACGACCCCGGGCGAGCGCCACCTGGCGGGCCAGCACCTCCGCGCCCTCGTTGTCGCTGACCTCGAGGACGTGCTGGACCACCTGGCTCAGCGGCGCTCCCTGGATCCGGGCCACCGAACGGCCACCGTCGGCCACCGACGGGGCTGCCGCCGGCCGCAGGGCTCCGCGCACCTGGACGCCGTGACGTCGCAGCGCGGCGGCGAACACCGCGGCCGCCCCCCGGGCCGGGGAGCGGGACCGGCCGGTCGCCCCGGGACGGTCCCGGCCCTCCTCCACCCACAGCGCCGTGATCGGGCTCACCACGTCGTCCGGCACGTAGGAGGGCTCCCAGCGAGGACTGACCGCCGGGCCGCGGAACAGCGAGGCGTCGTAGCCGAGCCGCACCCGGGTCCGCCCCGCGGCTCTCAGCGCCGTCGCGGTCCTGGCCGCCAGCGTGTCCAGGTCGGCGCGGGCGGGGTAGTCCTGGCCGGACGACGGCCGGCTCGCGAGCAGCGGGTCGCCGCCTCCGGTGAGGGTGATCCGCGAGGATCCCGGGACCGCGAGCACCGTCGTGCTGAAGCGGTGGGCCGGACCGAGCGCCTCCAGCGCCGCCACGGCGGTGAGCAGCTTCATCGTCGAGGCGGGCGTGACCGAGCCCGTGCCGCGTCGGAAGGCGACCCGACCGTCGGCCAGGGCGACGACACGGACCCCGACGTGGCGGCCGAGGACCCGGGCGCTCGCGAGCCGGCGCACGGCCCGCTCGACCGCCGCCGGGTCGGCCGGTCTCGCCGGCGACCTGCGGGCGACCGGGACGAGCCCGGCGGCCGGGGGCAGGCTCAGCCCCGCCGGCGGCGGGACCGCCGCGGGGCCGGCAGCGGGGCGTGGTCCGGTCAGTCCCCACCGGCGGCCGAGGTCGAGCCGGTACCCGACGCCGATGGTCGCCCCGACCAGGGCCAGCACCACCACGACGAGCAGCACGGTGCCCCGAGCCCGCCGCCGCGCCTGGGCGGGTGGGCGCTCCGGCGCTCGGCCTGGCGCTTGGCCTGGCGGCTGGTCCGGCGGCTGGCCCGCCGGCTGGGGGTCCCCGTCGGGCACCTTCCGCCCCCCTCGGCTGCGCATGTCGGACCGTCGTGCGGGACACTAGCCCAGACCCAGGTCCGGGTCGCAGTTCTGATCGGCCGGAACCGGAGGAGACGCAGTGGAGTTCGACGTCCTGGTAGAGATTCCCAAGGGGCAGCGCAACAAGTACGAGGTCGACCATCACACCGGTCGGATCCGGCTCGACCGGACCCTCTTCACCTCCACGCAGTACCCGGCGGACTACGGCTACATCGAGAACACCCTCGGCCTCGATGGCGACCCGCTCGACGCGCTGGTGCTGCTGCAGGAGCCGACCTTCCCCGGCTGCCTGATCAAGTGCCGCGCGATCGGCATGTTCCGCATGACCGACGAGGCCGGCGGCGACGACAAGGTCCTCTGCGTCCCGGCGACGGACCCGCGTCTGGAGCACCTGCGCGACATCAACCACGTCTCGAAGTTCGACCGGCTCGAGATCCAGCACTTCTTCGAGGTCTACAAGGACCTGGAGCCCGGCAAGTCGGTCGAGGGTGCGAACTGGGTCGGCCGCGGCGAGGCCGAGGCGGAGGTCAACGCCTCCTTCAAGCGCGCCGAGCAGGACGGGCACGACGGTCCGAACACGCCGGCGCAGGGTCACCCTCAGCAGCACCCCGTGCAGGCCGCGGCCGACCACTAGCAGCGGCGTACGTCGCGGCGCGGGGAGCGGTCCGCTCCCGGCGCCGGACGCAAGACGGTCCCGCCCCACTGGGAGGTTGGGGCGGGACCGCCGGCCTTGCCCCGTTGGGAGGTCGGGACACGGCCGCTGCAGGCAGGCGGCGAATGCGTCCGCGGTCGCAGGTGCAGCCTCACCACACCCCGTCGCGGCCGTCCGTCGGCCTCGAGGTCCCCCCGGACCCCGTTTTCCCTACGGCGCAAATGCTACGCCAGACCGCCCCCGTCGCACAGGCACCGACATGACCAAAACCGAAGTGACCCCGATGGACTACTCGTCGGTAACGTTGGCTGTACGGCGGTCCGTCGAGCCGCCTACCAGCACGGAGTCGGACGCGGTGGGATGCGAGGACCGGCCGTGCCGCTCGAAGGTCTGCCCGGTCGCCTTGCCGGCCAGCCAGACCGACGCCACCGCGATCAGCGCCCCGGCGATGTCGTCAGCGATGTAGTGCCAGCCGAAGTAGAGCGTGGAGACGACGGTCAGGGCGAAGAAGGTCCACATCGACCACCGGATCCAGGCGTGCCGGACGGTGAAGTGGGTGACCAGCGCGAGCGTCAGGATGATCCCGACGTGCAGCGACGCGAACCCGGCGACGCTCTGCACCGCGTCGTCGCCGAGCGTGGAGAACCACACCACCTCCTGCCGCGAGTAGTAGAGCGACTGCAGCAGGTCGGTGACCCCGGTCTGGTCGAGGTCCTTGTACAGCCACGGGAACGCGAAGTTCGGGCCCAGCGTCGGCAGCGCGTAGTAGCTCGCGGTGCCGAACGCCCAGGCCAGGCACTGCGCGGTCGCGTACCAATAGCCGTAGCTGATGTTGCGGGACCAGACCAGGTAGACGACCAGGGAGAACGGCGAGATCGGCAGGAACAGCAGGTACACGGTCGCCAGCACGTGCGCGGCGACGCCCAGTCCCAGCAGCTGGTGCAGCACCACGGCCGGCTCGTGACCGAACATCAACGCCCGGTCGAGGCTGTGCAGCAGGGTGTCGTAGGTGTTGAGCCCGAAGATCTCGGGGAGGTAGTTCTTCAGGTTCCGGTAGCTGACGTAGGTCACGTAGAACGAGACCAGCCCCATCACGACCAGCACCACCCGCTCGCGCGTCCAGTGCTCACGGATGATGCCGCGGGCGTGCCCGGTGAACGTCGAGAGCCGGCGCCGGGCCCGCCACAGCGAGCGGGGGACCACGTCGATGAGGAACGCCCCCAGCACCATCATCGGGAGCCGGAACCACGAGGGGCCCAGTGAGCCGTCGGGGTCCTTGAGCCGCTCCCCCAGCAGCAGGCTCGTGGTCACGGCGATCAGACCCATCAGGAGGGCCACGCCCACCAACAGTGAATAGGCTCGCCGGGTCATCGCGCCAGCCTATGACGTCCGGGCCCCGTCGGCAGGGTCGATCAGCCGGGCGGTGCGCGTGAGATCGACCACCAGTCCCACCCGGTGTCCCACCGCGGGCACCGCCACGGCGCGGTCCCCCACGGCATGCACGCTGCCGATCCCGGCGACCTCGACGCGCAGCCGAACCCCGTCCGGGCCGGTCCTGGCCGCCAGCACCCACCCGCGCAGCGGCCCGTCGGACCCGACCCGCAGCGCCGAGCGCCGGAGGGCGAGCGCCCCGGCGTCCACCGGCCCGCCCCCCGCGGCCAGCACCCGTCGGGCGGGCTCCCCGGTGAGGACCGTGGCGTAACCGAGGAAGCGGGCGGCCTCCGCGTCCACCGGCTCCCGCCAGACCTGCTCCGTCGTACCGGTCTGCACCAGCCTGCCCCCGCGCATCAGCGCCAACCGGTCCGCGACCGCGAACGCCTCCTCCTGGTCGTGGGTCACCAGCACCGCCGTCGTCCCCGCGGCCAGCAGGATCTCGCGCAGGTCGTGGGCCAGCCGCTCGCGCAGCTCGCGGTCCAGCGCCGAGAGCGGCTCGTCGAGGAGCAGCAGCCGTGGCTCCACCGCGAGCGCCCGGGCCAGCGCCACCCGCTGCCGCTCGCCGCCGGAGAGGCTGGTCGTGGTCCGCTCACCGAACCCCGGCAGCCCGACGAGCTCCAGCAGCTCCTCGACCCGCCGGCGGCGGGCCGGCGCCGGCGTCCGGCGCAGCCGGAGCGCGTAGCCGACGTTGCCGGCCACTGACTGGTGGGCGAACAGCTGGCCGTCCTGGAACATCAGCGCGAAGCCGCGGCGGTGCGTGGGAACCCGGCGCAGGTCACGACCGTCGTAGCTGACCGTCCCCGCGGCGGGCTCCTCGAGCCCGGCGACCGTCCGCAGCAGCGTGGACTTGCCGCAGCCGGACGGGCCCAGCACCGCCAGCACGGCACCGGCCGGCAGCTGCAGGTCGACCCCCGACACCGCCTCCACGCCGTCGAAGGCGACGGTGAGCCCCTCGATCTCCAGCACCTCAGAACGCTCCCACGGATCCGAGCCGGAGTCGCTCCACGACCGCCATCACCAGCACCGTGACCGCACCCAGCAGCACCGAGGCCGCGAGCGCCAGCCCGAAGCTCTGCGGGTCGGGGCGCGAGAGGAGCTGGTAGATGACCACCGGCAGCGTAGGCCGGTCCGGGCGGGCCAGGAAGCTGGTCGCGCCGAACTCGCCGAGCGAGACCGCGAACGCGAAGCCGGTCGCCGCGAGCAGCGGCCGGACCAGCACGGGGAGCTCGACGGTGACCAGCACGCGCGCCGGCGACGCGCCCAGCGAGGCGGCCGCCTGGTGCTGCCGCGGGTCGACCGTGCGGAGCACCGGCGCCAGCGTTCGCACCACCAACGGCAGCGCGACGAGGGCCTGCGCGATCGGCACCAGCACCGCGGAGCTGCGCAGGTCCAGCGGTGGGCGGTCCAAGGTGACCAGGAACCCGAAGCCGAGCGTCACCGCCGAGACCCCCAGCGGGAGCATGAACACGGAGTCGAACAGGCCCACCGCCCGTCGGCCCGCACGCCGCTGCGGCCGCCGGGAGACGACGACGGCGACCAGCAAGCCGAGCAGCATCGCCAGCACGGTCGCGTCCACCGCGACCCGCCACGAGTTGGCCAGCGCCTCGGCCACCGGCACCAGCAGCCCGCCGGTGGCCCGTCGCGCGAGCAGCGCCTCGTAGTTCGCCACGCTCCAGCGGCCCTCCACCCGCAGCGACCGCACCACCAGGGCGGCCAACGGCGCCGCGAGCAGGCCGATCACGGCGGCGGTGAGCGCGAGCACCGGGAGGTCCCGGCGCCGGACCGGTCGGGCCGTGTCGCGGTCGGCGGACCGGGCCAAGGAGTGCTCCCGAGCGGTCCGCGTCCGCTGCGCGGCGAACAGCAGGCCCGAGACCACGAGCAGCTGGAGCACCGACAGCGCCGAGGCCGCCCGCAGGTCGAGGAACTGGGTGGTCAGCAGGTAGATCTCGGTCTCGACGGTGGCGTACCGCAGCCCACCGAGCGTCAGGACCACACCGAACGCGGTCGCACAGAAGAGGAACACCACGCTGGCGGCGGACACGATGCCGGGCAGCAGCGCCGGCAGGGTCACGGTGCGCAGCACCTGCCACGGCGACGCGCCGAGCGCGGCCGCGGCCTCCTCGCGGCGCCGGTCCAGGCCCTCCCACAGCGCGCCCACGGTCCGGACGACCACGGCCAGGTTGAAGAAGACCATGGCAGCGACGATCGCCACCGGGGTGCCGTCCAGCCGCAGCCAGCCGAGCGGGCCGGAGTCGGCGAGCAGCGTGCGGAAGGCCACCCCCACCACCACCGTCGGCAGCACGAACGGCATCAGCACGAACGACCGCAGCGCCCGTCGGCCCGGCAGCCGCAGCCGGTGCAGCACGAACGCCACCGGCAGGCCGAGCAGCACCGTGACCGCCGTGGCCAGCGCGGAGGACCACAGCGTGAACCACAGCACCCGGTGGACCCGCGGTCGGGCCAGGACGCCGGCGACCCCGCCGAGGTCCAGACGTCCCTCGGGCCAGAAGCCTCGGGCCACCATGCCGGTGACCGGCAGCACGAAGAAGACCGCCAGCACCAGCAGCGGCGGCAGCGCCAGCAGCACCACGCCGAAGGCGCTGCGGGACCGGCTGCTCAACGGCACCTCACTCCCGGGTCACCCGGGGGCACACCGTCGACTCACCGGCGCTCACCGATGACTCATCCGGGATCATCGCGTGGTGACGTCGCCCCAGGTCCGCAGCCACTCGTCGCGATGCGCCGCGATGTCGGCCGAGGGCACCGTCAGGGGGTCCGAGGCGACCTTGGCGAAGCGGGACCACTCCGGCGGCAACGGCGCGTCGGCGTCGACCGGGAAGACGTACATGTTGTCCGGCAGCGCCTGCTGGAACGACCGCTCGGTCATGAAGTCGACGAACGCCTTCGCGCCCTCGGCCTGCTCGGCACCCTTCAGGACGCCGGCGTACTCCACCTGGCGGAAGCAGGTGTCGAGCAGCGCGCTGGTGGTCGGCCTCGACCCGCCCTCGGGGATCGTGAACGGCGGGGAGGAGGCGTAGGAGAGCACGACGGGCCGGTTCCCGCCGCCGCCGCCGGCGGTGAAGTCCACCTCGTAGGCGTCCGACCAGCCGGCGGTGAGCCGGGCGTCGTTGGCCATCAGCCGCTTCCAGTACGCCGGCCAGCCGTCGCCGTAGCGGGCGACGGTGGCGAGCAGGAACGCCAGCCCCGGCGAGGAGGTGGTCGCTCCCGGCGTGACGAACAGGCCCCGGTAGGCCGGGTCCGCGAGGTCGTCGAGAGTTCGCGGCGGCCGGCGGTCGTGATCGGCGAACCAGGTGTCGTCCACGTTGACGCAGACGTCGCCGAAGTCGACCGGGGTCAGCTGGCGGGCGGCCCTCTCGTCGTCGAGGGCATAGCGGGCCGCTGAGGCCGGGAGGTCGGCCGGGGTGTGGTCGACCAGCACCCCCTCGTCCACGGCCCGGGAGGCGAAGGTGTTGTCGATGCCGTAGACCACGTCCGCGATCGGGGAGGTCTTGGTGAGCACGAGCTTGTTGGTCAGCTGGCCCGCGTCGCCGTTCGGCTCGATCCGGACCCGGTAGCCGCTCTTCTCGGTGAACTCGCGCAGCACGTCCTTCGACATCGCCCAGGAGTCGTGGGTGGCCACCACGACCGTGCCCGTGGCCGAGCCGGACCCGCTGCCGGTCGCGGACCCGGTGTCGCTGCCCTGGCCCGCCAGCGAGCAGGCGGCCAGCGCGGTCGCCGCCGTGGACAGGGCGGTGGTCAGGGCCGCCGCCCGGACCACCCGCCGCCGGACGGAGGTCGTCGGTCCCGGGCGTGCCGCCCGCTCGGTGGCCGTCGAGGCGCTCATCTCGACTCCCGTCAGTCGCTGGGAGGGGACCGCGGCACGCGGTCGAGACTCGACTTCCTTCGCCGGTGCTAACCGGATCAGGTTCGAGGGTCTGCGGGCTGCTCCCGCACTCTCAGCGCTCCTCGGCGCTCCCCTGTCGTTCTGCCTGGAGACTACAGGGCCCGCGGCGCCGGCCCTCCACCCGCCGAGGGGTCACCTCTTCCGCCGTTCCTGCGCGTGCGCAGGAAGCAGTGCCCCTCGGCGCCGGGGCTACAGTGCCGCCCGTGCCAGTGCGCCACCGCAGTCCCGCCTCCGGGCGCAGCGCGTCCTGATGGCCAGACGGGTCTGGGCGGGCCTGCGCACCCCCCCGTGGGTGGCCCGGCTGGTCGCGCTGGTCGGCGTCGTCACGCTCGCCAGCGCGGTGCTGCCCGGCCTGCGGGAGCGGACGGCGGTGGTCACCGGGCTGGTCCCCGCCGTCTTCCCCGCAGCCGCCACCACCGGGGCGGCGGCCGTCGGCGTCGTCCTGCTGCTGCTCTCCCGGGCGCTGCGGCGCGGGAAGCGCCGGGCCTGGCTGCTCGCCACGGTGCTGGCCGCGCTGAGCGTCGGGCTCCACCTGCTCAAGGGGCTCGACGTCGAGGAGGCGACCCTCTCCCTCGCCCTGGTCGCGCTGCTGGTGTCCGCCCGGAGCCGGTTCCGAGCCAGGCCCGACCCGCGGTCGCTTCCCCGGCTGGTCGCCGTCCTGCTGGCCGGTCCGCTGGTGGCGACGGTGCTCGGCTGGCTGTGGCTGGTGCTGGACGCCGACGGTCAGGCACCGGGCACCTCGACTCCTCAGCGGCTGGCGCACGCGCTCCTGGGGCTGGCCGGCATCTCCGGTCCCGTCCACTTCGTCGACCCTGCTGACGGTGACCGTGCCGCGGCGGCGCTGGTGGTGCTCGGCGCGGCGGTCCTGGTGGTGGCACTGCTGGTGGGGCTCGCCCCCGCCGAAGGACCGCACGGCCTCGCCGAGCAGGAACGGCGTGACCTCACCCGGCTCGTGGACCGATGGGGCGGCCGCGACTCGCTGTCCTACTTCGCGCTCCGCGACGACCGGTCGGTGATCTTCTCCGGGTCGGGCAAGGCCGCGCTCACCTACCGCGTCGTCGGCACGGTCTCCCTCGCCGCCGGGGACCCGCTCGGCGACCCCGAGGCCTGGCCCGGCGCGATCGCGGCCTGGCAGGAGGAGGCCAGCTCCTACGGTTGGGTGCCGGCCGTGCTGGCAGCCAGCGAGCAGGGCGCCGAGGCGTTCGCCCGGGCCGGGATGGATGCGCTCGAGCTGGGCGACGAGGCGGTGCTCTCGGTCGCCGAGTTCACGCTGGAGGGCCGCAGCATGCGCTCGGTGCGCCAGGCCGTGTCCCGCTGCCGTCGGGCGGGACTGAGCGTCGAGTGCCGCCGGACCGGCGACCTCGACCCGAGGTCGCTGGCGCAGCTGCGCGAGCGGGCGCAGGCCTGGCGCGAGGGCGCGGTGGAGCGAGGCTTCTCGATGGCGCTGGGCCGGTTCGGCGAGGCCGCCGACGACCGAGCCGTGGTGGTGGCCTGCCGCGACTCGCTCGGTGAGCTGCGGGGCCTGCTCCACCTCGTCCCGTGGGGCGCCGACGGGCTCAGCCTCGACCTCATGCGACGGGACCGGGGCGCGGAGAACGGCATCGTCGAGCTGATGGTCAGCACGCTCCTGGAGCAGGCACCCGGGCTCGGCGTGCGCCGGGTGTCGCTGAACTTCGCGGTGTTCCGCAGCGTGTTCGCCCGAGGCGAGCGCCTCGGTGCGGGTCCGGTGCTGCGGCTGTGGCGGGGCGTCCTGCTGTGGGCCTCACGGTTCTGGCAGATCGAGTCGCTCTACCGCGCCAACGCGAAGTACCACCCCGAGTGGGTGCCGCGCTTCGTGTGCTTCGCGTCCTCGGCCGACCTCGCCCGGGTGGGCGTCGCGGCGCTGCGGGCCGAGGCGTTCCTGGTCTCGCCACGCTGGCTGCAGCGGTTCGCCCGCGCCTGAGCGCGCCCGGTCGGACCGGGAGTGGCCTCTCACCGGGCGGGGCAGCATGGGGGCGTGCTGAGTGACGAGGAGATCGCTGCCATGGGGCCGGCCGAGCGGCGCGAGCTCATCGTCCGGCTGTCGCGTCCCGTCGAGGAGCTGGTGCCCTCGAAGCGGTGGCTGCGTCGGTGGCGGGAGCGCCAGGTGGCCTCGATGGTGGTGGTCGCCGCGGTGCTGGTGCCCTGGATCGGCTACCTCGCGACCACGCTGCCGCGCCGGTACGTCGCCGCCAACTGGGACCGGACCTGGGTGGGGTTCGACGCGGTGCTGCTGGCCCTGGTGCTCGCGACCGCCGTGCTGGGCTGGCGGCGGCGCCAGCTGGTGGCGGTGACGGCCTTCGCCACCGGGATGCTGCTGGTGTGCGACGCCTGGTTCGACGTGATGACCGCCCACGGTCCGGACCGCACCTGGTCTCTGGTCACCGCCCTGGCCGTGGAGCTGCCGCTGGCCGCGCTGCTGGTCTCCGGCGGCCTGCACGTGCTGCGGCTCGTCGCCGCCCGCTCCTGGCAGGTGCCCCCCGGGGCGCACTCCTGGCAGATCCCGATCCCGCTGCCGCTCGCCGTCGACCACGCCGTCGGCCCGCGACCTGCCCCGGCACCGGAGCCGCGCTGGGTGGACAACCCGTAGGCGCGCTCCACCGCCCGCACCCGCCGACCCGGCGCGTCTGGCGGCCCCGCACCCGCCGACCCGGCGCGTCTGGCGGCCCCGCACCCGCCGACCCGGCGCGTCTGGCGGCCCGGATCAGGCTGCGGCGGCGCGAGAGCTCAGCCCACCTCGGAGTCGCTCTCGATGACCACGACCCGGTAGCGCTCGTCGAGCCGAACGTCCACGGTGCGCCCGTCGGGCCGGGTCACCTCGACCTCCCAGGTGGCGCCGTCCTCGCTGTCACGCTCGACCGAGTTCGCCGCGCCGCCGCCCGTCGCGTCCAGCGCCGCGGTCGTGGCCCGGTCGGCCCGGGGCCCGGTGACGCTCCCGTCGCCGTCGTCACCGGAGGCGACGGCCACGCCGCCGTACGCCACCGCCGCGGTCAGGCCGAATCCCACCGCAGCGCCGATCATCCGCTTCCTCATCGTGATCTCCTGTCCGTCGTGGGTGCCTGACCGTCCCATCGTCACCGCGCGATGCTGAAGGCCCGCTGAAGACCACCGCGACCACGACCCTCCGACGTTCAGCGCTCGTTCAGCGTCGCCGTGGCATCGTGAGTGGCATGCGGATCCTCGTCGTGGACGACGACCAGCACGTCGCGACGGCGGTGCGCCGCGGGCTGGAGGCCGAGGGGTACGCCGTCGATGTCGCGTTCGACGGCACCGAGGGGCACTGGCTGGCGCGAGAGAACCCGTACGACGCCGTCGTCCTGGACGCGATGCTCCCCGGCGTCAGCGGTGACGTGCTGTGCAGCAGGCTGCGTCACGAGGGCAACTGGACGCCCATCCTGATGCTCACCGCGCGGACCGGCCCCTCGGTGGAGGCGCACGCGCTGGACGCCGGCGCGGACGACTTCTTGTCCAAGCCGTTCTCGTTCAAGGTGCTGCTCGCCAGGCTGCGCGCACTCCTCCGGCGTGGTCGCACGGAGCGGCCGCAGGTGCTCAGCGCCGGTGACCTCCGCCTCGACCCGGCGCAGCACCGGGTCTGGCGGGGCGAGGTCCCGGTCGGGTTGAGCCCGCGCCAGTTCTCGCTGCTGGAGTACCTCATGCGCCACGTTGGCGAGGTGCTGCCCAAGAGCCGCATCCTCGAGCACGTGTGGGACTTCGCCTTCGAGGGCGACCCGAACATCGTGGAGGTCTACGTCCGCCAGCTGCGCACGCGCATCGACGTACCGTTCGGCCGGGCGGCGCTCCAGACCGTCCGCGGCGTCGGCTACCGGCTGGACGCGGGAGGCGGCTGACGTGCGGCGTACGCCGCGGATCGTCCCGTCGTCGCTGCGGGCCCGCACCACGCTGCTCGCCTCGCTCGTCTCGGGTACGGCGCTGCTGCTGGGCGCGGTGCTGCTGCAGCTCACCCTCGAGCGGTCGCTGCACCGGTCGGGGGACAGCGTGGCCCGCGGACGGGTCCAGGACCTGGCAGCACTGGTCCGGCAGGAAGCGCTGCCACCGGTGCTCGGCAACGTGGGGGGCGAGGGGGTGGCACAGGTCTTCCGCGCGGACGGCACCGTGCTGTCGGCCTCACCCAACATCACCGGCCGCCCGCCGGTCACCACCGACGCGGGCTCGACCACGCCGGTGCTGCGGGTGCTCCGCGGCGCTCCCGACGAGGACGAGAAGGAGGACTACCGGGTCTGGACGGCGCGGGCCGCAGCGGACGGGCCGGTGGTCACGGTGGTGGTGGGCGCCAGTTTGGAGTCGGTCGGCGAGGCGTCCCTCGCACTGCGCCGTGGGCTCGCGATCGGCCTGCCGCTGCTGGAGGTCCTGGTGGCCCTGGGCACCTGGGTGCTGGTGGGCCGCACTCTGCGACCGGTCGAGGACATCAGGTCGGAGGTGGCAGCGATCTCCGAGAGCGACCTGGCGCGCCGGGTGCCCGAACCGCCGTCCGGCGACGAGGTCGCCAGGCTCGCGGTCACGATGAACCAGATGCTGGACCGCCTCGAGCAGTCGAGCCGACGTCAGCGCGACTTCGTCTCGGACGCCTCACACGAGCTCCAGAGCCCACTGACCGCGTTGCGTACCCAGCTCGAGGTGGCCCTGGCCACCGAGGTCGACGACTGGCCGGAGGTCGCCAGGTCGCTGCTCGCCGACACCGACGAGATGGAGCGGCTGGTGCGCGACCTGCTCTTCCTGGCGCGCACCCGCGAGGTGTCGCCGGCCCACCCCGACCTCGTCGACCTCGACGACCTGGTGCTGGAGGAGGCAGCCCGGCTGCGGCCGCGGGTGGCGGCCTCGATCGACACCACTGCCGTGTCGGCGGCCCCGGTGCTTGGGGACACCGACGACCTGCGGCGGCTCGTCCGCAACCTGCTGGAGAACGCCGTGCGTCATGCCGCTGGGCGAGTCGTGCTCCGGCTCGGGGCAACCGCCGGGGTCACCCGGTTCACGGTGGCCGACGACGGGCCGGGCGTCCCCGTCTCCGACCGGGAGCGGGTCTTCGACCGGTTCGTCGGCGGAGACCCGGCCCGGGCACGCGGCGCCGGGCATGGTCTGGGTCTGGCGATCGCGCGCGAGATCGCGCTGCGCCACGGCGGCGGGCTGCTCGTCACCGACGAACCGGCCCTCGGCGGCGCGGCCTTCGAGGTGACCCTCCCCGTCCCGGCCCCCGGCTCGCCGCCGAAGCGCACCACCCGGTCGGTCGTGCGCTGAGCAGCAGCCCGAGCCGTCGTCCGCCACACGCGCCGGGTCGGCACCCAGAACACCGCCACACGCGCCGGGTCGGCACCCAGAACACCGCCACACGCGCCGGGTCGTGTCGTGTCCTGTGCCGCACCTCTCGTTGCCGGTCGGTACGCCGGCTCGTAGCCTCGGCCCGGTGACCAGCGAGGCCGAGCCGTCCGGTCCGGGCGGGGGGCTGCGAGCCGGGAGCGCCGAGCTGCGACGGCTGGACCTGGCGATGCTGTTCGCCGCCCTGGCCGCCTTCGGCCTGCTCTACTCCACCCAGGCGCTGCTGCCCGCCCTCGGCAGCGGCTTCGGCGTCGGTCCGACCGCAGCCAGCCTCACGGTGTCGGCGGCCACCGGCTCGCTGGCGCTGGCGATCCTGCCGCTGTCGGCGGTCGCCGAGACCGCCGGACGTGCCCGGGTGATGCGTGCCGGCCTGCTCACCGCCTGCCTGCTGACGGTCGGCTGTGCGCTGGCGCCGGCCTTCTGGGTGCTGCTGGTGGCGCGAGCGCTGGTCGGGGTCGCACTGGCCGCAGTGGTGGCGGTGGCGGTGGCTCACCTCGGCGACGAGGTGCACCCGAGCCACCTCGGCACCGCGATCGGCGTCTACGTCGCGGGCAACACCCTCGGTGGCATCGCCGGCCGGCTGGTCCCCGGGCTTGCCGAGGAGACGCTGTCGTGGCGGGGAGCGCTGGGGCTCCTGGGCGCGTTGGCGCTCGTGGCCGCGGTGCTGTTCGACCGGCTGCTGCCCGCGGCCCGGCGCCCGCCCCGGGTGCCCTCGGGACCGCGTGGCCACGCCGGCAGCCTGCGCGTCGTGCTCGAGGACCGCGCGGTGCTCCGGCTGTGCCTGCTTGGGGTTCCTGCTCATGGGCGGCTTCGTCGCCTGCTACAACTACCTGACCTTCCGGCTCGAGGGCGCGCCGCTGCGACTGAGCACGAGCGTCACGTCGCTGCTGTTCCTGGCCTACCTCGCCGGCACCGTCAGCTCACCGGTGGCGGGACGGCTCTCGGACCGGTTCGGCCGTCGCCGGCTGGCACTGGTCGGGATCGCCGTCGCGCTCGCGGGGCTGGCGCTGACTCTGCCGGACCGGCTGCCGAGCATCACCGCCGGACTGCTGGTCTTCACCGCCGGCTTCTTCGCCACCCACTCGGTGGCCAGCTCCTGGGTCTCCGCGCGGGCGGGCGGGCGGCGGGGGCAGGCCGCCGCGCTGTACCTGCTGGCGTACTACCTGGGGTCCAGCACCCTCGGCGCCGCCATCGGCCTGGCCTACCAGTGGGCGGGCTGGCCCGCCACCGCCGCGGCGGTCGGCGGCCTGTTCCTGCTCGGTGGCGTCGCGGTCGTCGGGATCCCCGACGGGGCGTCGCCACGACCGAGCCCGACCTGTCCGGGGAGCCGCCAGCAGCCGTCCGCGGCCGCCGGCTCGGTCCGCGTCGATGGCGGCGGGCAGTACGACGAGGTCGGGGACGAACAGGACGGGGCGACGCGCGGTCGAGGGGCGAGACGTGAGGACCCACCTTCCTTGGGTTGACGTTCTCGCCCTGCTTGCTGTCCACACGGCGGTCGTCCGCCCCGCGCCGGTGTGCGTCGAGGGCGAACAGCCCCTGTGGATCACTCACCTGCGAGACTGGCCGGGTGCGTCGGGGTCGGCGCCGGGTGAGGAGTGCGTCCGTGGCCGTCAGGACCGGGTGGCGGGTGTGAGCGCCCGCTTCGAGGAGCTCGACTGGCAGCAGACGCCGATGGGCGCGATCAGCCTGCGGCGCCGCCGGGAACCCGGGTCCGGGGTCGACATCTTCGAGGCCAAGCTCGACGACGACTTCCTGATGTCCAGCGAGTTCGTCGTCGCCGAGGTCGAGCTGGCCCGGCTCGGTCTGGCCGCGGCCACCGGCCGCGACCTGGCCGTGCTGGTCGGCGGCCTCGGGCTCGGGTACACCGCAACGGCCGCGCTGGCCACGGACCGGGTCGGCTCGCTCGTGGTGCTCGAGGCGCTCCCCGCGGTGGTCGGCTGGCACGAGCAAGGGCTGCTCCCGGAGTCGGCCCTACTGACGGGCGACCCACGCTGCCGGCTGGTGGTCGGCGACTTCTTCGCGGCCGTCGCCGCCGGGGCCCCGCTGCCCGAGATGCCGGAGGTCGACGTGGTGCTGCTCGACATCGACCACAGCCCACGTCATCGGCTCCACCCCAGCCACGCCGCGTTCTACCAGCCTGCCGGGCTGCAAGCCATGCGCGCACGCCTGAGGGCCGGCGGCGTGTTCGCGCTGTGGTCCGACGACCCGCCGGACGCGGCCTTCCTCGTGGTGCTGCGGGAGGTCTTCGAGGAGGCGTCCGCCTCCGTCGTGGAGTTCGCCAACCACCTCACCGGTGGCGTCTCCGCGAACACGGTCTACGTCGCGACCACCGGCTGAACGGCCTCCCCCCCGGCGCTCAGCCGGACGGCAGCGCCGAGATCATGGAGAGCGTGCCGCCGCCGTAACCCTTGATGTCGAGCCGGAGGTTGACCCTCGAGGTCGGGACCGCCGCCCAGGCGGTGACGTCGGACGGCGCGGGCACGCCGGGCCCATAGGCCTCATGGAGCCGCTGGTGCAGGTCACCGGTCCGGCTGATGACACCGGCGAGGACGTTGTAGACCTCGGCCACGTTCTCCAGCAGCGAGGACGGGAGCTGTCCCTCCTCGAGGGCGTCCTCGACGCCGCCTCTCGGCAGCAGGGCCAGGGCGGCGCCCACCCACGCCGTGAGCGCGAAGTCCATGAGGACGACGGTCGAGAGCCGGCGGGCGTCGTCGACGTACGCCGCGGTCGAGGGCCGCAGCCGCGAGTCGAGCAGCACGGGGGTGCAGTCGGTCACGACGACCTCACGTCCGAGCAGCCCCTCGAAGACGTCCTTGACATGCTTGGGTCCGGGGAGACGCACTGCCACCTCCTAGCCCAGCACCGGCGCGAGGGCGTCCTCGAAGGACTCCGCGGTGAAGGGCTTGGGGATGACGAACAGGGCCCCCGCGGCCCGGGCGACATCCTGCATCTGCGTGGAGCCTTCGGAGCTGATGAACCCGAAGGGCACCTGGTTCCCCGCGGCCCGCAGCCGCTTCAGGACCTCGAGGCCCGAGGTGCCGGGCATGTTCCAGTCCGAGAGCACCAGCTCCGGCGAGTGCTCGTCGATCTTCGCGAGGGCCTCGGCCCCGTCGGCTGCCTCGATGTACTGGTGATGCGCGAACCCTGCCTGCCGCAGGGTGCGAAGCATGATCTGCCGCATCACCCGGCTGTCGTCGACGATGACAACCTTCATGGTGTGCTCCTGTCTGGATCGATGTGGTCGGTGTCGCTCGGTGTTGCCCCGCGGCGCCCGCTGTTGCTCGGTGTTGCCCGGGTGCCCCCTGTGCTCGGTCGCGCGGCGCAGAGCCGGCCAGGGCTCGTGTGATGGTCGGTGCCGCCCGCTCAGGCGGCGAAGACCTCGAGGACCACCGGGGCGCCGAACCAGTCGACGACCGTCCGCGAGGCGGGGACGGTGTCGTCGCTCGTCGACGTCACGTCGACGACCGGCAGGCCCAACGAGGTGTGTCCACCGAGGGCCCCTTTGACGTTGCCACCCACCACGTTGACGACCTCGCCGACGGCGTCGTGCACGTCCTCGTCGCTGAGCACCTCGTCTGGTTCGGCCATCAGCATGGTGCCTGCCAGCCTCTCGGCGGTACCGGTCCCGCAGGTCATCCGGACCAGGCCGTTCCAGTCGCCGCGCAGCGACACCTGCGCCCGCAGGCCGCGGACGTCCACGGACTCCTCGCCGGCCCAGGGCACCGCGACGGCACCGAAGAGTGCCTCCCAGACCTGGTCG
This sequence comes from uncultured Actinomycetota bacterium, assembly GCA_963781695.1. Taxonomy (GTDB): domain Bacteria; phylum Actinomycetota; class Actinomycetes; order Propionibacteriales; family Nocardioidaceae; genus Nocardioides_B. The sequence continues at coordinate 327,445 of CAWAGE010000001.1, forward strand.
ATGATGCTGCGGACCACCTCGTCGTCGACAGCCGTCGCGCCGCTCACCAGGTCACCCCGGTCGGCTCTCCGGCGGGCACCAGCCCGAGCAGGTCCAGCTTGTCACGCATGCTGTCGGCGGTGAACGGCTTGATCAGGTACTCGTGGGCACCGGCCGCCAGCGCCCGTACGATCTGGCCGTGCTCGCTCTCGGTCGTCACCATGAGCAGGGTGATGTCGCGCCACTGCGGGTTGGAGCGCACGGCGATCACGAGCGTGAGGCCGTCCATGACCGGCATGTTCCAGTCGATGCAGGCCAGCGCCGGCTTGGGCCCGGCCGCCAGCAGCTCGAGGGCCTGCTGGCCGTCGCCGGCCTCGACCACCTCGAACCCGAGCCCGGTCAGGATCCGGGCAACGATCCGTCGCATCGCGCGCGAGTCGTCCACCACCAAGGCGAGCATCAGTGTTGTTCCTCTCTCGTCTGGTAGACCGACGACCGTCCCGCCGGCACCCTCTCCCAGGAGTCGTCGACCCCCATCGTCATCTCTGCGGCCCCGAGGAACAGATACCCGTCGGGCGCCAGGACCTGCCGCACCCGACGCAGGATGTCGCGCTTGGTGGCCAGGTCGAAGTAGATGAGCACGTTGCGGAGCATGACCACGTCGAAGCGGCCGAGCCCACCGAACGGGCGCATCAGGTTGTGCTGGCGGAAGGTCACCGCGGCGGTGAGCTGGGGAGCGATCCGCCAGCTGGCTCCGTCGCGGACGAAGTGGCGCACCAGGCTGGTGGCCGGAAGCCCTCGGTTGACCTCGAGCTGGGAGTAGCGACCGGTCCGCGCCCGCTCGAGCATCTCCTCGTTGAGGTCGGTCGCGATGATCTCGACGTCCCAGCCCGCGACGGCCGGTGTCTCCAGCACGCTCATCGCGATGCTGTAGGCCTCCTGCCCGCTGCTGCACGCGGCGCTCCACAGCCGGAGGGACCGCTGGTCCCGCGATGCCGCGAGACCGGGCAGCACCTTGGTCCGCAACGTGGCGAACGGGTCGCCGTCGCGGAACCACGACGTCTCGTTGGTGGTCAACGCCTCGACGACCCGGCGGGCCAGCACCGGGTCCGGGCGCCGCTGCATCGTGGCGACGAACGCGTTGACGTCGCCGGTGCCGGCCAGTCGGGCCAGCGGGGTCAGCCGGGACTCGACGAGGTACTCCTTGCCGGTGTCGAGCACGATCGCGCTCTCGCGGCGGACCAGGTCGCGGACGTAGCCGAACACCTCCGGGGCGATGGTCATCGGACCCCGCCCCCAGCCCCGACCGCGACGCGGGACCCGACGAGCCGCTGCGAGACCGCGGCGGCCAGGTCGGCGAGCGGCAGCACCGCCTCGGCCAGCCCGGCGGTCGCGACCGACCCGGGCATGCCCCACACCACGGAGCTCTCGCGGTCCTGCACCAGCACGCTTCCTCCCGCCTCGACGACGGCGCGGGCTCCCGCGCATCCGTCGTGGCCCATGCCGGTCAGCACGACGGCCAGCACGTGCGCGCCGTACACCGCCGCGGCGGATCGGAACAGCACGTCCACCGCGGGGCGGCAGTAGTTCTCGGGGGCCTCCTGGGAGAGGCTCACCACCGGTGCGGCGGCTGACCCGCCGACGTGGAGGTGGTGGTCTCCCGGGGCGACCAGCACCGTCCCGGGCAGCAGCCTGCTGCCGACCTCGGCCTCGACCACGGCGGCGGCGAGCTGCCGGTCGAGCCTGGCGGCGAACTGACGGGTGAACACCGGTGGCATGTGCTGCACGACCGCCACCGGGACCGGCAGCGGCGGCAGCTCCCCGAGGAAGGCTCGCAGCGCCTCCGGTCCGCCCGTGGACGCACCGACCACCAGGGCGCGGTAGCCGCCGGGCGGCGTCGCCCGGGCCGCGAGCGGCGGGTCGGCGACCATGCTCGGCGGGGGGCCGGCGGCGCGTCCCGGCGACTGCGGGGCCCGCTGCGGCGCGGCGGCCGTGACGAGGGCCTTGACCTTGGGGATCAGCACGGAGCGGACCTGGTCGATGGACTGGCCGACGCTGCCGACGTTCGCCGGCTTGGTGACGTAGTCGGTGGCACCGGCGGCGAGCGCGTCGAGAGTGGCCGTGGCCCCCCGGTCGGTGAGCGTGCTGAACATGATGACCGGCATCCGGTGGCCGCTCGCTCGCATCCGGCGGACCGCCTCGACGCCGTCGAGCTCGGGCATCTCGATGTCCATCGTGACGATGTCGGGACGCAGCGCGTCGACCTTCGCCAGGGCGATGAGTCCGTTGGCGGCGGCGCCCACGACCTCGATGCCCGGGTCCGACGTCAGGACGTCGCTCACCAGGCGTCGGACCACGACCGAGTCGTCCACCACCAGCACTCGGACTCTGCTCACCACGTGTCCTACTCGCTCGGCACCGAGACTGCTCGACTGGCGTCGGCGGTCAGCCGGCTCGGGACCGGCAACCGTTCCATCGGCAGGGTCGGCCGCGACCTGAGGCGAGCGGGGGCGGCGGGTACGAGCTCGGTCTCGCCCGGTCACCGCGGCCCGGGCGGCTCCTCGTCCTTCACCAGCGACCACACCGCGGTCAGCCGGCGGTAGTCGGCCTCGGGCAGCAGGTCGACCGCGAGCGTCGCCTGCACCGCGCCGCTCAGCGCGTTCCACACCCCGTACGCGGCGTCGCGGGCGTCGAACCCGGCCTCCCGGAACGCCACCACTGCGGCGAGCTGGGCGTCGGCGGCGGACCGCAGCCTGCCGGTCAGGTGCACGGCCCAGGTCGCCTGGTGCATCGCCGGCGCCCAGGTCCGAGTGCCCGGCGGCTGCGCGTCGACGGCGCGGCGCCAGGTGTGCCTCGCGCTCTCCCCCCCGGCGACGACGACGGCCAGCAGCTCGTCGACGGCGGGCAGCCCGGTCGTGGTGGGTTCGACGAGCCTGGCCGCCAGGAACGGCGCGGCCATCGCCCGCCGCAGCCGTGGGTCCAGCAGCTCCGAGCAGTACGCCGAGGCCGCGGCGTCGGCGAGCACGTCGCTGGCCCGCACGTCGTCGGGGCGCTGGCGCACGACGTCGTCGTCCCGGCTCCAGGTCCAGTCCAGGAAGTCGTGCCGCAGCACCCGCTCCAGGGAGGCCAGGTCGCCGATCGCGGCCCGCTCGAGCCGGTGCAGCAGCCGCTCGCCCGTGTCCAGACCCGTGTCCTGGCCCGTGTCCTGGCCGGCGTCCTGGCCGGCGGACCGCTGCCCTGCGAGCGCCTGGCCGGCGAGCCCGAGGGTCGACGCGCGGCGCCGGCCGGCGCCGGCGAGGACGTTCTGCCAGCGCTCGGTGCGGGCCCGGCCGGGGTGCCCGGAGGCCAGGGCGGCCAGTTCGGCGGGGCCGCAGTGCAGTGCGGCGCGGAGCACCCGCGCCGCCTGCTCGCCGTGTGGCAGCCGGACCAGGTCGTAGCCGAGCGCGGGCACGTTGACCAGGGAGTACGGCACCCTCACCACCCCCCGTGGACGTCGCGCACCCTGAGGTGAGTGCCGCCACTTCAGGTGGTTCTGTCCGCAATGTCCGGACCGAACGGCCCAAGCATCCTCCGTCTGGCGGACTCGCGCCAGCCCCGGGGGGCAAAAACCTCTCCGCCCGCGATCAGTAGCTGAAGTGGGCCACCGAGGACCGCAGGTCGGCGGCCATCCGGGACAGCTCGTCGACGGCGTGCCGGCTCTGGGCCAGCGCCTGGGTGGTCGAGGCGGCCGCTCCGGAGACGACGGTGATGTTGGTCGCGATCTCGCCGGACCCGGCCGCCGCCTCGCCGACGTGGCGGCTCATCTCGGTCGTGGTGGCGGTCTGCTCCTCGACCGCCGAGGCGATCGTCAGCTGGTGGTCGTTGATCGAGGCGATGATGTCCGAGATCCGGCGGATCGCCTCGACGGCGCCGCCGGTGTCGGCCTGGATGGCCTCCACGCGGCGGGCGATGTCCTCGGTCGCCCGCGCCGTCTCCTGCGCGAGCTCCTTGACCTCGTTGGCGACGACCGCGAAGCCCTTGCCGGCCTCGCCGGCGCGGGCCGCCTCGATCGTGGCGTTCAGCGCCAGGAGGTTGGTCTGCTCGGCGATCGAGGTGATCACCTTGACCACGTTGCCGATCTCCTGCGAGGACGCGCCCAGCTTCGAGACCGTCACGTCGGTGGTCGCCACCACCGAGACCGCCTCGGAGGCGACCCGAGCCGCCTCGTTGGCCGAGTGCGCGATCTCCCGGATGGAGGCCCCCATCTGCTCGGAGCCGGCCGCCACCGTCTGCACGTTGCGCGAGACCTCCTCGGCCGCGGCCGAGACCACCCCGGCCTGCACCGAGGTCTCCTCGGCGCCCGCGGCGATCTGCTGGCTGGAGGCGGACAGCTCCTCCGAGGAGGCAGCCACCGCGTCGGCGGAGCCGACGACCGAGCCCATCAGCAGGCGCAGGCTGCCGATGGCGTCGTCGAGCGCGCGGCCCATCGAGCCGATCTCGTCGGTGCTGGTCAGCCCCGTCGTCTGACGCAGGTCGCCGGCGGCCAGCGCGGCGGCCACCCGGCGAACCTCCGCGACGCCACGCCCGATCGCCGTCGCCACCGCGTAGGCCACCCCGGCACCGAGCAGCAGCCCGACCGCCAGGACCAGCAGGGACAGGTCCCGTTGGGTGCGGTACGTCGCCACCGCGCGCTCGGCGGTCGCCCGCGCCTCGCCCTTCTCCACCCGGGCCTGCGCCGCGAGCGAGGTGAGGGTGCGGACGAAGTGGGTGTTGCGGTCATTGGCCGCGACCCATCCTGCGTACGCCTTGTCGCGGGCGAGGGGAGCCAGGACCGAGTCGGCGTACTCGAGACCGGCGGCCAGCTGCTGCCGGGCGTCCAGCAGCCGCGGGTTGTCCGCCTCGTCCGGGGCCGCGGCCAGGAAGGCGGCCTCGTGGGCACGGTAGCTGTCGGCGAGCCGAGCCACCGAGTCGACCGCGGCCTCGGTGTCGGCGCTCGACCGGGCCAGCAGCGCGTCCCGCAGCGCGATCCGGATGTCCTTGACGTCCACGGTCATGTCTCCGAGCGCCTCGAGGTCGACCACGTTGCGGGCGTAGAGCTCGTGGGTCGTGGCCGCCGAGCCACCGAGAGCGCGCAACCCGAGCAGCCCCACACCCAGCGCGACGAGGGACAGCACGCACACCGCGGTCAGGATCTTCGTGCGGACGCCGAGGTTGCGGTAGCGGATCGCCACGGAGTGGCCGGCGGTGCTGCTCATGGGGGGTTTCCTTCGGTTGCCGGGTCAGGCCGCGACGGCGCGGTCGACGTCGAGGAGGAGGAGTAGGTGGTCTGGCTGCTGGTACACCCCGAGGACGAGGCCCCGGTCGGCGGCGGCCGCCGTCCCCGGGGGTGGCTCGAACCGGTCGGGCTCGGCCGGCACCACCGAGCCGATGCCGTCGACGAGCAGGGCGACCTGGTCACCGGCGCGGCGGAGCACCACCAGCATCTGCTCGTGGTCCTCGCCACGGGGCCCCAGGCCGAGCCGCCGCCGGAGGTCGACGGCCGTGACCACCTGGCCACGGAGGTTGATCAGCCCTGCCACGGCGGGCGGCGCCAGCGGCACCCGGGTCAGCGGCAGGCCGCGGAGCACCTCCTGCACCGCCGACACGTCCAGCGCGTACCACCGGTCCTCGAGCCGGAACGTGACCAACCGCGACGTCATCGGACCTCCACGAGGTGTCCGTGCACCGGCTCGCCGGCGGCGTCGCGCACCTCGGCCGCATAGAACTGCGGATCGGCGGCCAGGATCGCCGCCCGGACGTCGAGCAGCTCCACGATGCGGTCGCGGATCACCGCCGAGCCGAGGAGGCCGGGGGCGTCCATGTCGCTGCGGGCGCCGACGTCGCCGTCGACGATGTCGATGATCTCGTCCACGACGATGGCGACGCTGCGGCCCGCGGCGGAGTAGACGACGACCACGAGGTCGTCGCCCTCGCGGGTGCTGCACGCACCCAGGTGTCGGTCCAGCCGCAGCAACGGCAGGATGTCACCGCGGTAGCGGACCGCCTCACGGCTGCCCACCGTCTCGACGGCGGCGCGGGCCACGTGCTCGAGCCGGGTCACCGCGGACAGCGGGAGCGCCACCTGGCGGCCACCGCCGATCGCGGCGACCAGCAGCTGGTCCTGGCGACGCCCGGCCTCCGGCGACGCGGTCACGTCAGCGCCGTCGCGACCCGGTGCCACCTCCCCCAGGGCGGTGCGGCTCAGGGCATGGACGTCGAGGATCAGCGCCACCCGGCCGTCACCGAGGATCGTGGCCCCGGCGTACGTCCCCAGCGACTTGAGCCGAGGCGCCAGCGGCTTGACGACGATCTCCTCGGTGGACAGCACCCGGTCGATGACCAGCCCGAACCGACGGTGGTCGGCCTCCAGGACCGCGATCAGCACCTGGCCGTCGCCCCTGCCGGGCGCGACCCCGAGCACGTCGGCGAGCCGCACCAGCGGGAGCAGGGTCCCGCGCAGCCGGTAGACCGGAGCGCCGTCGACGTCCTCGACCGACCCCGAGGCCCGGCCGGCTCCGACCGCCACCAGCTCGAGCAGGCTGACCTGCGGGATCGCGTAGCGGTCACCGGCGCACTCGACGGTGAGCGCCGGGACGATCGCCAGCGTCAGCGGGATCCGCAGCCGGCACGTCGTCCCCTCACCGGGGGTGGACTCGATCTCGATGGTGCCGCCGATGCCCTCGACGTTGGTCTTCACCACGTCCATGCCGACACCGCGGCCGGAGACGTTGGTGACCGCGTCGGCGGTGGACAAGCCGGGGGCGAACACGAGCTGCAGGAGGTCGGCGGCCGACATCGCCGCCACCTCGCCGGGCGTGCGGAGCCCGGCCGCGACCGCCTTCGCCGCGACCCGGACCGGGTCGATGCCGGCCCCGTCGTCGCCGACCTCCACGACGACGCGCCCCCCCTCGTGGTAGGCGCGGAGGGTCAGCGAGCCCTCGGTCGGCTTGCCCGCCGCGAGCCGTTCGGCGGGGTTCTCGAGACCATGGTCGACGGCGTTGCGGACCAGGTGGGTGAGCGGGTCCTTGACCGCCTCGAGCAGGGTGCGGTCCAGCTCGGTCTCCCCGCCCGCCATGACGAGGCGGACCTGCTTGCCGCACTGCGCCCCCAGGTCGCGCACGACGCGCGGCAGCTTCGACCACACGTGGTCGATCTGCTGCATGCGCGTCCTCATGACGCCCTCCTGCAGCTCGGTGGCGATCAGGTCGAGCCGGTGCGAGGAACGCACCAGGTCGGGGTGCTCGAGCTCGGCGGCCTGGCGCACGACCTGGTTGCGGGTGAGCACCAGCTCGCCGACCAGGCGCATCAGGGAGTCGAGGACGTCGACGTCGACGCGGACCGAGGCGTCGGCCACCGGGCGTCGGGCGGTGACCTCCGGCTCCGGCTCGGGGTCGGGCGCCGCCTCGCGGCTCCGGGCTCGGGCTCCGGCTCCGGCTCCGGCTCCGGCTCCGGCTCGGGCTCCGCCGGGGTCGCGAGGCTCGGGCCGGGCCGGCACTCGGGATCGCGGTCCTCGAGCACCGCGGTGATGCGGTCGACCACGGCCTCGACGGGCACGGCGCCCTCCGTACCGCTCGTCTCGATCGCGGCGAGCAGCTCCCGGACGGTGTCGACCATCTCCAGCAGCACGTCGGTGGCCGCCGGCGTCATCGACATCCGGCCGTCGCGCAGCCGCGCCAGCAGGTTCTCGCCGACGTGGGTCACCGCCTCGAGACGGCCGTAGGCCAGGAAGCCGCTGGTGCCCTTGATGGTGTGGATGGTCCGGAAGATGCCGGCCAGCAGCTCACGCGACCCCGGGCGCTGCTCGAGGTCGACGAGGTCGCGGTCGAGCTGGTCCAGGTTCTCGTGGCTCTCCACGAGGAACTCCTGGACGACCTCGTCCATGTCCATCGCCCCTCCAGGCGCGGTGTCCGGCGCGCACGTCAGTGACGTACGGCCCGCGTCGGGGGACTCTTCGGCTCGCTCCGGCAGGACCTGAGGACATCCCCGACCCGTTGAGCCGTCACTCATGGCCCGTCGAGACGTCACTCATGGCCCGTCGAGACGTCACTCGTGGTCCGGCCGGACGCCGTCGAGGGGTCATCTCCTCGACCGGACACGGCGTTTCGCCGCGAAGGCGTGACCCCTCAGCGGATGCGGGTACGGGGGCCAGGCGCCCGACCGACCGTCCCCGAAAGGACCCACCACCATGGCGAAGACCTGGTTCATCACCGGCACCTCCCGCGGCTTCGGCCGCGAGTGGGCGCTCGCGGCGCTCGAGCGGGGCGACTCGGTCGCCGCGACCGCCCGGGACCGCGGGAGCCTCGAGGACCTCGTGGACGATCACGGCGAGCGCGTGCTGCCGCTGTCGCTGGACGTCACCGACCGAGAGGCCGCGTTCGCGGCGGTCCGACGGGCCCACGACCACTTCGGCCGGCTCGACGTGGTGGTCAACAACGCCGGTTACGGGCAGTTCGGGATGGTCGAGGAGCTCAACGAGCAGGAGGTCCGGGACCAGATCGAGACCAACCTGTTCGGCGCGCTGTGGGTCACCCAGGCGGCACTGCCGCTGTTGCGGGCGCAGGGCAGCGGACACGTCGTCCAGGTCTCCTCGATCGGCGGGATCTCGGCGTTCCCGACGGTCGGGGCCTACCACGCCTCCAAGTGGGCGCTGGAGGGCATCAGCCAGTCGCTGGCCCAGGAGGTCGCCGGCTTCGGCATCAAGGTCACCCTCGTCGAGCCGGGTGGCTACGCCACCGACTGGAGCGGCAGCTCGGCCCGGCACGCCGAGCCGATCGCGGCCTACGAGGCCGTCCGGGAGCAGGCGGCCAACCGGCCGAGCCGCCGCGGCACCCCGGGGGACCCGCGTGCCACCCGCGGTCCGATCCTGGAGGTGGTCGATGCCGACGATCCGCCGCTGCGGGTCTTCTTCGGCCGCGCCCCGCTGGGGATCGCGACCGCCGACTACGAGTCCCGGCTGGCGACCTGGAACGCGTGGCAGCCGGTCGCGGAGAGAGCGCACGGCGGTGACGGCGACTGACCCTTGGGCGAGGGCAGGCGCGCTGGCACGGCGGGTCTCAGCCCGCCCGCGGCCGGTCGTCGAGGGCGGTCTCGGTCAACGTCCGCAGTGTCCGCTGCAGCGCCCGGGCCTGCTCGGCGTCGAGGCCCACCTCGGCCAGCACCCGGCAGCGGAGGTCGGCGAACCGTCGCTGCAGGCTCACGCCCGCCGCGGTCAGGGCGACCTCGACGACGCGCTCGTCCTCACGACGGCGGCGGCGGGTGAGCAGGCCCCGGCTCTCCAGCCGCCGCAGCAGCGGGGTGAGCGTGCCGTGGTCGAGCCGCAACGCCGTGCTCACCTGCTTGATCGAGCGGGGCTCGCCCTCGCCCAGCAGGTGCAGGACGAGGTACTGCGGGTAGGTCAGGCCGAGCTCGGTGAGCAGCGGCCGGTAGACCGCGGTCATCGCCCGGGACGCGGCGTACAGGTCGAAGCACAGCAGCTCGGACAGCGGCGGCTCGCTCGAGGAAGGCACACGTGCTCCTTGGCATGGTCGGTATCGTGTGCCCATACTACTCGTGCACAAGACATCCACGATCGGAAAGAAGGCTTCGATGCCCACTCGTACCGCACGCACCGCTTGGAACGGCACCCTGCAGGACGGCTCCGGCGAGGTCGAGCTCAGCAGCTCCAAGGTCGGCACCTTCCACGTGTCCTTCCCCAAGCGCGCGGCCGACGACGCCGACGGCACCACGAGCCCCGAGGAGCTGGTGGCCGCCGCGCACGCCTCCTGCTACGCGATGCAGCTGTCCGCGCTCGTCGCCAACGCGGGGGGCACGCCGCAGTCCTTGGACGTCACCGCCGACGTGACCCTCGGCCCCGACCCCGACGGCGGGTTCCGGCTCACCGGCATCACGCTGACCGTCGAGGGTGAGGTCGACGGCCTGGACGCCGACGGCTTCGAGAAGGCCGCGCAGGAGGCCAAGGCGACCTGCCCGATCAGCAAGGCCCTTGCCGCGGTCGAGATCTCGCTCGAGGCGTCGCTGGTCGGCTGAGCGCCCACCGGAACGACCGCGATGGCGGGGGTGGCTCGCCCGCCGCCCCCGCCATCGCAGCGCCAGGCACCCACCGGCGGCACCCACCGGCGGCAGCAGCCGCCGAGCTCCCGTGGCGGTCGAGCTCAGGCAGCCGAGGCGTCGTCGACCTGGCCCACCAGCACCTCGAGGACGTCCTCGAGGAAGAGCAGCGCCACCGTCCGGCCGTCCTCGTCGACGCTGCGGGCCAGGTGCGCGCCGTAGCGCCGCATCAGCCCCAGCGCGTCCTCGAGCTCGGCGTCGCGGCCGATCTCGACGAGCCGACGGATCCGCTTCCGGGGCAGCGGTGCCTCGAAGGCCTCCCCTGCCAGGTCCATCACGTCTTTCATGTGCACGTAGCCCACCGCGGACCCCTCGGCGTCGACGACGACGTAGCGGGAGTGACCGTGCTCGACGACCGCGCGCTGGACCTCGGCCGGCGTCGGGTCGGGACCGACGACCACCAGCCGGTCCAGCGGAACGTCCAGGTCGCGGACCCGCTTGCTGGTGAACTCGAACGCCCCCGCCAGCGTGCCGGCCTGGTCCCGCACGGTGCCCTCGCGGTGGGACTGCTCCACGATGCCGGCCACCTCCTCCAACGTGAACGCGCTGGTGGCCTCGTCCTTGGGCTCCACCCGGAACGCGCGTACGAGGAGGTTGGCTGACCAGTTCAGCAGCGCGATCACGGGCCGCACCAGCCGGGAGACGAACACCAGCGGCGGTGCCAGCAGCAGGGCCGCACGGTCCGGCACCGAGAACGACAGGTTCTTGGGGACCATCTCCCCCAGCACGACGTGCAGGTAGGTCACCAGCACCAGCGCCACCACGAACGCCGTCACCGCGGTCAGCTCCGCCGAGAGGGGGGTGAGACCGAGCGGGTACTCCAGCAGGTGATGGATCGCGGGCTCGGAGACATTGAGGATCAGCAACGAGCAGACGGTGATGCCGAGCTGGGTGGTGGCCAGCATCAGGGTCGCGTGCTCCATCGCCCACAACGTGGTGCGCGCCGACCGGCTGCCGCCGGCGGCCAGCGGCTCGATCTGGGAGCGCTTCGCCGTCATCACCGCGAACTCGGCGCCGACGAAGAAGGCGTTGCCGGCCAGCAGCACCACCAGCCAGACCAACCCGGGGACCGACTCAGCCATCGCCGTCCGCCCTCTCCTCGCCGCCGTCGGTGTCCGGGCCGGGCTCATGACGCGCACCCGGCTCGTCCGGGCGCGGGACGAAGCGCAGCCGCGCGATCCTGGCGCCGTCGATCCGTTCGACCCGCAGCGTCCCCGACTCGATCTCCACCTCGTCGCCGAGCTCGGGGATCTGCTCGAGCTCGGCCATCACGAAGCCGGCGACGGTGTCCCAGTCGTCGGTGCTCGGCACTTTCACGCCGGTCCGGACCGCCAGCTCGTCGGGTCGCCAGGACGCGTCGAAGGACAGGGACCGACCCCGGCGGGTCGCCCCCGCGGGCTCGGGGTCGGTCTCGTCCTCGAGCTCCCCGACGATCTCCTCCACCAGGTCCTCCAGGGTGACGATCCCGGCGGTGCCGCCGTACTCGTCGGTGACCACCGCGACCTGGAGCCCGCGAGCCCGCAGCTGCTTCAGCAGCACGTCGGCGTGCATGGTCTCCGGCACCCGGGTCGGCTCGACCATGAGCTCCGCCACCGTGGTGGTGGCCCGCGACTCCAGCGGGACCCCGAACGCGCTCTTGACGTGCACGAACCCCACGATGTCGTCGGGCCCCTCGTCCAGGACCGGCATCCGGGAGAAGCCGGTCCGGCTCGACACCGTGACCACCTCGCTCGCGGGGTCGTCCACGTGGACCGAGGTCATCCGCACCCGCGGAGTCATCAGCTCGGAGGCGTCGTAGGAGGAGAACCGCAGCGTGCGGTCGAGCAGCGTCGCGTCCTCCTCGTCGAGCAGCCCCTCGGTCGCCGAGCGCCGAAGCAGCGAGGTCAGCTCTTCCGCGGAGCGAGCCCCGCTCAGCTCCTCCTGGGGCTCCACCCCCACGGCGCGCAGGATCGCGTTCGCGGTGTTGTTCAGCAGCGCCACGACCGGCCGGAACACCGCCGTGAACGCCAGCTGGGCGGGCACCACCAGCCGGGCGGTCGTCCGGGGGACCGCGATGGCGAAGTTCTTGGGGGCCAGCTCGCCGACCACCATCGAGAACACGGTCGCGGCCAGCACCGCCAGCACGGCGCCGATGCTGCGCACCGCGCCCGGCTCGAGACCGAGCCCGCTCAGCGGCTCCCGGAGCAGCCCACTGACCGCCGGCTCGAAGGTGTAGCCGGTGAGCAGGGTGGTCAGGGTGATGCCCAGCTGGGCGCTCGACAGGTGCGTCGAGGTGTGACGGAGCGCGGTGATCGGCGCCGCCAGCCCCTTCTCGCCGGCCTCGGCGCGACGCTCCAGGTCGTGGCGGTCGAGGTTGACCAGCGCGAACTCGGAGGCGACGAAGATCCCGGTGCCGAGCGTGAGCGTCATGCCGGTCGCCAGCAGCAGCCAGTCGTTCACCGCTGCCGCCACCGACCGCAGCGACGCGAGCCCGGCAGCGCCCAGCCGGACCGCCTGGGGTCCGGCGACCGCGGGGGAAGGGAGTGGTGGCACCGGGTCGAGCACATGGTTGCCAGACGCTACCGCGCCGCACCGACGAGCCTCGACACGCCTCGAACGACCGCGTCCTCGACCACCCGCCCTACCGCCCTGTGAACGACCGGCGACCTCACCGAAGCAGGCGCCCCGCGGGCCCGGGTGGGCGGCGGTCGTACCGTGGCGCCGTGCCTCGCCCGCGACTCTCGCGCCGACCGGTCCCGGACCTGCCGGGCGACCCGGTCGAGGTGCTGCGCCGGCTGCGGGGGGAGCGCCGTCTGGTGGCGCTGATCGGGTCCTGGGATGCCGGCGAGGCGGTGCTCGCCTGGGACCCGGTCAGGGAGCTGGTCGGCGACCCGTTCGCGGCCCTGGACCTGCCCGCGGTCCCGGACAGGGACGGCCGGGACGATGAGCCGGCCGACGAACCGGACGACGAACCGGACGGGGGGTTCGGCGGCGGCTGGATCGGGTGCTGGGGCTACCGGCTCGGCGGCGACCCCGGCCGGGTCCCGGGCACCGCGCCACGCCCCGTCCCCCGCGCCTCGCACCGGGTCGGCTTCTACGACCGGGTGCTGCGTCGGCATGCCGGCCAGTGGTGGTTCGAGCAGCTGCTGGGCGTCGTCGCGCCGGAGGACGAGCGGAGCCGCGCCGACTCGTTCCTGGCGGCCCTGCGCCGACCCGACCCGGCCCGGCGCTTCTCGACCGGCCCCTTCGAGATGACCCCGTCCCCGGCGGCCCACCAGGCGGCGGTCGACCGGGTCCGCGAGCTCATCGTGGCCGGCGAGGTGTTCCAGGTGAACCTGACCGCGCGGTTGGAGGCAGCCTTCACCGGCGACCCGCTGGACCTGTTCTGCGCGGGCGTGGCCCGGCTGCGACCGGCGTACGCCGCGTACGTCGGCGACGAGACGGGGGCTGTGGCGTCGCTGTCCCCCGAGCTGTTCCTGCGCCGGACCGGGGACACGGTGCGGACCTCGCCGATCAAGGGCACCGCCCCACTCGAGACGGACCCGGCGCTGCTGACGTCCTCGGCCAAGGACCGCGCCGAGAACGTCATGATCGTGGACCTGATGCGCAACGACCTGGGCCGGGTCGCGGTGCCCGGCACGGTCCGGGTGCCGTCGCTGGTCCGGGCCGAGCGGCACGCCGTGTGGCACCTGGTCTCCGACGTCACCGCCACCCTCCGGCCCGGCACGTCCACGGGCGACCTGCTGCAGGCCACGTTCCCGCCGGGGTCGGTGACCGGCGCCCCCAAGGTGCGGGCCATGCAGGTGATCGACGATCTCGAGAGCACCGGACGCGAGGCCTACACCGGTGCGGTCGGCTACGTCTCCCCGGTCGCCGGGCTCGAGCTGAACGTCGCGATCCGCACCTTCGAGGTGGCCGCGGGGCGGGTCTGGCTGGGGGTCGGCGGCGGGGTGGTGGTCGACTCGACCCCCGAACGGGAGTTCCAGGAGTGCCTGACCAAGGCCCGGCCGCTGGTCGCGGCGATCGGCGGGGCGCTCGCCCCGGACCTGACCGGCCCCGACCCCGAGGCGGACCCGGCCCCCCGCCCGACGACCCGCCCGACGACCGAGCCGACGACCCAGCCGACGAACCAGTCGGTCGCGGACCCGGAGCAGGGAGTGTTCGACACGATGCTCGTCCGGGACGGCGAGCCGGTGGCGCTGACCGCCCACCTCGACCGGCTCCGCGCCAGCACCACCGAGCTGTACGGCCTCGGTCTGCCCGACGACCTGGCCGCTGCGGTCCGCGCCCGCTGCGCCGGCCTGCAGGGACCGCACCGGCTTCGGGTCGACGCGACCCCCGACGCCGGCCGGCTCCGGGTCCGCCTGTCCGCCAGGCCGCTGGCCGCCGACCCGGAGCAGGTCGTGCTGACCCCCCACCGGCTGTCGGGCGGGCTCGGCGCCCACAAGTGGGCGGACCGTCGCAGCATCCACCGACCCGACCGGCCCGCCGGCGGCCTGCTGCTGCTCGACGGCGACGGCAGCGTGCTGGAGACCGACACCGCGTCCCTGTTCGCGGTCTTCGACGACGGCGTCCGCACCCCGCCACTGGACGGCCGGACGCTGCCCGGCACCACCCGCGCCCGGGTGCTCGACGTGCTGGCGCGCCACGGCCTGCCGGTGCAGGAGCAGCGTCTGGAGACGGCGGACCTGGCCGAGGCCGCCGAGGTCTTCACGACCAACGCCCTGCGGGGGGTGCGGCCGGTCACTGCGGTCACCGGCGTCGGTCGCTGGCGCCCCGGCGCCACCACCGCCTGGCTGCGGGCGCGGCTGACGCCACTGACCGGGGCCGCGGCGGTCGGGTCACCGGCCGGGGCGCCGGTGACGCCGGTCGCGGCACGGGTGCTGGTGGTCGACAACTACGACTCCTTCGTCTACAACCTCGCGCAGTACGTCGGCCAGCTCGGCGCCGAGCCGACGGTGGTGCGCAACGACGCGCTGACGGTGGCCGACGCGGTCGCGCTGCGGGTCCGCGGCGGGTTCACCCACCTGTTGCTGTCGCCCGGCCCCGGGGACCCGTCCCGGGCGGGGATCTGTGTGCCGCTGGTGCGGGCGCTGGGCGCGACCACCCCCGTGCTCGGGGTGTGCCTGGGGCACCAGGCGATCGTCGAGGCGTACGGCGGCCGCGTGGTGCGGGCCGAGCGTGCCGTGCACGGCCGACCCGCGATCGTCCACCACGACGGGGCGGGCGTCTACACCGGCCTGAACGGCCCCCGGGTGGTCGGCCGCTACCACTCCCTGGTCGGCGAGGAGGCGAGCCTGCCTGCCGACCTCGTCGTGACCTCGCACACCCCGAGCGGGGTCGTGATGGGGGTGCGGCACCGGCGCCACCCGGTCGAGGGGGTGCAGTGGCACCCGGAGTCGGTGCTCACCCACGACGGGCACGCCGCGTTGGCCAGCTTCCTGGCGGTGACCGGCGCCGGACCAGGGGCCGGGTCGCCTGTGTGACGATGAGGCGTGCAGCCCCGATCCGGACCTCCACGCCACCGTGTCGCGATCGTCACCGGCGCCGGCTCCGGCATCGGACGGGCCACCGCCGTCCGGCTGTCGGCCGACGGCTTCCACCTGGCGCTGTGCGGGCGACGCGAGGACCGCCTGCACGAGACCGCGGCGCTGCTCCACGGCCCGTCGCTGGTCGTCCCGACCGACGTGACCGACCCGGCCGCGGTCACCGCCCTGGTGTCCCGCACGACGCAGCGGCTCGGCGGGGTCGACGTCGTGGTGAACAACGCCGGGATCTCCCGGAGCGCCGCGCTCGCCGACGTCCGCCTGCGGGAGTGGCGCGAGGTGATGACCGCCGACGTCGAGTCGGTGCTGCTGGTGACGCAGGCTGCGCTCCCCCGGCTGCTGGAGCGTCGCGGCAACGTCGTCAACGTCGCCTCTGTCGCGGGCCTCGGCGGCGACCCGGGGATGGCGATGTACAACGCCGCCAAGGGTGCGCTGGTCAACCTGACCCGGTCGCTGGCCGTCGAGCTCGCCCCGGCCGGGATCCGGGTGAACGCGGTCGCTCCCTCGCTGACCACCACCGACGCGACCGCCGACATCCCACCCGCCGACGTCGCAGCGTTCCTGGCCCGGATCCCCATGGGCCGGGCCGCGGAGCCCGCCGAGGTGGCGGACGTGATCTCGTTCCTCGCCGGCGCCGACGCCCGGTTCGTCACCGGGGTCGTGCTCCCCGTCGACGGCGGCCTGCGCGCCGGCAGCGGCCAGCCCCCGCACCGGTGACCGGGCGGACCGCGCCCGGTCCGGCGGTCCGATCCCTGCGTGCCCAGCACCGGCACGTCCGGGCGCCACCGGCTCACTGCGGCAGCGGGACCTCCCACACGATCTCGCTGCCCTCGCCCGGCGCGCTGCTGACCGTCACCCGGCCCCGGCGTTCCCGGGCCGTGTCGGCGAGCTGTCGGAGCCCGAAGTGCCCGTCCGTGCCCACCTGGCCGGTGAGCCGGTCGGGCGGGAACCCCACGCCGTCGTCGCGGACCACCAGTCGCAGCCAACCGCCCTCGATGTCGACGCGGACCAGCAGCGAGGTGGCCCGCGCATGGCGGCCCACGTTCCGCACCGCCTCCTGGGCGGCCCGGTAGGCGGCCTCGAGCACCGGCCGGGGCAGTGGCCGGTCGACCAGGTCCTCGACGCCGACCGCGACCCCGCGGGCCCGCAGCGGCTGCGCGAGGTCGTCCAGCGCCTGACCCAGACCCGTGTCGGCGAGGCCGGGGGGATAGATCTCGATGAGGGTGGAGCGCAGCGACTGGATGCTGCCGCGGACCGCCGAGCCGGCGCTGCGCAGCATCTCGTCCACGGGCTCGAGGTCCCCCGCCTGCACCGTGGCCCGGGTGCCGTCGAGGGTGAAGGCCGTCCCGACGAGGTCCTGCACGACGCCGTCGTGCAGGTCGCGCGCGAGACGGCGTCGCTCGAGGGCGGAGACCTCCTCGGCCTGCTCGTCCAGCTCGTGCTGCCGCCGGCGCAGCCACCGGAGGTTGACGTGGCTGAGCCACACCTGGACCAGCGCGAACAGGCTGAGCAACACCGTCGCCATGACCGCCAGCATCGTCAAGGTGTCGGTCCGTCGGTCCTTGACCTCGTCGTAGCTGAGGTACGCCTCCAGCAGCACGCGCTGGCCGTCTGCCGCGCGGACGGTCGTGTAGACCTCCACCAGCCGGTTGGCGAGCCGGCGCTCCGAGACGTTCTCCGGGCGGCGCAGGTCGCTGACCGTGGCGGTGCTGGTGCCTCGGGTGAGGTCGGCCAGCTCCTCGGCCAGGTCGTAGCGTCGTCCGATGTCGGCGTGGTCGTCGCTGTAGAGCACCGTCCCGTCGGTCCCCCACACCTTGATGCGGACGATCGAGGTCTGAGGGGCCAGCCGCTCCCGCACGATCCGGTCCAGCTGGTCCATGGCAGCCGGTTCGCCTGCCAGGAGCGCGGGACTCAGCTGTGGTCCGATGACCGTGTCACCCACGAGGTGGGTGAACCGCTCGGCCCCTCGCAGCGCCTCCCGCTCGGCGAGCCGGGCGCCCACGACGTAGCCGGTGGCCAGCAGCACCAGCAGCGCCACGAGGCTGCCGGCGAGGATCCGCAGGATGGTCTGCCGCACGCGGTCGGGCGGCGTCCGGGTGACCCCGGCGTCGGCCAGGACGACGGTCGTCCAGGCCCTCTCACCGGTCGCGAGCATCATGCCACCCCTCGTCCACGCACTGTCGTTCGTACAGGGTGCTTTCTACGCCCCCGACCTTGGACGAACCTGGGACCCTGGGGACCCGTCGCTTGCCTCAGTCTCGCGACGCCGACAGGCGCGTCGGATGCGGGGCCGCCGGCAACGTCGACCGGACGGCTCGCAGCACCAGGATGGCGAGGTCGTCGGGGAGGTCATGCCCCACGCCGAAGCGCCGGGCCGCGGCCACGAGCTCGCCGGCCACGCCGGCGGCCGACTGGTGGGCGTGCTCGGCCAGGACCATGGCGACGCGCTCGCTGCCGAACAGGTCTCCGTCGCCGTCCCGCGCCTCGACCAGTCCGTCGGTGAACAGGCAGAGCAGGTCACCGGCCTGGACCCGGACGTGGACGTCGTGAAGCTGAGGATCGTCGAAGAGCCCGAGCGGCATCCCGAGCCGACCGACGGGCTCGACGGTGGCGTCCTCGTGCAGCAGCAGCGGCGGGTGGTGCCCGGCCAGGCTCACGGCCAGCTCCAGACCGTCGCCGCACACCCGAGCGACGGCGTAGACCAGGGTGCAGTGCCGCTCGGTGCTGGTGGCCGCGAGCAACAGGGTGTTGAGCTCGCGCAGCGTGGCGCTGGGGGCGACCGACGACGCGGCGAGGGCACGCAGCATGTAGCGGGCCTGGGCGGTCACCGCCGCCGCCTCCGCCCCCTTGCCGCTCACGTCGCCGATCACCACGCCGTAGCTGTCGGCGCCGAGGGGAAAGACGTCGAAGAAGTCGCCGCCGATCTCGGTCCCGTCGCCGGCCGGCTCGTAGCGGGAGGCGAGGTCGAGGCAGGCGATCGTGGGCAGCGAGCGGGGGGCGAGGCTGGTCTGCAGGACCGCCGCGACCCGGGACCGTTCGCTGAGCAGGTTCTGCAGCCGCTCGTCGGCCAGCACCCGCTCGGTGATGTCGCGCAGCACCACCACGTCGCCGGCCGACCGACCGCTGCCGTCGGCCAGCGCCCGGCGCTGTACGTCGACCGTCCGCTGGTCCTCGCCGGTGCCGAGTGTCAGCCGACTGGTGGTGAGGTCACCCGACGACGGTCCCACCGGGGGGCTCACCGGCGGTATGGGCGGCAGCAGGTCGACCAACGACCGACCGACCAGGTCCGGGCGGGCGCGACCCAGCAGGGCGGACCCGGCTGGGTTCACGTCGACCACCCGGCCGAAGGCGTCGAGGACGAGCACCCCGTCGGGCAGGCTGTCGAGGACCGCCCCGCGGGCCAGCGGCAGCAGGTCGACCAGCCGCTCCCGGAACACCCCCCACACCAGCACCCCCCCGGTCACCGTGAACGCGAACGGGGTGAGGTCGAGCGTCGCGAACCAGCCGACCCCGAGGTTGTAGAGCAGGTTCGCCGACCACGGCAGCAGCGCCGCCGCGATCAGCACCAGGGCCATCCGCCGGTAGGTCCGCGCGAGCCGGACCATGGTGGCGACGAACACGACGCTGGCGAGCAGGATCAGCCCGTTGGCATAGACCAGGTGCCCCCAGAACAGCGGACCGGTGCCGACCACGGGGAGCGGGCGGCCGGCCTCCGCGGCGGGATAGAACCGCACCAGGTCGTGGGTGGCGTCGACCGTCAACAGCCCCAGGATGAGCACCGGCTCGACGGCGAGCAGCGCCAGCATCCGCCTCGAGACGCGGCGGGTGCGCCCGGTGTACTGCCACACGAAGACGAACCAGGCCGGCGGCAGGGCGCAGATGCCGAGGTACTTCAGGTCGCCCCACCGCGACTTCACGTCGAGCTCGACCGCCGACAGCTCGGCGGCGTAGGCCAGGCCCCACCACGAGACCGAGACCAGCACGACGGCCAGGCTCAGGCCGGCGCGCGTGCCGCGCCGCCAGGCGACGTAGGCCGCGAGGCTCGCCAGGACGAGGCCACCGGCGGCCATCAGCCCCGCGATCAACGGCAGCACGTCCGGCCCTCCTGCTGCGTCGTCCTCACCCGTCCGGCTCCGCAGTGTCGCCCTCGACGGCCGCTGCCCGGCTGCGACGACCGTATGACCCGCACCGGGCCCGTGTCCCGGGTTTGCCGATCCTGCCTCCTGGCGCGACCGGCCGAGTCGTCAGAGCGCGCGCAGGATGTCCTCGACACGCTCCTTGGCGTCTCCGAACAGCATCGCGCTGTTCTCACGGAAGAAGAGCGGGTTCTGCACGCCAGCATAGCCCGCGGCCATGGACCGCTTGAAGACGACGACGTCGTTGGCCTCCCACACCGTCAGCACGGGCATGCCCGCGATCGGGCTCGACGGGTCCTCGGTGGCGGCCGGGTTGACCGTGTCGTTGGCCCCGATGACCAGGACGACCGCGGTGTCGCCGAAGTCGTCGTTGATCTCGTCCAGCTCCAGCACGATGTCGTAGGGCACCTTGGCCTCGGCGAGCAGCACGTTCATGTGGCCGGGGAGCCGACCGGCGACCGGGTGGATCCCGAACCGCACGGTGACGCCTCGCTCCCGGAGCCTGCGGGTCAGCTCGGCGACGCCGTGCTGGGCCTGCGCGACCGCCATGCCGTAGCCGGGGGTGATGACCACCGAGTCGGCGGCGGCCAGCAGCTCGGCGACCTGCTCGGCGCTGGTCTCGCGGTGCTCGCCGTAGTCCGCGCTCTCGGTCGGACCGGCCTGGATCCCGAAGCCGCCCGCGATCACGGACAGGAAGGACCGGTTCATGGCCTTGCACATGATGTAGGACAGGTAGGCACCCGAGGAGCCCACCAGTGCCCCGACGATGATGAGCAGGTCGTTCTCCAGCAGGAAGCCCGAGGCCGCCGCCGCCCAGCCGGAGTAGCTGTTGAGCATCGAGACCACGACAGGCATGTCCCCACCGCCGATCGAGGCGACCAGGTGGACACCGAGCAGCAGCGCGACCACCGTCACGGCGACCAGCAGCCACAGCTGCGGGTCGACGACGAACCAGACCGTGAGCACCACGAACAGCGCCAGGGCCCCCAGGTTCAGCAGGTTCTTGCCCGGCAGCACCAGCGGCGTCGCCTTGATCCGGGCCGACAGCTTGAGGAAGGCCACGATCGACCCGGTGAACGTGACCGCGCCGATGAAGACGCCGATGAACACCTCGGCACTGTGGATCCCCAGCAGGTCCTCGGCGCCCAGCACGGCCGCCTCCGCGCCGCCCGGGTCCGCCTCGACGTGGAGGTAGCCGTTCCAGCCGACCAGCACCGCCGCGAGACCGACGAAGCTGTGCAGCAGCGCGATCAGCTCGGGCATGCCGGTCATCTGCACGACCCTGGCGCGGTGCAGCCCGATGGCCGCGCCGGTCACGGTGGCCACCAGGAGCAGCGCCAGGCCCACGCCGGAGATGTCTGTCTCGACGGCCAGCGCGATGGTCGCGATGAGGGCGACCGCCATCCCGGACATGCCGAAGACGTTGCCGGCCTTGGCGGTCTCGTGGTGCGAGAGCCCCGCGAGGGCGAGGATGAACAGCAGGGCGGCGACGATGTAGGCCGACTGCGCGGCGGTCTCGACGGTCATGGCGGGTCGGCTCCAGACTCAGCTGCGGGAGAACATGGCGAGCATGCGGCGGGTCACTGCGAAGCCGCCGAAGACGTTGATGCTGGCCAGCAGGACCGCGACGAACGACAGGGTCGTGATCACCGCGCCGGACCTGCCGATCTGGAGCAGGGCGCCCACCACGATGATCCCGGAGATCGCGTTGGTCACCGACATCAGTGGCGTGTGCAGCGCGTGGTGGACATGGCCGATCACGTAGTAGCCGATGACGATGGCCAGCGCGAACACCGTCAGGTGACCGAGCAGGGCCGTCGGGGAGAGTGCCGCGACCACGAACAGCAGCGCGGCGGCGGCGCCGACCACCGTGAACCGGCGACCGGGCGAGGCCGGTCGCTTGGCGGGCCGCTCGACCGCGGCGGGAGCGGCGGCGGGAGTGGCCGGCGCCGCCGAGACCTGCACCGGCGGGGGTGGCCAGGTCAGCTCGCCGTCGTGGACGACGGTCATGGACCGCTGCACCACGTCGTCGAGGTCCAGCACGAGACGGCCGTCCTTGCCGGGGGTCATCAGCTTCATCAGGTTCACCAGGTTGGTGCCGTACAGCTGCGAGGCCTGCGCCGGCAGGCGCCCCGCCAGGTCGGTGTAGCCGATGATCGTGACCCCGTTGGCGGTGACGACCACCTGGTCCGCGACCGTGCCCTCGACGTTGCCGCCGTTGGCGGCGGCCATGTCCACGATCACGCTGCCCGACGCCATGGTGGCCACCATCTCGGCCGTGATCAGCCGCGGTGCCGGCCGGCCCGGGATCAGCGCGGTGGTGATGACGATGTCGACGTCTCGGCACTGCTCGGCGTAGAGCCGGGCTGCCCGTTCGCTGTAGTCCTGCGACATCTCCTTGGCGTAGCCGGTCGCGCTGACCTCGACGTCCGCGGCCTCCACCGACAGGTACTCCCCGCCCATCGACCGGACCTGGTCGGCGACCTCGGGTCGCGGGTCCGTGGCCCGCACGATGGCTCCCAGGCTGCCGGCCGCCCCCACCGCGGCCAGCCCCGCGACGCCGGCACCCGCGACGAGCACCTTCGCCGGCGGGACCTTGCCGGCCGCGGTCACCTGACCGGTGAAGAAGCGGCCGAAGACGTGAGCCGCCTCCACCACCGCCCGGTAGCCGGCGATGTTGGCCATCGAGCTGAGCACGTCCAGCGACTGGGCCCGGGAGATGCGAGGTACGGCGTCCATCGCCAGGGCGGTGATCGGGCGTCGGGCGAGGTCCTCGACGAGGTCGGGGTTCAGGGCCGGCGCGAGCAGGCTCACCACGGTGGCCCCCTCCCGCAGCCGGTCCAGCTGCGCCGGCGACGGCGCGTTGACCCCGAGGACCACATCGGCCAGCAGTGGGTCGCCGAGCCTGGCTCCGGCCTCGCCGTACGCGCCGTCAGGGAACGTCGAGGCGGCCCCGGCGCCCGGCTCGACGACGACCTCGTAGCCGAGCTTGATCAGCTGCACCACCGTCGTCGGCGTGGCCGCCACCCGGGTCTCGGCCGGTCGGGCCTCCTTGAGCACACCGAGGATCACCGCCGAGCCCCCTTCGGCGTGGTCGGCCACCACCACAGCGTTCGTCCGGCCATCTGCTCCCTCATCTCGTGACTGGCGTCGAGGCCCCCCGTTCGACCTTGCCCGGGACGGACCTGCGCCCGCCCACTGTTGCAGATCACCGGCCCCGACCGAACGGCGGCGACGCGGCGCGCCAGCCGGTTCGTCGATGCTCAGGTCTGCTGCACCACGCCCGAGTCCACGAGGGCGGCGACCTCGTCGGGCGTGAAGCCCGCCGCGACCAGGCAGGCGGTGCTGTCCCCGCCCGGCCGTCGGGGCGGCCCCGGGCGCTGCCCCGGCGTGCGGGAGAAGCGGGGAGCGACGGCGGGCTGGTGGCCGGCGGCGACCGCGGCGAAGGTGCTCCGGCTGACGTGGTGGGGGTGACGCGGGGCCTCCGCGAGGCTGAGCACGGGCGTCACACAGGCGTCGGTCCCGGCGAACACCTCGGCCCAGTCGTCCCGCGACCGGGTCGCGAAGGCCGCCTCGAGCCGGGCCCGCAGCGCCGGCCAGCTCGACCGGTCGTACTGGGCGTCGGGGTCGTCGGGGTCGTCATCGAGGCCGAGTCCCGCCAGCAGGGCCGCGTAGAAGGGCGGTTCCAGCGCCCCCACGGCGACGTGCCTGCCGTCCGCGCACCGGTAGGTGTCGTAGAACGGCGCGCCACCGTCGAGCAGGTTCGCCTCCCGCCGGTCCTGCCAGTGGCCAACCGCGTGCAGGCCGAAGACCATCGTCATCAGCGAGGCCGCGCCGTCGACCATCGCCACGTCCACGACCTGGCCCGACCCGCTGGCGGTCCGCTCGTGGAGGGCGGCCAGCACCCCCATCACCAGGTAGAGCGCTCCGCCGCCGAAGTCGGCGACCAGGTTGACGGCCTGCCGCGGCTTGTCAGTCGACCCCGTGACGTGGAGGGCGCCGGCGAGGGCCGCATAGTTGATGTCGTGGCCCGCGGTGTGCGCCAACGGGCCCTGCTGCCCCCAACCGGTCATCCGGGCGTAGACGAGCCCGGGGTTGCGCGCGCGGCAGTCCTCGGGGCCGAGACCGAGCCGCTCGGTGACCCCGGGTCGCATCCCCTCCACGAGCACGTCGGCGCCGTCGACCAGCCGCAGCACGACGTCGCGGCCCTGCGGCTGCCGCAGGTCGACCACCAGGCTGTCGCGGCCGCGGCTCAGCACCTCGGGGGGGCCCGCCTGCCCGGCGACCCGGGGCCGCTCCACCCGCACCACGTCGGCTCCCAGCTCAGCGAGCAGCATGCAGGCGAACGGGGCGGGGCCGATGCCCGCGAGCTCGACCACGCGCACGCCTGCCAGGGGTCCCGGGCCGGAGCTCATGGCGCGCAGACTACTCCCGCCCACCGGGCCGTCCCGGCCGGGCGACGGCCGGGCGACCACCGGGGCGACCACCGGGGAGCTGGTCTCAGATGTCGGTGACGCGCAGGCCCGCGTGCGCCTTGTAGCGACGGTTGACGCTGATCAGGTTCGCGGTCAGCGCCTCGACCTGGTGCGCGTTGCGCAGCCGCCCACCGAACACCCCTCTCATGCCGGGGACGACGTCCGCGATCGCCTGGACGAGGTCGGTGGCCGCCCGGTCCTCGCCGAGCACCAGCACGTCCGTGGCGACCTCGTGGCGGTCCGGGTCCAGGAGGCGGACTGCGCTGACGTGGTGGAACGCCGCCACCACGGTGCTGTCGGGCAGGAGGGCGGCGGCCTGCTGCGCGGCGGAGCCCGCCTCGACCGGGAGGGCGTAAGCGCCCTGCCCGTCGAAGCCGAGCGGGTTCACGCAGTCCACCACGACCTTGCCGGCCAGTGCCTGCGCCAGGGCTCCCAGCAGGTCGGCGTGCCCCTCCCACGGCACCGCGACGACCACCACGTCACCGGCGCGCGCCGCTGCCTCGTTGTCTGCGCCGGTCACGTCGCCGCCGGTCGAGCCCGCCAGGTCAGCGGCGACCTCGACGGCCCGCTCGGCGCTCCGGCTGCCGATGACGACCGACAGGCCGGCGAGCGCGAAGCGCCGCGCCAGGCCCCGCCCCTGCGGCCCGGTGCCCCCCAGGACGGCCAGCGTCGTGCCGGTCAGCGGGCCGCCGACCGTGTCGCCGGGGCCGGCCACCGGGGTCACCTGGTCACTCATCGTGCGTACTCCTTCAGCAGGACCGCGCCGTCGACGCGGTGGTCACGGACGGACTGCGCCGTCGCCGAGCCAGTCTGCCCTGCTCTAGCGCCCAGCCCGGCGCGGTACGGGGCACGGCACGGGACGAGGCACGGGGCGAGGCATGGGGGTGAGGCTCAGAGGCGCTCGATGATCGTGGCGTTGGCCAGTCCGCCGCCCTCGCACATCGTCTGCAGGCCGTAGCGCCCGCCGGAGGCCTCGAGGTGGTGCAGCAGCGTCGCCAGCAGCCGGGTGCCGGAGGCCCCGAGCGGGTGCCCGAGGGCGATGGCCCCGCCGCACGGGTTCAGCCGGCTCGGGTCGGCGTCGAGCTCGTGGGCCCAGGCGAGCGGCACCGGCGCGAACGCCTCGTTGACCTCGTAGGAGTCGAGGTCGGACAGCCGCAGTCCGGCGCGGCGTAGCACCTGGTGGGTGGCGGGGACGACCCCGGTCAGCATCAGCACCGGGTCGCTGCCGGTGACGGCGAAGGCATGGAACCGGGCGCGCGGGCGCAGCCCGAGGCCGGCGGCCCGCCCCTCGCTCATCACCAGGCAGGCGGAGGCGCCGTCGGTCAGCGGGGAGGAGTTCCCCGGCGTGATGCGCCACTCGATCTCGGGGTAGCGCTGCTGGGCTGCGGGGTCGACGAACGCCGGGGAGAGCGCGGCCAGCCCCTCGGCGGTCGTGCCGGCCCGCACCGTCTCGTCCGAGACGTGCCTGCTCCCGTCCGGTCTGGTGACCGGGACGATCTCGTCGGCGAAGCCGCCCCGAGCAGCAACGGCGGCGGCACGACGGTGGGAGCGGGCGGCGTACTCGTCGAGCGACTCGCGGTCCAGCTTCCACCGCGCCGCGATCAGCTCGGCCCCGATCCCCTGGTGCGGCAGCCCGTCGGGGTAGCGGGGCCCGAGGGGTGCCAGCGGGTCGCCGCCGACGGTCGAGGCGCCCAGCGGGACCCGGCTCATGGACTCGACCCCGCAGGCGACGACGATGTCGTAGGCACCGGCCATGACGCCTTGGGCCGCGAAGTGGACCGCCTGCTGGCTGGACCCGCACTGGCGGTCGACGGTGGTGCCGGGGACGCTCTCGGGGAAGCCGGCGGCGAGCGACGCCGTCCGTGCGATGTTGAGGGACTGGTCGCCGACCTGCCCGACGCAGCCGGCGATCACGTCGTCGACCGACGCGGGATCGAGGTCGTTGCGCGTCACCAGGGCGGACAGCGTCTGCGCCAGCAGGTCGGCAGGGTGCACGCCGGAGAGCCCGCCACCGGGCTTGCCCTTGCCCGAGGCCGTACGGACGACGTCGACGATGACGGCGGAAGTCATGGACACCTCGTCGGGCGGCTTGCGTCACCCGATCAGCTGGCTGATGGTGCGTTTACTGTGACACGCGGGTCAGACACGGGCAAGGCGCGGCGAGGCACGGGCAGCGTGCGGGCGGCACGGGCACAGCCGGCATCGGAGGCATGATGGAACGCGACCTGTACACCGAGGAGCACGAGGACTTCCGCGCCGTCGTCGCGGAGTTCGTCCGGCGCGAGGTGGTGCCCCACCAGGACGAGTGGCACGAGCAGGGGGCCACCGGGCGGGCGGTGTGGCGGGCCGCGGGCCGGCAGGGGGTGGTCGGCCTGTCCGGGCCCGAGGAGTACGGCGGGGCGGGTTTCGCTCGCGACTTCCGCTACCGGATGGTCGTCTGCGAGCAGCTGGCGGAGGTGGGCGCCGCCTCGCTCGCGGCGAGCCTGGGCCTGCAGGACGACATCCTCGTCCCCTACGTGTCGGCGCTGGGGACGGTCGAGCAGAAGCAGCGGTGGCTGCCTGGGATGTGCGCAGGCTCGCTGGTCATGGCCGTGGCGATGACTGAGCCCGGCACGGGCAGCGACCTGAGAGCCATCCGCACCGCCGGCAGGCGCGTCGAGGGCGGCTGGGTCCTCGACGGCGCGAAGACCTTCGTCACCAGCGGGCTGCAGTCCGACCTCGTGGTGGTGGTGGCCAGGACCGACCCCGCCGGCGGCACGGACGGCTTCACACTGCTCGTTGTGGAGGAGGGCATGGCGGGCTTCGGCCGGGGCCGGAAGCTGGCCAAGCTCGGCCTGGCAGCGCAGGACACCGCCGAGCTGTTCTTCGACCAGGTCCTCGTCCCCGACCACAACGTGCTCGGCACGGTGGGAGGCGGCTTCCGGCAGCTGATGGCGCACCTGCCCCTCGAGCGGCTCTCCATCGCCGCGTCGGCGGTCGCGGCGGCGGACGCGGCGCTGGCGTGGACGTTGGCCTACACCACGGAGCGGGAGGCGTTCGGCCGGCCGGTGGCGGACTTCCAGAGCACCCGCTTCGACCTCGCGGACATGTCGACCGAGCTCGACGTGACCCGCGCCTACCTCGACCGGTGCGTGCTCGCGTTCAACGCGGGCACGCTCACCGCCGTGGAGGCGGCCAAGGCGAAGCTGTGGGCCACCGAGGTGCAGAACCGGGTGACGGACCGGTGTCTCCAGCTGTTCGGCGGCTACGGCTACATGATGGAGTACCCCATCGCCCGCGCCTTCGTCGACGCCCGGGTGCAGAAGATCTACGGTGGGACGAACCAGATCATGCGGGAGATCATCGGTCGGGACCTGGTGGGCCGCCGCTGAGGACGCCGAGCCCGGCGGCCGGCCCAGGTCCTAGCGGGGCACCAGCACCGGCGTACGGCGCAGCTCGGTTCTCGCGATGGTGCGCAGGTGCACCTCGTCCGGGCCGTCGAAGATGCGCATCGCGCGGTGCCAGCCGTACATCGCGGCCAACGGCACGTCGTCGCTGACCCCCATCCCGCCGTGGACCTGGATGGCGCGGTCGATGACCTGCAGCGCCACCCTCGGCACGGACACCTTGGCCATCGAGACCAGCGGGGCCGCGGCCTTGTTGCCCTGCTCGTCGATCACCCTGGCGGCGTGTCGACACAGCAGCCGGGCCTGCTCGATGGCCAGCCTCGACTCGGCGATGTCCTGCTCGACCATGCCCTGCTCGGCGAGCGGCCTCCCGAACGCGACCCGGTCCTGGGCCCGGGCCACCAGGAGGGCGAGGGCTCGCTCGGCGGCCCCGACAGCCCGCATGCAGTGGTGGATCCGACCCGGACCCAGTCGTGCCTGGGCGAGCGCGAAACCGCTGCCCGGCTCGGCGAGGAGGTTGTCGACGGGCACCCGGACGTCGTCGAAGAGCACCTCGCAGTGGCCGTGCTGGTCGTGACGGCCGAAGACCGGCAGGTCCCTGACGATGGTGACGCCGGGAGTGGTGCTGGGCACGAGGACCATCGACTGCTGCCGGTGCCGGTCCGCGGCGGGGTCGGTCTTGCCCATCACGACGAGCAGCTCGCACCGCGGGTCGGCGGCGCCGCTGGACCACCACTTGTGCCCGTTGACGACGTAGTGGTCGCCGTCGCGCTCGATCCGGGTCTCGATGTTCGTCGCGTCGCTGCTGGCCACCGCCGGCTCGGTCATGCAGAAGGCGGAGCGGATCGTGCCGTCCAGCAGGGGCGCCAGCCAGGCCGCCCGCTGCTCGTCGCTGCCGAACAGGTGCAGCAGCTCCATGTTCCCGGTGTCGGGGGCCTGGCCGTTCATCGCCTCGGGCGCCAGCTCCAGGCTCCAGCCGGTGATCTCTGCCAGCCCCGCGTAGTCGAGCTGGGAGATGCCCGACTCGGCGGGCAGGAACAGGTTCCACAGTCCGCGCTGTCGGGCCTGCGACTTGAGTGCCTCCACGACGGGTGGGACGCTGTGGTCGAGGGGCCCCCGCTGCGCCCGGTACTCGTGGTACTCGCGCTCGGCCGGGAAGACGTGGTGGTTCATGAAGTCCACCAGCCGTCCCCGCAGCTCGCGAGCCCGAGGCGACGGCGTCAGGTCGAGCCCGGTGACGTCATAGGGGTCGGCATGCTCGGTCATCGCGGCTCTCTCCCGCTCGTCGTGGGTCTCTCGTGCTCGATCGTAGGTGCGGGGACGGCGGCCGCTCCGGTCGGACGGGTCCAGGGTGCTGCCGGCCGAGCAGACTCCGGTCAGCCGCCGACGTAGGCGGCGAGATGCTCGCCGGTGATGGTGGGACGAGCCGTGACGAGGTCCGCGGGGGTCCCCTCGAACACCACCCGGCCGCCGTCGTGGCCGGCGCCGGGACCCAGGTCGATGATCCAGTCGGCGTGGGCCATCACCGCCTGGTGGTGCTCGATGACCACCACCGAGGTCCCGCTGTCGACGAGCCGGTCGAGCAGGTCGAGCAGCTGCTCGACGTCGGCGAGGTGGAGACCGGTGGTGGGCTCGTCCAGGACGTAGACGCCGCCCTTCCTCGCCATCTGGGAGGCCAGCTTGAGCCGTTGCCGCTCCCCGCCGGACAGCGTGGTGAGCGGCTGGCCCAGGGTGAGGTAGCCGAGCCCGACGTCGGCGAGGCGGTCCAGGATCGCGTGCGCGGACGGCGTGCGGGCCTCGCCGCCGCCGAAGAACTCCTCGGCCTCGGCGACCGACATGGCGAGCACCTGCGCGATGTTCCGGCCACCCAGCGTGTGCTCCAGCACCGCCGCCTGGAACCGCCGACCCTCGCACTCCTCGCAGGTGGACTCGACGGTGGCCATGACGCCCAGCTCGGTGAAGATCACCCCGGCGCCGTTGCAGGCCGGGCACGCGCCTTCGGAGTTGGAGCTGAACAGCGCCGGCTTGACGCCGTTGGCCTTCGCGAACGCCTTGCGGATCGGGTCGAGCAGTCCGGTGTAGGTCGCCGGGTTGCTCCTGCGGGAGCCCCGGATCGCGCCCTGGTCGACGACCACCACCCCGTCGCGGCCGTCGATCGAGCCGTCGACCAGCGAGCTCTTGCCGGAGCCCGCCACGCCGGTGAGCACACAGAGCACCCCGAGCGGGACGTCGACGTCGACATCGCGGAGGTTGTGCGTCGCGGCGCCGCGGACCTCGAGCAGCGCGGACGGTGCCCGCACCGAGTCCTTGATCCGGGCACGGTCGTCCAGGTGGCGACCGGTGGTGGTGTCGCTGGCTCGCAGCCCGGCGACCGTGCCCTGGAAGCAGACGGCTCCGCCCCCGGTGCCGGCACCGGGGCCGAGGTCGACGACGTGGTCCGCGATCGCGATGGTCTCGGGCTTGTGCTCCACCACGAGCACCGTGTTGCCCTTGTCGCGCAGCTGCAGCAGCAGGCCGTTCATCCGCTCGATGTCATGGGGGTGCAGCCCGATGGTCGGCTCGTCGAAGACGTAGGTGACGTCGGTCAGCGACGAGCCGAGGTGCCGGATCATCTTGGTGCGCTGGGCCTCTCCCCCGGACAGGGTGCCGGACGGCCGGTCCAGCGAAAGGTAGCCCAACCCGATCTCGGCGAACGAGTCGAGCAGGTGCTGCAGCGTGCTGAGCAGCGGCGCGACCGACGGCTCGTCGCGTCCCCGGAGCCAGCCGGCCAGGTCGCTGATCTGCATCGAGCAGACGTCGGCGATGTTCAGCCCGTCGATCCTCGAGGACCTGGCCTCCCTGCTCAGTCGGGTGCCCTCGCACTCGGGGCACGTCGTGAACCTCACCGCCCGCTCGACGAAGGCGCGCACGTGCGGCTGCAGGGCGTCGATGTCCTTGGACAGCATCGACTTCTGGATCTTGGGGATCACCCCCTCGTAGGTGAGGTTGATGCCGTCCACCTTGATCTTGGTCGGCTCCCGGTACAGCAGGTCGTGCAGCTGCCTCTTGGTGAAGCTCCTGACCGGCTTGTCCATGTCGAAGTAGCCGGAGCCGCCGAAGATGCGTCCGTACCAGCCGTCCATGCTGTAGCCGGGGATGGTGAGCGCGCCCTCGTTGAGCGACTTGGTCTCGTCGTACAGCGCGGACAGGTCGACGTCGTTGACCGACCCCATCCCCTCGCAGCGGGGACACATGCCACCGAGACGGTTGAAGGTCGCCTTCTCGGTCCTCGTCCTGCCCTCGCCCCGCTCGACGGTGATCGCCCCGCTCGCCCTGACCGAGGGGACGTTGAAGGAGTACGCGTTGGGCGGGCCGATGTGCGGCTCGCCCAGCCGGCTGAACAGGATCCGCAGCATCGCGTTCGCGTCGGTGACGGTGCCGACGGTGGAGCGAGGGTTCGCGCCAAGACGCTCCTGGTCGACGATGATGGCGGTGGTGAGCCCTTCCAGCACGTCGACGTCGGGTCTCGCGAGCGTGGGCATGAAACCCTGCACGAAGGCGCTGTAGGTCTCGTTGATCAGTCGCTTCGACTCGGCAGCGATGGTGGCGAACACCAGTGAGCTCTTGCCTGAGCCGGAGACCCCGGTGAACACCGTCAGCCGGCGCTTGGGGATCTCGATGCTGAGGTCCTTGAGGTTGTTCTCGCGGGCCCCTCGCACGCGGATCACGTCATGGCTGTCCGCTGCGAGCCCCGTCGCAGCGGTGGTGGCCCCGGTCATGGTGTGCCTCTCTGCGACCCCGCCCTCCGCGTCCTCGCCGCTCGCCCACGGTAGTCATGCGGGTCGGCGACGTCGACCGGTCGCCCGCCCGCCCTCCGCTCGTCCGCTGTCCGCTCGTCCGCCGTCGGGGCGGCGGCGGCGGTCGAGTCCGCGATACGGTCGGTCATGCCTACCCTCGCTCCCCCGGCCGGCAACCTGCCAGGCACGTCCGGCTCTCGCCCGCTGGCGTGGGGGGTGCTCGTCGCCGCGGTCCTGGAGGTGGTCGCGCCCGCCGTCACGATCTACGGGCCGGGGACCTCGCCCGGTGCGGGCGCGGGCCCGGAGCTTCTCATCACCCCCGTCGGGTGGGCGTTCTCGATCTGGGGCGTCATCTACTCGCTGGCCATCGCCCAGGCCGTGGCGGTGCTCGTGGTCGGCGGCGGGGCCGTCTCGCGGCGACTGCAGATCGACCAGGTCGTGCTCTACCTCGGCGGGGCGCTGTGGATCGTGCTCGCCGGTCTGGACAGCAGCCTGGCCACCGCGGCCGCGCTGCTGGTGATGTTCGTCGCCGGCGTCGACGGCGTGCTCACCGTCGCCCGGAAGGCGGGGACACCGCCCTGGGTGGCGCTGCTCACCAGGGCCGCCGTCGGGTTGTACGCCGGATGGGTCACCGCCGCGTTCTTCCTCAACGTCTCGACCGCGCTGGTCGACGTCGGCGCAGTCGAGGCCGACAGCCTGCCGTGGCAGCTCGTCGTGCTGGCCGTCGCGGCCCTCGTCCTGCTCACCCTGACGGTCGCGGCACGTGGGATCCTCACCTATGCCGCCGCGGGCGTCTGGGCCTTGATCGGGATCGCCGTCACCGGCGTCAGCGACGACACCACCGAGGTCACCGTGCTCGCCGTCGCCTCTGCCGTCGTCCTGGTCACGGTCACGCTGGCGGTCCGGCTCTCTGGCCGGCATCCCGAAGCGGGGACCGCCGGCTGACCGCATCGAGGACCGGTCGTGCACCCCCTCTGGGGACGTCCTCGAACCCCATGTATCACCGGATGCTCTCGCGTGTCAGTGAGGCGGCGATATCGACCGCGACCGCGGGGAACGCCATCGAGAGAGGAGATCGGTGATGAGGTCGTTTCAGGGGGTCGGGCGCAGGCTCGCGGTCATCGGGGCAGCGGCCGTGTCGCTGCTGCTGCTCGTGTCCGGCAGCGGGCCGGCCGCGGCCGCCGACCAGACGCGGATGGAGATCCTGAACAAGTCCAGCGGCCTGCGGGCCGACGTGATGTGGGCGTCGACCGCGGAGCACGCCGGGGTCTTCCTGTGGCCCGACAACAACAGCGCCTCCCAGGAGTTCAACCTGCTCGACGCGGGCGGCGGCTGGTTCCGGATCCAGGCTCGGCACTCGCGGCAGTGCCTGATGCTCGACTGGAACGCCGGCAACAGGAACGGGACGCCGATCATCCAGAACCCGTTCTGCGGGACCGGCTACCACGCGAGCCAGTGGCGGGTGGGGTTCTCCTCGTGCCTGCCCGGAGGGCCGTTCTGCTTCCGTCGCACCACGCTGGTCAACCGGCTGACGGGGCGCTGCCTGGACTCCCGCAACGGCTCGGCGTCGGTGCCGCCGCAGCGAGCCGTGCTGCAGCAGTGGGACTGCATCCGGACCGGGACGGAGTGGAACTGGCGCAACCAGGACTGGGACGTCCGGTCCGTCGTGCCGCCCGTCCTCCACTAGCGACCGGGGGACGTGACCTCGTGGCCGACGCTCGCCCCGTCGGTCGCGAGGTCGCGTTGCGGCGGGAGTGCGACCCTGCACGACTACTTCGCCTGGGCCACCCGCTGCGCGATGTCGCGCTACCACGACTCGCCGGACCAGGTCCCCGACCACCTTCGGCTGCGGCACTGGTCCTGGGAGGGACTGGTTCCCTGACGCGGGCAGCGAGACCGGACGCCCGGGCCTCGCCCGGGTCACAGCACCGAGAAGCCCCGCGGCAGCGCCGATCGGCCCGTGGCGGTGAGCAGGAGCGGACCGGCGAGGCCGCCGGCGACGGCGAGGTCGGCGACCAGCTCCAGCGCCGTCGCGGCGGCTGACGCAGGCACCTCCGGCGGGAGCTCGAGGGCCGTGGCCAGGTCGGCTGTGTGGACGGCCAGCTCGAAGGTCCGCGTCGGCAGGTAGTCCCGCAGGCGCATCCCGCCCGCGATCGTCGTCACGAGCTCGGCGCCGGTACACGCGTCGACCAGCGGACGCACGCGTGCGGCGATCTCGGCGACGGCGACCGCAGGGGCAGCGCCCAGAGCACGGCCCGCCTGGCGTCCGCGCGCCGCGACGTCAGCACCGGTGGCGATGCTCCGCGTGGCCCGGACGTAGTCGGCCGGCGACTCCAGCTCGACGGCCGCGGCGGGGCGGGCCAGGTACGCCTCGACCGTCAGCAGCGCACGGCTGGTGTGGCCGACGAGGCTGCGAACGTCCCACTCGCCCAGGGCAGGCCGGGCCCACCGGTCGCCGACGAGGGCGGTCGTGTCGACGAACCAATCCGCCGCGTCGCTGAACGCTCGACATGCGTCGGGCCAGGAACGCTCCACGGTCCCAGAGTAGACGGCGTCCAGGCCGAGCCACCCGACGACGAACGACCCGCCGCGTGGCTAGAGCCGCAGCCGCAACGTGGGAGGTCCCGGTGCTGTCGAACGAGTAGCCGGGGTAGAGGCCCCGCAGCCTCGTGCTTGAGCGCCGACGGCAACCCGGCAGCGGCGTCGAGCGAGCCGGAGCTGAGGCGTGACGGCCATCGGTCGAGCGGTGGCCGTCCATGAGCGGACCCGACAGCTGCTGTCCCGCATCCTGACGAGGTCAGCAGGCGAGCCGGCCCGACTGCTGGCGCCAGACCAGGTTGCTGAAGAGGATGCTTCGGATCTCTTCCGCTGCCGAGTCATCGTGGTCGCTGAGTGCGCCGAGCAGGTCGTCGACCTCTGCCGGCGTGCTGTACGTCGCCAGTTCACGGCGCAGCGCAGCGTGCGCGGCACGGTCGCGGCGGCGCACGCGCAGCTCGTCGCTGATCCCGGCCCAGAGGCGCGGGACGAACCTGCCGGTCGAGGTGCTGTCGTGCGAGGTGGACTTCATGGTCCCTATGGTGGGCTGCAACGAGCCATGCGTCCAATGTCAATCAATGCGATGATACATGCACTACCGTCATGGATATGGAGTCGGAGGTGCTGCGATGGTTCCAGCAGGTCGTCGATGGGGTCACGGTGACGGAGGTCGCCGACATTCACGGGGTCAGCCAGCCGGGGGTGTCGAGGGCACTGTCCCGGCTGGAGGAGGAGATTGGCACCCCGCTCTTGCACAGGAGCGGCCGCGCACTTCGCGCGACCCACGCAGGCAGCGTCTTCAAGCGACACGTCGACGCCCTCCTCCACGATCTCGACGACGGACTCGCCGCCGTCAATGAGCTCGTCGACCCCCAGACGGGCACCGTCACGTTGGCGTTCCAGCTCTCGCTGGGCACGTGGCTGGTGCCCCAGATGATCGGCCAGTTCCGGGTGACCTACCCGCGGGTCCAGTTCCTTCTCGAGTCATCGCTCGACGCGCTCGGCTCGTCCCTGGTGGCCCGAGGCCGCACCGACCTGGAGTTCACCGCACGTCGGCCCCGCAACCCGGCGGTGCACTGGGAGCCACTCTTCGCCCAGCCGCTCTGCCTCGCGGTGCCTCCGGACCACCCACTGGTCGGACGGGAACACGTGTCGTTGGCTGAGGTCGGCGAGGAGGACTTCGTGATGCTGCGCCCGGACTGGGAGCTGCGCACCCAGACCGTGTCCCTGTGTGCCGCCGCCGGATTCACCCCCCGGGTGGCCTTCGAGGGCCACAACCTGCCCGTCGTCCAAGGACTCGTCGCAGCCGGTCTGGGCGTCGCCGTCGTACCCTCCGAGGAACCAGCGCCCAGGTCCGGGCCACCCCGAACCGGACGGCTGATCCGGCTGACGGATGAGGGCGCCTACCGAGACGTCGGGCTGGCGTGGTCGGAGAGCCGACGCCTGCTTCCATCGGCCAACCTCTTCCGTGAGCACGTCCTGGCGGCCGGGCGGCCGGCTTGGCTGGACCGAGACGTAGAACGCGGCGCGTGACGTGCACGCCGTATGTCCCGTGCCGGGTTTAGTGGAGGCTCTGGTCTGCCCCGGGTTCCGCGGAGTCGAGATTCGTTGGATCTCATGCCACGGTGATGATGCGGTTCCGCTCGAACTCTATCGG
Source organism: uncultured Actinomycetota bacterium (assembly GCA_963781695.1). Taxonomy (GTDB): domain Bacteria; phylum Actinomycetota; class Actinomycetes; order Propionibacteriales; family Nocardioidaceae; genus Nocardioides_B. The sequence goes on from CAWAGE010000001.1 coordinate 363,039, forward strand.
CGTGAGCCATCCGAGTTGGCTGTGACGACGCTTGCGGTTGTGCCAGATCTCGAGGTGCTCGAAGATCGCGTTGGCCAGCTCGAGGCGGGTGTTCCACTTGTTGCGGTCGAGCAGTTCAACCTGCATCCGCGACCAGAACGACTCGATCATGGAGTTGTCGTAGCAGTCGCCAATGCTGCCCATCGAGGCCAGCAGGCCGGCATCCTTGGCCCGCTTGGTGAAGGCCAGGAGCCGAATTGCACGCCCTGGTCGCAGTGAATGATCGTCCCGGGGTCGACGCGCTTGTCGAGACGGCTGTCGATGGCCATGCCCAGCGCGTTGGTGACCAGTGCTGCGGGCGATAACGCAGCCATGGAGAGAGCTTTTTGAGCCTGCTCCCGAAAAACGTCCTCAGCAGGCAGCCCTGGGCCACCCGCGAGGAGCTCCGGATCGCGATCGTCACCTACATCGAAAGGACCTATCACCGACGCCGCAGGCAGGACTCTCTGGGCCGATTGACCCCCTCGAGTTCGAGACCATCATGAACGCACCGGCCACTCAGGCCGCGTGACCCAACGTGTCACCTGATCGTGCAGCAGACCCGGCGTCTGGCAACAAGTCTCCGCGTCTGCAGCAGTGCACGGCATCACAGCGCTCCTCTGAAAGATTGGGCGATCAGTGTGTCGTCCCCGTTGCTGGGGAGGACCCGGCGGCGATACCGTGATCCCGGAATTTGGAGGTTCGCGATGGACGCGGCACCACCCGTGGATCGGTCGGCAAGACCGACGCCGATCGCGCTTGGCGGCGGAGTGGAAGCGTTGATCCACCTGACCGGAGCAACCAGCGGAGGCCAAGTCACGATTGTGGAGCACCCGATGGCTCCCGGTGCACTGATCGAGCCGCACACGCATCAATGCGAAGACGAGTACTCCTGGGTTCTCTCCGGCAGCATCGGGATGCTGCTCGGACAGGACGAGTTCGAGGCGACGCAGGGTACCTTCATCGCGAAGCCGCGTGGCGTGCTCCACGCGGCCTGGAACGAGGGACTTGAGCCGGCGAGCTTCCTCGAGGTCATCGCACCCTCGGGCTTCGAGCACTTCTTTCTGGAGGTGGCCGAGATGTTTGATGGACCGGCAGAGCCACCCGCAGAGGACCTCGAGAACCTGGCCGGAGCGTATGGGCTGACGTTCCACATGGACATGGTGGACGGGCTCATCGAGAGGCATGGGTTGAGCGCAGCGGTTCGCTACGACTGACCACCGCCACCACGGTGATGTCTGATGCTGCACCCGCCGCGGCAACTGTCGGTTGAGCCGCCGACCCGAAGGGGAGCTGCAGTGAGTAGTGACAACGAGAAGCAGGTGCGCCGCCTCGTTGATGAAGGCGTCAACGCCAACCGGTCCGACGTCCTGGCCAGCGTGGTCGCTCAAGATGTCCGCGTTCACCCGGCAACACCTGGCGCTGCCCCGGATACCGAAGGCATCGAAGAGCTCACCGTGACGTTCAGGCGCTTCCACGACGCGTTCCCTGACCTGCACATCACGCTGGACGACGTGGTCGCAGCAGGCGACGAGGTCGCTGCGAGATGGACTGCCACGGGCACCCACCGAGGAGAGCTTGCTGGGATCCCGGCGACCGGCATGGCAGTGCGGTGGGCCGGCATCGACATCTACCGGCTCGACCGGGGCAGAGTCGTCGAGTGGTGGCGCAACGATGACTTCGCCGGGTTGATGCACCAGCTGGGGCCCGCCCCCCTTGCGCCGGCGGAAGACCAAAACACTCCATGACGATCGGACTACCGGAGCGGGCGCAGCCCTGCCGTGTCAGGCTGGCGTCGCGAACGCGTCTACTTCGACGTCGAGATAGCGACCGACCATGCCCCTCGATCCGGTGATGCCCAAGGCGGTGCGGTCCAGGTGCTCGTTCCGCCCGTGAACCCGCAGGCCGGCTCCTTCGTGTGTGACGCGATCGACGCGCACGTCGACGGGGATGGTGGGGCCGTGGGCGGTCGCTATGCCGGTCACCAGCCAGCCGTCGGGCATCTCCTGCAAGGTGTCAGATGCGAAGGTGACGTGCGGGTGGGTCTCGACGTCCAGGAGGCCAGGTGAACGGACGTCCTTTTTCGCATTGGCGTTCCTCGAGCTGAAACGTGCGGCGTCCACGGTGACGGTCGCGCTGAAGGTGGCCAGCGGGTCGCCGATGCGCAGCTCACCAGCCTGGATGGTCAGCGTTGCATGCACGGGTGCCGCGCCCGTCGATAGGGGGTCAGGTTTCAGGCGTCGTCGACAGCCGACTCGATCCTGGCGATGGGGACCTCGACGGCATAAGCCGGATGGGCCATCCGACTCGTTGGAGCCTCACCGGCTCTCAAAGCACATGCGTGAACATCGACCATGAACGCGGGCACGCATACGAGTCCCAGCAACAACGGGTTCAGTCG
>CAWAGE010000002.1:0-16576 GCA_963781695.1 uncultured Actinomycetota bacterium
GACGTGGCTGGACGGGCTGCTGCCGACGTGGGACCCGGAGGTCGTGGGTGACGACGTTCACGATCCTGCGGAGGCTGACCCGAACGGGTCGGCTCCGCTTCTCCCGGCACGGGCCGGATAGCTGGGGTCCCCGTCCGACGACGTCATCAGCCCACCCCCCGGTCGGCCGCACCGTCCCGGACGACCGCGACGGGTCGCAGGGCCGAGAGCGTCGGGTCTGGCGGCGAGGTAGGGCGCCACCCCCGGCGAGCTGCTCTCAGTTGCCGCCGATGTCCGCCAGTGCGGCGATCACGGCGTCGTCGCCGACGCGCTCGACGGTGCCTGCGCCCAGCGGGGTGCGCGCCCACAGGCCCAGCAGCAGGTCGGACGCGGTGCCTCGCAGGGAGGCGTCACTGTCGCTTCGCCCCCGCGTCGCGACCAGCCGGCCTGCCTCGGACCGTATGGTCCACGCCCGGTCGGTGTCCGTGGCTCGCAGGTGGATGCCGCCGCCCAGGTCGAGCGGGGTGTCCCGGCGAGGGAGGGTGCGCTCGTTGGCGATCAGCAGCCACTCCTCGATGCCGTCGGCGGCTTGTTCGGGGGCGACCGGGTCCACGGCCAGTCCCGCCGCCTGTTGGGCGTCGACGCGGTGGATCGCGTGCTCGTGGGCCATCCGACGCGTCCAGAACGCCCCCGGCTGCGTCCCGAGGAAGCTCCATGCCGGCCGGTCGGGATCGGTCTGCTGGAGCAGGCTCACCAGCGCCTCCCCCGACGTGGTCAACGCGGTGCGCAGGCCGTCCGCGTCGCCGGGCCAGCGCGGACGCTCGCCGGAGGGCGGGGGGGCGCCCGTGGTGACGGCGTACGTCGCCATCCGGTGGACTCCGAGCAGGTGCCGCGCGAGGCGACCCAGGTCCCAGCCCGGGCAGGCAGGCACGGGGGAGGTGAGGTCTCCCAGCGCCGCCTCGATCAGCGCGAGGTCGCTTCGGACGGACGCGAGCAGGATCGAGCGGTGCATGGTCACGGAGCGTAGGGGCTGCTCGACCGGGACGGGCCGCGCGGGTTGTCCACCGACCGGTTTCTGCCCCCTACCGCAACCGGCCGGCGCGGGAAATACTCCCGGCATCCGGGGCGGCTGCTCGAGCACGGCGGCCGGTGGCAGACCACGGGGGGACCATGAGCCTGACGTACGCCGACACGCAGGGCGGGGTGGTCGAGCGGCTGGACGCGGAGCTGCGAGCCGCGGTCCGCGGCGAGGGCGTCGACCCGCAGCGTGACACCGGCCTGGTCAGGCGGCTGGCGGGGCGGCTGGTGGCCGAGCACGACCAGCGCAGCCTGACCGGTGCGGTGCTGCCGGTCGAGGACCCGGAGGCGGTGGTCGAGGAGCTGGTCGCCCGGGTCTCCGGGTTCGGCGCGCTGCAGCGCTACCTCGACGACGCCACGGTCGAGGAGATCTGGATCAACGACCCGAGCCGGGTGTTCGTGGCTCGCGCGGGTCGTCACGAGCTCACCTCGACGATCCTGACCACGGAGCAGGTGGCCGAGCTCGTCGAGCGGATGCTGAAGACCAGCGGGCGGCGGATCGACCTGTCCCAGCCGTTCGTGGACGCCCTGCTTCCCGGTGGCCATCGGCTGCACGTCGTGCTGGAGGGCATCTCCCGTGGCTTCTCGGCGGTCAACATCCGCAAGTTCGTCGTCAAGGCGGCCCGGCTGCACGACCTGGTCGGGCTCGGCAGCCTCAGTGAGCAGGCAGCCGGCTTCCTGGACGCCTCCGTCCGGGCGGGCCTCAACATCGTCGTCGCCGGTGGCACCCAGGCAGGCAAGACCACGATGCTGAACTGCCTGGCGGCGAGCATCCCGGGTCGGGACCGGGTGGTCTCGGTCGAGGAGGTCTTCGAGCTGCGGTTCACCCACCCGGACTGGGTGGCGATGCAGACCCGGCAGCAGGGGTTGGAGGGGACCGGTGAGATCCGGCTGCGCGACCTCGTCAAGGAGAGCCTGCGGATGCGGCCCTCGCGGGTCATCGTCGGAGAGGTGCGCGCCGAGGAGTGCCTGGACCTGCTGCTGGCCCTGAACGCCGGGCTGCCGGGGATGGCCTCGCTGCACGCCAACTCGGCACGCGAGGCGCTGGTGAAGATGTGCACGCTGCCGCTGCTCGCGGGCGAGAACATCAGTGCCCGCTTCGTGGTGCCGACGGTGGCGGCGTCGGTGGACCTCGTGGTGCACCTGGGCATCGGACCGGACGGCATGCGGCGGGTCGAGGAGGTGGTGGCGGTGCCGGGCCGGGTCGAGAACGACGTCATCGAGACCGAGCCGATCTTCGCGCGGCGCGGTGCCCGGCTGGAGCGCCGCCAGGGGATGCCGCCCCGGGTGGAGCGCTACGAGCGGGTGGGTCTCGACGTCCGGGCCCTGCTCGCCGAGGTCCGCTGACATGGGTGCCGTGCTCGGGCTCGGGGTGGGTCTCGGGCTGCTGCTGGTGTGGACCTCGGTCACCGTGCCACGCTCGGGGCCGGTGACGCCTCCTCGGGTCGGACGGACGCGGCAGCTGCTCGACCGGGCCGGTCTCGCCGGCACCACCGTCGGCAGCCTGTGGACCCTGTGTGCGGCCAGCGCGACGGTCGCGTTCGCCGCCATCGAGGTGCTCTCGCGGACCGCCACGGTGGCGCTCGTGTTCGCCGCGTTGGCGGGCTACCTCCCTGTCGCCGTGCTCACCGGCCGCGCCCGCAGCCGCCAGCGCGAGCTCGCCGAGGTGTGGCCCGAGGCCGTCGACAACCTGGCCTCCGCCGTGCGGGCCGGGCTGTCGCTGCCCGAGGCGCTCACCCAGCTCGGGCAGCGCGGTCCGGAGCCGCTCCGGGAGCCGTTCACCGCGTTCGGCGTCGACTACCAGGTCACCGGCAGGTTCGCCGACAGCCTGGACCGGCTCAAACGTCGACTCGCCGACCCGGTGGGGGACCGAGTGGTCGAGGCGCTGAGGATCGCCCGCGAGGTCGGTGGCGGCGAGCTCGGGGGCTTGCTGCGCAACCTGTCGGGGTTCCTGCGCGAGGACGCCCGCACCCGCTCGGAGCTCGAGTCCCGTCAGGCCTGGACGGTCAACGGCGCCAGGCTGGCCGTCTCCGCGCCGTGGCTGGTGCTGTTCCTGCTCTGCTTCCAACGCGAGGTCATCAGCCGCTACGCGTCAGCCGCCGGCCTCGTGGTCCTGGTCTCGGGGGCCGCCCTGTGCCTCGTGGCCTACCGGCTCATGGTGCGCATCGGTCGGCTGCCCACGGAGCGGCGGGTGCTCTCGTGACCGCCACGATCGGCCTGCTGCTCGGGGCGGGGGTCGGTGCCGGCCTGCTGCTGATGGCGACACGGGTGGTGGCCCTGCGCAGGCCTCGCCTCGAGGCCCGCGTGTGGCCCTACATCCGAGACCTTCCGCAGGTCGATCGGCCGCTCGACCCGCCCGTCTCGACGGGAGCGCTTCCAGCCGTCTTCGGTCCTGTCCTGACCTCGGCTGCCGGGACGCTGGAGCGGGTGATGGGTGGCCGGGCCTCGGTCCGGCGCCGCCTCGAACGGGCGGATCTGTCGATGACCGTGCAGCAGTTCCGGGTGGAGCAGGTGCTGTGGGGCCTGGTCGGGTTCGCCGCCACCGCCGCCGTCGCTGTGGTCGTCGCGCTCCGGTCGCCGGACCGCACGCTGCCGCTGCTGGTGCTGTGCGCGGTCGCGTTCGTGCTGGGCGTCCTGCTGCGCGAGAACCGCCTCTCGGCCCAGGTCGCGGAGCGGGAGCGACGGATCCTGAGCGAGTTCCCGACCGTCGCCGAGCTGCTGGCGCTCGCGGTGGGCGCCGGGGAGGGCCCGGTCTCGGCACTGGGCCGGGTGGTCGAGCGCGCCAACGGGGAGCTCGCGACGGAGCTCGCCCGGGTGCTGGCCGACACTCGCACCGGCACCCCGGTCTCGACCGCGTTGGACGCCCTGGCACGACGCTCCGGGCTGCCGGTCGTGTCCCGCTTCGCCGAGGGCATGGCGGTGGCTGTCGAGCGCGGCACGCCGCTGTCCGCCGTGCTGCACGCCCAGGCGAGCGACGTCCGTGAGGCGGGACGGCGGGCCCTGATCGAGGCGGGCGCCCGCAAGGAGGTCCTGATGATGGTGCCGGTGGTCTTCCTGGTGCTGCCGGTCACCGTCGTCTTCGCGTTCTGGCCAGGCGTCATCGGGCTCAGCCTCGTCGCGCCCTGAGCCCGTTCCGGGGGAGAGCCGTTCTCACCCCTGACCGACCACCCCGACCCCGACCCCGACCCGAGGAGGATCAGATGAGATCCCTGGCGACCCGTCTCCGCAGGCTGCTCGCATCGTCACTCATGCCACGCACGGGCGGCCCGCCGGGGCGCGGACGCAGGACCCACGACGAGCGTGGCGACGTGCCTGGCTGGGTCCTGATCACCGTGATGACCGCCGGTCTCGTCGCTGCGTTGTGGGCCGTCGCCGGGCCCCAGCTCAGCTCCATGCTCAGCCAGGCGCTGCGCTCGGTCAGCGGCTGAGCGTGGTCGCCGGGCGCGGTCACCGGTCGTCCGGTCGCGGGTCCCGGGGGTCCGCCGTCGTCGACTTCGTGCTGGTCCTGATGGTGGTGCTGCCGCTGTTCCTGGGGATCGTGCACCTCGCCCTGGTGCTGCACGTGCGCAACACGTTGAGCGCCGCGGCGTCGGCCGGGGCCAGGTACGCCGCGACCGTCGACCGTCCCGTCGGCGCGGGAGCCGAGCTCACCCGCCGCCAGATCGGCCAGGCCCTCGCCGCGCGGTTCGCTCGCCAGGTCTCTGCTCGCGCCGTGAGCCTCGCCGGGGGGCCCGGCGTCGAGGTGACGGTGGTGGCCGACGTCCCGCCGCTCGGGCTGTGGGGTCCAGCGGTCCGGCTTCGGGTGTCCGGGCACGCCGTCGAGGAGGTACCGCCGTGACCGGCCGCGACGAACGAGGGACCGCCCTGGTTGAGGTGGTGTGGCTCTCGGTGCTGCTGCTGGTGCCGCTGGTCTACGTGGTGCTCGCCGTCTTCGAGGTGCAGCGGACGGCCTATGCCGTGACGGCGGCGACCGCCGCGGCCGCCCGGGCCTACAGCCTCGCGCCCTCCCAGGAGCTCGGCCGCCGGCAGGCGAGCATCGCCGCCGGCACCGCGCTCGGCGACCAGGGGCTGGCCGCCGACGCCGGCGCGGTGCGAGTGAGCTGCCAGCCGGCTCCGGGCGACTGCCTGCGCCCCGGGTCGGTGGTGCTCGCGCGCCTGGACTACCAGGTCGCGCTCCCGCTGCTGCCCTACGCGCTGGGCGGCCACACCCCCTCGATCAGGGTCAGCGCCGAGCAGCGGGTGCCCGTCGGCCGGTTCCGAGAGGGTCGCCCATGACCGCGCGGACGGAGCGCGGGAGAGGTCGTCCGCGCTCGCAGCGCGGGCAGGCCTCGGTCCTGGTGGTGGGCGTCTTCGTGGTCGCGTTGATGATGGTCGGGGTGGTCGTCGACGCCTCGGCGGCGTACCTGCGACGCACCGGCCTCGACGCCGTCGCCGACGGTGCCGCGCTCGCGGCCACCGAGGCCGTCGAGGGCAGCCAGGTCTACGAGAGCCGGCTCGGCGAGCGGGCGCGGCTCGACGCCACCCAGGTCCGGGCACGGGTGGCGGCCTACCTCGCGGCGGTCCAAGCGGCCCGGCGCTACCCGGGGTTCCGCTACGCCGTCACTATCGGTGCCGACCGTGTGGTGGTGCGGGTCGCGGCGCCGCTGGAGCTGCCGATCACCCCGCCCGGATGGGAGCGGCGTCCGGTGATCACCGGCATCGCGGCGGCCTACGTCCTCGTCAGCGAGTGAGCCGGTCCGACCGGGATCGGCCGGAGCGAGGTACTAGGACCATCGGACAGTTCAGCGGGCTCCCTGGGCTGTCGACGTTTGTCTCGTCACCTGTTCGACCCGCCCGACCCCTTGGGAGCATCGCATGCCCGTCTCGACGCCCGGACCCACCTACCGACCCTCCGCCCGGTCCCTGACCGGACCGCTGCGGCGTGCCGTTCTCGGCGCCCTGGTCGTCGCGACCGCGGCGGGCGCGGCAACCGGCCTCGCCGCGCCGGCCCAGGCCAAGCGGCTCCCCGCCGCCGGCGTCGCGGCCCCAGCGGCGAGCACCGCGGCGAGCACCGCGGCGAGCACGCTCACGGCGTCCGCGGGCGACTACACCGTCACCGTCAACGGCCGCGCCTACAACCCGGCCCCCGGCAAGGACGTCGTCCTCAAGGACATCACGCCGAACGGTCCGATCACGGTCACCGGGGTGCACACCAGCTTCACCCTGGACCCCGCCACGTTGGGGGTCTACGACTACGCGCTGAGCGGGGCGGCCTCGCCCGAGCGGATGGTCACCGGCCGCACCGTCGTGTTCGCCGCCAAGGTGCCGCAGCTGAGCGCCGCCCAGGTGGGCCGGCCGGTCATCCGGCAGCTCCAGGTCCGCGACTCCAGCCTGGTGGCGATCCTCGGGGCCGCCGGGGGGAAGCTGAAGATCCAGGCCAAGGACGCTCCGCAGGGAGGGATCTTCCAGATGGAGCCGGAGTTCGCCGGGCCCGTCGAGATCCAGCACACCCTCGGTCCCGGGTTGTTCTACTTCCTCAACCCGTTCACGGGCAAGGTCAACTTCGGGGACGGCGCCGACCCCGTCGCCGTCGCCGCGAGCCCGACCGGCTACCACGAGATGCTGCTCGGCAAGGACAGCCCCCAAGTGGCGACCAAGCTGTCCCAGGGCGCGACCAGCACCCGCTGGTCGGTCGAGCCGGGCGGACGGATGGGCGGCGTGCTCGGTGAGGACGCGATCGAGCTGTCGGCCGGTGCCACCTCGTGCACCAGCGGCTGCCAGGCTCAGAACCAGGTGCGGGGCTCGCTGCCCGTCCCGGCGCTGCCGCTGGGCCCCACCCCGCTGGGCTGAGCCGCCCCGGTCGGCGGGCCGCGGTGTGCTGCAGATCACCGAGACGCCGACCCGACGCGAACGTGCAGGTGAACGGCGGTGACCGGCCGGGACGGCGGCCCGTCGGCGGGACAGGGGAGCAGCCCTCGGTCCGTCGGCCGGCCGCCGTCCTTGTGGGCGGCGCCCACGAGTGCTTGACTCAGTGGAGATCGACGTAGAGGTCAAGCAGACGCCCCTACCCGTGTGCTACGGAAAGCGGCGACTCCCGATGACGACGACCCCTCCGCTCACCAGTCCGCCGCCAGCGGCCGACGACGCCATGTCGGGCCGGGATCGACCTGCGACGCAGGCCTACCCCGAACCGGATCGGGGCGCCACCACCGCCAGGCTGCTGGCCGAGCTGCACCGCACCGACGACGAGGCCGAGCAGAAGGCGCTGCGTGCCGAGGTCGTGGTGCTCAACATGGGCGTGGCGCGCGCGATCGCGCACCGCTACCGGCAGCGAGGCCTGGCAGAGGACGACCTCGTGCAGGCGGCGTACGTCGGGCTGGTCAAGGCTGTCAACGGGTTCGACCCCTCCCACGAGCGCGACTTCCTGTCCTACGCCGTGCCGACGGTGACCGGCGAGGTGAAGCGCTACTTCCGAGACTTCGGCTGGTCCGTCCGTCCGCCTCGCCGGGTCCAGGAGCTGCAGGGCTCGATCGCCAAGACCTCCAGCGAGCTGACGCAGCGGCTGGGCCGCTCGCCGCGGCCCACCGAGGTCGCCGAGGCCCTGGGCACCGACGTCGAGTCGGTGATCGAGGCGCTGGCCGCCGACGGTGCGTTCACCCCCGCCTCCCTCGACGTCCCGGTGGGCGACGACGGCGCTGCGACGCTCGGCGACCTGATGCCGCACGACGAGGTCGACTTCGCCAGCGCGGAGGCACGGGTGGTGCTCGGGCCGGCGGTGCGGAAGCTGGCCCCCCGCGACCGCCGGATCCTCGAGCTGCGGTTCTTCGAGGGCTGGACCCAGGAGCAGATCGCCCGCGACATCGGCGTCACCCAGATGCAGGTCTCCCGGCTGCTGTCCCGCATCCTGCGCGACCTGCGCAACGAGCTGACCTGAGACGGCCGGGGTCACGGGGGCGAACGGCCCTCACGCGGGGGTACTCAGCGTGAGGGCCGCTCGCTGCCGGCACGCCCCGCGTCGTCCCGGTCTGGACGCAGCGCCAGGGGCACCGCGGCCCACAACCCCGCCAGGAACACCAGGCAGGCCGCTCCCGCGACGTGCGCCGGGGTGCGTCCGCTGACCAGGCTGAACACCAGCCAGACCATCCCGGCGGTGGTCAGCCCCAGGGCGGTCAACCCGGCCAGCGCGCACCGGTTCGCCGCGGCGACCAGCCAGGGGCGCTCCCCGTTGCGGAACAGCACCCGGTGGAAGGCCACCGGCGCCACGATGAAGCCGGTCGCGAGCACCGAGCCGCACAGCACCGCCAGGTAGACGGTGCGCTGGAGCTCGTCGAGGTCGGCGAAGCGCTGCGAGAAGGGCAGCGTCAGCAGGAACCCGGTCAGGATCTGCACCCCGGTCTGGGTGACCCGCAGCTCTTGGAGCAGCTCGCTGACGTTGCGGGTGAGCCGTTCGGCCTCGCTCTCGCGCTCAGGGGGTGCGGGGTCGGCGCGGGAGTCGCTGCCCGGGCCGGGCCCGCCCGCGTTCGTCACGGCGCCACGCGTCAGCGCCCGACGGCCTGCTCGAGCTCGGCCTTCGTCATCGACGAGCGGCCCTTGACGTTCTTCTTGCGCGCCTCGGCGTACAGCTGGTCCCGGGTCCGGCCGCCGGCGCCGCGGTGCGACCGCAGCCCGCCGCGCCGGCCCGACGACAGGTCCTCGGTCGAGGTGCTGCTGGCCTGCTCCGCCTCGCCGTTGCGGGCCCGCTCCTTGTTGACCGTGCGGGCCGCGATCTCCGCCGCGGTCGACTCACCCCGGCCCCGGTCCTCCAGCCCCTCCTTGATGTGCTCGTACTGACGCTCGCGCTTGTCGCTCCAGGCCTGCTGCGGCATGACTGCTCCTCTCGCCGTGGGCTCTCGGCCGCACCCGGACCGTACCCGGCCGCTGGGCCACGCATGCCGGAGCGCGGCGACCCGTCGCGTAGTGTCTGCGACGTGGCAGGCCCCGATTTCGAGACCCAGGTCAAGCAGCTCCAGGCGACGATGCACACCATCGAGCAGGTGCTCGACCTGCCTACGATCCGTGCGGACATCGCCGACCTCGGCCAGCAGGTCGCCGCCCCCGATCTCTGGGACGACCAGGGCAACGCGACCCGGGTGACGGGCCGGCTGTCGCTGCTCCAGGGCGACCTGGACCGCTTCACCAACCTCCAGGGCCGGCTCGACGACCTCTCGGTGCTCCACGAGCTCGCGCAGGAGGAGGGCGACGCCGACTCGATGGTCGAAGCCGAGCGGGACCTCCGCTCTATCCGCAAGGCCGTGGCGGCGCTGGAGGTACGCACGCTGCTCTCCGGCGAGTACGACTCGCGCGAGGCGCTGCTCACGATCCGCTCCGGTGCCGGCGGGGTGGACGCGGCCGACTTCGCCGAGATGCTGATGCGCATGTACACCCGCTGGGCGGAGCGCAACAAGTACTCCGTGGAGGTGTTCGACACCTCCTACGCCGAGGAGGCGGGGCTGAAGTCGGCCACCTTCGCGGTGCACGCCCCCTACGCCTACGGCACGCTCTCGGTCGAGGCCGGCACCCACCGGCTGGTCCGGATCAGCCCGTTCGACAACCAGGGGCGCCGACAGACCTCGTTCGCCGCGGTCGAGGTGGTCCCGGTGCTGGAGCAGACCGACGAGATCGACGTCCCCGACGAGGAGATCCGGGTCGACGTCTACCGGTCCTCGGGTCCCGGCGGCCAGTCGGTCAACACCACCGACTCGGCCGTCCGGCTGACCCACGTCCCGACCGGGACGGTGGTGAGCTGCCAGAACGAGAAGTCGCAGCTGCAGAACAAGGCCAGCGCGATGATCATCTTGAAGGCGAAGCTGCTCGCGCTGAAGAAGGCCGAGGAGCGGGCCCACCTGGACGAGCTGCGGGGCGACGTCATGGGGTCGTGGGGCGACCAGATGCGCAACTACGTGCTGCACCCGTACCAGCTGGTCAAGGACCTGCGCACCGAGTACGAGACCGGCAACCCGCAAGCGGTCTTCGACGGTGAGATCGACCCCTTCCTGGAGGCCGGGATCCGCTGGCGTCGCGGCGCCGACACCACCCCCACCGCCTGACCCGCGCGGTCCCGGTCGGAGGGAACCGGGGTCAGCCGGTGGCGAGCGCTGTCGCGACCGTGGTGCACCACCGCTCGGCGCGAGGCACCGTGGCCAGCCCGGCACGAGGCAGGCTCAACCGGCAGGTCAGCCAGGTGGAGCCGAAGGCGCCGCTGAGCGTCAGCTCACGGCCCGCGCCCTGCGGGCACGACGTGGCGACGGAGGGGCGACCGTACGCCGGGGCACCGGCGATGCGACGACAGCCGGGTCGCGCCAGGGCGGCGCGCGTCAGCGCGGTCGCCCCGGCCACGGACACCGGTCCCGCGAACACCCAGGCGCGGGCGCGGGTGCCGTCGAGGCCGCGGAAGGAGCAGCCGAACTCGTGGGCCCGCTCGCGCAGGCCGGGCTCGAGGACAGCGACCTCGCCACTGTCGTAGTGCGCCGTCGTCGCGACCGGGCCCCGCAGCGCCGCGGTGACGTCCGCGCGGTCGAGCCGGTCGCAGAAGCCCTGCCGTGGGACGCGCAGCGCGGTCAGGTCGCCTGCGGAGGTCGGCTCCGGTGCCGCCGAGACGCTCGCGCCGGGGCTGGTCTGGTCCGGCGCACCTACGACGGCCTCCAGGACCACGGCCCCGAGCCCCGCGACCAGGACGACGACCAGGGCGGCGACGGTCGCCACCATCAGACGGGCGGGGCGGGGCGGTCCCGCACTGGCGGGCACGTGGTCCGGTGGGGTCGGCGCGGGTCCGGGGGGCATCGGGCCCAGGGTAGTGCCGTGGGAGCGGCGGCCGGCGGGTCGCGGCACGCGCCGGCGGAGAGGATTCGGCCGAGCCCCTGGAGTCGCCTAGACTCGGTGGTTGGCCGGATCGCCGCCACGCCCCCGCGCTGGACGGGCCCCGGTGCGCCGCAGTAGGTCCCTCTGTCCCCGAGCCCCGGCCGTGAGCATCCTGTGATCCGTTTCGAGAGCGTCACCAAGCAGTACGCCAAGACGACCCGTCCTGCGCTGGACGACGTGAGCGTCGACATCGCGGACGGTGAGTTCGTGTTCCTGGTCGGTGCCTCGGGCTCCGGCAAGTCCACCTTCCTGCGGCTGGTGCTGCGGGAGGCACGCCCGACGCGCGGCCGGATCTTCGTCTCGGACCAGGAGATCAACAAGCTGGCGAGCTGGAAGGTCCCGGTGCTGCGGCGCACGATCGGCACCGTCTTCCAGGACTTCCGGCTGCTGCCCAACAAGACGGTCTCGGAGAACGTCGGCTTCGCGCTGCAGGTCATCGGGAAGCCACGCTCGCACATCAACGAGGTGGTGCCGCAGACCCTCGAGCTGGTGGGTCTCGACGGCAAGGGCCAGCGGCTGCCGCACGAGCTGTCCGGCGGCGAGCAGCAGCGGGTGGCCATCGCTCGCGCGTTCGTGAACCGGCCGGTGCTGCTGATCGCCGACGAGCCGACCGGCAACCTCGACCCGAACACCTCCGTGGGCATCATGAAGCTGCTGGACCGCATCAACCGAACCGGGACGACGGTCGTGATGGCCACGCACGACGCGGGCATCGTCGACCAGATGCGCAAGCGCGTCATCGAGCTCTCCGACGGCACCGTGGTCCGCGACCAGGCCCGCGGCGTCTACGGCTACCAGCACTGAGACCGGCCCGACAGCTCGACAGCTCCACAGCCCCGACACCGCCCTACCGACGGGACCTCGCCCCATGCAGCTGACCTACGTGTTCTCCGAGCTCCGCAACGGCCTGCGGCGCAACCTGTCGATGACCGTCGCGGTCGTCGTGACGATCTTCGTCTCGCTGACGCTGGTGGGGATGGCGCTCCTGCTCAACGCGCAGGCCGACAAGGCCGAGGCGTACTGGGGCAGCAAGCTCCAGATCACCGCGTTCCTGTGCAACCAGAACTCGGCCAACGCGACCTGTGTCGACGGGGAGGTGACCGTGGCGCAGAAGCAGCGGATCGAGGAGGTGCTCGACAGCAACCCCGAGGTCGCATCGTGGCGGCTGCAGACCAAGCAGGAGGCCTACGAGAAGTGGCGCGAGGCCTACGTCTCGGGCAACGACACCGAGCGGCGGGTCTACGAGTCGATCCGGCCCTCGGACATGCAGGAGTCCTACTGGGTCCAGCTCAAGGACCCCGAGCAGTTCACCGGGATCAAGAACGCGCTACAGCCGCTCGCCGGGGTCAACACGGTCCGGGACCTGCGCGAGGTGCTCAAACCGATCTACTTCTGGATGAGCGTGCTGAAGTGGGGGGCGGTGGCCGTCGCCGGCTTCCTCATCGTCGCCGCGGTGCTGCAGGTGGGCAACACCATCCGGCTCGCCGCCTTCGCCCGGCGTCGCGAGATCGGCATCATGCGGCTGGTGGGCGCCTCGAGCCTCTACATCCAGCTGCCGTTCCTGATGGAGGCGCTGGTCGCGGCCGTCGTCGGCGTGGGCCTGGCGGCAGGCTCGCTGGTGCTGTTCATGTGGGTGGTCATCTACCGCACGCTGCGGCCGTCCTCCAACATCGTGGCCTGGGTGGACTGGGGGAACGCGGCCTCGGCGATCGGCCTGATCGCCGTCATCGGCTTCGCGCTGACACTGGTGCCGACCCTGCTGATGACGCGGAAATACCTCAAAGTGTGACCAATGTGCGTTACCTTCGAAGAGCCTCTTCCCCGAGACTCCGAAGGCAGACCGGTGCTTCGCAACCCCGCCGGCGCGGCTCCTGCACGCGCCCTCGCGCTCCTCGTCACGGCCGCTGTGCTGTGCGGCGGGGCCGCGACGCCGGTGGCGACCGCCGCTCCGAAGCAGGCCGTGGCCGGCAAGGCCGCCGCCAAGCACGCTGCGAAGGGTGAGCTGGCACAGGCCAAGAAGGCGGTCGAGAAGCGGCTGGCCGGCGCCCACGAGGACCTGGACGAGTCCAGCCAGCAGCTGCGGGACGCCACCTCGGCACTGGCCTCCGCCCAGGCCGAGCTCGCCTCCGCCCAGGCTCACCTGGCCGAGACCAAGGGCGAGCTGGTCGCGGCCCAGGCGCTCGATGCTCGGATGCGGGTCGCGCTGGCGGCGGCGCGGCAGCGGCTGCGGACCGCGCGAGCCGACCTCGGCGCGGGACACGACAAGATCGCCGAGGAGCAGGACACGCTGGGCCAGATCGTGGTGCAGCACTACCAGAGCGGCGACCCGTCGCTGCTGGGCCTGTCGATGGTGCTGACCTCCCAGGATCCCGCCGAGCTCACCGGGCAGCTGAACTCCGTCCAGAACGTCATCGACAAGGAGTCGGTCGTCCTGGACCGGCTGGAGGCGGACCGCGCACTGCTGACCGTGCAGGAGCGAGAGGTGCTCGTCGCGCAGCGCGCGGTCGCCCGCCAGCGCCGCGCCGCAGCGGCGAACCTGCTCCGCAAGCAGGGCCTGGAGGCGCAGGCAGAGGCCGCGAAGGCCTCGGTCGACCAGCTCGTCGACGCCCGCACCGAGGCGCGCAGCGCGGCCGCACAGGCCCAGGCGGCCGACCTCGCCCAGCTGGAAGGGCTCGAGCAGGAGCGCAACCGGATCGCCGCGGTCCTCAAGCGCCGTGCCGACGAGGCCCGCCGTCGTGCGGCCGCGGCGGCGGCCGCGGCCGGGCAGTCCGCCGGACCCATCCTCGGCGACAGCGGCCCCATCCGGTCCAACGGCGTCCTGGACTACCCGGTGTCGGGACGCGTGACCTCGCCGTTCGGTTGGCGCGTCCACCCGATCTACGGCTACCGCGCGCTGCACGACGGTGTGGACTTCGGTGCGGCCTGCGGCACCCCGATCCGTGCGGTGGCGTCCGGGCGGGTGGTGGAGCGCTACTTCCAGACCGCCTGGGGAAACCGGGTCATCATCGACCACGGCCTGCACCGCGGGGCCGGACTGGCCACCATCTCCAACCACCTGAGCTCGTACGCGGTCTCCGCCGGGGAGCGGGTCGAGCGCGGCCAGATCATCGGCTACGTCGGCACCACCGGATGGTCCACCGGCTGCCACCTCCACTTCACGGTGCTTCGCAACGGCGCCCCCGTCGACCCGATGGCCTGGTTCTGACCCACGACCGGCGGCCGGTGCGTCGTACGCCGGCCGGGACGGGCGCCGCGGCCACCTGAGAGAATCGGGACATGGTCAAGCAGGAGGGGCGCAGGATCGTCGCGCAGAACAAGAAGGCGCGCCACGACTACCACATCGAGGACACCTACGAGGCCGGGCTGGTGCTCTCCGGCACCGAGGTCAAGTCGCTGCGCGCGGGCCGCGCCTCGCTCGTCGACGGGTTCGGCGAGATCGACCACGGCGAGGCGTTCCTGCACGGCGTCCACATCCCCATCTACACCGAGGGCACCTGGACCAACCACGAGCCGCGCCGGGTCCGCAAGCTGCTGCTGAACCGGCACGAGATCGACAAGATCGAGGGCCGGGTGAACGAGCGGGGGCTGACCCTCGTGCCGCTGTCGCTCTACTTCAAGGACGGCCGGGCCAAGGTCGAGATCGCCCTGGCCAAGGGCAAGAAGACCTACGACAAGCGGCACGCGCTGGCCGAGCGGCAGGCCAACCGCGAGGCGCAGGCGGCGATGGGGCGCCACCTCAAGGGCGTCGAGTAGGGAGCCGGCTGCGGGGGAACGCCCGGGCCCGTACGGGGTCGACCGGGTGGTCGAGCCGAGGTGGGACCGCGCCGCGCCGGCGGTACCAGGGGCGGACCCCGGTGGGTCGTGCGGCGAAGGAATAGTGGGGATACCGGCCCGCCGCGAACACAGAGTCCGTAGCCTGTCCCCACCGTCCGCTTCTGCGGCGTCATGAACCGAACGTCTCGGGGAGGGTCATGTCGGACTTGGAGTCCGTGCTGAAGGGCGTCGTCGCGCCCGCCGACGACTCGCCGGAGTCGTCTCGCGCAGCCGTCCAGGAGTGGCTCGTCGCGCTGAGGGTGCTGCTCGGGACGGAGGTGGCCTTCGTCAGCCGGTTCGCCGACGGGCGCCGATACTTCGACTACGTCGACACCGAGGACGGGTTCAAGCCGTTCGCCGTCGGCGACAGCGACCCGCTGGAGACGACCTACTGCGCCCGGGTGGCCGACGGCCGGATGGACCAGCTGGTCCCCGACGCCGCTGCCGTCCCGTCGCTGCGTCAGCTGGCCGTCACCACCGAGCTCCCCGTGGGTGCGCACCTGTCGGTGCCGATCGTCGACGCGGAGGGCGGAGCCGTCGGGACGCTGTGCTGCTTCAGCCGGGTCGCCGACCACCGGCTGCGGGCTCGGGACCTGGAGCTGATGAACGTGTTCGGCGGGCTGATCTCGCGGCACCTGCACCGTCTCGTCGAGTCCGACCGTCGGGTGCGCGAGGTCCGGGAGGCGGTCGGCGACGTGCTCGACGCCGGCGGTCCCAACATCGCGCTGCAGCCGATCGTCGACGTCGTGGCCGACCGGACCGCTGGCTACGAGGCGCTCGCCCGGTTTCCGCAGGTCGACGGTCGCAGCTGGGGTCCGGACCGGTGGTTCACCGAGGCCGAGGGCATCGGCCTCGGGATCGAGCTGGAGACCTCCGCGGTCGCCGCGGCGCTGCGCCTCCTCGGCCGGTTGCCACGGCGTACGACGTTGTCGGTCAACGTCTCGGCCCGCTCGCTGTGCGCCTCGGACGACGTCGTCAAGCTGCTGCCGGTCGACGCGTCGCGGGTGGTGGTCGAGCTGACCGAGCACTCCCAGGTCGACGACTACGACCTGCTGCTCCACACCCTGGAGCGGGTCCGGGCGAGCGGTGCCCGCATCGCGGTCGACGACGCCGGCTCCGGCTACGCCGGGCTCGAGCACATCCTGCGGTTGCAGCCGGAGGTGCTCAAGCTGGACCGCACGCTGGTGCAGGGCGTCGCGGTCCATCCGGGACGGCAGGCCATGTGTGTGGCCATGGTCGGCTTCACCGAGCGGATGCGCTCCAGCCTGGTGGCCGAGGGGGTGGAGACCCGCGCCGACCTCGACACGCTGGCCGGCCTCGGCGTGCCCCTGGCCCAGGGCTACTTCCTGGGGCGTCCGAAGGTGCCCGAGGCGGGAGTGCCCGTGCAGCGCGGGAACAACGCGCGCGCGTCCCGCCGTTGAGACGGGTAGACTGCTGGCGGCAGGACGCACCACAACTCAAGAGGGGCTGATCGGTTTCGACTTGGGACGTCTCGTCCCAGGGGAAGCGGGTCGAGGATCCAAGGTCATCTCGTGAACGCTCCTTGGAAACCAATAACTGCCGACAACAGCGCAGTTCGTTCGCGCTCGCCGCCTGAGGCGAGATGCAACGGGTCAGACTAGAGGCGCCTCCGCTCTAGATCCTGGCCTCATCTAGGAGGCTTGCTGGTGAGTCCGGGCCACGAGGACTCATCGGGACTTCTCTGTGGCTGAGTCTGTCGGCGACGTGTCAGTGCGAGCGCCGGACTGAGAAGACGACATCACTGACTGCACCCGGAGAAGCCCTGGGTCGGCGCCGAAGGACGCGGGTTCGATTCCCGCCAGCTCCACCG
>CAWAGE010000003.1:0-77316 GCA_963781695.1 uncultured Actinomycetota bacterium
GAGCCGCCTGTCGGAATCGAACCGACGACCTTCTCATTACGAGTGAGACGCTCTACCGACTGAGCTAAGGCGGCGCGCTGCCCGTCCTGACGGTCCGGGGACCGGCCCGGGCAACCCGGAGAAGTATACGGACAACGTCCGTAGCGCGCGAAACCGCCGTCAGGCGGCCATCACGTCGCGGTCGGCGGCCGCCGCAGCCCGCCCGGTGAGCAGCGTCTGCTCGCTGCCGCACCAGCAGGTGAACGCGACGACGATGCCGCGGTCGGTGTTGGCCAGGGCGGTCACCTGGCTGGGGAAGATCAGCAGGCGCTTGGTGCAGACGGTGCAGGTGTTCACGAACATGTCGGTGACCTCCCTCAGGGAACGGTGACGGCTACGCCTCCAGCATGACGGCGCGCTGGGCATAGGGGTAGCCTCGGTTTCCTTCGGGGAGGCAAGGAGATCCCTATGCTTTCACTGCACCAGCTGCGCTGCTTCCTTGCGGCGTACGAGCATGGCTCTTTGACCGCCGCGGCAGACCGGCTCGGGTACGCCCAGCCGTCGGTGTCCGAGCAGATCCGGGCCCTGGAGCGCTCGCTGGGCGCGGACCTGTTCGTCCGGGTCGGGCGGGGGGTGGTGCCGACGGCCACCGCCGAGACCATGCGTCCCTACGCCGAGCGCGCACTCGCAGCCGTCGAGCAGACCCGTCAGGTGGCGCAGTCGGTCAGCGCGCTGGAGACCGGCACCGTCCGGTTCGGCATGTTCGGGACAGCCCGCCTGTACGCCGGGGCAGGGCTGGTCGCCGACCTGCTGGCGCGGCACCCCGGGGTGCGCGTGGAGCTGGTCGGACAGAACTCCAGCGACGTCCAGGAGGACCTGCGGCGCGGCCGGATCGAGGCGGCGATGATCGCCGTCCCGGCCGTCAGCAGCGAGGGCATGGCCGTCACGCCGGTCGCCCGCGACGAGCTGGTCTACGTCAGTGCCGACCCCGAGCGGCTGCGGACCCCGGTCACCGCCCACCGGCTGGCGCAGGCCTCGATGGTGATGCCGGAGACGACCTGGCGCGCGGAGGACTCAACGCGCATCGTGCTGCGCCGCATGCTGCACGAGACCGGGCACAACCCGCAGACCCGCATCGAGGTCGAGGACGTCGAGACCGCCATCGAGCTCGTCGGGATGGGGTTGGCCGACTCGGTGGTCCCCAAGGGCGTCGCGGTGCAGCTGCTGCCGCGGCTGGCACCCGGAGCCGGCTACGTCTCGCTGCGCCCCCGCCAGTACGACAGCCTGGCGATCGTGCACCGGGCCGGAGCCACGCTGTCGCCCGCGGCCCGGCTGATGGCCGAGCTCGCGACCCGGCGGATCCAGGCGATCGCCGAGCCGATCCGGCCCGACCGGTGACGACGACGACAGCCGCGCGGCTCCTCCGCCCAGCGCCGCTCAGCGCGTCGCCGGGTCAGGCCCGCAGCCCCATCATCATCGACTCCAGCGCCAGCAACGGGGTCGTGTTGAACTCCATCATCTGCTCGCGAGCCGCGAAGATCGCGTCGATGCGGCGCAGGTTGCTCTCCGGCGTCGTGCGGCGAACCAGGTCCACGACGGTGTCGCGCACCTCCTCGTTGACCAGGTCGCCGGCACCGCCGGTCTGCAGCATGATCGCGTCACGGTAGACCGAGAGCAGGTCCATCAGGCCCCGGTCGACGACGTCGAGGACGCGTCGCTTCTCTCGCTGCTTCTGCGCGTGCTGGAGCTCGCGCAGGCTGGCCTTGTAGGCGCGCGAGACCTTGGCCTTGCGGTCGTCGCCGTAGAGGGCGTCGAGGTCCGCGAGGTCCCGCGCGTTGCTGCGCTCCGTGATCGCGGCGGTCTCCTCCTTCGCGATGTCGACGAGGTTGGCCGCGGCGTTCATGCACGCCCCGAGCGAGGTCAGCCGCGACGGCAGGGCGACCACCTCGCGCCGTCGGTTGCGGGTCTGCTCGTCCGTGGCCAGCGCGCGGGCCCGGCCGATGTGCCCCTGGGAGGCCCGGGCGGCGAACGCGGCGACCGAGGCCGAGACGCCGTGCCGTTCCTGGAGGAACCGCGCGACCTCGGCGGGGCCCGGCGTGGCCAGCGACACGGTGCGGCAGCGGGACCGGATCGTCGGCAGCACGTCCTCGGCGGTCGGTGCGCACAGCAGCCACACCGTCTTGGGGGTGGGCTCCTCGATCGCCTTCAGCAGCGTGTTGCCGGTCCGGCCCGTGGCGTCGCCGAGCCGGTCGGCGTCCTCGATGATCATCACCTGGTGTCGTCGCTCGACGGGTGCCAGCGCCGAGCGGTGCACCAGCTCCCGCATGTCCTTGATGTAGAGCATCGAGGTCTCCGAGCGGGTGATGCTGACATCCGGGTGGGAGCCGGCCAGTGCCGTCCGGCAGGCGTGACACTCCCCGCAGCCGGTGCCGCGCTCGCACTGGAGCGCCGCCGCGAACGCGAGCGCGACGTTGGACCGACCGGACCCCGGCGGCCCGGTGAACAGCCAGGCGTGCGTCATCCCCTGGCCGGCGACCGCCCGGCGCAGCGTCGCCGTGGCGTGCTGCTGGCCGACCAACCCGGACCACACCCCACCGGGGGGTTCGAGCGGACCTCCCGCCCCCGGCCCCGCCCGGCCCTCACTCGCCGTGGTCATGGCTGGCTCCCGGGGGTGGTGGGCACGTCGGGCGTGGACCGGGAGGCCTGACCGAGCAGCGGCAGCAGCCGCGCCATGATCTCGCCGGTGATGTCCTCGACCGGTCGACGGGCGTCGACGACCAGGTAGCGCTCCGACGAGGCCGTGGCCAGCTGCAGGAACGCCTGTCGCACCCGCTCGTGGAAGTCCAGGGACTCGGCCTCGATCCGGTCGCGCTCCTCGAAGCGGGTCAGGCCGTGCTGCGGATGCAGGTCGAGCAGCACCGTCAGGTGCGGTCGCAGGTCCCCGGTCGCCCAGCGGGCCACCCGCTCGAGACCGCGGTCCCCGAGGTCGCGGCCGGCGCCCTGGTAGGCCAGCGTCGAGTCGACGTACCGGTCCGTGACGACGACCGCCCCCCGCGTCAGCGCCGGCACGACGACCCGCTCCACGTGCTCGGCCTTGTCGGCGGCGTAGAGCAGCGCCTCGGTGCGGTGGGCGAGCGCGCCGGTGGCCGGGTCCAAGACGATGCGCCGCAGCTCGCGGCCGACGTCGGTGTCGCCGGGCTCGTGGGTCAGCAGCACGTCGTACCCCTCGGCCTGCAGCCGCTCGCGCAGCCGCCGGGCCTGCGTGGACTTCCCGGCGCCCTCACCACCCTCGAGCGCGACGAAGCAGCCGGTCGCGGCGTACACACCCGTCGAGCCGGCGAACGCGTGGCGCAGGTCGCTCACCAGCGGGGTCCCCTTCCGATCGTCCATCTGACGGTACGACGCGACGCCCACAGCGGTCATCAGCACCGCCGCGAGCAGGAACGTGAAGGCTGCGCCGTTGTAGACCGCGAACGGGCGGCCGCCCTCGTCCAGCGGTCCGAAGTCGTGGGTGCCGATGAGCCCGGCCAGCAGCGGCGCCACCGCGAGCACCAGCGCCAGGGCCAGCCGGATCATCGACCCGACGAACGCGAAGGTCCGGCCGCGGACCTCGTCGGGGACCTCCAGGCCCAGCATGGTGTTGCCGGTGATCCAGCCGACGCCGGCGAAGAAGCCGAGCAGCGCGGTCAGCCCGACCACCAGCGGGAGCTGCTGCACCAGCGCCAGCGGGAACAGCAGCAGCCCGGTCGCGGTCAACGCGATCCCGAACAGCCGCCGCCGCGACAGTCCCTGCAGCAGCCGGGGGCCCCGCCACATGCCGAGGCCGAGACCGGCGAACACCGTGCCGAACAGCAGCCCGTAGCCGGTGTCGCCACCGCCGAGGTCGGAGACGAACGTCCGCGCCAGGGCGATGACGACCCCACCGGCCGCGAAGGCACCGATGATGCCCACCACCAGCCCGCGCACCACGGGGGTCCGGCCGACGTAGCTCCAGCCGTCCAGGACCACCCGCCAGACACTCCCCTCGGCCTCGACGTCCGCAGGCCCGCGGGGGATGCGCCGCAGTCGCGAGATCACCACGCCGGAGACGACGAAGGAGGCGGCGTTGAAGTACAGCGCCAGGTCGACGGGCCCGGTGCCGAACCAGTCGAACAGCTGCTTGTAGACCTTGTCGGCCAGCGTCAGACCAGAGAAGATCATCGCGGCCGGCAGCGCGGAGCCGTAGGTCGTGGCGAGGCTGACCTGGTTGGCGGCCTCGAGCCGGTGGCGGGGCACCAGGTTCGGCACCGTGGCGTCCTTGGCGGGCCCCCACACCAGGCTGACCGCCTCCACCAGCACCGTCACCACGAAGATCCACCACAGCGCGCCGACCAGCGGGATGGTCAGGAACAGCGCGCCGCGCAGGTAGTCCCCCCAGACCAGCACCAGCCGCCGGTCCAGCCGGTCCGCGACGTACCCGGCCAGCGGGCCCAGCACCAGCGCCGGCAGCACCCGCAGGAACAGCACCGTCGCGATCGCGTAGTTCTTCCCCGCGTACGTCTCCGCGCTCGCGCTCGCCAGCGCTGTCAGCGCCAGCAGCCCCATCCAGTCGCCCAGGCTGGAGAGCCCGAGCCCGATCCAGAGGTTGCGGAAGTCCCCGATCCGGAGCACCGCGACGAGCGAGTGGGTCGGGGCGTGGCGCAGCTCGTCGACCGCCGTCGCGTGCCCCACCGACCCGTCCCCAGCCATTGGGCCACCCTACGGCGGGTCGGGTCGAGGCCCTGGACGGAGCGGCCGTGCGGGGCCTCAGGTTTCCCAGGGTATCGACAGTTGCCGACTCCTCCCCGGTCACATATCGCCGTGGAGGCATGGGCAAAGGTCGATACCCTGGGATTCCGGGGACGGGCCCAGCGCCCCGGTCACACCTTCTTCGCGGTCGCCTTGGCCGCCGACGTCGTGGCCGACTTCTTGGCCGTCGTCTTCTTGGCCGTCGTCTTCTTGGCCGTCGTCTTCTTGGCGGTCGTCCTCGTCGCGGAGGTCTTCTTCGCGGAGGTCTTCTTCGCGCCCTTCTTGGCGGCCTTCTTCGCCGGGCCCTTGGCGCGACGCTCCTCGAGCAGCTCGGCGGCCCGCTCGATCGTGATCGTGGTCTCGTCGTCACCCTCACGCAGCGTGGCGTTGTATTCGCCGTCGGTGACGTAGGTCCCGAACCGCCCGCTCTTGATCGTGACCGGGTTCCCGCTGACCGGGTCCTTGCCGAGCTCGCGGCCCGGATCGGCAGCCGCGCGACCACGTCGCTTCGGCTGCGCGTAGACCACCAGCGCCTCCTCCAGGCTGATCGTGAGCAGCTTCTCCTCGTCATCGATCGAGCGGGAGTCGGTGCCCTTCTTGAGGTAGGGGCCGTAGCGGCCGTTCTGGGCCGTGATCTCCTCACCGGACTCGGGGTCGGTGCCGACCACGCGCGGCAGGGAGAGCAGCCGCAGCGCGTCCGCCAGCGTCACCGTCTCCAGCGACATCGTCTTGAACAGCGAGCCGGTCCGCGGCTTCTGCGACTTCGGGGCCTCCTCGGGGAGCAGCTCGGTGACGTAGGCGCCGTAGCGGCCGTTCTTGGCGACGATGCTCAGCCCGGTCTCCGGGTCCTCCCCGAGCCTGGTCTCCTCACCGGCCGGGTTGGCCAGCAGCTCGGCGGCCTTCTCCGCGGTCAGCTCGTCGGGAGGCAGGTCGTCGGGCACGTTGGCGCGGGTGCCGTCGGGGGTCTCGATGTAGGGGCCGTACCGGCCGACCCGCAGGTCCACGCCGTCGGCCACCGGGAAGGTCGCCAGCTCGCGAGCGTCGATGTCGCCGAGCTCGGAGACCAGCTTCTTGAGCCCCTCGACGTCGCCGCCGCCGAAGTAGAACGCGGCGAGCTCGTCGTTGCGGTCCCGCCGCCCGGCCGCGATCTCGTCGAGCACGTCCTCCATGCCGGCGGTGAACTCGTAGGAGACCAGCCGCGCGAAGTGCTCCTCGAGCAGCCGGACCACCGAGAACGCCAGCCAGGCGGGCACCAGGGCGGTGCCCTTCTTGTAGACGTAGCCGCGGTTGAGGATCGTGCCGATGATCGAGGCGTACGTCGAGGGCCGGCCGATCTCCCGCTCCTCCAGCTCCCGGATCAACGTGGCCTCGGTGTAGCGGGCCGGCGGCTTGGTCTGGTGACCGGAGGGGTCGATCCGGGCGGCGCTGACGACGTCGCCCTCGTCGACGTTCGGCAGCCGGGTCTCGCGGTCGTCGGACTCCTTCTCGGGGTCGCCCTCCCGGTCGAGGCCCTCGACGTAGGCCTTCAAGAAGCCGTGGAAGGTGATGACCCGGCCCGAGGCGGAGAACACCACGTCCTCGCCGGTCGCTGCGGCCCCGCCCAGCCGGACGGTGACGCTGCGACCCTCGGCGTCCTTCATCTGCGAGGCGACGGTCCGCATCCAGATCAGCTCGTAGAGCCGGAACTCGTCGCCCTTGAGCCCGGTCTGCGCGGGGGTGCGGAAGTTCTCCCCCGCCGGACGGACCGCCTCGTGGGCCTCCTGGGCGTTCTTGACCTTGGAGGCGTAGGTGCGTGGCTTGTCCGGCACGTACTCGGCGCCGTACAGCTCGCGTGCCTGCGCCCGGGCAGCGGCGACGGCGGTCTCCGACAGCGTCACCGAGTCGGTGCGCATGTAGGTGATGAAGCCGTTCTCGTAGAGCCGCTGCGCCACCGACATCGTCCGTGAGGCGCCGTAGCCGAGCTTGCGGGAGGCCTCCTGCTGCAGCGTGGTGGTCCGGAACGGGGCGTAGGGCTGCCGCCGGTAGGGCTTGGCCTCGACGGAGCGGACCTCGAAGGTGGTCTCGGTCAGCGCCGACGACAGCGCCTCCGCCCGGCCGCGGTCGAGGTGGACGACACCGGCGGTCACCGCGGTGGGCTTGAGCTCACCGAGCGAGGTGAAGTCCGACCCCCGAGCCACGCGACGCTCGTCGACCGAGTGGAGCTTGGCGGGGAACATCCGCTCGTCGTGCCGCTCGCCGGCGTCGAAGGTGCCTTCCAGGTCCCAGTAGGAGGCGGTGCGGAACGCGATCCGCTCCCGCTCGCGATCCACCACCAGCCGGGTCGCCACCGACTGCACCCGGCCGGCGGACAGGCCGGACATGACCTTCTTCCACAGCACCGGGGAGACCTCGTAGCCGTAGAGCCGGTCCAGGATGCGACGTGCCTCCTGCGCCTCGACGAGGTCCATGTCGATCTCGCGGGGGTTGTCGACCGCGGCGTTGATGGCCTGCGGGGTGATCTCGTGGAACACCATCCGTCGGACCGGGACCGTGGGCTTCAGCTCGTCGAACAGGTGCCACGCGATGGCCTCGCCCTCACGGTCCTCGTCGGTGGCGAGGAAGAGCTCGGAGGCTTCCTTGAGCAGGCCCTTGAGCTTGGTCATGTGCGACTTCTTGTCGCGGGAGACCACGTAGTACGGCGTGAAGTCGTTGTCCACGTCGACGCCGAGCCGCGCCCAGGACTCGCCCTTGATCTTGGCCGGCACGTCGGCGGCGCTCTGCGGCAGGTCACGGATGTGGCCGATCGACGACTCCACGACGTAGCCGCGCCCGAGATAGCCGGCGATCGTCTTCGCCTTGGCAGGCGACTCGACGATGACCAGCTTGTGACCGGCACCGCTCGCGGCACCTGCGTTCTTCGCCAACTCTGTGATGCTCCCTCGGCTGCTTGTTCGCAGCCCACACGGTAGCGCCTCCCTCGACGGCGGCCCGCCACCGGTCAGCCCAGGGTCAGGAACCCGTCAGCCAGCATCTCCCGGACGGCGGCCAGCCGCGCGGGACGCCGCGCTGCCTCGTCCTCGCCGACCAGGGTGGCCAGCGCGGCCAGGATCTGGCCCACGGTCAGGTCCCCGTCGCAGGCACCGACGAGCCCCGCCTCGGTGGTGTCGACGCGCCGGGCGCGGCGCATCCCCCGCTGCTGGCGGACCACGATCGACTCGGGGTCGGCCGCTCCCGGCTCACCCACGGTCTCCTGGCGGACGTCGACGCGGACCACGGGTCGCAGCCCCAGCAGGTCGACGTCCGACAGCGCGGCCAGCGCGTCGGTGCGCCGGCCCCTGTCGAGCACCTCGTGACCCAGCGGCTGCTCCAGCTCCCAGGGCCACTCCTCGAGATGGACCACCGGCTCCCGGTCCACGCGACGCAGATGCAGCCAGCCGAACCCCACCGCCTCGATGCCCTGCTCCTCGAACCAGCGCAGCCAGGCGTCGTAGCGCTCCACGTAGTCCGGCCGCCCGTGGACGCCGGCATCCTTGAGCCACAGCTCGACGTACGCCGCGGGGTCGGCGGCTTCGCGCTGCACGACCCAGGCGTCGCAGCCGAGCCCGTCGAGCCAGCCCCCCACCCGCTCCTGCCAGGACCGCCCCCGCTGGTGCACCCAGTTGCCGAGGACCTGGCACCAGCCGCCGGGCACCAGGTGGGCGGGGGCGGCCGTGACCACCCGGCGGACCACCTCGTCGCCGGGCAGCCCGGAGTCGCGGTAGACCAGCCGCTCGCCGGTCGCCGGGGAGACCACGAACGGCGGGTTGGTGACGACCAGGTCGAACCGCTCCTCGGTCACCGGCTCGTACAGACTGCCGGCGCGCACGTCGAGGTCGACCCCGTTCAGCGCCGCGTTGAGCCGGGTCATCGCCAACGCCCGCGGG
Organism: uncultured Actinomycetota bacterium; assembly: GCA_963781695.1. Classification (GTDB taxonomy): domain Bacteria; phylum Actinomycetota; class Actinomycetes; order Propionibacteriales; family Nocardioidaceae; genus Nocardioides_B. The sequence continues at coordinate 8,649 of CAWAGE010000003.1, forward strand.
TTGACGTCGCTGGCGACCACGGCGGCGGCGTGAGCGGCCAGGTGCAGCGCCTGCACCCCGCAGCCGGTGCCCAGGTCGAACGCCCGCTCCACGGGGTCCCGCACGGTCAGCTGTGCCAGCGACGTGGACGCCGAGGACACGCCGAGCACGTGATCGGCGCTCACCTGCACGGGCCGTCCGTCCAGGCCGGGGGTCAGGTCGCTGACCACCCACCAGTCGGTGGAGGTGCCGTCGTGGTCGTCGGCGTAGGGCCGCACGTCGACCACCGCCCTTGTCTCCCCCGCCGACCGCTGCAGCAGCCCGGCGCCGACCAGCGTCTCCACCAGCCCCGGCAACGCCGCTTCGGCGGCGCGGTCCACCACCGGGGACTGCAGCACCCACAGCCGGACCAGCGTCTCCAGGGGCGAGCCGCCGGCGGTGGCCTGCAGCCCCGGGACGGTCTCGTTGCGGGAGAGGGCGGCGTGCGCGACGGGCCCCAGCAGCGCCGCGACGGCGTCGTAGCGGTAGCCCCCGTGGTCCAGGGCGGTGCGAAGCAGGTCGACGGCGTCCGGGGCCAACGGGTCCATGCGCCCACCCTGCCAGGACGCCGACACGGCTGAGGGGTCACTCCTTCCCGCGGACACGGCGTGTCCGGGCGAAGGAGTGACCCCTCAGCGTGGGCGGGTCAGACCTTGACGGTCTGCTCGGCCGGCTCGCCGATCGCGATCGGACGACGCTTGGAGATGTAGACCGCGACACCCACGATCGCGGTCGCGCCCAGCGCGATGCTGATCCGCAGCACGTCGTTCTCGCCGCTGCCCACCGACATGTTCACGATCGCCGCTGCGATCAGCAGCGAGACCAGGTTCATCACCTTGATCAGCGGGTTGATGGCCGGCCCGGCGGTGTCCTTGAACGGGTCGCCCACCGTGTCGCCGATGATCGTGGCCTCGTGCGCCGGGGACCCCTTGCCGCCGTGGTGGCCGTCCTCGACCAGCTTCTTCGCGTTGTCCCAGGCGCCGCCGGAGTTGGCCAGGAAGATGGCCATCAGGGTGCCGGTGCCGATCGCACCGGCCAGGTAGCCGGCCAGCGCACCGACGCCGAGGCCGAAGCCCACCGCCACGGGGGCCAGGATCGCCAGCAGGCCCGGGGTCGCCAGCTCACGCAGCGAGTCGCGGGTGCAGATGTCGACGACCTTGCCGTACTCCGGCCGGCCGGTGCCCTCCATGATCCCGGGGATCTCCCGGAACTGCCGGCGGACCTCGTACACCACGGCGCCGGCCGCCCGGCCGACGGCGTTGATGGCCAGCCCGGAGAACATGAACACGACCGCGGCACCGATCAGCAGGCCGACCAGCACGTTGGGGGAGAACACGTTGGCCGTGAAGGTGGCCTCCTCGCCGGCGGCGGCCAGCGCGCTGGTGATGGCGCCGGTGTAGGAGCCGAACAGGGCGGTGGCCGCGAGCACCGCGGTCGCGATCGCGATGCCCTTGGTGATCGCCTTGGTGGTGTTGCCCACCGCGTCGAGCTCGGTGAGGATCTTGGCGCCCTCGCCGTCGACGTCGCCGGACATCTCCGCGATGCCCTGGGCGTTGTCGGAGACCGGACCGAAGGTGTCCATGGCCACGATCACGCCGACGGTCGTGAGCAGCCCGCAGCCGGCGAGCGCCACCGCGAACAGCGAGATCGCGACGACGCCGGAGCCGAGCAGGAACGCGCCGTAGACGGCGGCGCCGATCACCAGCGCGGTGAACACCGCCGACTCGAACCCGACCGAGAGCCCGGAGAGGATCACGGTCGCGGCACCGGTCAGCGACGTGATGCCGACGTCCTTGACCGGACGGTGGTCGGTGCCGGTGTAGTAGCCGGTCAGCGACAGGATGACCGCGGCCAGCACGATCCCGATCAGCACCGCGACCGTCGCGATGACCCGCGGGTCGCCGGCGTAGTCCGGGCCGTCGGTGAGCCCGGCGAAGGACGCGGGGAGGTAGAGGAACGCGGCGATGGTGCACAGCACCGCGGAGATCCCGGCCGAGATGTAGAACGCGCGGTTGATCGTGGTCAGGCCGTTCTCGCCGGGACGTGGCCTGGTGAGGAAGACGCCGACGATCGCGGTCAGCGCCCCGATGGCGGGGACGATCAGCGGGTAGACGAGCCCCTCGGCGCCGAAGGCCGCCTTGCCGAGGATGAGGGCGGCCACGAGGGTCACCGCGTAGGACTCGAACAGGTCAGCGGCCATGCCCGCGCAGTCGCCGACGTTGTCGCCGACGTTGTCGGCGATCGTCGCAGCATTGCGGGGGTCGTCCTCGGGGATGTTGTTCTCGACCTTGCCGACCAGGTCGGCCCCGACGTCCGCGGCCTTGGTGAAGATGCCGCCGCCGACGCGCATGAACATCGCCAGCAGGGCCGCGCCGAAGCCGAAGCCCTCGAGCACGGTGGGCGCGTTGCTCTTGTAGACGAGGACCACGACCGCGGCGCCGAGCAGGCCCAGCCCGACAGTGGCCATGCCGACCACACCACCGGTGCGGAAGGCGACCCGCATGGCCGGGTCACGGCCCTCGTCCCGGGCGGCCGCCGCGACCCGCACGTTGGCCTTGACCGCCAGCGACATGCCCAGGTAGCCGATGGCGGCGGAGAACCCGGCGCCCACGAGGAAGAACACCGAGCGGCCGATCCGGACCCCGGCGCCGCCGTCGGCCGGCAGCACGAACAGGAGCACGAAGGCCAGCGCAGCGAACACCGCCAGCGTCTTGAACTGACGGGTCAGGAACGCGTTGGCGCCCTCCTGGACCGCCTGCGCGATCGCCTGCATGTTGGTGGTGCCCTCACCGGCGGCCAGCACCTGACTGCGGAACATCATCCCCATGGCCAGCGCGACGACCGCGATGACCAGGACGACCGCTACGAACGTCAGGTTGCCTCCGGACAGGTCCACGGCCGTCCCACCGCCTGTCTCAGCGGCGAAGATGTGCCCGGACATAGGTCCTCCTTGGCTGGGCCCGCAGGCCGATCGCATTGTGTGGTGTCCCTGCGCGGTGTGCTCCACGCAGCGGGGCAGGCTGCTGTGACCTGCATCGCACCGATGTGAGCCGGAGTCTACGCATCACCGGCGACGTCTCGAGGCCGCCGCTCGTGGAATGAGTCACATTCGTTGACCCCTGGAACGCCGGCCACGGCCCGGTACCGGTCAGGACGGCTGGACAGACGGGCTGGACAGACGGCTGGACCGAGCGTCAGCCGAGCGGCCAGGACATGGTCAACGCCGTACGGTCGCCGTCGTCGTGCAGCGCGAAGTCCTCGATGAGGCCGCGCAGCAGCGCCCACGGCTCGACGCCGTCGATGTCGCTGGTCGGCGCGTCGTGCGGCGCGACGGAGCCCGCGGCTCGGACCTCGACCCGGAGTCGGTCCTCGATCCACATTCGCACCTCGACGGGGCCCGGGGGCGGCTGCCCGGGCCCGCCACCACCGACGAGCAGGGCGCAGGCCTCGCCGACGGCGAGCCGCACCTCCTCGACGAAGTCCTCGTCACCGGCGGTACGCCGCGCCACCGCGGCCGCCACCAGCCGGACCGTGCGCACCAGCGCCGGGTCCCTGGCGATGGCGACGCTGATCGCCGTGGCGGTCCGAGGCGCGCCGGGCAGCATGGTCTAGCGCTCGGCGAGCGCGTCGGCCTGCGAGCCGTGGATGGCGAAGACCTTCGCGAGGCCGGTGATGCGGAAGATCTTGAGGAGCCGTTCCTGGTTGCAGATCAGGCGCATGGAGCCGTCGTGGGCGCGCACCTTCTTCAGACCGCCGACCAGGACGCCGAGACCCGTGGAGTCCAGGAAGTCCACCTTCTCCATGTCGATGACGAGGTGGTAGTCCCCGTTGCCGACCAGCTCGGTGATCTTGTCCCGCAGCTTGGGCGCCGTGTAGACGTCGATCTCCCCACCCACCTCGATGATGGTGTGCCCATCCTCGTGGCGGGTCTCGAGTGACAGATCCACGTTGTCTCCTCACCGACATCCACTGTGTGCTGCCCGGTCGACGGCTGTCGCCCCGGAAACCTTCCCGGAGCATTCAACCATGTGCCGCCTCCGAGCCCGCCCGACGGCCGTTCGACTGGACGGTGGGCGGGGCAGGCCGCACGGGCACACCGACGTGGCACACCGACGGGGCACACCGACGGGGCACACCGACGGGGCACACCGACGCGAGGGCGGTGGGATGGCGGCCGGGCTGGTGGCCGGGCGGTGGTCGAGGTGGTGGCCGGGGTGGTGGCCGAGGTGGGAGGCTGATGGTGTGCTCGGCGGCGGACCCGGGGTTTGCCACCGCGACCTGCGGGAACACGGGTCGTCGGACCAATCGGAGGGACATCGCATGTTCGTGCTGGGGCTCATCCTCATTCTGCTCTCGGTGGGCTCTATCATCGCCGTGGTCGCGAGCGGCACCGACGACCGCTCCGCCCTGTACGGCGGCGACGTGACGCTGCCGACGTTGGTGGTGTTCCTCGCGGGAGCCGCGGCGCTGCTGCTCCTCGTCATCGGCCTCAGCCTGATCCGGTCCGGGACCAAGCGCGCCAGCCAGAACCGGAAGAACCGGAAGAAGCTGCGTCGCCTGGAGCGGGACCACCCCACGACCACCGCAGGTGCCGGCACGACGCGACCCGGCGCCGACACCCAGTCCTCGGCGCCCACGGCCGACGGCTACCGGCAGGACCCGCCCCCGAGCCACTGACAACCGGGCCCGGCCCGCGCCGTGGCGCGCGCCGTCCACGCGAGTCCGAGCAGTGAGCGCGGCACCCGCTCGACGGTGATGGTGACCACCGCCGCTGCCTGCCGGCAGCCCGCGAGCCGGGCGCCGTTGCGCCGGACCACGACGCCCGCGGCCGCACACCCCGCCCCTCGGGTCGCGTCCCGCTGCGCCGCCGAGGCGCCAGCCAGCGCCCCGAGATCCGCCGCAACGGCGGCACGGCGCTGGTCGACCACGGCGCTGCCCAGCGCTGTCAATCCCGCACCGAAGCCGAGAAGCGCGGTCGTGAGCACCGCGCCCAGCACGGTCGCGCTGCCCCGTTGACCGAGACGCCGGGTCACGACCGCTCGCTCGCGGCGACCGCCTGCGCCCTGAGCCTGACCGTCGGCAGGAAGCCGAGCAGGCCCCCCGGGCCGGGCACCGGTGCCACGACGGTGACCACGACCACGCCGCGCTCCTCACGGACCACGATCTCGGCTCCGCTCGGCGCCACGCGCCGACCGATCGCCACGCTGTCGTCCCGGGCTTCGGCACGCGCCTCGGCCCGGGCGACCTCCCGGGCGGCGTCGACGACCCGAACCTGGGTCGCGGCCAGTCCCAACAGCCAGGTCAGCGCCATCGCCACCGCGACCAGCACGGGCAGCACCATCACGGTCTCAGCGGTGACCGCCCCCCGGTCCCCGCGACGCGGGGACGGCGACATCCCGACGGCCGACGCCGCGGTGGCGGCGGCGCCCGGCTGCCCGAGCACCCCCGCCACCACGTCTGCTCGCGCAGCAAGCACGCTCAGAGCCCCACGACCCGCATCAGAATCTCGAACAGGGTCTTGAGCAGCTGCTGACCCCAGTCGCTGGTCAGCAGCTTGATGAGCACGCTGGCGAAACCGCAGCCGGCCGCGGTGACCACGGCGTACTCCGCGGTGGTGACCCCCCGCTCGGTGCGCAGCCGCGCCACGGGTGACCTCGTCATGTCGACCTCCCTCTTGGCCCCACCCCGGTGGCGGGACCTGTTGTCGTGGCGACTCTGGTCCTGGACGGGGCCTGTCACGAGCCGCGTCGTCGGCGCTGGGGAGCCGGTGGCCGTCGACGTCGCTGTGGAGGGAACCTGGCCGGCCCAAACACCAGGACGACCCGGTCGCTCTGGCGAAGCCACGGCGACCGCCGGCGTCAGCCGCAGCGACCTCTTGCTTTCAGAAGCCGAACAGGACCGAGAACGAGCCGGCCACCAGCGGGACCACCCCGACCAGGACGAACGCCGGAAGCAGGCAGAGCCCGAGCGGCACCGCGGCCTTGACGCCGACCGCTCGGGCGCGGTCCTCGGCCAGGCTCCGCTCCTCGCGTCGTAGGTCGTCGGCCAGCCGCTGCATGGCCTCGGCCACCGAGGACCCGGTCTCGACCGCACGGGCGATGGCGCGGCCCAGGCCACCGAGCTCGGGGTGCCGCGACGCGTCGCGCCAGACCGTGACGGGGTCCGCCCCCAGCCGCAGGCGTGCGTCGAACGCGACGAGCTCCTCCCGCAGCGGCCCCTCGACCGCGGCGGCGACCTCCGTGAGGGCCGTCGTCGGCGCCAGGCCGGCCGACAGGCACGCGGCCATCAGGTCCACCGCCTGCGGGACCCCGGCACGCAGCCGGCGGCGGCGGCGGCGCACCGCGGGCGGCTCGAGCCGACCCGTCCACCACCAGCACCCGGCCGCCGCCGGCAGCGAGACCAGCCACCCCGGCGTCCCGCCGACCAGGACCAGCGACCCGGCCAGCACCCCGACGGTGGCGACGAGCCGCAGCACCGGAGGGTCCCGGTCGGGCGACCTCGATGCCTCGCCCACGGCACTCGGTGTCCTCGGCATGCGACGACGGGGCGCCAACAGGGCCGCCGCGCCGGCGGCCGCGACCACCGCCACGGCCGACGCCGCGACCTGCCCCCACAGCACCGCGGCGACAGACAGCGCCATCGCTACGGTCACGGGGCGGGCCCCCTCAGGACCGCGGCCGCGATCCGGTCGATCCACCACAGCCCCGCGAACGCACAGCCGAGCCCGAGGCCCAGGCAGACCAGACCGACGGGTGTGTCCAACAGGAACGCCCACGGCTCCCCACCGATCCCGGTCGCCATCGACAGCGAGGCGAGCGGCAGCAGCGCCACCAGCCGAGCGGTGGCCTGCGCCGAGGCGAGCTCGCCGCGCACCAGCCGCCGGGTGGCCTGACGGACCCGGGCGGTGGCAGCCACCTGCGAGAGAGCACCGGCGAGACCGGCGCCGGAGGAGTGCGACACCTGCCACGCGGCGGCGACGTCACCCAGCCCGTCCGCCCCCGGCAGCGCCGCGAGCCGCCGCAGCGCGCCTGGGACGTCCGCCCCGAGCCCGGCCGCGGCCACGGCCGGAGCCAGCTCCGGCCACACCTCGGCGCCGTGGCCCAGCGCCGCCAGCACCGGCTGCCCCGCGCGGAGCTCACCGGCCACCGCCTCGCACACGGCGACCACCCCCTCACGCCGGCGCTCGACGGCTCGGGCCTCCCGAGAGCGCCGGACCAGGACCGCGACCCCGCCCAGAGCGGAGACCACGACGAGCGCGAGGGCCAGCCGGCGGCCCTCGACGGCCGGCACGGCGAGCAGCGCGGCGCCGGCCGCGACCGTCACGACCGCGATCCGGGGTCGCCTCGTCGACACCGTCGGCGCCGCGTCGATGGGCGCGGGCTCGGGTCGCCCCGCAGCCGCCGCCAGCCTCGCCTCGGACCGTCGGGCGACCGGTCCCGGCACCAGCAGCGCCGCCGCGACACCGAGACAGCCGACCACCAGCACCGTGGTCGGCCCCGTCATCAGTCCCGTCATCAGTCCCGTCATCAGTCCCGTCATCGACGCAGCCGTCGGCCGAGCACCGCGGCTCCCGGGTGCTCCCGCACCGCCCCGTCGGCTCCGAAGGTGACCGCCGGCAGGACGGACACCAGGCCGTCCCCGGACCGCTGCAGGACCGCGATCTCGCGCAGCAGCCGGCTGCCGTCCGCAGCGCGCCCCAGGTGCACTACCGCGTCCACCGCCGATGCCAGCTGGCTGTGCACGGCCTGCTGCGGCATCCCGGCCGCCATCGCGAGGGCCTCGACCCGAGCCGGCACGTCGGCGGCGGAGTTGGCGTGCAGCGTGCCGCAGCCCCCCTCGTGACCGGTGTTCATCGCCTGCAGCAGGTCGGTGACCTCCGGCCCGCGCACCTCGCCCACCACCAGCCGATCGGGACGCATGCGCAGCGCCTGCCGGACCAGGGCCCGCATCGGGACCTCCCCTGCGCCCTCGAGGTTGGCCGGACGCGCCTCCAGCCCCACCACGTGGGGGTGGTCCGGGCGGAGCTCGCTGGCGTCCTCGACGATCACGACACGGTGGGTGGGATCGACCAGCGAGAGCAGCGAGGACAGCAGCGTGGTCTTGCCCGTCCCGGTGCCGCCGCTGACCAGGAACGCCAGCCTCGACGAGACCAGTGCCCGCAGCACTCGGGCCGCCTCCGCGGCGACCGTCCCCCGGTCGACGAGCTCGGGAAGCGTCAGCGTTGCCCGACCGGGGACCCGCAGCGACAGCACGGTGCCGGGACGCGCCAGCGGAGCGAGCACGGCGTGGAAGCGGGTCCCGTCGGGCAGCCGGAGGTCGACGTAGGGGGTGGCGTCGTCGAGCCGACGGCCCGCCGAGCTGGCGAGCCGCTGTGCGAGCCGGCGCACGGCCTGGTCGTCGAGGAACCTGGTGTCGGTGAGCTCGAGCCCGCCGCCACGGTCGAGGTAGACGGCGTCGGGGCCGTTGACCAGGACGTCGGTGACCCCCGGGAGGCGCAGCAGGGGCTCGAGTGGACCGGCCCCGAGGACGTCTCGGCGGAGCTTCTCGTGCACCGCCAGCACCGTCGCGTCACCCACCGGTCGGCCGTGACGGCGCAGGGCGAGGGCCACCACCGCCGGGGACAGCGGGGCCCCGCTGCGTGCGAGCTCGTCGCGGACCTCCTCGACGACGTCGCTCGGGACCGGGCCGGTCGGCGGGCTCACCTCGGGGGCCCCTCCGGCCACGGCTCCGCGAGGCAGGCGCCCGCGGCCCGGCTGAGGGCGGAGCGGGCTCCGTGCACGGGCCCCAGCCCGAGGTCGACGTGCTCTGCCAGCCGCCGGTGCCGCGGCACGACGGCCACCAGCGGCAGGTCGAGCGCGGCCGCCGCGTGCTGCGCGGGCACGGTGGCCGGTCCGTCTCGCACGGCCAGTCCCAGAACCACGCAGAGGGCCCGCAGCCCCGCGAGCACCCGACCGGCCGACGCGATCCCCGGGACGGTGGGGTCGGCGACCACGACCACCCGGTCGCACCGTGTCACGACCTCCGCGGTGACCTGGTCCAGAGCGCGCGGCAGGTCGACGACCACCACCTCGTCACCGCGCCGAGCGGCCGAGAGCACCTCACGCACCGTGCCCGCCTCCAGTCCGACCGGACGCCCTGGACCCCACGTGAGCACGGCGAGGCCGCCGACGGCCGGCAACGCCGCCCGCAGCGAGCGGGCGCCGAGCCGCCCGGGCGAGGTGACCAGACCGTCCCACCGAGTGCCGCCGGCGCCGTCGAGCCCGACCACCCGGTCCACCCCGGGCCCGAGCGGGTCCAGGTCGACCAGGCTGACCCGCCGGGTCCGGGCAGCCGTGAGCGCGATGGCGCACGCGAGCGTCGTCGCGCCGGCCCCCCCGGACCCCGCGACGACGCCGATGGTCCGGGCGGGCCCGCTGGCGCGTGCCCCGTCCGACGGGGTCGCGGCATGGTCGGCGGCGTCGGTCAGCAGCTCGGTCACCCAGCCCTCCGCGGCCGGCAGCTCCAGCACGTCTGCCGCGCCGACCAGCAGCGCGCCGCGGAAGGTGTCGTCACCCGCCGGTCGCGGCGTGACCACGTGCACCCCGTCCCGCCGTGGCGGCCGCTGGGCCGCCACCCCTGCCACCAGGTCGGCCCCGACGAGCACCAGACGCGCGGCCCGCCAGCTGCGGAGCGCCCCGGTGACGTCGTGGGCGACCTGCAAGGCGCAGCCGGCAGCGGCCGCCAGCCGCAGCAGGTCGTCGAGGAGCAGGTCGTCACCGGTGACGAGCAGCGCGGTCGGCGGTGGGGAGCCGGGGCCGGACAGCGGCGCCGACGGCGAGGCGGCGGTCATGTCGTCACTGTGGCCGTTGCGGCCGTCACCTCGGACCCCGCCGCGACCGGCTGTGGGTGACCGGCACGCAGCGCCGCCTGGGGACAGGACCTGGCCGAGCGGCGCGTCGCCCGACGGGGGTCGGAACGGGTGTGGCGGTCCCCGGCCAGGGGGGGACCGGGGACCGCCGGGGTCCGACGCTGGGGGCATCGTCGGACCGCAGCCAGCGACCGGGGGACGCCGCTGGGGGACCGGGGCCGGGTGAGACGGCCGGCCGGCCGAGAGGTGCGCGGGACCGCAACGCGCCGACACCCCTCGACCGGGTAAGCGTAGCGCGCCCTTTACCCGGAGACGACCTTTCGGGCGTGGTGTTGGATATGGACAATCCGCCACGACACTGCGACGGCGGACGACCGAGCGGGAGAGACGTCATGACCGGCAGCCAGACAGGCGCCGCGCCGGACCGTCGAGCAGCCGCCCAGGCGGCTCCACGGGCCGCCGGCGACGCCGGGCACTCGCGCGAGGGGTCCCGGGCCGGACCGTCCCGCGGCCGGCCGGCCGCCTTCTTCGACCTCGACAAGACGATCATCGCGACGTCGAGCACGATGGCGTTCAGCAAGCCGTTCCAGGCGGGCGGGCTGATCTCGCGACGGGCGGTGCTGCGCAGCGCGTACGCGCAGTTCGTCTACCACGTGGGTGGTGCCGACCACGACCAGATGGAGAAGATGCGGCAGTTCCTGTCCTCCCTCTCGGCCGGCTGGGACGTCCAGACGGTGCGCGACATCGTGGCCGAGACCCTGCACACGGTGGTCGAGCCGCTGGTCTACGACGAGGCGGTCTCGCTGATCGAGGACCACCACCTCGCCGGGCACGACGTGATCATCGTGTCCGCGTCCGGCTCGGAGGTCGTGGAGCCCATCGGCGAGCTGCTGGAGGCCGACGGGGTGGTGGCGACCCGGCTGCGCGTGGCGGCGGGGCGCTACACCGGCGAGATCGACTACTACGCCTACGGCGAGCGCAAGGCAGAGGCCGTCCGAGAGCTGGCCGACCGGGACGGCTACGACCTCGAGCGCAGCTTCGCCTACAGCGACTCGATCACGGACCTCGCCATGCTCTCGGCCGTCGGCCACCCGTACGCCGTCAACCCGGACCGCGACCTTCGCCGGGAGGCGGAGGCTCGCGGCTGGCCGATCCTGGTCTTCACCCGGCCGGTCACGCTGCGCCGCCGGCCGCTGCTGCCCCGCACCAGACCGGCGCTGGGCGCGGTCGCGGGGGCCAGCGCGGTGGTGGTCGGGGTGGCGGCCTACCTCACCGGTCGCCAGGTCGCCCGAGGTCGCGGTCGAGCGCGCTAGACCGGTCCGTGCGACGCCCGGTCCCCGGCGTGCTGGCGAGGGCATCCGAGGAGAGCCCTTGTCGTTCGCCCGACACAGGCGTAGAAAGGAGGACACAACTCCACAGACCTGCACGTGAGCCAAGTACCCACGCGGCGATACACCCTTCCTAATGGGCGTTGTCTCTCGGGTTCACCCGGAGCAACATTTGATGATGCACGCTTGGTAGCTTCGGTCTCACGTGTCAGCGGCGGCGCTGCGAACCTCGGTTCGCAGCGCCGCTTGCATGAGCGTCTCCGACGCCCGCGCGCTACGGCCGGGCCAGCGGGCTGGCCTCCGCCCCCGCGGCGTACGCCTGGGCCGCGTAGAGGAGCCACGCGTGCACGCCGCCCGGCCCGCCCTCGGCGTAGGCCCGCAGGTTGGACAGATACTCGCGGCGAAGCGCGAGGTGTCCGGCCTCGGGCACCACCAGCGAGGCGGGGTCGACCCCGCGGACGACCAGCAGCAGCCGCTCCAGGGCGCGGGCGACGATGCCGTCCCGGCTTCCGAAGGGCGCCACCGTGGCCAGCTCCGCGTGCGCGACGGCGGCGACGACGAGAGCCGGCGCGGCCGTCGGCTCGACCAGCAGCGCCGCCAGCCCGCGCAGTCGACGTGCCGTCTCGGCGTCTCGAGGCCGGCCCAGGTCGGCCTCCGGGACCTCACCGCGGCCGGCCAGCGTGTGCAGCCGTGCGACGGCCTGGAGCGGGGACCGGGCCAGCGTGGGCGACAGCGCGAGCAGCTCGGTGCTCACCCGCAGGGCGGCCCCCGCGGCCGGGTCGGGGGCGCCGCGCTCCGCCAGGTCGGCCAGCTCGACCGCCGAGCCGTCGAGGACGGCGCTGGCGTGCGCCCCACGCAGCAGCGACTCGCCGGTCTCGCCGGGCCCGGTGCGACGCATACCTCGGTCGCGCAGCAGCGCGTCGATGCCGTCCCGGGCCGCGGCCATGCCCGAGGCCACGCCCTCGAGCCCGGCCAGCCGGGCGAGCGGGTCCGGCCCGCTGGGCGCGGTCGAGGTGGAGGTCACCGGGGCAGGCTACCCACGGCGGCCGGCCCTCGTGGCCTCAGGCCGCAGGGCCCTGGGCACGGACGTCGGCCACCGAGGACATGGCGGTGCGCAGCTGCCCCAGCCAGTCGTCCTCGTGCTGCCCCACCAGCCGGACGCACCAGGCCAGCGCCTCCGAGCGCGACCGGGCCACACCCGCGTCGACCAGCGTGTCCAGCACCTGCCGCTGCGGCTGTCGCAGCCTGGTCATGACCGGCGCGGCGACGTGCGTGAACAGCTCCGTGCGGCCGCCGAGCCTCACCCGCCACGACACCGACCGCTCGAAGCGCCGCTCAGCCTCCCGGGCGATCGCGATCCGGTGCTCACGGGTGTCCTCGCGGACGGCCTTGATGCGGCCGGCGCGGGTCTCCTCCAGCTCGGCCTCGCCGAGGCCGGCCGCCCCCGCCACGTCGGGGAGGGTGAGGGTGACGATGACCTCCTCGCGGTCGAGGGAGACCTCGACCGGTGCGTGCTGCCACTCCTGCGGGACCCGACCGGTGAACCAGCCCCGGACCCGCTCCAGTTCTTCGCTTGTAATCATGTAACGCAGATTACGCCGTCCAACGAGGCGGCACCAGGGCGGTACCCTTCACCTCGATGGACCAGAACACGGGCGCGCCGCCGGCACCGGCCTCGACGGTCGCGCCGACCACCCCCGCCACCCCGGTCCCGGCTCGGGACGGGACGCCCGCGCTGTCGTTCGGGGCGGTCGCCGACGCCTACGACCGAGCCCGGCCGTCCTACCCGCGCGAGGCCGCCGCGTGGCTCGCCGGCGCCGAGCGGGCCCAGGTGCTCGAGCTCGGGGCGGGAACCGGCCTGCTCACCGAGCAGCTGGACGGCCTCGGGCACCGGGTGCTGGCCACCGACCCGCTGGCGCCGATGCTCGCCCACCTGGTCCGGCGCCTCCCCCGCGTCCCCACGGCGCAGTCCGCGGCCGAGCACATCCCGATGCGCGCCCGTTCCGTGGACGCCGTCGTGGCCGCCCAGGCCTTCCACTGGTTCGACCTGCCGCGGGCGCTCCCCGAGATCGCGCGGGTGCTGCGGCCCGGCGGCCACCTGGCGCTGGTCTGGAACCGCCGGGACGACCGGATCCCCTGGGTGAAGCGGCTGGGCACCCTGATCGAACCCGCTCCAGCGGCCGACCTCGCGCCCCCTCCCGTGCGGGCCACCGACCGCTCCGGCGCCCGACCCGGCGCCCGACCCGGCGACCGGCACGCCGAGGGACCCGCCGACGGTGGCACGGACGCCACCTCGGACGAGCTCGACCCGACCCACGCCCTGCTCTCCTCCCACCTGTTCGGGTACGTCGAGCGCGCCACGTTCCGGTTCTGGCAGCACCTGGACCGGCCGCGGCTGCGCGACCTGGTGACCTCGCGGTCCCACGTCGCACTGATGGGCGAGGTCGAGCGGCGTCGCCTGCTGACCAAGGTCGACGAGCTCTACGCCGACTACGGCCGTGGCGCCGACGGGATGCTGATGCCCTACGTCACCCACTGCTTCCGCGCCGTGGTGCGCCCGCCCTCCACCGGCCGCAGCCGCTCGGACGGGGGCGCCGCCGGGCACGACGGGGGCGACGCCGACTCCCTGCTCATCGACTTCCAGTAGGGCCGGGTGCTGCGAGGACGGGGTCGTCCGCATCGACACCTCGGCAGCGATGCCGAGCGGACGACCTTCCGCACCCTGCACACCGCCTCGCTGGCGGCGCCCGCTCTCCGGGCGGGGTTGACCCAGGCGTCGGCGGAGCGGGCGGCCAAGCACCTGCGCAGCCTGCTCGGCGTCCCCGCGGTGGCGCTGACCGACACCAGCGGCCTGCTCGCCTGGGACGGCCGCTTCGCCCACCACGGCCCGCAGACCCCGGCGCTGGCCGCCCTGGTCGTGGCCGACGGCGCGACCACGGTGCGAGCCGCCGCGGACCTGCCCTGCGACCATCCGGGCTGCCCGCTGCGGCAGGTCGTGCTCACCCCGCTCACCGTCGAGGAGCGCGTCGTGGGCACCCTCCAGGTGTTCGCGTCGTCCGCGTCCGCCGGGCTGGTGCGCGCCGCGGACGAGGTGGGCCGGTGGGTCTCCGGACAGCTCGAGCTCGCCGAGCTCGACGCCTCCCGGACCCGGCTGATGGAGGCCGAGGTGCGCGCCCTGCGCGCGCAGATCAGCCCGCACTTCGTCTACAACTCGCTGACCGCGATCGCGTCGTTCGTCCGCACCGACCCGGAACGGGCCCGCGAGCTGCTGTTGGAGTTCGCCGACTTCACCCGCTACAGCTTCCGCCGGCACGGCGAGTTCACGACGCTGGCCGAGGAGCTGGGCTCCGTCGAGCAGTACCTGGTCCTGGAGAAGGCCCGCTTCGGGGACCGGCTGACCGTGACGCTGCGGGTGGCGCCCGAGGTGCTTCCGGTCGTCGTCCCGTTCCTGGCGCTGCAGCCACTGGTGGAGAACGCGGTCCGGCACGGCCTGGAGAGCCGAGCGGGGGCCGGGCGGATCGAGATCGTCGCCGAGGACAGCGACTACGAGGCGGTGATCTCGGTGGAGGACGACGGCGTCGGCGAGGACCCCGAGCGGGTCCGCCGCGCCCTGGCGGGCGACACCGCGCTCGACTCGGTCGGGCTCGGCAACGTCGACGCCCGGCTCCGGTCGAGCTTCGGCGACGAGTACGGCCTGGTCGTCGAGACCGCGCCGGGTGCCGGCACCAAGGTGACCGTGCGGGTCCCGAAGTACGCACCCGGAGTGCGACCGTGACCCCGCCGACCGGTCCACCCGCCCCCCCGCAGGCCGCCCGGCCCGAACCCCCCGGCGGCCTGCGCGTCCTGGTGGTCGACGACGAGCAGCCCGCGCTCGACGAGGTGGCCTACCTGCTGCGCCGCGACCCGCGGGTCGCCGAGGTGGTGACGGCCGGCTCGGCCGCGGACGCCCTGCGCGTGCTCCAGGACGGCGGCGTCACGGCCGTGTTCACCGACATCGCGATGCCGGGGCTCAGCGGGCTCGACCTCGCCGGCGTGCTCTCCCGGTTCGCCACGCCGGTGCCGGTGGTCTTCGTGACCGCCCACGACGAGCACGCGGTCGAGGCGTTCTCCCTCGACGCCGTCGACTACCTGTTGAAGCCGGTCCGGGACGAGCGGCTGACCGAGGCGGTTCGCCGGATCGTCGAGGCCCGCGACCGCCGCCCCGACGCGGGCGAGGGCACCGGCGCGCGCGGGCTGGCCGCGGACAGCATCCCGGTCGAGCTCGGCGGCGTCACCCGCTTCGTCGCCCGGGCGGACGTCCTGTACGCCGAGGCGCAGGGCGACTACGCGCGGCTGCACACCGCCGACGGCCGCAGCCACCTGATCCGGACCCCGCTGACCACGCTCGAGGAGGGCTGGCGCCACGCCGGGTTCGTCAGGATCCACCGCTCGCTGCTGGTGGCGCTCGCCCACGTCGAGGAGGTCCGGCTCGACGGCGGCCGGTGCAGCGTCCTGGTCGCCGGCGAGGAGCTGACGGTGAGCCGGCGGCACACTCGTGAGCTCCGCGACCTGCTGGTCCGGCGGCCAAGGCCCGGGACGGCACGCCCGTGACCGGGCCGGACCGGCCGCCCACCCCGCCGCGCACCCGGGTCACCAGCCCCCGCCTCGGCGCGGCCCGGCGCCGCCAGGCGCCAGGCACCTCGGAGATCGACGCGCAGACCCGCGTCGGCGAGATCTACATGGCCTCGCTGGTGCGCGCCCAGCTGCGGCTGGCGGGGGTGGTGCTCGGCGTGCTCGTCGTCACCGTCGGCGGGCTCCCGCTGCTCTTCGCGCTCGCGCCGGGCCTGACCCGGGTGCGGCTGTCGGGCGTCCCGCTGCCGTGGCTGCTGCTCGCGGTCGCCGTCTACCCGCTGCTGCTCGGGCTCGGCTGGCTCTTCGTGCGGGCGGCCGAGCGCAACGAGCGGGACTTCGCCGACGTCGTCCAGCGGCGTCCGTGAACCCCGCCCTCGGTGTGGTCGCGGTCGTCCTCGTGACGGTCTCGACGTTGGCGGTGGGCGCCTACGGGTGGCGCTTCTCGCGCACCACGAGCGACTTCTTCGTCGCGTCCCGGTCGGTGCGGCCGGCGCTGAACGCCTCCGCCATCGGCGGGGAGTACCTCTCGGCCGCGTCGTTCCTCGGCGTCGCCGGGCTCGTCCTCGCCTTCGGCACCGACATGCTGTGGTACCCGGTCGGTTGGACGGCGGGCTACCTGGTGCTGCTGGTCCTGGTCGCCGCGCCGCTGCGCCGCTCGGGCGCCTACACGCTCCCGGACTTCGCCGAGGCCCGGCTGGAGTCCCGCGCCGTGCGCGGGGTGTCCTCGGTGCTGGTCGTCGGGGTCGGTTGGCTCTACCTCATGCCGCAGTTCCAGGGCGCCGGGCTCTCGCTGAGCACCGTCGCCGGCACACCGCCGTGGGTCGGCGGGGTCCTCGTGGGCGGGGTCGTCCTGGTCAACGTGTTCTTCGGTGGGATGCGCAGCATCACCCTGGTGCAGGCGTTCCAGTTCTGGCTCAAGCTCACCGCCCTGCTGGTGCCGGTGGCGTTCATGCTGATGGTGTGGACCCGGGACGGGGCCGACTCCCCCGCGGCCGCCTCGACGCGGGTGGCCGGGCTGGCGGGCGACGCCTGGGTGGCGCCGCTGGCGACCGGTGCCGGGCACCCGCTGTACACGACGTACTCGATCATCGTGGCGACGTTCCTGGGCACCATGGGGCTGCCGCACGTGGTGGTGCGCTACTACACGAACCCCGACGGTCGCGCCGCCCGGCGCACGACGCTGGTGGTGCTGGCGCTGCTCGGCCTGTTCTACCTGCTGCCGCCGGTGTACGGCGCGCTGGGACGCCTCTACGCGCCGGACCTCGTCGGAGCCGGAGCGACCGACACCGTCGTGCTGGAGCTTCCCGCCCGGATGGTCGCCGGCACGCCGGGCGAGCTGCTCTCGGCGCTGGCGGCAGCAGGCGCGTTCGCCGCGTTCCTGTCCACCTCCTCCGGGCTCACGATCGCGGTCGCCGGCGTGCTCAGCCAGGACGTGATGGGGCAGGGGGTGCTCGGCCGGCGGTTCCGCGGCGTCCGGGCGTTCCAGGCCGCCGCCGTCGTCGCTGTCGTCGTCCCGGTGCTGCTGGCGGTCTCGGCCGAGGGCGTCGGCGTCGCGCGCGCGGTGGGGCTCGCGTTCGCGGTGGCCGCCTCGACGTTCTGCCCGCTGCTGGTGCTGGGCATCTGGTGGCGCGGGCTGACCGACGTCGGCGCGGTCGCCGGCATGCTCGTCGGGGGCGGGCTGTCGGGGGCGGCGGTGCTGGCGACCCTCGTGGAGACCTCGCTGACGGGCTGGCCCGGGGCGCTGGTCTCGCAGCCGGCCGCGTGGACCGTGCCGACCGCCTTCGCCGTGATGGTCTCGGTCTCGCTGGCCACGGCCTCCCGGCGCCCTCCCAACGTCGCGCGCACGATGGTCCGCCTGCACACCCCCGAGGTCGTCCAGCTCGACCGCGGACCCCAGCCGCGCGGCTGACGAGAGCGCGTCCGGCCGCTCCCTGCGACGACCGCTCGTCGCGCCGGACCCGCCGCACGTCGGCCGCGCGGCCCGCTGGCCGCAGCCGACGCCAGGGGGGCTCCCGGACCGGCACGTGGTCGTTCTAGTGTGACCGCCACCACAGCCGTGCCGTCCCGTCGCTCGAGACGGGACGGGCGACCACGACCCGCCGCCGGCCCCGGCCGACCGACCACGAGGGTGAGCCCACATGAGCGACGACACGACACCGGCGGAGACGCCGCCCGCCTGGAAGGCCCACGGCACCTCCGGCCACGCCGTCTACGAGGAGCTGGCGGCCTCCGACGACTTCCGCGAGCTGCGGCGCCGGTACCGGGCGTTCGCCATCCCGTGGACGCTGGCCTTCCTGGCCTGGTACCTGCTGTACGTGGTGATGTCCAACTGGGCCAACGGCTTCATGGACACGAAGGTGGTGGGCAACATCAACATCGCCCTCGTGTTCGGCATCCTGCAGTTTGTCTCGACGTTCGGCATCGCCTTCCTGTACTCCCGGCACGCCGCCCGACGCTTCGACCCGCTCGCGGACCGGCTCAAGGCCCGCTACGACGCGGAGGTCGGCCGATGAGCACGCAGGTCCTCACCTCCTCGCTGTTCCTCGCGGTGGTCGCCCTGACCGTCGGCATCACCTTCTGGGCGAGCCGGCAGTCGTCGGGGACCACCGACTACTACTCCGGCGGCCGCTCGTTCAGCGGGTTCCAGAACGGTATGGCGATCTCCGGCGACTACATGTCGGCAGCGTCGTTCCTCGGCATCTCCGGCGCCATCGCGCTGTCCGGCTACGACGGCTTCCTGTACTCCATCGGCTTCCTCGTGGCCTGGTTGGTGGCGCTGCTCCTGGTCGCCGAGCTGCTGCGCAACTCCGGCCGTTACACGATGGCCGACCAGCTCGCCTACCGGATGAAGCAGCGGCCGGTGCGGACCGCTGCGGCGAGCTCCACGGTCGTGGTCTCGATCTTCTACCTGCTCGCGCAGATGGTGGGGGCCGGGTCGCTGGTCGCGCTGCTGCTCGGCGTGAGCAGCGGCGCCCTGAAGAACTTCACGATCGTCGCCGTCGGCCTGCTGATGATCTTCTACGTCACCGTCGGCGGCATGAAGGGCACCACCTGGGTCCAGATCGTCAAGGCCGTGCTGCTGATGACCGGCACCGTGCTGATCACCGTCCTGGTGCTGGCGAAGTTCGGGTTCAACATCTCCGAGCTGCTCGGAGCCGCGGCGCAGAACTCGGGCAAGGGCGACGCGTTCCTCAACCCCGGCCTCAAGTACGGAGTCTCCACCACCGCCAAGATCGACTTCATCAGTCTCGGCGTCGCCCTGGTGCTGGGAACCGCCGGCCTGCCCCACATCCTCATCCGCTTCTACACCGTCCCGACCGCACGCGACGCCCGCCGGTCGGTGCAGTGGGCCATCGGGCTGATCGGGTCCTTCTACCTGATGACGCTGGTGCTGGGCTTCGGTGCCGCCGCCTTGGTCGACACCGGCCCGGGCAGCCCGATCGCGGTCAGCAAGGGCAACCTCGCCTCGCCTCTGCTCGCCGAGGCGGTCGGCGGCGGGGCGGGGTCGACCGGTGGCGCGGTGCTGCTGGCGCTGATCTCGGCGGTGGCGTTCGCCACGATCCTGGCCGTGGTCGCCGGGCTGACGCTGACCTCGGCCTCGTCGGTCGCCCACGACCTCTACGCCAACGTCGCCAAGAAGGGGGCCGCGACCGAGCAGCAGGAGGTCCGGGTCGCCCGGATCGCCGCCTTCGTCATCGGTGGGGTCGCGATCGCGCTGGCCATCCCGGCCCAGCGGCTCAACATCGCGTTCCTGGTGGCGCTGGCGTTCGCGGTCGCCGCCTCGGCGAACCTGCCGTCCCTGCTGTTCAACCTGTTCTGGCGGCGCTTCAACACGCGCGGCGCCACCTGGAGCATCTACGGCGGGCTGGTCTCCTCGGTCGGCCTGGTGATCTTCTCCCCGGTGGTCTCGGGCAAGGGCGTCGTCGACGGGGTGAACCAGAGCCTGCTGCCGGCCGGCATCGACATCTCCTGGTTCCCGCTGGAGAACCCCGGCATCGTGTCGATCCCGCTGGGCTTCCTGTTCGGCATCCTCGGCACGCTCAGCGCCCGCGACACGGACGCGGAGGCGGCCTACGACGAGCTCGAGGTGCGCGCGCTGACCGGGGCGGGTGCCGAGACGGCGACCAGCCACTGACACCACCGATCCACCGGCTGACCACGGGTCACGACCGGGCGTGGCGTCCGGCTCGGCGGGGTACGTGCTTCCCGTCGCCGGCCGACACGTCCGGTCGCCTCCGGCTCCTGACCGTCGGGGCCGGAGCCTAGGGTGGCCGTGACGTCCCCGCACCCGACGACGCAGAGCCCAGCACCCGCCGCACCCACCCCGCGCCACCCGCCCGAACCGTCGAAGCACCGAAGGAGACCGTCGTGAGCGACAGCGACAAGGCCGGCCTGTCCAACCTGATGCACGAGGAGCGGCACTTCGACCCGCCCGCCGACCTGGCCGAGCACGCCAACGTCACCGCCGAGGCCTACGAGGAGGCTGATCGCGACCGGCTGGCGTTCTGGGGCAAGCAGGCCGAGCGCATCACCTGGGCCGAGCCGTTCACCGACGTGCTGGACTGGAGCGACCCGCCGTTCGCGAAGTGGTTCGTCGGCGGCAAGGTCAACGCCGCCTACAACTGCGTCGACCGGCACGTGGAGGCCGGCAACGGCGACCGGGTCGCCTACCACTGGGTGGGCGAGCCCGAGGGCGACACCCGCGACGTCACCTACGCCCAGCTCAAGGACGAGGTCTGCCAGGCCGCCAACGCGCTCACCGAGCTCGGGGTGGAGGCCGGCGACCGCGTCGCGATCTACATGCCGATGATCCCCGAGACCGTGGTGGCGATGCTGGCGTGCGCCCGCGTCGGGGCACCGCACACCGTCGTCTTCGGCGGCTTCTCCTCCCAGGCGCTCACCGACCGGATCCAGGACTGCGACGCCCGGGTGGTCATCACCGCCGACGGCGGCTACCGGCGCGGCTCGGCGGCCGGGCTGAAGCCAGCCGTCGACGAGGCCCTCGAGAAGTGCCCCGACGTCCGCTCCGTGCTGGTGGTGCGGCGCACCGGTCAGGACGTCGACTGGACCGAGGGCCGCGACCTGTGGTGGGACGACGTCGTGGGGCGCCAGAGCACCGAGCACGTACCGGAGGCCTTCGACTCCGAGCACCCGCTCTACGTCATGTACACCTCCGGCACCACCGGCAAGCCGAAGGGCATCCTGCACACCACCGGCGGCTACCTGGTCGGCACGTCGTACTCGCACTGGTCCGTCTTCGACCTCAAGGACGACGACGTGTACTGGACGGCAGCCGACATCGGCTGGGTCACCGGGCACTCCTACATCGTCTACGGCCCGCTCGCGAACGGGACCACCTCGGTGATGTTCGAGGGCACCCCGGACACCCCGCACAAGGGCATCTGGTGGGAGATCATCGACAAGTACGGCGTCACCATCCTCTACTGCGCGCCGACGGCGATCCGGACGTTCATGAAGTGGGGCAGGGAGATCCCCGAGAAGGCGGACCTCTCGTCGCTGCGGCTGCTCGGCTCGGTCGGTGAGTCGATCAACCCCGAGGCCTACATGTGGTACCGGGAGGTCATCGGCGGTGGCCGCTGCCCCATCGTCGACACCTGGTGGCAGACCGAGACCGGCCAGCTGATGATCAGCCCGCTCCCCGGCGTGACCTCGGGCAAGCCCGGCTCCGCGATGAAGGCGCTGCCCGGCATCTCGGCGTCGGTGGTCGACGACACCGGCCAGCCCGTCGGCAACGGCGAGGGCGGCTATCTGGTGCTGACCGAGCCATGGCCGGCCATGCTGCGGACCATCTGGGGCGACGACCAGCGGTTCAAGGACACCTACTGGTCCCGCTTCGACGACATGTACTTCGCAGGCGACGGCGCCAAGCTGGACGAGGACGGCGACATCTGGCTGCTAGGCCGCGTCGACGACGTGATGAACGTGTCCGGCCATCGGCTGTCCACGACAGAGATCGAGTCGGCGCTGGTCTCCCACCCGAAGGTCGCCGAGGCGGCGGTGGTGGGAGCCAAGGACGCCGACACCGGCCAGGCGGTGTGCGCGTTCGTGATCCTGCGGGACTCGGCGGGCGACGGGGGCGAGGACATCGTCTCCGAGCTGCGGGAGCACGTCGCGAGACAGATCGGCAAGATCGCCCGACCGCGCCAGGTCATGGTGGTCTCCGAACTGCCCAAGACCCGCTCCGGCAAGATCATGCGCCGGCTGCTGCGCGACGTCGCGGAGGACCGCGAGGTCGGCGACGTGACCACCCTGGCCGACTCCACCGTCATGGACATCATCTCCGACAACCTCAAGCAGGGTGCCGGCGAGGACGACTGAGGCCGCCGCGCGACCGGCCGGCGTTTGGCGACGGTAGGGTGCGGGCACGAAGGAGGCACCATGAGCGACGCACCCCCCACGCAGCCTGTCCGCACCCGACCGGATCTTCCCAGCAAGGACGACCCGACCATCGGACGGCTGGTCGCCGACGCCAGCCGAGACGTCTCCAGCCTGATCCGCCAGGAGATCGCGCTGGCCAAGTCCGAGCTCCGGCTCAGCGTCAAGGCCGGCGGTCTCGGCCTCGGCCTCTTCGCCGGCGCCGCCTTCCTCGGCGTGCTCGCGATCATCATGCTGTCGGTCTCGATCGCGTACTTCATCAACCTGACCGGCCTCGGGCTGGCGTTCTCGTTCCTCATCGTGTTCGTCCTGTACCTGCTGCTGGCCGGTCTGCTCGCGTTCCTCGGTCTCCGCAAGGTCAAGCAGGTCCGTGCCCCGGAGCGGGCGATCCACCAGGCCCAGGAGACCAAGAACATCCTCAAGCGTGGCTGAGACGCCTCACGGCGTCGAGATCCCGGGCCCCTGGCAGCACCGTCACGTCGCTGCCAACGGGGCCCGGTTCCATGTGGTGGAGGCAGGACCCGCCACCGGTCCGCCGGTGCTGCTGCTCCACGGCTTCCCCCAGTTCTGGTGGGCCTGGCGGCACCAGCTGCCGGTGCTGGCCGATGCCGGGCACCGAGCCGTGGCGATGGACCTGCGCGGCTACGGCGGCTCCGACAAGACCCCTGACGGCTACGACCCGGTGACCCTGGCCGGTGACGTGGCCGCCGTCATCAAGGCCCTCGGCGCCCGCGACGCCACGGTCGTGGGTCACGGCTGGGGCGGGTACGTCGGCTGGGCGGCCGCCACGATCCACCCCCGCGAGGTCCGTCGGCTCTGCACGGTCGCCGCGCCGCACCCGCTGGCGATGCTGTCGTGCCTGCGCCGGGGCCGAGCGAGGACCGCGCTGCGACACCTGCTCGTCATGCAGGTGCCGATGCTGCCCGAGCGCAGGCTGGCCGCCGGCTCCGGTGCCGCGCTCCGGGACCACCTGTCGGCGTGGAGCGCACCGGGGTCGGGGTTCCCCGACGAGCAGACACTGGCCACCTACCAGCGGGCGATCTCGCTGTGGCCGTCCTCGCACTGCGCCCTGGAGTACCACCGCTGGCTGCTGCGCTCGCGACTCCGCTCGGACGGGCACCGGTTCGACGCCCGCATGCGGGTTCCCGTCGAGCAGCCGGTCTGCCTGGTCAGCGGTGGGCAGGACCCGGCGGTGCCGGTCCACGCCCTCGACGGGTCCCGGCGCTACGTGCGCGGGCCGCTGCGCGAGCACCGGCTCGCCGGTGCCGGGCACTTCGCCCCCGAGGAGGACCCGCAACGGTTCGCCGAGGTGCTCCTCGACTGGCTGGCCGAGACGGGGCCGCCGGGCTGAGCGTGCCCGGTCACTCGCACCGGCCGGTCGGGACGGGCCGGCTCGAGGTGAGCCCCGTGGCCGCGGCCTGGGCCACCTGGTCGGCGGTGAGGGCGTAGCCGGTCTCGCTGTCCTTCACCGAGGCCGCGAAGACGACCCCCAGCACGCGCCCGGCCGTGGAGACCAACGGTCCGCCGGAGTTGCCGGGACGGACCGTGGCTCGCACCGAGTAGACCTCGCGCACCACCGTCCCCTCGTTGTAGATGTCCGGGCTCCGGAGCCTCTGCTCGCTGCGGATCCGGGCGGCGCGGACGTCGTACGGCCCGTCCTGGGGGTAGCCGAGCACCGCGGCCGGTTGTCGGGGCCGGCCGTCGCGGTCGAAGCGCAGCGGCGTGGCGGTCAGCCCCCGCACCGAGAGCACCGCGATGTCGATGTCGGAGTTGTAGTAGACGACCCGTGCCGGCATCTCCCGGTCCCCCACCATGACGTCGGGGCGGTCGACCCCCGCCACCACGTGCGCGTTGGTCATCACGCGGCCCGGCCCGAACAGGAAGCCACTGCCCTCCACCCCGCGGCGGCAGGAGTTCTCGCCGCGGATCTTGTAGACGCTGTTGCCCGCGCGCACCACGTCGGGATCCGAGGCCACACGGGGAGACGGCGCCTCGACGGCGTTGATCCGCTCCGGGGCGAACGGCTCCAGGTACCGCGGGAAGAAGCTGGCGCCGACGACCTCGTTGAACTGGTCGAGGGTCCGCGTCGCCCGCGGCGGCATGACCCGGTCGACACGCTTGAGCACCACGGACTCCTGGGCCTGCTGCGTCGCCCAGGGCAGCCGGGCCCCGCTGATCGCCACCCCGAGCGCCCACGCCACGACCAGCACCGCGGCCATGCTGAGCGCCGCGCCGCCGATGGCGTCCAGGGACCGGACCGGCTGCCAGGTGATCCGGGACCTGATCCGGCTGCCGATGAACTGCAGCGCGGCCTGCCCGAACGAGGCGCAGACCAGCACCACGAACAGTGCCGCCAAGGACACCCACAGCGCCGGCGGGAACCTGGCCAGCAGCTGTGGCGCCAGCCAGATGCCGAGGATCCCGCCGGAGAGGAGGCCGGCCGTGGCGAACGCGCCGGTGATGAAGCCCTGCCAGTAGCCGGAGACCGCGTAGGCCAGCACCAGCACCAGCAGGATCATGTCGAGCACGTTCACCCGGCGACCCTCACCGCTCGCGCCGGAGCGCGTCCGGCGCCGTCTGGCGGGACCGGAGCCCGGTGTCCGCGGCCAGCATGTGGTCGGGCAGGTGGCGCACCGTCGAGGGGTCCCAGTCCCGGGTCCAGCCGAGCCGGTCGAAGAGCCGGGAGATGATGCCGGCGGTGAAGCCCCACAGGATCAGGTCCTTGTCGTCGCCGATGAGGAACCCCGGCCCGGTCCAGCCCGAGGGGTGCCGCACCGAGATCCGGTGGGCAGGGTCGAGCAGCTCAGCGATCGGGACCCGGTAGACGGCGTGGACCTCGGCGGGGTCGACCACGCCCACCTCGGTCGGGGTGTGCCACCAGCCCAGCACCGGCGTCACCGTGAAGTTGCTGGGCGGCAGCCACAGCCGGGGCAGGGACGCGAACACCAGCACCCCGGCGGGGTCGATCCCGGTCTCCTCCTGCGCCTCCCGCAGCGCGGCATGCTCCGGGGAGTGGTCGCCTGGGTCGACCGAGCCGCCGGGGAAGGACACCTGCCCGGGGTGCGACCGCATGTCGTGGGCCCGCTCGGTCAGCAGCAGGTCGGGGCCCCGCTGTCCCTCCCCGAACAGCATCAGGACCGCGCCCTCGCGCGTGGTCGTCCCCTCCGGGGCGGTGAACCGGGTGAACGCCTCGACCGGGACCCTCGGCGCCTCGCGACGTACCGGCTCGAGCCACGCGGGCAGCGAGGACGGGGCGGGGCTGGGCACGGGGTGAGCCTACCGACCGCCCCTGTGCGTCCCGGGCGTCGGCCGCGGCGCAGGTCAGGCCGGCAGCCGGACCCCCAGCCGGGCGCTGACCAGGTCACGCAGCTCGGCGTAGGAGGAGACCACCCGGTACTCGACCGCAGCGACGGTCCCGTCGGCGGCCACGAACACGATCCCGGGCAGCCCCCGGGCCCGCAGCGGCCCGCGGACCTCGCCACCGGGGTCGGCGACGAGCGGGTAGGTGACGCCGGTCTCCCGGGCCAGCATCAGCGCCGCCTCGGGCTGGGTGTCGAGGTAGTCCAGGCCCAGCACCCGCAGCCGGTCGCCGGCCTTCTCGTGGAGCCGCTGGTAATAGGGCAGCTCCTCGCGGCACGGCCCGCACCACTGCGCGAACAGGTTCACCACCATCGGCCCGCGCAGCCCGGCCAGGGCCACGTCCCGCCCGCCCCCAAGGCACGGCAGCGTCACGTCGGGCAGCCCTGCGCCGGCAGCGACGGGGCCGGCTGTGCTGGCCGGACAGGGCTCGATCCCGGCCTTCTGCTTGAGGGCGCGCAGCGCCGGGGTGTCGACGTCCACCCCCGCGGTGTCGGCCCGGGCGGGGAGCGTCCGCGACCCCGAGGCTCCGGTGCCTGCTGGTCCGGTCGAGCAGCCGACGAGCAGCAGGGCGGCCAGCAGCAGGGCCACCGGCTGGGCCATCGGCGGGACCCGCAGCCGCGAGGCACGACCGCGGGCCGCACGGGTCATGCCCGTCCCTCCGTGCGCACCAGCGCCGCGGCGCGCACGGCGTCGGTGGGCCCCTCGCCGTAGGACGGGCACCAGCGGGCGACCGGACAGGCACCGCACGCCGGGTTCCGGGCGTGGCAGACCCGGCGGCCGTGCCAGATCAGGTGGTGCGAGAGCATCGTCCAGTCCTTCTTCGGGAACAGCGCGCCGACCTCGTGCTCGGCCTTGACCGCGTCGGTCTGCTCGGTCCAGCCGAACCTGCGGGCCAGCCGGCCGAAGTGGGTGTCCACGGTGATACCGGGGATGCCGAACGCGTTCCCGAGCACCACGTTGGCGGTCTTCCGGCCGACCCCGGGCAGTCGCACC
The DNA here is from genome assembly GCA_963781695.1 of uncultured Actinomycetota bacterium. GTDB lineage: Bacteria > Actinomycetota > Actinomycetes > Propionibacteriales > Nocardioidaceae > Nocardioides_B. The sequence continues at coordinate 35,202 of CAWAGE010000003.1, forward strand.
AGGTCCTCCAGCCGGGCGGGGACCTCGCCGTCGTGACGCTCCACCAGAGCCTGGGACAGCGTGAGCAGCGACTCGGTCTTGGCCCGGAAGAAGCCGGTCGGCATGACGATCGCCTCGAGCCTGTCCCGTTCGGCCGCCGCCATCGCGGTGGCGTCCGGATAGGCGGCGAACAGCGCCGGTCGCACCGCGTTGACCCGGCGGTCGGTGGTCTGCGCCGACAGCACCGTCACCACCAGCAGCTCGAACGGGTTGTCGAAGTCCAGCTCGCAGCGAGCCTGCGGGTAGGTCTCGGCGAGCACCCGGTCGATCTTGCGGGCGCGGCGGACCAAGCTGGTGTCGGGCACGCGGCCAGGGTAGCCAGCCGGGACGGGTCGACCTCGGCCCCGCCTTGGTGCAACCGGGTGCCGATACGACAGACTGTGACCTGAACCTCCGCCGTGCCCCGGCCCGGCGGCTGCACCGGTATCCGGGAGGACCCCACTGTGGACAACGACGCGCTCCGCCAAGCACCGCTGTTCAGCGCTCTCGACGACGAGGCCGCGACCGCGCTGCGGGCCTCGATGGCCGACAGCCGGCTGCGCCGCGGCGAGGTGCTGTTCCACGAGGGTGACGAGGGCGACAAGCTCTACATCGTCGCCGAGGGCAAGGTGAAGCTGGGCCGGACCTCCTCGGACGGCCGGGAGAACCTGCTGGCGATCCTGGGACCGGGGCAGATGTTCGGCGAGCTGTCGCTGTTCGACCCGGGCCCCCGATCGGCCACCGTCACCGCGGTCACCGACACCGTCTTCTCCTCGCTCTCCCACGAGGACCTGCTGCGCTGGCTCGACGGCCGCCCCGCGGTCGCCCGCGGGCTGCTCACGCAGCTGGCCGGCCGGTTGCGCAAGGCCAACGACGTGGTCGCCGACCTCGTGTTCTCCGACGTGCCGGGGCGGGTCGCGAAGGCCCTGCTGGACCTGGCCGACCGGTTCGGGCGCACCGCCGACGACGGCGTCCACGTCCACCACGACCTGACCCAGGAGGAGCTCGCCCAGCTGGTGGGCGCCTCGCGCGAGACCGTCAACAAGGCGCTGGCCGACTTCGCCAGCCGCGGGTGGCTGCGCCTCGAGCCGCGCTCGGTCGTGATCATGGACATGGAGCGGATGTCGCGCCGCTCCCGTTGACCCGTCACTCGTGGTCCGTTGAGCCGTCACTGGTGGTCCGTTGAGCCGTCACTGGTGGCTCGCTCGAGACCGCATCGCGTCGGCGTACACCACGGCTGACGCCTCGTAGGACCAGGACTGACGTCTCAACGGACCACGGGTGCCCTCTCAACTGACCACGGGTGCCCTCTCAACTCAACGCGGGGGGCGGCGCAGATAGTCGATCTGCGCTCTCACGCTGAGCTCGGCCGCACCCCACAGCCGTTCGTCGACGTCGGCGTACACCCGCTCCACCACCCGCCGGGCCAGCCCCTCCCCCGGTACGGTGGCCTGCTGGCCCTGCGGCTGCTCGGTGAGGGCGTGCAGCGCCTCCCGGACCTGCTCGAGCCGGTCGCGGCGGTGCTCCAGGTACCGCTCCAGCACCGCGGCGGCGTCGTCGAGCACCGGCCCGTGGCCCGGCCACACCGCGGTCAGGTCCTGCTGGTCGGTCAGTGCCCGCAACCGGTGCAGCGAGCCCAGGTAGGCACCGAGCTGCCCGTCCGGGTGGGCCACGACGGTCGTGCCGCGACCCAGCACGGTGTCCCCGGTCAGCACCGCACGCTCCGCCGGGACCACGAACGACAGCGAGTCCGAGGTGTGGCCCGGGGTCGCGACCACGTGCAGCTCCAGACCGTCCACGGCGACCACGTCACCGTCGCCGAGTCCCTCGGACCCCAGCCGCTGCGCCGGGTCGAGCGCGCGGACGCCGCACCCCATCCGCTCCGCGAAGGACCGCGCGGCCTCGGCGTGGTCGAGGTGACCGTGGGTGAGCAGCACCACCGCCACCTGCCCGGCGTACGCCGCGACCCGGTCCAGATGGGCCGGGTCGGGCGGTCCTGGGTCGATCACCACGGCGCGAGCGGCGCCCGTCTCGCGAAGCACCCACGTGTTCGTGCCGTCGAGGGTCATGGTCCCGGCGTTGGGGGCCAGCACGCAGCGGCCGCGCTCCCCGAACCGTCCACCCCTCCACGACGGCCCGGCCAGGTCCCCCGGGCCGGTCACGGCTGTAGCCGGGCGGTCACGTCGCGACCGAGCCGGACCAGCCGGTCGGGGAGCCACAGCCGGTCGGGGACCTCGCCGTCGCCGAGCAGCACCCGCGGCTCGACGGGCTCGAGGTCCCGGTCGGCGGCCGCCCTCAGCACCTGGCTCGGCGCGGTGAAGTCGTAGAGCTCTGCGCAGGTGCAGTACGTCGGCGACAGCATCAGCATCTCGGACGCGGCGACAGCCCGCAGCGCGGCACGCACCGGCAGCCACACGACGTGGTCGGACTCGGTCGACACGTCGCGGGTGCACTGCCCCGCGGGGAGCTCGGCGACGAAGAACCGGGCGTCGAAACGGCGCGGCTCGAAGTCCGGGGTCCGCCACGAGCCCCACAGCCGCAGCAGGTCGGTGCGCAGCCGCAGCCCGCGACGGGCCAGCACGTCGGTGAAGGAGACCTCGCGTCGCTCCAGCGTCCGGCGGTCGGCCTCCCAGCCCGCCCCGGTGGTGTCGGCGACCACCGTGTCGGCCGTGGGGCCTGCCAGCAGCACCCCGGACTCCTCGAAGGTCTCCCGCACCGCGGCGCAGACCAGTGCCCGGGCGAGCGCCTCACCGGTGCCGAGCAGCCGGGCCCAGTCAAGGGCCGACGGACCGACCCACCCCACCTCGGCGTCGAAGTCGCGGGGGTCCACGCCACCACCGGGGAAGACGCACATGCCGGCGGCGAAGGCCATGCCGACGTGCCGGCGCAGCAGGTAGACCTCGATGCCGCCGGGCAGCCCGTCGCCGTCTCGCAGGAGCACCACGGTCGAGGCGTGCCTCGCCTCGACCGGCTCCCGGCCCGCCGCGGCGAAGGCGCGAGCGTCGCGCGCCGTGCGCTCCGGCAGCCGCTGGGCCGGGTCCACGGGCTACACCTCGACGAGGAGCTCGACCTCGACCGGCGCGTCCAACGGCAGCACCGGGACGCCGACGGCGCTACGAGCGTGCCGGCCGAGGTCACCGAACACCTCCCCGAGCAGCTCCGAGACGCCGTTGGCCACAGTCGGCTGGCCCGTGAAGTCGGGGGTCGACGCCACGAACGCCACCACCTTCACGACGCGCCGGACCGCGGACAGCTCGCCGATCTCGGCGCGGACGGCGGCCAGCGCGTTGAGCGCACACTGCCGCGCGCACTGCACCGCCTCCTCCGCACTCACCTCGGCCCCGACCTTGCCGGTAGCCAGCAGCCGGCCGTCGCGCATCGGCAGCTGACCGGAGGTGTAGACGTGGTTGCCACTCCGCACGGCGGGCACGTAGGCCGCCACCGGGGCGGCGACCTCCGGGACGGCCAGGCCCAGGGCCGCAAGCCGCTCCTCCGGGGTGCTCACTGCACGGGCCGCTTGAAGTAGGCGACGAGGTTCTCCGGGTTCATGCCCGGGACCACCTGCACGAGCTCCCAGCCGTCCTGGCCGAAGTTGTCGAGGATCTGCTTGGTGGCGTGCACCAGGAGAGGTGCGGTGAAGTATTCCCATCTCGTCATGGCCGCGACTCTAGTCCCTGCCGGTGCCGCGACCTCGACGGCTGGCGTGGGGTCCGTGCCGGCCCCGGCGGTGGCCCAGCGCCGGGCGCTGCGGTCAGCCGGGGGGTCGGCGTAGCGGGCCGGTGACCGACCGCCGGGCGGTGGAGCGTGAGTGGGATCGTGTGCGGCATGACCTCCACCCCCCGGATCGCGGTCGTCGGCGCCGGGCCGGCCGGCACGGCGCTGGCGCTCGGCCTGGTCCGCGGCGGCTACGACGTCACGCTGGTCTCCGACCGGACGGCGGCCGAGATCGGGGCGGGCTCGGTGCTCTCCAGCCAGGTGACCTTCGAGTCGGCGCTGGAGGTCGAGGACGCGCTCGGCATCACCGAGCTGCTGCCGCCGGCGCCGGCGGTCGAGGAGATGAGCTACGTCACGCACCGCTCGGACGGGTCGGTCGCGTCCTTCAGGACGCGGCTGCCGGTCCCGGCGCGCTCGGTGGACCAACGGGTGCGGCTGCCGCTGCTGCTCGCCGAGGTCGAGCGCCGCGGTGGCACGCTGCTGGTCCGCGCCGCGACCGTCGACGACCTCGAGACGCTGGCGCGCGACCACGACCTGGTCGTGGTGTCCACAGGTCGGGGCGGGCTGTCCTCGCTGTTCGAGGTCGACGTGGCCCGGTCGCCGTACGACCGGGCGCAGCGGGTCGCGGCACTGACCTACCTGCGCGGCGCGACGCCGTCCAGCGAGCTGCGCTACGCGTGCCTGGAAGGGGTGGGCGAGTGCTTCACCGCGCCCGCGCTGACGGTGGACGGCCCCTGCGACGTCGTCGTCGTCGAGGGCGTCCCCGGCGGGCCGCTGGACGCCTGGGACGACGTCGAGACCCCGGCGCAGCACCGGGCCCGGCTCGGTGAGCTGCTGACCCGGCACTTCCCCGCAGAGGCCGCGCGGCTGGCGCAAGCACGGCTGGTGGACGACCGCGCGGTGCTGCGCGGGCGGATCGTCCCGGCGGTGCGTCACCCCGTCGGCGTCCTGCCCAGCGGCGCCGTCGTCCTGGCGATGGCCGACGTCGCGGTCCTGAACGACCCGCTCACCAGCCAGGGGGCGAACAACGCGACGAAGTCCGCGGCCTTCTACCTGGAGGCCATCTCGGCGCACGACGGCCCGTTCGACGCCGCGTGGATGCAGCGCACCTTCGAGAACTTCTGGCGTGGCTGGGCTCGGTGGGCGACGGCCTGGACGAACTCCTGGCTGCAGCCGTCGCTGCCGCACCAGCGCCGTGTCGTGGACGCGGCGACCCGGCACCCGGTCGTCGCCGAGCGGATCGCCGCCGGCTTCGACGACGCCCGGCTCTTCGACCCGTGGTGGTTCGACCCGGCGCAGGCGCGGGTGTTCCTCGACGAGGCCCGTGAGGCGGAGGCCGGCCCCTTCGACCCACGGGACCTGCGCCGGGCCCTGGGCCAGTACGCGACCGGCGTCACCGTCGTGACCACCGTCGACGACACCGGGACCCGCTACGCGATGACCGCGAACTCGTTCACGTCGGTCTCGCTGGCCCCGCCGCTGGTGATGTGGGCCGCCGCCCGCTCGTCCCCGTCGACGGCGGCGTTCGAGCGCGCGGAGCGCTTCGCGGTCAACGTCCTGGCCGCCGACCAGCACCACCTCTCCCGGCAGTTCTCCGCCTCGGGCGCGGACAAGTTCGACGGGGTCCGGCTGCGGCCCGGGCCACTGCCGCTGCTCGAGGACACCGTCGCCCACTTCGTGTGCCGTCGCACCCAGCGCCTCGACGCCGGCGACCACGTCGTGCTCCTCGGCGAGATCGAGTCCTTCGAGGCTCCCGGCGGCGAGCCGCTGGTGTTCCACTCCGGGTTCTACCGGGTGGCCACCAAGCACCCGGACCTCTAGGCCCCCTCCGCCGGGGGGTCACTCACTCGGGGGTGCTGGCGGCATCCCGACGAAGAGCCGACTCCTCGCGGGCACCGGCGCTGTGGACAGCGAGCACGTGGCGCCGGCGCCGCGGCACCGTGTCGGGATGGACCCGACCCCGCCCGTCGACACTGCCGGCACCTGTCGTTCGACGCGCCGCTCACCCTCACGCAGGCGGCGGGTGGCTGGGCGACGTCGTCGGACGCGAGCAGGTCCTCGCCCACCCCGGCCTGGTCGTCGCCGTCGTCCGCGCCGGAGTCGCGTGGGCGCGGCTCACGCTCGCCGAGCGGCTGCGCCGTACGCCGTGAGGAGGGCCGAGCCTGGTCGAGGAGTCAGCTTCTCCTCGACACGCCGACACAACGGCCGCGGCAGTGACCCCTCAGCGGAGGGGGGGCTCGGTCTTCTCCCGGATCTCGTCCTCGGTCACGCCGGGGGCCAGCTCCACCAGCGACAGGCCGCCGCCCTCGCCGCTGAGCGGGTCGGCCGGGTGGACGTCGATGACCCCCAGGTCGGTGATGATGCGCTGCACCACGCCCTTGCCGGTGTAGGGCAGCGAGCACTCCTCGACGATCTTGTAGGAGCCGTCCTTGGCGACGTGCTCCATCAGCACGATCACCCGCTTGGCGCCGTGGACCAGGTCCATCGCGCCACCCATGCCCTTGACCATCTTCCCGGGGATCATCCAGTTCGCGATGTCGCCGGCCGCCGAGACCTGCATCGCGCCCAGGATCGCGGCGTCGATCTTGCCACCGCGGATCATCCCGAACGAGGTGGCGGAGTCGAAGAAGGACGCCCCCTTGCGCAGCGTGACGGTCTCCTTGCCGGCGTTGATGAGGTCGGCGTCCTCCTCGCCCTCGTAGGGGTAGGCGCCGACGCCGAGGATGCCGTTCTCGGACTGCAGCACCAGCTCGACGTCGTCGTCGACGTAGTTGGGCACCATCGTGGGCAGACCGATGCCGAGGTTGACGTAGGAGCCGTCCTCGAGCTCCGAGGCGGCGCGGGCCGCCATCTCCTCGCGTGACCAGGGCATCAGGACTCCTCGACGTTCGGGCGGGGACGGGTGGTGCGCTTCTCGATCCGCTTGTCGGCGACCTGGTCCTCGGTCAGCTCGACGACCCGCCGCACGAAGACGCCGGGGGTGTGGACGTCGTCCGGGGCGATCTCGCCGGGCTCCACGAGCTGCTCGACCTCGGCGATGCCGACGCGTCCGCACATGGCGGCCAGCGGGTTGAAGTTGCGGGCGGACTGCCGGTACACGAGGTTGCCGTGGCGGTCGCCCTTCCAGGCCCGAACCAGGCCGAAGTCGGCGACGATGGCGCGCTCCAGCACGAACTCCTTCTCCCCGTCGGGGGTGTCGAAGACCCGGACCTCCTTGGCCGGCGAGGCCACGGTCACGTTGCCCGCGTCGTCGTAGCGCCACGGCAGCCCGCCCTCGGCGACCTGGGTGCCGACGCCCGTCGCGGTGAAGAACGCCGGGATCCCGGTGCCCCCCGCCCGCATCCGCTCCGCCAGGGTGCCCTGCGGCGTGAGCTCGACCTCGACCTCCCCCTGGAGGTACTGCCGGGCGAACTCCTTGTTCTCGCCGACGTAGGAGGAGATCATCCGGCGGATCCGGCGGTTGTAGAGCAGCACCCCCAGGCCCACCTCGTCCACCCCGCAGTTGTTCGACACCGCCTCGAGCTCGTCGGCGCCCTGCTCGAGCAGCGCGTTGATGAGCACCGTCGGGATGCCGCACAGACCGAAGCCCCCGACCGCGATCGTCGAGCCGCTCGCCACGTCGGCGACGGCCTCGGCGGCAGTTGCGACCACCTTGTCCACGAGTACCGGACCTCTCTTCCCCGAGTCGTCCGACCCGGCGCTCTCACCCTAGCCACGCCCGCTGCGGCCCTCCCACCGGCACGGGCCACACCCGCGGGCGTCGTGCTTGTGACGCCGGTACATGAGGCTCGACACTCGCGCGGCCCGGTGCCGCGCCCAGGTCGGCCGTAGGACGCCACCGCCGGCGAGCGCACCGGGGGCCGCTGCGGGCCGTGGCCGCCACCGCCTGGGACGGGCGGGCTAACCTCCCAGCGTGAGCCAGACGCCCTCGCCCACCGGCGACTTCGACGGCGTGCGCCTCCACGTCGTGACCGGCAAGGGAGGCACCGGGAAGACGACGGTGGCCGCCGCGCTCGCGTTGGCGCTGGCGTCACGGGGCAAGACGGTGCTGCTGTGCGAGGTCGAGGCACGCCAGGGCATCGCGCAGCTGTTCGACGTGCCGCCGCTGCCGTACGAGGAACGCCGGCTGGTCGCCGCGCCGGACGACGGGGGCGAGGTGTACGCGCTCGCGGTGGACCTGCGCGAGGCGCTCCTGGAGTACCTCGCGATGTACTACCACCTGGGCCGGGCCGGCAAGGCCCTCGACCGGTTCGGGGTCATCGACTTCGCCACCACCGTCGCTCCGGGCGTCCGCGACGTGCTGCTCACCGGGAAGGTGTTCGAGGCGGTCCACCGCAACCGGCGCACGAAGAACGCGCGGCACTACGACGCGGTCGTGCTCGACGCGCCCCCGACCGGCCGGATCGCCCAGTTCCTCAACGTCAACGGCGAGCTGGCCGGCCTCGCCCGGGTCGGTCCGATCCGCAACCAGGCCGACAACGTCATGGGGCTGCTGCGGTCGGAGCTGACGAGGGTCCATCTGGTCACCGTCCTGGAGGAGATGCCGGTGCAGGAGACCACCGACGGCATCGCCGAGCTGCGTGCGGTCGGCCTCCCCGTCGGCGGGGTCGTGGTCAACCTGTCGCGGCGACCCGAGCTGGACGGCGCCGAGCGCGACCGGGTGATGGGGGGCCGGCTGGACGCCGACACGCTGCGGCGCGACCTGGAGCGGGTCGGCGTCCGGACCACCGCGCCACTGGTCGAGGGTCTGCTCGCCGAGGCCCGGGAGCACGCCGAGCGCCGCGAGCTGGAGGACAGTCAGCGTGTCCGGGTCCGCGACCTCGGGGTCCCGCACTACGAGCTGTCCCGGCTGCCGGACGGCATCGACCTCGGTGGGCTCTACGAGCTCGCCGCCGAGCTGTGCAGGCAGGGGATGGCATGAGCGCGTCCGAGGCGACCCCGCCGACCCGCGGCGGCCAGACGTGAGCCGCACCCCGTCCCGGGTCGGGCCGCTCGTCGCGCGCGTCGACGGCGCGCCTGAGCTGGACGTCGACGCCCTGCTGGCCGACCCGGCGACCCGGATCATCGTGTGCTGCGGTGCCGGCGGGGTCGGAAAGACCACCACGTCGGCGGCGTTGGCGCTGACCGCCGCCGAGCGGGGCCGCAAGGTCGTGGTGCTGACCATCGACCCGGCCCGTCGGCTGGCGCAGTCGATGGGCATCGAGACCCTCGACAACGTCCCCCGGCCCGTCCCGGGGGTCCGGCCGGTCGAGGGTGCCGAGGAGGGGGCAGGCGGCTCCCTCGACGCCATGATGCTCGACATGAAGCGCACCTTCGACGAGGTCGTGGAGAGTCAGGCGTCCCCGGAGAAGGCGGCGCAGATCCTGGCCAACCCGTTCTACGTCGCCTTGTCCAGCTCGTTCGCGGGCACCCAGGAGTACATGGCGATGGAGAAGCTCGGCCAGCTGCACGCCGACGCGGTCTCGTCCGGGCGGTGGGACCTGGTGGTCGTGGACACGCCGCCGTCGCGCTCCGCGCTGGACTTCCTCGACGCCCCCGAGCGGCTCTCCAGCTTCCTGGACGGACGCTTCATCCGGTTGCTGCTGACGCCCGCCCGGGGACCGGCGAGACTGATGACGGCGGGTCTGGGCCTGGTGACGAACTCGCTGGCGAAGATCCTCGGAGGGGAGATGCTGCGCGACGTGCAGTCGTTCGTCGCGGCGCTCGACACGCTCTTCGGGGGCTTCCGGGCGCGGGCGCAGCGGACCTATCAGCTGCTCCAGGCGCAGGGGACGGCCTTCCTGGTCGTCGCGGCGCCCGAGCCGGACGCCCTGCGCGAGGCGGCGTTCTTCGTCGAGCGGCTGGACGAGGAGCGGATGCCACTGGCCGGGCTGGTCGTCAACCGTGCCAGTCGGCCACCGCAGGGGCGGCTCTCCGCGGAGCAGGCCGCGGCAGCGGCCGAGCGGCTCGACGAGCCCGAGGCGGGCCCCGAGGCGGGCCCCGACGCGGGCCCCGACGCGGGCCCCGACAACGGGACCGGCTCCGACACCGCCGGGCTCACCGCGGGGCTGCTGCGGCTGCACGCGGACCGGACGCGCATCGTGGCGCGGGAGACCCGGCTGCGGCAGCGGTTCACCACCGCCCACCCTCACGTGCCGACGACCGTCGTGCCCGCGCTGTCCACCGACGTGCACGATCTGGACGGGCTCCGGCTGGTCGGCGACCTGCTGTCCCGCAGGGTGTGAGCACCGGTCGCCCGGCGTACTCGCACGACCCCCGGTCGTCAGGACCCGGCGCAGCCTGCGACCCAGCCCGTGACGCCGGCCAGGACGAGGTCGGGGTCAGGCGGGGACGAGCGCGGTGGTGGACTCGGCTGCCACCGCGGCAGCGTGGTCCAGCATCGCGGTCTCGAGCAGGCGCCGCCACGAGGTGACGTTCGGCCGGCGGCGGAGCAGGGCCCGGCGCTCGCGCTCGGTCATGCCACCCCACACGCCCCACTCGATCTCGTTGTCGAGGGCCTCAGCGAGGCACTCGGTGCGCACCGGGCAGCCCGCGCACAGCTGCTTGGCCCGGTTCTGGGCAGCACCCCGCACGAACAGCTCGTCCGGCTTCGCCTCGTTGCACAGGCCCTTGCCGGCCCAGTCCTCGTTCCACATCGCCTTCGTCCCTCCGAGAAAGGGCCCGCCTCCCAGGCGGGCCGTTCGAGTCAATCCCCTCGTCAAAAGGTAAAGATGATTGACCTCGCGAAACAGACACAGAGGGAGCAACTTCAACTGGTCACAACGGACTAGCAGGTTCAACCGAAAGTTCCTCAAGTTGCGTTCCAGGACCGTCACAGCCCGGTGGGAGCGATCACATCAACAGAAACGGGCGTCCCCGAGGGGCTCGATAGTCCGTTGTGACTAGTCGCGGGTAGCCCGCCGCCACGCCGTCCGAGAACCCCCTACGTGACAGACGGCTCACCGTGCGGTAGGTGATGCCAGACCACCCCGTCACGTAGCCTGGAGCCCATGTCACCCCGCAGACCCGACCGTCTGAAGCCTGCCGGCATCGTGTCCCACCTCGGCGTGATGGTGGCCGTGGCTGCCGTGATGGGCCTGCTCACCGCGGGCCTCGCGCTTCCGTTCGCCGCCGTGACCGGGCTCTCGGCCCGCACCCTCGCCGACGGCATGGACCAGCTGCCCTCCGACCTGTCGGCGGAGCCGCTGGCCCAGCGGACCCGGATCCTGGGTGCCAACGGCAAGGCGATGGCGACGCTCTACGACCAGAACCGGGTCAACGTGCCGCTGGCCGATGTAGCTCCGGTGATGCGCCAGGCGCTCATCGCCATCGAGGACTACCGCTTCTACCAGCACGGCGCCCTCGACCTGCGGGGCACGCTGCGGGCATTCGTGACCAACCAGGCCAACGACGGGGTCACCCAGGGCGGCTCCTCGATCACCCAGCAGATGGTCAAGATGACCCTGGTGAACCAGGCCAAGACCAAGGCCGAGCAGGTCGCGGCCACCGCCGACACCTACCAGCGCAAGCTCAACGAGCTCCGCTACGCCATCGCCTTCGAGGACAAGTACTCCAAGGACTGGATCCTGCAGCGCTACCTCAACATCGCCTACTTCGGCGACGGTGCCTACGGCATCGAGGCCGCCGCGCAGCACTACTTCTCCAAGCCCGCCTCCGCGCTCGCGCTGCCGGAGGCCGCACTGCTGGCCGGACTGGTGAAGAACCCCACCGGCTACGACCCCACCGACAACCTGGAGCGGTCCCGCGAGCGCCGCGACACCGTGCTGGCCCGGATGGCCGAGCTCAACGTCATCTCGGCGAGCGAGGCCGCCCGCGCGCAGGCCGGCCCGGTCCGGCTCAAGGTGACGGCGGTGCGGAACGGCTGTGTCTCCTCCGGAGCCCCCTTCTTCTGCGACTACGCCCTGCAGTACCTGCTGGCGGACCCGACGCTCGGCAAGACCGTCGAGGACCGGCGGCGGCTGCTGTTCAGCGGCGGGCTGACGATCAAGACGACCGTGGACCTGCGCTACCAGCGCGCCGCCGACGCGTCGGTGTCCTCCCACGTCGACCCCCGGGACCGGGCCATCGGCGGCCTGGCCATGGTCGAGCCGGGGACCGGACAGGTGCGCGCGCTGGCCCAGTCGCGTCCGATGGGGGCGAACGCCAAGAAGGGCGAGACCTACCTCAACTACGTCGTCCCGCGCGAGTACGGCGACGCCAACGGCTTCCAGGCCGGGTCGACGTTCAAGGCGTTCGTGCTCTCCGCCGCGATCTCCCAGGGCATCCCGCTCTCGACGACCATCAACTCGCCGCAGTCCATCTCGCTGCCGGTCAACCGCTTCCGCGGCTGCACCGGCTACCTGCAGGGCAGCAACACGTGGAACCCGGCCAACTCGACCGGAGCGGGCACGTTCAACCTCTACACCGGCACCCAGCGCTCGGTGAACACCTTCTTCGCCCAGTTGGAGCTGCGCACGGGGCTGTGCAAGCCGGCGCGGCTCGCGAAGGCGATGGGGGTCGAGGTCGACCCCAACGACGTCTACCCGCCCTTCACCCTCGGCGTCACCGACACCAACCCGTTGACGATGGCCGGCGCCTACGCCACCTTCGCCGCCCGCGGCAAGCACTGTGAGCCGCGGCCGGTCACGCAGGTGCTCAGCAGCCGTGGCAAGGTCATCGCCGACTACCCCGCCCAGTGCAACCAGGTGATGCGGGCCGACGTCGCCGACGCGGTCAACGACATCCTGCGCGGGGTGCAGGAGTCCGGCGGCTTCGGCGCCTCCGCCGGGTTGACCCTGGAACAGCAGTCCGCGGCGAAGACCGGCACCACGAACGCGAACCAGGCGGTCTGGTTCGTCGGGTACACCCCCAACATGGCGGCGGCCGCGATGGTGGCTGGCGCCAACCGACAGGGTCAGTGGTTGTCGCTGAACAACCAGACGGTCGGGGGGACCTACATCTCCGGCGCCCACGGGTCGACGACCGCGGGACCGATCTGGGGTGACGCGATGAAGCGCGTGCAGTCGCTGCTGCCCGACAAGACCTTCGTACGACCCAACCCGCGCACCATCGAGGGCCAGAGCGTGACGGTGCCCTCGCTGTACGGCCAGAGCATCGAGTCGGCGCAGGCAGCGCTGCGTGCGGCCGGCTTCGACCCGGTGGTCGGCCCGACGGTCGACAGCGGCAACCCGCAGGGGACGGTGGCCTACCTCAGCCCCGGCTCGGGCGGCACGGCGCCCACCGGAAGCACGGTGACGATCTACGTCTCCGACGGCACGCCGTACGTCGCACCGAAGCCGACCCCCAAGCCGCAACCCAAGCCCGAGCCGAGACCCACGCAGGCCAAGCCGTCGGCCCAGGCCAAGCCGTCCGCCCCGGCCAAGGCCAAGCCGCAGCCCAAGGCCACCCCCAAGCCAAAGCAGAACGGCAACGGCAACGGCAACGGCAACGGGCAGAACTGACCGGTCGGGTCAACCGAGCTGACGGCGCACGGCCGCAGCGACGGCCGCGCCGTCGGCTCGGCCCCTGACCTTGGCCTGCAACGCGCCCATGACCCGGCCCATCGCCCGTGGGCCGTCCCCGGCCACGCCCAGCTCGGCGACGGTCTCGCTGACCAGCGCCTCGATCTCGGCGTCGTCGAGCTGGTCGGGGAGGTAGCCGGCGATGATCGCAGCCTCCGCTCGTTCCTTCTCCGCGCTCTCGGCACGGCCCGCGTCGGCGAACGCGGCGGCGGCCTCGCGCCGCTTCTTCGCCTCCGTGCCGAGCACCGCGACGACCTCGTCGTCGCCGAGCTCGCGCTGCTGCTTGCCGGCCACCTCAGCAGTGGTCACCGCCGACAGCAGCAGGCGCAGGGTGGAGGACCTGAGGCTGTCGCGGGACTTCATCGCGGCCGTCAGGTCGGTACGGAGGCGGTCCTTGAGCTCACTCACCGCGCCAGTGTGACAGCCACCATGGCTGCTGGCACCCACCCGTGTGGCAGCCTGGTGCCGTGCCGGCTTCCCCACGGGTCCCGCCCAGCGCCCAGTCCAGTGTCCCGTCCAGCGGCCCGTCGCCTGCCTGGCGCGGGGCGGCCCGAGCCGGCGCCGCCCTCGCCCTGACCGGTGCCGCCGGCCTGGCGTGGGGGGCCGTCGTCGAGGTGCGGTGGTTCGCGCTGCGCCGGGTGAGGGTCCCGGTGCTGCCGACCGGCCGGGAGCCGGTCAAGGTGCTGCACGTCTCCGACCTGCACCTCACGCCGTCGCAGGGCCGCAAGCGCGGGTGGGTGCGCCGCCTCGCCGACCTCGAGCCGGACCTGGTCGTCAACACCGGCGACAACCTCGCCCACCAGCACGCGGTGCCCGTGGTGCTGGACGCGCTCGACCGGCTCCTGGACCTACCCGGCGTGTACGTGCTGGGGTCCAACGACTACTTCGCCCCGACGGCCCGCAACCCGGTGCGCTACCTGCTGCCCGACGACGGCAGGCGCAGCACCCACACACCCCGGCTGCCGACCGGGGAGCTCACGGCTGCCTTCGAGGCGCGCGGTTGGGTGGGGCTGACCAACCGCCGCGACGAGCTGGTCGTCAAGGGCACCCGGTTCGCCTTCGCCGGGGTGGACGACCCGCACCTGGAGTACGACGACCTGTCCGCCGTGGCTGGTGCGGCCGACGCGTCGGCGGACGTCCGGCTGGGCGTCACCCATGCGCCGTACCTGCGGGTGCTCGACCAGTTCACCGCCGACGGCTACGACGCGGTCCTGGCCGGCCACACCCACGGCGGGCAGCTCTGCCTGCCGTGGGTGGGAGCGCTGGTCACCAACTGCGACCTCGAGACGGCCCGAGTGAAGGGACTGCACCGGCACCCGGCCGGGGCCCCGGTCGGCGTCCCCGGCGCGTCCTGGCTGCACGTCTCGGCAGGGCTGGGCACCTCTCCGTACGCCCCGGTGCGGTTCTTCTGCCGGCCGGAGGCGACGCTGCTGACCTTCACCTCGCCCGAGTAGTGAGCAGGGCCGCGGTCCCGGTTTCGTGGCGCAGCCCCCGGTCGGCTACAGTGACGTCGCCTTCGGGCTGTGGCGCAGCTTGGTAGCGCGCCTCGTTCGGGACGAGGAGGCCGCAGGTTCAAATCCTGTCAGCCCGACCACCACGAGCCCCCGACCAGTCCGCTGGTCGGGGGCTCGCGCGTTTCCCGACTCTGCTGCCGTGAGCTTGCTGAGTGCCGTGTCAAGTGTCGTGTCAACTCCGACACACCTGCACTCCGGTTCGATTTTGTCGTGAACCCCTCCAAATCGGTCACGAACTTCTTACACTCTCAATTACTTGCTAGTTGAGAGCCCTCACACCAGGAGATCACCATGCGCACCACCACCCGCCTGCTCGTCGTCGGACTGCTCAGCCTCGTCGTGATCGGCAGCGCCCCCGCTCAGTCGGCGAGCGCGCGCCCGCTGCGGGTCGGCGCCGTCTACTGCTGTCGCTGACCCACCCAACGACCCTTCTCCCCCGTCGGCCAGTGACGGCAACCGAACGGACGCTTCTCGACAGTCCCCATAACACAGCAGTAAGCCGCCGTAACATGGTCGAGTGAGCACTATCGGGTCCCGACTGCGCGCCGCGCGCCAGGCCGCGGGCATGAGCCAGCAGTCGCTGGCAGGCGACGGCGTCAGCGCCGGGTACGTCTCGCTGATCGAGTCGGGCAAGCGCACCCCGTCGCCGGCGGTGCTGACCCGACTGGCGGGCCGACTCGGCGTCCCCGTCGAGGAGCTGGCCGACGCCCCGCCCGCCCCGACGACCGCCGCCTGCGAGCGGGCACGGGTCGAGGTGAACTTCGCCCGGCTGGCCCTCTCCAACGGCGACCCCGCCCAGGCCATCGCGTGCCTGGCGAAGCTGCGACTCGACGAGGTCGACCCCGCGACAGCCTCCGATGCCGCCCTGGTGCTCGCGGAGAGCCTCCAGCAGACCGGAAAGCTCGACCGAGCCGTCGGCGTCCTGGAGACGCTCCTCGACCGCTGTCGCCGGGAGGGCTCCTGGCTGCCGCTCGCCACGGCCGCCTCGGTGCTGGCGATCATGTACATCGAGGCGGGCGACGTCGTCCGCAGCGCGGAGGTCGCCGACCGGGCCCTGGACGACGTCCGCGCCGCCGGGCTCGAAGGCACCGAGGAGCACGTCCGGCTCGGATCGGTCTTCGTCGCCTCCCTGATCGAGCGCGGCGACCTCCTGCACGCGGCCCGCTTCGTGGCCGAGCTGATCGAGGTGGCCGACCGGGTCGGTACGACGCGGGCCCGCGGCTCGGTCTACTGGACCGCGGCGGTCGTCGCCCACGACCGCGGTCAGCTCGCTCACGCGGTGCGGCTCACCGACCGGGCGGTCGCCCTGCTCGCCGAGCAGGAGAACAGCCGAGACCTTCCACGGCTGCGACTGCACTACGCCTGGCTGCTGCTGATCCACGAGCCACCGCGGGCGGTCGAGGCGCTCCGGCAGCTCGACGCCGCCGAGGCCGACCCCACCCTGGCGGGCTCCCGTCTCGACCTCGGCACCGCCGCGATCTTCCGCGGCCGAGCACATCTCGTGATCGGTGACATCGACGACGCCGCGGAGCAGGCCGCGCGCGCCCTGACCCTGCTCGGCGCCTCCCAGCACGTCGAGCGGGTGCGTGCGCTGACGCTGCTCGGTGACGTCGGCCTCGCGCAGGAGGACAGCGACCTGTGCCTGGAGTCGCTCGTCGAGGCTGAGCAGGTGCTGACCGGCATGAAGGACTCGCGCACCGTGGCCCGGCTGTGGCGCGAGCTCGGCGACAGCTGGCGTGACCTGGGGCGGACCACTGCCGCGCTGACTGCCTACGACCGGTCGTTCCGGCTGCTCGGGGTGACCCCCCGGCCGACCGGCACCGGACGTCCGAGTGCGACCGGGACCACGACCACGAACGAGACCGGAGCCAGGAGCGCGGGCACCGTCCCCGTCCACGGCCCACGCTGACCCGGCGCGTCTGGCGGCGCACGATGCGCTGACCCGGCGCGTCTGGCGGCGCACGATACGCCGACCCGGCGCGTCTGGCGGCGCACGATACGCCGACCCGGCGCGTCTGGCGGCGCACGATACGCCGACCCGGCGCGTCTGGCGGCGCACGATACGCCGACCCGGCGCGTCTGGCGGTCAGGCGCTCGTCGAGACGTGCGGGACGGCGGAGACATCCCCCGGGGATCACGCCACACGCGCCGGGTCAGCCACTCCCAGCCCGCCACACGCGCCGGGTCAGCCACTCCCAGCCCGCCACACGCGCCGGGTCAGCCACTCCCAGCCCGCCACACGCGCCGGGTCAGCCACTCCCACACCGCCACACGCGCCGGGTCAGCGGAGGTCGGCGGCGAGCAGCTCGGCGATCTGGATGGTGTTCAGGGCCGCCCCCTTGCGTAGGTTGTCCCCCGAGACGAACAGGGCCAGACCCCGCTCGCCGTCGACGCCGAGGTCCTGCCGGATCCGACCGACGAAGCTCGGGTCCTGGCCGGCGGCCTGCAGGGGGGTGGGGACGTCGGCGAGCACCACACCGGTGGCGTCGCCGAGGATCTCCCGAGCCCGCTTGGCCGGCAGGGCCGAGGCGAACTCCAGGTTCAGTGAGAGCGAGTGGCCGGTGAACACCGGGACCCGAACACAGGTGCCGGAGACCCGCAGGTCCGCGATGCCCAGGATCTTGCGGCTCTCGTTGCGGAGCTTCTGCTCCTCGTCGGTCTCGGCGGAGCCGTCGTCGACGACGGAGCCCGCCATCGGCAGGACGTTGAACGCGATCGGTGCGACGTAGACCCCGGGCTCCGGGTAGGCCACCGCGGCACCGTCATGGGCCAGGGCCCGCGCCTGGTCGCCGACAGCGGCCACCTGTCCCGCCAGCTCGTCGACGCCGGCCACTCCGCTCCCGGAGACCGCTTGGTAGGTGCTGGCGACCACACGCACCAGGCCCGCCTCGTCGTGCAGCGGCTTCAGGACCGGCATGGCCGCCATCGTGGTGCAGTTCGGGTTCGCGATGATGCCCTTACGGGCCTCGCGCCGGTCCTCGGGGTTGACCTCGCTCACCACGAGCGGGACGTCGGGGTCCATGCGCCACGCGGAGGAGTTGTCCACGACCAGCGCGCCAGCCGCGGCGAAGACCGGTGCCAGCGCCTTCGAGGTCGCACCACCCGCCGAGAACAAGACGATGTCCAGCCCCGACGGGTCGGCAGTGGCCGCGTCCTCGACGGTGACCTCGCGGTCCCCCCAGGTGATCGTCGAGCCCGCCGACCGCGCGGAGGCGAAGAACCGGATCTCCTCGATCTGGAAGGCACGCTCCAGCAGCAGCCGTCGCATCACCTCGCCGACCTGACCGGTCGCGCCCACCACGCCGAGGCGTACGCCGCGGCCCGCCAGCGGGGCGGTCATCGGCCGGTCCCGCCGTAGACGACCGCTTCGACCTCGTCGGAGTCCAGATCGAACGCGGTGTGGGTGGCGGCCACCGCGTCCTCGACCTGGCTGTCGTCGACGATCACCGAGATCCGGATCTCGGAGGTGGAGATCATCTCGATGTTCACCCCGGCGGAGGCGAGCGCCGCGAAGAACCGGGCGGTGATGCCGGGGTGCGACCGCATCCCGGCGCCGATCAGCGAGACCTTGCCGATGCGGTCGTCGTAGAGCAGGGAGTCGTAGCCGACCTCCTCCTTGATCCGGGCCAGCGCCGCCATCGCCGCCTGGCCGTCCTCGCGCGGCAGCGTGAAGGAGATGTCGGTGAGATTGGTGGCCGCTGCCGAGACGTTCTGCACGACCATGTCGATGTTGACCTGGGCGTCGG
This sequence comes from uncultured Actinomycetota bacterium, assembly GCA_963781695.1. Lineage (GTDB taxonomy): Bacteria > Actinomycetota > Actinomycetes > Propionibacteriales > Nocardioidaceae > Nocardioides_B. The sequence goes on from CAWAGE010000003.1 coordinate 53,694, forward strand.
CGAGGGTCTCGAAGATCCGGGCGGCCTCCCCCACCTTGTCGGGCACGGCGACGATCGTGATCTTCGCCTCGCTGCGGTCGTGGGCGACGCCGGCGATGATCGCCTGCTCCATGGAATCCACCTCGGTCTCGGGAACGATCCAGGTGCCCTCCTTCTGGCTGAAGGAGGAGCGCACGTGGATGGGCATGTGGTACCGGCGGGCGTACTCGACGCACCGCAGGTGCAGGATCTTGGCACCGCTGGCGGCCATCTCCAGCATCTCCTCGGTGGAGACCCGGTCCAGCTTGCGGGCCGAGGAGACGATGCGGGGGTCGGCGGTGAAGACGCCGTCGACGTCGCTGTAGATCTCGCACACCTCGGCGTCCAGCGCGGCGGCCAGCGCGACGGCGGTGGTGTCGGAGGCACCCCGGCCGAGGGTCGTCACGTCCTTGGTGTCCTGCGAGACACCCTGGAAGCCGGCGACGATCGCGATATGACCCTCGTCGATCGCCTTGCTGATCCGCCCGGGGGTGATGTCGATGATCTTGGCCTTGCCGTGGGCGCTGTCGGTGATCACGCCGGCCTGGCTGCCGGTGAAGGACCGAGCGGCCTGCCCGAGGTTCGCGATCGCCATCGCCACCAGCGCCATCGAGATCCGCTCGCCGGCGGTCAGCAGCATGTCCAGCTCCCGGGGCGGCGGCAGCGGGCTCACCTGCTCGGCGAGGTCGCGCAGCTCGTCGGTGGTGTCGCCCATCGCCGAGACCACCACGACGACGTCCTTGCCGGACTTCTTGGTGGCCACGATGCGCTGGGCGACCCGCTTGATGCCGTCGGCGTCGGCGACCGACGAGCCGCCGTACTTCTGCACGACAATGCCCACGACTCTCCTCGATTGCTCGGTACGGGCGCGGCACCGCGCCCAGGCAGCACTGATCCTACCGAGCCGACGGACGGGCTTCTGCCGCGCGGATGGATCGCAAGACAGGCGCCACCGGAAGATTTCCGGTCCGCGGGCCCTCAGGACCGGCTGTTGCTCAAGATCTTGCGGCGTCCAGGAGGACGTCGGCGGCCGCCACCTGGTCGGCCTCGCTCTCGAACTCGGCGTCGAGCCGGTCGTGGGAGACGATCGACTGCAACGCCCGAAGCACCGCGCTGGCCTCGGTCCCCCAGGTCGAGACGTAGGAGAACTGCCACCACCACAGGGCCTCGTCGATCCGGCCGTCGAGGTGGTGGCGCAGGCCGTGCGCGAGCGACGCCGCGATGCTGGTCAGGTCATCGGAGAGCAGCGAGGACACCGTCTCGGGCGGGTCGACGTAGGGGTCGAAGACCTCGGTGTAGGCGTCGACGCTCTCCAGCAGGACGGCGAGGCGGAGCCGCATGGCGTCCAGGTCGGGATCGGGACCAGGGTCGGGCTCGTACTCGTCGGCGGGCGAGAAGTCGCTGTGCACGCCCAACCGACCGCCGGCCAGCAGGATCTGGCTGACCTCCAGCAGCAGCAGCGAGATCGCCTGACCGCCGGTTGCCTCACCGCGGGAGATGGCCCGGATCGCGAGCAGGAAGCTCTTGACCTGGTCGGCGATCTGCTCGGCGAACTCCTCGTACTCGTGGCCCTCGTCGGTGGGACCCACCGGACTCTGTGTCGTCATTCGACCGATCGTCTCCCTTCGAACGCACGCCCGAGGGTCACCTCGTCGGCGTACTCCAGGTCTCCACCTACCGGAAGTCCACTAGCAAGTCGCGTCACGCGCAAGCCCATCGGCTTCAGCAGTCGCGTGAGATACGTCGCGGTGGCCTCTCCTTCGAGGTTCGGGTCGGTGGCCAGGATCACCTCCAGGACGGTCCCGTCCGCCAGCCGAGGCATGAGCTCGCGGATGCGGAGCTCGTCGGGACCGATGCCGTCGATCGGGGAGATCGCGCCACCGAGCACATGGTAGCGGCCCCGGTACTCCCGGGTCCGCTCGATGGCCACGACGTCCTTGGGCTCCTCAACCACGCACAGCACGGCCGGCTCCCGGCGCGGGTCGCGGCAGATCCGGCAGACCTCCTCCTCGGCGACGTTGCCACACACCGAGCAGAACCGCACCCGCTCCTTGACCTCGACCAGCACCTGCGCCAGCCGACGTACGTCGACGGGGTCGGCCGCGAGCAGGTGGAAGGCGATCCGCTGCGCGCTCTTCGGCCCTACGCCGGGCAGCCGACCGAGCTCGTCGATCAGGTCCTGGACCACGCCCTCATACATCGGTGACGCAGCTCCTAGAAGCCGAACGGGCCGCCGGTGCCGCCGGCGCCGGCGTCACCGCCGAGCGAGCCCGCCAACGGGCCCAGCGTGTCGGCGGCCAGCGCATCCGCGTGCGTCCTGGCGTCCCGGTAGGCGGCCACGATGAGGTCCTCGAGGTCCTCGGGCTCAGCCGGGTCGAAGGAGTCCTTGCGGATCGAGACGCCGACGAGGTCTCCGGTCCCGGTGACCGTCACGCTCACCAGCCCGTCCCCGACCGTGCCCTCCACGGTGCTCTCGGCCAGCTGTTGCTGCGCGGACATCATCTGCTCCTGCATCTGCTGTGCCTGCTGGAGCAGCGCACCCATGTCGAAGCCGCCCATCGCGCCCTCCAGACCAGTCTCTGGCCCAGTCTCTGGCCCAGTCTCTGGCCCAGTCTCGGGTCCAGTCTCAGGCAGGCCCTCGGGCGGGTGGTTCTCGGTCATCGGGTCTCCCAGCGTGAGGCGGTGCGGATCGGTCGGCGAGCAGGACAGGACTGCTCAGTCGTGCTTGATCTCCTCGATGATGCTCGCACCCAGCTCTCGCGCCAACAGCTGCGCCCCGGCCAGCGAGTGGTCCTCGGCGTCCGGGTCGTCGCGATCGGCATCGGCGTCGGACGCGGTCGCCCGCTCCCGACGAGCGTTCCCCGCCGGGCGGGTCTCGGCGATCGCGCCTCGCGCGGTGGCCAGCGCTACCGGGTCGGCCGGCCGACGAGGTGGCGCGGCCGCCTCCCCCGGGGACCGCCGGACGCCGGCGCCCGCCTCCGGAACGTGGCCGGGACCCGACGACTCCGGGCCGGTGGCCGCTGGGCCCGGCTGCCCGGGCACCGGCCGCTCCGGAGCCGGCCGGTCGGCGTCCGCGGGCTCGGCGTCGGTGGGCGTGCCCGGGACGTCAGTCGAGTCGTCCGGGTGGGGCCGCGGGCTCCGGGCAGGCACCGCCGGCCTGCTGACCTCCAGCCGTGGCTCGGCTCCGGGCTGGGCCGAGGGGTCGACGATCGACTCGACCCGCCAGTCGTGGCCCACGACGTCGATCGCGGCCTGCCGGAGGATCTCTTCGCTGCCGCCACTGGTGAAGGAGTTGCGGGCGCCGGCGTTGACCAGGGCGATCGTGAGGGTCTTGTCGTCGACCGCCGCTACCTGGGCGTTCTGGCTGAGCAGGATCCAGGTGTAGCGGCGCTTGAGCTTGACTGCGTCGAGCAGGTCGGGCCACAGCCGGCGGACGTCGACGAGCCCCAGGTGGCTGCCGGTGACCTCGGCGGGGGTCTCGACCGGCTCCACCACCTGGGAAGGCTCGGGGGTCTCGGGCGGCTCCACCACCCGGGAAGACGCCGAGGGCTCGGGGGTCTCGGGGGTCTCGGGGGGCTCGGGGGTCTCAACCACCTCGGCGGGTTCGCGGGTCTCGACCGGCTCGACCACCCGCGGGGGCTCGACCGACCGGGACGGCTCGGGGGCCCGCGCCGCACTGGGGGTGCCCTCGATCGACATCCGCTTCTCGATGCGGTCCAGACGGGCGAGCAGGCCCTCGGTGTCGTGGTCCGCGCCGGGCAACAGCACCCGGGCACAGATCAGCTCCAGCAACAGCCGCGGGGCGGTGGCGCCCTTGAGCTCGGTGAGCCCGTTCGCGACCAGCTCGGCGGCCCGGCTCAGGTCGGCACGCCCGAACCGGGCGGTCTGGGCGGTCAGCCGCTCCGCCTGGTCGGGCGACACGTCGATCAGGCCGGTGGCCGGGGCGTCGGGCACCGCGGCGATGACGACGAGGTCGCGGAGCCGCCGGAGGAGGTCCTCGGTGAACCGTCGCGGGTCCTGGCCGGTCTCGATCACCTTGTCCACGACGCCGAACACGGTGCGGCCGTCGCCCGCGGCGAACGCGTCCACCACCTCGTCGAGCAGCGTGTCCGGGGTGTAGCCGAGCAACCCGGTCGCGAGGTCGTAGGTGACCCCCTCGGCTCCGGCACCACCCATCAGCTGGTCGAGGACCGACAGCGTGTCCCGCGCGGACCCACCGCCGGCCCGGACCACCAGGGGCAGGGCGGCCGGCTCGACGCTGACCCCTTCGATGTCACAGAGCCGGCGCAGGTAGTCGCTCAGCAGGCGCGGCGGGATGAGCCGGAACGGGTAGTGGTGGGTGCGGGACCGGATCGTCCCGATCACCTTCTCGGGCTCGGTGGTGGCGAACACGAACTTGAGATGCTCCGGCGGCTCCTCGACCAGCTTCAGCAGGGCGTTGAAGCCCTGCGTGGAGACCATGTGCGCCTCGTCGATGATGTAGACCTTGTAGCGGCTGTTGACCGGCGCGAAGAACGCCCGCTCACGCAGGTCCCGCGCGTCGTCGACCCCCCCGTGGCTGGCCGCGTCGATCTCGATCACGTCGATCGACCCCGGGCCGCCGCGGGCCAGGTCGGTGCAGGAGCGGCAGACCCCGCACGGGTCGTCGGTGGGACCCTGCTCGCAGTTCAGGCACCGCGCCAGGATCCGGGCGCTGGTGGTCTTGCCACAGCCGCGGGGACCGGAGAACAGGTACGCGTGGTTGACCCGGTTGTTGGTCAGCGCAGCCCGCAGCGGCCCGGTGACGTGCTCCTGCCCGATGACCTCGGCGAAGGTCTCGGGTCGGTAGCGCCGGTAGAGCGCAAGAGGGGCTTCCACTCCTGAACCCTAACCAGGCCCATGGACAGTGCCCACGGCGTCCCACCCGCGCTCACGCGACCGGCTCGTGAGCGGCCCCGGACAGCAGAAGGCCCCCCGCGCACCCGACAGAGCTCACTGACCCTTGCTGCCTTCCGGCCCTGGGGGAGTTGGGCGAGGTGCCGCCGCACGGGGGGTTGCCCCGGAGTCTAGGCGAGACCGTGCGGGGCCCCCAAGTCGGGCGGATTTCATCGCGGTCCGGTGGGACCGGTACTCTCTGCGACGGAGGATTCGCCTAGTGGCCTATGGCGCTCGCTTGGAAAGCGGGTTGGGTTGATAGCCCTCAGGGGTTCGAATCCCCTATCCTCCGCCACGACGATGCAGCGATGACTGCGACAACGCGGACCGTCGCCCCGCAGCGGGCGGGGTCGGCCCGGTTGGTCTCCCCCCTCGTACAGACGCCTGGACGAGCAGAGGAGCATGCGCGAGCGGATGCTGGCCGGCGGGCTGTACATCGCGGACGACCCGGACCTGGCACGCGACTCGGACCGAGGGTTTCAGACGTCCATCGGCGACAACGAGTGGCTCGGCGTCATCGTCTGCCCGGGCGTGACGATCGGCGCCGACACAGTGGTGGGCGCCGGTGCGGTCGTGACACGCGGCCTGCCCGCCGGTGTCGTCGCGGCGAGAGGGCCGGCGCGGGTGGTCCGCGCCCTGTGAGGCACTGGTGCGGGAGGACCCTGGGCAGAGCCTGAGGCCATTCCAGTGGTTCGCGAGGTCCAGGGTGGACGGGCCGAGACGCGACCGAGGCACACGTCATGCGCAGGCGACCTGTCGTGGCCGGTGGTCCCCGTTCCCACCGCCGGCCGGTCGGCCTCGAGGTCAGGCTCTCGCGGCACGTCGCCAGGAGGGTCGCCGGGCGCCCAGCCAGCGAGGCACCGCGTCGCGGTACTCCGCGTAGTCCGATCCGAACGTCTCGAGCAGCGCCGACTCCTCCGCCCTGACCTGGACCCGGTCGATGACCACGACGAAGCCGGCGACGGGCACGAGCGCAACCCAGGACCCGCGCCAGAGGGCATGAGCGACCAGCAGCCCCGCCAGCCCGACATACATGGGGTTGCGGGTGCGGGAGTTGACCCCGGTCGTCACCAGGACCGACGCCCGACCGGGGTCGAACGGCTCGATGGTCGTCCCGCGACGCCGGAACTGGCGCACGGCCGCGCCGGACAGCGCCCCCGACGCCAGCCCGACGGCGGTCGCGGCCGCGGCACGCGCCGACGTCGGCGCCGGGGTCGCGCCGGCCAGGGCGCGCTGGGCCAGGGCCGCGGCCAGCGCGACCAGCGGCGGCGGGACGAGGACCATCCCGTGAACTCTCCTCCCGCCGCCGCGGTCTGTCGAGGAGTGTGCTCCGACGGTCGCGGGACCGTCGCCGACGTCGGGCGCGTACCCGCAGCTGCTCGCCCTGCGGGCACAACCGCCATCGCGGTCGGTCTGCGCCACCAACCGGTTGACAGCACCTCTCGGCCAGCGTAGGTTTGCAGGACAAACTGGTTGGGGAGGGCTCGAGGACATGACGGCACTGACGGCGGTCGGCGACCGCTACCACACGTTGCGGGGGCTGTTCGCCCTCCCGACTGGCCTTGTCTTCCTGGGCGCCGGGGTGTTCAACACGCCCCCGCTCGGGGACGAGCCGGTCGACAGCGGCGCGCCGTGGTTCCTGGCGACCGTGGCGGTCGCCGCCCTCGGCTACTACGCGGTGAACCGGTACTACCTGACCGTCTTCGGGCGGGTCCAGCCGTCGCGCCGGACCGTCCTCCGCGCCGCGCTCTACACGGTCGGGTGCGCGGCCGCCATCGCACTCGCCCTCAGCCTCGACCTGCAGCGCGACTGGCCGGTGACCCTGTACGGGGCGGCGTACGCCGGCGCCCTGCTGGCCTACTACCGCCTGCTGGACGCGCTCCGACCACACCACCTGATCCTGCTCGGCGGCTTCGCCCTGCTGTGCCTCGCGCCGGTCTGGGGCCAGGTCGACGACCGGGTGAGCACGGCCCTGATCCCGATGGGCCTGGTGACGATGGCCGTCGGCCTGCTCGACCACCGCGACCTGCTGCGGTCCCTGCGGGCGGCACGGCTCGAGGCCACCGGCGAGGTGCCCGGTGCCGCCCGCTGAGCCCGACCTCACCCTCGACAGGCTCGTCCACGAGCCCGGTCGGCTGGCGATCCTGACCGTGCTCTCCTCGGTCCGCAGCGCGGACTTCACCTTCCTCCTGCAGGCCACCGGCCTGACCAAGGGCAACCTGTCCAGCCACCTGACCCGGCTCGAGGACGCGGGGCTGCTCACCATCGAGAAGCGGTTCGTGCGCAAGAAGTCGCAGACCACAGCCGCGTTGACCGGTGAGGGACGGCAGCGCATCGACGCGCACTGGCAGCGGCTGGACCAGCTTCGCGCCCAGCTCGGACCGGAGACCTGACCGCCGCCGCCCCCGGCCGGCCGGCCGGCTCCCGGCACCAGAGCGCCCGCCAGAGTTCAACACAGCGTCACACGGTGTAACCGGCCCGAATCATGGGTCAGTCAAACTAAGAGGACAGTGCACCGACACACCCTGGGGTCCACCATGACTGCAACAACCTCCGAGGCCCGCCCGCTGGCGGCGCCCTACCCGTCGACTCCGCACGAGGCCGTGGTCACCGACCTGGCGGCCGCCCGCGGCGAGCGTGCCCTGCGGGCGCAGCAGCGCCGTGCCGCCGCGCGGTCCCGCGACCTGACGGCGCTGCTGCGTGACCGTCCCGACCTGGCCGGGGTGCATCTGCCCGCCGACCTGGCGGTCGAGGCGGTGCGCTGGGGGGTGTGAGCCACCCACGGGCCAGCCGCCTCGTGGCAGGAACGTCACGACAGGCCGAGGTCAGCGGCGGCGTCCGACCCGGAAGACGCCGCGCACGATCTCCCGGGCTGCGGTGCGCATCAGGTCGCGAGCGACCGGTGAGGACAAGATGTCCTGCACCGGGTCCCCGGACCCGCTGCGGCCCGTCCGGGTGCGACCCCGCGGAGCTCGGGTTCCTCCGCTCCGCTCGCGTCCCGGGTACCCGACCCGCCCGGGCTCGGGAGGCTCCGGCCGCGAGGACTCGGCGCGGGCCGCCTCGGCGCCTGCCTCCAGCTTGCGGGCAAGCATCTCCCGTGCCGAGTCGCGGTCGACGGCCTCGGCGTAGCGGGGGGCGAGCACCGAGCCCGCCACCTGAGCCGTCATCGTCTCGCGGTCGGCCGGTCCCATCCGCGACTGCGGGGCCCGCAGCCGGGTCCAGGCCACCGGGGTCGGCGCTCCCCGCTCGTCCATCACGGTGACCACGGCCTCGCCGATCCCCAGCGACAGGATCACCTTGCCGAGGTCGTCGTAGGAGGACGTCGGGTAGGTGTTGACCGTCGCCTTGAGCGCCTTGGCGTCGTTGGGGGTGGCCGCCCGCAGCTGGTGCTGGATGCGGGACCCCAGCTGGGCGAGCACGTCCTCGGGCAGGTCGTCGGGGCGCTGGGTCACGAAGAACACCCCGACGCCCTTCGAGCGGATCAGCCGCACGGTCTGGGTGATCGAGCGCAGGAACTCCTTGGACGCGTCGGCGAACAGCAGGTGCGCCTCGTCGAAGAAGAAGACCAGGCTGGGCTTCTCGGGGTCGCCGAGCTCGGGCAGGTCGTGGAAGAGGTCGGCCAGCAGCCACATCAGGAACGTCGAGAACACCGCCGGGCGGTCCTGCAGGTCCGGCAGCTCGACGAGCGAGATCACGCCACGACCGTCCTGCGTGGTGCGCAGCAGGTCGCGGCTGTCGAACTCCGGCTCGCCGAAGAACGCGTCGGCGCCCTGGGCCTCGAACCCGACCAGCTCCCGCAGGATGACCCCCGCCGTGGCCGAGGAGAGCCCGCCGAGACCCTTGAGGTCGGCCTTGCCCTCGTCGGAGAGCAGGAAGCCGACCACCGCCCGCAGGTCCGCGAGGTCCAGCAGCGGCAGACCGACCTGGTCGGCGTAGTGGAACACCAGCCCCAGCGAGGACTCCTGGGTGTCGTTGAGCCCGAGCACCTTCGAGAGCAGGATGGGTCCGAAGGACGTCATCGTCGCCCGCAGCGGGACGCCGGTGCCGCGGCCGCCCACCGCCAGGAACTCCACCGGGTAGCCGGTGGCCGTCCACACCTGCCCGACCGACTCCGCGCGCGCGGTGACCTTGGGGCTCTCCGCACCGGCGGCGATCAGCCCGGACAGGTCGCCCTTGATGTCGGCGGCGAAGACCGGCACCCCGTGACCGGAGAGCTGTTCGGCCAGCAGCTGCAGGGTCTTGGTCTTGCCGGTGCCGGTGGCCCCCGCCACCAGGCCGTGCCGGTTCAACATCCCCAGCGGGACGCGGATCCGGACGTCGGAGCCGGTGTCGGCGTCCAGCAGCAGTCCGCCCAGCTCCAGCGCGGGGCCGTCGACGTCGTAGCCGGCCGCCACCTCTGCCTCGAAGGCGCTGACCGCCGGGCTGGCCGTCGGGCCCGGCTGCGAGGAGGGCGTCGGCGTAGTGGCTGGCGGAGCGGCTTCCGGGTCGGTCATGGCCCGACCCTAGACGGCACGGTCGGGGCCGGGGGCGCCTCCGGCAGGACCTTATGCTGGCCGGGTGATCTTCAAGCGCGTCGGCGACGGGCGTCCCTACCCCGACCACCGGCTCAGCCCCCGGGACTGGGCCGCGCTCCCGCCGCGACAGGTCCGGCTCGACGAGCTGGTGACGACGAAGGACACCCTGCAGCTGGCTGCACTCCTCGACGAGGACTCCACGTTCTTCGGTGACCTCTTCGCGCATGTCGTGGAGTGGCGGGGGGACCTGTACCTCGAGGACGGGCTGCACCGCGCACTGCGGGCCGCGCTGCAGCAGCGCCACGTGCTGCACGCGCGGGTCCACCAGATGGAGGTCTGAGACGTTGCTAGGTCGTCACGTCACGACGGCGGTCACCCTGGTGGTGCTGCTGGCGATCCTGGTCACGGGGGCCGTGGTAGGGGTGCAGACGCTGTTCGCTCCGCTGCCCGAGAGCAGCGACCAGGCCGGACCCGACTCGACCTGCGACACCACGACCGTCGCCAAGGGCCAGCGCATCACCACCCGCCAGGTGCAGGTCAGCGTGTTCAACGCCGGCAACCGAGGAGGGCTGGCAGACCGGACCATGGCCGGTCTGGTGGCCCGCGGCTTCCGGCAGGGGACGGTCGGCAACGCCCCTGAGGACAGCAAGGTCTCTCGGGTCGCGGTGCTAACCACGCTGCCCGACGACGCGGCGGCGCGGTTGGTCGCCCGCCAGTTCGGCCCTCGCACCAAGGTGCGGCGGGTCAAGGCCGACCTCGGCCCCGGGGTCGACGTCATCATCGGCGACCGGCTCGGCGATCTGGTGCGCCCCACCCGGGCCACCCGTGCGCTGGTCGCCCGCGGCACCGTCTCCGCCTGCAGTCCGGCGGCCTGACCCGCCGCCTGACCGGTCGGAGGCGGTCGGTCGGGTCGCGGCGGATCAGTGCGCGTGCGGGTCCGGATCGTCTAGCCAGTGCGCCAGCCGGCCGCCCCGGGAGACGGCCCGCAGCCGGTGCTCGGTGGCCTCGCGCAGCCGGCGGGGGGTGACCACGAGCAGCTCGTCGCCGTGACGCAGGACGGTCCGCTCGTCGGGGACGATCGTGTGACCATCCCGCACCACCAGCGAGACCGACGTCCCCTGCGGTAGTCGCAGCTCGGCGACCTCGACCCCGTGCAGCTGGGAGAGGTCGGTGATGGCCACCTGGAGCAGGTCCGCGGCCAGCCGTTCCAGCGGCGCCGCCTCCACCTCCAGATCGCGCGCCGCCCCCCGGGTGGCGACCCCGAGCCTGGCCGCGACCCACGGCAGCGTGGGGCCGGTCAGCAGGGTGTAGATGACCACCATCACGAACACGATGTCGAACAGCGTCCGCGCCCCCGTCACCCCCTCGGCGAGCGGGATCGTCGACAGCACGATGGGGACGGCACCCCGCAGCCCGGCCCACGAGACGAACACCCGCTCCCGCCACGACATGCGCTGGAAGACGGCGCACGCGAGCACCGACAGCGGCCGGGCCACCACCGTGAGCAGCAGCCCGGCGAGCGCCGCCAGCGCGACGTGCTGCAGCGAGAGCCGGTCCGGCGAGACGAGAAGCCCCAGCATGACGAACAGCCCGATCTGCGCCAGCCAGGCGACCCCCTCGCTGAAGGAGCGGGTGGCTGCGCGGTGCGGCAGCTCGCTGTTGCCGAGCACGAGCGCGGCGGCGTACACCGCGGCGAACCCGGAGGCGTGCAGCGCCGATGTGCCGGCGTAGGCGAGCACGGTCAGGGACAGCACCGCCACCGGGTAGAGCCCGGAGGACGGCAGCGCCACCCGGCGCATCACCCAGGCTCCGCCGAACCCCACCCCCAGGCCCAGCGCCACGCCGCCGAGCAGCTCATAGACCACGATCCCCAAGAACCCCGCGACACCGTGGTCGAGCGCTGCCCCGGTGCTGACCAGGGTCACCAGCAGGACGGTGGGGGCGTCGTTGAGGCCGGACTCCGCCTCGAGGGCGCCGGTCAGCGTCCTGGGCAGCGGCACCCGGCGCAGCACCGAGAACACCGCGGCTGCGTCGGTGGGGGAGGTGACCGCGCCGAGCAGCACCGACAGCTGCCAGCTCAGCCCGAACAGGAAGTGCGCGCCCAGCGCCATCACCGTGACGCTGACGGCGACGCCGAGCGTGGCCAGCGACACCCCCAGCCGCATCGCGGGCCGGATCTCCGACCAGGAGGTGGTCAGACCACCCTCGGCGAGGATCACCACGAGCGCCGCGAACCCCAGCGCATGGGCGACGTTGGCGTCCTCGAACCCGATCCCGAGACCGGCCTCGCCCAGCAGCACCCCCATCATCAAGTAGATCAACAGGCTGGGGAGCCCCACCCGGACCGAGACGCGGACGGCCAGGATGGCCACGAGCATGACGGCCGCGCCGACCAGCAGCACCATGTCCATCTGGTGGGCGTCGAAGGTCACCAGGTCACCTCGGCGTCGGCGGGAACGGGTGCCCATCCTAGGGGTGAGCGGTCTCCGACCCGGCCGGCCACGCTGGCACGAGACGCGACCAGCGTCGTGAGCCGCCGATCCCGCCGCTCGCCGCCGTGGACCGTCCGTCGGCGAGAGCGACCGCCCTCACCCGGGGGATGGGGGAGGACGGCCGCGGCCAGGGGCGCCGACACCCTTCGTCTCCACCGTCCTCTCTGCCCCTGCCGTGCGCCATAGCCCGTTCGGACAGCGCACCACACGGGCCGTGGCGCGGTCGGGCTACCGTGAGGGACGTGACGCCGTCGCCCTCGCTCTTCACGGTGGCCGCGCGGGCCGCCGTCCCCCCCTTCCACGTGATGGACCTGCTCGCCGCCGCCGCCCGCCGCCGTCGCAGCCACGGCGACCTGCTCGACCTCGTCGCCGGTCAGCCCTCCACCCCGGCGCCACGACCGGTGCTGGCGGCGGCACGCCGCGCCCTCGACGAGCAGGTCCTGGGCTACACCGAGTCGCTCGGCATCCCCGAGCTCCGCGAGGCGATCTGCGGTCACCACCGCCGCCGGCACGGACTGGACCTCGACCCCGCCGACGTCGTGGTCACGACCGGCTCCTCGGGAGGCTTCCTGCTCGCCTTCCTGGCGGCCTTCGAGCCCGGCGACCGGGTCGCGATCGCCCGTCCCGGCTACCCGTGCTACCGCAACGTGCTGACCGCGCTGGGCTGTGAGGTGGTCGAGCTGCCGACGGGACCGCAGACCCGGTTCCAGCCCACCGTCGAGCTGCTGGAGGCGTTGGAGGAACCGGTGCGCGGTCTGGTCGTGGCCAGCCCGGCGAACCCAACCGGCACCATGCTGGCCCCCGCGGAGCTGGCAGCGCTTGCGGCCTGGTGCGAGGCGCGCGGGGTGCAGCTGGTCAGCGACGAGATCTACCACGGCATCGAGTACGCCGAGGCAGGCTCTCGCGCCCACTCCTCGGCGTGGGCGACCTCCCGGGAGGCGGTGGTCTTCAGCTCGTTCTCCAAGTACTTCTCGATGACCGGCTGGCGCATCGGGTGGATGCTGGTGCCCGAGCGGCTTCGCCGACCGGTCGAGGTGCTGGCCGGGAACTTCACCATCTGCCCGCCGGTGCTCTCGCAGCACGCCGCGCTGGCCGCGTTCGACGAGGCGTCCTACGCCGAGTGCGACGGGCACGTCGACCGCTACGCGCGCAACCGGGAGCTGCTGCTCGAGGGCCTGCCGCGGCTGGGCATCGACCGGCTGGCACCCGCGGATGGGGCGTTCTACGTCTACGCGGACGTCGGGCACCTGACCGACGACTCGATGTCGTTCTGCCGCACCCTGCTCGCCGAGACCGGGGTCGCCACGGCTCCGGGCGTCGACTTCGACACCGAGGCGGGCCACCGGTTCATGCGGATGTCCTTCGCCGGGACACCGCAGGACGTTGGCCGGGCGCTGGAGCGGCTGGCCGACTGGCTGTGAGACCCGTGAGCGGCCGCGCCGCCACCCGGTCCCGTCGTCGGGGCCGGCTGTCGACCGCTGGTGGTCAGCCGGTGGTCGTCAGCCGCTGGTCGTCAGCCGGCCGGCCCGCTCCCACGCGTCGGCGTCGAGCTGGGGAGGCTCGTGGTCGAGCCAGTCCCGGCACAGCCCGACCGTCCGCTCGAGCAGCGCGACCAGGATGGTGTCGGAGCCGCTCACCGCCGCTCCCGCGATCCCCGACACCGCCGAGTGCACGATCGCCGGTGCGCTTCGCCGGGCGAAGCTGTACTGCCCGCCCCAGCCGAGGGTCGTGAAGCCGTGCGCCCAGTCGCGGGCGTGCGGCACCATGTCGAGCGCGGCCGCGGTCCGGGGGTCGAGGTGATCGCGCGGAAGCCCGTCCAGCTGGTTGAGCACGCGCTCGCAGCGGATGGCCCCGACCGCCGCGACGCCCTGCCGCTCCGCGGAGGTCACCGGCAGCGCCGTCAGCGCCGCCTCCCGCGCGATCCAGGCGTCGAGCCGCGGGTCCTCGCCGTTGAGCCCGATCACCTCGGGGATCAGCGGAGCCAGCCGGGCGCGGGCGTGGTCGCCGACGTGGTCGTTGACGTCGCGGGCCAGCGAGGCCAGCAACGGGTGCGTGCACCTCGGGTGGTCCGACCACGACTCGCCGGCGAGGTAGGAGGCCATCTCCATGAAGCACGCGCCCTTCTTCGGGCTGCGGTGCTTGCCGCGTGAGAGGACCGGCATCAGCTCGGGGGTGCCGTGCGTGCTGTTCGCCATGTGACCAGCTCCCGTGGGTGCGGTTCCCGCGCATGTCGGACGAGCGTGCGTCGGTTGTGGACAAGTCTGCGCCTGACGCGCACCGAGCCACAAGCCCCTACCTGAGGGGGGCCCGGCCCGCGATTCGGCTCAGCCCATCGGCGGGTCGGCCGATAGGGCCCGGTGAGCCAATGGCGAGGGGGGACGATGACCACGGCCGAGGAGTCCTGGCGCGCGCCGGTGCCGGTGCGGTGGGTGTGCGCGCTCCTGCCCGTGCTGACGGTGGCCTACGGCCTCACCCTGGTCCCCGGTGTCCGTGGTCCCGGGCCGATGCTCGTCCCATGGCTCGAGATCGGCGTCGGCGACGGTCTCATCGTCGTCTCGGGGCTGCTCTGCGTGGCGCGCGCGGTGCGGGTGGCCCACGCCCGGCTCGCCTGGCTGCTGCTGGGGCTGGCCCCGCTGCTGTACGTCGTCGGCGACCTCGTCTACTACGCGTTCTTCCAGGCGCTGACCGACCCGCCGTACCCGTCCTGGGCCGACCTCTGCTGGCTCGCGGTGTACCCGCTGCTGTCGGTGGGACTGCTGCTGCTGGTGGCCGCCTCCTTGCGTGGCGCTCGGCTCACCCTCTGGCTCGACGGGCTCACCGGTGGCTTCGGGGCTGCGGCGCTGCTCGGCGTCGCCGTGCTCAAGCCGGTGCTGTCGCTGACCGGCGGCCCGGTGGCCCAGGTCGCCACCAACCTCGCCTACCCCGTCGGCGACCTGACGCTGCTCGTCGTGGTGACCCTGGTGTTCAACCTGCACGGCTGGCGGCCGCCGCGGGTCTGGTGGCCGCTCGCCTGGGTCGCGGTGGTCCTGCTCGCCGCCGACTCCGCCTACCTCCTGCAGGTGGGTGCCGACACCTACGTGGACGGCGGCCCGCTCGACGTCGGCTGGACGCTGGCCTACGTGGCGCTGGGCCCGGCGGCGTGGTGGCGCACACCCACGGAGGCCGGCACCGCCCGGGGTGGTCGCGCCGGTCTGCTCATCCCGGCGGGTCTCAGCATCCTGAGCACGATGGTGCTGTTCGTCGGGGCGCTGGACTCGCTGCCGCTGCTGGTAGCGGGCCCGGCGCTGGCCGCGGTCCTGACCGCGACGGTCCGGCTGATGCTGGCACTCGCCGAGACCTGGCGGCTGGTGGTCGCCCGGATGGAGGCACGCACCGACGAGCTGACCGGGCTGCCCAACCGGCGCCGGTTCCTGGAGCTGGTCGGGGAATCGCTGGGGAGACCGGAGCCGACCGCGGTGATGATCGTCGACCTCGACCGCTTCAAGCAGGTCAACGACTCGCTCGGCCACGCGGTCGGCGACACGTTGCTGAAGGTGCTGGGGCGCCGCCTCGAGAGCCGGATCGGCACCGCGGACTGCGTGGTGGCCCGGCTCGGCGGGGACGAGTTCGCGGTGGTCCTCACCGGGCATGACGAGCCCGGTGTCGCCATGATCGCGAACCGCCTGCGAGACACCGTCTGCGAGCCGGTCGAGCTGGCCGGGCTGACGCTCAGCGTCGACGCCAGCGTCGGGATCGCCTACGCCACCGACCCCGGCACGACCTGGGGCACGCTCCTCGGTTGGGCGGACGCTGCCATGTACGTCGCCAAGCGGGCCCGGACCGGGGTCGAGTGCTACGACGAGCGACGCGACGAGACCGGCACCGACCGGCTGGCGCTGCTCGGCCAGCTGCGCGACGCGCTGCGGTCCCAGGCCCTGGAGGTGCACTACCAGCCGGTGCAGTCGCTCGCCGACGGTGCGACGACCAGTGCCGAGGCGCTGGTGCGCTGGCGGCACCCGCAGCTGGGGCTGATGTCCCCGGCGGACTTCCTGCCGGTCGCCATCGAGGCGGGGCTCAGTCGTGACCTCACCGACGAGGTGCTGCGGTTGGTGACCGAGCAGTCGGCGCGCTGGCGGGCCGACGGCTACGAGCTGCCGGTGGCGGTGAACCTGTTCGAGGCCGACCTGGGGGACCTGGAGCTGCCGGCGCGGATCGCGGGCGCCTGCGACCGGGTGGGGCTGCCCGCCCGGCTGCTGCAGCTGGAGGTCACCGAGTCGATCGCGGTCTCGGTGATGACGGCCGCCGTGCCGACGCTGCGTGAGCTGCGACGTCGCGGCCACGAGCTGCTCCTCGACGACTTCGGGACCGGCTACTCCTCCCTGGCGACGCTGCGGGACCTGCCGCTGGACGTCATCAAGCTGGACCGGTCGTTCTTCGACGACCTGGCCCGTCCGGCCTCACGCACCATCGTGCACGCCACGGTCGAGATGGCCCACGGGCTGGGGTTGCGGATCGTCGCGGAGGGGGTGGAGACCGAGGAGGTGCTGGAGACGGTGCGGTTCCTGGGCTGCGACGCCGCCCAGGGCTACCACGTCCAGCGTCCGGTGCCGGCGGCCGACCTGGCTCCGGCGCTGCGGTCGGTGCAGGGGTCGCCGTCGGGGACCGCGGTCGGTTGACCGCGGGCGTGAAACCGGCCCACGGCGGGTACGCCTCAGTCATGACTGCACCCGGCCAGGAGCCCGACGAGGTCCTCACCAGCACGCCCGACGGGCGCGGTGAGGACGCGACCACGCCACCCGACCTCGACGGTGTCGGCGACAACCACCTCCCCGACGACCTGCGCCGGCAGGCGCGCGAGGACGCCGGACAGGACGCCGGGCAGGACGCCGGACAGGACGCCGGGCACGCCGCCGGGCACGCCGCCGGGCAGGACGGAGACGCGGCCGACGAGGCCCGGACCGGTCCCGAGGCTTCCGACCCGGGCTGATCGCTCAGCCGCGGCGTACGACGCTGGCGCGGCGGACCGGGATGGCACGCACACCCCCGACCTCGGCCACCACGACGATCTCCTGCGAGCCCACGTCCGGCAGCCCGTCCAGGGCTGCCAGCACCTCCGGCACCGACCAGGCCCGCGGCTCGAGGTCCGTCCTGGACCACGACAGCACGTGCCCGCCGGTCTCCCGGGCCAGCGCTGCCACGATGCCGTCGTCGGGAGCCCCCACCAGCAGCAGGAACCCGGGACCCCGCGGCGCGGCCGGTCGCGGGTCGCCCTGACGGTCGCGCCGGTAGACCCCCCAGTGGTAGGCCGCGAGCCCTGCGGTGGCCAGCACCAGGCCGATCGGGAACCGCATCCGGCGCAGCGTCTCGGCGCTGACCGTGCCGGTGACCACGTCCTGGAACAGCAGGTAGACCCCGGCGATGAGGGCTCCGACCGTCACCAGCACCCCGATCCCGAACAGCACCAGCAGGTAGCCGCGACGGGTTGGCGAGCGGAGCTCACCGGCGGGGTCCAGTGCGGCCGCTCGCTGCGTGCGACGCCACTGGACCCACCAGACCGGGCCGCCGACGGCGAGCAGGGTGAGCGCCGCCAGCAGCGTGTTGACGGCAGCGCCGCCGACGAACGCGGCCCCGGCCAGCGCCTCGACCAGCGCCGCCAGCAGCGTCACCAGCCCCGCCGCGGCCGCGAGGAGGCCGATGGCGGCCATGACGTAGTCGTAGATTCGGTGGACCTCGCTGCGGACCTCGGCGTCGCCGGCCAGCACCGTGCGGTGGTACCACCACACCGCGGCCCCCACGACGGCCGCCGCCGTCGTGCCGGGCGCCGAGGAGAAGTGGTCGCCGGCGCTGCCGCTGCCCGGGTCGCCCAGCAACCACACCAGCACGGAGTAGCCGACCGTGCTCGCGGCGACGACGGCGACCAGCAGTCCGCCCCCGGCGCCGACGAGCAGCACGTAGCCGACCCACAGCGGGTCCCTGCCCGACCTGGCCAGCGACCTGACCCAGTAGACCAGCCACACCGGCGCCCCGACCGCCACCGTGACCAGGCCGCGCAGCATCGGACGGTCGCCACCGGCGAGGGCTGCGCCGCCGTCGATCCCGAGGAGGATGCGCAGCCCAGCGGCGAGAACCCCGGCCAGGCCGGTCGCCGCCACCGCCAGCCCGGCCACGGAGCCCAGGACATGGTGGACCCGGCGGTGGTCGGGTGGCGTCACCCGGGTGTCGGCCCACCAGTGGGCGCCCCAGAGCGCGCCCCAGACCAGGGTCCCGGCGATCGCTCCGCCGTCGTACTCGCCCAGCCCGGCCACCCAGGTCAGCACCCGGTGCAGGCTCGTCATGGCCACCACCAGCGTGACCAGCCCGGCCACCGAGACGTAGCCGGCCCAGCCGAGCGAGCGGGCCTCCTCGGCATCGCGGGCGAGCAACTGCCGCGTCCACATGACCAGCGCCACCAGGATCGGAGCCCCGACCACGACGAAGGCCAGGTCCCGCGCGAGCGCCGCCTCGTCACGGGCCACCAGCACCCGTGGTTCGAACAGCCGCCCGAGCAGGCCGGTGAGGCCGGCCCCGACCACGGCCAGCAGCCCGAGGAGCAGCAGGTACTGGAAGGTCCGGCGCAGGGCGCGCCCGTCGGCGCTCGTCTCCGCGTCCCGCCGCATGACCCGACGGGCGGCGACCACGACCAGCGCGGCGACGAGGACCAGGAACAGCGCGATGATCAGCATCTCAACGCTCCAGCTCGCACGAGTCCAGCGGCCACGGCGAGCCGGCGATGCGCCAGCCGTCGCCCGACCTGCTGAGCCGGAAGGTCTGGTCGTCGGTGAACTCCGAGCCGTCGAAGAGGCCACCGGAGGAGACGGCCAGGTCCACCTTCACCACGGCCTTCTGGCCGTCGACCTCGGCGCCGCGCAGCACCGCCCGCACGCCGTCCGGCACGTAGGCGCGGTCGAGGTCCTCGACGGTGCAGCGGCTGTCCGGCTCGAGCCTGGCCGCGGCCGCGGCCAGGTCCCCCTCCAGCACCGCCGCGAGGTAGCGCTGGACGACTCCCTCGGGGCTGGCCGGGTCGTAGTCGGGGGCCTGCCGGGTGGCGGACACGACCGCCGCCACGACCGCGACCCCGACCACGACGGCGACCAGCGCCGTCAGGATCTTGTTCTGCCGAGTCATCCTCATCGCCTCTTCTCCGCCTGCCCGGCCATGGTCAGGTCCGGGTCGGGGCCCGGCAGGGCTGGAGCACCCGCGGACCGTCCTCTGATCGTGCGGCAACACGGGTGGGCGCGGCATCCGTTCTCCTACTCAGGTCTCGGGACCTTGGCCTCTGACCGGCGGTCGCGCCGTCTGCCAGCGTCGATGTCCTACCCGGGGATGGGAGGGAGGGGCCATCCCAGGACGCCCGGACCACCCACGCCGGTCTGCGAGCGGAGATGTCCATGACGACGAGATCGTGGGAGGTCGCCACCTGCCCACGCAGCCGGACCAGCGCTCCTAGCACGCGGCCGGTGGGTCCGGAGGCGGCGGTCCGCCGGCTCCGCCCGTCGCCGACGCCGGTCTCCACCCCTGGCGAGTGGCCATCTTGGTGATAGGTCCGGTGGCGCTGCTGTCGTCGACGGCGTACCCCTGCCGGCGATGGAGATCGCCATGGCGGCCGCCGCCCGGGGCGGCGCGGACACGAAGGCCTCGCTGGACGCTCTCGCGCCGTAATTCACCCTGGTGCTGCTGTCCAATGCGGCCCTGTTCACCGTGGGCATGCTCGGTTTCGTGATGGGTCTCCTGCACGTGGATGTCGGGCTGAGCCCGTTGGCCCGGCGGATCGTTGTGGGGGCGCTGCTGGTCGCCGCAGTGACCCGGTTCGTGCCGGCGGGCCTGGCGCTCTACGCCGGGGCGGCAGGCATGGTCGTGGCGCTGGGGCTGCTGGCGCTGGCCGTGCTGCGGACGGGTCACGCTGGCCCGGTCCGCGACTGACGGCCGGGCGCCGGGCCGGGTCAGACCGAGCGGCCCCGCGTCTCGACGGACGGGAGGGTGGCTCTGCCCACTCAGCCGTAGTCCGCGAACACCCGTCGCGTGTCACCGTCGACCGTCATCTCACCGCCGTGCGGGAGGACCCACTGGGGCCGCGTGTGACCGAACGGGACCCCGACGCAGAGGACGGCCTCCGGGTTGTACTGCCCGACGACGTCCACGACGACGTCCCGCTGCTCCGCGCGCAGCCGTGCCCGGTCACCGGCACTGGGTCGGCGGTCACGGTCGGAGACGGGCGGGCGGGCGACGAGCACGGCGTCCGCTGCGGAGAGGATGCCTCGCTCGCCCAGCACTCGCATCATCCACCCGACGTGGCGTGCGGGCAGCAGCTCCTCGGACGTCTCGAGGATGAGCACCGCGCCGTCCAGCACGGACGCGTCGTACGGGAACCGGCCGGCGGCGAGGACCCACTCGACGACCTCCAGGCACCCGCCCCAGGAGCGTCCGGTGACGGCCCGGGGAGGGCCGAACCACTCCCAGGGTCCCGTGCTCTCGCGGGCGCCGTACTCGGTCAGAGCTCGTGGGTCGCCCCAGTCGACGCCGACGTCCTCCGACTCCCCCGGGTCGGTGACCTCGAGTCGTCCGCCGGTCAGGAGCGCGGCCCGCAGCGACCGCGCATGCACGTCGTCGACGGCGGGACCGGGGCCGAGGTGCACCTGCGACGACCCGCCGTAGAAGCTCGCGATCCCGTGACGCCACAGCCAGTGGTGCAGGTTCGTGTTGTCGCTCATCCCGAGGAAGGGCTTCGGGTCGTTCTGCGCGACCTCCGGGTCGAGATGCCGCACGACCTGGATCTGGTCCTCACCGCCGATCGCCGCCAGGATCGCGCGGATGCCGGGATCCGCGAGGGCGGCGTTGACATCGCGCGCCCGCGCGCGAGGGGAGGCGCCGACCAGTCGGGTGGTGGGGTACTCCACCGGCACCAGCCCCGTGACGTCGGCCAGCCGCCGCATCGCCTCCTCGTGCACCTCGGGGAACATGCCCGGCGCGGCGAACGACGGCGACAGCACCGCGATGCGGTCCCCCGGTCGCGCCTTGGCCGGCGACACGAGTGCGTGGTCCATCTGGTCAGTCAACCGGTCCGCCGGTTGGTGGTACATACCGCACCGCACGGCCCCGAGTTCGATCGCCCGGCTCGAAGACGCCCGGACCGCATACCCGGCCATTCCTGCGAGTCGGATGGGCGAGGAAGATCGAGTCGATCGGTCGTCACCAGGCGCGCCCGAAGGCCACCCAGACAGGCGCCAAATAGGCACGACATGGGCTATGTGAGAACGATCGGGGAGGCCCCCATACTCGGTTGTAGTTGCCCTCGGTTCCGCATTCGGTCCGCGTGGGATGGGCCGAAGCCGGGTTTGTGAGGAGTTGAATGTTCATGACGCTCAATGGCTTTGTGGCCAGCTCAGCCGCGAGTGCCGTCACCGTCGCCTGCATTGCCGGCTCGATGGCATCCGCCCAGGCGGCACCCCCCCGGGTTTCGGACACGATCTTCTTCAACGGCGACGACGCCGTGTGCTCATTCAACGTCGAAGCGACCTTTACCAGCGGACAGAAGGAGCGTGAGGTACCGAATGTCGTGGTATCCACAGGTTTTTTCGCGATCACCTTCACCAATGTCAACTCTGGCAAGACCGTCACCTACAACGCCTCCGGGCCTACGTTGGTCCAGAAAAAGTCCGGAAACGTTGTCCTCACAGGCTTGTCAATCGTCTTTCAACCAGAAGATCACCCGGCCGCCGACACCTTCCTCAGGTATCACTCGGGTCGCGTCGTGATCGACCCCGCAACGCTGACCACCGTCAGCTCAACCGGCAGGGTTGTGGACGTCTGCGCGGCGCTTTCATAGGCGTCGCCACTGGTTGCCACCAATCTCGCGATGTCCAGCGGGTCATACCCGGCGATGACCTCGCCAGCGCGCAGCTGGTCGACAGGATGCGCCACGAGGCCGCCCATCCCATCGCATGTCTCCTTGAACCCACTCCGGGCGCAACAGCAACCCCATGTCGACCCAGACCCGATCGAGGACAGCTATGGGATCACATGAGACTAGAACTGAGACCGCAGACGCCAACGCCGGTCCTGCCCTCGCGGGTGGACCGGCGTCTGCGCTGGTGGTTGGCGGTGGCGGTGGGATTTGAACCCACGGAGGTCGTGAAACCTCACACGCTTTCGAGGCGTGCTCCTTAGGCCGCTCGGACACGCCACCGCCGACGAGGGTACCGGACTACCGCCGACCCTCAGCAATCGGGCGAGGCTGCCCGCGCCGGCGCCTCGGCGGCGCCGGAGCGGTGTCCGGCGAAGAAGTCGCGCAGCAGCGCGGCGGACTCGGCGGCGAGGACACCGGCGACGACCTCGGGACGGTGGTTCAGCCGACGGTCGCGGACCACGTCCCACAGCGACCCGACCGCGCCGGCCTTGTCGTCGAACGAGCCGAACACGAGCCGCTCGACCCGGGCCAGCACCAGCGCGCCGGCGCACATCGTGCACGGCTCCAGCGTGACGACCAGGGTGCAGCCGTCCAGCCGCCACTCCCCCCTGGCCCGGGCGGCCTGCCGCAGCGCCACCACCTCGGCGTGCCCGGTGGGGTCCGCGTCGGCCTCCCGGCGGTTGCGGCCCCGCCCGAGGACGACGCCCCCGCGGTCCACGACGACCGCCCCGACGGGGACGTCGGCGGTGGCCGCCGCCGCGCGGGCCTCGGTGAGGGCCTCGCGCATCGGGCCCTGCCAGCGGTCCACGGGACTCACAGGGGCGTGCCGACCCCGACCGCCTCGTCGAACTCGCGGCCGAAGCCCAGCCGGCTCGCGATGTCGCCCAGCATCTCGTCGGGGAACAGCTCGACGTCGTCGAGCAGCGCACCCATGTCCATCGCTCCCATGCCCAGGTCGGCCACGATGGAGAGGTCGCCGGCCGGCTCCTGCTCCTCGTCGTCGTCGGGGATCGGGAGGTCGAGGTGGTCGACCACCGAGCGCGCGATGGGCCAGTCGGTGGCGGCGGTGACGTCCGAGAGCAGCAGCCGCACCTCGGTGCCGAGCACCCGGACCAGCACGAAGAAGTCCTCGTCGACCGAGACCAGCCCCAGCGACCCGCCGTCACCGGGGTAGCGGCGCAGCTGCACGGCGAAGCCGTCGAGGTCGGCGGCCAGCGTGTCGGCGACCTCCTGGACCTGCCACACCCCCTCCTCGCGGTAGGCGACCAGGGCGAAGTCGAGCGCCTCCGCGTTCGCCTCGAGCTCCTCGGGTGCGGGAGCCGTCGAGAACAACTCCTCCGACATGTCGCCTCCTCACCCTCGGCCGCCCGGTCGCGCCGACACCACGATGGTGACAGGTCGCCCGGCCTCGCACCAGCACCCGACCGGCCACTAGGTTGGCTGACCATGCGCATCCATGTGGCGGACCATCCGCTGATCGCCCACAAGCTGACGACGCTGCGCGACGAGCGGACCGACTCCCCCACCTTCCGGGGCCTCGCCGACGAGCTGGTGACGCTGCTGGCCTACGAGGCCACGCGCGACGTCCGGGTCGCCCCGGTCACGGTTCGCACCCCAGTCGCCGAGGCCACGGGCGTCCGGCTGGCGGCCCCCAAGCCGCTGGTCGTGCCGATCCTGCGAGCCGGGCTGGGCATGCTCGACGGGATGATGCGGCTGCTGCCGACGGCCGAGGTGGGCTTCCTCGGCATGGTCCGCGACGAGCG
>CAWAGE010000004.1:0-167332 GCA_963781695.1 uncultured Actinomycetota bacterium
GCCGGTCTTCGACGGCGCGCGCGAGGACGAGATCGTCGGACTGCTCGGCTCCACGCTGCCCAACCGCGACGGCGTCCGCGTCGTCAAGGAGAACGGCAAGGCCATGCTGTTCGACGGCCGCTCCGGGGAGCCCTTCCCGGACCCGGTCTCGGTGGGCTACATGTACATCCTGAAGCTGCACCACCTCGTCGACGACAAGATCCACGCCCGCTCGACCGGTCCGTACTCGATGATCACCCAGCAGCCGCTGGGCGGCAAGGCGCAGTTCGGTGGCCAGCGGTTCGGCGAGATGGAGGTCTGGGCGATGGAGGCCTACGGCGCCGCCTACGCGCTCCAGGAGCTCCTGACCATCAAGTCCGACGACGTGCCGGGCCGCGTCAAGGTCTACGAGGCGATCGTCAAGGGCGAGAACATCCCCGACTCGGGCATCCCCGAGTCGTTCAAGGTCCTCGTCAAGGAGATGCAGTCGCTGTGCCTCAACGTCGAGGTGCTGTCCCAGGACGGCACCGCGATCGAGATGCGCGACGCGGAGGAGGACGTGTTCCGGGCGGCCGAGGAGCTCGGCATCGACCTGTCCCGTCGCGAGCCCAGCAGCGTCGAAGAAGTCTGAGCGGACGCGGGGTGCGGCGACGAGCCGCACCCCGTACCGCCTGACCCCCCTCGCACCACCACGAGCTTGAACAGCAACCAAAGGAAAATGTCTTGCTGGACGTGAACTTCTTCGATCAGCTGAAGATCGGCCTGGCCACCGCGGACGAGATCCGGACCTGGAGCCACGGCGAGGTCAAGAAGCCGGAGACGATCAACTACCGCACGCTCAAGCCCGAGCGCGACGGCCTCTTCTGCGAGAAGATCTTCGGTCCCACCCGGGACTGGGAGTGCTACTGCGGCAAGTACAAGCGGGTCCGCTTCAAGGGCATCATCTGCGAGCGCTGCGGCGTCGAGGTCACCCGCTCCAAGGTCCGCCGCGAGCGGATGGGGCACATCGAGCTCGCCGCCCCCGTCACCCACATCTGGTACTTCAAGGGTGTGCCCAGCCGGCTGGGCTACCTGCTCGACCTCGCCCCGAAGGACCTCGAGAAGGTCATCTACTTCGCGGCGTACATGATCACCAGCGTCGACGACGACGCCCGGCACCGCGACCTGTCGTCCCTGGAGGCGAAGATCGACCTCGAGCGCAAGCGCCTCGAGGGCCGCCGTGACGGCCAGGTCGACGACCGCGCCAAGAAGCTCGAGGAGGACCTCGCCGCACTGGAGGCCGAAGGTGCCAAGGCCGACGCGCGCCGCAAGGTCAAGGACGGCGCCGAGCGTGAGATGAAGCAGGTCCGCGACCGGTCGCAGCGCGAGATCGACCGGCTCGACGAGGTGTGGAGCCGGTTCAAGGGTCTCAAGGTCCAGGACCTCGAGGGCGACGAGCTGCTCTACCGCGAGATGAAGAGCTGGTTCGGCAAGTACTTCGAGGGCCACATGGGCGCCACCGCGATCCAGAAGCGCCTGGAGACCTTCGACCTCGACGCCGAGGTGGAGTCGCTGCGCGACACGATCGCCAACGGCAAGGGGCAGCGCAAGGTCCGGGCCCTGAAGCGGCTCAAGGTCGTCGACGCGTTCCGCAAGACCGCAAACAGCCCCAAGGGCATGGTCCTGGACGCCGTCCCGGTCATCCCGCCGGACCTCCGCCCGATGGTGCAGCTCGACGGTGGCCGCTTCGCGACCTCCGATCTCAACGACCTCTACCGCCGGGTCATCAACCGCAACAACCGCCTCAAGCGGCTGCTCGACCTCGGCGCTCCCGAGATCATCGTCAACAACGAGAAGCGGATGCTGCAGGAGGCCGTGGACTCGCTGTTCGACAACGGCCGTCGTGGTCGTCCGGTCACCGGCCCGGGCAACCGGCCGCTGAAGTCGCTCTCGGACATGCTCAAGGGCAAGCAGGGCCGGTTCCGGCAGAACCTGCTCGGCAAGCGCGTCGACTACTCGGGCCGCTCGGTCATCGTCGTCGGACCGCAGCTGAAGCTGCACCAGTGCGGCCTGCCCAAGCAGATGGCGCTGGAGCTGTTCAAGCCGTTCGTGATGAAGCGGCTGGTGGACCTGAACCACGCCCAGAACATCAAGAGCGCCAAGCGGATGGTCGAGCGCGCCCGCCCGGTCGTGTGGGACGTCCTGGAGGAGGTCATCACCGAGCACCCGGTGCTGCTCAACCGCGCGCCCACGCTGCACCGGCTGGGCATCCAGGCCTTCGAGCCGCAGCTGATCGAGGGCAAGGCCATCCAGATCCACCCGTTGGTCTGCTCGGCCTTCAACGCCGACTTCGACGGTGACCAGATGGCGGTGCACCTGCCGCTGTCGGCCGAGGCACAGGCCGAGGCGCGGATCCTGATGCTGTCGACGAACAACATCCTCAAGCCGTCCGACGGCCGGCCGGTGACCATGCCGACCCAGGACATGATCATCGGGCTGTTCTTCCTGACCCGTGAGATGGACCAGGAGGAGCACCCGCAGCGCGGGGCCGGCCGGGTGTTCTCCTCGACCTCGGAGGCCATGATGGCCCTCGACCGCGGCGAGCTGAGCCTGCAGGCGAAGGTCAGGATCCGGTTCCCCGACGTGGTTCCCCCGTTCGGGGTGCCGCTGCCGGAGGGCTGGGAGCAGGGTCGGCCGCTGATCCTCGAGACCACGCTGGGCCGGGCGCTGTTCAACGAGACGCTGCCCGCCGACTACGCCTTCGTGAACTACGAGGTGGGCAAGAAGCAGCTCGGCGTGATCGTCAACGACCTCGCCGAGCGCTACACCAAGGTCGAGGTGGCCACGGCTCTCGACGCCCTCAAGGACGCCGGCTTCCACTGGGGCACCCGCTCCGGGGTGACCGTGTCCATCGAGGACGTCGTGACCCCGCCGCGCAAGGCCGAGATCCTCGAGGCCTTCGAGGAGCAGGCGGCCAAGGTGCAGCAGCAGTTCGAGCGGGGCCTGATCACCGACGACGAGCGCCGTCAGGAGCTCATCGAGATCTGGACCCAGGCCTCCAACGCGGTGGCAGAGGAGCTCGAGACCACGTTCGACAAGATGAACCCGATCTACATGATGGTCCACTCGGGTGCCCGCGGAAACATGATGCAGGTCCGTCAGATCGCCGCCATGCGCGGCCTGGTGGCCAACCCGAAGGGCGACATCATCCCGCGGCCCATCAAGTCGAACTTCCGTGAGGGCCTCACGGTGCTCGAGTACTTCATCGCCACGCACGGTGCCCGCAAGGGCCTGGCCGACACGGCGCTGCGCACGGCCGACTCGGGCTACCTGACCCGACGTCTGGTCGACGTGAGCCAGGACGTCATCATCCGCGAGGACGACTGCGGCACCGAGCGGGGTCTGCCCAAGCGGATCGGGCAGCGCCTCGAGGACGGCCGGGTGGTCAAGGACGAGAACGCCGAGACCGCGGCGTACGCCCGTTCGGCGGCCGTCGAGGTCACCCACCCCGGCACCGGCGAGGTGCTGGTCGGCGCGGGTGGCGACCTCGGGGACGTCAAGATCAACGAGCTCGTCGCCGCCGGCATCGAGGAGGTGAAGGTCCGCTCGGTGCTCACCTGTGACGCCAAGACCGGCACCTGCGCCAAGTGCTACGGCCGTTCGCTGGCCACCGGCAAGCTCGTCGACATCGGCGAGGCCGTCGGCATCATCGCGGCCCAGTCGATCGGTGAGCCGGGCACGCAGCTGACGATGCGCACCTTCCACACCGGTGGTGTGGCCTCCGCGGACGACATCACGCAGGGTCTGCCCCGCGTGGTCGAGCTCTTCGAGGCCAGGCAGCCGAAGGGCCGCTCGCCGATCACCGAGGCCGCCGGCCGGGTGAGCATCGACGAGACCGACCGGGCGAAGAAGATCGTGATCACGCCCGACGACGGCTCGGAGGTCCAGGAGCACCCGGTCAGCAAGCGCTCGCGGCTCACCGTCGTCGAGGGCGACCACGTCGAGGTCGGCCAGCAGCTGACCCAGGGCACGCCCGACCCGCAGGAGGTGCTGCGCATCCTCGGTGTCCGCCGGGCGCAGGAGCACCTGGTCGACGAGGTGCAGGCCGTGTACCGCAGCCAGGGTGTCGCGATCCACGACAAGCACATCGAGATCATCGTGCGGCAGATGCTGCGCCGGGTCCTGGTGCTGGAGCAGGGGGACACCCACCTGCTCCCGTCGGACCTCGTCGACCGGGTCCGGTTCGAGGAGGAGAACCGTCGGGTCGTCTCCGAGGGCGGCAAGCCGGCGTCGGGACGTCCGCAGCTGATGGGCATCACCAAGGCGAGCCTCGCCACCGAGTCGTGGCTGTCGGCGGCGTCGTTCCAGGAGACCACGCGCGTCCTCACCGATGCGGCGATCCACGGCAAGTCCGACTCGCTGCGCGGCCTGAAGGAGAACGTGATCATCGGGAAGCTGATCCCGGCCGGCACCGGTCTGGAGCGCTACCGCAACATCCGGGTGGAGCCGACCGAGGAGGCGCGTGCCAACGCGTACGCCGTCACCGGGTACGGCGACTACGACTACGACTTCGGGAACACCGGAGGCCAGGCCGTGGCACTCGACGACTTCGACTTCGGTTCCTACCAGAACTGATCTCGCCGTCACCGGCCGAGGGGTCACTCCCTCCCGCGACACCCGCGTGTCGCAGGGAGGGAGTGACCCCTCGGCGCGTCGGTGGGCCCGTCCACGGCCCGGGGTGCTGCGAACCCCTGCCATGGAGCTCGTGTACCCCGCCGCCACCCTCGGCGCCCTAGGCCTGTTCCGGGCCCTCGGGCTGCGGCTCTGCGTCGAGGGGGACGCGCACGTG
Organism: uncultured Actinomycetota bacterium; assembly: GCA_963781695.1. Taxonomy (GTDB): domain Bacteria; phylum Actinomycetota; class Actinomycetes; order Propionibacteriales; family Nocardioidaceae; genus Nocardioides_B. The sequence continues at coordinate 4,808 of CAWAGE010000004.1, forward strand.
CCGGCGACCGGACCGGTGGTGCTGGCCGGCACCCACGTCAGCTTCCTGGACTTCGCGCTGCTGGGTCTCGCCGCCCGACGCAACCGGCGTCGGCTGCGGTTCCTGGCCCGGGACGACCTGTGGCAGGCGCCGTGGGTAGGGCCGGTGCTGGCCGGCGCCCTGGACCGGATGGGACATGTGCCGGTCGACCGGGCCGCGCCGGCCGCTGCCTACCTGCGCGCGCGGTCGCTGCTGCGCGGCGGCGAGGCGCTGGGCATCTTCCCCGAGGCCGGGATCAGCACCTCGTACACGGTCCGGTCCCTCATGCCGGGGGCGGTCGCGCTGGCCCGCGAGACCGGTGCCCCGATCCTGCCGGTGGCGATCTGGGGCCCGCAGCGGCTGCTCACCGCGCACCGTCAGGCGGACCTCACCCGTGGCCGGCCGGTCGGGCTGCTGGTGGGCACGCCCCTGCTGGTGCCCCCCGGGCAGGACGTCACCGCCGGCACCGTGCTGCTGGGCGAACGGCTGCAGGAGCTGCTCGAGGAGCTGCAGCGGCGACCTGAGCACCGGCCGGCGCCGGGTGAGCGCGCGCCGTGGCACCCGGCGCACCTCGGCGGCCAGGCCACGCACCCACGCGTCGCGCTCGCCGGCGCTGACCTTCCGGGCTCGGCCGTGCCGTCGGCGGGGCAGCGCTGGGGCTATCCGGGCGGGCGCGACGACGAGCCCGCCGAGGTCGCCTGACGCCGGCGGCGCGACCAGGCCGCGACGGGGTCGACCAGCACCGAGAGCCGCTGCGCGACCGGGGGAGCGGCCAGCGTGAGTGCCACCGCGACCGCCGCCGCGGTGGCCACCACCAGCGACGGCAGCGGGTGCTGCTGCGACCAGCCGGGGAAGGCGGAGTACGCCGCGGTCTTCACGACGAAGCCGTGCAGCAGGTAGACCACCAACGTCGCGTGGCCGTAGCGGGTGAACCAGTGGCTCCCGGTCGGCACCAGGGCGAGGACCGAGAGCGCCAGCACCCCGGCGCCCGCCAGCAGCGCCAGCCGGCCCAGGACCCCCACCAGCAGGGAGACGTGCAGCTCGTCGTAGCTGGAGCGCCAGTACAGCCACTCCGTGCTGCCGAGGTGGTTCTCCACGAGTGTGGCGACGGCGGCCGCGACCACGAGCGCGGCGACCGCGACCACCCGGACCCGCGTCCGCCGCAGCCGGGCTGCCTGCTCAGGAGACGCCAGCAGCCCAAGCACGAAGAACGGCAGCAGCCCGCCGGTGCGGGCCAGGTCGAGGGGATCGCCGGTGGACACGCCGGTGGCGAGGCTCACGACCACGGCCAGCGGCAGCACGTGCGGGACCCGGCGCAGCAGCGGGGTGGCCAGCCGCCACACCAGCAGCGACGCGAGGTACCACATCGGCCAGTGCGGGTTCCAGAACAGCGGTCCGAACTGCTCGCCGCCCACGACCTGGCGGAACGTGGTCAGGCTGTACTCGAAGACCAGGTAGGGGACGACGAGGCCGGTCACCAGCCGGGTCAGCTGCGGCCGGCTCCAGGTGAAGGACCGGGACAGGTAGCCGGTGACGACCACGAACGCCGGGATGTGCCACAGGTAGAGGAAGTTGTAGATCCAGGCGGTCACGACCGTCTCGGCGAGCAGGGTCCAGGTGTGCCCGACGACGACCAGGGTGACCAGCAGCAGCTTGGCGTTGTCGAGCCACGGGTCGCGGGCCGTCCCGGTCCGGCCCGTGCCGCGACCCCCGGGTGCGTCGGCGTCGACGCGCCCCGGCTCGCGGGTGGGGATGGGCGACATCGTTCCCTTCGACGGCGGCGGACTGCGGAGAGCGTGCCCGATGGCGACGCCCCGGAAACCGGTTCGGCGCTCCCCGGAGCGCTGTCCGGCCGGGCGGGCGACGTCGGTCGAGGGGACCCTAGACTCCACCGCATGCCTGCCGCGAGCGACGCCGACGTCCCCGCGCCGGTGCCTCGCCGGCAGCGGGTCGCGGCGTACGCCGTGCTGGTGCGGTCGGCCGCCGACAGGACCGGGTCGACCGGCCGCGGCGGGGACGGTGCGGGGGCCGAGGTGCTGTTGACGCGGATGTCCGCGCGGACCCGGATCGAGGGACGCTGGACCCTGCCCGGCGGCGGCGTCGACCACGGCGAGGACCCCCGGGACGCGGTCCGACGCGAGGTCTACGAGGAGACCGGGCTACGGGTCGAGCCGGGGGCGGTGCTCGACGTCCACGCCACGCACTTCACCGGCGCCCGGGCCGACGGGGTCGTCGAGGACTACCACGGCATCCACCTGATCTTCGCGGCCGCACTGCTGCCCGGCTCGGAGCACCTCGAGCCGCGCGTCCTGGAGCAGGACAGCTCCACCGACGTCGCGGCCTGGACCCCGCTGGCGGCCGCCCTCGACCTCGACCTGCTGGGTGCGGCGAGGCATGCGCTGGAGCTGGTTCGGGACGAGCGGCCCATGGACGGTGCTGCTCACGCCTAGAATGGCGACATGCCCTGTTCCGTCCCTGGCCCCGTCGCGCCCGGCGCCGGCCCCGTCCCCTTCCCTGGGCGGGCCGGGCGGCCGCGATGGTGAGCCTGGCACGGTTCCTGTTCCGGCTCTCGGTGCTCTGCTTCGCGATGGTGGTGCTGGTGGCTGGCCGCGAGCTGCCGGTGCAGGTCCCCTCCCACCTCGCGGTGACCGGGCTCGCCGACGACTGGACCTCGCGGGCCGAGCTCGTGGTGATGCTCTCCGGTGCCGGCCTCGGCGCAGCATCGGTGATCTCGGCGCTGGGGACGCTGCTCGGCCGGCTGCCGCTGCGCTGGGTCGAGGCCGGCCCCGGTGACCGGGACCGGGAGCGGCGGTCACTGCGGTCCGTGGTCACCCAGGACCTCTACCTGGTCGGGGTCGTGCTGATGCTGGTGCTGACGCTGATGACGGTCAACATCGTGCGGGTGGCGGTCAGCGAGCACCCGGCCACCGGCCCATGGGGTGCCGCGACGGCGGTGCTGTTCACCGCCGGGCTCGCCGGTCTCGGGTTCGTCCGGGCCCGGTCAGGCCGGCAGGTGGCCCGATGAGCGAGGTCGCCGCCGCACTGCGGGCCGAGGGCGTCCGAGACGTCGACGGCTCCTCGCTGGCCCGCGCGCTCTACGCCACCGACGCCTCCCTGTACCGGGTCGTGCCCCAGGTGGTCGTGCGTCCCCGGCACACCGAGGAGCTGCTGGCCACGGTGGCCGTCGCGAGGCGCACCGGGACCCCCCTCACCATGCGTGGGGCGGGCACCTCGATCGCGGGCAACGCGGTCGGGACCGGCATCGTCGTCGACACCAGCCGGCACCTCAACCGCGTGCTCGCGGTCGACCCCGACGCCCGCACGGCGACGGTCCAGCCCGGCACGGTGCACGCGGTGCTGCAGCGGGCCGCGCTGCCGCACGGGCTGCGCTTCGGACCGGACCCGTCCACGCACACCCGCTGCACCATCGGCGGGATGATCGGCAACAACGCCTGCGGCTCCCGGGCGCTCGGCTACGGACGCACCTCCGACAACGTCCTCGGTCTCGACGCGGTGACCGGGACCGGGGAGCGGCTGCTGCTGCCCGCCGGCGGGGCCCCGCCGGCGTCCGGACTGCTCGACGACCTGCACGCGCTGGTCGCGGACCACCTCGCCACGGTGCGCACCGAGTCCGGCCGCTTCCCGCGGCAGGTCTCCGGCTACAGCCTCGAGCACCTGCTGCCCGAGCGGGGCCGCGACGTGGCACGGTTCCTCACCGGCAGCGAGGGCACGCTGGCCGTGCTGCTCGAGGCCACGGTCCGGCTGGTGGCCGACGCGCCGCACCGCGCGCTGGCGGTGCTCGGCTACCCGACCATGTTCGAGGCCGCCGACGCGGTGCCCGCCCTGCTCGACCACCCGCTGGTCGCCTGCGAGGGTTTGGACTCGCGCATCGTCGAGGTGGTGCGCGCCGGTGGCAAGCCGGTGCCGCCGCTGCCCCGAGGCACGGGCTGGCTGTTCGCCGAGGTCACCGGTGACACGCGCGAGGAGGCTGAGGCGCTGGCCGCCGAGGTGGTGCGCGGCGGTGGGGCGACCGACGCCCGGGTCGTCGGCGACGTCCGCGAGCAGGCCGCGCTGTGGCGGATCCGGGAGGACGGCGCCGGCCTCGCCGCCCGCAGCCTGTCCCGTCAGGCCCAGGCCGGCTGGGAGGACGCCGCGGTCCCGCCGCAGCGACTCGGCGCCTACCTGCGGGCCTTCGACGGGCTGCTCGAGGACGCCGGTCTCGACGGCGTCCCCTACGGCCACTTCGGCGACGGCTGCGTCCACGTCCGCATCGACTTCCCGCTGCGCGAGCCGGGCGGCCTGCGGGACTACCGTGCCTTCGTCGAGGCCGCTGCCGACCTGACCGCCGCCCACGGTGGCAGCCTGTCCGGCGAGCACGGTGACGGCCGGGCCCGCTCGGAGCTGCTGGGCGCGATGTACTCACCGGCGATGCTCGCCCTGTTCGGCAACGTCAAGCACCTTCTCGACCCCGGCGACCTGCTGAACCCCGGCGTGCTGGTGGACCCGCGGCCGGTGGACGCCGACGTCCGGCTCGCGGCGCGGCTGCGCGAGCCCCGTCACACGCTGCGGCTGCTCCACGACGAGGGGTCGGTGGTCACCGCGGTGCACCGGTGCACGGGGGTGGGCAAGTGCCTGGCCGACAACACCGGGACCGGTGGCGTGATGTGCCCCTCCTACCTGGCCACCCGCGACGAGAAGGACTCGACCCGGGGCCGCTCCCGGGTGCTGCAGGAGATGGTCAACGGCGGGCTGGTCACCGACGGCTGGCGCTCGCCGGAGGTGCACGACGCGCTGGACCTGTGCCTGTCCTGCAAGGGGTGCGCATCGGACTGTCCCACTGGCATCGACATGGCCAGCTACAAGGCCGAGGCGCTGCACCAGCGCTACCGGCGACGGCCGCGGCCGCGCAGCCACTACGCCCTCGGCATGCTGCCCCGCTGGGCCCGGCTCAGCCAGCCGGTGGCCCCGCTGGCCAACCGGGTGCTGGCGCTCGGCGTGGTCCAGCGCGTCGCCAAGGCGGCGGCGGGCATCGACGCCCGCCGGTCGGTGCCCGGGTTCGCCGCAAGGCCGCTCCGGCGCTGGGCGCACCGCTCCGCCCACGCCGCGAGCGCCGCCACCGCGGCGCCGCCGGCCACCGGGGACCACGACGTCGTGCTCTGGGCCGACTCGTTCACCGACTCCTTCGCCGCCGACAGCGGCCGCGCCGCGGTCGCGGTGCTGACGGCCGCCGGCCTGCGGGTGGGGGTGGTCGGGGAGCAGGCGTGCTGCGCGCTGACCTGGGTGAGCACCGGCCAGCTCGACGCCGCGCGCCGGATCATGTCCCGCACCGTCGCGGTGCTGCACCCCTACGTCGCGGCGGGGATCCCTGTCGTGGGGCTCGAGCCGTCCTGCCTGGCCACCCTGCGCTCGGACCTCGTCGAGCTCCTCGACGACCCGCGGGCGGTGGAGGTCGCCGCAGGGGTGCGGTCCCTGGCCGAGCTGCTGAGCGACGTGCCCGGCTGGCAGCCCCCGGACCTGACGGGGACCGAGATCGTGGTGCAACCGCACTGCCACCACGCCAGCGTCATCGGCTGGCAGGCCGATGCCGCGCTGCTGGCGCGAACCGGCGCCACGCTCACCCGGGTCGGCGGCTGCTGCGGCCTGGCCGGCAACTTCGGTGTCGAGCAGGGTCACTACGAGGTCTCGGTCGCCGTCGCCGAGCACGACCTGCTGCCCGCCGTCCGGGCCGCAGGGCCGGGCGCGGTGGTGCTGGCCGACGGCTTCTCCTGCCGTACGCAGCTCGACGACCTCGCCGACGTGCCCGCCGTGCACCTCGCCGAGCTGCTGGCGTCTGGCGCTCGTTTTGACCGCCCCCCGGCGACCCGGTAATCTTGCACTTCGTGTCTGGCACAGCCAGGCCACGTGCGCGCTCGTCACCGGGTCGCGCGGCTGCAGTCGCGGCGTTCACCTGATGGTCTCCGGTTGTGAAGTTGATCTGCGGTGAGCGACACGCCCGACCGCGGGGGTAGAGCCCCCCGCGGCGCGCAGCAGGCCGGGAGACCGGACGCAGCAGCAGCAAGGACAGACCCCTCGACACGGAAAAGAGACACACGCGGTGCCCACGATCAACCAGTTGGTCCGCAAGGGCCGCCAGGACAAGGTGTCGAAGAACAAGACGCCCGCGCTCAAGGGATCCCCCCAGCGGCGCGGCGTGTGCACGCGTGTCTACACGACGACCCCGAAGAAGCCGAACTCCGCGCTGCGCAAGGTCGCCCGCGTCCGGCTCTCGAGCGGCATCGAGGTCACGGCGTACATCCCCGGGGTGGGCCACAACCTCCAGGAGCACTCGATCGTGCTCGTCCGCGGCGGCCGGGTGAAGGACCTGCCCGGCGTCCGGTACAAGATCATCCGCGGCTCGCTCGACACCCAGGGCGTGAAGAACCGCAAGCAGGCTCGCAGCCGCTACGGCGCGAAGAAGGAGAAGAGCTGATGCCCCGCAAGGGACCGGCGCCCAAGCGCCCCCTCGACGTCGACCCGGTCTACGGCAGCCCGGTGGTGACGCAGCTGGTGAGCAAGGTGCTCAAGGACGGCAAGAAGCAGACCGCGCAGCGCATCGTGTACGGCGCCCTGGAGGGGTGCCGCGACAAGACCGGCACCGACCCGGTGGTCACGCTCAAGCGGGCCCTGGACAACGTGAAGCCCGCCCTGGAGGTGCGCAGCCGACGCGTCGGTGGTGCCACCTACCAGGTCCCGGTCGAGGTCCGTGGGACCCGGTCGATGACGCTGGCACTGCGCTGGCTGGTCGGCTACTCCGCGGCCCGCCGCGAGAAGACGATGGCCGAGCGCCTCATGAACGAGATCCTCGACGCCTCCAACGGCCTGGGCGCCGCGGTCAAGCGCCGCGAGGACACCCACAAGATGGCCGAGTCGAACAAGGCCTTCGCCCACTACCGCTGGTGAGTCACCGGCACGCAGCCCCGGACACCGCCGCGACCCGGCCGGACCGGGCTCCGTGTCGCCAGGTGCCGCCTCGCGGCCACCGTCCAGCAGCCGGCACCATCGCGCAGCACCGAGTAAGAGGGGATCACTGAACAAGTGGCCGTCGACATCACCACCGACCTGACCAAGGTCCGCAACATCGGCATCATGGCGCACATCGACGCCGGCAAGACCACCACGACCGAGCGGATCCTCTTCTACACCGGCATCTCCTACAAGATCGGCGAGGTCCACGAGGGCGCGGCCGTCATGGACTGGATGGAGCAGGAGCAGGAGCGCGGCATCACGATCACGTCCGCCGCGACGACCTGCTGGTGGAAGAACCACCAGATCAACATCATCGACACCCCGGGGCACGTCGACTTCACCGCCGAGGTCGAGCGCTCGCTGCGCGTCCTCGACGGTGCCGTCGCGGTGTTCGACGGGGTCGCCGGTGTCGAGCCGCAGACCATGACGGTGTGGCGCCAGGCCAACAAGTACTCCGTGCCCCGGATGTGCTTCGTGAACAAGCTGGACCGGACCGGCGCGGACTTCTTCCGCTGCGTCGACATGATGGTCGACCGGCTGAACTCCACCCCGCTGGTGCTGCAGATCCCGATCGGCGCCGAGAGCGACTTCCTCGGTGTCGTCGACCTGGTCGGCATGCGCGCCCTCACGTGGCGTGGCGAGACCAAGATGGGCGAGGACTACGACATCGAGGAGATCCCCGCCGAGCTCAAGGACCAGGCCGACGAGTGGCGCGAGAAGTTCCTGGAGACCCTGGCCGAGGCCGACGACGAGGTGATGGAGAAGTACCTCGAGGGCGAGGAGATCTCCGTCGAGGAGCTCGAGGCCGCGATCCGCCGCGCCACGCTGGCCGACAAGGTCAACCCGGTGCTCTGTGGCACCGCCTTCAAGAACAAGGGCGTGCAGCCCCTGCTCGACGCGGTCGTGAGGTACCTGCCCTCCCCGCTCGACATCGACGGCATCCAGGGACACGACGCCAAGGACGAGGAGAAGGTGATCGTCCGCCAGCCGAGCGACGACGAGCCGTTCTCCGGCCTGGCGTACAAGGTCGCCACCGACCCCCACCTGGGCAAGCTGATCTACGTCCGGGTCTACTCCGGCAAGCTCGTCGCCGGCTCGACCGTGCTGAACCCGGTCAACGGCAAGAAGGAGCGGATCGGCAAGGTCTACCAGATGCACGCGAACAAGCGTGAGGAGATCGCGTCGGTCGGCGCCGGGCAGATCGTGGCCGTCATGGGCCTGAAGGACACCAAGACCGGGCACACGCTCTGCGACCTGGGCCACCCGGTCGTGCTGGAGTCGATGACCTTCCCCGCCCCGGTGATCGAGGTCGCGATCGAGCCCAAGACCAAGGGTGACCAGGAGAAGCTCGGCGTGGCCATCCAGCGGCTCTCCGACGAGGACCCCACCTTCACGGTGAAGTCCGACATGGAGACCGGCCAGACGATCATCGCCGGCATGGGTGAGCTCCACCTGGAGATCCTGGTCGACCGGATGCGTCGCGAGTTCCGGGTGGAGGCCACCGTGGGCAAGCCGCAGGTCGCCTACCGCGAGACCCTCCGCAAGAAGGTCGCGAACCACAGCTACACCCACAAGAAGCAGACCGGTGGGTCGGGCCAGTTCGCGAAGGTCGTGGTCAGCCTGGAGCCGAATATCGACGAGGAGACCGGCGCCGGTGCCGGCTACGAGTTCGTCAACAACGTCTCCGGCGGTCGCGTGCCGCGCGAGTACATCCCGTCGGTCGACCAGGGTGGCCAGGGTGCCATGGAGTTCGGCGTGCTCGCGGGCTACCCGATGGTCGACGTCAAGTTCACCCTCGAGGACGGCGCCTACCACGACGTCGACTCCTCGGAGCTGGCGTTCAAGCTGGCCGGCGGGCAGGCCTTCAAGGAGGCCGCGAGGATGGCCAAGCCGGTGCTGCTCGAGCCGATGTTCGCCGTGGAGGTGACCACCCCGGAGACCTTCCTGGGTGACGTCATCGGCGACATCAACTCGCGTCGTGGCCAGGTGCAGTCCATGTTCGAGCGCTCGGGTGACCGGGTGGTCGAGGCGTTGGTACCGCTGTCAGAGATGTTCGGGTACGTTGGCGACCTGAGGTCCAAGACCTCCGGCCAGGCGTCGTACTCGATGGAGTTCGACTCGTACGCCGAGGTTCCGCAGAACGTCGCCGACGAGATCATCAAGAAGGTCCGCGGCGAGTAGTTCGCGCACCTTGCAGTCCCCCCCGCACACGAGTCAAGTTTCCTAACGAGGAGGAGCCCCCGTGGCTAAGGCGAAGTTCGAGCGGACTAAGCCGCACGTCAACATCGGAACCATCGGTCACATCGACCACGGCAAGACGACGTTGACCGCAGCGATCACCAAGGTGCTGCACGACAAGTACCCGACCCTCAACGAGGCCTCGGCGTTCGACATGATCGACAAGGCTCCCGAGGAGCGCCAGCGCGGGATCACGATCTCGATCGCGCACGTGGAGTACCAGACGGAGAAGCGTCACTACGCTCACGTCGACTGCCCCGGCCACGCCGACTACATCAAGAACATGATCACCGGCGCGGCGCAGATGGACGGTGCGATCCTCGTGGTCGCTGCCACGGACGGCCCGATGCCGCAGACCCGTGAGCACGTGCTGCTGGCGCGGCAGGTCGGCGTGCCCGCGATCGTGGTCGCGCTCAACAAGTGCGACATGGTCGACGACGAGGAGCTTATCGAGCTCGTCGAGCTCGAGGTCCGCGAGCTGCTGAGCGAGTACGACTTCCCGGGCGACGACCTCCCGGTCATCCGCGTCGCGGCCTTCCCGGCGCTGAACGGTGACGCCAAGTGGGGCGAGTCGATCGTCGAGCTGATGGACGCCGTCGACGAGTTCATCCCGCAGCCCGAGCGTGAGGTCGACAAGCCGTTCCTGATGCCGGTCGAGGACGTCTTCACGATCACCGGCCGCGGCACGGTCATCACCGGTCGTATCGAGCGGGGCGTCGTCAAGGTCAACGAGACCGTCGACCTGATCGGCATCCGCGAGGGCAAGCAGACCACCACCGTCACCGGTGTGGAGATGTTCCGCAAGCTCCTCGACGAGGGTCAGGCGGGCGAGAACGTCGGCCTGCTGCTGCGCGGCACCAAGCGCGAGGACGTCGAGCGCGGCATGGTGGTGATCAAGCCGGGCACGACGACTCCCCACACGGAGTTCGACGCCTCGGTCTACATCCTCTCCAAGGAGGAGGGCGGCCGCCACACGCCGTTCTTCAACAACTACCGGCCGCAGTTCTACTTCCGGACCACGGACGTCACCGGCGTGGTGACCCTTCCCGAGGGCACCGAGATGGTCATGCCGGGCGACACCACGGACATGTCGGTCCAGCTGATCCAGCCGATCGCCATGGAGGACGGGCTCCGGTTCGCCATCCGCGAGGGTGGCCGCACCGTCGGCGCCGGCCGGGTCACGAAGATCAGCAAGTGACCTGCTAGCGCCGCAGCACAGCGACATCAGCACAGCGACATCAGCACGGCACAGAGGCCCGGTCCCGGGGGGACCGGGCCTCTGCGCGGTCCGCGGCCCGGACGGGAGCCCAAGGTGAGTGACCAGGGTGAGTGACCAGCAGCACGCGGCGACCCGAGGACGCGGTACGCCGGAGGACCCCGCACCGGCGCCGACTGCCCAAGGGGTCCGTCCGGCGCGGCCGCACACCGGCCTGACCGCAGACGGCAGGCGGGTTCGCGAGGTGCTCAGCTACACCCGGCGGGGCAGCCGGATGGGGCCCCGCATGGAGCAGGCCTGGGCCCGGCACCGGGACCGGTGGTGGATCCCCGACGAGTCGGTCGAGGAGCCGGGTCTGGACCTGCGCGCCCTGTTCGGCCGGGACGCGCCGCTGATCGTCGAGGTCGGCTGCGGTGTGGGGGAGGCGACCGCCGCCCTCGCGGCCGCGAGGCCGGCCTGCGACATCCTGGGGATCGAGGTCTGGCTTCCCGGGGTCGCCGACACGTTCCACCGGCTGGAGCAGGTCGGCGCCGACAACGTGCGGATGCTCAGCGTGGACGCGGCGTGGAGCCTGCAGCACCTGCTGGGTCCGGGCAGCGTCACCGAGCTGTGGACCTTCTTCCCCGACCCCTGGCCCAAGACCAGGCATCGCAGGCGACGGCTGGTCGGGCCGGGGTTCGCGTCCCTGGCCGCGAGCCGGCTGGTGCCGGGCGGCCGCTGGCGGCTGGCCACGGACTGGGCGGACTACGCCGATCAGATGCAGCAGGTCATCGACGCCGAGCCGCTGCTGGAGAACGTCCACGGCGGCCCGGCCCCCCGGTGGTCCGAACGGCCGGTCACGCGGTTCGAGCGGCGTGGCCTGGCCGCGGGGCGGGCCGTGGTGGACCTGACCTACAGACGCGTCCCGACTCGATTTGATCAACCCGCTGGTCTCTGACAGGATGGTTCGGTTGCTTCGGCAGGGTTGCCGGGGCGCGCCACACAGCACCTACGTGTTTGACTCTTGAACAGGTTCTCCAGAGTTTCTGGTCCGCTGTGTGCCCGCGCCGAACCAGGAGACCCTTCCGCCGCTCGATCCCGTCGACCAGGACACCGGTCGCCGCGGTCGGGCGACATCCACCCCCCGGGGGAGAGATCCCATGGTGTCGGCGTCGAACCTGACGCGACACGCCCGACCTCGGGGGTCGGCGGAGCAGCGAGCGTGGCCCGCCGGGCCACTCTCTGACGTGGCGGTACCGGTTGCACTAACGAGTAAGGACGAACTGAGAGCTATGGCGGGACAGAAGATCCGCATCAGGCTCAAGGCCTACGACCACGAGGTGATCGACACCTCGGCGCGCAAGATCGTTGACACGGTCACCCGTACGGGCGCGAAGGTTGCCGGCCCTGTGCCTCTGCCGACCGAGAAGAACGTCTACTGCGTCATCCGCTCGCCGCACAAGTACAAGGACAGCCGCGAGCACTTCGAGATGCGCACCCACAAGCGTCTCATCGACATCATCGACCCGACCCCGAAGACCGTCGACTCGCTCATGCGCCTCGACCTTCCTGCCGGTGTCGACATCGAGATCAAGCTGTAGAGGCCTGATACCCATGAGCACTCTGGAACGCAACGTCCGTGGGCTGCTGGGCACCAAGCTCGGCATGACCCAGACCTGGGACGAGAACAACCGTGTCGTCCCCGTGACCGTGATCGCGGCCGCGACCAACGTGGTGACGCAGGTGCGCCTGCCCGAGACCGACGGCTACAACGCCGTCCAGGTCGGGTTCGGCGAGATCGAGGGACGCAAGGTCACCAAGCCGCGCGCCGGTCACTTCGAGAAGGCCGGTGTGACCCCTCGCCGTCACCTCGTCGAGATCCGCACCGCCGACGCCGCGACGTACTCCGTCGGGCAGGAGCTCAGCCCCGAGCTGTTCGCCGCCGGCGAGGAGGTCGACGTGACCGCCACCAGCAAGGGCAAGGGCTATGCCGGCGTCATGAAGCGCCACGGCTTCCACGGCTCCCGCGCCTCGCACGGTGCCCACCGCAACCACCGCTCGCCCGGATCCATCGGTGGCTGCGCCACCCCGGGCCGGGTCTTCAAGGGCATGAAGATGGCCGGTCGGATGGGTGGCGACACCGTCACCACGCAGAACGTCTCCGTCCACGCCGTCGACGTCGAGAAGGGCCTGATCCTGCTGAAGGGTGCCGTCCCCGGCCCCAAGGGCGGGCTCGTGGTCATCCGGTCGGCGGCCAAGGCGCGCACCGACCAGGAGGTCAACGCCTGATGACTGCCAAGACACTGCAGGTGGACCTGCCCGCCGAGATCTTCGACGTCCAGGTCAACATCCCGCTCATCCACCAGGTCGTGGTGGCCCAGCAGGCCGCCGCCCGCCAGGGCACGCACGACACCAAGTCGCGCGGGGAGGTGCGCGGCGGTGGCCGCAAGCCCTACAAGCAGAAGGGCACCGGCCGCGCCCGTCAGGGCTCGACGCGCGCGCCGCAGTTCGCCGGCGGTGGCGTCGTCCACGGCCCCACGCCGCGCAGCTACGACCAGCGCACGCCCAAGAAGATGAAGGCTGCCGCGCTCCGCGGAGCGCTGTCCGACCGGGCCCGGTCGGGCCGGGTCCACGTCGTCGAGGCCTTCGTCGCCGGGGAGCGGCCGAGCACCAAGAACGCGCTGGCCGCGCTGGCCGGGCTGACCGACCGCCCGCGCACGCTCGTCGTGCTCGAGCGCGGCGACGACATGACCTGGCTCTCGCTGCGCAACGTGGAGCACATCCACCTGCTCGCGGTCGACCAGCTCAACACCTACGACGTGCTGCTGTCCGACGACGTGGTCTTCACCAAGGGCGCCTTCGACGTGCTCGTGGGCCGGCCGGTCGCCGCGACCGAGGAGGAGTCCGCGTGAGCACCTTCCACAAGGACCACCGCGACGTGCTGATCGCGCCGGTGGTGAGCGAGAAGAGCTACGGCCTGCTCGACGCCAACAAGTACACCTTTCTGGTGCGGCCGTCGGCCAACAAGACCGAGATCAAGATCGCGGTCGAGAAGGTCTTCAACGTCAAGGTGACGAGCGTGAACACCCTCAACCGCACCGGCAAGACGCGGCGCACGCGGTTCGGCACCGGCAAGCGGGCCGACACCAAGCGGGCGATCGTGAGCCTGGCGGAGGGTCAGCGCATCGACATCTTCGGGGGTCCGGTCTCCTGACCGGGCCAGACAGCGCACAGATTTCGAGGACGAGATAACTCATGGGTATCCGCAAGTACAAGCCGACCACCCCGGGCCGCCGTGGCTCGTCGGTCGCCGACTTCGTCGAGGTGACGCGGTCGACGCCGGAGAAGTCGCTGGTGCGTCCGCTCCCCAAGAAGGGCGGCCGCAACAACCAGGGCCGGATCACCACCCGACACCAGGGTGGCGGTCACAAGCGGGCCTACCGCGTCGTCGACTTCCGTCGCTACGACAAGGACGGCGTGCCGGCCAAGGTGGCGCACATCGAATACGACCCGAACCGCACCGCGCGGCTGGCCCTGCTGCACTACGCCGACGGCGAGAAGCGCTACATCATCGCGCCGCAGGGCCTCAAGCAGGGCGGTGAGGTCGAGGCCGGCCCCGGCGCCGACATCAAGACCGGCAACAACCTGCCGCTCCGCAACATCCCGGTCGGCACCACGGTGCACTGCATCGAGCTCCGCCCCGGTGGTGGCGCGAAGATCGCCCGCTCCGCGGGGAACTCGGCGCAGCTGGTCGCCAAGGAGGGCAGCCGGGCGCAGCTGCGGATGCCCTCGGGCGAGATGCGCTACGTCGACGTCCGCTGCCGCGCCACCGTGGGTGGCGTGGGGAACGCCGAGCAGTCGAACATCAACTGGGGCAAGGCCGGCCGGATGCGCTGGAAGGGCAAGCGGCCCACCGTCCGCGGTGTCGTGATGAACCCTGTCGACCACCCGCACGGTGGTGGCGAGGGCAAGACCTCCGGTGGTCGCCACCCGGTCTCGCCCTGGGGCAAGCCCGAGGGACGCACCCGCAAGACCAAGGCCAGTGACGCTCTGATCGTGCGTCGTCGCCGCACCGGCAAGAAGCGCTGAGTCTCGACGAGCTCGACCACCGGAGGATTGAGAAGATATGCCACGCAGCCTGAAGAAGGGCCCCTTCGTCGACGACCACCTGAGCAAGAAGGTGGACGGCCAGAACGACAAGGGCACGCACAACGTCATCAAGACGTGGTCGCGCCGTTCCATGATCGTGCCGGCCATGATCGGCCACACGATCGCCGTCCACGACGGGCGCAAGCACGTCCCCGTCTTCGTGACCGACTCGATGGTCGGCCACAAGCTCGGGGAGTTCGCGCCCACCCGCACCTACCGCGGCCACGTCAAGGACGACCGGAAGAGCCGTCGCCGCTGATGCGGTGTCCTCGCCCGATCCGCACCGACAGAGTCGAGAGAGTCGAGAGATGAGCACTATGGAGCGCACGCGTGTCAGCGCCCGACGCGAGAGCCTGCTGGGCGACGAGCCCGGCGCCTACGCGAGCGCACGCTTCGTCCGGATCACGCCGATGAAGGCGCGCCGGGTCGTGGACATGGTCCGAGGCCTGCGTGTCGACGACGCGTTGGCGCTGCTGCAGTTCGCGCCGCAGTCGGCCAGCGAGACGGTCTACAAGGTCCTCGAGAGCGCCGTCGCCAACGCGGAGACGACCGAGAGCCTGGACCGCGGCAGCCTGGTCGTCAGCAAGGCGATGGTGGACGAGGGCCCGACCATGAAGCGCTGGCGCCCGCGCGCCCAGGGTCGCGCCTCGCGCATCAACAAGCGGACCAGCCACATCACGCTCGTGGTGCAGCCCCGCGCCGAGGACGCCGCCGCGTCCACCTCACGCAAGTCCAACAAGAAGGGACGGAACGCCTGATGGGTCAGAAGATCAACCCGAACGGTTTCCGCCTCGGCATCTCCGTCGACCACAAGAGCCGCTGGTACGCCGACAAGCTGTACAAGTCCTACGTCGGCGAGGACGTCGCGATCCGGCGCCTGCTGTCCAAGGGCATGGAGCGCGCCGGCATCTCCAAGGTGGAGATCGAGCGCACCCGTGACCGGGTCCGGGTGGACATCCACACCGCCCGCCCGGGCATCGTCATCGGGCGCCGCGGCGCCGAGGCCGACCGGATCCGGGGCGAGCTGGAGAAGCTCACCGGCAAGCAGGTCCAGCTGAACATCCTCGAGGTCAAGAACCCCGAGGTCGACGCGCAGCTGGTGGCCCAGGGCGTGGCCGAGCAGCTCGCCGGCCGGGTGGCCTTCCGTCGCGCGATGCGCAAGGCGATGCAGACCTCCATGCGCAGCGGCGCCAAGGGCGTGCGGATCCAGTGCTCCGGCCGTCTCGGCGGCGCCGAGATGTCCCGCTCGGAGTTCTACCGCGAGGGCCGCGTGCCTCTGCACACCCTGCGGGCCGACATCGACTACGGCTTCTACGAGGCCAAGACGACCTTCGGCCGCATCGGCGTGAAGGTCTGGATCTACAAGGGCGAGGTCGCCGGCACCCGGGCCGAGCGCGAGGCGCAGGCCGCCTCCCGCGCCGGCGCACCCGGGCGCGGCCGACCGGCCCGCGGCGAGCGTCCCTCCCGCGGCACCCGGACCGACCGCCCGACCCGGGCCGGTCGCACCGGTCAGGACGGGCCCGCCGAGGGTGGGGCTGCGACCGCGGCTCCGGCCGAGGCCCCCGCAGGCGAGACCAGCGCGAACCAGAGTGGGGAGGCCTGAGCAGCATGCTGATGCCCCGTAGAGTCAAGCACCGCAAGCAGCACCACCCCAAGCGCTCCGGCGCGGCCAAGGGTGGCACCGAGCTCGCCTTCGGCGACTTCGGGATCCAGGCGCTCGAGCCGGCCTACGTCACCAACCGCCAGATCGAGTCCGCGCGTATCGCGATGACGCGTCACATCAAGCGCGGTGGCAAGGTGTGGATCAACATCTACCCCGACCGTCCGCTGACCAAGAAGCCCGCCGAGACCCGCATGGGCTCCGGCAAGGGCTCGCCGGAGTGGTGGGTCGCCAACGTGAAGCCGGGACGGGTGATGTTCGAGCTCTCGGGCGTGACCGAGGACGTGGCCCGCGAGGCGATGCGCCGAGCGATCCACAAGCTGCCCATGAAGTGCAAGTTCGTGACCCGCGAGAGTGGTGAGTTCTGATGGCGACGACCGCGCACGAGCTCGACGACATGACCAACGTGGATCTCGAGACCAAGCTCCGCGAGGCCAAGGAAGAGCTGTTCAACCTCCGCTTCCAGGCCGCCACCGGGCAGCTCGAGAGCCACGGCCGGCTGCGCACCGTCAAGCGCGACATCGCCCGCATCTACACCGTGGTGCGTGAGCGGGAGCTCGGGATCCGGCAGACGCCGGGCGCCGAGACGAAGGACGGTGCCGCATGAGCGAGGGAACCAACGTGAGCAACGAGACCGCCAAGCACGGCCACGAGGGCCGTCCGTACCGCAAGATCCGCGAGGGTCTGGTGGTCAGCGACAAGATGGAGAAGACCGTGGTCGTCTCCGTCGAGGACCGCGTGAAGCACGCCCTCTACGGCAAGGTGCTGCGTCGCACGAGCAAGCTGAAGGCGCACGACGAGCAGAACCAGTGCGGCATCGGCGACCGGGTCCGCATCCAGGAGACCCGCCCGCTGTCGGCCACCAAGCGCTGGCGTGTCGTCGAGGTCCTCGAGAAGGCCAAGTAAAGCCAACCCATCAGTTCCGCAAGGCTCGGCCGTCCCAGGCCGGCTGAGAACCAGCGCGACAACCAGGAGAAAAACCGATGATCCAGCAGGAGTCGCGACTCAAGGTCGCCGACAACACCGGTGCGAAGGAGATCCTCTGCATCCGTGTTCTCGGGGGCTCGGGTCGACGCTACGCCGGAATCGGCGACGTCATCGTCGCCACCGTGAAGGACGCGATCCCCGGTGGCAACGTGAAGAAGGGTGACGTCGTCAAGGCCGTCGTGGTCCGCACCGTCAAGGAGCGTCGTCGCCCCGACGGTTCCTACATCCGCTTCGACGAGAACGCAGCCGTGATCCTCAAGGGTGACGGCGAGCCCCGGGGGACCCGCATCTTCGGTCCCGTGGGCCGCGAGCTGCGTGAGAAGCGGTTCATGCGCATCATCTCGCTGGCGCCGGAGGTGCTCTAGGACATGGCGAAGAACATGAAGATCAAGAAGGGCGATGTCGTGCGCGTCATCGCCGGCAAGGACAAGGGCGCCGAGGGCAAGGTCATCTCGGTGCTACCGGACCAGGACCGCGTCGTGGTCGAGGGTGTCAACCGCATCAAGCGGCACACGAAGGTCGTCAACCAGGGCGGTCGCGCCGGCACCACCGGCGGGATCATCACCGCGGAGGCGGCGATCCACGTGTCGAACGTGATGCTGCTGGTGGACGCCCCCAAGGACAGCGACGTCAAGGGCAAGGTGACCACCCGCGTGGGCTACCGCCGCGACGACGTCACCAAGCGCCGTCCGGACGGCTCCACCTACGCCGCGCAGCGCAGCACCCGCGTGGCCCGCAAGTCCGGTGAGGAGATCTGATGAGCACCACCAGCGAGGAGACCACGGCGGCCACCGCCGTCCGTCCCCGGCTGCAGACCCGCTACCGCGAGGAGATCGTCCCCGCGCTGCAGGAGCAGTTCACCTACGCCAACGTGATGACCGTGCCGCGGCTGACCAAGGTCGTCGTCAACATGGGCGTCGGCGAGGCCGCGCGCGACTCGAAGCTGATCGAGGGTGCCGTCCGCGACCTGACCGCGATCACCGGCCAGAAGCCGCAGGTGACCCGGGCCCGCAAGTCGATCGCGCAGTTCAAGCTGCGCGAGGGCATGCCGATCGGCTGCCACGTGACCCTGCGCGGCGACCGGATGTGGGAGTTCATGGACCGGCTGCTGTCGCTGGCACTGCCGCGCATCCGCGACTTCCGGGGACTCTCGTCGAAGCAGTTCGACGGGCGCGGCAACTACACGTTCGGACTGACCGAGCAGGTCATGTTCCACGAGATCGACCAGGACAAGGTCGACCGGCAGCGTGGCATGGACATCACGGTCGTCACCACGGCCACCAACGACGACGAGGGACGTGCGCTGCTCCGCCAGCTCGGCTTCCCCTTCGCAGAGCGATGAGCAAGGAGCACTGACCGATGGCCAAGACGTCCCTGAAGGTCAAGGCGGCCCGAAAGCCCAAGTTCAAGGTGCGCGGCTACACCCGCTGCCAGCGGTGCGGGCGGCCCAAGGCCGTCTACCGCAAGTTCGGGCTGTGCCGTATCTGCCTGCGGGAGATGGCGCACCGGGGCGAGCTGCCCGGCGTGACCAAGAGCTCCTGGTAGACCCACGCGGGGGCTCCGCCTCCGTGGACCACGTGGTGATCGGACAGCCGGCCACCACGGACTCTCCAACCGGACATCGAAGGTCACCAGGAAGCTCGCTCCCTGGTGAAACCGCGGTGAGAAAGGGCCTGAACGGCCATGACGATGACTGACCCGATCGCAGACATGCTCACCCGTCTGCGCAACGCCAACCAGGCGTACCACGACACCGTGGCGATGCCGCACAGCAAGCTGAAGGTGGGGGTCGCCGAGATCCTGCAGCAGGAGGGGTACATCACCTCCTGGAAGGTCGAGGAGGCCGCCGACAGCGACGCCGCCCAGGCCGTCGGCAAGGTGCTCGAGCTGACCCTGAAGTACGGCCAGAACCGCGAGCGCTCGATCGCCGGCATCCGGCGCATCTCGAAGCCCGGTCTGCGCGTGTACGCCAAGCACACCGGGCTGCCCAAGGTGCTCGGTGGCCTCGGTGTCGCGATCATCTCGACCAGCCAGGGCCTGCTGACCGACCGCCAGGCGAACAAGAAGGGCGTGGGTGGGGAAGTCCTCGCCTACGTCTGGTAACGACGAGACCGAGAGGAAGAACAAGCATGTCGCGTATTGGCAAGCTCCCGATCCCGGTCCCGTCCGGTGTGGACGTCGCCGTCGACGAGCGCCTGGTCACGGTCAAGGGTCCGAAGGGCACCCTCAGCCACCAGGTCGCGGCGCCCATCACGGTGGACCGCGGCACCGACGGCGTCATCGAGGTCGTCCGGCCCAACGACGAGCGCCAGAGCAAGTCGCTGCACGGGCTCACCCGCACCCTGATCGCCAACATGGTGCAGGGCGTCACCGAGGGCTACGAGAAGAAGCTCGAGATCGTGGGCGTGGGTTACCGCGTCCTGTCCAAGGGGCCGACGCAGCTGGAGTTCCAGCTCGGCTACTCGCACCCCATCATCTTCCATGCTCCCGACGGCATCTCCTTCACGGTGGACGGGCCGACCCGCCTCGGCGTCCAGGGCATCGACAAGCAGCTGGTCGGCGAGGTCGCTGCCAACATCCGCAAGCTGCGCAAGCCGGAGCCCTACAAGGGCAAGGGCGTGCGGTACGCGGGAGAGCAGATCCGTCGCAAGGTCGGAAAGGCTGGTAAGTGACGATGGCTATCTCACTCAAGTCCGGCAAGCACACGAGCGGCCGGGTCGCGTCGCGGCTGCGCCGCCAGGTCCGGGGCCGCAAGAAGGTCTCCGGCACCGCCGAGCGGCCGCGTCTGGTCGTCACCCGCTCCTCCCGGCACATCTCCGCCCAGGTCGTCGACGACCTGGTCGGCAGGACGCTGGCCTCGGCGAGCACCATGGAGGCCGACGTGCGTTCCGCCGACGGGGACAAGTCGGCGAAGGCCCGCAAGGTCGGCGAGCTCGTGGCGGAGCGTGCCAAGGCCGCCGGGATCGACGGCGTGGTCTTCGACCGCGCCGGCAACAAGTACCACGGGCGCGTTGCCGCCCTCGCCGACGCCGCCCGTGAGGGCGGCCTCGCGTTCTGATCGCGACAACAAGAGCAGAAGGAAGGTAGTTCGAGCATGAGCGGACAGCAGCGCCGTTCCGGTGCCGGTGGTGACCGTCGCGGTAACCGTGACGGCAACCGGGGCCAGGGTGCGGACAAGACCGCCTACATCGAGCGGGTCGTCGCGATCAACCGAGTCGCCAAGGTCGTGAAGGGTGGTCGTCGCTTCAGCTTCACCGCCCTCGTGATCGTCGGCGACGGCGACGGCATGGTCGGGGTCGGCTACGGCAAGGCCAAGGAGGTGCCGGCCGCGATCGCCAAGGGCGTGGAGGAGGCCAAGAAGCACTTCTTCCGGGTTCCCCGCGTGCAGGGCACGATCCCGCACCCGGTGCAGGGCGAGAAGGCGGCCGGCGTGGTCCTGCTGCGCCCGGCAGCCCCCGGTACCGGTGTCATCGCGGGGGGCCCCGTGCGCGCGGTCCTCGAGTGCGCGGGCATCCACGACGTGCTGAGCAAGTCGCTCGGCTCGTCCAACCAGATCAACATCGTGCACGCGACGGTCGAGGCCCTGCGCTCCCTGGAGGAGCCGGAGGCCGTGGCCGCCCGACGGGGTCTGCCCGTCGAGCACGTCGCCCCGGCCGCGCTGCTGAGGGCGCGTGCGGAGGTGCCGCGCTGATGGCACGCATCAAGGTCCAGCAGCTGCGGTCGGGCATCGGCCGCAAGCAGAACCAGCGCGACACCCTGCGCACCCTCGGGCTCAAGCGGATCGGCGACGTCGCCGTCGTCGAGGACCGGCCCGAGGTCCGCGGGATGCTGCAGGCGGTCCGTCACCTGGTCGCCGTCGAGGAGGTCGACTGACATGACGCTCAAGCTGCATCACCTGCGCCCCGCTCCGGGGGCGAAGACCGCCAAGACCCGCGTGGGTCGTGGTGAGGGCTCCAAGGGCAAGACCGCCGGGCGCGGCACCAAGGGCACCGGGGCCCGCTACCAGGTCCCCGCGCGCTTCGAGGGTGGCCAGATGCCGATCCACATGCGGCTGCCGAAGCTCAAGGGCTTCAAGAACCCGTTCAAGGTGGAGTTCCAGGTCGTGAACCTCGACCGGATCGGCTCGCTGTTCCCGGAGGGCGGCACCATCGGCGTCCAGGACCTGGTCGCCTGCGGGGCCGTCCGGGAGGGTCACCCGGTCAAGGTGCTCGGCACCGGTGACATCTCGGTCGCGGTGGACGTGAGCGCTCACGCGTTCTCGGCGGCCGCCCGGGACAAGATCAGCGCTGCCGGCGGCAGCACCACCGTGGTCTGAGCCCGTCACGGGGCGTCCGTCCCACCCAGCTCACCGCGCGTCGGGGTCCGTCCCCGGCGCGCGGTTGACGTTGGTGAGAGGAGCCCGGGACGCCCGGCCCCCCTGTTAGGCTTCCGTGGTCCCGTCCAGGTGGGGCCGGTGTCCCTGCGCGGGCGCCGACGAGATCGGATCGCCCGCCGGCGGGCCGACGAGTGCACATGCGATGGAGAAGAGGACCAGGTGCTAGGCGCTTTCGTCAACGCGTTCCGGACGCCGGACCTGCGCAAGAAGCTGCTGTTCGTGCTGCTGGTCATCGTGATCTTCCGGCTCGGGTCGCAGGTCCCGGCGCCCGGGGTCAACGCCGCCAACGTGCAGAAGTGCTTCGAGCTGAGCAAGAACGACGGGATCTACAGCCTGATCAACCTGTTCTCCGGCGGCGCACTCCTCCAGCTGACGATCTTCGCGCTCGGCATCATGCCGTACATCACCGCGAGCATCATCCTGCAGCTGCTGGTCGTGGTGATCCCACGCCTGGAGACCCTCAAGAAGGAGGGTCAGTCCGGGCAGACCAAGATCACCCAGTACACGCGGTACCTGACCCTGGCGCTGGCCATCCTCCAGGCCACCGGGATCGTCGCGCTCGCCCGCAGCCGGCAGCTGCTGCAGAACTGCGCCGAGCCGCTCCTGTACAAGGAGGACTCGCTGAACACCATGCTGGTCATGGTGATCACGATGACCGCCGGCACCGCGGTGATCATGTGGCTCGGCGAGCTGATCACCGACCGCGGCATCGGCAACGGGATGTCGATCCTGATCTTCACCCAGGTGGTCGCGACCTTCCCCGCCTCCCTGTGGGCGGTCAAGGTGTCGCAGGGCTGGTGGGTCTTCTCCCTGATCACCGCGATCGGACTGGTGCTCGTCGCGGCGGTCATCTTCATGGAGCAGGGTCAGCGACGGATACCGGTGCAGTACGCCCGCCGGATGGTCGGGCGGAAGATGTTCGGCGGCTCGTCGACGTACATCCCGCTGAAGGTGAACCAGGCCGGCATCATCCCGGTCATCTTCGCCTCGAGCCTGCTCTACCTGCCGGCCATGGCCGCGCAGTTCGCGGGCAACTCGGCGTGGGCCGACTGGATCGCGACCTACCTGGTCCGCGGTGACCACCCGCTCTACATGATCCTCTACTTCGGCATGATCATCTTCTTCACCTACTTCTACGTCGCCATCACCTTCAACCCCGAAGAGGTGGCGGACAACATGAAGAAGTACGGCGGCTTCATCCCCGGGATCCGGGCGGGCAAGCCGACCGAGGAGTACCTGAACTACGTCCTGTCCCGCATCACGCTGCCAGGCGCTCTGTACCTCGGGCTGATCTCGCTGATCCCGTTGATCGCCATCGTGCTGGTCAACGCCAACCAGAACTTCCCGTTCGGCGGCACCTCCATCCTGATCATGGTGGGGGTGGCGCTGGACACGGTGAAGCAGATCGAGAGCCAGCTCCAGCAGCGCAACTACGAAGGATTCCTGCGCTGATGAGACTCGTGATCATGGGGCCGCCCGGAGCCGGCAAGGGCACCCAGGCCCAGGTCGTCGCTGCCCGGCTGTCGATCCCCGCCATCTCGACGGGAGACATCTTCCGCCGCAACGTCACCGAGCAGACCGAGGTCGGGCTCGAGGCGAAGCGCTACATGGACGCCGGCGACTACGTCCCGGACTCGGTGACCAACCAGATGGTGCGGCTGCGCCTTGCCGAGCCCGACGCCCACGACGGGTTCCTGCTCGACGGGTACCCGCGCACGGTGGCGCAGGTCGAGGAGCTGGAGGCCATGCTCGCCGAGGCGGACAGCCAGCTGGACGCCGTGGTGCTGCTGACCGTCGACAAGGAGGAGGTCGTCGCGCGGCTCGCCAAGCGGGCTGTCGGCGAGGGCCGCTCCGACGACACCGTCGAGGTGATCCGGCACCGCCAGGACGTCTACGAGGAGCAGACCGCCCCTCTCATCGAGACCTACGACGAGCGCGGCCTGCTGGTCCGCGTGGACGGTCTCGGCCCGGTGGACGAGGTGACGGCGCGCATCTTCGGCGCCCTCGACCAGTCCAGCCCGACGACGACCTCCTGAGCGGCGGCCGGTCACCGGTGTTCCGCGACCGCGGCGTCGAGCTCAAGACACCCGAGCAGATCGAGTCGATGCGTGCCGCCGGCCTGGTGGTGGGGGAGACCTTGGAGCTGCTCCGCGCGTCGGTGCGCGCCGGGACGACGACCGCCGAGCTCGACCGCATCGCGGAGCAGAGCATCCGGGCGGCCGGCGCGACCCCGTCCTTCCTCGGGTACGGGGACCCGCCGTTCCCGGCCACCATCTGCGTCTCGGTCAACGACGAGGTCGTGCACGGCATCCCCGGCTCCCGGGTCGTCGCGGACGGCGACATCGTCTCGATCGACTGCGGCGCGATCGTTGACGGCTGGCACGGCGACGCGGCCCTGACGGTCGCCGTCGGGGACCCGCCCGCCCCGGCGGCCGAGCTGATGCGGGTCACCGAGGACGCGTTGTGGGCGGGCATCGCCGCCGCCGCTCTCGGGGGCCGCGTCGGCGACATCTCGCACGCGGTCGAGCAGCACGTCCGCGGGACCTCCGACTTCGGCATCGTGGCGGACTACACCGGTCACGGGATCGGGTCGGCGATGCACCAGCCGCCGAACGTCCCCAACGTCGGCCGCCCCGGCCGCGGCGTGCGCCTGGTGCCGGGGCTGGCGCTGGCCGTCGAGCCGATGGTGGTGGCCGGTGCCCCCCAGACGCACCTGCTGGAAGACGACTGGACCGTCGCCACCGACGACGGCACGCTGGCGGCCCACTACGAGCACACGTTCACGCTGACCCCCGCCGGCGCCTGGGTGCTCACCGCCCTCGACGGCGGCGCCGCGAAGCTCGCGGCGCTCGGGGTCCCGTACGGCGGCCACTGACCCGTCCACCGGCTCCGTGGCGCCCCTGTTTTTCCCAGGGTATCGACCTTTCCCGACGGCTCCCGTGCGACATATGACGGGGTAACCGTCGGGTTCTCTTGGGTGCGGCAAAAGGGCTGTCTCCCCACGCGGCTGGTTGCCGGCGACGGAGGGCCGGGCAGGATTGCCGTGGGGGGCGTCGGAATGGGGCGATACCCTGGGAAACCCCGCGCCCACCCATGAGCGCGCGCTCGCGATTAGGGCGTGGCGGGGGCGTGCCGTAGACTGCCCTGTCGGCCCAACGTGGCCCGTTTCGTGGCGCCCAGCGGCTGCCCGGCCCCAGTCGAAGTGAACTCGTTCACCGCGGCTGTCCGGGACAGGGACGTCCGGACGGCGACACGAGGTCCACCCGCCCGCCGAGAGGCGGGACGGGGCGGTTCCCGGGTCAACGGTAGACGAGGTCAACACCGACGAGACGAGAATGCGGAGGACATGCCGAAGAAAGAAGGCGTGATCGAGATCGAGGGCACCGTGGTCGAAGCTCTCCCGAACGCGATGTTCCGGGTCGAGCTGAGCAACGGGCACAAGGTCCTCGCCCACATCAGCGGCAAGATGCGTCAGCACTACATCCGGATCCTCCCCGAGGACCGGGTCGTCGTCGAGCTCTCTCCGTACGACCTGACCCGCGGTCGGATCGTCTACCGGTACAAGTAACCCATGCCGGGCTCCGCCCGCGCGTGCATCCGCAGCCGAACACGAGAAGAGCTTCGAGCATGAAGGTCAACCCGAGCGTCAAGAAGATCTGTGACAAGTGCAAGGTGATCCGTCGCCACGGCCGCGTCATGGTGATCTGCGAGAACCCTCGCCACAAGCAGCGCCAGGGCTGAGTCCCGGCGTACGACGGTCGTCGGCCGTCGCCGCACCACAACTGAACACCTCCACGTGCTCGCTCCCCACCCGCTCTCGGGTGGGGTCACCCCCGGACCGGAGGCCGGGGCCCCGTCGGTAGCAGTGCCGACCGGGGGCGCGACACGACCAGACACCTCCGTGAACCGAAGAGCAGCGCTCTTCTGAAAGGAACGGGCCACCACATGGCACGCCTCGTCGGGGTGGATCTCCCGCGTGACAAGCGCATCGAGATCGCCCTCACCTACATCTACGGCATCGGCCGTACCCGCTCCCAGCAGCTCCTGGCCGAGACCGGGGTCGACCCCAACGTCCGCGTCCACGCGCTGGGCGACGACGAGCTGGTGAAGCTCCGCGACGTCATCGAGGCCAACTTCAAGATCGAGGGTGACCTCCGTCGCGAGGTCCAGGCTGACATCCGTCGCAAGATCGAGATCGGCAGCTACCAGGGCCGCCGGCACCGTCAGGGCCTGCCCGTCCGAGGGCAGCGCACCAAGACCAACGCGCGTACCCGCAAGGGCCCCAAGCGCACCGTCGCCGGCAAGAAGAAGGCGAAGTAGTCCGGAGCTCGCTCCGGGCCACCCGCCCCCTGAGACATCGAGACCCGTCCGGCACCGAGTGGTGCGCAGCGGCCGGGCAGCCGAGATCGTGAACCAAGGAGTTTGACCGTATGCCCCCCAAGAGTCGTCAGGCCTCCGGCGCCAAGAAGGTGCGCCGCAAGGAGAAGAAGAACATCGCTCAGGGCGAAGCCCACATCAAGAGCACGTTCAACAACACGATCGTGACGATCACCGACCCCACGGGTGCCGTGGTGGCGTGGGCCTCTGCCGGCACCGTCGGCTTCAAGGGTTCACGCAAGTCGACCCCTTTCGCCGCGCAGATGGCGGCGGAGGCGGCTGGTCGTCGGGCGCAGGAGCACGGCATGAAGAAGATCGACGTCTTCGTGAAGGGCCCGGGCTCGGGCCGCGAGACGGCGATCCGTTCGCTGGGTGCGATCGGCCTCGAGGTCGGCACCATCCAGGACGTCACGCCCACCCCGCACAACGGATGCCGGCCGCCCAAGCGCCGACGCGTCTGACCCGACACCCAGCCAACCGTTAAGGAGATTTCCCACCATGGCCCGTTACACCGGACCCATGACGAAGAAGTCGCGCCGCCTGGGTGTCGACCTCGTCGGAGGCGACGCCGCGTTCGAGCGTCGTCCCTACCCGCCCGGCCAGCACGGTCGCGCGCGCATCAAGGAGAGCGAGTACCGCTCGCAGCTCCAGGAGAAGCAGAAGGCCCGCTACACCTACGGCGTGCTGGAGAAGCAGTTCCACAACTACTACACCGAGGCGAGCCGGCGAGCCGGCAAGACCGGTGACAACCTGCTGCAGCTGCTGGAGTGCCGTCTCGACAACGTGGTCTACCGCGCCGGGTTCGCCCGGACGCGTCGTCACGCGCGTCAGCTGGTCACCCACGGCCACTTCAAGGTGAACGGCAAGAAGGTCGACATCCCCTCCTTCCAGGTGACCCAGCACGACGTCATCGACGTCAAGGAGAAGTCGCTGGAGACCACGCCGTTCATCGTCGCGCGCGAGACGCACGGCGAGCGGGTCGTGCCGGCGTGGATGGACGCCCTCCCGGACCGGATGCGCATCCTGATCCACCAGGTCCCGGTGCGTCAGCAGATCGACATCCCGGTCCAGGAGCAGCTCATCGTCGAGTTCTACTCGAAGAAGTAAGTCAGCCGGGGTACGCCCCGACACCCCGGTCGGGGACCGGTTCCTCCGGTCCCCGGCTACCGCCGGTTCGTGGCTGTGCCCCGCAGCCGCCGCCATCCCTTCGCAACATTCGAGTCCGTCAAATAGCGGGTGGGCTCGGAAAGGACATCGCCAGTGCTTATCGCTCAGCGTCCGACCCTCTCGGAAGAGTCCGTCGACGAGTTCCGTTCCCGGTTCGTCATCGAGCCCCTGGAGCCCGGCTTCGGCTACACCCTGGGTAACTCCCTGCGGCGCACCCTGCTCTCCTCGATCCCCGGCGCCTCCGTCACCAGCATCAAGGTCGACGGCGTGCTCCACGAGTTCTCCACGATCGAGGGCGTCAAGGAGGACCTCACCGAGGTCATCTTGAACCTCAAGGACCTCGTGGTCTCCTCCGAGCACGACGAGCCCGTCACCATGTACCTGCGCAAGCAGGGGCCGGGCGTGGTCACCGCAGCCGACATCGCGCCCCCCGCCGGGGTGGAGGTGCACAACCCCGACCTGGCCCTCGCCACGCTCAACGACAAGGGCAAGCTCGAGATGGAGCTGGTGGTGGAGCGTGGCCGCGGCTACGTCTCCTCGGTGCAGAACAAGGGTGGGGACAACGAGATCGGCCGGATGCCGGTCGACTCGATCTACTCCCCGGTCCTGAAGGTCACCTACAAGGTCGAGGCCACCCGCGTCGAGCAGCGCACCGACTTCGACAAGCTGGTGATCGACGTCGAGACCAAGGCCTCGATGCGTCCGCGCGACGCCATCGCCTCGGCCGGCAAGACCCTCGTGGAGCTGTTCGGGCTGGCGCGCGAGCTGAACGTCGAGGCCGAGGGCATCGACATCGGCCCCTCGCCGGTCGACGAGCAGCTGGCGGCCGACCTGGCGCTGCCGGTGGAGGACCTCCAGCTCACGGTCCGCTCCTACAACTGCCTCAAGCGCGAGGGCATCCACACCGTGGGTGAGCTCATCTCCCGCTCCGAGCAGGACCTGCTCGACATCCGCAACTTCGGCGCCAAGTCCATCGACGAGGTGAAGGCGAAGCTGCAGGAGATGGGTCTCTCGCTCAAGGACAGTGCGCCCGGCTTCGACCCGCAGGCCGCCCTCGCGGCGTACGGCGACGACGACGACGACTCCTTCGTCGAGGACGAGCAGTACTGAGCGCAGCCGGGAGCAACCGTCCCACCCGCACCACCCCGCACACCCGCGACCCGGGTACCTGACACGGCCCGGGAGGATGAGAGAGAGACCATGCCGACTCCCAAGAAGGGTGCCCGCCTCGGCGGAAGCCCGGCGCACCAGCGGCTGATCGTCGCGAACCTGGCGACCAGCCTGTTCGAGCACGGCCGGATCACGACCACCGAGGCGAAGGCGCGCGTGCTGCGTCCGGTCGCGGAGAAGCTGATCACCAAGGCCAAGAAGGGCGACCTGCACAACCGTCGCCAGGTGCTCGCGACCATCCGCGACAAGGGTGTCGTCCACACCCTGTTCGAGGACATCGCGCCGCGGTTCGCGGAGCGGCCCGGTGGCTACACCCGGATCACCAAGCTCGGCCCGCGCAAGGGCGACAACGCCCCGATGGCGGTCATCGAGCTGGTGACCGAGGAGTACACCGCCACCGGTGCGCCGGTCCTGGCGCCGGCCCGTGCGACGTCCGCCCCTGAGGCCACCGCAGCCGAGCCGGAGCCCACCACGGAGCCCGGCCCGGAGTCCGGTACCGAGTCCGCCACGGAGGCCGGCACCGACACCCAGTCGGACGCACAGCCCGAGCCGGCCCCCGGCGTGGCCGACCCCGAGCAGGAGGCGGCCACCGAGGACGCCCCGGCCGAGGAGTCCGCCGAGCAGGCGGTCGAGCAGGCCGACGGCGAGGCCGACCGCGCCTGACACCGGCCACCTCGGCACCCGTCACCTCGACGACAGGGCCCGTCACCAGCCGCTGCTGGTGACGGGCCCTCGTCGTTGGTCCTTGCCTGCCGTGGTGGGGCCGGGCTGCGGGTGGCCCCGGGGGCGGGTCAGCCCCGGGGCCAGGCCCGCTCGAGCAGCCGGACCGCCTCCGGCAGGGTCAGCCCGGCCGGGCGGGCCACCGCGGCGTACTGCGCGGCCGCCCGTGCCGGCGCCTGTGCGGTGTCCCCGTCCCGGAGCGCCGTGGAGGCGACGAACGTGCCTCGGCGCCCCGAGGTGAGCACCACCCCGTCGGACTCGAGCTCGCGGTAGGCCCGCGCGACCGTGTTGACCGCCAGGCCGAGGTCGTCGGCCAGCCGACGCACCGTGGGCAGCCGGGTGCCGGCGGTCAGGGTCCCGTCGGCCACCCGGGCCGCGAGCCC
This sequence comes from uncultured Actinomycetota bacterium, assembly GCA_963781695.1. Taxonomy (GTDB): domain Bacteria; phylum Actinomycetota; class Actinomycetes; order Propionibacteriales; family Nocardioidaceae; genus Nocardioides_B. The sequence continues at coordinate 34,252 of CAWAGE010000004.1, forward strand.
GCTGCGAAGCTGCTCGAAGGGCGGCAGCGAGGAGTCCGGGTCGATCCTCACGCCGGCGCGAGCCAGGTCGGCGGTCTCGGGGAGGGGGTCCACCGGCCCATCATGGACGACGCCGGGGAGAATGGCCCGGTGCGGCTGCGACTGGACCTCGCCTACGACGGCACCGACTTCCACGGCTGGGCCACCCAGCCGGCGCTGCGGACCGTCCAGGGACAGCTGGAGGCCGCCCTGGGCCAGGTACTGCGGCTGCCGGCGGTGCCGGTCACCTGCGCCGGGCGCACGGACACCGGCGTCCACGCCCGGGGGCAGGTCGTGCACCTCGACGTGGCCGAGGCCGACCTGGTCGCCGCGGCCGGCCGCAGCAGCGACCCGCCGGTCTCCGCGCTGCTGCGTCGGCTCAACGGGGTGCTGCCGGCCGACGTCCGGGTGCGGGCCGCCGAGCTCGCCCCGGACGGCTTCGACGCCCGGTTCTCCGCGCTGTGGCGGCGCTACGCCTACCGCGTCGCGGACGCGCCGGCGGCCCTCGACCCGCTGACGCGCGGCAGCGTGCTGGCCTGGCGCCGCCCGCTGGACCTCGAGGCGATGAACCGGGCTGCGGTCGCGCTGGTCGGTGAGCACGACTTCGCCGCCTTCTGCAAGCGGCGGGAGGGTGCCACCACGGTGCGCCGGCTGCTCGACCTCACCTGGCGCCGCGAGCCGGGCGGCATCGCGGTCGCCACGGTCCGGGCCGACGCCTTCTGCCACCACATGGTCCGCGCGCTCGTCGGTGCTCTCGTCGCCGTCGGGGAGGGCCGCCACGAGCCGCCGTGGCCGGGCGGGGTGCTCGTCCGGGGCCGCCGCGACCCAGACGTGCGGGTGCTCCCCGCCCACGGGCTCACCCTCGAGGAGGTGGCCTACCCGCCATCCGGGGAGCTCGCCGCACAGGCGCTGGCGGCCCGGCGGGTGCGGGTCCTGGCATCGGCCGCCCCGCCGGGCCCGACGCGTCCGGAGGCGACAGGAGGTGGCTGAGCACTACTTCACCGCCGACCCGTCGGTCGCGTTCCGCAGGACCCCGGTGACCGTGGCGGCCTGGGGACGGCGGCTGGAGCTCACCTCCGGGTCCGGGGTGTTCGCCCAGGGGCGGCTCGACGTCGGCACCGGTGTGCTGCTGCGCGAGACCGCCCCACCGACCGCCACCCGCTACCTCGACCTCGGCTGCGGGTACGGCGTCATCGCTGCCGCACTGGCCAGCGCCGTTCCCGACGCGGTCGTCCGGGCCGTGGACGTCAACGAGCGCGCGCTGCTGCTGACCAGCGAGAACGCCGCCGCCCTCGGCCTCGGCGGGCGGGTGAGGACCGCGCGGCCCGAGGACGTCCCCGCCCGGGAGACCTACGACGAGATCTGGTCGAACCCGCCGATCCGGATCGGCAAGCCGGCCCTGCACGAGCTGTTGCTCGCTTGGCTGCCCCGGCTCGACCCCGCTGGTCGAGCGGTCCTGGTCGTCGGCAAGAACCTCGGCGCCGACTCGCTGCAGCGGTGGCTGGGGGAGCAGGGGTACCGCGCCGAGCGGCTGGCCAGCGCCAAGGGCTTCCGGGTGCTCGAGGTCCGACCCGGGCCGACCCCGGCTGACCCCGGCTGACCCCTGTCGACAGGGGCGCACGGGCCCCGTCCAGCGGCGTCGCCGCCGGGTGCTTCGATGGGGGGATGAGTGACTACACGCCCGCCGGCGACCGCTACGACTCGATGGACTACCGCGCGACCGGGCGGTCCGGTCTCAGGCTGCCGGCGCTGGCCCTGGGGCTGTGGCAGAACTTCGGCACCGACCGTCCCGAGGAGACCCAGCGTGCGATCCTGCGTCGCGCGTTCGACCGCGGCGTCACCCACCTCGACCTGGCCAACAACTACGGCCCGCCGTACGGCCGGGCCGAGGAGAACATGGGTCGGTTCCTCCGCGAGGACTTCGCCGGGCTCCGCGACGAGCTCGTCGTCTCGACCAAGGCCGGCTACGACATGTGGCCCGGTCCCTACGGCCAGGGCGGGGGGTCTCGCAAGTACGTGCTGGCCTCGCTCGACCAGTCGCTGGCCCGGCTCGGACTGGACTACGTGGACATCTTCTACAGCCACCGGTTCGACCCCGAGACGCCGCTGGAGGAGACGATGGCCGCGCTCGACACGGCGGTCCGCTCGGGCCGGGCGCTGTACGTCGGCATCTCCTCCTACTCCGCCGCACGCACCAAGGAGGCGGCCGCCATCGCCCGCGACCTCGGCACACCGCTGCTGATCCACCAACCGTCCTACAGCCTGCTGAACCGGTGGATCGAGGACGGCCTGCTCGACGAGCTGGAGGAGCAGGGCATGGGCTGCATCGTGTTCACCGCCCTGGCCCAGGGGTTGCTCACCGGCAAGTACCTCGACGGTGTCCCGACCGACTCCCGCGCCGCGCGCGGCGACAGCACGATCCCCCCCGAGCACCTGACCGACGCCACGCTCCGCCACGTCCGGCGGCTCGACGAGATCGCCCGCGGACGGGGGCAGACCCTGGCGCAGCTGGCGCTGCAGTGGGTGCTGCGGGACCCCCGGGTCACCTCGGCGGTGATCGGCGCGTCCTCGGTGGCGCAGCTCGACGCCAACCTCGACGCGCTGCAGGGGCCACCGCTGTCCGACGCCGACCTCGCCGCGATCGACGAGGACGCCGTCGAGGCGGGCGTCAACCTCTGGGCGGGATCGACGCGGGAGTAGCGCGTCGCGGCCGGGGGTGACGTGACGTGCAGGTCGCGCGGGGCCATGATCGGTCCATGGGTGAAACGGAACGGCGGACCAGCAAGCTCGTCTACGACTTCGCCGAGGGCAGCAGGGACATGCGCGACCAGCTCGGCGGCAAGGGGGCGAACCTGGCGGAGATGACGAACCTCGGGCTGCCGGTGCCGCCGGGGTTCACGATCACCACCGACGCGTGTCGCGCCTTCCTCAGCGGCGGCGACCTGCCCGAGGGTCTCGACGAGGAGGTCACCGAGCACCTGTGCGCGCTCGAGGAGCGGATGGGGCGCCGGCTCGGCCAGCCGGACGGCCCGCTGCTGGTCTCGGTCCGGTCGGGGGCCAAGTTCTCGATGCCCGGGATGATGGAGACGGTCCTCAACGTGGGGTTGAACGACGAGTCGGTGCGTGGGCTGGCCGCGCTGGCCGGGGGTGACGAGCGGTTCGCCTACGACTCCTACCGTCGGCTGCTGTCGATGTTCGGCTCGACCGTGCTGGGTATCGACGGTGCCGTCTTCGCCGACGCCCTGGACGAGGTGAGGACCGGCCGAGGGGCCAGCGAGGACGTCGAGCTCGGCGTCGAGGACCTCACCGGTCTGGTCGCGACGTACCAGCGGCTCGTCGAGGAGCACAGCGGACGGCCCTTCCCGCAGGACCCCCGCGAGCAGCTGGACCTCGCCGTGCGCGCGGTCTTCGAGTCGTGGAACACCGAGCGGGCCGTGCTCTACCGGCGCCAGGAGCGGATCCCCGGCGACGTCGGGACGGCAGTGACCATCTGCTCGATGGTCTTCGGCAACGGCGGTGACGACTCGGGCACCGGGGTGGCCTTCACGCGCGACCCCGCGTCGGGGGCGCAGGGCGTCTACGGCGACTACCTGCGCAACGCCCAGGGCGAGGACGTGGTGGCCGGGATCCGCAACACCGTGCCGCTGGCGGACCTGGAGCGAATCGACCCGGGCGCCTACGAGGAGCTCATGACGATCATGTCCCGGCTCGAGGAGCACTACCGCGACCTGTGCGACATCGAGTTCACCGTCGAGCACGGGAAGCTCTGGATGCTGCAGACCCGCGTCGGGAAGCGCACCGCGGCGGCGGCCTTCCGGATCGCCTGCCAGCTGCTCGACCAGGGGGTCATCGACCTCGACGAGGCGCTGGACCGGGTCACCGGCTCCCAGCTGGCCCAGCTGATGTTCCCGCGGTTCGACGAGGACGCCCCCCGGGAGCCGATCGCGACGGGGATGAGCGCCTCGCCGGGAGCGGCGGTCGGCCGGGCGGTCTTCGACTCCGACGCGGCCGTGGCGGGAGCCGCGGACGGGCAGGCCGTGATCCTGGTGCGGCGCGAGACCACCCCCGACGACCTGCGCGGCATGGTCGCCGCCCGCGGCATCCTGACCAGCCGCGGCGGCAAGACCTCCCACGCCGCGGTCGTCGCCCGGGGGATGGGCCGCACCTGCGTCTGCGGCGCGGACTCGCTGCGCGTCGACGCCAAGGCCCGGCAGCTGACCACGGCCGACGGCACCACGATCGCCGAGGGCGACGTGATCTCGATCGACGGCACGACCGGGGAGGTGTTCGCCGGCGAGGTGCCGGTGGTGGACTCCTCGGTGGTCCGCTGGTTCGAGGGTGAGGGCGCCGGGGACGCCGATGGCACCGACGACGAGCTGGTGCGCGCCGTGGCCCGGCTGATGGAGCACGCCGACCGGCGCCGGCGGCTGGCGGTGCGGGCCAACGCGGACACCCCCGACGACGCGGCCCGGGCCCGCCGGTTCGGCGCCCAGGGCATCGGGCTGTGCCGCACCGAGCACATGTTCCTCGGCGAGCGCAAGCAGCTCGTGGAGCACCTCATCCTCGCGGAGTCGGACGAGGAGCAGGAGCGGGCGCTGGCCGAGCTGCTGCCGATGCAGCGCGAGGACTTCGTGGGGATCCTGGCGGCGATGGACGGGCTCCCGGTCACCATCCGGCTGATCGACCCGCCGCTGCACGAGTTCCTGCCCGACTACACCGACCTGTCGGTGGAGACCGCCCTGCTCGACGAGCGACAGGAGCGCGACTCCTTGCAGCACGTGCTGCTCGACGCCGTGAAGCGTCTCCACGAGGAGAACCCGATGCTGGGGCTGCGCGGCGTCCGGCTCGGGATCGTCATCCCCGGCCTGTTCGCGATGCAGGCCCGCGCGATCCTGGAGGCGGCGGCGCTGCGCCTCGAGGCGGGCGGCGACCCGCGACCGGAGATCATGATCCCGCTGGTGGCCAGCGTCCAGGAGCTGGAGCTGGTGCGCGCGGACATCATGGCGGTCGCCGACCAGATCGAGCGCGACAGCGGGGTGCGGCCCGACGTCCGGGTGGGCACCATGATCGAGCTGCCGCGAGCGGTGATGACGGCCGGGCGGATCGCCGGTGTCGCCGAGTTCTTCTCCTTCGGCACCAACGACCTCACCCAGATGACCTGGGGGTTCTCGCGCGACGACGTCGAGGCGTCGTTCTTCGGCACCTACCTCGACAAGGGCGTCTTCGGGGTCTCGCCGTTCGAGTCCCTCGACGTCGAGGGGGTGGGGGCGCTGGTGCGGCACGCGGTCCGCGAGGGCCGCGCCGCCCGTCCCGATCTCCACCTCGGTGTGTGCGGCGAGCACGGCGGGGACCCGGCGTCGATCCACTTCTTCGACGAGGTCGGGCTCGACTACGTGTCCTGCTCGCCCTACCGGGTGCCGGTGGCGCGGCTCGAGGCGGGACGTTCGACCGCCGAGGACGCGACCTCCTGACCGCCTGCCCTCACAGGAAGTCGAGCGGGTCGAACTGGTCGATCGGGATGATGCGAACCCGGGGCAGCACGGCGTTGAAGGCGTGCACGTCGTACTCCAGGTCCAGCAGCTCGAGGCCACGACCGGCCAACGGGGCGAACCCCTGGTTGCGGAACTCGGTGAAGCCCAGCACGCCGACCCGTCGGCCAGAGGCCTCCAGCAGCCGGTCGATCCCGGGCACGAAGTCGCCGTCGTTGCTGACCAGCAGCACGTCGCCGTCCCGGTCGGCGAGCGCCGCCATCGTGCGCTGGATCGCGATGTCCACGACCTTCTCGGTGCCGTCGCCGGCCAGCGGCACCGGGCGGTAGCCCATCGCCACCAGCGCCTGCACGAACGACATCGGCAGGTCGCCGTTCACCGCCAGGAAGAACAGCCCGACGGGCTGCTGGGCCCACCGGTCCCGGGCGAACTCCAGCAGCCGGTCCCAGCGCGGCCGCTCCTCGGGCCGTGGACGCCGCCCCAGGATGGACGTGCCCAGGGTCGCGTCGATGTTCTCCCCGTCGACCAGCAGGTACGTCGTCCCACCGTTCGCGTCGGCTCCGCTGTCCATGGCGGGGACTCTACGGCGCCGTTCGGACCTGCGCAGCGCCGACCGGGAGGCCCCGCGCGGCGAGCTCGGCACGCAGGTCGGTCCCGGCGGCGACATGGACGGCGTCGAGCCCGGCCGCGCGGGCGGCGGCGACGTTCGCCGCGGAGTCGTCGGCGAACACGCACTCGGCCAGCGGGTGCCCGACGCGCGCGGCCAGCAACGAGAACACCCGCGGGTCGGGCTTGGCCAGCCGCTCCTGCCCGGAGACCACGATGTCGTCGAACAGGGCCAGGAAGTCGAAGCGCCGTCGGGCCACCGGGAACAGCTCCGCCGACCAGTTCGTCAACGCGTACACCGGCACCCCGGCCGCATGCAGGTCACGCAGCACCGCGACGTGATCCTCCAGCGCCCCGGTCAGGCTGGCTGCGAAGTGGGCCCGGTACGCGCAGGCGTGCCGGTGCCAGTGGGGGAACCGCTCGGCCACCTCGGCCTCCGCCTGCGCCCAGTCGCGGCCGGCGTCCTGGTGGTGGTTCCAGGCCATGAAGTCGAAGTCGTCGGCGCTCAGGAAGCGGAGCGCCTCGTCGGTGCCGACCCCGGCCGCGACCGCCGGCAGCGGGTCCCAGCCGATCAGCACGTTACCCAGGTCGAAGACGACGGCGGCGGGCGGCGCCACCGGGCTCCCGGTGGTGCCGCCCGCCGCCGGCTCGCCGTGGGGCCGGACGGTCACGCCCAGCGCTCGGCCGCCGGCACGAAGTCCAGACCGCGGGCGCCGGTGTAGATCTGCTTCGGCCGGGCGATCTTCTGCTCCTTGTCCTGCACCAGCTCCAGCCACTGCGCCAGCCAGCCCGGCGTGCGGCCGATCGCGAACAGCACCGTGAACATCTCCGGCGGGAACTGCAGGGCCTCGTAGATCAGGCCGCTGTAGAAGTCGACGTTCGGGTAGAGCTTGCGCTGCACGAAGTAGTCGTCCTCGAGCGCGATCTTCTCCAGCTCCATCGCCACCTCGAGCAGCGGGTTGACGCCGGTGACCTCGAAGACGTCGTCGCAGGCCTTCTTGATGATCTTGGCGCGCGGGTCGTAGTTCTTGTAGACCCGGTGGCCGAAGCCCATCAGGCGCTCCTTGCCGTCCTTCACCCCGGCGACGAAGTCGGGGACCCTGTCCACGGTGCCGATCCGCTTGAGCATCCGCAGCACGGCCTCGTTCGCGCCGCCGTGCAGCGGGCCGTACAGGGCGGCGATGCCGGCTGCCGTCGCCGAGTAGGGGTCGACCTGGCTGGACCCGACCGAGCGGACCGCGTTGGTCGAGCAGTTCTGCTCGTGGTCGGCGTGCAGGATGAACAGCACGTCGAGGGCCTTGACCAGCCGCTCGTCGGCCTCGAAGGTGCGCTCGCTCATCTTGAAGAGCATCGCCAGGAAGTTCTCGGCGTAGCTGAGCTCGTTCTCCGGGTAGACGTAGGGCTTGCCCTGGGCGTGCCGGAACGACCAGGCACCCAGCGTCGGCATCTTCGCGATCAGCCGCACCACCTGCATGTGACGGTTCTCGGCGTCGGAGATGTTGCGCGACTCCGGGTAGAACGTCGAGAGCGCCCCGACCGATGCCAGCAGCATGCCCATCGGGTGGGCGTCGTAGCGGAAGCCCTCCATGAAGTCGCGGACGTTCTCGTGGACGAACGTGTGGTAGGTGATCTCGTGCACCCAGGCGTCGTACTGCGCCTTGGTGGGCAGGTCGCCGTGGACGAGGAGATAGGCGACCTCGAGGTACGTCGACTTCTCCGCCAGCTGCTCGATCGGGTAGCCGCGGTACTCCAGGATGCCCTTGTCGCCGTCGATGTAGGTCACCGAGCTGCGGCAGGACGCGGTGTTGGTGAACCCCGGGTCATAGACGGCGAGACCCGGCTGCTCGTCGTCGGTCCGGATCCGGCCGATGTCGGAGGCCTTGATGGTGCCGTCGACGATGGGGACGTCGTAGGACTGGCCGGTGCGGTTGTCCCGGATGGTCAGGCTGGCCCCGGTCTGGTCCGCGCTGTCGCTGTCGGGGCTGGAAGCAGTGGCCGTGGTCTCGGACACGTCGGCTCCTCGTCAGTTGGTGGCCGGCTGGGCGTCGTGCCAGAGGGTGTTGAGCACAGGCGCCGGGAGGGCCGGGGAGGTTCGGTGCAGACTCGCTGCCGTCAGACGTCTGAGGCCTCTGCATTAGGCGATAACCTATGTCGACAACAGGCCCCCGGTCACGTGGGGGCCCGTTTTGACCCAGGCGCCCCGGCGCGCGTAAACTCGGCCGTCGCGGCTGCCCTCGTGGCGTTCCTCTGCCGCGGATGCCCCCTCTGGGGTCCGCCCTGACTCACCGGTCTCGATCGAGAAGGTAACGAACGTGCGTACGTACAGCCCGAAGCCCGCTGACCTCCACCGCGAGTGGCTCGTCATCGACGCCACGGACGTGGTGCTGGGCCGTCTCGCCGTCCAGATCGCGACCCTGCTGCGTGGCAAGCACAAGCCCACGTTCGCTCCGCACATGGACGGCGGTGACTTCGTCATCGTGGTGAACGCCAGCAAGGTGGCCCTCTCCAGCGACAAGGCCACCCGCAAGCTCGCCTACCGCCACTCGGGGTACCCGGGCGGCCTGTCCTCCACCCCCTACGGTGAGGTCCTGGAGAAGGACCCGCGCCGTGCCATCGAGAAGTCGGTGTGGGGCATGCTCCCGAAGAACCGCCTCGGTCGCCAGATGCTGAAGAAGCTCAAGGTGTACGCCGGCCCCGAGCACCCGCACCAGGCCCAGAAGGCGCAGCCGTTCGAGATCACCCAGATCTCCCAGTGACGCGTGACAGACGAGACACGAAGCAGCGAGGAAACCCGTGACTGACACCACCGGCTCTGACGGGGCCACCGAGGTCGAGGAGACCTACGAGACCAACGAGCAGGGCGTCGCCTACAGCTCGGAGAGCGCCCGTTCCGAGGACGCCCCCGCGCGGCCCGCGACCATCGCCCCCGCCGCGGCCACCGGTCGTCGCAAGGAGGCCGTCGCTCGCGTCCGGCTCGTGCCCGGGACCGGCCAGTGGACCGTCAACGGTCGCGCACTGGACTCCTACTTCCCGAACAAGCTGCACCAGCAGGTGGTCAACGAGCCGTTCGTGACCACCGACCTGGTCGGGCGGTTCGACGTCATCGCCCGCATCCACGGTGGCGGCATCACCGGGCAGGCCGGCGCGCTGCGCCTCGGTGTGGCCCGGGCGCTCAACGAGATCGACCTCGAGGCCAACCGCCCGTCGCTGAAGAAGGCCGGGCTGCTGACCCGCGACGCCCGCGTCATCGAGCGCAAGAAGGCTGGCCTGAAGAAGGCCCGCAAGGCCCCGCAGTACAGCAAGCGGTAGTTCCCACCCCCTGATGGGTCGACTGTTCGGGACCGACGGCGTCCGCGGGCTGGCCAACGCGACGTTGACGGCCGAGCTCGCGCTCGACCTGTCCGTCGCGGCTGCCCACGTGCTGGGCGAGGCCGGTGTCTTCGAGGGGCACCGGCCGCTCGCCGTCGTGGGCCGTGACACCCGGGTCTCCGGGCAGTTCCTGGAGGCGGCGGTGGTGGCCGGGCTCGCCTCGGCCGGGGTCGACGTCCTGCTGCTCGGGGTGCTGCCGACGCCGGGCGTGGCCTTCCTGACCGAGCACCTCAAGGCCGACCTGGGCGTGGTGCTCTCGGCCAGCCACAACCCGATGCCCGACAACGGCATCAAGTTCTTCGCGCGCGGTGGGGTCAAGCTGGGCGACGCGGTCGAGACCGCCATCGAGGCGCGGCTGCGCGAGCCCTGGGCCAGGCCGACCGGAGCCGGCGTCGGGCGGGTCTCGACGTACGACACGGCAGTGGCCGACTACGCCGCCCACCTGGTCGCCACCCTGCCCCGCCCCTTGGACGGGGTGCGCGTGGTCCTCGACTGCGCGCACGGCGCCGCCTCGGCGGTCGGCCCGCTGGCGCTGCGCCAGGCGGGCGCGGACGTGGTGGCGATCTGCGCCGAGCCGGACGGGCTGAACATCAACGACGGCTGCGGATCCACCCACTTGGAGCCGCTGCGCCGCGCGGTGCGCCAGCACGGTGCCGACGCCGGCTTCGCCCTGGACGGCGACGCCGACCGCTGCCTGGCCGTCGACCACGACGGGGCCGTGGTCGACGGTGACCAGATCCTCGCGATCCTGGCGCTCGCGCTGCGCGATGCCGGCCGGCTGGCCGACGACACCGTCGTCGCCACCGTGATGAGCAACCTGGGCTTCGTGCAGGCGATGCGGGCCGCCGGCGTGGCGGTGCGCCAGACCGCGGTCGGGGACCGGTACGTGCTTGAGGCGATGAACGCTTCGGGCTTCACCCTCGGCGGCGAGCAGTCCGGGCACGTGATCATGAGCGAGCACGCCACCACCGGCGACGGCACGCTCGCCGCCCTGCAGGTGCTGGGCGCGATGGCCCACCAGCACCGTTCGCTGGCCGACCTCGCGGCTGTGGTGACCCGGCTGCCGCAGGTCCTGGTCAACGTGCCCGACGTGGACAAGTCCCGCACGGGCACCGACCCGCAGGTCGCCGCGGCGCTCGCTGCCGCCGAGGCCGACCTGGGGGAGTCCGGCCGGGTGCTGCTGCGTCCCTCGGGGACCGAGCCGCTGGTGCGGGTGATGGTCGAGGCCGCGACCGCCGAACGCGCCCGGGCGGTGGCCGACGAGCTGGCCGAGGTCGTCCGGAGCCGGCTGACGCTGCCCTGACCTGCCCTCGACCCGGACCGACACGGGCTCGACCGGGCGGAGTGCTCAGCGGTGCAGGCCGGGGATCCGGGGCGAGCCCTGGACCCGGGCCCAGACCACCCGCTGGACCAGCAGCGTCAGGGTCCCGGCCAGCACCAGTCCCGCGAGGTTCACGCCCAGCTGGATGAGCGCTCCCGGGATCTCCGACCACACCCCGACTCCCAGGCACAGCGCCAGGGTCCCCACCGCCGGGACGGTGGTCACGGAGATGAACACCCCCACCAAGGGGCCCGACTTGGCGGTGGTGAGCGCCAGCACGCCGGCCACGCCCGCCAAGAGCGCGATCAGGAGCGACCACAGGTCGGGGCGCACGATGAAGTCGGTCAGCGGCCCGGTCGCCGCGTCAGCGGTGGTGGCCAGCCCGAGCACGCGCGCCAGGAGCCACAGCGGCACCGCGACCAGCATCGCCGCGCCGAGCCCGGCGAACAGGGTGCCCAGCGCCCGCGGCAGCAGGTCGGGCCGGGGGCGTGCCAGCGCCACGCAGACGGCCGCCACCGGTGAGAACTCCGGTCCGACCACCATCGCCCCCACGATCAGGATGGGCTGGTCCAGCAGCCTGCCCACGCCCGCGATCAGCGTCGCAAGCGTCAGGAACGCGACGAACGCGAACGACAGCACGCTCTCCTTGCGGACCCGGTCCTCGACCATGTCCCAGACGATGCCGTCGTCGGGCTCACCGGGCGCCGCTCGTTCGGCCAGGTCGACCGCGTCGGAGAACAGCGTCGCCGGCTCGGTGAGCATGATCGATCCGGCGTGGTGGAGGTCGAGCGCACGCAGCCCCGCCACCACCGGGTTCGCCCCCTCGCGGGCGACGTCGGCGATGACCAGCGTGCCGGGGGGCTTGATGTAGGCGTCGGGGACCACGCCGACGTTGGTGACGGCGTCGTCACCGGTGAGCTGCTCGACCACCCGTGCGGTGAGGTGGTCGGGTACCCGCAGCTGGAGGTGCAGCACGACCTAGAGCTTCCGGAGCCGCACGAACCGCACCGAGTGGTCGGCCGCCTTGTGCAGCACGAGGGTGGCCCGGCCCCGGGTGGGCCGCACGTTCTGCGTGAGGTTGGGCCCGTTGACGGTCTCCCAGATGCTGTTGGCCCGGGCCACCGCCTCTGCCTCGGTCAGGTCGCGGTAGCGGCTGAAGTACGACGCCGGGTCCCGGAAGGCGGTCTCGCGCAGCCGTAGGAACCGCTCGACGTACCAGCGGCGGATGTCCTCGGTCTCGGCATCGACGTAGACCGAGAAGTCGAAGAAGTCGCTGACGGCCAGGCCGCCGTGGAGCTCGCCGGCGGCACCGGCGGGCTGCAGCACGTTGAGACCCTCGACGATGACGATGTCGGGCCGCCGGACCACGACCCGCTCGTCGGGCACGACGTCGTAGACGAGGTGGGAGTACGTCGGTGCCTCCACCTCGTCCTTGCCGGACTTGATGTCCATGACGAAGCGCAGCAGGGCCCGCCGGTCGTAGGTCTCGGGGAAGCCCTTGCGGTCCAGCAGCCCGCGGCGCTCCAGCTCCGCGTTGGGGTGGAGGAACCCGTCGGTGGTCACCAGCGCGACGGCGGGGTTCTCCGGCCAGTGCGCGAGCATCTGCTGCAGCACCCGTGCCGTCGTCGACTTGCCGACCGCCACCGAGCCCGCCAGCCCGATCACGAACGGGGTCCGCGGCGGCTGCGTCTGGTTGAGGAACTCCTCCTGGGCCCGGTGCAGGTGGCCGGCCGCAGCGGCGTACATGCTGAGCAGCCGGGAGAGCGGCAGGTAGACCTGCGTCACCTCGTCGAGGTCCAGCTCGTCGCCCAGACCGCGGACCCGGTCGATCTCCGCCCGCGTCAGCGGCTGCTCGGTCGCGGCCCCCAGGGCGGCCCAGGCGTCCCGGTCGAGCACGACGTACGGACCCGTGCCGGCGGTCGGGTCCGGCTGAGCGGACGCGTCGACGGTAGCGGGGTCGCCGGTCGACGCGAGAGCCATGACCCGCAGTCTGGCAGGGCGTCGTGCCCCGGGGCGCGGCGACGTCGCCGGTAGAGTCCCCGCCATGTGCGGAATCGTCGGGTACGTCGGAGGCCAGCAGGCACAACGCGTCGTGGTCGAGGGTTTGCGTCGGCTGGAGTACCGGGGCTACGACTCCGCGGGGGTCGCCCTGGTCGCGGACGGTCACATGACGTGCGAGAAGCGGGCCGGCAAGCTCGTCAACCTCGACCGTCGGCTCGCCGAGGAGCCGCTGCCGGCCGCGACCACCGGCATCGGGCACACCCGCTGGGCCACGCACGGCCCGCCCAACGACCGCAACGCCCACCCCCACCTCGGTGCCCGCGGCCGGGTCGCGGTGGTGCACAACGGCATCATCGAGAACTTCGCGGCCCTGCGCGGCGAGCTCGAGCGGGCCGGCCACGACCTGCTCTCCGACACCGACACCGAGGTCGCCGCCCACCTGCTGGAGATCGCCGTCGAGCAGGGAGCGGACCTCACCGAGGCCATGCAGCAGGTGTGCCGTCGCCTCCGCGGCGCCTTCACCCTGGTCGCCGTCGACGCCGGGGACCCCGACCGGGTGGTCGCGGCCCGCCGCAACTCGCCCCTGGTCGTCGGTATCGGGGAGGGGGAGAACTTCCTGGCCTCCGACGTCGCCGCCTTCATCGAGCACACCCGAGAGGCCCTGGAGCTGGGTCAGGACCAGGTCGTCACGATCACCCGTGACGCGGTCGACGTGACCGACTTCGACGGTGCCCCCGCCCGGGCCAGCCAGTACCACGTCGACTGGGACCTCTCGGCCGCCGAGAAGGGCGGCTTCGACTGGTTCATGCGCAAGGAGATCCACGAGCAGCCGGCCGCGATCACCGACTCCATGCTGGGGCGGCACGACACCTCGGGGGCGCTGCAGCTCGACGAGCTGCGGATCAGCGAGGACGAGCTCCGTGCCGTCGACAAGATCATCCTGATCGGCTGCGGGACCGCCAACTACGCGAGCATGGTCGCCAAGTACGCCATCGAGCACTGGACCCGGATCCCCTGCGAGGTCGAGCTCGCCCACGAGTTCCGCTACCGCGACCCGATCCTGACCCGCGACACGCTGGTGGTCGCGGTCAGCCAGTCCGGCGAGACCGCGGACACGCTGATGGCGATCCGGCACGCCCGGCAGCAGCGGTCGAAGGTGCTGGCGATCTGCAACACCAACGGCTCGACGATCCCGCGGGAGTCCGACGCGGTGATCTACACCCACGCCGGTCCGGAGATCGCGGTGGCCTCCACCAAGGGGTTCATGACCCAGCTGGTGGCCTGCTACCTGCTGGGGCTCTACCTGGCCCAGGTGCGAGGGACCATGTACCGCGACGAGATCGGCCGGATGGTCCATGAGCTCGAGCAGATGCCGGGTCACGTGCAGAAGCTCATCGACGCCGCCGACCAGGTCCACGAGCTGGCCGCGGAGCTCTCGGAGGTCTCCTCCGTGCTCTTCCTGGGCCGGCACGCCGGCTTCCCGGTCGCTCTGGAGGGGGCGCTCAAGCTCAAGGAGCTCGCCTACATCCACGCCGAGGGCTTCGCGGCCGGCGAGCTCAAGCACGGCCCTATCGCGCTCGTCGAGGACCGGCTCCCGGTCTTCTGCGTGGTGCCGCCACCGGGCCGGGACCAGCTCCACGACAAGATGGTCAGCGGCATCCAGGAGGTGCGCGCCCGCGGCGCCCGCACCATCGTGCTGGCCGAGGAGGGCGACGACGAGGTGACGCCGTTCGCCGACGTCCTGATCCGGTTGCCGCGGGTGCCGACGCTGCTGCAGCCGATGGTGGCCGTCGTGCCGCTGCAGATCTTCGCCTGCGAGCTGGCGACCAGACGGGGCCACGACGTGGACCAGCCGCGCAACCTGGCCAAGTCCGTCACCGTCGAGTGAGCCGCGACGTGCCGCATCCCGCCCCCTGTTGCCATCGGGGCCGCCATCGGGGCCGCCATCGGGGCCGTCGTCCCGGGCCTCATGCCACGGGTTCCGGGGGCGGTCGTGGGGGCCTTCGTGGGGGCCGGCGGTGATCCTCGGCGTGGGCATCGACGTCGTCGACATCGCGCGGTTCGGGGAGACTCTCGAGCGGACGCCCGCGATGCGGGAGCGACTGTTCACCCCCTCCGAGCGGTCCCGTCCGCTGGCCTCGCTGGCGGCCCGCTTCGCGGCGAAGGAGGCGCTGGCGAAGGCGCTCGGGGCGCCGTACGGCATGGGGTGGCTCGACGCGGAGATCGTCAGCGCGCCCAGCGGCGACCCGGGCTTCGCGCTGCGCGGGACCGTGCAGGAGCGCGCCGAGCAGATGGGGGTGGGGTCGGTGCACGTCTCGATGTCCCACGACGCCGGGATCGCCTCGGCCGTGGTGGTGCTGGAGGGCTGAGCCGGCTCCGTGCCCGGTGACCCGCCCGGGCGTGGTCGGGCGAGGCCGTTGCGCGAAGGCGTGGGTAGCCTGACCGCGTGCGAGCAGCCCACACCGTCGAGCAGGTCCGGGAGGCCGAGCAGGCCCTGATGGCGCGGCTGCCTGAGGGGGCACTGATGCAGCGGGCCTCGACGGGTCTCGGGCACGCGGTCCTCGAGCTGCTCGGGCGCGCGTACGGCGCGAAGGTGCTGCTGCTGGTCGGCTCCGGGGCCAACGGCGGTGACGCCCTCCACGCCGGGGCGCTGCTGGCGCGTCGCGGCGTCCAGGTCCGGGCGCTGCTGCTCGCCCCCGACGCCACCCACCGGGGCGGGTTGGCCGCGCTGCGTGACGCCGGCGGCCGGGTGCTGACCGAGGCCGCTGCGGTGATGGACCCACTCGGTTCGACCGAGTGGCCCGCTGAGCGGCACCGACCCGACGTCGTCGTCGACGGGATCGTCGGCATCGGTGGCCACGGTGGGCTGCGGGAGGACGCGGCGCGGGTGGTGGCGGCGCTGCGCGGCATCCCGACCGTCGCCGTCGACGTCCCTTCCGGTGTCGAGGTGGACACCGGGCGCGTCGACGGCCCGCACGTGACGGCCGACGTCACGGTCACGTTCGGCACCCACAAGGTCGCCCACCTCGTCGACCCCGCCGCGATGGCCTGCGGTGCGGTCCACCTCGTCGACCTGGGGCTGGACCTCCCCGCCGCCTCGGTGACCGCGCTGCAGGCGGGCGACGTCGCTGCGCTGCTGCCCCGACCGGCCCCCGACGCCCACAAGTACACCCGAGGCGTGGTGGGGGTCCGGGCCGGCTCCGAGCAGTACCCCGGGGCCGGCGTGCTGTGCGTCTCCGGCGCCGCGTGCGGGTTGGCCGGCATGGTGCGCTACCTGGGCGGCGCCGCCGACCTGGTTCGCGCCAGCCATCCCGAGGTCGTCGTCGGCGAGGGGCGCGTCCAGGCGTGGGTGATCGGCTCGGGCGGCGGTGCGCAGGCAGGGGAGGCGCTGCAGGAGGCGCTGGCCGACTCGGTGCCGGTCGTCGTCGACGCGGACGGGCTCGGTCACGTCGACGGCCCGCTGGGAGTGCCGGCGCTGCTCACGCCGCACGCCGGCGAGCTGGCGCGGATGCTCGGCGTCGAGCGGTCCGAGGTCGAGGCCGACCAGCTCCGGCACGCCCGCCTCGCAGCCCGGCGCTACGACGCGGTCGTGCTGCTCAAGGGACGGCACACCGTGGTCGCCTCGCCTGACGGGCGGGTCCAGGTCACCACCGTCGGGCCGGCCTGGCTGGCCACCGCGGGTGCCGGTGACGTGCTCGCGGGCCTGTGCGGCGCGCTGCTGGCCGCCGGGCTGCACCCCGTCGACGCCGGCTCGGTCGGCTCCTGGCTGCACGGCGCGGCGGCTGCCGCCGCCGGCCGGGGCGGGCCGCTGACCGCCCCCGACGTGGCGCGCGCGCTGCCCGAGGTCTGCCGCTCCCTCCTCCGCTGACCCGGCGCGTGTGGCGGTGGTGGGGGCGCTGACCCGGCGCGTGTGGCGGTGGTGGGGGCGCTGACCCGGCGCGTGTGGCGGTGGTGGGGGCGCTGACCCGGCGCGTGTGGCGGTGGTGGGGGCGCTGACCCGGCGCGTGTGGCGGTGGTGGGGGCGCTGACCCGGCGCGTGTGGCGGTGGTGGGGGCGCCGGGTCGGCCGATTCGTGACCGCCAGACGCGCCGGGTCGGCCGATTCGTGACCGCCAGACGCGCCGGGTCGGCCTATCCGTGACCGCCAGACGGGCCGGGTCGGCGTACGGGACGGCGCCAGACGCGCCGGGTCGGCCTATGGGTGACCGCCAGACACGCCGGGCCGGCGTACGGGACGGCGCCAGACGCGCCGGGTCGGCCTATTCGTGACCGCCAGACGGGCCGGTTCGGCCGACCTGAGAGGATCGATGGCGTCATGGAGCTGCCCGAGATGGTGTCGCGCGCGGAGATCGTGGTGGATCAGGACGCGATCACGCGCAACGTCGCGACCCTGCGTGCGCGGGTCCGGCAACGGTCCGAGGGCACCGCGATGATGGCGGTGGTCAAGGCCGACGGCTACGGCCACGGCATGGTCGAGGCGGCCCGGGCGGCACGGGCCGGGGGCGCCGACTGGCTCGGGGCCGCTGTCCTGGAGGAGGCGCTGGCCCTGCGCGGTGCCGGCGACACCGGTCCGATCCTGACCTGGCTGGCCGTGCCGGGGGAGGACTACGCCCCCGCGGTGGACGCCGGCATCGACCTGACCGCGTCGTCGGTCGCGCAGGCGGAGGCGGTCGCGGCGGCCGCCCGGTCGGTCGGGCGGCGCGCCCGGGTGCAGCTCAAGGTCGACACCGGGCTGAACCGGAACGGCGCGTCGTGGGCGGACTGGAAGGGGCTGGTCGAGCACGCCGCCGACCTGGAGCAGACCGGCGCGGTGCAGGTCACCGGGATCTGGTCCCACTTCGCGTGCAGCGACGAGCCCGGGCACCCGGCCAACGACGAGCAGGAGCACGTCTTCGTGCAGGCGCTCAAGGTCGTCGACGCCGTCGGAGTCGCCCCCGAGGTGCGGCACCTGTCGAACTCCGCCGGCACGCTGCTACGACCCTGGTCCGACTACGACCTGGTGCGCTGCGGGATCGCCTGCTACGGCGTCTCACCGGCCCCCGACGTGGCCGGGGCCGCCGAGCTCGGCCTCGTCCCGGCGATGACGGCGCGAGCCCGGCTGGCGATGGTCAAGCGGCTGGCCACCGGGGCCGGGGTCTCCTACGGACACTCGTGGGTCGCGCCGCTGGCGACGCGTGTCGGCCTGGTGCCGGTGGGGTACGGCGACGGCGTGCCGCGTCATGCGTCGTCGAGCGCCGAGGTGCTCGTCGGCGGCGTCCGGCGTCCGGTGGTCGGCCGGGTCTGCATGGACCAGCTGGTCGTCGACCTGGGCGACACGCCGGCGGAGCCGGGAGACCCGGTGGTCCTGTTCGGCACCGGCGCGGACGGCGCACCCACGGCGCAGGACTGGGCACAGGCGTGCGGGACGATCGCCTATGAGATCGTCACCCGGGTCGGTGGGCGGTTCACCCGCCGGCAGCTGTCCCGGACGGGCCCGAACGGGCCGGTCGAGCCGGCTGGGGAGGCCGGTCGGGACCTGCGAGCGGAAGGATCGGTGGACGCGTGAGCGGTGGCCGCTGGGTGAGGCTGGCTGCGGCGTCGGCGGGTGCCGCGGCCGCCGCCGTGACTGCCGGGGTGGTCGTGGAGCGCCGGGTCGTTCGCTCCCGGCTGGCGGGGGCCGCCGGCGCCGACGAGCTCGGCTCGCTGCGGGGGCAGCCGACCAGCGTCCTCACCGACGACGGGGTGCGCCTGCACGTCGAGGTGGACGAGGTGGCGCCGTACACCGTCGAGCACCGCGCCGAGCCGGAGGCGGGCGGCGCCGGCGACCCCACGATCGTGTTCGTGCACGGCTACGCACTGAACCTCGACTGCTGGCACTTCCAGCGCGCCCACTTCCGCGGCAAGCACCGGCTGGTGCTCTACGACCAGCGCTCGCACGGCCGCTCGGGCCGCTCCGACCAGCAGCACGCCACCATCGACCAGCTCGGGCACGACCTGGCGCGGGTTCTCGCCCAAGTGGTCCCCCACGGCCCGGTGGTGCTGGTCGGTCACTCCATGGGCGGCATGACCCTGATGGCCTTCGCCGAGCACTACCCGGAGGTGTTCGCCGCCCGGGTGGTCGGCGCGGCGCTCATCTCCACGACGGCGGGCGGCCTCAAGACGCACCACGTCATCAGCCGGATGATCCCGGACGCCGTCGCCGGGCAGCTCGCGCCGCGCATCGTCGCCGGCCTGGCGCGGGCACCCGGACTGGTGGACCGGGTCCGGCGTCGCGGCTCCAACATCGGGTTCCTGGTGGCGCACGAGTTCGCGTTCGGGGAGGACGTGCCCGACTCCTACGTCGAGTTCGTGGACAACATGCTGGCGAACACCCCGTTCGAGGTGCTGGCTCACTTCTTCCCGAACTTCGACTCCCACGACAAGTTCGCCGTGCTCGAGTCGTTCAGCCGGGTTCCCACGGTCATCCTCACAGGGACCAAGGACGCGCTGACCTCGGTCAAGCACAGCCGCGCGATGGCCGAGCGGCTGCCCGAGGCCCGGCTGGTCGAGAGCCCCGGCGCGGGCCACATGGTGATCCTGGAGCAGGCCGAGAAGGTGAACGCCACGCTCGCGGACCTGTTGGCGACGGCCCTCGGGAAGCCCGTCAGGAGGGTCTCGTGATCGTCCGCGCGTCGACGGCGGAGGAGACCCGGGCGGTAGGGGTCTCGCTGGCCCCGCTGCTGCGGGCCGGCGACCTGCTGGTGCTCAGCGGCGACCTCGGCGCGGGCAAGACCACGTTCACCCAGGGCATCGGGGCAGGGCTCGGCGTCCGGGGTGCTGTCACCTCGCCGACGTTCGTGATCTCACGGGTCCATCCCCCGCTGGGAGCAGGGCCTGCCCTGGTGCACGTCGACGCCTACCGGCTCGCCGGGCTGGCCGAGCTCGACGACCTCGACCTCGACACCTCGCTCGCCGAGGCGGTGACGGTCGTGGAGTGGGGCACCGGGGTCGCCGAGACGCTGGCCGAGGACCGGCTGGAGGTCGAGATCCGCCGCCCCCGCGGGCACGAGGCGGACGATGGGGGCGGCCAGGACGGCGACGAGACCCGCTCGGTGCGGCTGGTGCCGGTGGGGGAGCGCTGGCGGGGGGTCGACCTCGCCTCGGCCCTCGGCCTCCGGCGCGCCCGTCGGGACGGTGCCGCCGTCGCCGAGCCCGGCGCGTAGCCTCGGCCGCGTGCTGCTCGCCTTCGACACCGCGACCCCCGCCGTCACCGTCGCCCTGCACGACGGCCGGCGGGTGGTGGCCGTCCGCACCAGCATCGACGCCCGTCGCCACGGCGAGCTGCTCGCGCCCGGCATCACCGCCGTCCTGGACGAGGCCTGGGTGTCGCGTCGCGACCTGACCGCCGTCGCGGTCGGCGTCGGTCCGGGTCCGTTCACCGGGCTGCGGGTCGGCCTGGTGACGGCTCGCACGCTCGGCCTGGCCCTCGGCGTGCCCGTGCACGGCGTCTGCACCCTCGACGTGCTCGCCGCCCAGGCCGTCGACGAGGGGGCGGTCGACGGACCGTTCCTGGTGGCCACCGACGCCCGCCGCAAGGAGGTCTACTGGGCGTCGTACGACGCGGCCGGGGCCCGTCTCGACGGACCGCACGTGTCGCGACCCGGGGACATCGCCACCCGGCAGCCCGTCGTGGGGGCGGGGGCGCGGCTGTACCCGGAGTGCTTCGCGCACCCGGTCGGGCCGCAGCTGCCCGACGCCGGCGTGCTGGCCGGGCTCGTCGCCGGCGGCCGGGTCGCGCTGCTGGAGCCGGAGCCGCTCTACCTGCGCCGGCCGGACGTGTCCGCTCCGGGGACGCCGAAGCCGGTGTCGTGAGGCTGAGCCCCGCCACCGCCGGGGACGTCGAGGAGGTGGTCGGCCTCGAGCGTACGAGCTTCGGAGCGGACGCCTGGTCGCGGGACTCGGTGCTGGTCGAGCTGACCGGTCCGCGGCGTACCGCGGTCGTGGCTCGCACCGGGACCGGCGAGCTGGCCGGCTACGCGGTCTCGGCGACGGCCGGGGAGGTGACCGACCTGCAGCGGGTGGCGGTCGAGCCGGGACATCGGCGCGCCGGGTTGGCACGGCGGCTGCTGGCCGCCGTGGACACCGGGCACCGGATGCTGCTGGAGGTGAGTGCCGACAACGCGCCCGCCCTTGCCCTCTACGGCAGTGAGGGGTTCACCGAGATCGCGCGACGGGGCGGCTACTACCGCGACGGCTCGGACGCGGTGGTGATGACGCGCGAGGCCTCCGGCCGCCGCGAGCGAGGGCCGGAGCCGGGGACACAATGGGCGCCATGAGCGACGAGCCGCTGGTGCTGGGCATCGAGACCTCCTGCGACGAGACCGGGGTCGGGATCGTGCGCGGCCACACGCTGCTGGCCGACGCGATCGCCTCCAGCGTCGACGAGCACGCCCGGTTCGGCGGCGTCGTCCCCGAGGTGGCCTCGCGCGCCCACCTGCAGGCCATGGTGCCCACCGTCGAGCGGGCCTGCCGGGAGGCGGGGGTCGCGCTCGACGAGGTCGACGCCCTGGCGGTCACCAACGGGCCCGGCCTGGCCGGTGCGCTGCTGGTCGGGGTGGCCGCGGCCAAGGCGCTCGCCGTCGGGCTGGGCAAGCCGCTGTACGGCGTCAACCACCTCGCCGCGCACGTCGCCGTCGACCAGCTTGAGCACGGCCCGCTCCCTGAGCCGTGCCTGGCGATGCTGGTCAGTGGCGGGCACTCCTCGCTGCTGCGGGTCGACGACGTCACCGGCCAGGACGGGGGCGTCGTGGCGCTGGGCGCGACGATCGACGACGCCGCCGGCGAGGCGTTCGACAAGGTGGCACGGCTGCTGGGGCTGCCGTTCCCCGGTGGACCGCACATCGACCGGGAGGCCCGCTCCGGCTCGGCGGTGCTCGTGGACTTCCCGCGCGGTCTGACCTCCCGCCGGGACCTGGAGCGGCACCGCTTCGACTTCTCCTTCTCCGGGCTCAAGACCGCGGTGGCGCGCTGGGTCGAGGCACGGGAGCGCTCTGGCGAGCCGGTGCCGGTGGCCGACGTCGCGGCGTCGTTCCAGGAGGCGGTCTGCGACGTGCTGACGCGCAAGGCCGTCGACGCGGCCGCCAGCGAGGGGATCGGCCACCTCCTGGTGGGTGGCGGCGTCGCTGCGAACTCGCGGTTGCGGGCGATGGTCGAGGAGCGGGCCACCGCTCGCGGCATCGCGGTGCGGGTGCCGCGCCCGGGGTTGTGCACCGACAACGGGGCGATGGTGGCCGCGCTCGGCGCCGAGATGGTGCGCCGGGGCCGGCAGCCCTCGCCGCTGGACCTGGCGGCCGACTCCTCGCTCCCGGTGACCAGCGTCCTGGCCTGAGCGCGACCGGGCGGCGACCCCGGACCCGACGACCGACTCAGGGGGCCGGCTCGGGGCGGGCGACCCGGGCGGCCCGGCACCACCGGACACAATGGCGGGGTGCTCGCCGTCGTGGTCCCCGTCGTCCTGCTCGTGCTCGGCGCGGCGCTGCTCACCGCCGGAGCCGAGGGGTTCGCGGAGAACGTGGTCGGCGCCGCGTCCCGGCTCGGCGTCAGCGTGCTGGCGATGGGGCTGCTGCTGGCGGGGGCCGAGCCGGAGGAGGCGCTCACCGCGATGCTGGCCGCCGCCGCGGGGCACCCGGCACTGGCCGCCGGGGACGCGGTCGGCGCCAACCTGCTGATCCTCACCCTCGCGCTCGGGCTGGCCGCCCTGGTCACGCGCGTCCCTGTGGGTCGTCGTGGCCTGGAGTACGCCGCGGCGGCGGCCGCGCTCGGCGCGGTGGCCTGGCTGCTGCTGCTCGACGGCGTCCTCGGCCGGCTCGAGGGGCTGCTGCTGGTGCTCCTGTACGCAGGCGGTGTCGCCTGGGTGTGGCGCCGGGAGCGGCAGCCACCGCTGATCGGGGAGCTGGCGGAGCGCCACGACAGGGTCGGGGCGCAGGTCCGCCACGACCAGGCGGGCCGTCCCGCCGCGCCCCCGCCCGGGGACGGGTCGGTCCCGGGCGCGGCCCCGGCGGCCGACGTCGGCACCGAAGCAGCGGCAGGGGCAGGGGCAGGGGCAGGGGCAGAGCGGACCGGTCGCGCGCTGCTGGTGCTGCTGCTCGGAGTGCTGGGCATGGTCCTCGGCGGCGCGCTGGCCGTGCGGGGGGCGGAGGGGATCGTCGAGGCGTGGGGTCTCGGCGAGTCCGTGGTGGGGCTGACCCTGTTGGCGCTGGCGACCAGCGCCGAGATGGTGGCGCTGGTGTGGGCCGCGCACCGCCGGGGGTTGAGCGAGATCGTGGTGGCCGGCGCCGTGGGGGCGGTCGCCTACAACGCGACCGTCTCGCTCGGCCTGGCAGCCCTGGTGAACCCGCTGGCGCTGGGCCGGCACCACGTGGTGGTGACGGTGGCCGGGCTCACCGCGGCGTTGCCGCTGGTCCTGGTGACCTCGCTGCGCTCCGGCCTGCTGCCCCGGCCGGTGGGGGCGCTGCTGGTGGCGACCTACGCCGCCACCGTGCTGCTGCTGCTCGCCGGTTAGCCTGCGTCGTACGCAGTCCGGCCCGGATGCCGGTGGCCGTCGATGTCAACGCAGGAGGATGTCCGATGCAGCAGGTCCGTGGAGTCGTCGCGCGAGCCAAGGGTGAGCCGGTCACGATCGAGACGATCAACGTGCCCGACCCGGGCCCCGGCGAGGCCGTGGTGGTGGTCCAGGCCTGCGGGGTGTGCCACACCGACCTGCACTACCGGGAGGGTGGCATCAACGACGACTTCCCGTTCCTGCTGGGCCACGAGGCGGCCGGGGTCGTCGAGAGCGTCGGCGAGGGGGTCGACTCGGTCGCGCCGGGCGACTTCGTGGTGCTGAACTGGCGGGCGGTCTGCGGCACCTGCCGAGCCTGCACGCGCGGCGAGCCGTGGTACTGCTTCGACACCCACAACGCGACGCAGAAGATGACGCTGGCCGACGGCACGGAGCTGGCGCCGGCGCTGGGCGTGGGCGCGTTCGCTGACAAGACCCTGGTCCACGCCGGCCAGTGCACGAAGGTGGACCCCTCGGCCCGTCCGGCCGCGGTGGGTCTGCTGGGCTGCGGCGTGATGGCGGGTCTCGGGGCGGCGATCAACACCGGCCGCGTCGGGCGCGGGATGAGCGTCGCGGTGATCGGCTGCGGCGGGGTGGGCGCGGCCGCGGTGGCCGGGGCCGCGCTGGCCGGGGCCTCCAAGGTCATCGCCGTCGACCTGGACCCGCAGAAGCTGGAGTGGGCCCGCGGGCTGGGCGCCACCCACACCGTGAACAGCGCCGAGCGTGACGCCGTCGAGGCGATCCAGGAGCTCACCGGCGGTCACGGCGCCGACGTGGTGATCGACGCGGTGGGACGGCCCGAGACCTGGAAGCAGGCGTTCTACGCCCGGGACCTGGCGGGCACCGTCGTGCTGGTGGGGGTGCCGACGCCGGAGATGAAGGTGCCGGACCTGCCGCTGCTGGACGTGTTCGGGCGGGGCGGGTCGCTGAAGTCCAGCTGGTACGGCGACTGCCTGCCCTCGCGTGACTTCCCGTTGCTGGTCGACCTCTACCAGCAGGGGCGGCTCGACCTGGACGCGTTCGTCACCGAGGAGATCGCCCTCGACGACGTCGAGGCCGCCTTCGAGAAGATGCACGCCGGCGGGGTGCTCCGCAGCGTGGTGATCCTGTGACCGCGCGGGTCGACCACGGCACCACCAACGGCACCTTCTCCCTCGACGGCCAGACCTTCGAGGTGGACAACAACGTCTGGGTCGTCGGCGACGACGAGGAGTGCGTGGTCATCGACGCCCCCCACGACGTCGACGGCATCCTGGCGGTGGTCGGCGACCGGTCCGTCAAGGCCATCCTGTGCACCCATGCCCACGACGACCACGTCCGGGTGGCGCCGGCGCTGCGAGAGCGGGTGCAGGCGCCGGTCCTGCTCCACCCCGACGACCGACCGCTGTGGGAGCTGACGCACCCCGGCGAGCTCTGGGACGCCGACCTCCGGGACGACCAGGTCGTCGAGGTCGCCGGCACCACGCTGCGGGTGCTGCACACGCCCGGCCACGCCCCCGGCGCCGTCTGCCTGTACGCCGAGGACCTCGGCTGCCTGTTCAGCGGCGACACGCTGTTCCAGGGTGGACCCGGGGCAACCGGCCGCTCCTACAGCGACGCCGACGTGCTGGCGGCCTCGATCCGCGACCGGTTGTTCTCGCTCCCCGACGAGACGGTCGTGCACACCGGGCACGGCGGCGACACCACGCTGGGCGCCGAGCGCCGCAACGTGCCGGACGCCACGTGAGCGGTGCCCGGCTGCGGCGTGTCACGACGCGGGGATCGGGTAGGTGCCCCCGGTGACCGCGACCTACCGCCTGCAGCTCCATGCCGGCTTCACCTTCGCCCATGCCGCCACGGTGGTGCCGTACCTCGCCGACCTCGGGGTGAGCCACCTCTACCTCTCACCGGTGCTGCAGGCGACCCCCGGCTCGATGCACGGCTACGACGTCATCGACCACACCCGTGTCAGCAGCGAGCTCGGCGGCCTCGAGGGGCTGCGGGCGCTCGCCGCCACCGCGCGCGAGCGAGGGCTGGGGCTCGTCGTCGACGTCGTCCCCAACCACATGGCCGTGGTAGCCCCCGAGCACTCCAACCGGCCGCTGTGGGACGTGCTCACCCACGGCCGCGAAGCGCGCCATGCGCACTGGTTCGACGTCGACTGGGACGCGCTCGGGGGTCGCATCGGCATGCCGGTGCTGTGGGACAGCCTCGAGCAGGCGCTGGGCAACGGTGACCTCCGGCTCGGTGAGGAGGCGGGCCAGCCGGTGCTGCGCTACCACGACCACGTGTTCCCGGTGGCCGCCGGCACCTGGGACGGCGACCCCGAGGCCGACGTGGCCGACGTGCTCGAGCGCCAGCACTACCGGCTCTCCGGCTGGCGGGACCGCGACGCCGTGCTCAACTACCGTCGCTTCTTCGACGTCGACTCGCTGATCGCGGTGCGGGTCGAGGAGCCCGACGTCTTCGAGGCGACCCACCGGGTGCTGCTCGACCTGAACCGCGAGGGCGTGATCGAGGGGCTGCGCATCGACCACCCCGACGGGCTGGCCGATCCGGGCGGCTACCTCGAGCGGCTGCGGTCCGAGCTGCGTCCCGGCACCGCCATCTGGGTGGAGAAGATCCTCGAGGGCGACGAGACGCTGCCGCCGTGGGCCTGCGACGGCACCACCGGCTACGACGCCGCGAAGGCGGTCAGCGCGGCCCTGGTCGACCCGGCGGCGGCACCGGCGCTCCAGCAGGCGTGGCTCGAGACCGGCGGTGACCCGTCGTTGGAGCACACCATCGAGCAGTCGAAGCGACTCGTGGTCGACGAGGTGCTGGTGCCGGAGCGGCGTCGGCTGCTGCGGCGGGCGGTCGAGGCCCTGCCCGACACGGAGCCGGCACGGCTGGAGGCCGCCGTCGCCGAGCTGCTGGTCGCCTGCTCGGTCTACCGCGCCTACGTCCGTCCGGGCGACCCGGCCGACGAGACCGCCACGCGGCGGTTCACCGACGCCCTGGACACCGCGGTCTCCGCCCGGCCCGACCTGCGGGAGGAGCTGAGCAGGCTGGTCGACGTCGTCTCCGCGCCCGCCGACGCGGCCGCCCGGGACCTGGCCGTGCGGCTGCAGCAGACCTGGGGTCCGGTGATGGCCAAGGGCATCGAGGACACCGCCTTCTACCGCTGGCACCGGCTGGTGGCCCTCAACGAGGTGGGCGGAGACCCGGACCTCCTCGACGACGCCTCCCCCGAGCAGCTGCACCGCTGGGCGATCCACCAGCAGCAGCACTGGCCGCTGGGGATGACCACGCTCTCGACCCACGACACCAAGCGCAGCGAGGACGTCCGGGCCCGGCTGCTCGCCGTCGCCGGCGACGCCGAGGCCTGGCAGCGGTGCGCCGAGGCGTCCGCGACGGCCGCTGCAGAGCACGGCGTGGACGCTCCCACCGCGCACCTGGTCTGGCAGACCCTCGCGGGCGTCGGCGACCTCGACGACGAGCGGCTGACCGGCTACCTCACGAAGGCCATGCGGGAGTCCAAGCAGCACACGTCGTGGCTCTCACCCGACCCCGACTACGAGTCGGGCGTGCTGGCGCTGGCGCTGGCGGCCAACCGGCCGGGCCGATCCCGTGCCCTGGTGCGCACCGCCGTCGACCAGAACGAGGCGGCGGTGCGGGCGATGGTGCTCGGGCAGAAGCTGCTCCAGCTGACCCTGCCGGGCGTCCCGGACCTCTACCAGGGCTGCGAGCTGGTCGACCTGTCCCTGGTGGACCCCGACAACCGCCGTCCGGTGGACTACAACGAGCGCGCGCGCCGGCTCGAGCACCTCCGCTCCGCGCCGCCCCGCGACCTCGACGACGAGAAGCTGCTCGTCACCCATCGGGCGCTCTGTCTGCGTCGCGAGCGGCGTGACAGCTTCGGCGACCGCGGCGACTACCAGCCCCTGGCCGCCACCTCCCGCCACCTGGTCGGGTTCGTCCGCGGCGGCAACGTCGCGACGCTGGTGACCCGCGCCCCCACCCGGCTCGCCGTCGGCGGCGGCTGGGGCGAGGCCACCGTCACCCTGCCCGAGGGGCTGTGGCGCGACGAGCTGACGGGGACGTTGCACGAGGCCGCCGAGGTGCGCTGCGGCGACGTGTTCGCCAGCTACCCGGTGGCGCTGCTGCGCCGCGAGGTGCTGTCGTGACCGCCCGTCGCGTGTGGGCCCCAGCGGCCGGCGCCGTCGAGCTCGTCCTCGACGACCGGCGGGTCCCGCTCGACCGGCTCGCCCACGGCTGGTGGGGTGTCGAGGTGCCGCTGTCCGACGGTGAGACGTACGGGTTCAGCCTCGACGGAGGCGACCCCCGTCCCGACCCGCGGGGGCTGGCGCTGCCCGACGGTCCGCATGGGCTCTCCGCGGCGTACGACCCGGAGGGCTTCGGCTGGAGCGACCAGGACTGGGCCGGCCGGCCGCTGACCGGGTCGGTGATCTACGAGACCCACGTCGGCACGTTCACCGCCGGCGGCACCCTCGACACCGCGATCGAGCGGCTGCCGTACCTGGTCGAGCTCGGGGTCGACGTCGTGGAGCTGCTGCCGCTGGCGTCGTTCCCCGGCGAGCGCAACTGGGGGTACGACGGGGTGGCGCCCTACTCGGTCCACGCGGCGTACGGCGGTCCGCAGGCGTTGCAGCGCTTCGTCGACGCCGCCCACCGCCACGGGCTCGCGGTGTGCCTCGACGTCGTCTACAACCACCTCGGACCGGACGGCAACTACCTGGCCGAGTTCGGGCCGTACTTCACCGACAAGCACGCGACGCCGTGGGGGGAGGCGATCAACCTCGACGGCGAGGGCAGCGACGAGGTCCGCCGGTGGGTGCTCGACAACGCGCTTCAGTGGCTGCGCGACTTCCACGTCGACGGGCTCCGGCTCGACGCCGTCCACGAGCTGCACGACGACAGCGCGATGCACGTGCTGGAGGAGATGGCCCGCGAGGTCGACGAGCTCGCCGCCCAGACCGGCCGACCCCGCTGGCTGGTGGCCGAGTCGGACCGCAACGACCCCGCGACCGTCACGCCCCGCGGCTCGGGGGCCGCCGTGGCCGGCCTCGGGCTGCACGGTCAGTGGGCCGACGACGTCCACCACGCGCTGCACGCGGCGCTCACCGGCGAGACCCAGGGCTACTACGCCGACTTCGCCGACCACCCGGAGTCGCTGGCGAAGGTGATGGGCACGCCGTTCTTCCACGACGGCACCTATTCCAGCTTCCGGGGCCGCCGGCACGGCCGGCCGGTTGACGCCGCCACGGTGCCCGGGTCGCGCTTCGTGGTGTCGCTGCAGACCCACGACCAGGTGGGCAACAGGGCCCAGGGCGATCGGCTCTCCGGCGAGCTGCTCGACCTCGACCCGGGCGTCCTGGCGTGTGGGGCGGCGCTGCTGCTGACCAGCCCATACACACCGATGCTGTTCATGGGGGAGGAGTGGGGGGCCCGCACGCCCTGGCAGTTCTTCACCGACCACACCGACCAGTCGATCGCGGCGGCGACCAGCGAGGGGCGGCGGGCCGAGTTCGGCGGTCACGGCTGGGACGAGTCCCAGGTGCCCGATCCGCAGGCCCTGGAGACCTTCCGTCGCTCCACGCTCGACTGGTCCGAGCCCGACCGAGCGCCCCACGCCCGGCTGCTCGCGTGGTACCGCGACCTGCTCGCGCTGCGGCGGGCCACGTCCGACCTGGGCGACCCCCGGCTCGACGGTCCCCCTGTCAGCTACGTCGACCGACGGCTGCGGATGGAACGGGGCGCGCACCAGGTGCTGGTCAACCTCCGTGACGAGCCGTGGTCGTGCCCGGTGGACGGCGAGGTCGTGCTCAGCTGGGCGCCGGGTGTCGCCGTCCGCGACGGCAGCCTCGAGGTGCCTGCGCGCAGCGTCGTGGTAACCGGACCGCACCGACGCTGACCCGGCGCGTGTGGCGGTGTGGGGCGTGCTGACCCGGCGCGTGTGGCGGTGTGGGGCGTGCTGACCCGGCGCGTGTGGCGGTGTGTCGCGTGTCTCACCCGCCATACCAGCCGTCTGGGCACCAACCGGCGCGCCTGACGAGCCGGCTCGGCATGCTCTGGCCCGCCAGACGAGCCGTCTGGGCACCAACCGGAGCGCCAGACGAGCCGGCTCGGCATGCTCTGGCCCGCCATACCAGCCGTCTGGGCAGCTAACCGGAGCGCCAGACGAGCCGGCTCGGCATGCTCTGGCTCGCCCAGACGAGCCGTCTGGGCGCTAACCGGAGCGCCAGACCAGCCGGCTCGGTGTCAGCGGGGGGCGACCAGCAGCGCAGTGCCCTTGCCGGAGACGCGGGTGAGCACCAGGGTGGCAGGCTGGTCGCCACGCAGCCCCAGGCGACGGCGAAGCTCCTCGGGCACCACCGAGACGCCGCGCTTCTTGATCGTCAGCGTCCCGACGCCTCGGGCGCGCAGCGCGGCGCGCAGCGCCTTCTCCTGGTAGGGCACCTCCTCCAGCACCTCGTAGCAGCGCGCGAACGGGGTGGTGGACGGCTCGTCGGCGGTGACGTAGGCGATGTGCTCGTCGACCAGGCCGCCCCGGGCGAGCCGCGCCGCGACAGCGGTGACCAGGCCGGCCCGCACCACCGCTCCGTCCGGCTCGAACAGGTACCGCCCCACCGGGCGTACCTGCTCGGCGCGGGCTGCCACGTCGACCGGGTCGTCCTCGTCGGTCAACGTGGCCAGGCCGCTGCCCCGGACGACGGTGGCGCGTCGCCGGACCGTCGCGAGGGCCGGGGACCACAGCGAGGCCTCCTTCACCTCGCCGTCGTCGGAGACCCACTCGGACTCGACGCCCTGGGGCAGCAGGTCGTGGGGGATGCCGGGCGCCACCTTGACGCAGGCGGTGCCGGCCAGCAGCGAGAGCACGAACGGCCACGGCGGGGACCAGCCCGCCACGTCGAAGACCCGCCCCCGCGCCGTACGGCGGGCGGGGTCGGCGAAGACGAGCCCGAAGCCGGACACGTCGACGACGGCGGCGTCCGCGACCCGGACCGCCCCGCCGAGGCCGAGCGCGGCCAGGTTGGCCTGGGCCACCGCCACGCGCAGCGGGTCTCGGTCCACGCCCGCGACGGTGAGACCGGTGCGAGCGAGCGCGACCAGGTCACCGCCGATCCCGCAGCCCAGGTCGAGCACCGAGCCGGGCTCCGCCAGCGCCACCCGCGCGGCTCGGTGCGCGGCCACCCGGGCCCGGGTGGCCTGCTCCAGCCCCTCGGGGGTGAAGTACATCCTCCGGGCGTCGGGCCCGAGCTTGGCGACCGCGCGGGCCCGGAGCCCCACCTGGGTCAGCGCGGCGGCGGCCCGCTCCGGAGATGGCACCTCGCGCCGCAGCGCCGTCGCCATCCGCACCGGGTCGGCCTGCTGCTCGAGGAGGACCTCGTGGGCGCGGACGAGCAGGACCTGGCCTGGGTCGGTGAGCAGCCACCGGAACGCGTCGAGGTCCACGCCCGCCATCCTGGCAGACCGCGCTGGCACTCGATCCGGACGAGTGCTAGGTTTCCGTTAGCACTCTCCCACCGAGGGTGCCAGCGCTCGTGAGGTCGATCGATCCCCGCGACGGCGACCGGCCGCAGCGAGCACCTGTCCTGCTCAGCCCAGCAAGAAGTTCACTCGAACCATAGGGAAAGTGGAGGTCGACATCGTGTCGGTCAACATCAAGCCTCTCGAGGACCGCATCGTCGTCCAGGCTCTCGAGGCAGAGCAGACCACGGCCTCCGGCCTGGTCATCCCGGACACGGCGAAGGAGAAGCCCCAGGAGGGCGAGGTCCTCAGCATCGGTCCGGGCCGCGTCGACGACAACGGCAACCGGGTCCCGCTCGACGTCAAGGTCGGTGACAAGGTCATCTACAGCAAGTACGGCGGCACCGAGGTCAAGTACGCCGGTCAGGAGTACCTCATCCTCTCGGCGCGCGACGTGCTCGCCGTCATCGCCTGAGGCGCAGCGACGCTCCGCACGCAGCACTCCGACGACGCCCCGGGCGGCCTGATCTCGTATCAAGCCCCTGGGGCGGCGTTCGTCCACGGCGCGCCGGCTCCCGGCCGTCCGTGATCCAGCAGTTCCAGCACCAGCCACATCAGGAAAGGTGCATCTACCGATGCCGAAGATTCTGGAGTTCGACGAGAACGCCCGCCGCTCCCTCGAGCGCGGTGTCGACGCCCTCGCCAACGCCGTCAAGGTGACGCTCGGCCCCAAGGGCCGCTACGTGGTCCTCGACAAGAAGTGGGGCGCGCCGACCATCACCAACGACGGCGTGACCGTGGCCCGCGAGATCGAGGTCGACGACCCGTTCGAGAACCTCGGTGCCCAGCTCACCAAGGAGGTGGCCACCAAGACCAACGACGTGGCCGGCGACGGCACCACCACCGCCACCGTCCTCGCCCAGGCGATGGTCCACGAGGGTCTGCGCGCGGTCGCCGCCGGCGCCAACCCGATGAGCCTCAAGCGCGGGATGGACCAGGCCGTCGAGGCCATGGGCACCGCGTTGCGTGACGCGGCTCGCGATGTCGACGACAAGGCGGACATGGCCGCGGTGGCCACGGTCTCCTCGCGCGACTCGGTCATCGGCGACCTGCTCGCCGAGGCGTTCGACAAGGTCGGCAAGGACGGTGTCATCACCGTCGAGGAGTCCAACACCATGGGCACCGAGCTGGACTTCACCGAGGGGATGCAGTTCGACAAGGGCTACATCTCGCCGTACTTCGTCTCCGACGCCGAGCGCATGGAGGCCGTCCTCGAGGACCCGTACATCCTCATCCACCAGGGCAAGATCAGCGCCATCTCGGATCTGCTGCCGCTGCTGGAGAAGGTCATCTCGGCGGGCAAGCCGCTGTTCATCCTGGCCGAGGACGTCGAGGGCGAGGCGCTCTCGACGCTGGTCGTCAACAAGATCCGTGGCACCTTCAACGCTGCCGCCGTGAAGGCTCCCGCCTTCGGTGACCGCCGCAAGGCCATGCTCCAGGACATCGCCACCCTCACCGGTGCCCAGGTCATCTCCGCCGAGGTCGGCCTCAAGCTGGACCAGGTCGGGCTCGAGGTTCTCGGCCAGGCCCGACGGGTGACGATCACCAAGGACAACACCACGATCGTCGAGGGCGCCGGCGACGCCGCCGAGGTGTCCGGGCGGGTCAACCAGATCAAGGCCGAGATCGAGAACACCGACTCCGACTGGGACCGCGAGAAGCTCCAGGAGCGGCTCGCCAAGATGGCCGGCGGCGTGTGCGTGGTCAAGGTCGGCGCCGCCACCGAGGTGGAGCTGAAGGAGAAGAAGCACCGCATCGAGGACGCCGTCTCGGCGACCCGTGCGGCCATCGAGGAGGGCATCATCGCCGGCGGTGGCTCCGCGCTCGTGCACGCGGTCAGCGTGCTCGAGGGTGGCCTGGGCCTGACCGGTGACGAGGCCACCGGCGTGCGGATCGTCGCCAAGGCGGCCGACCAGCCGCTGCGGTGGATCGCCGAGAACGGCGGGGTCAACGGCTTCGTCGTCGTCGCCAAGGTTCGCGAGGGCAAGACCGGTGAGGGCTACAACGCCGCCACCGGCGAGTACGGCGACCTCGTCGCGCAGGGTGTGCTCGACCCGGTCAAGGTGACCCGGTCCGCGCTGGTCAACGCCGCCTCCATCGCGGGGATGCTGCTGACCACCGAGACCCTCATCGTGGAGAAGCCCGAGGAGTCCGACGACGCCCCCGCGGGCGGTGGCCACGGCCACGGCCACGGCCACGGTCACTGACGTGTGAGCCCCGCGTGCTGACCGGCCGGTGACGGCCTGCCCGTCGCGGACGCACCACCCGAACGCCGCCCGGTCCTCCGGGCGGCGTTCGGCGTTCCCGCAGGTCGGGCCCACGCCGGCCGGGCCGACCGGTCCGGATCCTTCACCTCCCCGCAACACCGACGCCTCATCCGCGGAACCTGGCACCGGCATCCTGGGACCGGCTGGCCGCGTCCGCGTCCCGGCCGTCCCAAGGAGGCTCGGGCTTGTGCTGTGGAGAGTGCGAACGACGTTGGCGGACCGGCCGGGCACGCTGGCCGCCCTGGCGAGGCACTGCGGCGAGGAGGGCGTCAACATCCTCGGGCTGCAGATCTTCCCCGGGGTCGGCGGCGTCACCGACGAGCTGGTGCTGCGCTGCCCCGACGGCTGGCCCCCCGCCCGGGTGAGCAAGCTGGTCGAGGCCGCCGGCGGCACCGAGGTGGTCGTGGCCCGCTGCACCGAGCACGCCTTGCGCGACGGTCCGATCCACTACCTGCACGCCCTGCGTCGCGTCGCGCACGACCCGGGCACCCTGCCCGACATGCTCGCGCGGCTGCTCGATGCCGAGCCCACGTCCGCAGTGGCAACGCCGGAGGGGGACCCGGCCGACGACATGGGGACCCTCTCGGTGCATGTGGGCCCCCAACACGTGCTGCTGCGCCGGACCGCCCCGTTCACCGCCACCGAGCACGCTCGCGCGGTCGCCTTCGCCGACGTCGCCGCGGAGCTGATCGGTCCGACCGGGGCGCCGGGGCTGCACGACGCCGAGGAGGCCGGGCCCAGCGGGCGTCTGCTGGAGCGTGCCTACGAGGCGGTCGCCGGTCCGGCGCCCTCGACCTCGCCGGTCCCGGTGGTGCGGCTCGCGGCCATCGGCGACACTCCTGCCCTCGTGCGGATGCACGTCCGGTGCTCCTCGGAGAGCGTCTACCGCCGGTACGCCGCACCGCTGACCCGCGTCGACGACCGGTTCGCGCGACGGCTGCTGCTCTCCGGGGGCGGTGCGCTGGTGGCGGTCGTCGACGGTGAGGTGGTCGGCTACGCGACGGTCTCGACGACCGAGGAGGAGGCCGCGGAGGTCGCCCTCCTGGTCGAGGACGGCTGGCAGCGGCACGGGCTCGGCGCCCGGCTGCTGTCGTCGGCGGCCCGGCTCGCTCGCGGTCGCGGGGCGGAGGAGATCGTGCTGCGCAGCCGTGGCCACAACCCCGCGCTGATGTCGCTGGCGTTCGCCTCGGGCCTGCGGGCGAGGATCAAGCTCGACGGGGACACCGTCGTGGTCATCGTGGGCGTGAACGGGGTCCGGCCGCTCGCGACGGTGCCGGCCGAGACCCGGCCCGGGGCCGGGTCGCCTACCCCGTCGGCCGGCGGCTGACCGCTCGGTCCGCTCACCGCAGCGGCACGAACCGATAGCACCCGTGCCGGCTGGTGTCGGTCCGGTCGCCACGGCGGGTCACCAGCAGCAGGTCGCCGGCGACGGGGAGCACCATCCGGCCGCCGTCGGCGAGCTGCTCCACGAGCTCGCTGGGCAGCTCCCCGCCGTCGGCGGAGACCAGGATCCGGTCGAAGGGGGCCTCGTCCGGGGCTCCGAGCACGCCCGCGGCGGCGACGCGGATGCGCGCTCCGTCGACGTCGGCCCGGGCGAGGTTCTCCGCGCCCCACTGGGCCAGCTCCGGGACCAGCTCGACCCCCAGCACGGCCCCACCTGGCCCGCTCAGATGGGCGAGCAGGGCTGTCGTCCAGCCGGAGCCCGAGCCGACGTCCAGCACCCGTTGGCCCGGCAACACCCGCAGCAGCCGCAGCATCGCCTCGACCGTGCGCGGCTGGGAGCTGGTCTGGCCGTGCCCGATCGGGATCGGGGCGTCCAGGTCCGCGCTGCCACGGGACCGGACCGGCAGGAACCCGGCGCGGGGAGCGGCGGCGAAGGCCGCGGAGACGGCATCCATCGTCCGAGTCAAGCACGCTGCCGTCCAGGTGCTGGCATGCGTCGCGGTGGACGCCCGGGCTCGGGGGGCGCGCGTCCCGGCGGCGCCTAGACTGGGAAGCCCGGCCGCCCCCCGAAATGAGCCTCATGACCTCCCTCGACGAGACCGGCCACACCGCCGGCGTCCCCGACAAGTTCGCCGCCGTCGGGCTCACCTACGACGACGTCCTGCTGCTGCCCGGCGAGACCGACGTGGTGCCCGCCGAGGTCGACACCACCAGTCGGCTCACCCGGGAGATCTCGCTCAAGGTGCCGCTGGTCTCCAGCGCGATGGACACCGTCACCGAGTCCCGGATGGCGATCGCGATGGCCCGCGAGGGCGGCCTGGGAGTGCTGCACCGCAACCTGTCCATCGAGGACCAGGCCTACCAGGTCGACCTGGTCAAGCGCACCCAGACCGGGATGATCTCCAACCCGATCACGATCGGTCCCAAGGCGACGCTGGAGCAGCTCGACGAGATCTGCGGCGAGTACCGCGTCTCCGGGCTGCCGGTCATCGACGACGACGCCACGCTGCTCGGCATCATCACCAACCGGGACCTGCGCTTCGTGCCGGTCGCGGAGTGGGGGAGCCGGCTGGTGGGCGACGTGATGACCACCATGCCGCTGATCACCGGTCACGAGGGCATCGAGCGCGAGGAGGCGACCCGGCTGCTGCGGCAGCACAAACGGGAGCGGCTGCCGATCGTCGACGACGCGGGCCGGCTGGTGGGGCTGATCACGGTCAAGGACTTCGTGAAGTCCGAGCAGTACCCCGACGCCTCCAACGACGCCGACGGCCGGCTCATGGTGGGCGCGGCCATCGGCTACTTCGGCGACGCCTGGGAGCGCGCCACCACGCTGGTCGAGGCGGGGGTCGACGTCCTGGTGGCCGACACCGCCCACGGCCACGTGCGGCTGCTGCTCGACATGGTGCGCCGGCTCAAGACCGACCCGGCGACCCGGCACGTGCAGGTCATCGGCGGCAACGTCGCGACCCGTGCCGGGGCGCAGGCCTTCGTCGAGGCCGGCTCGGACGCGGTGAAGGTCGGGGTCGGACCCGGGTCGATCTGCACCACCCGGGTCGTCACGGGAGTGGGCGCTCCCCAGGTCACCGCCGTCTACGAGGCGTGGCTGGCGTGCAGGGACGCCGGCGTCCCGGTGATCGCCGACGGTGGCCTGCAGCACTCCGGCGACATCGCCAAGGCGATCGTGGCCGGCGCCGACTCGGTGATGGTGGGCTCGCTGCTCGCGGGCTGCGACGAGAGCCCGGGCGACCTGATCTTCGTCAACGGCAAGCAGTACAAGGCCTACCGCGGCATGGGCTCGCTGGCGGCGATGTCCTCGCGGGGCAAGAAGTCCTACTCCAGGGACCGCTACTTCCAGGCCGAGGTCGCCACCGACGACAAGCTGGTGCCTGAGGGCATCGAGGGCAGGGTCTCCTACCGGGGCCCGCTGTCGGCGGTCGCCCACCAGCTCGTCGGTGGCCTGCGTCAGTCGATGTTCTACGTCGGCGCGCGAACCGTTCCGCAGCTCCAGGAGCGGGGCCGGTTCATCCGGATCACCCAGGCGTCGTTGAAGGAGAGCCACCCGCACGACATCCAGATGACGGCCGAGGCCCCCAACTACACCGCGCGCTGAGCGGGCGGGGGTGCTCCACTAGCCTGGTCGGCATGGACATCGAGATCGGCCGGGCCAAGCGCGGCCGTCGCGCCTACTCCTTCGACGACGTGGCGATCGTGCCCTCCCGCCGTACCCGGGACCCGGAGGAGGTCTCGGTCCACTGGCAGATCGACGCCTACCGCTTCGAGCTGCCGATCATGGCGGCGCCGATGGACTCGGTGATGTCACCGCAGACCGCGGTCGCCCTCGGCAAGCACGGTGGCCTCGGAGTGCTGGACCTCGAGGGCCTCTGGACGCGCTACGACGACCCGACCGACCTGCTCGCCGAGGTCGCCGAGCTGGACGGCACGCGCGCCACCCAGCGGCTGCAGGAGATGTACGCCGAGCCGGTGAAGGGCGAGCTGATCACGGCCCGGCTCAAACAGATGCGGGCCTCCGGTGTCACCGTCGCCGGCTCGCTGTCCCCGCAGCGGACCAAGGAGTTCGCCAAGACGGTCGTCGACGCCGGCTGCGACATGTTCGTCATCCGGGGTACGACGGTCTCCGCCGAGCACGTCTCGGGCCAGGCGGAGCCGCTCAACCTCAAGGAGTTCATCTACGAGCTCGACGTCCCCGTGATCGTCGGGGGCTGCGCGACCTACCAGGCCGCGCTGCACCTCATGCGGACCGGTGCGGCGGGGGTGCTGGTGGGCTTCGGTGGTGGCGCGGCGCACACCACCCGGACCGTTCTCGGCATCTCGGTGCCGATGGCCAGCGCGGTCGCCGACGTCGCTGCCGCGCGCCGTGACTACCTCGACGAGTCCGGCGGGCGCTACGTGCACGTGATCGCCGACGGGTCCATCGGCCGCTCGGGTGACATCGCCAAGGCGGTCGCCTGCGGAGCCGACGCGGTGATGATCGGCTCGCCGCTGGCCCGCGCCGCCGAGGCGCCCGGGTGCGGCTACCACTGGGGCTCCGAGGCCTGGCACCCGCAGCTGCCTCGTGGCGAGCGCATCGAGATGGGGCGGGTCGGGACGCTCGAGGAGATCCTGTTCGGCCCGTCCCGCACCGCCGACGGCACCATGAACCTCGTCGGCGCGCTGCGCCGGGCGCTGGCCACCACCGGCTACACCGAGGTCAAGGAGTTCCAGCGGGTCGAGGTCGTCGTCCAGTGATGACGGGCCGCCACCGCGCCTGAGTCCGCCGGGCGCCAGACGCGCCGGGTCGGCGGGTTCGCGGGCGCCAGACGCGCCGGGTCGGCGGGGTCGCGGGCGCCAGACGCGCCGGGTCGGCGGGTTCGCGGGCGCCAGACGCGCCGGGTCGGCGGGTTCGCGGGCGCCAGACGCGCCGGGTCGGCGGGGTGGCACGAGATGTTGCAGGTTTGTGCACTGCGTAACTTGACGGGTGGCCGGGGGTCCCGGCGGGCGGGATGCTCTTACCGGACCGGCGTTCCTCCCAGCGCCGGCCCATAGACCACCGGTGCCGGCAACGACACCGGCCACCGGGTCCCACCTCTCGGGGCCCCGGTCCGCCTCCGGCTCACGCAGCAGGCGGTGGACGGAACAGCACGAGGCGCTGGCGATCTCGGGACGCTGGCGCCTCGTGCCGTCCCGGTGCCCGCCACCCACCGACCCCCGCGGCCCGCCCGTCCGTCGGGAACCGTCCCGGTCGGCCGCCCGCCGCGGTCGTCCGCGCGTCGTAGGCTCGATCCATGGACGCCGACCCCGGGCCCGCCGCGACGGTCCCCGGCGGTGAGACCGGGCTGCCGGCTGGGCTGCCGGCTGGGCTGGCGAACCGGTTGCGGGTCGGCGGCGGCGAGATCGCCGCGGTGCGCGCCCCCGGTGACGGCCGGCTGCTGGCGCGGCTGCCGACCTCGGGCCCCGACGACGTCGCCGAGGCGTTCCGGCGGGCCCGGGAGGCACAGCGGCAGTGGGCCGAGGTGCCGGTCGCGGAGCGGATGGCGTCACTGCTGCGGCTCCACGACCTGGTCCTGGAGCGAGCCGCCGACATCATGGACCTGGTCTGCCTGGAGTCCGGGAAGGCCCGCAAGGACGCCCACGACGAGGTGCTGCACGTCGCGCTCACCGCCCGCTACCACGGCCGCACCGGGCACCGGCACCTCGACAGCGGACGCCGGTCCGGGCTGGTGCCCGGGCTCACCCGCGTCGAGGTCCACCGCGTCCCGCTGGGTGTGGTCGGCGTGATCTCGCCGTGGAACTACCCCTTCACGCTCGCCCTCTGCGACGGCATCGCGGCCCTGCTCGCGGGCAACGCCGTGGTGCACAGACCCGACAGCCAGGCCGTGCTGACCGCGCTGCTCGGAGCGGCGCTGCTGGCGGAGGCCGGCATCCCCCGGGAGCTGTGGCAGGTGGTGGCGGGGCCTGGTCCGGTCGTCGGGCCCGAGGTCGTCGCGCACGCCGACTACGTCTGCTTCACCGGCTCGACCGCGACCGGTCGCGTCGTCGCCCGGCAGTGCGCGGAACGGCTGGTGGGCTGCTCCCTGGAGCTCGGCGGCAAGAACCCGCTGCTGGTGCTGCACGACGCCGACCTCGACCGGGCCGCCGAAGGCACCGTCCGCGCCGGCTTCTCCAACGCCGGCCAGCTGTGCGTGGCCGCCGAGCGGGTCCTGGTCGCCGACGCGGTCTACGACCGGTTCGAGGCCCGCTTGCTCGACCGGGTCCGGCGGCTGCGGCTGCGCCCCGGCGCCGGGTGGGGCTCGGACATGGGCTCGCTGGTGTCGACCGAGCGGCTCCGTGCGGTCGAGCGCCACGTCGAGGACGCGCGCGTCAAGGGTGCCCGGGTGCTGGCCGGCGGTCGGCCGCGGCCGGACCTGGGGCCGTGCTACTACGAGCCGACCGTGCTGGCGGGTGTCACTCCCGCAATGGCGTGCTTCGCGGAGGAGACGTTCGGGCCGGTGATCGCGCTGCACCGGTTCAGCGACGAGGCGGAGGCGGTCGCGCGGGCCAACGACGGCGACTACGGGCTCAACGCGTCGGTCTGGACGCGCGACGCGCGCCGCGGGCGCGCGGTGGCCGCCCGGCTGCGCTGCGGGACCGTCAACGTCAACGAGGCGTTCGGCGCCACGTTCGCCAGCATCGACGCCCCGATGGGTGGGATGCGGTCCTCCGGCCTGGGGCGGCGGCAGGGGGCCGAGGGGGTGCTGCGGTTCACCGAGACCCAGTCGGTGGCCACCCAGCGGCTGCTGCGCCTGGCCCCCGCGTTCGGGATGTCCGACGAGCGGCACGCGGCGGTGTTCACCGCCGTGCTTCGGCTGATGCGCCGCGCCGGTCGCGCCTGAGGGCGAGGAGGAGCCCCGGCGGACGGCGGGACTCCTCGGCGGCCGCCGGGCCGATAGACTGCGGGCTCCTTCCGACGACCCCTCGCCGAGGTGAGCGCAGCGTGACCACCGACCATGACCTGGTCCTCGTCGTCGACTTCGGCGCCCAGTACGCCCAGCTGATCGCCCGCCGGGTGCGCGAGGCGTCGGTCTACTCCGAGATCGTGCCGCACACGATGCCGGTGGCGGAGCTGCTGGCGCGCCGGCCGGCGGCGATCATCCTGTCCGGCGGCCCGTCGTCGGTGTACGAGCAGGGTGCGCCACGCGTGGACGCGGAGGTCTTCACCGCCGGGGTGCCGGTCTTCGGCATGTGCTACGGCTTCCAGGCGATGGCGCTCGGCCTGGGCGGCGAGGTCCGTCGGACCGGTCGCTCCGAGTACGGCCGGACCCAGGTCGAGGTCACCGCGCCGGGCACGCTGCTGGCCGGCGTACCGCGCGAGCACAAGGTGTGGATGAGCCACGGCGACGCCGTGGTCGCCGCGCCCGACGGCTTCTCGGTGCTGGCCGCCACCACCGACACCCCGGTAGCGGCCTTCGAGGACCTCGACCGCCGGCTCGCGGGCGTGCAGTGGCACCCCGAGGTGCTGCACACCGAGCACGGCCAGCAGGTGCTCTCCCACTTCCTGCTCGAGATCGCGGGCTGCCGTCCCACCTGGACGATGGTCAACATCGTCGAGGAGCAGGTGGCGACGATCCGCAGCCAGATCGGCGACCGCCGGGCGATCTGCGGCCTGTCCGGCGGGGTGGACTCAGCGGTGGCGGCCGCGCTCGTGCAGCGCGCGATCGGGGACCAGCTGACCTGCGTGTTCGTCGACCACGGCCTGCTGCGCAAGGGTGAGGCGGAACAGGTCGAGCGCGACTACGTCGCGGCGACCGGGGTGTCGCTGCTCGTCGTGGACGCCGAGAAGCGGTTCCTCGACGCGCTGGCCGGGGTCACCGACCCGGAGCTGAAGCGCAAGGCCATCGGGCGCGAGTTCATCCGCGTCTTCGAGTCCGCCGAGGCAGAGATCGTCGGGGAGGCGGCGGCGCACGGCGAGCGGGTCGGCTTCCTGGTGCAGGGCACGCTCTACCCCGACGTCGTCGAGTCCGGCGGGGGTGCCGGCACCTCCACCATCAAGTCCCACCACAA
Source organism: uncultured Actinomycetota bacterium (assembly GCA_963781695.1). Taxonomy (GTDB): domain Bacteria; phylum Actinomycetota; class Actinomycetes; order Propionibacteriales; family Nocardioidaceae; genus Nocardioides_B. The sequence continues at coordinate 75,372 of CAWAGE010000004.1, forward strand.
CGTCGGGGGGCTGCCCGACGATCTCGAGTTCGAGCTCGTCGAGCCGTTGCGGACGCTGTTCAAGGACGAGGTGCGGCTGGTGGGGGAGCAGCTCGGCCTGCCCGCCGACATCGTCTGGCGGCACCCGTTCCCCGGACCCGGCCTGGGCATCCGGATCATCGGCGAGGTCACCCACGACCGGCTGGAGATCCTGCGGGAGGCGGACGCGATCGCCCGCGAGGAGGTCACCCGCGCCGGGCTGGACCGTGACATCTGGCAGTTCCCGGTGGTGCTGCTGGCCGACGTCCGCTCGGTCGGGGTGCAGGGCGACGGCCGCACCTACGGCCACCCGGTGGTGCTGCGCCCGGTGACGTCGGAGGACGCGATGACCGCCGACTGGGGCCGGCTGCCCTACGAGGTGCTGGAGACGATCTCCACCCGGATCACCAACGAGGTCCGCGAGGTGAACCGGGTCGCCCTCGACATCACCAGCAAGCCGCCGGGCACCATCGAGTGGGAGTGACGAGGGCGGACGCAGTCGCGCGTCTCCGGATCAGAACTGCTTGACCGACGCGGTCGCGAGGGAGCCGCCGGCCGGCACCCCGGTGGGGGTGGTGACCGAGGTCGACGGGGTGTAGGTGGCGATGCTGGCGGTGACGGTGGCCGGCCCGGTGCCGGAGACCTGGCCAAGGGTGATCGTGAGCTGCCGGGCGGCCGCGCTCCAGGTCACGGTGGTGGCGGCGGCGCCGGTCCCGCCGTAGCTGACGGTGGCGGTGGTGTAGGCGGTCGAGCCGAGGGCGAGCCCGCCGAACCCGAACGTGCAGGTGCTCGAGGAGACGCTGAGGCTGTCGTTGCCGGCGCCGCCGTCGGTCAGCGTCACGCTGGCCTGGTTGTTCCCACTGATGGTCTGGTCGGAGGCGTTCCCGGTCCAGGCCGAGCACATCGACGCGACCGCGAGGTCGTCGGAGAAGGTGACCACGATCTTGTCGCCCTGCTCGACCCGGCCGGCGATCCCGCCGGTGCCGTTGGTGAGCGCGACCGCGCTGGCGTAGAGGCCCAGCTTGACCGTGGTGCTGATCTGGACGGTGTTGCCGACGTTGTCGGTGTTGGTGAGCGTGTAGAGGTAGCAGCCGGTGGCCAACCCGGTCTGCGCGGGGCTCCCGACGATGGTGGTGGTGGAGCCGAAGCTGCCGCAGGTGGACCCGGACAACGAGGCGAAGGACCTGGTCAGGTCGCTCGAGGCCAGGCCTGACGCGGCGTCGGTGCCGGCGGTGCGGGTTCCGATGGTGAAGGAACCGGAGCTGGCGGTGGTGGTCGTCCCGACGCCCGAGGCGATCCCGCCGTTGACGGTGAGTGCTCCGGTGGTGGGCGCGGTGACGTCGACCCTCACGGTGGTCGAGACCGCGGAGGCGTTGCCGGCGTTGTCGGTGCCGGTCAGGGTGTACTTCCAGCACTTCGTCGTCAACCCGGTCTGGGTGGGGGTCCCCACGATGGCGGTGCTGCCGCTGAAGGCAGCGCAGGTGCCGCCGCTGTAGGTCGCGGACCCGAACGTCAGGCTGCTGCCGGCGAGGCCGGACTCGGCGTCGGACCAGTCGGTGCGCAGGTCGATGGGGACCGACGAGGCGCTGGTGGGGCCGCCGGTGGTGCCGGCAGCGTCGGCGGCGAGTCCGTTGACGGTCAGCGCGCCGCCGGTGGGAGCGACCAGGTCGACTCTCACGATGGTGGAGATGCTGGTGGTGTTGCCGGCCAGGTCGGTGCCCGTAAGGGTGTACCGCCAGCACCCGGTGGTCAGCCCGGACTGGGCCGGCGTGCCGGTGGCCAGCGTCGTGGCCGTGCCGAAGGTGCCGCAGCTGCCGCCGGCCAGCGGGGCGGAGGCGAGGCTCAGCACGCTGGTGTCGATGCCGGCGGCCGCATCGGTGTAGTCGGTGCGGACGCCGATGGCGAAGGCGCCGGTCTTGTTGAACGTCGTCGAGCCACCGGCCGAGGCGACCCCGCCGTTGACGGTGAGGGCTCCACCGGTGGGGGCGGTGACATCGACCTTCACCATCGTCGAGACCGCCGAGGCGTTGCCGGCGTTGTCGGTGCCGGTCAAGGTGTACCTCCAGCACTTCGTGGCCAGCCCGGTTTGAGCAGGGTTGCCGGTGACGGTCGCCGGGCTGGCGTTGGTGAAGGTGGTGCCGCAGGCGCCGCTGGTGTACGGCGTGGAGGCCAGACCCAACGGGCTGGAGGCGAGGCCGGACTCGGCGTCGGTCCAGTCGGTGCGCAGGTTGACCGGGAACGACGCGGCGTTGGTGGGGCCGCTGGTGGTGCCGGCGCTGTCGGCGCCGACGCCGTTGACGGTCAGTGCGCCGCCGGTCGGTGCGACCAGGTCGACCTTGACGGTGGTGGCGACGCTGGTGGTGTTGCCGACCCGGTCGGTGCCGGTCAGGGTGTACCTCCAGCAGCCGGTGGCCAGCCCCGACTGGTCGGGGCTGCCGGTCAGGGTGGTGGCGGTGCCGTAGGCCCCGCAGGTGTTGGCCGTCAGCGGCGCGGACGCCACGGTCAGCACGCTGGCGGCCACCCCGGCCGCGGCGTCGGCGGCGTAGTCCGTGCGCGTCCCGATCACGAACGCCCCGGTGTTGTTGAACGCCGTCGCCCCGCCGGTCGTGGCGGCGGTCCCGGCGACCGACAGGACGCCCCCGGTGGGGCCGGTGTTGTCCTTGGTGAACGCCACCGCGGTCGTCACCGTGTTGCCCGCCCGGTCGCGGCCGACGACGGAGTGCGTGGCCAGGGCCGCCGCAACGTTCGTGAAGGAGTAGCTGCTGGGGCCGTAGGCCAGCGTCGGGACCGCGCCGGTCCCGGTGCTGTCGACGTCGGCGGCATGGGTCCAGCCGGTGGTGCTCACCAGCGGGAAGGTGACCGAGAGCGGCCCGCTCTCGGCGTCGGTCAGCGCGCTGCCGAGGGTGAACGACCCGGCGACGGCGCGGAAGTAGACGGTGCCGCCGGTCTGGGCGGCAGCGACCCCCGAGCCCAGCGTGAGCACCTGGGTCGGTGCGCTGGTGTCGACCTGCACCACGGTGGAGATGCTCGAGGCGTTCCCGACCCGGTCGGTGCCGGTCAGCGTGTAGCGGTAGCAGCCGGTGGCGAGGCCGGCCTGCGACGGTGCCCCTGCGAGCACCGTCGCAGCGGCGTAGCCGCCGCAGCTGCCGTTGGCCAGCGGCGCGCTCTCCACGGTGAGCACGCTGCTCGCCATCCCCGACCCGGTGTCGCCGGCGTAGTCGGTGCGCGCGAGGGCGAAGGTCGTGTTGGCGTAGCTCGTGGGCTGTGCCGGGCCGGCCACTGTCCCGTTGACGGTCAGCGCACCCCCGGTCGGGCCGGTGCCGTCGGGGACCAGCGTGAGGACGGTGTCGACCCGGCCGCCGCGGGTGTCGCGTCCGGTGACGGTCTGCGGTCCGGGCGTCCCCGGGAGGGCGCCCCAGGTGTACGCCGAGGACCGGTACGCCGTGGTGGGCGACCCGCCGGTGCCGGTGGTGACCGTCTCGGCGGGGTGCTGCCAGCCCGTGGTCGCGACGTCGGGGAAGCTGGCGGAGGCAGGTCCCGCCTGGACGCTGGTCACCGTGTCCACGAGCTCGAGGCTGCCCGCCACCCAGGGCCGGTAGAACAGGTCGGTCCCGGTGAGAGCCGCGTTGACCGCGCCGGGAGCCAGCGCGACGGCCTGCACCGGCGCCTCGACGAGCACGGACGGGCTCGCGTCGCTGCGGGCGGTCCAGGAGCGGAAGACGGCCGTCACCTCGTAGCGGTAGGTGCCGTCCGGCACCGAGGTGTCGACGCATGCCAGCGTGCCGGCCGGGACCAGGGTGCCCGGACGGGTGGGGTCGGTGCCGCAGGCCTGGACCCTGGTCGACCCGTCGCTGCGGGTGACGACGTACCCGTCGAGGCTGCCCTCGGGGGGCGTGGCGGCGACCCAGGCGACGTCGACGCGGTCGCCGACGGAGGAGGCGGTCGCCTCGACCGGCGGGGGGAGGGTGGCGACGGTGGCGACGCCGACCCCGGTGCCCCCGGTGCCCCAGCTCGCGTTCGCGGCGGTGGCGAGCCCGATGAGCACGACCACGCCGGACAGCACCAGCACCAGCAGCAGGCTGCGGGCGTGCCGCGCCTGTCGCCGGGCGTCGGCCCCGGCGGCCCTGGACACCTCGGTCGCGACCGGGCCGTCAGCTGACGGTGAAGGTCAGGTTGACCGTCGCCAGCTTGCAGCCGTCCTGGTCGGCGCCGGTGTTGAGCATCGCGATCGACGCACCGGTCTGGCTGTTCGTGCCCGACCCGGCGGAGGTGAACGAGACCGAGCCGCTGCCGGCGATCGACACCGGCGTGCCGGTGGAGGGCTTGGACGGCTGCGTCAGCGTGAAGTCGGCGGCGCTGCACCCGGGGGCGAAGGAGCCGAACCCGATGGTGACGCTTCTGATCTGCACCGGCACGGTCGCGCTGTTGTTGGTCACGGTGAAGTCGATCGGCTGCGGGGAGCCGCCGGGGACCAGCCCGGTGACGGTGCCGTTCTGGGAGACGCTGACGCCGCCGTCGGTGCCGACGTGGGCGGTGCCGGTGCCGGTGCCCAGCGACGTCCAGTACGCGAGGGCGATGCCGCCACCGAGGACCACCGAGACGGCGCCGGCGCCCAGGACGAGCGTGCGCGGCTTCTGGATCTTCACGGGTCCCCCAAGGGGCGATAGCGACAAATAAGGACATAGGTCCTATCGGCCCTGCAGTACCGGAGGTGAGCGAAACGGGCGGGTCAGATGCGCCAGAAGTCGAAGCGGTCCCGGCCCGGGCCGAAGCCGGCGGCCGCCGCCACGTCGGTCGCGGCGGCGAACCGGGCGCCCACCCGCCCCGGCCGGTGGGCGTCGCTGCCGAACGACAGCGCCCGGCCGCCCTCGTCGCGCCACCAGGCGAGCAGGGTCTGCGACCACAGCGGGCTGCGGGTGTTGAGCTCCAGGACCCGTCCGGAGCCGGCGAGGGAGGCGAACACCGCGCGGTAGCCCTCCTCGAAGTCGGCCTCCACGAACGGCCGGTGCTGCGGCCAGCTGCGGCGGGGGAAGTCGGCGTGCGCCAGCACCTCGAAGGCCGACGAGGTCTCCACCAGGGTGACCAGCTCGGCGAGGTAGCGGTGCATCACCTCAGCCGGGTCCGCGCGCCACAGCGAGTCGGCGCCGACGAGCGTCCCGGCGTCGACCACGGCGTGCAGCGAGCCGAGCACCCGCTCGAACCGCCCGGCCGCCAGCACCCGGGCCAGGCTGCCGGCGAACAGGTGCGGCTCGCCCGCCTCGACCCCGGACACCACTCGCAGCCCCGGGAAGCGGTCACGGCACTCCTCGACGGAGCCGAGGTAGCCTGCCACGTCGAAGCCGACCACCCCGGAGCGGTACTGCCGTGAGACCTCGACGTCCGGGCGGCCGTCTCCCGCCTCCCAGCGCCGGAAGTCCACGTGCTCGGTGAAGGCCACGGCGGGCAGCCCCAGCTCGACCGCCCGTCGGCAGGTCTCGCGCATCGACGTCGCGTGCGTGTCCCAGGACCACTCGGAGTGCACGTGGTTGTCGGGCGGCAGCACCGGGGCATCGTGCCAGCGCCCCCTCGCTCGTCACGACCCGGGGGGCCGCTAGTCTCGGCCGGTGCTCCCGGAGGGTTACGCGCTGCGCCCGCTGTCGATGGTCGACGCGTCGGCGCTGGCCGCGGCCTACCGCCGCAACCGCCGGCACCTCCGGCCGTGGGAGCCGGCTCGCGAGGACAGCTTCTTCTTCGAGGAGGGCCAGGCCGCGGTCATCGTCGGACAGCTCTCGACGATCCGCCGGGGCACCCTCGCCTGCTGGCTGCTGCATCACGGTGACGCGGTGGTCGGCCGGGTCAACCTGAACAACATCGTGCTGGGCGTGCTCTGCTCCTCGAGCCTGGGCTACTGGGTCGACGCGGACCACCTCGGCCGCGGGGTCGCCCGCGGCGCCGTCGAGGAGGTCTGTCTCGCCGCGGCCGACCTCGGCCTGCACCGCGTCGAGGCAGTCACCCAGCTGCAGAACCACGCCTCGCAGCGGGTGCTGGAGGCGTGCGGCTTCGAGCCGGTCGGCACCGCCAGGAGGCTGCTGTTCATCGACGGCGCCTGGCGGGACCACCTGGTCTACCAGCGGCTGCTGCACGACCGCCCGCTCCCGGCCCCGCGATCCTGAGATCTGGCGCGACCCCGACCCCGGGCCGACACGGGGGCCGACGCGGTCGCCGACACGGGGGCCGACACGGGGCCGCGACGGCGTGCCGCCGCCCGGCCCGGGTTCAGGAGCGCGATCCTGCTGCATACTTCCCTGACAGCACTGCGCCCCGTCGACCCGCTGGAGACACCTGTGGCCCGTCTCACGACGTCCCTCACCGCCCAGGTGCGGCGTCTCGTGCTCTCGCGTGCCAGTCGTGGGGGCATCGACCTGTCCCGGTTGGAGCGGGTGCCGGCCTCGCTGTCCTGGCCGCTGCAGCGCAACGGGGTCGACCCGGTCGAGCGGCTGGCAGAGCTGCGGGAGACGGACCCGGTGGCACGGCTGACCTCGTTCCTCGGGATCACGGTGTGGGTGGTCAGCGGCCAGGCGGAGGCCCGGCAGGTGCTTGCGGACACCTCGAGCTACAGCACCGACATCCGGCCCTACATGGGGCGGCGCGGGTCCACCACCGACGGCGACATCGGCGGCCTGGGCTTCACCGACCCGCCCGAGCACACCCGGCTGCGGCGGTTGCTCACCCCTGAGTTCACGATGCGACGCCTGGAGCGGCTCCGGCCGCGGATCGCGGAGATCGTCGAGGCCCAGCTCGACGAGATGGAGCAGACGGCGGCCGTGAACGGGACGGTCGACCTCGTGCCGGCGTTCGCCTTCCCGGTCCCGTTCCTGGTGATCTGCGAGCTGCTGGGACTTCCCGACGAGGACCGCGACACCTTCCGCAGCCTGGGCTCGGCCCGCTTCGACGTCTCGACCGGCGGCACCGGCGTCTTCGGTGCGGTGTCCGGGTCGCGCTCGTTCCTGATGGAGGCCGTGCGCCGCCAGCGCAGCGACCCGGGACCCGGCCTGATCGGGCAGGTGATCCGCGAGCACGGCGAGGAGATCAACGACTTCGACCTCGCGGGCCTCGCCGACGGGGTGTTCACCGGTGGCCTGGAGACCAGCGCGAGCATGCTGGCGCTGGGGACCAGCGTGCTGCTCGACCGCCCGCAGGACTACCGGCGGGTCGCCGAGGACCCCACCGCGGTCGACCGGACCGTGGAGGAGCTGCTCCGCTACCTCTCGGTGGTGCAGATCGCGTTCCCGCGCTTCCCGCTGCACGACGTCGAGCTGGGCGGGCACACCGTGCGCCAGGGTGACGTGGTGATCTGCCAGCTGGCCGGCGCCAACCGTGACCACCGGCTCGCCGGCTCGGCAGGCGGCTTCGACGCCGCGCGCGTCGGCGGGCCCCATCTGGCGTTCGGCCACGGGTTCCACCGGTGCGTGGGGGCCGAGCTGGCCCGGATGGAGCTGCGGACCGCGTTCCCGGCGCTGGCGCGGCGGTTCCCCGACCTCGCCGTGGCCACGGAGCAGCTGGACTACCGGCAGGTCTCGATCGTCTTCGGTGTGGAGTCCCTGCCGGTGCGGCTGCACCAGGCCGAGCCCGCGCTGGCCGACCGGGTCTAGGAGACCCACTCCTTGACGCGGGCGAGCAGGTCCGCGGGGCTGCCGCCGTCACCGGGAACCGGGACCACTTGCAGGCTCGTGACGCCCGCCTGGGCGAAGGCGGCGATGCGCTCGCGGACGTAGGACTCCGGGCCGACGAGGTTCGTCATCTCCAGCAGTTCGGTCGGGACGAGGGCCGCCGCGTCCCGCTTGTTGCCACCGAGGTAGAGGTCCTGGATCCGCACCGCCTCCTGCTCGAAGCCGTAGGAACAGGCCAGCGTGAAGTAGAAGTTCTTCCCGCGAGCCCCCATCCCGCCGATGTACAGCGCCAGCTGCGGGCGGGCCAGGTCGAGCATCTCCTTCACGTCCTCGCCGACGCTCACCATCCCGCCGGCGACGACCTCCAGCGGCCCGAGCTCGGGAGGTCGCCGCGCGCCCCCGGCGGCGAGCGCCGTGCCCCATACGTCGGCGGCCTTCTCGGGCGCGAACATGAAGGGCAGCCAGCCGTCGGCGTACTCCGCGGTGCCCTCGACGTTCTTGGGGCCCAGGGCGGCGACGTAGATCGGCACCGAGCTCCGCTCCGGCTTGGTGAGCATCTTCAGCGGCTTGCCGAGGCCGGTGCCCGCCTCGCTCGGCAGGGGCAACCGGAAGACCTTGCCCTCGTAGCTGAGCGTCTCCCGTCGCAGCGCCGCCCGGACGATGTCGACCACCTCGCGGGTGCGCAGCAGGGGCCGGTCGTAGGGCATCCCGTGCCAGCCCTCGACGACCTGCGGGCCGGATGCGCCCAGACCCAGGATGGCGCGACCGCCGCTGACGTTGTCCAGCCCGGCGGCGGTCTGCGCCAGCGCTCCCGGCGTCCGGGAGTACACGTTGAGGATCCCGGCGCCGATCTCGACGGTCTCGGTGCGGGCCGCGAGGTAGCCCATCAGGGTGGGGGAGTCGAAGCCGTAGGCCTCGGCGACCCAGACCGTGTCCAGGCCGGCACGCTCGAGGGCCACCACCTCGTCGGCGGCGCGGCGCGGGTCCCCGGAGTAGGACAGCTGTGTGGAGAGCTTCATGGTGTCCACACCATGGCACCCGCCCGGGCCCGCCGCCACCCGCGGGGGGTGGCGGCGGGCCCGCGGGTCAGCGCCGGGGGCGGTGGGTCACAGCGTGCTGGCGGAGGTCGGGTACGGCGCCGCGCCGTCCGAGCCGCCGGTGCCGCCCGTGTCGCTGTCGGTGTCGCCCGAGCTGGTGTCCGAGTCGCTGTCGGCGTCGCCGCCGGAGACCTTGTCCTTGGCTGCGGCGGCCGCGCCCGCCGCGGCGGAGCCGACCTTCTGGGCCGCCTCCGGCCCCTTCTCGCGCGCGAGGTCGGCGGCCTGGGACGCCTTCTCCTGCACGGTGGGGTTCCCCCACAGGCTCTGGGCCTGGTCCTTGATCTGGTCGTAGCGCTCGCGCCCGGCGCGGGTGCCGAGGACGTAGCCGACGGCACCCCCGAGCAGCAGGGTGATCTTGCCCTTCATGGTGAAGGCTCCTTCGCAGTGATGGTCCCGAGGTCCCGGGAGGTCGCCCCTCCCGTTCCCGCTGCGAGGACGAGCAAACGGCCATCCGTGCGGGGACTCAGCCGCCGGTCGCGTCGACCGCGCCGCTCACGACGCGGTCCCGCCCGCTGCCCTTGGCCTGGTACAACGCGGCGTCCGCAGCGGACAGGCCCCGCTCGAGGTCGTCCCCGGGACCCACCTCGACGTACCCCACCGAGCAGGTCAGCCCGCTCGGGGCGCAACCCCGCAGCCGTTCCAGCACCTCGAGCGCGTCCTGGCCGCTGGTGGCGTGCAGGGCGACGGTGAACTCCTCGCCGCCCCACCGGGCGAGGACGTCGACGGCGCGCAGCGCCTGCTGGGCCTGCACCGCGAAGCCCTTGAGCGCCTCGTCGCCGGCGAGGTGGCCGAAGGTGTCGTTGTACCGCTTGAAGTGGTCCAGGTCGACCAGCGCGAGAGTGAAGCGGTCGCCGGTGCGGGCCGAGTGCTGCCGCAACCGGTCCACCGCCGCGTCCCAGCCGCGCCGGTTCAGCAGGCCGGTGAGCGTGTCGGTGACCGTGGACAGCTCGAGGTCCAGCCGCATCCGCTCGTTGGTCAGGGCGGCGCCGGCCTCGACCGCCACGGCCTCCACCGCGGCCCGTCCGGCGGTGTGGACGTGCGGGAGCGGGTCGTCCCAGGCGATCGAGAGCACGGCCTGGACGTCGCCGGGGACGCCGACCGGCTGCCACATCAGGCTGGCGGCGCCCGACTCCGCGAGCAGCCGCGGACCGACCAGCGGGTTCGGGGAGACCTGGGAGGCGAAGACCGACTCGCCGGTGCGCCACACGTGGGTGGTCACCGAGTCCTCGGTACGGTCCATCGACAGGCCCACCAGGTCCACCTCGCCGTCGACGGCGGTGACCACCAGCCGGTCGTCGCCCAGCGGCTCGATGAGCGAGACGAAGCTGGCGTCTGCCAGCCGCTTGAGGTGCCGCAGGACCACCGGGCGGGGATCGTCGCCGCGCTGCGTGGAGCGGGCGATCTCCATCGCGGCGGCCAGGGACTCCCGCGACAGCCGGAGATCGTCCTCGGCCTGGCGGCGCGAGGTGACGTCCTGGAGATGGGCCAGCATCCAGGACTCACCGGCGGGGCCGGCCACGTGGGCCAGCGTCATCCAGGCCCACCGGTGCTCGCCGTCGGGACGCAGGAAGCGGCGCTCGACCCGCAGCTCGCTGCTGGCCGCCCGCAGCGGGATCCCGGCCACCAGGTCGTCGCCACGCAGGTCTGCCGGATGGGTGAACTCGTCGAGGGTGTGCCCCAGCACGTCGCGTTCCGGGCGGCCGACGAGCCGGCAGAGCGCGGTGTTGGCCTCCAGCAGCCGGCCGTCCCCGTCGGCGAGCCCGATCCCCACCGGGCTGGCGTCGAACACCGAGCGGAACCGCCGCAGGCCGAGGTCGCTGCGACGCACGGCGTTGCTCAACCGGCGGTACGCCGAGAGCCGGATCTCGAAGATCGCCAGCGACAGCAGCGCCGCGAGGGCGAGCTGCGCGGCGAAGAACGGGACCTCGTCGAGCGGACGGGGCCGCGCGAGCGTCACCACGGCCAGCCACGAGGCGCAGCTGACGGCGACCAGGGTCCAGGCCGAGCGCCGGCTCCTGGCGACCGCCCCGATCACGACGGTGATCAGCAGCACGCCCACGGTGTGCACCAGGGTCCCGGCGGCGGCCAGGTGGACCAGGGAGTGGACCAGCGGCAGCAGGCACACCACGAGCAGCAGCAGGTCGACGACCCGGTCGGAGACGACGAAGGCGTAGCGGGCGGCGACGGCGAACACGACGGCGGCGAGCGCCGAGAGGGCGGTGGTGACGACCCGGGCGCCGCCGTCGTAGAGCACCAGCCCGGCCGGCACCTGCAGGGCGTAGAGCACGGCCAGCAGCCGGGTGCCGACCACGACGGCGTCGCGGGCGCCCCAGCGGGTCGCGGACCCTTCCAACCGGCTCTCCCTCCGTCAGGCCCCCGCCCGCGCTCACGATATCGACCCCGGCCGCCGCCGGGCGGGAGATCGGCCGAACCCGCGCCGTCGGGCCGGGACGCGCGTGCCGCTGTCCGGCCGTTCTTCGGCCCGCGTTCACCTCCGGGATCGGGACACGACACCTGGACCCGTCACCGTCGTCGCCATGGTCGCTCCCCGGGTCGGACCCGCACCCGTCGTCATCGCCCACCGAGGTGCCTGCGGGTACCGCCCCGAGCACACCCTGGCCTCCTACCGGCTGGCCATCGAGCTGGGTGCGGACTTCATCGAGCCCGACCTGGTCGCCACCAGCGACGGCGTCCTGGTCGCGCGGCACGAGAACGAGATCGGTGGCACCACCGACATCGCGACCCGTCCGGAGTTCGCCGACCGGCGCACCACGAAGGTCGTCGACGGCGTCACCCGCACCGGCTGGTTCACCGAGGACCTGACCCTGGCCGAGATCAGGACGCTGTGGGCCACCGAGCGGCTGCCCCGGGTGCGGCCCGCGAACACCGTCTACGACGGCCGGCTGCGGGTGCCGACCTTCGAGGAGGTGCTCGACCTGGCCGAGACGGGCGGCCGCCGGCGCGGGGTCACGATCGGGGTCTACCCCGAGACCAAGCACCCCTCGCACTTCGCCTCCCTCGGACTGCCCCTCGAGGAGCCGTTGGTGGCGGCGCTGCGCCGCCGTCACCTCGACCGCCCCAACGCCCCGGTGTTCGTCCAGTCCTTCGAGACCGGCAACCTCCGCCGGCTGGCAGAGCGGCTGAGCGTGCCCCTGGTCCAGCTCGTCGATGCCGCCGGCGCCCCCGCGGACCTGGTGGCGGCGGGCTCGCCCACGACGTACGCCGACCTGCTCACGCCGGCGGGCCTGGCCGACGTGTCGTCGTACGCCGCGGCGGTGGGGGTCAACAAGTCGCTGGTGCTCGAGGAGCCGGCCGGCTCGCTGGTGCGCGAGAGCCACCGGGCCGGGCTCGCCGTGCACGCCTGGACCGTGCGCGAGGAGAACCTGTTCCTGTCCGAGCGGTTCCGGGTGGGCACCGCCCCGCACGGCCGCGGCGACGCCGTCGGCGAGACCCTGGCACTGCTCGAGGCGGGGGTGGACGGCGTGTTCTGCGACACAGCCGACACCGCCGTCCACGCTCGGGACCGGTGGCTGATGCTGCAGGGCGTCACCGCACGGCAACCCGGGGGGCGCCGGACCGGCCTACGATCGGGTCATGGACCAAGCCCACGTCATCGTGCTGTTCGGAGCCACGGGTGATCTGGCCCGCCGCAAGCTGCTGCCGGGACTGCTGCACCTCATGGAGGCCGGCCTGCTCGACCAGTGCCGCATCGTCGGCACCTCGCTGGACGACCTCGACACCGACCAGTTCGTCAAGCTGACCCGCGAGTCGATCGACGAGAACAGCCGCCCGTTCGACGAGTCGGTGTGGGACGACTTCGCCAGCCGGCTCACCTTCGTGCGGCAGACCGACGGTCCCCACGCGCTGGCCGCCGCGGTCGCCGCGGCCGAGGAGCGGCTGGGGGGGGAGGGGGACAAGGAGATCTCCCGGCTCCACTACCTCAGCGTGCCGCCGAAGGCGGCGCTGGCGGTGGTCCACCAGCTCGACGAGGCGGACCTGGTGGCGCGGTCCCGGATCATCATGGAGAAGCCGTTCGGGACCGACCTCGCCTCGGCCAAGAAGCTCAACGCCCGGCTGCACGAGGTCTTCGACGAGAGCCAGATCTTCCGGATCGACCACTTCCTGGGCAAGGAGGCGGCGCAGAACATCCTCGCGTTCCGGTTCGCCAACGGCCTGTTCGAGCCGATCTGGAACCGCAACTTCATCGACCACGTCCAGATCGACGTCCCGGAGACCCTGGGGCTGGAGATGCGGACCGCGTTCTACGAGTCCACCGGCGCGTTCCGCGACATGGTGGTGACGCACCTGATGCAGGTGCTGGCCTTCATGGCCATGGAGCCGCCCACGTCGCTGGCGCCGGGACCGATCAGCGACGAGAAGCTGAAGGTGTTCCGGTCGATGCGCCCGCTCGAGCCGCACAACGTGGTCCGTGGCCAGTACATCGGCTACCGCGAGCACCCTGACGTGGCCGACGACTCCGACACCGAGACGTTCATCGCCCTCAAGGTCGAGATCGACAACTGGCGCTGGGCCGGTGTGCCGTTCTTCCTGCGCACCGGGAAGAAGCTGGCCGAGGGTGCCCGGATCATCTCGATCGCCTTCAAGGAGCCGCCGCGGACGATGTTCCCCCACGGGTCCGGGGTGGGTGCCGCCGGGCCGGACCACCTCACCTTCGACCTGGCCGACCAGTCACGGATGTCGCTGTCGTTCTACGGCAAGCGCCCCGGACCGGGGATGAAGCTGGAGAAGCTGTCGATGCAGTTCGCGACCCACGAGACCGGGAGCTCCCGCGGCGTGCTCGAGGCCTACGAGCGCCTGATCCACGACGCGATGCGCGGGGACCACACGCTGTTCACCACGGCGGCCGGCATCGAGCAGCTGTGGGACTCCTCGCACATGCTGGTCGCCGACCCGCCGCCGGTCCGCAGCTACGCCGCCGGCAGCTGGGGGCCCAACGCCATCCACCAGCTGATCGCCCCGCACGCGTGGCGGCTCCCGTTCGAGCGGGCGTGGCGGCGGCCGAACACGTTCGCCCAGTAGCGTCGCCGGCTCCGTGCCCGGCTCCGTGCCCGGCGCCGGCTCAGCCGAGCGGCACCAGCGCCCAGGCCACGAAATAGGCCAGCGCCAGCGCGCCCGCGCCGAGCAGCGTCGCGACCACCAAAAGGACCCGGACCATGGTCGGGTCGAGGCCGGAGCAGGCCGCGGCGCCGCCGCACACGCCGCCCAGCCGGCGGTCGTCGCGGCTGCGCAGCAGCCGTCGTGCCCCCCGGGACGTGCCGGGGCGACTGCGGTCGGCGCTCACCGCAGGTCCCTGGCGTCGTCCGGCCCGTCGAGCCCGTCCAGCCCGTCGAGCCCGTCCAGGTCGGTGCTGCCCCCGCCGGCGGCGGCGTCGCGCCGGGCGGCGACGCCCCGGGCGGCGAAGGCCACCAGGCCGACGCTGCCGGCCGCCACCAGGACCAGCGGCAGCAGCCAGCGGGTGTCGACCACCCCCACGACCCCGGCCGCGTTGAGTGCCCAGGTCCCGGCGATGCCGAGGAACACCAGGCCCACCACCAGGTAGCTGACGTCGAGGGGATGGGTGGGTGCCGGGTGGGAGCGGCGGGTGCGGGCGGTGCGGGTCCTGGTGCTCATGGGGTGGTCCTTACCTCGATGTGTCCGGCGAACAGGTGGACGTCCAGCAGCAGCGGCCCGGCATCGGCGAGCGCCTCGCCGCCGGTGTCGCTGCCGTCGGTCTCGGTGGCCTGGAGGCCGAAGCCGCCGGCGGACTGCAGCGGGAGGTCGATCTGTCCGGGTCCGGTGATCCTGGCGTCGATGCGGGTCTCGATGCCCTTCGGCAGAACCACGACGAGCTCGCCGGTCCGAGCTCCGACGTCGACCGTGCGGCCGGCCAGCGCCTCGGGGTCGCGCAGGGCGGACAGGTCGACCACGACCCTGCCGCCGGGGACGAAGTAGCTGTTCTGGACGTCGCGGGCGGACGTCGGGACGGCGTGCAGCCGGGTGTCCTGCTGGTCGACGCCGCCGACGGCGCCGACCGCCGAGGTGGCGACCAGGGCGACGACCGCCACCAGGCCCAGTGCGATCAGCCCACCGGCCCGCCCGACGACCGACCCGAGCACCAGCATCGCGCCGACCACCGTCAGGGCCAGCGCCGGGTACGCCGCGGCGCTCACCGCGTGACCGGAGACGTCGACCAGGCCGAGGACACCCGACGCCACGGCCACCAGCGCGAGCGTCAGGCCGAACAGCAGCGGTCCGCGTGGGCCGCGCGGCGGCGGCGGCGGTGGCCCGGCAGCGGTCACGGGGACCCACGGCGGCGGCTGCTCGGCCCACGACGCGGTCCCGGGACCGTCCGCGTTGTCGTCGTCGTCGCTCGGGACGGGTGGGGCCGGCGCACCGCCGGCGGGTCCGGCCGCCTGGACGCTGGCCGGGTCGGAGGGGGGAGGGCCATAGGACGGTGCGCCGTGCGACGGGGCCGACGGGGGGCCGGCGGAGGAGGGGCCGGTGACCCGGGTCGCGCCGCCGCGGTCTCGCAGCATCAGGTAGGCCAGCACCCCGAGACCGACGACCAGCAGCGGCCAGGACAGCCCGAAGCCCCAGCCGTCGCCCAGCAGCAGCAGCAGCGCCACGACCCCGGCCGCGACCAGCAGGGCGTTGCGGGTGCTCGGGCTCAGCCCGAGGTGGTCGTGGGCGCTGCCGTCCTCGGGCACCAGCGCCCACACGGCGCCGTACACCACGAAGCCGGCGCCGCCGAAGAAGCAGAGCACCACGAGCACCACCCGGACCACTGTCGGGTCGACGTCCAGGTGCCGTGCCAGGCCGCCGGCGACTCCGGCGATCTTGCGGTCGGTGCGGCTGCGCCGCAGCTGCTCGAGGGGACGCTGGGTCCGCCGGGCCGCGACGTCGGGGGGGTCGGTCGTGGGGCGCTGCGGGTCGTCTCGCAGCGACTGCTGGGGGCTCTCGGTCATGACTCGATCCTCGGGCCGCCACGGGCCGGACCGCCATCGGGATGAACCCTGAGCTGTCCCTGGCATGCTCAGGGCCGGCTCAGGGCCCTCTCAGGGTCAGACGGGGGTCGCCACTCGTGATCGCGCCCCCGCGGCGGTGAGACGATGGCGTCACGATGAGCACCCCGATCGGTCAGCCCGCCCACGACCCGGCCAGCCAGTGGCCGGCTGGGCCGTCGCCCGGTGGGCCCGCCGAGCGGACCCGCAAGGCCTTCCGCAGCACCGAGGACCGTTGGCTCGGGGGGGTGGCGGGCGGGCTGGGGCAGCACCTCGGCGTCCAGGTCAGCGTGGTCCGCGTCTGCTTCGTGGTCGCGACCGCGGCCGGCGGCTTCGGGGTGGCCCTCTACGCCGCGCTGTGGATGGTGCTCCCCCCCGACACCCGGCTGGAGCGGTCGGCGCCCGGCCTCGAGGCCGCGACCAGGCAGGGTCGCCGCGCCGGTCGCGGCCGTCGCCGCGAGGACCTGGGTCCGAAGGTCGCGGTCGCGGCGCTCGTGCTGGGAGCGGTGATCCTGGGCCAGGTCCTGCTGGGGGGCTCGATGCTGTTCTGGCCGGTGCTGCTGGGCATCCTCGGGTTGGCGGTGCTCTGGCGCCAGGCCGACGAGGCGCAGCGCGAGCGCTGGCTCGACAGCAGCGGCAGGATCGACCTGGTCCGCGCCGTCGTCGGCCGGGGCGGCGCCGCCTCCTACGCCCGGCTCGCCGCCGGGCTCGGACTGCTGCTGATGGCGATGGTGCTGTTCGCCGCGCAGACCGGGCAGTCGGGGGTCGCCGGGGACGTCCTGGTCGCCGGCGCGCTCGGGGTGCTCGGGCTGGCGCTGACGATCGGTCCCTGGCTGTTCCGGCTGACCGGAGACCTCTCGGAGGAGCGGACGGCGCGGGTCCGGTCGCAGGAGCGGGCGGACATGGCGGCGCACCTGCACGACTCCGTCCTGCAGACCCTGGCGCTGATCCAGCGCCACGCCGACGACGCCCGCACCGTCTCCACGTTGGCCCGCGCTCAGGAGCGTGACCTGCGTGGCTGGCTCTACGCCGACGAGACGGCGCCGCAGGAGTCGCTGGCGGCTGCGCTGCGCGCAGCGGCCGCCGAGGTCGAGGACACCCACGGTGTCCCCGTCGAGGTGGTCGCGGTCGGTGACACCCCGGTCACCGAGCGGTTGCGTCCGCTCGTGCCGGCGGCCCGGGAGGCGATGGTGAACGCGGCCAGGCACTCCGCTGCCGACCGCGTCGACGTGTACGCCGAGTGCGGGCCGAAGCTCACCGAGGTCTACGTCCGGGACCGCGGTCGTGGCTTCGACCCGGCCTCGGTGGCCGAGGACCGGCTCGGGGTCCGGCAGAGCATCGTCGAGCGGATGGCCCGCCACGGCGGATCCGCCGACATCCGCACGGCGCCCGAGGCGGGCACCGAGGTGCGGCTGCGGATGGCCGCGCCCGACGCGGTCGCCTCCGGGGCGGAGACCCGGTGACCCGGCGCAGCGTCGTGGTCGTCGACGACCACGCCCTGTTCCGCGCCGGCGTCAAGGCCGAGCTGGCCGCACATCCGGACCGCGTGGAGGTGCTGGGGGAGGCCGCCGACGTCGACGAGGCCGTCGCGGTGGTCGTCGCGCTGCGGCCCGAGGTGGTGCTGCTCGACGTGCACCTGCCCGGCGGCGGCGGGGCCGAGGTGATGCGCCGGGTATCGCTGGCGCGCCCGTCGCGACCGGCCGGCGTCCCGCCGCCGAGGTTCCTGGCGCTGTCGGTCTCCGACGCCGCCGAGGACGTGATCGGCACCATCCGGGCCGGTGCCCGCGGCTACGTCACCAAGACCATCACCGGTCCGGAGCTGGTCTCGGCCGTCGACCGGGTCGCCTCCGGGGACGCGGTCTTCTCACCACGGCTGGCCGGGTTCGTGCTCGACGCCTTCGCGGGCACGATCGAGGTGGCGGCCGTCGACGAGGACCTCGACCGGCTCACCGACCGCGAGCGGGAGGTGATGCGGCTGATCGCACGCGGCTACGCCTACAAGGAGGTGGCGGCCGAGCTCTTCATCTCGGTGAAGACCGTGGAGACCCACGTCTCGAGCGTGCTGCGCAAGCTGCAGCTGTCATCGCGGCACGAGCTGACGCGCTGGGCCTCCGACCGGCGGCTGCTCTGAGCGCCCCGTCCTCCCGGTGGGTGGCCGCGGTGGCCGGCGTCGCGCTCGTGCTGGCGGCCGGGGGGTGCGCCGACGGTCGCGAGCCGGCGCCGCCTGCCGCGCCGCCCCTGTCCCCGTCCGGGCAGGCGCGCCCGGACACCCCGATCGCGACGCCCACGAGCCGGGCGACGAGCCCCACGGGGACCCCGGCGCTGCCCTCGGCCTCCGCCGGAGGCCGGCCCGCTACCGCGCTCGGCCGTTGGCGGGTGGGTGCACGGCCGCTGCCGCTGCGGGCCGACGGCTTCGGCGCGGTCCTGCCGACCCCCGCGCCGCTGCGGGTCCGTCGGCTCGCGACCCGTGACCTGCTGCCACCGCCGCCCGACGAACAGTTCCATGCCACCGTGGCCGCGGTGACCCCGGCGGTCCGGCGGCGAATGGGTGAGACCTGGTCGCCGTCCTGCCCGGTCGGACTGTCCCGTCTCCGCTACGTCACGGTGACCTTCCGAGGCTTCGACGACCGTCCGCACACTGGGGAGCTGGTGGTCGGCGCCGCCGTCGCCGACGACGTCGTCGAGGTGTTCTCCCGCCTGTACGCCGCGGCGTACCCGATCGAGGAGATGCGACTGCCCACCACCGCCGACCTCGAGGCGCCCCCGACCGGGGACGGCAACAACACCGCCTCCTACGTGTGCCGCACGGTCCGCGGGTCCACGGCGGTCTCGGCGCATGCCAGCGGCCTCGCGATCGACGTCAACCCGTTCATGAACCCCTACCACCGCGGTGACCTGGTGCTGCCGGAGCTGGCGAGCGCCTACCTCGACCGGGACTGGCAGCGACCGGGGATGGTGCGGCCCGGCGGTCCGGTGACGCGGGCGTTCGCCGGGGTCGGCTGGGCCTGGGGCGGAGGCTTCCGCTCCGTCTCGGACCCGATGCACTTCACCCGCACCGGCCGCTGAGGCGGGCTCGGCCCCGTCGCCGAGCGCCCCGAGTCGGGCCGGGAGGCGTCGGCGCGGCCACGTCGGCTGGGCCGTAGTCTGGGCCCGTCATGAGCCCACCCCCCACTCCCGCCTCGTCCGCGCCGACCGGGCAGGACGAGCTGGAGCTGGGAGTCCTCGCGGCCCCGGCCGGGCAGCGCCGATCCGGGGGCGGCCGATCCGGCGACGGCCGGGGCGACGAGCGGCCCGCCGCGCGGCGCCCGCAGCCGGCGCTGCTCGACGGTCTCAACGACCCGCAGCGAGCGGCGGTCGTGCACGCCGGTGCCCCGCTGCTCGTGGTCGCGGGAGCCGGGTCGGGCAAGACCAGGGTGCTCACCCGGCGCATCGCGTGGCTGATCGCCGAGCGCGGTGCCCACCCGGGCTCGATCCTGGCCATCACGTTCACCAACAAGGCCGCCGCCGAGATGCGCGAGCGGGTCGAGGAGCTGGTGGGCCCGCGGGCGCGGGTGATGTGGGTCTCCACCTTCCACTCGGCGTGCGTGCGCATCCTGCGCCGTGAGGTCGACCGGTTCGGCTACCGCTCGTCGTTCTCGATCTACGACGCGGCGGACTCCAAGCGGCTGATGACCCTGGTCTGCAAGGAGCTCGACCTCGACCCGAAGCGCTACCCGCCCCGCGCGGTGCTGTCATGGGTGTCGAACCAGAAGAACGAGCTGGTCGACCACGAGGAGGCCGCCCGAACCGCGGACAACGACCTGGAGCGGACCTACGCCGAGGCCTACGGGCGCTACCAGCAGCGGCTCCGCGACGCGCACGCGATGGACTTCGACGACCTCATCATGACCACGGTCCACCTGCTCCAGGCGTTCCCCGAGGTGCGGGAGGCCTACCGCCGCCGCTTCCGCCACGTGCTGGTCGACGAGTACCAGGACACCAACCACGCGCAGTACTCCCTGGTCCGAGAGCTGTGCGGTCACGACGTGGGCCGCCCCGCGACCGTCGGCGGCGCCGACCCCGACGTCCCCGACGCCGACGGCGTGGCGCCCTCCGAGCTGATGGTCGTCGGTGACGCCGACCAGTCCATCTACGCCTTCCGTGGCGCCAGCATCCGCAACATCATGGACTTCGAGCAGGACTTCCCCGACGCCGAGACGGTGCTGCTGGAGCAGAACTACCGCTCCACCCAGACGATCCTGACCGCGGCGAACGCCGTGATCAGCCGCAACCGCGGTCGGAAGGCCAAGAGCCTGTGGTCCGACGCCGGTGCCGGCGACCCGCTGGTGGGGTACGTCGCCGACGACGAGCACGACGAGGCGCGGTTCGTCACCGAGGAGATCGCCCGGCTTGGTCGTGAGGCCGAGGTGCGCCCGGGCGACGTGGCGGTGTTCTACCGCACCAACGCCCAGTCCCGGGTCTTCGAGGAGGTCTTCATCCGGGCCGGGCTGCCCTACCGGGTGGTGGGCGGGGTCCGGTTCTACGAGCGTCGCGAGGTCAAGGACGCGCTGGCCTACCTGCGGATCCTGGTCAACCCGACCGACGACCTGTCGCTGCGCAGGATCCTCAACGTCCCCAAGCGCGGCATCGGGGAGCGGGCCGAGGCGTGTGTCGACGCGCTGGCGCGGGCCGAGCAGCTGACCTTCTTCGAGGCGCTGCGGGCGGCGCAGCGGGCGCCGGGCATCGCCTCCCGCTCGCTGGCGAGCGTGCGCGGCTTCGTCGACATGGTCGAGCAGGCCCAGTCGATGGTCGAGGCGGGCGAGCGGGCCGACGTGGTGCTGGAGCACGTGCTGGCCGCCAGCGGCTACCTCAAGGAGCTCGAGGACAGCGAGGACCCGCAGGACGAGACCCGGGTCGAGAACCTCGCCGAGCTGGTGGCGGTGGCGCGCGAGTTCGCGGACGAGCCGGTGCTGGTCGCGACCGACGACGGGGCCGACGACGGGGCCGACGACGGGGCCGACGACGGGGCCGACGTGCCGGTGGCGCCGGGCCTTCCCGAGTTCCTGGAGCGGGTGGCGCTGGTCGCCGACACCGACCAGATCCCCGACGACACCGCCGGGGTGGCCACGCTGATGACGCTGCACACCGCCAAGGGGCTGGAGTTCCCGGTGGTGTTCCTGACCGGCCTCGAGGACGGCATCTTCCCGCACCAGCGCTCCCTCGGCGACCAGCCCGAGCTCGAGGAGGAGCGGAGGCTGGCCTACGTCGGGCTGACCCGGGCCCGCGAGCGTCTCTACGTCTCTCGGGCCGTGGTGCGCTCCGCCTGGGGGGCGCCGTCCCACAACCCCGCCTCCCGGTTCCTGGCCGAGCTGCCTGTGGACCTGGTCGACTGGCGGCGCACCGAGGCGGACCAGACCTCGTGGAGCCGGCCGGTGCTGCCGTCCTCGCAGCGCGCCGGGTCGGTGTCTCGACGCTTCGGCGCCGCCGCGGCCCGGGCCGACGCCTCGGCCCGCGGACAGCGGCGCGCGGTCCCGACGTTGGTGCCGGGCGACCGGGTGCTGCACGACTCGTTCGGGATGGGCGCGGTGGTGGCGCTGGACGGCTCCGGGGACAACGCGGTGGCCTCGATCGACTTCGGGTCCCAGGGCGTCAAGCGGCTGCTGCTGCGCTACGCCCCGGTCGAGAAGCTCTGACCCAGCGTCACCGCCGACCGGGCCACAGCCCCGGCGGGGTGGGGCGACAGGTCAGGGCTTGACGCCGTGCGCGCGCAGCGCGCGCTGCGGGTCGATCGGGTCGTCCTTGCGGGGGCGGACCTCGAGGTGCAGGTGCGGGCCGGTGACGTTGCCGGTCGAGCCGACCCGGCCGACCGGCTGGCCGGCCGCGACGGACTGGCCGGCGCGCACCGAGGTGCTCGACTGGTGGCAGTACCACAGCTCGGTGCCGTCGTTGAGCTTGATGATCGTGCGGTTGCCGTAGGCGCCGGCGTAGCCGACCTCGGTGACCCGGCCCGCAGCGACCGCGCGCAGCTCGGTGCCCGTGGGGGCGGCGAAGTCGAGCCCGGTGTGGCAGCTCGACCACAGCGAGGAGCACTGCCCGAAGCGTCCGGTGAGCCGGTAGCCACGGCTGACCGGCAGCTGCCAGGACCGGCGGGCGACGGCCTCGGCGCGCTGCTCCGCGCGGGCGGCCAGCTCGGCCAGCGTCCGGGCACGGGCCTTGGCCCGGCTCTCGACGGTGTCCTGCAGGTCCTGCTCGTCGGCGGCCTGGCGGGCCTCGCGCCGGGAGTCCCGGCTGAGAGCGGTCTCGCGGCCCTCGAGGGCGTCCGCGAGTGCACGGGACGTGCCGGCCGCGCCGGTGGTCTCCCGGTCCGTGGCCGTGGCCGTGGCGACGGCGGGGTCCGAGCCGGGGATGGACATGCGCAGCGGCGCGGTGAGGGACGTGAGCCCGTCAGCGGGCAGGGGCGCGGCGGCCGAGCGCTGCGCGCCGGCGGTCAGCGACCCGGCGGTGGCGAGCGCCACGGAGGTCACGGCGACCAGCGTCGGCGCACCCAGCATCCGGACCAGGCTCGGTCGCGGGTGGCGGGCGGGCCGGCCGGCGAGGCGCCGGCCGGGGGTGCGGGGGCGTACGGTGGGGTCCTGCTGCTCGTGGTCTGTCGCCGGGGTCCCGAGGGCGAGGGGGCGGCGCCTGGTGACGGCGCGTCCTGGTGCACGATGGGTGGGCACGGAGTGGCTGGTCCTTACGTCCGGAGGATTCAGGCGGCAACAGGACCGTAACCGAAACGTGGCCTGGCGCGCCTGCTTGCGTTGCGCGCCTGTGTGTGACAGGTCACGGGGTGCAACCGGGCCACGCGGGGTACCGCCGTCCGCGTCGATTCCCGAGTGGCAGACCTCACAGCCGCATCCGACAGTGGTCCAGCCGGTTCCGGCGCGGTCGGCTAGGGTGCCGAGCACGTCCGGGAGGGTGGGGCGACCGGTTCGCCGGCCTCTGCCCGCCGACCGTTCGGCCCGAGGAAGAGGTGGTTGGTGTGGCGGCTCCGATCCGCGTCGTGGTGGCCAAGCCGGGCCTCGACGGGCACGACCGGGGAGCGAAGGTCATCGCCCGCGCGCTGCGCGACGCCGGGCACGAGGTGATCTACACCGGGCTGCACCAGACCCCCGAGCAGATCGTCGAGACCGCCCTCCAGGAGGACGCCGACGTCATCGGGCTCTCGGTGCTCTCCGGCGCGCACATGACGCTGTTCCGCAAGCTCATCTCGCTGCTCGACGAGCGCGACGCCCGCGACATCGTGGTGATCGGTGGCGGCATCATCCCCGAGGCCGACATCCCGGTGCTCAAGGAGATGGGGGTCGCCGAGGTCTTCACGCCCGGGGCGAACACCACGAGGATCGTGGAGTGGATCGCCGCCCACGTCGCCGACGAGTCTCCGGCGCCTGGCTGAGCCTCGCTACGACCGCTCGGCCACCGGCGAATGCGGGACTCCGACGTAGCGTGACGCCATGACCGCCGCCCGCCGCTGGTGCCTCGTCGCCTTGGGGGTGCTGGTGCTGGTCTCGGCGCCGTTCGTGGTCCGGGCGCGGCCGGTACCCCAGCCGACGACGGCGGCGGCCACCCTGGCCGAGCGGGTCGTGGACTCGCGCCGGCAGCCGTTCACCGGCTACGTCGAGTCCGTGGGCGCCGTGGCGCTGCCCGACAACAACGCGCTGTCCAGCCTGACGGGGCTGCTCGGCCGGACCCACCAGGTGCGGGTCTGGTGGCGCGACCCCAGCACCTGGCGGGTGGCCACCGTACGGACCACCGGTGAGACCGACCTGGTCCATCGCGGTGATGGCACCGTCCGCTGGGTCTACGAGTCCAAGCGGGCCACCAAGACGTCGGACGTGCCGGTGCGGCTGCCGACCACCGTCGACCTGCTGCCGCACGAGCTCGCCCGCCGGCTGCTCGCCGGCGCCCGTCGCACCGAGCTGTCCCGGCTCCCGACCCGCCGGGTCGCCGGCCGGGTGGCGCCCGGGCTGCGGCTGACCCCCGCCGACCCGCAGTCGTCGGTCCGCCACGTCGACGCGTACGTCGACCGTGAGACCGGTGTGCCACTGGCGGTGGCGGTCTTCGCGCGGGGCAGCGACCGCGCCGCCCTGTCCAGCCGGTTCGTCGACTTCTCGCCCGGTGCCCCGGACGCTGCCACCCTGCGGTTCAGCCCGCCCCACGACGCCAGCCTCCGCGTGGACCGGGTCGTCGACCTCGCCTCCGCGGCGGACCGGTTCGCCGCGCGGGTCCCACCGTCGACCCTGGCCGGGCTGGCACGGCGGCCCCCGGGCGCCGGGTCCGTCGGCGTCTACGGGCGCGGCCCCACGCTGCTGATCGCGGTGCCGCTGTGGCACCGGACCTACCACCGGGTCCGCGACGACCTCGAAGGCCAGCCAACGGTGCGGGAGCTGGACCAGGGGCTGCTGCTGGGCGCACCGCCGATGCGGCTGCTGCTGTCCACCCCCGAGGCCAACGGCACCAGCTGGCTGCTGGCCGGGACGGTTACCCGCCGCGCCCTGCTCCGGGCGGCCGGGGAGCTGGTCGCGCACCGCCCCGGGCTCGCGATGGTCCCGCAGCCGCGGTCGCAGCCGCCGGCGCGGTCGTCCGCGTCGTCCCGGTCGAGCGACCGGAGCCGTCGGTGACGGCCGCCGTCGCGACCCGCTCGCTGACCAAGCGGTACGGGCCGGTGCTGGCCGTCGACGGCATCGACCTCGACGTGCGGGAGGGCGACGTCTACGGCTTCCTGGGAGCGAACGGCTCGGGCAAGACGACCACCGTGCGGATGCTGCTGGGGCTGGTGCTGGCGACCTCTGGCGAGGCCGAGCTCCTGGGACGGCCGATGCCGTCGGCCGCCGGGCGCGTGCTGCCCCAGGTCGGCACGCTCGTCGAGGGCCCCGCGGCGTACCCCCACCTGAGCGGGCGCGCGAACCTGCAG
Source organism: uncultured Actinomycetota bacterium (assembly GCA_963781695.1). Classification (GTDB taxonomy): domain Bacteria; phylum Actinomycetota; class Actinomycetes; order Propionibacteriales; family Nocardioidaceae; genus Nocardioides_B. Next base: position 100,069 of record CAWAGE010000004.1, read on the forward strand.
CTCCTCGACGCGCTGGCCCCGCGCACCCGCCGGCGCGGGCGGCGAGTGCGGGTGGGTGACGTGCTCGAGCGGGTAGGGCTGGGGGTCGCGGGAGAGCGCAAGGTCGGCGGCTACTCGCTGGGGATGCGGCAGCGGCTGGGGCTGGCCGCGGCGCTGCTCGGCTCGCCGCGGCTGCTGGTGCTCGACGAGCCGACCAACGGCCTGGACCCGCAAGGCATCCGCGAGATGCGGCGGCTGCTGCTGGAGCTGAACGCCGAGGGGACCACCATCTTCCTCTCCAGCCACCTGCTGGCCGAGGTGGAGCAGATGTGCACACGGGTCGGCGTGCTGGACCGCGGCAGGCTGGTGGTGCAGGAGGAGCTGGCGGCGCTTCGCGCCCCGACGGGCCGTACGGTCGTGGTGACCCCCGATGCGGACGCCGCCCATGCCCTGCTCGACGGCGGAGTGGCCGAGCGGGCCGGGGACCGGCTGGTGGTGCGGGCCGACGACGCGGCCGCACTGAACCGGCGGCTGGTGGAGGCGGGGCTGCGGGTGCACGAGCTCGGACCGGAGCGGCGGGGGCTGGAGCAGGTGGTCCTCGAGGCCACCTCCGACCCGTCCCAGGTGGGGCTGTCCCGGTGAGCCCGGCCACGGGGTCGGGACGTCCGTGATCCGGGTCGAGCTGGTCAAGATGCTGCGTCGGCCCCGGACCTGGGTGACGATCGCGCTGCTCAACCTGCTGCCGACTGTCGTCGCCGTGCTGCTGGCGGTCACCGACATCGGGCCGCAGCCGGGCGAGGGGCCGGCGTTCCTGTCGGCCGTGCTGACCGACGGCTCGCTGTTCCCGCTGGCCGCGCTGGCGATCGTGCTGCCGCTGTTCATGCCGGTGGCGGTCTCGGTGGTGGCCGGGGACGCCATCGCGGGGGAGGCCCAAGGCGGCACCCTCCGCTACCTGCTGACCCGGCCGGTGGGACGGACCCGGCTCCTGGTCGCCAAGCTGGTCAGCGTGCTGGCCTTCGTGTTCCTGGCGGTGGTGGTCGTGGCCGCGGTGGGCTACCTGGTCGGCCGGTTGCTGCTGGGCAGCGGCGACGCGCAGGCCCTGGTCACCGGGATCTCCGGCAGCAGCCTGACCGCCACGCAGCTCCTGGAGCGCACCGCGATGTCGGTGGTGTACGTGTCGCTGTCGATGCTCGGCGTCGCGGCGCTGGCGCTGCTGCTGTCCACCCTGACCGACTCCTCGCTGGGGGCCGCGCTCGGGGCGCTCACGTTCCTGATCGCCTCGTCGCTGCTGCTGACCCTCGACGCGGCCGCCGTGCTCCAGCCCTACCTGCCGACCCGGTACTGGCTCTCGTTCGTCGACCTGTTCCGCGACCCGATCCTGTGGCGGGAGATCGTGCGCGGGGTGCTGCTGCAGGGCGCCTACGTCGCGGTCTTCCTGGGCGCGGCCTGGGCGAACTTCGCCACCAAGGACATCACCTCCTGACCCGGCCGCGGCTCAGCAGGAGACGTCGGTGGGGACGGTCGGCGGCCCGGGCCCCAGTGCGCTGGCCAGCAGCGCCAGCACGACGGGGTCGGCGGGCAGGCCGGCGTGGGAGGTTCGCCGGCCCGGGCACACCGACTGCACCGCCAGGTTGAGGGCCCCGGCGAGCCTCGCCGACGACGGCGGCGTCACCGTGCGGTCGGTCTCGGACCACACCGAGACGAACACCGGCCCGTCGGGGGTCTCGTCACCGGCGTTCAGGGCGCGCAGCAGGCCGCTGTCGGGCGTCAGCTGCTCGCAGGCCGCCGGACACCCTCCGGCAAGCCCGGCGGCGAGCTCCGCGAGGTCGGTGCCGTGCTGCGGCGAGCCCACCGACAGCACGCGACGCGCCACCGAGGCTCCGCCGTGGTACCGGACCCAGGCCCGGGCGACCACCCCGCCCGCGGAGTAGCCGACCACGTCGACCGAGCCCGCGCCGGACCGCCGCAGTGACCGGTCCACCTGCCGTCCGAGCGCCGCGGCCTGGACACGGATGTCACCGGTGCCGCCGGCAACCGCCGGGACCACGACGACGTCGCGGCCCAGACCCGCCAGCGCCGTGCGCAGCGGCTCCAGCAAGCCGGTGCCGCCGCCGTACCCGCTCACCAGCAGCACCGGTCCCGGGCGGTCCTGGGCCACGGGATCCACCTGGGTGGCGGGCGAGCGGGTCACCGCGACGACCACCACGACGGCGAGCAGCACGCCCAGGGCGACCGCGGTGAGCACGGTGCGGCGGCGGGCGGGCGACAGGGTGTCGAGCACGGCGGCCCGCTCAGCGCCCTGGGTGCGCGTCGACGTGCTCGACGACCAGGGCGGCGAGCCGTTCGGCGTGGGTGACCGTGGCCCAGTGACCGGCGTCGATGCGCTCCACCCGCAGGTCGGTGCAGCGCCGGTCCAGGTCCTCCAGCAGCACCGCGCTCAGGAACCGGTCCCGCTCGGGGTGCACCACCAGCACCGGGACGTCGGTCCGCAGGCGCCGCGGCCGGCCGGCGCGGCGGCCGGTGTTGGCTCGGTAGAGGCCGAGCCCGTGGGCGGCGTCGGCTCGCAGCCCCGGTCCCCAGTGGTCGGCGGGCAGGCCCTCGCGGCGGCCCAGCACCCACCGGGCCAGCGGGTGGCCGACCCGCCAGGCCAGGTCGGGCAGCACCGGCAGCCGGAAGAAGCCGATGTACCACGAGCGCAGCCCCTGGCGCAGCAGCGGAGCGCGGCGACCCCGGGAGTGCCGGAGCAGTCGGGCGACGTGGTCCAGCGACGGGCCGCTCACCGAGACGAACGACGCCACCCGGCCGTGCAGGCGCGGGTCGGTGCGGGCGGCGGCGACGGCCTCCCACAGCTGCACCGAGCCCCAGTCGTGCCCCACCAGATGAGCCGGCTCACCGGGGGCGAGCACGCCGTCGAGCACCGCGACCAGGTCGTCGACCAGCCGGTCGGTGCGGTAGCCGGCGACGTCGTCCGGCACCCCTGAGCCACCTGCGCCGCGGACGTCGTAGCTCACCACGTGCCAGCGGTCCAGCGGCAGCCGGTCCAGCAGCGCGCCCCAGGTGTCCTGCCGGTCCGGGTAGCCGTGCACCAGCACCACGCTCGGCCGGCCCGGCCCGGCAGCGGAGTGCTCCCGGACGGCTAGCCGCAGCTCGCCCGAGCACAGGCTCGTCGTGCGGAACGCTGCCGGCATGGGAGGCATCCTACGGAACCCGCCGGATGCGCCCGGCGCGTCGCGGGTCTAGGGTCGGGCGCAAGCCGCCCGGGCCGTCGTGACTGCGCCCGGACGAATCGCTCACACCCCGGAACAGGACGGTCAAGACCCGTGGACCTGATGGAGTACCAAGCGAAGCAGCTCTTCGCCAAGCATGACGTGCCGGTCACCGTCGGCACCGTCGTCGAGAAGGCCGAGGACGCGGCCGCGGCCGCCGAGGAGAACGGTGGCCGGGTGGTCGTCAAGGCCCAGGTGAAGGCCGGTGGCCGCGGGAAGGCCGGCGGCGTCAAGCTCGCCGAGAACCCGCAGGAGGCCGTGGCCCGAGCCGAGGACATCCTGGGGATGGACATCAAGGGCCACACGGTGCACCGGGTGCTGGTCGCCCCCACCGCCGACATCGCCGAGGAGTACTACTTCTCCTTCCTCGTCGACCGGGCCAACCGCGACTACCTGTGCATCGCCAGCGTCGAGGGCGGTGTCGAGATCGAGGAGGTCGCGCACTCGAACCCCGACGCGATCGCCCGGGTCTCGATCGACCCGCAGACCGGCGTGGACGACGCGAAGGCCGCCGAGATCGTCTCGGCCGCCCGGTTCCCCGACGAGGTCGCCGACGAGGCCGCCACCGTCGTGAAGCGGCTGTGGGACGTGTTCATCAAGGAGGACGCCTCGCTCGTCGAGGTCAACCCGCTGGTCCGGCTCGGTGACGGGCACCTCGAGGCGCTCGACGGCAAGGTGACCCTCGACGAGAGCGCCGGCTTCCGGCACGCCGAGCACGCCGACTTCGAGGACAAGGCCGCGGCCGATCCGCTGGAGGCGAAGGCCAAGGCCAAGGGCCTCAACTACGTCAAGCTCGACGGGGCCGTGGGCATCATCGGCAACGGTGCCGGGCTGGTGATGTCGACCCTCGACGTCGTGGCGTACGCCGGCGAGAAGCACGGCGGCGTCAAGCCGGCCAACTTCCTCGACATCGGGGGCGGCGCGTCGGCGCAGGTGATGGCCGACGGGCTCGACGTGATCCTCGGGGACGCGCAGGTCAAGAGCGTGTTCGTCAACGTCTTCGGCGGGATCACCGCCTGCGACGCGGTGGCCAACGGCATCGTCCAGGCCCTGCAGATGCTCGGGGACGAGGCCGACAAGCCGCTCGTGGTCCGGCTGGACGGCAACAACGTCGAGGAGGGCCGACGGATCCTCGACGAGGCGAACCACCCGCTGGTGACACTGGTGGACACCATGGACGGCGCGGCCGACCGCGCCGCTGAGCTGGCAAGCAAGTAGGGGCGACGCGATGTCTATCTTTCTCACCGAGCACTCCAAGGTCGTCGTCCAGGGGATGACCGGCGCCGAGGGCCAGAAGCACACCCGCCGGATGATCGCGTCCGGGACCAGCATCGTCGGCGGGGTCAACCCGAAGAAGGCCGGCCAGTCGGTCGACTTCGACGGCACCGCCGTGCCGGTGTTCGGCTCCGTCGCGGAGGCGATGGCCGAGACCGGCGCCGACGTGTCGGTGGTCTTCGTCCCACCCGCCGGGACCAAGAGCGCGGTCATCGAGGCCGTCGACGCGGCGATGCCGCTGGTGGTGGTGATCACCGAGGGGGTGCCGGTCCACGACACCGCCGACTTCTTCTCCTACGCGCAGGCCAAGGGCACCACCCGGGTGATCGGACCGAACTGTCCCGGGCTGATCAGTCCCGGTGCGTCCAACGCCGGGATCATCCCGGCCAACATCACCAAGGCCGGCCGGGTCGGCCTGGTCTCGAAGTCCGGCACGCTGACCTACCAGATGATGTACGAGCTGCGCGACTTCGGCTTCTCCTCAGCCGTCGGCATCGGCGGCGACCCGATCATCGGGACCACGCACATCGACTGCCTGCAGGCGTTCGAGGACGATCCCGACACCGACGCGATCGTGATGATCGGTGAGATCGGCGGCGACGCGGAGGAGCGTGCGGCGGCCTACATCAAGGACCACGTGACCAAGCCGGTCGTCGGCTACGTCGCCGGGTTCACCGCCCCCGAGGGCAAGACCATGGGTCACGCCGGCGCGATCGTGTCCGGCTCGTCGGGCACCGCGCAGGCCAAGAAGGAGGCGCTGGAGGCCGTCGGGGTGAGGGTCGGCAAGACGCCCTCGGAGACCGCCCAGCTGATGCGCGAGGTCCTGCAGGACCGCTGAGCGGCGCCCACCCGCATCCACACGGCACCGGCCGGGCCCCCACGGGCCCGGCCGGTGCCGTGCGGATGCGGGCCCGGCGGCGACGGGCACCGGACCGCGATGTCTCAGACGAGCTGCGCGACCAGCAGGCCGTCGCCCACCGGCAGCAGGACCGGGAGCAGCGACTCGTGCTCGCGGACGGCCCTGCCGAGCTCGCGGATGGACACCGTCTCGGCGTCGCGCTGGGCGGGGTCGGCGACCCGGTCGTGCCACAGGGCGTTGTCGAAGGCGACGATGCCACCGGGCTTGAGCAGCCGCAGCGCCTCCGCGAGGTACTCCGCGTACTCGGTCTTGTCCCCGTCGCAGAACACCAGGTCGTAGTGGCCGTCGGTGAGCCGCGGCAGCACGTCGAGCGCCGCCCCCGGGATCAGCCGGACCCGCTGCGTGGCGATGCCGGCCTCGACGAAGGCCTGCCGGGCCAGCCGCTGGTGCTCGCCCTCGGTGTCGACGGTGGTGAGCACCCCGTCGGGGCGCATGCCGCGCATCATCCACAGCCCGGAGACCCCGGTCCCGGTGCCGATCTCGACGACCGCGCGGGCCTGGGTCAGCGAGGCCAGGAACCGCAGCACCGCGCCGCCGCCAGGACCGATCGGGGCGACGCCGACCTCGGCGGCCCGGGCGCGGGCCGCGGCCAGCACCTCGTCCTCGCCGACGTACTCCTCGGCGTAGCTCCAGCTCGCCGGCTTCAGTCCCGTGCCGATGACGGCCTCCCCATCTCGCGCCGCGCCCGCCTTCGTGGCGCGCACCTGCCGGGCAGGACTCTATCGCGACCGCGGCACCCGGCCCGCCGGTGAGCCGCACCGGCCCCGCCCGCAGCGGGAACACCGGTGACGACCGGCCCGTTGTGCCTGACGTGGGCCTCGACACGGATGTCACAGCCTCCGCCGTGGCTGACCCTCAGGCGGCTCTCAGGCGCGGCTTCTACCGTGGCACGAGACGCCGGCGACACAGCGGGTCCGACCCGTCCCCGGCCACGACCGCGGCCCCCCGGGACGAGGAGCGCACGATGAGCAGACCGACCCCGACTCCCGCCCCCGCTGCTGCCGTCCCGGGCTCCGACGCGGTCTGGCAGCCACCCTCCTGGGACGAGATCGTCGAGACCCACTCGTCGCGGGTCTACCGGCTCGCGTACCGGCTGACCGGCAACCCCCACGACGCCGAGGACCTCACCCAGGAGGTCTTCGTCCGGGTGTTCCGCTCGCTGTCCAGCTACACCCCCGGCACCTTCGAGGGCTGGCTGCACCGGATCACCACCAACCTGTTCCTCGACCAGGCCCGACGGAAGGCGAAGATCCGCTTCGACGCCCTCGCCGACGACGCCGACAACCGGCTGCCGAGCCGCGGGCTGCCGCCGGACACCCAGGTGCTGGACGGCTTGTTCGACGACGACGTCGAGTCCGCGCTGGCCGCGCTGCCCCCCGACTTCCGTGCCGCGGTCGTGCTCTGCGACATCGAGGGCCTCAGCTACGAGGAGATCGCCGACGTCCTCGGCCTCAAGCTGGGCACCGTGCGGTCCAGGATCCACCGGGGCCGCACGATGCTCCGCCAGGCGCTGGCGCACCGGGCGCCGAGCGCCGGGAGGTCCCGCTACTCCGGGCCCGCCGATACCAGGCGCCGTCGGCTGAGCCCGCAGGCGACGTGATGGGCACGCGGCGGCGTCCGGCTTGGCTTCCCAGCGGGCACCTCGGCTCCTCGGTGAGCGCGCTGCTCGACGGGCAGCTCGACCCGGATGAGACGGAGCGCGCCTGGCAGCACGTGGCCACCTGCCCGCCCTGCCGGCGACTGGTCGAGCACGAGGGCTGGGTCAAGCGACAGCTGGCGTCGATGGCCGGCCCACGCACCGGGGCGCCTCCCGACCGGCTGGTGGGGTCCCTGCTCGACCTCGACCCGACGGCGCTGGCATGGGCCGAGACCGACGACCTGGTGGCCCGAGGACGGGCCCGCGGCCGGGTCGTCGTGGCCCTGGTCGGGGCAGGCTCGGTGTCGGCGGCGGTGCTGGGACTCGGCACGCTGTCCGGGCTCGCGCCGGGAAGCCGGTCGACGCCGGCCACCTCGATCGGCAACGCCACGCCGACGCGCGCCGTGCTCGAGGCTCCGGCTGCCGCGCGCGGCCGGCTGCCCGGTTGGGCCGTGGCCCCCGCCGCGGACGGCGTGATGCGGGCGAGGCTCGTCGGCGAGCGCCCCTAGCCGTCCCGGGCCGTCACCGCCCGTCACTGGCACGACGACGAGTCGGGCGGTTCCGGCCGTGGTGTCGGCCGTGTGGGGGACAATGACCGGGTGAGCGAGTCCGACGACCAGCGTCCCCCCGCCGTGCCATCCACGTGGCCGGCCGACGCGGACGCCTCCCCGGCCTCGGACGACCTCGACCCGCCGGCCGCTCCGCTGGCTCCCGGGGGCGAGACCGACGTCCCCTCGCCGGACCGTGGGCCGTCGTCGTCGGCTGGTCCTACCTACCCGCTCTCGTCCTTGCCCCCCGGGGCAGGGTGGCCCCCGCGGCGTGCCCCGGTCCTGCCGGGGTGGTTCTGGCCGTCGCTGGTCGCGTTGGCGTTGGTCGCGGGCGGTCTCGGCGGGGTTCTCGCGGGGGTCGCGGTGTCGGCGTCGATGTCACGGGTCACCGGAGGCGTCGCGATCCCGGCTGCCGACGAGCAGGCCGCCTCGCCGTTGCCGGTCGACAACGGGAGCATCGCCGCGGTCGCGTCCCGGCTGCTGCCCAGCACCGTGCAGGTGCTGTCCAAGGGCGGCTCGGACGGCGCGAACGGCGGCGGCGCCACCGGCTCCGGCTTCGTCCTCGACGGCCGGTCCCACGTGATCACCAACAACCACGTGGTGGCCGACGCGACGGGGCCCGGAGAGATCAAGGTGGTCGACCGCGACGGCCGCAGCTACACCGCCACCATCGTGGGCCGCAGCCCGGTCTACGACATCGCGGTGCTCGCGGTCCGCAGCGGCAGCCGGCTCCGCGCCGCGCCGATCGGCGCGTCCCGGCAGCTGCGGGTCGGCGACACGGTGGTGGCGATCGGGTCCCCGCTCGGGCTGACCAGCACGGTGACCTCGGGCATCGTCAGCGCCACCGACCGCCCGGTCACGACCGGCGGCACCGCCGGGTCCTCCTACATCAACGCCCTGCAGACCGACGCGGCGATCAACCCCGGCAACTCGGGCGGGCCGCTGGCCAACCTGCGCGGGCAGGTGGTGGGCGTGAACTCCGCGATCGCCACCACCGGCGGGCTCAGCGGCGAGTCGGGCAACATCGGAGTCGGGTTCGCGATCCCGATGGAGCAGGTGCGCATCACCGCTGCCCAGATCCTGGCGACCGGCCAGGCGCGCTACCCGGTGATCGGCGCGAACGTCGACACCCGGACGAGGTCGACCGGTGCCGTGGTCGTGGACACGCCGAAGTCCGGGACCCCCGCGGCGTCCGCGGGGCTGCGCAAGGGCGACGTGGTCGTGGGGATCAACGGCAGGCCCGTGACCGACGGCATCGGGCTGATCGTGGCGATCCGGACCCACCAGCCGGGGGAGACCGTCGCTCTGCGGGTCCGTCGCGACGGGCAGGAGCGCCAGGTGCGGGTCAGGCTGGCCTCGAAGGTCGACGCCGACTGAGTCCCCGGCGCCGCGTCCGACCCGGTCCGACCCGGTCCGTCCGCAGACTCAGGTCGCGTCGCTGTCGTAGGGCGGCAGCTCGCCGGGCTCCAGCGGCCGGAACCCCGCGCTCGGCTCGGCGTCGTCCTGCTCCCAGGCGTCCTGGACGTACTTGCGCACCGCTCGACGCGGATCGAGGTCGGAGAGCTCGAAGTCGGCGAACTCGGGCCCGAGCTCGGCTCGGATGTCGTCACGGGCGGCCTGGGTGAACTGCCGCACCTGCCGGACGAAGCGGCCCGCCTGCCGAGCGAAGTCGGGCAGTCGGTCCGGCCCGAAGACGAGCACTCCAACGATCAGGAGCACCAGCATCTCGGGCAGCCCGACGTCGAACACCGCTACAACCTACCGGCCGGGGACAGCCCCAGCTGGAGGCCGGCGAGGCCACGGCCGCGGCCCGCGAGCGTGGCGGCGACCCGGGTGAGGGCCTGCGCGGCCGGGGTGTCGGGATGGCTCTCGACGATGGGGACGCCGGTGTCGCCGCCCTCGCGGAGGGTGAGGTCCAGCGGGACCTCGCCGAGCACCGGCACGTCGTAGCCGAACCGGCTCGACAGCGTCTGTGCGACCCGTCGGCCGCCGCCCGTCCCGAAGACCTCGAGCCGGTGGTCGGGGCCGCAGTGCGGGCAGGGCAGGAAGGACATGTTCTCCACGACCCCCACCACCCGCTGGTGCATCATCGAGGCCATCGTCCCAGCCCGCTCGGCCACCTCGGCGGCGGCCTCCTGGGGGGTGGTGACCACGACGACCTCGGCGTTGGGGAGGTGCTGGCCCAGTGAGATGGCGATGTCGCCGGTCCCGGGCGGCAGGTCCAGGAACAGCACGTCGAGGTCGCCCCAGTAGACGTCGCTGAGCATCTGCACCAGCGCCCGGTCGAGCATCGGTCCGCGCCAGGCGACGACCTGGTCGCGACGCGGCTTCAGCATGCCGATGCTGATGACCGAGATCTCGCCGGGGGAGAACGACGACGGCCGGGTCGGGACCGGCATGATCATGTCCTCGACCTGGGTCGGGCGCACGTCGCCGACCCCGAGCATGGCGGGCACCGAGTGCCCGTAGATGTCGGCGTCGACCAGACCCACCCGAAGCCCACGACGCGCCATCGCCACGGCCAGGTTGACCGTGACCGAGGACTTGCCGACGCCGCCCTTGCCGGAGGCGATGGCGTAGACCTTCGTCAACGAGCCGGGCCGGGCGAACGGGATCTCCTTCTGCGCCTGGCCGCCGCGGAGCTTCTCCTGGAGGCCGGCGCGCTGCTCGGGACTCATCACCCCCAGCGTGAGGTCGACGCCGGTGACGCCGGGCACCCTGCCGACGGCCGCGTTCACGTCGCGCGTGATGGTGTCCTTGAGCGGACAGCCGGAGACGGTGAGCAGCACGGTGACCGCGACCGTCCCGCCGGCGTCCACGTGGACCGACTCGACCATGCCGAGGTCGGTGATCGGCCGCCGGATCTCCGGGTCGTTGACGGTCGCGAGCGCAGCGTTGATCTGCTCGAGATCGGGGGAGGTCATGCTCGCCAGCCTACGTGCCCGACCCCGGCCCGGCCGGTGGGGCGGTCAGGTTCCGGGCCGGGACCAGGGCCGCGGCTCGGGGTCGTCGTCGTCGCGGCGCCGCAGCCCCTCGAGCTCCTCGAGCTCCTGGACCAGGGAGCGCAGCTCGGAACGGACGTAGTCGCGGGTGGCCACCTCGCCGAGCGCCATCCGCAGCGATGCCATCTCGCGAGCCAGGAACTCCATGTCGGCGTGGGCCCGCGAGTTGGCCGTCCGGTCCTGCTCGGCGATCACCCGGTCGCGGTCCTCCTGGCGGTTCTGGGCGAGCAGGATCAGCGGTGCGGCGTACGAGGCCTGCAGGCTCAGCATCAGGGTCAGGAAGATGAACGGGAAGGCGTCGAAGCGGCCGTCCGCGGGGGCCAGCCAGTTGTAGAGCAGCCACACCAGGACGAACAGCGTCATGTAGATCAGGAACCGCGCCGTGCCCATGAAGCGCGCGAACGTCTCCGCGAACCTTCCGAACGTGTCGGAGTCCATGCGCGGACGGCGGACCAGCGACCGCCGGGTCTCGGTGGGCACGTCCAGCCGCCCGCCGCGGGCGTCGCGCGCACCCCGGTCGGTCGACCGGTCGAAGCCGCGGGGCGCCTGCCACCGGCCGCCGCGGGCGCGGGGGCCCCGCGATGTGCCCGGCGTCCTATCCACGTCCCGCCCCCCGCCGCGGGGTGCCGATCGCGACCGACGCGCTGTCTCGCGCCGGGGTGTCGCGCCAGTTCTCGGGCAGCAGGTGGTCCAGCAGGTCGTCGACGGTCACCGCCCCCACGAGCCGGCCCTCCTCGTCGACGACGGGAGCCGCGACCAGGTTGTACGTCGCCAGGTGGCGGGCGCACGCCTCCAGGCTGGAGGTCGGCCGCAGCGGCTCGATGTCGGAGTCCAGCGCGTGACCGACCATCGTCGAGGGCGGCTCGCGCAGCAGCCGCTGGATGTGGGCGACGCCCAGCAGCCGGCCGGTCGGCGGCTCCAGGGGCGGCCTGACGACGTAGACCAGCGCCGCCAGGGAGGGCGTGAGCTCCGCGTTGCGGACGTGGGCCAGCGCGTCGGCGACGGTCGCGTCGGGTGGGAGCACGACCGGCTCGGTGGTCATCATGCCGCCGGCGGTGCGCTCCTCGTACGACATCAGCCGGCGCACGTCCTCGGCCTCGTCGGGCTCCATCAGCTGGAGCAGCGCCTCGGCGGTCTCCGCCGGCAGCTCGGCGATCAGGTCGGCCGCGTCGTCGGGGGACATCTCCTCCAGCACGTCGGCAGCGCGCTCGTTGTCGAGGATGCCCAGGATCTGGACCTGGTCCTCCTCGGGAAGCTCCTCCAGCACGTCGGCGAGCCGCTCGTCGTCGAGGGCGGCGGCGATCTCGCCGCGTCGCTTGGCGGGCAGGTCGTGGATCACGCTGGCCAGGTCGGCGGGGCGCATCTCCTCCAGGGCGGCCAGCAGGTGCGTGGCGCCCTGGGACTCCTCCGGCACGGCGAAGCCGTCGACGTCGCGCCACTCCGCGACATGGGTCTGGCCCTTGCGACCGAACCGCTTGGAGCCCTCCTGCAGGGCGACCCGGTTGACCAGCCAGTCCCGGGTGCGGGTCAGCTCCATGGCCACGTCGTACACCGTGCCGGTGACGCCGCTGTCGCGGACCGTCACCTGACGGTCGAGCATCTCCCCGAACACCAGGGTCTCCGAGGGGCGCTGCTCGAAGCGGCGCATGTTGAGCACACCGGTGGTGATGACCTGCGTGCCGTCGACGTGGGTGACCCGCCCCATCGGCACGAACACCGACCGGCGACCGAAGACCTCCACGACCAGCCCGAGCACCCGGGGCTCGAGCCCGCCGGGCCGCAACACCGCCACCAGGTCACGGATCTTGCCCACCTGGTCGCCCGCGGGGTCGAAGACCGGCAGCCCGGAGAGCCGGGCCGCGAAGATGCGGGTCGGGGAGGTGCTCACGAATGGTCAGGTTAGGGCACGAGCGGCAGCGACGCTCCGCGACGCGTCTGCGAGCATGGCGGCGTGCGCCTGTCCTACGACGTCGTCGACGTGTTCACCGACCGACCGTTCGCGGGCAACCAGCTGGCCGTCGTGCACGGCGCCGAGGGCCTCTCGACCGAGCAGTGCCTGCTGCTGGCTGGTGAGTTCGGCTACTCCGAGACGACGTTCCCCGAGACGCCGACCGAGGAGGGGCGGCGCTACGCCACCCGGATCTTCACCCCGGCGGGGGAGATCCCGTTCGCCGGCCACCCGACCCTGGGCACCGCCTGGGTGCTGCGCCGGCGCGGCCTGCTCGCCGGTGACGCCGTGGTGCAGCAGTGCGGCGCCGGCGACGTCGGAGTGCGTTTCGACGGCGAGCTGGTCGAGCTCGCCGCGGAGCCCCGGGACCTGGTCGGCCCACTGGCACCCGGCCTGGTCCGCCGGCTGCTGAGGCTGGTCGGACTGGTCCCCGGCGACCTGGCCGGGGAGGCGTGGCTGGCCGGGTGCGGGCTGACCTTCGCGCACCTGCCGGTGACGGAGGAGGCCGTGGTGCGCGCCACGCCGCCGGGCCCGGCTGCCGAGCGGCTGGCCGCCTGGGTGAGCGAGGCCGGCGACCTGCGGCACCCCGGCAGCGGCCTCAACGTGTACGCCGTGGCCGGCGAGGCGCCGAGGCTCTCGGTGCACGCGCGCGTCTTCGTCCCAGGGGCGGGGATCTCGGAGGACCCGGCCACCGGGTCAGCGGCCGCCGGCCTCGGGCTGACGCTGGCCGCCGCCGGCCGACTGCCGGAGGGCGGCCGCTTCGAGATCACCCAGGGGGTCGAGATGGGCCGGCCGTCGAGGCTGTCGGGCCGGGTCGAGGCCACCGGGGGCCGAGGCACCCGCTGCCACGTCGCCGGCGAGGTCCAGCCCGTCGCCGCCGGCGAGGTCGCTGTCCCCTGAGCCGCGGCGCCGGGTCAGCGGGTGCTGACCTGGCCGGTGGGAACCACCCGGTAGACGACGCTCCCGGCGGCCCACCGGTCCGTCACCGCCGCGAGGTCCGGTGTGTTCAGCCGCGCCGCGGCGAGCGCCGCGGTGGTCGGACCCCACCGCGGATCGCCTTCGGGAACGGTCTGCAGGGTGCCGACCCAGGTGGCCAGCCGGCCGCCGTCGTCCTTGCTGCGCAGCACCACCTCGACCTGGCTGCCGTCCTCGAGGCCGGGGAGCGGCTGTTCCGTGCCGCCGGTCACCAGGCACAGCGCTCCGTCGTGCCAGACGTGCCAGAGCGCGTGGCTGCGCGGGCCGTGCCGCAGCCAGCAGACGCCGGTCCGCCGGGTCAGCTCGGCGACGATCGCGGCGCCGTACATCGGGTCGTCTGCGTCGGTCACGGGACGAGCCTGGCACATCGGCCGATGTCCACATACATGGTCTATCCAAGGTTTGCACAAGGGGCTTCCCGAAGACTGTCCGCATCCCCCGGCCCTCACCTCCAGGAGCACCGATGACCGAGGTCAGCCGAAGAGCAGTCGTCCTGGCCGCGGGCACCGCGACGTTGTCGGCCGTGTCGCTGAGCCGCTGGGCCGCCGGCCCCGAGGAGCCACCGGGGGCACCCGCCGGCGACGGCGGCACCTGGGCGGCGCTCGGCGGCGTGGCCGTGCTGCGGGCCACGTGGGGCACCGCCGGGCAGGACGGGCACGCCGGGCAGGACGGGCACGCCGGGCACGCCGGGCACGCCCAGCACGCCGGGCACGCCGGGCACGCCGACGCAGCGGTCGCCTCGCAGGCGTCGCCGGCCGCCGCCCCGGTGCCGTCGCCGCACGCGGTCTGGGGCCACGCGGTGGTCGTCCACCTGGCGGTGACCAACGGGACCGACCGTCCGGTGCGGCTGTCCGCCGGCCAGTTCCGGCTGCGGCTGGACCAGCAGCGCACGGTGAGCTACCTCGACGCCCAGCACGAGGTCAGGACCGTCGCGGCGGGTGAGACGCTCATGACCTGGGTGAGCTTCCTGGCCCCCTCGGTGCCGGAGCCTGCGCTGCTGGACTACACCGCGGCCGGTGCGGCGCGGTCGGTCGCGCTGCCACTGGCGCCGCTGCGGCACCTGCCGGCCCCCGCGGGGAGCGCAGCGTGACCGCGCCGAGCCGGCGCAGCGTCGTCGCCGCGACGGCTGCTGCCGGGGTGGGTGCGGTGGGGGGAGGGGTGGCCCACGTCGCGGGCATCGTGCCGGTTCCCGCGCAGGCGGCGGAGACCGGCGTCCTCGACGTCTACGTCAACGAGGGCCTGGTGCGGATGGTCGACGGCAGCCTGGTCTGGATGCGTGGCTTCGGTGACCGCGACACCGACGCCGCGGCGGCGGAGCCGAGCCTGACGCTGTCGCCCCACGTGTTCGCGGCCGACGGCAGCCTGGTCGCGAGCCGGGCCTACCCCGTGGACGCCGAGCACCCCGTGGCCGGCCGCCCGGCCCCGGCGGGCCGGGCCCAGCCCTTCGACGGGCACTACCGCATCCGGCGGGCGCACTGGGCGAGCTTCCTGCCGCGGCGGACGCTGGTGGCCGAGACCGGCAGCACCGTCCGGCTGCGCGTCCACAACACGCTCGCCGGCGTCCACGCGCTGTCCGTGCCCGGCGTCGGCTCCACCGGTCCGATCCAGCCGGGGGCCACGGCGGACCTGGAGCTCTCGGCGCCCGCCCCCGGCACGTACCTCTACCTCGACCCCACCAATGCCCCGGTCGAGCGGGTCCTCGGTCTGCACGGTGTGCTGCTCGTGGTTCCCGCCGACGACCGCTGGCGGCTCAAGAGCGGCGGTGCCGAGTTCGAGCGCCAGTGGATCTGGATCTGCCAGGACGTGGTGCCCGAGTGGGGTCGGCTGGCCCAGCAGGGCCGGCCGGTCGACACCGGCTCGCTGCCGCCGGCCCCGCGCTACTTCATGCTCAACGACCGCAGCGGCTTCCACTCGTTGGCCGCGTCCAAGGACGAGGCCGTCAACCTCGCGGCCCACGAGGAGACGCTCATCTCCGGGTCGCCCAGGCCCACCGACGTCCGCGACCTCGCCAGGCCCGACGGCCAGGGGTCGGTGGTCGCCGGCCAGCTGGTCCGCATGGTCAACACCGGCGTCGTCGTCCACCAGATGCACTTCCACGGCAACCACATCTGGACCCTGCGGCGCAACGGGCGGGACTTCCCCCGCTCGGGTGGCCAGGTCGACGGCGACGGCCATGTGGTGCTGCAGCAGTACGAGGACGTCGTCGAGCTCGACCCGCTGGACCGCAAGGAGATCATCCTGCCGCTCCGCCGGCCGCCCGAGGCGCTCGACCAGGTCTGGGCCGCCCGTCGCGAGGACTGGCACTACCCGATGCACTGCCACGCCGAGCCGTCGCAGACCGCTGCCGGCGGCCTCTACCCCGGCGGCCTGGTCGCCGACTGGGTGCTGGCCTACCCCGAGCCCGACGCCAAGCGAGGTCCCTCACCCCACGTTCGCCAGCCAGACCGCCTTCGCCTCCGGGCAGCCGAAGCAGGGCAGCCCGGCGACACAGCTCCGGCAGCGGCCCGACCGCACGTTCGGCCGCCAGTTCTTCTCCGACCGGATGCGGCTGCCCGACGGCTCCGAGCACGAGTTCTGGTCCTTCCAGGACCCTCGCGCCGGGCGGGGCCTGCCGGCGCCGCTGATCCGGGTCACCGAGGGTGAGCTGGTGCACGTGGAGCTCAAGCCGTCCAAGGGAGCCCACACCATCCACCTGCACGGGATGGAGCCCGACCCGCGCAACGACGGCGTCGGCCACACCTCGTTCGAGGTGACCGGCTCCTACACCTACCAGTGGCGTCCGGAGCGGGGAGTGCCCGGGAACCCCAACGTGGGGACCGCCGGGTCGTTCTTCTACCACTGCCACGTCAACACCGTGCTGCACGTGCAGATGGGGATGTTCGGGCCGCTGATCGTGGACCCGGTCGTCCACCCGGACCTCCCGACGCCGCCCGGCACGCGGCGCGCCTTCGTCGACGGCCCGCTCTACGACGTCGCGACCGAGCTGCTGCTGGTGCCCTACTCCGTCGACCCCCGGTGGCACCGCCTCAGCCACGCCGCAGGGCTGTCCGGCGACGACGTGGGCCTGAACCGGTTCGAGCCGAGGCACTTCGCAATCCTCGGCGGACCGCTGGCGGCGGGTCCGCCGGCCGACGGCGTCTGGTCGACCCAGCAGGTGGCCGCGAAGGTCGCCCCGCCCGGCTCGGGGGTCATCCCGACGCTGCTGCGGGTGCTCAACGCCAACTACGTCCCGACCCGGCTGCGGCTGACCACCGAGCAGGGTGCGCCGGCCAGGATCGCGCGGGTGATCGCCCACGACGGACGACCGTTCCGCGACACCAGCAGCCGCACCGGCGACAGTCCACCGCTCGCCGACGACGAGCTCGTGACCGACACGCTCGCGTTCGGGTCGGCCGAGCGGTACGACCTGCTGCTGCACCCGCCGAGCGCCGGAACGTACCTGCTGCACCTCGACTGGTCGGACTGGCGGAGTGACGAGCAGGACCCGCCGATCGCACGGCGCACGGTGCGGATCGTGGCGGGCTGAGAGGCGCTCCGGTCGGCCCGGGAACGGCTCGGCAGGATGGTGCTCGTGCGCACCCTCCTGCTGATGGCCGTCGGGGTCGTCGCCGTCTCGCTGTCCGGTCCGCTGATGGCGGCGATGACGGTC
Organism: uncultured Actinomycetota bacterium; assembly: GCA_963781695.1. Classification (GTDB taxonomy): domain Bacteria; phylum Actinomycetota; class Actinomycetes; order Propionibacteriales; family Nocardioidaceae; genus Nocardioides_B. The sequence goes on from CAWAGE010000004.1 coordinate 117,266, forward strand.
CCGCCGCTGGCCCTTGCGTTCTGGCGGAACGCGCTCGCCACCCTGGTGCTGGGGCCCGCCGTTGCGCGTCGCCGCGGGGCGCTGGCACACGCCAGGGGCCGCACCGGTTGGCTGGTGCTCGGCGCCGGCGTCGCCCTCGCGGTGCACTTCGGGGCATGGGTCACCTCGCTGACGCTGACCTCGGTGGCCTCGGCGACGGCCCTGGTCAGCCTCCAGATCGCCTTCGTGGTCGCCTGGCAGCTGCTGCGGGGGGAGCGGTTCGGGCCGGGGGTGCCGCTGGGTCTCGGCATCGCGCTGGCCGGGGTGGTCGTCGTCTCCGGCGTCGACCTGACGGTGTCCGCCCGCGCCCTGCTGGGGGACGCGCTGGCGCTCGTCGGCGGGGCGGCCGCCGCGGCGTACATGATCGTCGGAGCCCGCGCCCGGCGGTCGCTGTCCACGAGCGCGTACACGTTCGGCTGCTACGGCTCGTGTGCGGCGGTGCTGCTGGTGGCCTGCCTGGTCTCGGGCCAGCCGCTGAGCGGCTACCCCGCCGGGCAGTGGGGCCTGCTCGTGCTGCTGACGCTGACCGCCCAGCTGCTGGGCCACTCGGTCTTCAACCACCTGCTCGCCGTCGTCTCCCCGATGGTCGTCTCGCTGGCGCTGCTGCTGGAGGTGCCGGGGGCGGCCCTGCTCGCGGCCGTCCTGCTGGGGCAGGTGCCGCCGCTGGCGGCGGTCCTGGGACTGCTGCTGGTGATCGGCGGCACCGCCCTGGTCGTCGTCGCGAACCGCGGGCCGGGCGTCGACGAGGCGCCCGTCGACTGAGGCGCGGGAGACTACCCTCGCCCACACACGTGCCCGGCGCAGCCGACCTTCGAAGGTGAGCCCATGACGACCCCTGCCCGCGAGCTCCGCGCCCGCCGTTCCTGCCACGCCGTGCCAGGGTCGAACCCCCGGTTCCTGGAGAAGGCGCAGGGCCTGTCCGCCGACCAGGTCTTCCTCGACCTCGAGGACTCGGTCGCCCCGCTGGCCAAGCCGGGCGCCCGCCGCAACATCGTGGAGGTGCTGAGCACCGGCGACTGGGGGTCGCGGGTGCGGACCGTGCGGGTCAACGACTGGACCACGCAGTGGACCTACAAGGACGTCATCGAGGTGGTGGAGGGCGCCGGTGCCGACCTCGACTGCATCATGCTGCCCAAGGTGCAGACGGCCGCCCAGGTGCAGGCGCTCGACGTGCTGCTGACCCAGATCGAGACGACGATGGGGTTCGAGGTCGGCAGGATCGGCATCGAGGCGCAGATCGAGAACGCGCTGGGCCTGGTCAACGTGGACGAGATCGCCACCGCCTCGCCACGGCTGGAGACCCTGATCTTCGGCCCGGCCGACTTCATGGCCTCGATCAACATGAAGTCGCTGGTCGTCGGTGAGCAGCCGCCGGGCTACGACGTGGGCGACGCCTACCACTACATCCTGATGCGGCTGCTGATGGCGGCCCGCGCCCACGACCTCCAGGTCATCGACGGCCCGTACCTGCAGATCAAGGACCTCGACGGCTACCGCCGGGTCGCCGCCCGGTCCGCGGCGCTCGGCTTCGACGGGAAGTGGACGCTGCACCCCTCGCAGGTCGACGTCGCCAACGAGGTGTTCTCACCGCTGCAGTCCGACTACGACCACGCCGAGAACATCCTGGACGCCTACCAGTGGGCCACCTCCGAGCAGGGCGGCGCCACCGGTGCGGTGATGCTCGGCGAGGAGATGATCGACGAGGCGTCGCGCAAGATGGCGCTCGTCGTCGCCGGGAAGGGGCGCGCGGCCGGGATGAGCCGGGGCGAGGTGTGGGCACCGCCCGGCGACTGACGCCGCACCACCGGCCCGGTCGGGTCCGACACCTCCCGTAGCATCCCCTCCGTGCCCGACGCCCGCCCCACCTCCCGCGTGTGGGAGGTCCGCGTCGACGACGAGGGCATCGCGGCCCGCGGCGACGACGAGGTCGTGCTCGACGTGCTGTTCGACGAGCGCCGGATCTGGTCGTTCTGGCTGCACCGCGACGGCGAGGCGACCGGCGGCGCGCACCTCGTGCGCTGGCCCTCGGCGCTGCGGCGCTTCCTCGACGGCAGCACCCGGGTCCGGCTGGTCGAGCACGTGAGCGGGGCGGTGGCCTTCGACGAGGAGGTCACCCTCGGTGCCGGCAGCGGCCGGATCGCGGTGGTCAACGACCGCGGACTGCCGCTCGGCATCGACAAGTCGCTGCGGCTCGCGCAGACCTTCGACACCCGCAGCCCCGAGCACGTCGCCCCGCTGCTGGACTCCATCGAGCAGGTGCTCGCGGCGCTGCGGGCCGCCGGGGTCGAGGCGTTCCCCGCCTACGGCACCCTGCTGGGCGCGGTCCGGGGCGGCCGGCTGATCGGCCACGACAGCGACGCCGACCTCGGCTACGTCAGCGAGCACACCCACCCCGTCGACGTGGTGCGCGAGTCCTTCCGGCTGCAGCGGGCGCTGGCCGACATGGGCTACGCGATCTCCCGCTACAGCGGGGCCGCGTTCAAGGTCGACGTCGCCGAGGCGGACGGCTCGGTGCGGGGACTCGACGTGTTCGGCGGCTTCCTGGCCGACGGTCGGCTGCACCTGATGGGCGAGATCCGGACCCCGTTCCGACGGGAGTGGATCTTCCCGCTGGGCACCACCACCCTGGAGGGCCGGGTGCTGCCGGCCCCCGCCGACCCGGACCGGTTCCTGAGCGCCACGTACGGGCCGTCGTGGCGGGTCCCGGACCCGGCGTACAAGTTCGAGACCCCGGTCTCCACCCATCGCCGGCTCAACGGCTGGTTCCGCGGCACCCGGGTCCGGCGCGAGGCCTGGGACCGGACCTACTCGCGCGCTGTGCGCTCCACCGCCGACCTCGAGCCCTCGCCGTTCGCGCGCTGGGTGGTGCGTGCGGAGAAGGGCGCGCCCGCGCGGGTGGTCGACGTCGGCTGCGGCCGCGCGGTCGACGACCTGTGGCTCGCCCGGCAGGGCTCGTCCGTCGTGGGCCTGGACTACGCCCTGCGCGGTGCCGAGGCCGTGGCGGAGCTGGCGAGCGGCGAGGACGTCGACCTCGAGCTGCGGCCGATGAACCTGTGCGAGCTGCGCTCGGTGCTGGCCGAGAGCGCCCGGCTGGCCCGCACCCCCGGCCCGCGGGTGGTGACGGTGCGTCACGTTGCCGAGGCGACCGACCGGGTCGGCCGGGCCCACCTGTGGCGGGCCTGCGAGATGCTGCTGCGCGACGGCGGGCGGCTCTACCTCGAGGTGCTCGTCGGCCCCGGGGACGACGGCTTCGCCCGGGAGCAGCACCTGCGCCCGCTGGCGCTGTCGCGGGTGGTGGGCGAGCTGCAGGCGCGAGGGGCGACGGTGCGCTCGCGCAGACAGTCACGAGTCAGCGGTCCCGACCACCGGTCGGGCCATCGGATCGGACGGTTGGTGGCGGAATGGCGCAGATGAGAGGGCTCAGGTCACGGGTCAGAGGTCGTGGCAAGGAGGCGATCGGGTACGTCGACCGGGTCCGCGGCGCACTGCGGACCGGATCGGTGGACTCGCTGCGCGAGCGGGTCGCGGTGCTCGAGGAGGAGGTGCAGGAGTGTCGACAGCTGAACCTGCGGCTCGCCGAGCTGACCGACGTCGTCGAGGAGCTGCTGCTGCCGGTCGCGGCCCGGGACGAGGCCCGCGTGGCCGCGGTGCTCGAGAAGTACTCCCGGGGCCTGTGAGCGGCTGACGTGGCCCACACGGTCTTCTTCCACGTCGGGCTCCCCAAGACGGGCACGACCTACCTGCAGAGCGTGCTGTGGGACAACCGCGCGGCGCTGGCCGCGCGAGGTGTGCTGCTGCCCGGCGAGTCGAGCCGACAGCATCTGTGGGCCAGCGGCGTGGTCCGCGACGACCCCCGCATCGGACGGCGCGGACCCGCGGCGCCGCTCGCATGGGACCGGCTGGTCGCCGAGGTCAACGCCTGGGACGGGGTCGCCGTGATCAGCCACGAGTTCTTCGCCCCCACCAGCGCCGAGCAGGCCCGCCGCGCCGTCGCGGCGCTGGCCGAGGCGGAGGTGCACGTCGTGGTCACTGCCCGGGACACCCTCAGCCTGGTCACCGCCCGCTGGCAGGAGTTCGTCAAGAACGGGGAGACGGTCCCGATCGACGACTACCCGCTGACCGAGCAGACGGACCCCGTCGAGGACTGGGACTGGGGCAGCCTCGACCTGGCCGACGTGGTGCGCCGCTGGGGCTCCGCGGTGCCGCACGACCGGGTCCACGTGCTCACCCTGCCCCGACCCGACGAGCCGCGCGAGACGCTGTGGCTCCGGTTCGCCGGCCTGCTCGGCCTCGACCCCGCCGGCCTGGCCCCGCCCCACGCGGGCGGCAACGAGTCGCTGGGCGTCGTGGAGGTGGAGCTGCTGCGCCGGGTCAACGCCGACCTCGTCGACTTCGGCTCCGCGCAGGACCGCGGCAACTGGATCCGCGGCTACCTCGCCCAGGGGAAGCTGGTGCCGCGGGCCGGGGACAAGTTCTGGCCCTCGCCGGCGCGGGTCAAGGAGCTCTGCGAGCGGGGCCGACGGATCGCGGAGGAGGTCGCTGCCGGCGGCTACCACGTGGTGGGGGACGTGGCGGACCTGCGGCCGCCCGACGTCGTCCCGGAGCGGCGGCACCCCGACGACGTCACCGACGCAGAGCTGCTCGCCGCGGCGACCGCCGTGATCGCGGAGATGATGACCGACGTCCGCCGGCTGACCCGGGAGGCCCGGCGACCACCCTCGCCGCCCGCCCCGGAGCAGGTCGTGGCGTCCTCATCGGTGCGACGGGTCGCGGCCGCCGTCTCGCGGCGGTTGCGGCGGCGTACGCCCGGGACGTGACCTCGCTCATAGCCAGCCGGGGGGCGAGCGGGGCATCCTGGCCGGGCCGGGCACGTCCGCCGTGGTCCGCCACGGCCTCGAGGAAGAAGGACCCATGGGCCGTCTGTGTGAGACCGAGGACCTGACCGAGGTCCAGCAGGAGATCCTCAAGACGGTCCGGCTGTTCGTCGAGGAGAAGATCCTCCCGGTCGCGACCGGGCTCGAGCACCGCGACGAGTACCCCACCGACATCGTCGAGGGGATGAAGGACCTCGGCCTGTTCGGGCTGACGATCCCCGAGGAGTACGGCGGCCTCGGCGAGTCGCTGCTGACGTACGCCCTCGTCGTGGAGGAGATCGCCCGCGGCTGGATGAGCGTGTCCGGCATCGTCAACACGCACTTCATCGTCGCCTACCTGCTGATGCAGCACGGCACCGCGGCGCAGAAGGAGCACTACCTGCCACGGATGGCCACCGGTGAGGTGCGGGGGGCCTTCTCGATGTCGGAGCCGGGCTGCGGGTCCGACGTGGCGGCGATCCGGTCTCGGGCGGTGCTTTCGCCGGACCAGGGGACCTACACGGTCGACGGTCAGAAGATGTGGCTGACCAACGGCGGATCCTCGACGCTGGTGGCGGTGCTGGTGAAGACCGACCTGGGCGCCGAGAGCGTCTACCAGAACATGACGACGCTGCTGGTGGAGAAGCCGGCGGGCTTCGGTGAGGTGCTGCCCGGGCTGACCGTGCCGGGCAGGATCGACAAGATGGGCTACAAGGGGGTCGACACCACGGAGCTGGTCTTCGACGGCTTCGAGGTCGAGGCCGGGGCGGTGCTCGGCGGCGAGCCCGGCCGTGGCTTCTACCAGATGATGGACGGGGTCGAGGTGGGCCGGGTGAACGTGGCCGCGCGCGGCTGCGGGGTGGCGAACCGCGCCTTCGAGCTCGGGGTGGCCTACAGCCAGCAGCGGGAGACCTTCGGCAAGAAGATCGCCGAGCACCAGGCGGTGCTGTTCCGACTCGCGGAGATGGCGACCAAGGTCGAGGCCGCCCACCAGATGATGGTCCGGGCGGCCCGCAAGAAGGACCACGGGGAGCGCAACGACCTCGAGGCGGGGATGGCGAAGTACCTCGCCAGCGAGTACTGCTCGCAGGTCGTGGAGGACGCCTTCCGGATCCACGGTGGCTACGGCTACTCCAAGGAGTACGAGATCGAGCGGCTCTACCGTGAGGCGCCGATGCTGCTGATCGGGGAGGGCACCGCCGACATCCAGCGGATGATCATCGGGCGGCGGCTGCTGGAGGACTACCGGCTGCGCTGACCCTGCGCCGACGGGTCGGCGGGGTCGGCGGGGTCGGCGGGGTCGGCGAGGACGGCGGGGTCGGCGAGGACGGCGGGGTCCTCGCCGGAGCCCGTGCCCTCGATGGTCCGGGTGAAGTCGGCGAGCGCGGCGCGCAGCCGCGCGTCGTCGCGGTCGGCGGCGGGCACGAGGACCTCGGTGACCACGTCGACGACGTCGGCCAGCCGCTGGTTGAGGCGTCGGTTCTCCTCGACCGCCTCCTCGAGCGCCGCGACCCTCGCCGCGAGCCCGGGGCGCGCCCCGGCCCGCTGTCCGGAGGCGTCCTCGGCGGTGTCGCCGGTCTCTCGCGCGCTGCCGCCGGTCCGGTCGCCGGTGCCCAGACGCTGGCTCGCCAGCCGCCGCAGCCGGCGTCCCGCCCTACGGACCCGCGGACGCAGGCCCCTGCTCAGCGCTCGCACACCTCTGCTGCGGTCGTCCTGGCCTGTCACGGTCTCCACCTCACGACGAGTCTGCACATCTCGGGGTTCTCCTTGCCCAGCGGCGCGAGGTCGCGACCGGTCTCCCGGAGCACCACCCGGCCGCCGTAGGACTCGATCTCGCGGACCACCTCGTCGGGCTCCACCCACGTGCGCTGGTGCGGGCCGAAGAAGGTCGGCTCGCCCCGCGAGGCCGGGGTGCGGAACTCCACGAAGGTCGCTCCGCCACCGCGCGAGACCATGGCGGCGAAGCGCCAGAGGTTGTCCCGCCCGCTCGCCCCCAGGGTGTCCAGCAGCCCTCGGGCGTAGACGTGGCGCACCCCCGGCTGGTGCGCGAGCCGGGCGCCCGCCACCAGCACCGAGCGCAGGCTCTCCAGGTTGAGGGTCGACACCCGCAGCCGGACCCCGTCCCGGCGGCACCGCGCCTCGGTCCGTCGCATCCCGATGACCGCGAAGTCGAAGGCGGTCACCCGGTGGCCGCGGGCCGCGAACCAGGCGGCGTCGCGCCCGGTCCCCGCGCCCACGTCGAGCAGGTGGGCCGGCGGGCCGGCGGTCGGGTCGGTCGCGGCGAGCCGGGCGTCCACCCACTCGGCGAACCGCGACGGACCGGTCGGGACCCGGCGGGCTGCCGGGCTCTTGTAGAAGTCCTGCCAGAACCGGAACCGGCGCCTCGACGCCCGGAACCAGGCGTCCATGCGACGTACGTCGACCGGGTCGTGGTCGAAGTGGAACGCCGGGTCGGGCACCCGCCAGTCCGGGCCGTAGGTGAAGGCGAGCACCTCCTCGGGGCGCGCCGGCGCGACGATCTCGCGGCCCTCCAGCGTCACCGTGCCGAAGGGGAGCAGCGCGGAGCGGTCGAGGCGGCCGGTCAGCGAGCCGGTGACGTGGAACCGGTCGCCGAGGTGGAACGAGCCGAAGACGTCGATGCCGACCCGGCGGCCGTCGGGCAGCGGCACCCACACCTTGAAGTTGGCGCCCGACATCCGCACCACCCGCCAGCCGAGGGCGCGCATCCGGCGGGTGGCGGCGGTGCACTCGCGGATCACGTCGAAGGGGTGCTGGTGGCGGCTGAGGTAGGCGACGTCGGCGTCGGAGTCGTGCCCGATCATGTGCCCGTCCCGCACCGCCCCGAGCAGGCAGCCGTACATCAGGTAGGCGTCGAGGCCGCACTCCGTGGTGAGGTCCGCGAGCACCCGCTGCAGCGCGTCGACGATCTCCTCGCGGGCGGAGGGCAGGGTCGCGCTGAAGTCGCGCTGCAGCCGGCCGCCCTTGTCCACCGAGAGCGGGTTCCCGTCGTCGTCGACCACCTCGACCCGGCCGCTGCCGGGGCCGAACCGGACGTGCTCGGCGTAGAGCACGTCGTGGCTGGCGTGGTCGACCAGCTCGACGTCGGTCTCGCCGTCCAGGTGCGGGGCCAGCACCTTCGGCCAGTCGACCTGTCGCCCGCCCGCCCGTGGGCGACCGTCCCGGGCGGGGTTGAAGGACCACACCCGCTGGCCGTCGAAGCAGACGTCGACGGGCCCGGACACGGTCTCCGGCACGACCAGCCCACGAGCGCTGACGTCGATCCCGCGTGTCACTGAGGGCCTCCTGGTGGTGAGCCTCCGGAGCGTACCTCGCCCCTCGCGCGCCGATCCCCGTCGACGCGCTGGACCGTGACGTGGCAGGCTGGCAGCCGCATCCGTCCGCCCGCGCACGAGGAGAGCCATGTCAGCGAACCAGCAGGGTGAATCGGCCAACGACGACCTCAAGGCGAAGATGCGTGAGGCGCTCGACCGCAAGCAGGGCAACGACCGGGGGGTGCCGCACCCGGCCGGGTCGCGGGAGAAGGCGCACGGCTCCGAGGTCGCCGCCGGCGGGCCCAAGATGCACCGCCGCAAGGCCGGCGGCGGCGGCTCCTGAGCCCCGGCCACGAGGACGGCGCATGCAGTTCGGGCGCAGCTACGAGGAGTTCGAGGTCGGCGCGACGTACCGGCACTGGCCGGGCAAGACCGTCACCGAGTACGACGACCACCTGTTCTGCCTGCTGACGATGAACCACCACCCGCTGCACCTCGACGCCCACTACGCCGAGACCAGCACTCAGTTCGGCCGGAACGTGGTGGTCGGGAACTACGTCTACTCGCTGCTGCTGGGGATGAGCGTGCCGGACGTGTCGGGCAAGGCGATCGCCAACCTCGAGGTCGAGTCGCTGCGCCACGTCGCCCCGACCTTCCACGGCGACACGCTGTACGGTCAGAGCGAGGTGCTCGGCAAGGTGGAGTCCGCCTCGAAGCCGGACCGGGGCGTGGTCCACGTCGAGACCCGGGGCCACACGCAGCACGGCACCCTGGTGTGCGTCTTCCGGCGCAAGGTGATGGTGCCCAAGCAGTCCTACCTCGACGAGCGCGGCGGCGAGCAGCCGGGCCGGCCGGAGGCGCTGGGCTGACCGAGCGGCTCCTCGGGGGGGCCTTGGATTCCCAGGGTATCGACAGTTCCCGACGGCTCCCGTGTCATATGTCGCACGGGAGGCGTGGGGACGGCGAGGGCGCCCGCTCGCGCGGCATCGGTGCCCCACCGGCGCCGTACGTCGTCCCGGGTGCCTTACCCGTTCCGTACGTCGTCGCGGGTGCCTCACCCGTCCCAGCGCCCGCGGCACACCGATGCTTCCCGGGGCATATGTCGTACGGGAACCATCGGGAGAGGTCGATACCCTGGGAAACCGAGCGGCTCACGGCCCACCCCCCGACCCCTCCGTGCTCTAGCGTGGCGGCATGAGCGCTGACGAGCCCACGACCGAGCTGTGGCTGGTGCGCCACGGGGAGACGGAATGGAGCCGGGACGGGCGGCACACCTCGCACACCGACCTGAACCTGACCGAGAACGGCGTCGACGTGGCCCGCACGCTGCACGGGCGGCTCGCCGGGGAGCCGTTCGACCTGGCGCTGTGCAGCCCGATGCGACGGGCCCGGCGGACGGCCGAGCTGGCCGGGTTCACCGAGGTCGAGGTGGACAAGGACCTGACCGAGTGGGACTACGGCGACTACGAGGGCGTCTCCACCCCCGACATCCGCGAGAGCGTGCCGGGGTGGACCGTGTGGACCCACCCGACGCCCGGCGGCGAGACGCCGGAGCACGTGACCGAGCGCCTGGACCGGGTCGTGAGCCGGGTGCGCGACCATGGTGGCCGGGTGCTCGCGTTCGGACACGGCCACGCGCTGCGGGCGCTGGCCGCCCGCTGGATCGGCCGGCCGGTGACCGACGGCCAGCTGTTCAAGCTCGACACCGCCACGGTCGGCACGCTGGGGTACGAGCGCGACGTGCCCGTGGTGGTCCGCTGGAACTGCTGACCCGGCTGTCGGCAGGAGCAGCCGCCGTGCTGGGAGGCCGGGCTCAACGCCGCGCCAGCACCCCCCAGCCGGTCAGCGCCTCGACCAGGCCGGGAGCGGTGTCCAGGGCGTGCACCTGCGCCGGCGTGAACCAGCCGGCGGCCTCGGCGTCGTCCCCGGCCACCACGGCGGCCGGGTCGACGTCGGCGGCGACCCGGCACAGGTGGTCGCGGATCACGTAGACCCCGCCGCCGGGCGCCTCCCGCTCCACGGTGCCCAGCAGCGGCCCGACCAGCACCCGCAGCCCGGTCTCCTCCAGGACCTCGCGGACGGTCGCGGCCGGGTCCGACTCGCCCGGCTCCACCCGGCCACCGGGGACCGACCAGGTCCCCCGCGCCGGCTCCCGACCGCGGCGCACGAGCAGCAGCCGACCCTCGGCGTCGTGCACGACGCCCCCGACGCACGCGATCCTCGGCCCGCTCATCGGGCCAGCGTAGGCACCGGACCGGGGACCGGAGCGCGGTCGGCGCTTGACGCGCCCCGGCCGCGACCACGACGGTTAGGCCATGTCCCTGGGAGCGAGCTGCCCCCGCTGCGCGCAGCCCGTCGAGCGCCGCGACAGGTCCTGGCGGTGCCCGGACCACGGCGAGATCGCGCCGCTGTGGCGCCCGGCCGCGGCCGGCTACGACGCCTTCGCCGAGCACGTACGCCGCTGCGTCGGGATGCCGACGCTGACGCCGTGGCCCGTTCCGCCGGGGTGGGCGCTGACCGACTTCGGCTGCGTGGTCGGTGACTCCGGGGCGGCCAGCGCCAGCTTCGTGACCTGTGCCGGCCTCAACGACCCGGACGGTGTGGTCGAGCTGACCGTGATCTCCGAGGAGCCGGGGGTGGGGCTGGGGTCCCGGTGCGCCGGGGTCGTCCGCACCGACCCGGGCAGCGAGATCGGCGCGGGCCCTGCTCACGCGCGGGTCCGGATCGGCTCCCACCCGGTCCCGCTGTGGTCGGTGCTCACCAGCGAGGCCGACACCGACTTCGACCGCTCGGTGTTCGCCGGCGAGGCGATGGGCCGGTGGCTGTGGCTGGTGCTGCGGCCCGCGTCGGCGGCCCTGCTGCTCAAGGACGAGTGGCTGCTGCACGACGTCGCTGCGCTCGGGCCTGGGCTGATGGAGCTGCCGTTCGTCGGCGGCGCCCCGCCCGCGTGGTGACACCGGGCGACCGCCCGCGCGGCCCCTCCGCCCGCCTGCGCCCGCCCCCCGTCGGCGCCGTCGCTGGCACCGGTCCGGCGGCGGGTGGCGCCGACTAGGCTCGTCGGGTGCGCATCGACCTCCACACGCACTCGGACCGCTCCGACGGCACCGAGCCTCCCGCGGCCCTGGTGCGTCGCGCCCACGACGAGGGCATCGCCGTCCTGGGGATCACCGACCACGACACCACCGAGGGCTGGGACGAGGCCGTCGAGGCGGCCGAGCGGGTCGGGCTGCGGCTGGTGCTCGGGATCGAGGTCAGCTGCACGTTCGCCGGCTCCGGGGTCCACCTGCTGGCCTACCTCCCTGACCCGACCCACGAGCCGCTGCAGGCCGAGCTCCAGCGGGTCCTCGACGGCCGCACGTCCCGGCTGCCGGCCACCCTGGAGCGGCTGCGCGGGTTGGGGGTCGACATCGACGAGAGCGACGTGCGGCGGGTCTCGCAGGGCACGGCCGCCACGGGTCGTCCGCACGTAGCCGACGCGCTGGTCTCGCTCGGCGTGGTCCGGGACCGCTACGAGGCGTTCGAGCGCTTCCTGGGGCCGCAGGGTCCCGCCTACGTCGGCCGGTACGCCGCCGACCTGGAGACCATGCTCGGCACGGTCGCCGCTGCCGGTGGAGTCAGCGTGCTGGCGCACCCGTGGGCCTCCCGGCACGACCACACCGCGCTCGACCAGGCCGGGCTGGCCGGTCTCCGCGACCTGGGGCTGGCCGGTGTCGAGGTCGACCACGAGGACCACGCGCCGGCCACCCGGCGGCGGCTGCGCGCGGTCGCCGAGCGGCTCGACCTGGTGGTGACCGGTGCCAGCGACCACCACGGCTCCGGCAAGGTCGGGCACGACCTGGGCTGCAACACCACCGAGCCGGCGCAGCTGGAACGGCTGCTGGACCTCGCGGCCAGTGCCGCGAAGGAGGCCGGCCGGTCGACGCCGTCGGTGCTGCCACGGTGAGCGGACGCCGCAGGGTCGCGCCGGAGGCGGGCGCGGTGGCCGGCCGTCGGCACCGCTGCGCCTCGGGCCGATGCGGCTGACCGCGCAGCCGACCCTGGAGGGCATGCCGGAGCCGCTCTACCCGGCGACGCCGGCCCGGTTGGCGACGTACCTGGACTGCCCCCGGCGGTACCGGCTGACCTACCTCGACCGGCCGTCGCCGCCTCGGGGGGCGCCGTGGGCGCACCGCGCGGTCGGGGCGGCGGTCCACACCGCGCTGGCGCGGTGGTGGGCGCTGCCGCTCGCGCGCCGGGTCCCGGCGTCGGGACCGGTGCTGCTCGCCGCCGCCTGGCCCGTGGACGGCTTCCGCGACACCGGTCAGTCGCAGCGCACCCGGCTGCGGGTCGGCGGCGAGGTCGAGCGCTACCTCGACGGGGTCGATCCGGGCAGCCCGCCGGTCGCCGTCGAGCGCACCGTCAGGGTCGCCACGGCGCACGCCTCGCTGTGGGGGCGGGTGGACCGGGTCGACGACCGGGACGGCACCGGGCTGGTCGTCGTGGACTACAAGACCGGGCGAGCGGTGCCGACCGCGACCGAGGCCGGTCGGTCCACGGCGCTGGCCGTGTACGCCGCGGCCGTCTCCCGCGTGCTGCGTCGCCGCTGCCGACGCGTCGAGCTGCACCACCTGCCCTCCGGCGCGGTCGCGGGCTTCGAGCACACCGAGGCGACGCTGGGCGCCGCCCTGGCCGGCGCCGACCGGGTCGCGGTCGAGCTGGCGCGTCTCGACGCCGGACACGCCGCCGCCCCGGACGGTTCGGCGGCGGACGGGTCGTTCCCGGCCCGCGTGGCTCCTCGGTGCGGCTGGTGCGACGTTCGGGGGTCCTGCGGCCCGGGTCGCAGCGTCGCGGCGCACCTGCCGTGGGACGGCCTGCCCGATGAGAGCCGCGGGGACGGCCACGGCGACACCGGGGTCAGCCCTGGCGACGCTCCCGGCCACGGCGACACCGGGTCGCCCTAGCCGGGCCGTCATGGCCCGGGGGGAGCCGGTCAGCGCCGGCCGAGCCCCTGCAGCCGGGCCTGGGCCGAGGCCGGGGTGGCCCGAGCCAGCGCCGCCAGCACCTTGTACCGACGACTGGGGACCGACACGCTGCGCCCCCGGGCCAGGTCGCGCAGCGCCTCGTCCACGAGCCGGTCGGCGTCGAGCCACATCCACCGGGGCGCCGAGTCGGGGCGCACGTCCATCCGCTGGTGGAACTCGGTGCGGGTGAACCCCGGCAGCAGCGCCATCACGCGCACCCCACGGTGGCGGTAGGTGAGGTCGGCCCAACGGCTCAGCGAGGTCACGTAGGCCTTCGCGGCGCTGTAGGTGCCCCGCGGCAGGTAGCCGGCCACACTGGAGACGTTCACGACCATGCCCGACCCGCGGCCCACCATGGGGCCCAGCGCCGCGTGCATCAACCGGAGCACGGCGGTGACGTGGATGTCGAGGAGGCGCTGCTCGTCCTCCACGGAGTTGTCCAGGAACGGCTGGCGCAGCCCGAAGCCGGCGTTGTTGACCAGCAGGTCCACCGGGCGCCGCGGGTCACCCACCCGGGCCTCGACCTTCGCGAGCTGGTCCGGTCGCCCCAGGTCGGCCACCAGCACCTCCGTCGAGACGTCGTGGGCGGCCGCCAGCTCGGCGGCCAGGGCCTCGAGTCGCGTTCGGTCGCGGGAGACCAGCACCAGGTCGTGGCCCTGGGCGGCCAGCCGCCGGGCGAAGCTGCGGCCGATCCCCGAGGTGGGGCCGGTCACCAGCGCGGTGCGGCGGGCGGGTGGTTCGGCAGCGGGCGGTCCGGGGGTGGTCGGCGACATGCCGCCAGCATCCCTGGACGCCCGGACGACCGGCAAGGCCGCTGCGGCATGATGGGGGGGTGCCTGCCAACAAGACCCGGGTCCTCGCGGTGGCCAACCAGAAGGGCGGCGTCGCGAAGACGACGACGGTGGCGTCGCTGGGGGCGGCGCTCGCCGAGCTCGGCCGCCGCGTGCTGCTCGTCGACCTCGACCCCCAGGCCTGCCTGACCTTCTCTCTCGGCGTCGACCCCGAGGACCTCGAGCTGTCGGTCCACCACGTGCTGACCAAGGGGATGCCGGCGCAGGAGGTGCTGATCGAGACCGATGACGGCGTCGACCTGCTGCCGGCGACGATCGAGCTCGCCCGTGCCGAGGCGGACCTGCTGACCCGCACCGGACGCGAGCACGTCGTGAAGCAGGCGCTCGAGGAGCTCGCCGAGACCGGGCAGCGCTACGACTGGGTGCTGCTGGACTGCCCACCGTCGCTGGGAGTGCTGACCGTGGCGGCGCTGACCGCCGCGAACGGCGTCCTGGTCCCGCTGCAGTGCGAGACCCTGTCGCACCGCGGGGTGGGACAGCTGCTCGACACCGTGCACGACGTCCGGCGGTTCACCAACCGCCGGCTCCAGGTGTGGGGCGTGCTGCCCACCCTGTACGACGGCCGCACCAACCACGCCCGCGCGGTGCTCGACAACATCTCGCAGACCTACGACCTCGAGGTCCTCGAGCCGCCGATCCCGAAGTCGATCCGGTTCGCCGAGGCGCCCGCGGTGGGACGGTCCATCCTGAGCACCAGCCGGTCCCACCCCGGCGCCGAGGCGTACCGCGCCGTCGCGGCCAGCCTCACCCGTCGCTGAGCCCTGCCGTCCTAGGGTGGTCGGCATGGTTCGTCCAGCAGCGGTGCGCCGTGCGCCACGCCAGCAGCCGCGCCCGCGCTACGGTCGGCTCGTCGCGGCCGGCGCCGCGGGACTGGTCACCGTGGTGGCGGCCCTGGGCGGTCTCGGCGTGCTCGCCGACGGCGCGGCGGGAGCCGGCGACGACTCGCCTCGCACCTCGAGCGACCCGGGGACCGGGGCCGTCCGGTCCGGCGGCCCAGCCGGCGGCACGGGCGGCGGCGCGGGCGGTGGCACGGGCGGTGACACGGCCGCCGGCACGGCCGGCGCACCCGCGGCGACGAGCCGGCCCCCCGGCCCGCCGCCGGTGCCGGCCGGGAGTGGCAGCGGTCGTCGTGTCGTCTTCGACATGGCCTCGCAGCGGGTCTGGCTGGTCGGCCGACAGGCGGGCCGGGACGTGGCGACGCGCAGCTACCTGGTCTCGGGCAGCGTCACCGACAACCTCGGCCCCGGCAGCTACCGCGTCTACTCCCGGTCGAGCCATGCCGTCGGCATCGACGACTCCGGCACGATGCGCTACATGGTGCGCTTCACGCGCGGCGAGAACGCCGCGATCGGCTTCCACGACATCCCGGTGCTCGACGGCCGGCTGGTCCAGACCCGCGACCAGCTCGGCACACCGCAGTCCCACGGCTGCATCCGGCAGTGGCGTCCGGATGCCCGCGCGCTGTGGGCCTTCGCCCCGGTGGGCACCCGCGTCGTCGTGACCTGACTCGCCGGCCCGACCGGCCCGACAGCGCCGACCTGGCCAGGCCTGGGCTGCGACCGGTGACCCGCTCGCGGCGTGAGCCGCTGGCTCAGTCCGACGTGCTCTCGGCGGGACGGCTGTTGCCCCGACGCCGGCGACGGTTGCGGCTGCGTGACCCCGAGCCGCCCTCGCCGCCCTCGGCGACACCCGAGGCACCCGAGGCACCGGGCGCTGTAACCGTGGACGGACCCGAGCCGGAGGCACCGGCCGCGGCGCCCTCGACGGGCTGGCCGCTGCGGGTCCGGCTGCGGCCGCGGTCGCGGCGCGGGGTGGACTCGCGTCGCTCGCCTGAGCCGCCCGCGCCCGCACCGGACCGGCCGGAGCGCTCCGGCCGGTCGCCGCGCGGCTCCGGGGGACGCTCCGGGACCAGGCGTCCCTTGGTGCCGGGGGGGATGCCCATGTCGTGGAAGAAGTTCTCGGAGGTGGAGTAGGTCTCGACGAGCTCGTCGAACGGCAGGTCGAGCATCTTGTTGATGACCTTCCACCGGGTCACGTCGGCCCAGTCGACGAAGGTCACCGCGATGCCGGAGGCACCGGCCCGGCCGGTGCGGCCGATGCGGTGGACGTAGGTCTTCTCGTCCTCGGGGCAGCTGTAGTTGATGACGTGGGTGACGTCGGCGACGTCGATGCCACGCGCCGCCACGTCGGTGGCCACGAGCACCCGCAGGTTCCCCTCGCGGAACTTCCGCAGCGCCTTCTCCCGGGCCACCTGCTGCATGTCGCCGTGCAGCGGGCTGGCGTCGAAGCCGCGCTCGGTGAGGTCGTCGGCGAGCCGCTGCGCGGCGCGCTTGGTGCGGGTGAACACGATGGTCAGACCGTTGTTCTCGGCCTGCAGGATCCTCGCCACCAGCTCGGGCTTGTCGAGGTCGTGGACCTGGTAGATGAACTGCGCCGTCGCGGGGACCGTCTGCTGGGCGTCCCCGGACTCGGCCCGGATGTTCATCGGGTGCCGCATGTGGGTGCGGGCGAGCGAGACGATCGCGCCCGGCATGGTGGCCGAGAACAGCATCGTCTGCCGGGTCTCGGGCGTCTTGGCGATGAGCCGCTCCACGTCGGGCAGGAAGCCGAGGTCGAGCATCTCGTCGGCCTCGTCGAGCACCAGCACCTTGATGTGGGACAGGTCCAGCGCGCGGCGGTTCATCAGGTCGATCAGCCGACCGGGGGTGCCGACGACCACGTCCACGCCGGCCTTGAGGGTGTCGAGCTGGTGGTCGTAGCCGACGCCGCCGTAGACGGTCAGCACGCGGGTGCCGCGGTCGGCGCTGGCCACGGACATGTCGTTGGAGACCTGGAGCGCGAGCTCACGGGTCGGGGCGACGATCAGCGCCTGCGGCTTGTCGGGGGCCGCGAGGTCGTCGTGGTCGGGGTCGTGGGGAGCGACGGTGCGCTGCAGGACCGGGATGCCGAACGCCAGCGTCTTGCCCGTGCCGGTGCGGGCCTGGCCGATCAGGTCGGTGCCCATCAGGGCGACCGAGAGGGTCATCTCCTGGATGGGGAAGGGGGTGACGATACCGACGCGCTCGAGCGCGTCGACGATTTCGGGGAGTACCCCGAGCTCTCTGAAGGTGGTCAGGATCTTCGCCGTTCTCTGCGATGTGTGAAGCCTCGGAGGTCCGTGTCGTGCGGCTCCCGCCAGCGGGCTGACAGTCCCGCGGCGTCGTGCCGTCGACGGCAGGACCGGGGCCAGTCTATCGGTAGGGTGCGCGCATGACTGAATTGCCGGCAGACTCCTCAGTCGCACCCGGCCCGGCGCGGTGGCCGCAGCAGCTTCCGGTGGCCTTCTCCGACCCGGTCTACCTGGCTGCGGTCGTCGACCTGCTCGCGGCCATCGCCTACGGCGAGATGTCGGCGTTCGAGCGGCTCAGCGAGGACGCCAAGATGGCGCCGACGCTCGCCGACAAGGCCGCGCTGGCGCGGATGGCCTCCACCGAGTTCGGCCACTTCGAGCAGCTGCTGGCCCGGCTCGAGGAGCTCGGGGCGGATCCATTCGAGGTGACCTCGGCCTTCGCGCCGCCGTTCGAGGCCTTCCACGCGCGCACCGTTCCGGCCGACTGGCTGGAGGGGCTGGTGAAGGCCTACGTCGGCGACGGCCTGGCCGCCGACTTCTACCGGGAGGTCGCGATGTTCCTCGACACCGACACCCGGGCGATCATCGTGGAGAGCCTCTCGGACTCCGAGCAGGCCGAGTTCGTCGTCGACCGGGTCCGCGCCGCCATCGCGGCGGACCCCCGCGTCGGCGGCCGGCTGGCGCTGTGGGGACGCCGGCTGATGGGCGAGGCGCTGAGCCAGGCGCAGCGGGTGGCCGCCGAGCGGGACGCGCTCTCGGCGCTGCTCGCCGGCGGCGTCGACCGCCCCGCGCTGGACCTGGTGGCGCTGGGGCGGCTGTTCACCCGGCTCACCGAGAACCACTCCCGACGGATGGCGGCGCTGGGCCTGGCCGCCTGAGCGCGGCCGGGCTAGGACCGGAAGCCGACGGTGCCGCTGCTGGCGGTGCCGATCTCGACGTACGCCAGCTTCGCGATCGGCACCAGCACCTTGCGGCCCTTGGTGTCCGAGAGCGCGAGCACGCCGTCGCTGGCGGACAGCGCCGTGGCGACGGCCTTCTCCACGGCGTCCGCCGACTGCGCCGAGTCGAGGACGAGCTCGCGGTTGGCGTTCTGCACGCCGATCTTGACCTCCACTGGAGGACCTCCCTGTTGCGGTGGTGGGCCGGACGGTTCCGACCCGTGATGATGCGTGACCTCGGTGAAGAACCGCTGACCTCGGTGACGTGCGGTGGCTCAGGCCTGCTCGTCGGCCCGGGGGTAGCCCCGGATGCCGCGCCAGGCGAGACCGGACACGAGGGTAGCCGCGTCGTCCTGGGAGATCTCCCCCGCGGTGTCCAGCCAGAACCGGGCACTGACCTGTGCCATGCCCACCAGCGACACCGACAGCAGCCGGGACTGCTCCCCGGACAGCCCGGTGTCCTCGTGGATCACCGCGGCGATCGCCGCGGCGCACTCCCGGGTCACCCGGTCGACCCGCTCGCGAACCTGGGGCTCGTTGGTCAGGTCGGACTCGAAGACCAGCCGGAAGGCCCCCTGCGCGCTGGCGACGTAGTCGTAGAAGACGTGCATCGTCGCGGTGACCCGCAGCTTGTTGTCGTCGGTGGACCCCAGCGCCCGCTGGCAGGCCTCGATGATGGTGTCGCACGACTGGTCGAGCAGCGCGAGGTACAGCTCGAGCTTGCCCGGGAAGTGCTGGTAGAGCACCGGCTTGGAGACCCCGGCACGCTCGGCGATGTCGTCCATGGCCGCGGAATGGTAGCCCTGGGCGACGAACACCTCCAGCGCGGACTCCAGCAGCTGCACCCGCCGCGCGCTGCGAGGCAGCCGTCCGCCTCGGGGCTTCTGGTCGGGCGTGGTCGTCACGCCGGGCAGCCTACTCCCGGGTAGCGCCCGGCGCCCGGTCCCACATGACGGGACACCCGGTGTCCGCCGCGGGGCTGCGGGAACATGGCGACCGGAGGGAGTGTTCACCCGACGTCCCACCGCGCCCCCGAGAAGGTCCGAGGAGTCCACGTGTCACTGCCAGCCCTGGTGGAGCCCGCAGCAGAGCTCAGCATCGACGAGGTACGCCGCTACAGCCGGCACCTGATCATCCCCGACGTCGGCATGACCGGCCAGAAGCGGCTGAAGAACGCGAAGGTCCTGGTCATCGGGGCAGGCGGTCTCGGCAGCCCCGCACTGCTCTACCTGGCGGCCGCCGGCGTGGGCACGCTGGGGATCGCAGAGTTCGACGAGGTCGACGAGTCGAACCTGCAGCGCCAGATCATCCACGGCCAGAGCGACATCGGCCGCTCGAAGGCGGAGTCGGCGCGGGACTCGATCAACGAGACCAACCCGCTGGTCGAGGTCGTCGTCCACGACGAGCGCCTCGACAACGACAACGTGCTGCGGATCTTCGCCGACTACGACCTGATCGTCGACGGGACCGACAACTTCGCCACCCGCTACATGGTCAACGACGCGGCGTTCTTCCTCGGCAAGCCGTACGTGTGGGGCTCGATCTACCGCTTCGACGGCCAGGCCTCGGTGTTCTGGCCGACGCTCACCGGAGGCGAGGGCCGCAGCGAGGCGCCCTGCTACCGCTGCCTGTACCCCGAGCCGCCGCCGCCGGGCATGGTCCCCTCGTGCGCCGAGGGTGGGGTGCTGGGCGTCCTGTGTGCCTCGATCGGGTCGATCCAGGTCAACGAGGCGATCAAGCTGCTGACCGGTATCGGTGAGCCGCTGGTCGGCAAGCTGATGATCTACGACGCGCTCGAGATGGAGTACCGCAAGCTCCGCGTCCGCAAGGACCCGGGCTGCGCCCTGTGCGGGGAGAACCCGACGGTCACCGAGCTCATCGACTACGAGACCTTCTGCGGGGCCATCTCGGAGGACGCCGCCGACGCCGCCGCCGGCGCCACCATCTCCGTCGTCCAGCTCGAGCACATGCTCAAGGAGCGCGAGAACGGCGAGCGGGACTTCGTGCTCGTCGACGTCCGCGAGCCCAACGAGTACGAGATCAACCGGATCCCCGGCTCGGTGCTCATCCCCAAGGGCGAGTTCCTCAACGGCAGCGCGTTCGACGAGCTGCAGCGGCTCACCGGCGGCAGCAAGCAGCTGGTGCTGCACTGCAAGTCCGGCGTCCGCTCCGCGGAGGCGCTGGCCGTGGCGCAGGGCGCGGGCTACACCGACGCCGTGCACGTCGGCGGTGGCGTCGTGGCCTGGGTCAGCCAGATCGACCCCTCGCAGCCCGCCTACTGACCACGCTCCACCCCGGACCCCCGCAGGCACCGTCGGCGGGGGTCCGGCGCGTGCTGGGGAATTGCTGTCTCCACGGTCCTCGAAAAAGAATCCCGTCCCGGCCGTGACCTTCTCGGTCCGGCCTCGTTGAAGCGGGTGGCACGAGAGCAGACCCGTGGCGACCCCACGCGCCACGGGCGGCGGGCCCGGACTCCCTGGGGGGGCCCGGGCCCCGCCGATGTTCGGTCCGGTCCCAGGGTCCGCCCGGTGCACCGAGTCGACGCGGAGCGTCGCCGCCTAGAGTCGCCGTCGTGGACGCCGAGGACTTCGTCGAGGCGGTGCTCTCGCTCGTCGAGCGGGTGCCTCCCGGTCGCGTGACGACGTACGGCGCCCTCGCGGAGGCGGTCGGTCATCACGGTCCCCGCAGCGTCGGCCGGGTGCTCTCCGGTCACGGCGGGGCGGTGCCGTGGTGGCGGGTGGTGCGGGCCGACGGCTCGCTGCCGCCGAGCCACGGCGAGGAGGCCCTCGCCCACTACCGCGACGAGGGGACGCCACTGCGCCCCTCGGGCCGGGTGGACCTGGCCCGCGCCGGGTGGTGGCCGGGTCCGGAGCGGCCGAGCACCGTCCGCCCCTAGGGTGGTGGCGTGAGCGAGCCCGATCACGGCCCCGCCGTCCCGGTGACGGTCTCCATCACCCGGCACATCGAGCCGGGCCGCGGCGACCAGATGCTCGCCTGGGTGCGGGCCGGGTCCTCGCTGGCCGAGCGGTTCCCCGGGTTCCTGGGCACCGGCTGGGTCCGGCCGTCGCCCGACTCCGACGAGTGGCACATGCTCTACCGCTTCGACAGCGACCGGTCGCTGTCGGTGTGGGAGGCCTCACCGCAGCGCGCCTGGTGGCTCGGCTCCGCCCAAGGGCTGGTGGGCGAGTCCCGCCGCGAGCGGCGCACCGGGATCGAGGGCTGGTTCGACGCCCCCCAGCAGCACGACGTCGAGGACCTCCGGCCGCCGCCGGCGGCGCCGCCGCGCTGGAAGCAGGCCGTGATGATCTGGACGGCGTTCTTCCCGCTCAGCCTGCTCACCGGGCTGCTGCTGGCGCAGCTGGTGCCCGGGCTGGGCACCGTGGCGCGGGTGCTGGCCACCACGCTGCTGATGACCCCGGTGATGACCTACGTGGTGCTGCCACGGCTGACCCGGTGGCTCGAGTGGTGGCTGCACGGCCGGCCGGCCCCGTGGCGGCGCTGAGAGGAGTGTCGGCCGGGTCTGGTGGGATGTCGCGGTGACCAGCTACCGCCCCGCCCACGCCCGCTCGACGCCGCTGTCGGCGCCGGCGCTCGACCCGGCGCAGCGGACGGTCGTCGAGCACCCGGGCGGCCCGCTGCTGGTGCTGGCAGGGCCGGGCACCGGGAAGACCACCACGCTGGTCGAGGCGGTGGTGGACCGGATCGAGCGGCGCGGGGCCCAGCCGGACTCGGTGCTCGTCCTCACCTTCGGGCGCAAGGCGGCCGAGCAGCTGCGGGACCGGGTCACCGGGCGCCTCGGCCGCACCCTGGCCAGTCCGCTGGCCTCGACGTTCCACTCCTTCGCCTACGGGCTGGTGCGGCGCTACTCCTCCGCCGAGCTCTACGCCGCGCCGCTGCGGCTGCTGTCTGCGCCCGAGCAGGACGTGATCCTCGCCGAGCTGCTGGCCGGCGACCCGGACGGCTCGCTGTGGCCCGCGTCGTTCGCCCGCGCGGTGCGGACCCGAGGCTTCGCCCGGGAGGTGCAGGCGGTCCTGGCCCGCGCCCGGGAGAAGGGCCTCGACCCGCTCGACCTCAAGGAGCTCGGCCTCGACGCGGACGTCCCGGAGCTGGTGGCCGCTGCCCGGTTCATGCAGCAGTACCAGGTGATCCTCGACGACCAGAGCGCCATCGACTACCCCGAGCTGATCCACCGTGCCGTGCTGCTGGCCGAGCAGCCCGAGATCCGCGCCGAGCTGCGCGCCCGGTTCGCCCACGTCCTCGTCGACGAGTACCAGGACACCGACCCGAGCCAGGTCAGGCTGCTGCAGGCGCTGGCCGGGGACGGTCGGGACCTCGTCGTGGTCGGCGACCCGGACCAGTCGATCTACGCCTTCCGCGGGGCGGAGGTCCGCGGCATCCTCGACTTCCCCCGGGCCTTCCCCCGCCGTGACGGCCGCCCTGCCGACACCGTCGCGCTGCGGGTGACCCGGCGGTTCGGTCCGCGCCTGCTGCGGCTCTCCCGCGCCGTGGTCTCCGGGCTGCCGACGACGGGGTCTGTGGACGCGGACACGTTCGCGGCGTTCCGCGATCCCGAGGCGGTCCCGGTCGACGGTGCCGGCCGTCACGGCGTGGCCGCGGCCGGCCGGCCGGCCGGGCCGGGAGGCCGGCACGGCTCCGGCCGCGCGGAGGTGCTCACCTTCGACACCGAGCGCGCCGAGACCGAGCACGTCGCGGACCTGCTGCGCCGCGCCCACCTCGAGCAGGGGGTGCCCTGGTCCCAGATGGCGGTGCTGGTCCGCTCCGGGCGGGCCACCATCCCGCGGCTGCGTCGTTCGCTGGCCGCCGCCGGCGTGCCGGTGGAGGTGGCCAGCGACGACACCCCGCTGTCGCAGGAGCCGGCCGTGCTGCCGCTGCTGGAGGCGCTGCGCGCCGTCGTCGACCTGGACCACGACGACCCTGCCCACCCCGACTGGCTGGGTCCCGACCGGGTGGAGTCGCTGCTCGCGTCGCCGGTGGGCGGTCTGGACGCCACCGAGGTGCGGACGCTCGCCCGCGCGCTGCGGGTCCGGGAGCGGTCGGGCGACGGCGACCGCACGTCGCCCGAGCTGCTGCGCCACGCCCTCGTGGACCCCGACTCGCTGGCCGGGGTGGACGTCCCCGGAGCCGACCGGGCCCGGGGGCTGGCCTGGCTGCTGCGTCGGGGTCGCGACCTGCTCGAGGCCGGCGCGACCGCCGAGGAGGTGCTCTACGAGCTGTGGGCCGGCACCGACTGGCCCCGGCGGCTGCGACGCGGCGTCGACCTGGGCGGTCAGGCCGCCCGGCTGGCGCACCGCGACCTGGACGCGATCTGCGCGCTGTTCGAGGCCGCCGCCAGGGCCGAGGAGCAGCGGGGGCACACCAGCGTCGCCAGCTTCCTGGCCACCCTGCGCGCCCAGCAGATCCCCGCCGACACGCTCGCCGAGCGAGGAGTGCGGGGCAGTGCGGTGCGGCTGCTCACCGCCCACCGGTCCAAGGGCCTGGAGTGGCGCCTGGTGGTGGTCGCGCACGTCCAGGACGCCGCCTGGCCCGACCTGCGGCGGCGCTCGTCGCTGCTGCACGCCGACCGCATCGGCAGCGACGGGGTGCTGCCGCCGCTGGCGCGGTCCGCCCAGCTGGCCGAGGAGCGACGGCTCTTCTACGTCGCCTGCACCCGGGCGCGGGAGCGCCTGGTCGTCACCGCGGTGGCCTCCCCGGAGGACGACGGCGAGCAGCCGTCCCGGTTCGTCGACGAGCTGACCGCGGCGGCGAGCAGCCAGGGGGCCGGCGGCTACGTCACGCACCGGCACCTCCAGGGCCGTCCGCCGCGGCCGCTGTCGCTGGCGGGCCTGGTCGCCGACCTGCGCCGGGCGCTCTCGGACCCGGCGTCGTCGCCGGCGCTGCGCTCCGCCGCCGCCGAGCGGCTCGCCGTGCTCGCGCAGGCGGGTCACCGGGGCCGGCCGCTGGTGCCCGCCGCGGACCCGGGCCACTGGTGGGGGACCCGGGCCCGCAGCCTCTCCTCTGTCCCGCTGACCCGGCCCGACCAGCCGGTCACGCTCACCGCGAGCGCGCTCGAGTCGATCCTGACCTGCCCGGCCAAGTGGTTCCTGGAGCGTCGTGCCGGCGGTGAGAGCGCCTCGACGCAGTCCCAGGGCTTCGGGATGGTGGTGCACGCGCTGGCCGACCGGGTCGCGAAGGCGGAGATCCGGGCCGAGGGCGGCTCGCGCGAGGAGGTCCTGGCCGAGCTGATGGGCCACGTCGACACGGTGTGGGGCCGGGTCGCCTTCCGGACGCCGTGGTCCGGTGCGCGGGAGCGGGAGCAGGTCCGGGTCGCGCTGGCCCGGTTCCTGGACTGGCACACCGCGCCCGGTGCCCGCACCGTGGTGGCGACCGAGCAGCACCTGTCCGCCGAGGTGACGCTGCCCGACGGGCAGCGGGTCCGCCTCGAGGGGTACGCCGACCGGCTCGAGGTCGACGACGACGGCCGGGTGGTGGTGGTGGACCTGAAGACCTCGAAGTACCCCCCTCCCGACAAGGACCTGCCGCAGCACGCCCAGCTCGGGCTCTACCAGCACGCCGTGCGCCACGGCGCCGCCGACGACCTGCTCGCAGCGCGCGACGCCGGGCCGGGCGTGCCCGGCGGCGCGGAGCTGGTGCAGCTGCGCAAGGCGCTGGCCGCCGGCGCCAAGATCCAGAAGCAGGACCCGCAGCCGCTGGGGCCAGACGGGGTCACCACGGTCGAGCGGCAGCTGATGACGGCGGCGCAGGTGGTCCGCGGCGAGGTCTTCGACGCGACCCCGGGCAAGCACTGCGAGCACTGCTCCTTCCACGCCGTCTGCCCCACCAAGGCGGCCGGGACGGTGCTGTCGTGAGGCTGGGGACACCGGAGGACCTGCGCCGGCTCACCGGGACGGACTACCCGCTCAGCGACCAGCAGTTCGCCGCCGTCACCGCGCCGCTCGCACCGCAGGTCGTCATCGCCGGCGCCGGATCGGGCAAGACCACCGTGATGGCCGCGCGGGTGGTCTGGCTGGTCGCCTCCGGCCTGGTCGAGCCGCAGCAGGTGCTCGGGCTGACCTTCACCACCAAGGCGACCCACGAGCTCGCGCTGCGGGTGCGCAGCTCGCTGCGGGCCGCGGGCATCCTGCGGCCGCCCGGGTCACGGCCGCCGGTCGCCGCGGAGCCTCCCGGGAGCTCGCCGAGCGAGCAGCCGGAGGCCGAGGAGCCCACCGTGCTGACCTACAACGCCTACGCCGCCTCGCTGCTGACCGAGCACGGCCTGCGGATCGGGCACGAGCCCGACACCCGGGTCGTCGCGGACGCCACCCGCTACCAGCTGGCGGCCCGGGTGGTGGCCCGGCACCGCGGCCGGGTCGAGCTGCTCAGC
The DNA here is from genome assembly GCA_963781695.1 of uncultured Actinomycetota bacterium. Classification (GTDB taxonomy): domain Bacteria; phylum Actinomycetota; class Actinomycetes; order Propionibacteriales; family Nocardioidaceae; genus Nocardioides_B. Next base: position 142,709 of record CAWAGE010000004.1, read on the forward strand.
GACCATCCCGCGACCGTCATCAACGCGCTGCTCGCCCTCGACGGCGCGATGAGCGAGCACCTGGTCGGCCCCGACGCGGTGCGCGGGTTCCAGGCACGCGCCACGCCCGGCGTCGAGCAGGCGCTGGCCGCGGAGTCCGGGAAGACCAAGCGGGACCTGGTGTCGAAGGTGCTCAACACCTTCGGCCGTCGCGAGGAGCTGCTCGACCTGGTGGAGTCCTACCGCCGCAGCAAGCGCGAGCTAGGGCTGATGGACTTCTCCGACCAGATCGAGCTCGGTGCCCGGCTGGCCGACGAGCAGCCCGAGGTGGGGGCCGTGCAGCGCTCGACCTACCGCGTGGTGCTGCTCGACGAGTACCAGGACACCTCGGTGGCGCAGGCGCTGATGCTGAGCCGGCTGTTCTCGGGCCCCGACGTCGAGTCCGGCCGCGGGCACCCGGTCAGTGCCGTGGGAGACCCCAACCAGGCGATCTACGGCTGGCGGGGCGCCTCGGTCTCCAACATCGTCGGGTTCGGGGCGGACTTCCCGGCCGCGGACGGCGGCACCGACGTCGCGACGTATCCGCTCACCGTCAACCGCCGCTCGGACGCCCGCATCCTGGAGGCCGCCAACGACCTCGCCGCCCCGCTCTACCGCCAGTTCGGGACGGTGGCCGAGCTGGAGCCGGCGCCGGGCGCGGTGCCGGGTCGGGTCCGCGTCGTCGTCCACGAGACCTCGCTCGAGGAGCTCGCCTGGCTTCCCGAGCAGGTGCTCGCGACCCACCGCGCCATGGCGTCGCCGGCCTGGCGGGAGATCGGGGTGCTCACCCGGGACAACGCCCACGCGGCCGCCGTCTTCGACGCGCTGACCGAGGCCGGGATCCCGGTGGAGATCGTCGGCCTGCAGGGACTGCTGCGGCTCCCCGAGGTGGCCGAGGTCGTCGCGACGCTGACGCTGCTGCACGACCTGACGGCGAACGCCGAGCTGCTGACGCTGCTGACCGGGCCTCGGTGGGCGGTGGGCCCCCGCGACCTCGCGCTGCTCGGAGCCCGGGCCCGGGAGCTGACCCGGTTCGGCGAGCCCCGCGACCGGGACCGGCGGCGCGACCTCGTCGAGGACCTCGAGGCCGCGGTGGCAGGGGCGGACCCGACCGAGGTGGTCTCGCTCAGCGACGCGCTCACCGCCCCCGGGCCGGCCGGCTACTCCGCCGAGGCGCGCGAGCGGTTCTCGCTGCTGGCGGCGGAGCTGCGCTACCTTCGGGCCCACGCGAGCGAGCCGCTGCTGGACCTGGTCCGGCGGATCGTGGACACCACCGGCATCGACGTCGAGCTGGCCTCCTCGGTGAGCCCGGCGGCGCAGGCGCGCCGCGACAACCTGGACCTGTTCGTGCGGGCGGTCGCGGAGTTCTCGGCGGTCGACGGGGCGGTCACGCTGCCCGCGCTGCTGGCCTACCTGCAGGCGGAGGACGACTACGGGACCGGCCTCGACGTGGCCACCCCGACCGAGGCGGACTCGGTCAAGCTGCTCACCGTCCACCGGGCCAAGGGGCTCGAGTGGGACGCGGTGTTCCTGGTCGGCGTCAGCGACGGCCGCTTCCCGAGCGGCACCACCCGGACGAAGTGGACCGCGGGGCCCGGGGTGCTGCCCTACCCGTTGCGCGGCGACGCGCGCGACCTGCCCGGGACCGCAGGATGGTCGGCCGACGACCTCACCCGCTTCGCCGCCGACAGCAAGGTCCACGAGCGCCAGGAGGAGCTGCGGCTCGGCTACGTCGCGCTGACCCGCGCCCGGCACCTGCTGGTGGTCTCGTCGTTCTGCTGGACGCCGACCCGGACCACCCCGCTCGGGCCGTCGCCGTACCAGGAGACGCTTCGCGCCACGCTGGCGCGGTGGGGCGAGGCGCCGGAGTGCTGGCGGGACAAGCCGGCGAGGGGTGCCGTCAACCCGCTGACCGCCGTGCCGACGGCGAGGTCGTGGCCGATGGAGGCGCACGCCGGCGAGGTCGAGCGCCGGCTCCGGGCCGCCGAGCTGGTGCGGGGCGCGCTGTCACGGCGTGCCGCCCAGGGGTCGGACGACGATGCGGGACGGCAGCCGTACGGGCTCGACGGGGAGCTCGACGGCGGGCTCGACGGGGGGCTCGACGTGGTGGAGGCCGCCCGCGTGGGCGAGTGGGACGAGGAGCTGGGGAAGCTGCTCGACGAGGCCCGGGCCGACCGAGCCGAGCACGTCGAGGTGCCGCTGCCCTCCAGCCTGTCCGCGACAGCGTTGGCCCGGCTGCGCGAGGACCCGGAGCGGTTCGCCACCGACCTGGCCCGCCCGATGCCGCGGCGCCCGTCACCGGCGGCGCGGTTCGGCACCCGGTTCCACGCCTGGGTCGAGGCGCGGTTCGGGCAGCAGGACCTCATCGACCCCGACGAGCTGCCCGGCCGCGCGGATGCCGAGATCGACGACGAGGCCGACCTGGCCGAGCTGGAGACGGCGTTCGCGGCCGGCCCGTTCGGCTCGCGCCGTCCCCACGCCACAGAGGCGCCGTTCGCGCTCGTCCTCGCCGGCCAGGTGGTCCGGGGGCGCATCGACGCCGTCTACACCGACACCGACACCGACACCGACACCGACACCGACACCGGCACCGGCACCGGCACCGGCACCGGGCACGACGGCTTCCTGGTGGTGGACTGGAAGACCAACCGCGCGCACACCGCCGACCCGTTGCAGCTGGCCGTCTACCGGCTGGCCTGGGCCGAGCTGGCCGGTGTGCCCCTCGACCGGGTGCGGGCAGGGTTCTACTACGTCCGCAGCGGCCGGCTCGTCGAGCCGGACGACCTGCCCGGCCGGGCCGAGCTGGAGCGGCTGGTCACCGGGTCGGCCGAGCGCGTCGTAGGGTCAGCGTCGTGACGCTGCCGCCCTTCCCCGCGCCCGGGTCGACCGACATCGCGCTGTCCGTCCGCACCCACGAGCGGGTGGGAGAGCGCCGCGTCGACGAGGCGTGGCTGACGGCCGCCTGGGCGGACGCCGCGACCCGGGTGCTGCCGATGGCGGGGACGACGGTCCCGGTCGACGAGGCAGGGGAGCGGCTGCGCTGGCAGGCCCCGGCCGACGTGCCCGCGGACGGCCTGCGGCTGTTCCTCGGGGTGCGCGAGGAGCTGCCGCACTTCGTGGTCGTCGTCGAGGAGGCCCCCGACGCGCAACGCTGGTTCTCGCCGCGCGAGGTGCTCGCGACGCTGCACGAGCCCGACCTCGGCTTCCTGGTGCACGGGCTCGCGCTCGCGGAGTGGCACGCCTCGCACCGGTTCTGTCCCCGCTGCGGCGGCCGGCTCGACCCGACCGCGGCCGGGCACGTGCTGGTCTGCCAGCAGTGCTCCCGCCAGCAGTTCCCGCGCGCCGACCCGGCCGTCATCATGCTCGTCGTCGACGGGGACCGGGCGCTGCTCGGCCGTCAGGACTCCTGGCCCGAGGGCAGGTACTCCACGCTCGCCGGGTTCGTCGACCCCGGGGAGTCCCTGGAGGACGCGGTGGTCCGGGAGGTGGCCGAGGAGGCGGGCGTCCAGGTCGACGACGTCCGCTACTTCGGCAACCAGCCGTGGCCGTTCCCGCAGAGCCTGATGGTCGGGTTCTTCGCCCGCGCCGTCACCACCGAGATCTCCGTGGACGACGACGAGATCAGCGACGCCCGGTGGTTCACCCGCGAGCAGCTGAAGGCCGAGGCCGAGGCCGGCACGCTGGTGCTGCCGGGCGGCGTCTCGATCAGCCGGTCGCTGGTGGAGGCGTGGTACGGCGGGCCGCTGCCCGGCTCCTGGTGAGCCCGGGGCGCGGGCGGCCTCAGCCGGCCGGCTCCACCGGGTTCGCGCGGGAGGCGGCCCGGCGGCGCGGGCTCAGCCGAGCTCGGCCAGCTTGGCCTTCACCTGCGCCACCGACGGGTTGGTCTGCGCCGACCCGTCGCTGAAGACCAGCGTGGGCACGGTCTGGTTGCCCCGGTTGACCCGCTCCACGACGGCGGCGGCCTCGGGCACCTGCTCGATGTCGACCACCTCGTAGGCGATGCCCTCGCGGTCGAGCTGGCTGCGCAGCCGGTGGCAGTAGCCGCACCAGGGCGTGGAGTACATCGTGACGGCGGCGCCCCTGGTCAGGCCCTCGGTGGTGCTGGTGGTGCTGGCAGTCATGACTGTCCTTCCTCACGTCTACGCTGAACGCGTCGACCCGGTGCGACGGGTGTCCGATCGTCTGCGCCAACAGCCGAGCCGAGGAGTTTGTTCCACCGATGCCGTTTCAGACTGGGGTCGCTCCAGGCGCCGACCAGCTGCTCGAGGCCCTCGACCCCGAGCAGCGGGAGGTCGCGGCAGCGCTGCACGGCCCGGTCCGGGTGCTGGCCGGCGCAGGCACGGGGAAGACCCGGGCGATCACGCACCGGATCGCCTACGGCGTCGCGACCGGCGTCTACAACCCCTCCGAGGTGCTGGCCGTCACGTTCACGACGCGGGCCGCGGGGGAGATGCGCACCCGGTTGCGTGACCTCGGGGCCGGCGGCGTCCAGGCCCGCACCTTCCATTCCGCCGCGCTCCGGCAGGCGCGGTTCTTCTGGCCGAAGGTCTACGGCGGCGAGCTGCCGGTGCTGGTCGACTCCAAGCTGGGGCTGCTCGGCAACGCCGCCCGGCGCAACCGTGTCGGGACCGACCAGGCCACGCTGCGCGACCTCGCCAGCGAGGTGGAGTGGGCCAAGGTCAGCAACGTCCGCCCCGACGACTATGCCCGGGTCGCCCAGGCCCGGGGCCGCTCCGTGTCCGGGCACGACCCGGACACCGTGGCCCGGGTCTTCGCGACCTACGAGGACGTCAAGCGCAACCAGGGCCGCATGGACATGGAGGACGTGCTGCTGTGCGCAGCGGCCCTGTTGACGGAGGACGAGCGGGTGGCCGCGCAGGTCCGCCGGCAGTACCGCTGGTTCGTCGTCGACGAGTTCCAGGACGTCAGCCCGATCCAGGCCGCGTTGCTCGACCTGTGGCTCGGTGGCCGCCAGGACCTGTGCGTGGTGGGGGACCCGGCCCAGACGATCTACTCCTTCGCCGGAGCGAACGCCTCCTACCTGCGTGACTTCGCGCGGACGCGCCCCGGCACGACCTCGGTGGAGCTGGTCCGCAACTACCGGTCGTCCCCGCAGGTGGTCCACGCCGCGAACCGGCTGCTCGCCGGCACCGCCAGCGCCGGGGTCCGGCTCCGCGCGCAGCGCGAGCCCGGACCGGAGGTCGGCTTCGTCGAGCACGCCGACGAGGTCGCCGAGGCCGGCCAGGTCGCGGCGGACGCGTTGGCGCTGACGAGTGCCGGCACCCCGGCCCGCGAGATCGCGGTGCTGTTCCGGGTCAACGCCCAGTCCGAGGCGTTCGAGGAGGCGCTGGCCGCCCGGGGGGTGCCGTACGTCGTGAGGGGCGCGGCCCGGTTCTTCGACCGCGCCGAGGTCAAGCAGGCGGTCACGCTGCTACGGGGCAGCGCGCGCGGCCGCAGGGAGGAGCCGACCGAGCCGGACGGGCCGGGGACCCTGGGCGCCGAGACTCGCGCGGTGCTCTCCGGGGTGGGCTGGACCGAGCAGGCGCCGACCGGGCGGGGCAACGTCCGGGACCGGTGGGAGTCGCTGCAGGCCATCGTGAGCCAGGCGGAGGAGATGCAGGCCGCCGACGCAGGCGCGACGCTCGCGGAGTTCGTGGCCGACCTCGACCGTCGCGCGGCCGAGCAGCACGCCCCGGTCGCGGAGGGGGTCACGCTGGCCACCCTGCACGCCGCGAAGGGCCTGGAGTGGGACGCGGTGTTCTTGGCCGGGATGCACGAGGGGGTGATGCCCATCGTGTACGCCGAGGGAGCCGCCGCGGTCGAGGAGGAGCGCCGGCTGCTCTACGTCGGCATGACCCGGGCCCGGCGCTCGCTGACCGTGTCGTGGGCGACCTCGCGCAACCCCGGCGGCCGGGCGTCGCGCAAACCGTCCCGGTTCCTGGCCGGGCTGCGCCCGGAGGTCGGGTCGGACCGGGCCGCGTCGGGGCGGGGAGGAGCCGCCGCCAAGCGCAAGGGGGTCGCGCACTGCCGCGAGTGCGCGCAGCCGCTGTCCTCGACCGCGGAGCGCAAGGTCGGCCGCTGCGAGGGCTGTCCGGCCTCCTACGACGAGGAGCTGTTCGAGCGGTTGCGGGCCTGGCGGATCACCCGGGCCGGCGCCGAGAAGGTCCCGGCCTACGTCGTGTTCACCGACCTGACCCTGCAGGCGATCGCGGAGGTGAAGCCCAGCGACGAGCGGGCGCTGCTGCGGATCAACGGGATCGGGCGCTCGAAGCTCGACAAGTACGCCGACGACGTGCTCGCCGTGGTGGCGGGCGAGCCGGCCACCGTCGACTGATGGCCGCTCGCACCGGACGGTCACGGGGCAGCGAGAAACCCGGCGATAAATCGATTGCAGCCGTTGGGACCCGGCGGTACCGTCGTTCCACCCGCATGACCGCCCGCGCAACGACCGCAGCCACGGCACCGACGGTGCCGAGCCGACCAGACCAGGAGGTGACGACCGTGACCATCACCCACGTCATCGAGCGCGTCGACCTCGGTCGCGCCGTCCTGCCGTCGGTGCGTCCCTCCGTCTCTTCGACGGCGGGCCTCGCGGCAGTGACCTACCCGGTCACGTCGCAGGGTTGTGTGCCCGCTGTCGGTGGCACCCCGGTCCTCGCCACCCTGCCCGGCGTCGTCGCCGGCACGGATCTCGAGACCGGCCACCGCACCGGTGCGCCCACCTTCATGCCTCTCGACCCGGCTCTGTCCGCCTGGAGCCCGCCGACCTAGCAGACCTCCCGTCAGCTCGGCAGCCTCCAGGCCGCGGAACCCGATCCGGGATCCGCGGCCGTCGTGTTCTCCGGCCGCGGTCCTCACCAGACCGACCACGAACCGACCTCACGAGGAGGTGTCCAGATGAGTACCAGCGTCCTCGACGCCGTCGTCGCGCCGGACGACGCCAGGGGCGCGCTGCCCTGCCGGCAGGAGAACCCCGAGCTGTTCTTCGCCGAGACCCCCGCCGACGTGGAGGCGGCCAAGGCGCTGTGCCTGGGCTGTCCCGTGCTGGCGGACTGCCTGGCCGGCGCCCTGGCGCGTCACGAGCCGTGGGGCGTCTGGGGTGGCCAGCTGTTCGAGCACGGCGTCGTCGTCCCCCGCAAGCGCCCCCGGGGTCGGCCACGCAAGCACCCGGTGGCCGCGTGAGCGACCGCACCCGAACCTATCGACCGGAGCACGAGATGACCCTGATCTACGAGGACCTGGCTCGAGCGCAGCTGGACGCTCGGCTGGACGAGGCGCGCAAGCGTCGCCGAGTCCACGCCGTCGTGCTGGCGAGACGGCTGTCGGCCAAGGCCGAGCGAGCAGCCCTGGAGGCCCGCCTGGCCATCGCCCGCACGCTGTGAGTCCGCCTGGCCCGTGCCGCCTGGCCCGTACCGCCCGCGTCCCCGCACCACCGGGACGCGGGCGGTCGGCGTCCTACGATGACCCGATGAGCCCCGCCGTCTGCGACTTCTGCGGTGCCTCGGCGCCCGACGCGTCGGACCGGCTGCCGCTGACGTGGTCCACGGCGGTGGAACGCGGCCGCGCCAAGCTGTTCTGCCCGACCTGCTCCCGCGAGCACCTGCGAGCGATGGAGGGCAAGCTCGACAGCGAGTGGTGGTGAGCGAGCCCGTGCCGGAGGCTGGCGAGGTCCGGCCCGTCAGTCGCCGCTGAACCCCGGCAGCGCCTCCTCGAGCATCGCGCGGAACGGAACCGTCGCCTCGAGCTGGCAGAGCACCCCGATGCTGCCCGCCCAGACCCGGTGGATGAGCAGGTAGGACGGCGGCAGGTTCAGCCGGAGCGCCAGCGCGGCGCCGGGCTGGCGGGGGTCGCCGACGCGGGAGAACTGCTCGCGCATCCACTCCCGGGAGAACGTGAACGTCTCGTGCCGGGCCGGCTCCACGAACGGGCCGAGGTACTGGCGCAGCTCCTCGGCGGCGACGGTGATGCCGGGACGGATGAACCCCTCGGACCGCAGTCCCGCGGCGACGTCGTCGTAGTCGTCGTAGGTCGCGATGCGGATCAGCGACCCGATGCTGCGGGGCAGGCTGCGCTCGGGCAGCCGGGCGACCGCGCCGTAGTCCACGACGCCGAGGCCGCCCAGCGACCCGCCCACGGTCGGCAGGATCCGGAAGTTGCCGGGGTGCGGGTCGGCGTGCAGCAGGCCCGCGCGCCGGGGGCCGTCGAAGAGGAAGCGCGCGTACGTCGTGCCGTAGTGGTCGCGCTGCTCCTGGGTGCCCTCGGCGATGAGCCGGGCCAGCGAGCCGTCGCTGGCCACCCACTCCGAGACCAGCAGGCGGTCGGTGTGGGCGACCACGTCGGGGACCAGCACGTCGGGGTCGTCGCGGAACGCCGTGGCGAACGCGCGTTGCGCTGCGGCCTCCAGGCCGTAGTCGAGCTCCTCGGCGACCCGGGCCTCCAGCTCGGCCACCAACGGCTTGATGTCGATGCCGGGGAACACCCCGCCGAAGGTCCGGGCCACCCGGCCGATCTGCCGCAGGTCGCCCAGGAGGGCGTCGCCGGCGCCGGGGTACTGCAGCTTGACGGCGACCTCGCGTCCGTCGGACCACCGGCCGCGGTGCACCTGGCCGATGGACGCGGCAGCAGCGGGGACCTCGTCGAACTCGACCAGCCGGGAGCGCCACGTCGTGCCCAGCTCACCGGCGAGCACGTTGCGCACGGTGCTCGCGGACATCGGCGGCGCCGAGTCCTGGAGCCGGGTCAGCTCCTTGCGGTAGGGGGCGGCCAGCTCCTCGGGCAGCGCCGACTCGAACACCGACAGCGCCTGCCCGAGCTTCATGGCGCCGCCCTTGAGCTCGCCGAGCGTCCGGAACAGCTGCTCGGCCGTCCGTCGCTGCACGTCGCTCATGACCGCCTCGGCGGGGGCGCCCCCCAGCCGGCGGCCCATCCCGACCGCGGTGCGGCCGGCGTACCCGAGTGGCAGCGCCGCCAGCCGAGCGGTCCTGGCGGCGGCTCGGCGGGGGAGATCGGTCATGGCGCCATTGTGTCCGACCCGGCCCAGCGGGGTGGACACTTCGCGAGTCACTGCCACGAGCAGCCGCAGCCCGGGTGACGCAGCCAGGCCCGGGTCTCCAGCCGGTCCGGGAACGGGGGCAGCGTCACGGTGGCCGACCAGGTGGACGGGCAGCGTCCCTCGGCGTACGCCGTCAGGTCTCGGACCGCCCAGGCCAGGGCCAGTGCCGCCAGCGACGGGTCGACCGGCTCGGCCGCGCCGTCGGGGCGCGGCCGCAGCACCGCCTCGGCGTACTGGCGCACCAGGAGCGGCCAGGCCTGGTCCGCGTCGGTGCAGTGGGCGTCCAAGCAGCGCAGGCAGGCCGTCGTCCCGGGTACCACGAACGGCCCGATGACGGCGCGCCCCTCGGTCATCCGGACGAGCAGGTGCGGCGTTCCGTCCCGGACCAGCGGGTCGACCTGCTCGCGGTGGGGCTCGCCGACCCCGACCAGGACCGTCACGCCCGGCGGGTGCCCCGATGGTTGCCCCGAGGTGTGTTCCGGCGCGGGCCCGGTGCCCTCGGGCGCAGCGGTCCGGAGGACCGTGAGGCCGGCGGCAGCCACCAGGTCCCGCAGCGGGTCCGCCAGCGTCGCGGGCGCAGGCGGTCCGAACGTCGTGATCCTGGTGCGGACCGCCCGGCGCCGGGATGCGCTGGTCGCGGCGTCGGCGCCGCTCGACCGGGCGAGGGCTGCCGCGGCCGGGCTGTCCAGGCCCGGCGCGACCAGCACGGCGCGCAGCTCTCGTTCGTCGAGGGTGTGGCCGTGTGCGGTCAGCACCTCGAGGGTCCCCGGGTCGCCGCTGGGGGCGGCGTGCCGCCCCACGGGCGCGGCCTCGGCGAGCAGCCGCAACGAGGTCCGGACCGCCGGAGCGTCGGGCAGCACCAGCGCGGTGGCGGGGTCCAATCCCACCTGCAGCTCGGCGGGGCTGCGTCGCAGGACATGGCTGCCGGGCCGCAGCGTCGGTCGGGGGCCGGCTCGGCGGGCGGCTCGGCGGGCTGCGGGAGCGGAGGCGGCCGGGTCGGCGTGCTGCGCGGACGCGGCGGAGTGGTGCTGCTCGGCGGACATGAAGGTCAGGGTGCCGCGTTGACAGCGCCGGGGCGACTGCTCCTCCACAGGGAGGTGAGCCTCCGGACGGCCGCGGCCGGCTGGGGACGATGGCGTCGACGTGTCGGCGCCCGAGCCGGAGCTGACCCGCCGCCGCGGTCACGGCGGGCAGCGGACCGGACACGGACGCGGGCCCCCGGGCCGGTCGGCCGGGTGGCCCGCGTCGAGACGGTGTCGAGGCCGGGCGGCCTCGTGGTGCCCTGGCCGGGGGCCAGGTGGTGCGGGTGCGCCGGCCAGGGGCCGGATGGTGCGCCGGCCGGAGGCCGGATGGTGCGCCGGCCGGAGGCCGGATGGTGCGCCGGCCAGGGCCGGGGCGGTGCGGTCAGGCCTTGCCGAGGATGCGGTTGAGGTTGGTGCTGCAGACCGGGCAGACGGCCTTCGCCATCCGGGTGCCCTTGTCGTTCACCTTGACCTCGCCCGAGGCCTCGCGCTTCTCCTTGCACTTCACGCAGTAGAACTCGCCGCTCCAGGTCTCTGCCATGACGGCCTCCTTGCTGTTGTCGAACCGGTCGTCGGCGAGGGGCCCGGAACAGGCCTCGCCGCGGTCACTGGGGTGCGACCGCTCCGCAGACTACGGCAGCGGACGGGCGGTTGCGCGGAGGCGTGGGCTTCCCCGCGCCGGAGTCCTGCCCCGGCTGCGCGCGAGAAGTCCGGTTGGTGAGGTCGTCGCTCGGCCCGGGACGGATCGTCCGCCAGCCGGTCGGCGGACAGGCGGCGAGGTCCCCGGCCCTCCTGATGCGCCACTCGCCTTCCCCTTGCGAGCGCCGCCCCGAAGGGTCGGGGACCTCAGCCGCGGACCAACCTAGGCCCGGCTGCGGCAGGGGTCAACGCACCGCCGTCCACCCCTGTGGACAACCCTGGGGACAACCTGTGGAGACACTCTCGGTGACTGTGGAGCCGGGTCGGCGGGTCGGTGGACGGCCCTGTGGAGGACTCGCCCGAGCCTCACCGGACCACGCCTCTGACCTGCACGAACGTGGTGGGTGGTGCTGTGGAGGAAGACGGGGTCCCGGTCCGTGGTCACTCTCAGGTCATCCTCGGGGCAGGATGGGCGCACACCACACCCGGAGGGAGCCGCGCGTGCCGCCACCTGCCGAACGGCCCGACCAGCGCAGCCGGCCGGAGGGCCCCGACCCGGTCGCGGCACTGCGTCGGATCGCGTTCCTGCTCGAGCGGCGGCTGGCGGACAGCTACCGGATCAAGGCCTACCGGGGCGCCGCGGCGACCCTCGTGCGGCTGCCACCGGCGCAGGTGCGGGAGCGGGCCGAGGCCGGCACGCTGCGCGACCTGCCCGGCATCGGGGCGAAGACCGCGGCGGTGGTCACCGAGTGCGTGCGGGGCGACACCCCGGCGTACCTCCTCGAGCTCGAGCGGACCGCCGGGCCGCTGGCCGAGCACGGAGCGACGCGGGCGGCGCTGCGTGGCGACCTGCACTCGCACTCGGACTGGTCCGACGGTGGCTCGCCGCTCGAGGAGATGGCGATGACGGCCGTGGAGGTCGGCCACGAGTACCTCGTGCTCACCGACCACTCGCCCCGGCTGCGGGTGGCGAACGGGCTGAGCGCGGAGCGTCTCGAGGCCCAGCTCGCCGTGGTGGCGGCGGTCGACGACCACCTGGCCGACTTCCGGCTGCTGAGCGGCATCGAGGTGGACATCCTCGACGACGGGTCGCTGGACCAGAGCGATGATCTGCTCGACCGGCTCGACGTGGTCGTGGCCTCGGTGCACTCCAAGCTGCGGATGGATGCTGCTGCGATGACACGGCGGCTGGTGGCCGCGGTCAGGAACCCGCGGACCGACGTGCTGGGTCACTGCACGGGCCGGCTGCTGACCGGCGGTCGCGGCACCAGGCCGCCGAGCGAGTTCGACGCCGCCTCGGTGTTCGCTGCCTGCGCCGAGCACGGGGTCGCGGTGGAGGTGAACTCCCGGCCGGAGCGGTGCGACCCGCCCGACGACCTGGTCGCGCTGGCGGTGGAGGCCGGCTGCCTGTTCTCGGTCGACAGCGACGCGCACGCGCCGGGCCAGCTGGACTTCCTCGACCACGGCGCCGCCCGCGTCGACCGGCTCGGCATCCCTGCTGAACGCGTGGTCAACACCTGGACGTCGGAGCGGCTGCTGGACTGGACCGGCCGGTAACATCGTCGCCATGAGCATCGCCGGGTCCAGAACCGGCGACCGGGTCGACGAGGTCGACGAGGTCGTGGAGGTCCGCCGCTCGCGCAACCGGCGCCGCACGGTGGCCGCCTACCGCGAGGAGGGCAGGGTCGTGGTGCTGCTGCCGGCCCGGTTCACTCGGGCCGAGGAGAGGGAGTGGGTGGCGACGATGCTGGCGCGGCTGGAGCGCTCGGAGCGTCGCCGGCGACCGGGAGACGCCGCCCTGGCCCGCCGGGCGGCCGACCTCTCGACCCGGCACCTCGAGGGCCGGGCGGCGCCGACCAGCGTGCGCTGGGTGGACAACCAGAACACCCGGTGGGGCAGCTGCACGCCCGGGGACGGCTCGATCCGGCTCTCGACCCGGCTGCGTGGGATGCCGTCCTGGGTGATCGACTACGTGCTGGTCCACGAGCTGGCCCACCTGCTCGAGCCCGGGCACACCGCCGTGTTCTGGGCGTGGGTGGACCGCTACCCCCGGGCCGAGCGTGCCAAGGGCTTCCTCGAAGGGGTCGCCGTGGCCTCCCACCTCGGGATCGAGGCCGATCCGCCCGACTGCTCCGCGCAGGGAGCGGCGGAGATGCTCGCCGGGGAGCCCGGGGAAGCGGGCGAGGTCGGCTAACGCTCCGCCGCGGCCCGGGCAAGGCCCGCCGCGACCAGCGCTGCGAGGTCGTCGGCACCGTCCGGCAGCCCGTCGACCGGCCACCACCGCACCGCCAGGGACTCCTCGCTGACCACCGGCCGGGCGCCGGTCGGAGCGAGGGCGAGGTAGCGGACGTCGAGGTGGGTCACCTCCGGATGGCCGCCGCAGAACGCCACGCGGTGCGCGTCCAGGTGCAGCGGGCCGGGGGACAGACGCAGCCCCTCGATGCCCGACTCCTCGCTGCCCTCGCGCAGCGCTGCCTGCGCCAGCGTCTCGTCGCCGGGCTCGCAGTGCCCGCCGAGGTGGAACCACCGCCGCGCCTTCCTGTGCAGCGTGAGCAGCACCTCGCGACGGTCACCGGAGAGCACCAGCACCCCGGCGGTGAGGTGGGCCGGGTGCGCGCGGCGGGTCATCGCGTCGGGGCGGGCCACGAGGTGGTCGACGTAGCTGCGCCGCAGCGCCTGCTGACCGGGATCGGCGGTGGACCAGCCGCGCAGCGTGGCCAGGGCGTCCGCGCGGAGCGCCGACCCGGCGGTGCCGACCGCGGGGTGGGCCCCGCTCAGCGGGCCGAGGGGTCGTCAGGACCGTCGCCGCCGCGCGCCTCGCGGTCGAGCAGCTCGGTCAGCGCGGCGTCGAAGTCGGCGTCGCTCAGCCCCGACCCGGTGTCCGGCCCGGTGTCCGACCCGGTCCCGGCGCCGGTGTCCGACCCGGTCCCGGCGCCGGTGCCTCCGCCGTTCTCCTGGAAGCCCAGCGGGTCGTCGAGGTCGGCCGCCGAGGGCAGCAGGTCCGGGTGGCTCCACACCGCGTCGCGAGCCTCCTGGCCGCGGCGGGAGCGCAACGAGCCCCACAGCGCGGAGGCATCGCGAAGCCGCCGGGGCCGCAGCTCGAGGCCGACCAGCGCGGCGAACGCGGACTCGGCCGGCCCGCCGGCCGCCCTGCGGCGGCGGACCGCCTCCTGCATCTTGGCTGCCTGCGGCATCCGGCTCTCGGTGGCCTGGCCGACGACCTCGTCGACCCAGCCCTCGACGAGGGCCAGCGCGGTCTCCAAGCGGGTCAGCGCGGCCTGCTGGGCAGGACTCCGCTCAGGCTCGAACATCCCACCCTCGAGCGCCTCCTGGATCGCGGCCGGGTTCGTCGGGTCCAGGTCGCGCATCGAGGCCTCGATCTTGGACACGTCGATGCTGGTGCCGCGGCCGTAGTCCTCCACGGCGGCGACCAGGTGGGCCCGCAGCCACGGCACGTGGCCGAACAGCCGCTGGTGCGCCGCCTCGCGCAGCGCGAGGTAGAGCAGCACGTCGTCGGCGGAGACGTCGAGGCCCGCGGCGAACGCCTCGACGTTCGTGGGCAGCAGCGCCGCCGTGCCGTCGGGGCCCAGCGGGAGGCCGATGTCGGAGGCACTGAGCACCTCGCCGGCCAGCCCGCCCAGCGCCTGGCCGACCTGGTTGCCGAACATCGCACCGCCGGCCTGGCCCAGGATGCCGATCAGCGGGCCCGCCATCGCCCGCGCCTCGGCGGGCAGGGCGTCGCCCATCGCGGCCACCACGTGCTCGGCGACCGGCTCGACGAGTCGCCTCCACACCCCGACCGTCTCCTCGACCCACTCCGCCCGGCTCCATGCGACCGCCGACCGGACCCCCGAGGGCAGCTCGGTGGCCGAGTCGAGCCAGTGGTCGGCCAGCCGCAGGGCGTCGGCGACAGCGGTCCGCTGTGCCGCCGACGGCGTCGGGTCGGGCTCGGCGGCGACGGTACGGCGGGCGACGTCCTTGGCCAGGCTCCAGTTCACCGAGCCCTCGTGCGGCGCCATCATCGCCTGCATCTGTCCCATCAGCGCCGACAGGTCCGGCATCCCGCCCGGCCCCCCGGCACCACCCGCGCCGCCGAGGGCACCGCCCAAGGCTCCGCCGAAGGCGTTGAACATCTGCTCGAACGGGGTGCCCTTGAACGGGTTGCCGGCCCCGTCGTCGGGGCCGTCGGGGCCGTCGTCGGCTGGGTTCCGGGGCTCGTTCGTCATGCCCCCAAACTACTCGCAGGCGCCAGCGTCCCCGCATCCTGCACTCCCTCTCCACTAGGCTCTCCGGGGTGAGCGCCGTGCTGCCCGTCGTCCGGCTCGTCGACGTACGCGAGACCCCGCTGGACGTCGGCGAGGTGCTGGCGGCGCTCGCCGACCCGGCCGCCGGCGGCATCGACGTGTTCGTGGGCGTCGTACGCGACCACGACCGTGACCACGGCGTGAGCGGCCTGGACTACTCCGCCCACCCCACCGCCCTCACCCGGCTGCGCGAGGTCGCCGCGTCGGTCGCGGACCGGCACGACGTGCTGGGGGTCGCCGCCGTGCACCGGGTCGGACGGCTCGCGATCGGGGACGCAGCCGTCGTGGTCGCCGCGGCGGCGGTGCACCGCGGAGAGGCGTTCGCGGCGTGCCGGGCGCTGATCGACGACCTCAAGGCGGGCGTGCCGATCTGGAAGCACCAGGAGTTCACCGACGGCACCGACGAGTGGGTCGGCACGCCCTGACCCACCCGGTCGCGTCCGCCCCGGCGTGGTGACCGGCCGCACGAGCCGCTGCTTCCTAGGGTGGGGGCGTGGAGATCCTCGCGTGGTTGGCGCCCTCGGGGCTGGTGCTCGTGGTGATGATGGCGTGGGCGGCCTGGGCGGGCCGGCCGCGCGAGGCGGACGCCGAGCGCTCCGAGGAGGCCTACGAGCGCTTCGCGCAGGCCATCGGCCGTCCGCATCCGGGGGCGGGGCTGGCGCGGCCCACGCCGGTGCGCGACCGCAGCACCGGCGTCGCTGTGCGCCGCTCACGCAGCACACCGGCGGCGGCGCCCGAGCAGCGGCCACGCCGGTCCGCCTGAACGCCCGGGTGAGAGGGTTGACGGCATGAGCCGTCGCACCCTGGCCACCTCCGTCGTGGTCACGCTGCTGCTCGCGCTCGTCACCGCGATGGTCGCGCTGCCCGTCCCGTACGTCGCGATGAGCCCCGGGCCCACCGTGGACGTGCTCGCCACGAGCGGCGGCAAGCCCATCATCGACGTGGCCGGCCACCCCAGCTACCCGACCCGGGGGGACCTGCGGCTGACCACGGTCTCGGTCACGAACCCGACCCGGTCGCTGCGGCTGCCGGAGGTGCTGGTGGCCTGGTTCGACAAGGAGCGCGCGGTCTACCCCCGCGACATCATCTACCCGCCCGACCAGTCCGCCGAGGACGTCGAGCAGCAGAGCAACGTGGAGATGGTCTCCTCCCAGGACCTCGCCGTCGCGGCCGCGCTCACCGAGCTCGGCTACCACCTGCCGGTCCAGGTGGAGGTGCTGGCGGTCACCAAGGGGTCGCCGGCGGCCGGCCGCCTGGAGGTGCGGGACCGGATCATCGCTGTCGAGGGCACCCGGATCACCCGCGCGGAGCAGGTGTCCAAGGCGCTGCAAGCCATCGGCGTCGACAAGACCGCACGCCTGCTGGTGCGCCGCGACGGCAAGGACCGGACTGTGACGGTGCGGACCCGGGCCGCCGACGACGACCCCCAGCGCGCGGTCGTCGGAGTCCAGATCGGGGTGGGCTACGACTTCCCCTTCGAGGTCTCGGTCCGGCTCCAGGACGACATCGGCGGACCCAGCGCCGGGCTGATCTTCGCCCTCGGCGTCTACGACACGCTGACCCCCGGGGCGCTGTCGGGCGGCAGCGACATCGCCGGAACGGGAACCATCACCGAGGCCGGACGCGTTGGACCTATCGGAGGGATCCAGCAGAAGATCGTGGCGGCCGAGCAGGCCGGGGCCAAGGTCTTCCTCGTGCCACCGGACAACTGCGACTCCGCCGTCCAGGCCCCCGTCGGGAGGGACACCATCAGACTCGTGAAGGCCCCCACGCTGCACAGCGCCGTGCGCTCGCTGCAGACCTACGCCGACGACCCGTCCGCCGACCTGCCGTCGTGCCGATGAGCGAGGAGAGGACGGTCGACGCCGTCGACGTCCCGCTCCGGACCGCGGTCCGCGAGCTGGAGGCGCACGCCGCGGAGTCCGGCTGGGACCAGCCCGCCCGGCTGTTCGCGCTGGTGTCGACCGCGGACCTCGTGGCCAGGGAGCCGGCGCTCGCCTCGGTGCTGGGGCTGAGCGCCGACGGCCCCGAGGCCGAGGTCTCGCTGACGCCGGTCGAGCAGGACGAGGTCCCCGCCGAGACCGCCCTGGAGGCGGTGCTGGAGCAGATCATGTGGCCGGAGGACGTGCTGGGCTGTGCCGCGGTGCTGGAGCGGATCGTGCTGCCGCCCGCGGCCGACCAGCAGCTGCCCGCGGACCCGGCCGAGGCGCAGCGGTTCGCCGCCGATCACCCGGACCGCGAGGAGGTTCGCATCGTCGCCGCGGCCACCCGCGGTGGTTCGACGTACTGTGCGCTGCGGATGCGCACCCATGACGACGCGCACGCAGTCGTGGAGTCGCCGGACCTGGTGCCGGCTCTCCTAGAGTTGTTGCGTAGCACCCTCGAGAACTGAGAAGGAAACCACCTCCCGTGAGCGGACTCTTCGACGACGGACCTCCCCCCCAGGCACCCCGGGTGCCGACCCGGGGGTCCCAGCAGCGGTCCCGGGCGCTGGTCGCCACCATCATCGTGATGGTCATCGCGTTCTTCTTCGTCTCGGTGTTCACCGGGGTGTGGACGGACCGGCTGTGGTTCAAGAGCGTCGGGTACTCCTCGGTGTTCACCAAGGTGCTCGGCACCAAGGTGCTGCTGTTCATCGTCTTCGGCGCGCTGATGGCCGGCGCGATCGGGCTCAACATGGCCCTGGCCTACCGGTTCCGGCCGCTGTTCCGGCCCGCGTCTCCCGAGCAGGTGAGCCTGGACCGCTACCGCGAGGTGGTCGACCCGCTGCGCCGCTGGCTGCTGCTGGGGGTGGCGGCCGTCTTCGGGCTGTTCGCCGGTGGCTCCGGGTCCGGCCAGTGGCGGCCGTTCCTGCTGTGGCGCCACGGCGGCTCCTTCGGCGACAAGGACGCCTACTTCAAGAAGGACGTCGGCTTCTACGTCTTCGACCTGCCGTGGCTGCACTACCTGGTCGACTTCATGATGGCGCTCGCGGTGCTCTCGCTGATCGCGGCGGCGGTGGTGCACTACCTGTTCGGCGGGATCCGGCTGCAGGCGAAGACCGACCGGCTCTCCGGCGCCGCGCAGGTGCAGGTCTCGGTGCTGGCCGGGGTGTTCGTGCTGTTCAAGGCCGTCGACTTCTGGCTGGACCGCTACAACCTGACCAGCGACACAGGCGGGCTGTTCACCGGCATCGGCTTCACCGACGACCAGGCGGTGCTGCCCGCCAAGGCGATCCTCGCGGCCATCGCGGTGATCTGCGCGGTGCTGTTCTTCGCCAACGTGCTGCGGCGCACCTGGATGCTGCCCACCGTCGGCCTCGCGCTGCTGGTGCTGTCCTCGATCCTGCTCGGCCTCATCTGGCCGGGCATCGTCCAGCAGTTCCAGGTCAAGCCCTCCGAGCCGGACAAGGAGGGGCCCTACATCGCCCGCAACATCGACGCGACCCGGAAGGCCTACGGCATCGACGGCACCAAGGTCACCGAGTACGACGCGAACCTGACCTTGAGCCAGGCCCAGCTGCGCTCCGACGCCGCATCCATCCCTGGGGTCCGGCTGCTCGACCCGTCGCTGGTCTCCGACGCCTTCGAGCAGCTCCAGCAGGTGCGCGGCTACTACAGCGTGGCGCCGGTGCTCGACGTCGACCGCTACCTGGTCGACGGCAAGATGCGCGACCTCGTGCTCGCGGTGCGAGAGCTCGACCAGACCGGACTGCCCGACAGCCAGCGCAACTGGGCCACCGAGCACACCGTCTACACCCACGGCTTCGGCGTCATCGCGGCGTACGGCAACCAGAGCGACCGCACCGACAAGCCGGTGACCGACAACGAGGGCCGGCCGGTGTGGGCCGAGCGGGACCTCCCGCCCCGCGGCGACCTGACCCAGCAGTTCGACGACGGCTACCAGGCCCGGATCTACTTCGGCGAGAAGAGCCCGGACTACTCCATCGTCGGCAAGGCGCCCGACGGCAAGAACGTCGAGCTCGACACCCCCGAGGGCGAGGGCTCCAGCGCGCAGCTCAACACCTACGCCGGCGACGCAGGCGTCCCGGTGGGCGGGCTGTTCAACAAGCTGCTGTACGCCGTGCGGTTCAGCGAGCCGAACATCGTGCTGTCGAGCCGGGTCAACGAGAACTCCAAGATCCTCTACACCCGAACCCCGCGGGAGCGGCTGCAGAAGGTGGCGCCGTGGCTGACCGTCGACGGTGACGCCTACCCGGCCGTCGTGGACGGCAAGGTGAAGTGGGTGCTGGACGGCTACACCACCAGCGACCACTACCCGAACAGCGAGAAGGACTCGCTGCGCTCGATGACCTCCGACGCGCTGAGCCCCAACA
This sequence comes from uncultured Actinomycetota bacterium, assembly GCA_963781695.1. Classification (GTDB taxonomy): domain Bacteria; phylum Actinomycetota; class Actinomycetes; order Propionibacteriales; family Nocardioidaceae; genus Nocardioides_B. Next base: position 162,059 of record CAWAGE010000004.1, read on the forward strand.
CCACCTACGCGACGCTGCCCACCGACGAGATCAACTACATGAGCAACTCCGTCAAGGCGGTCGTCGACGCCTACAGCGGCAAGGTCGACCTCTACGAGTGGACAGCGCCCGGCAAGAAGAAGGACCCGATCCTCGAGGCGTGGGAGGCGGCCTTCCCTGGCGCGGTCAAGCCGCAGTCGGAGATCCCAGAGAACCTGGTCGCGCACATGCGCTACCCCGAGGACCTGTTCAAGGTGCAGCGCAACATGCTGGCGGCCTACCACGTCACCGACGCCAAGACGTTCTACGCCGGCACCGACCAGTGGAAGGTCCCCGAGGACCCGGAGAACAAGGCCAACAAGCAGGCGCCGTACCGGCTCTCGGTCAAGACGCCGTCCGGTGGCCCGGACCCGGTGTTCTCGCTGACGAGCGTGTTCGTGCCGCAGAAGCGGCAGAACCTGGCCTCGTTCATCTCGGTGGACGCCGATGCGGGGCGCAAGGACTACGGCACGATCCGGATCCTGCGGCTGCCCAGCAACACCCAGGTTCCGGGCCCGTCGCAGATCGCGAACTCCTTCGGCGCGGACAACGACATCCAGAACCGGGTGCTGCCGTTCACGCGGACCAACTCCAAGGTGCAGTACGGAAACCTGCTCACGCTGCCGGTGGGTGGCGGCCTGCTCTACGTGCAGCCGCTCTACACCCAGCGCAACACCGGGGAGGGCACCTACCCGCAGCTGCGGTTCGTGCTGGCCTCCTTCGGCGACGAGGTGGGCGTCGGGGCGACGCTGAACGAGGCGCTCAGCGACGTGCTCGGCATCGACGGCACCCTCGGCCCCGACACCGGCGGCACGACCGGTGGGGGCACCGGTGACGGCGGCTCCGGGTCGGGCACGCTGCCCAGCGACGTCCGGTCGCTGCTGCGCCAGGCGCAGGCCAAGTTCGCCGAGGCGCAGACCGCGCTGAAGGCCGGGAACCTGACCGCCTACGCCGAGGCGACCAAGGAGGCCCAGGTGCTGGTGAACCGGGCCGTCACCGCCGCCGACAAGGCCGCCGCGACGCCGACCCCCGCGCCGAAGGCGGGGGGCAACTGATCGGGTGACTTCTCAGCCCGGGTCTCGATGGCGAACCCCTCGAGACCCGGGTGGGGTCGAGACCTCTCGATTTTGATCCCCTCGCGGTGGTCGCGTAGGGTTGGGCTCACCGACGCGGGGTGGAGCAGCTCGGTAGCTCGCTGGGCTCATAACCCAGAGGTCGCAGGTTCAAATCCTGCCCCCGCTACAAATGGAAAACCGCAGGTCAGAGGCCCTTTCCGGAGTCATCCGGGAAGGGCCTTTGGCGTTGCTCCGGTCGCAATGTCAGCAGGATGTCAGCAACCGGTGCCGCGAAGTCGGGGGTCCAGACGTGCGTGTCCGCAGCGGTGAGCGGTGCAGTGAGGTACCTGTGAGCCGCTTGGTGAGGCACTTGGTGAGCGTGATGTGAGCCTGACGAAGGGGCGGCGGCGGCGAGGGAGGCGTCGCATGCGCTCAGTTAGGGAGCGCCGAGATGGCGCTGCTCATCGCCCAGATTGACGCGTACAGGCGCAGTGTTCAGAGGTGGGCTCACCTGGATCCGCAACCGAGTGCAAATCATCACCCTGTTGTGCCTCCTGACAAGACCTACTCCGGGACACGGTGACTCAGGCTAGAGAGTTGCCAGGGTCGCCCGGGTCTGTCGAGATGATCTGACACGACGCCGAAGCTGTCTTGATCGGATTGCGATGCGATCGCCCGAGACCTTTCGTCCGCTGCCATGCCCATCCGCATCAGTCGGTCCGTCCGTGCTGTACTGCCTCTTCGACTAGGTGCTTGGCACTCTCTTGCATGAGGGCCTCGTAGCGGCTGCGCCGCAGGTTGTCGAGCCAGTCCGGGACATAAGCGTTGGTCTGGCGTATCTGCAGCAATCGGTCTTGCACGGTGCGGCAATCTTGGATCGTCACGGCGTCCGCCTCAGCCATGCCGCGGCTCCAGAGCGCCAGAACCTTGGTTTCGGTCTCCGTCTTGATGTCAGCGCTCTCACGGTTGGCTCGGATCATTTCGATGAGTTCGCGGGCTGGGCCAAGGAGCGGAACCAGGACGGCGGTGAGACCTTCCACCACCGTGAGCTCGGCTGCGATGGCAATGACCAATCCGGCGGCGACCAATGCGACGAGCGCGCCAGTGAGGCACGCCGCGTAGACGCGGTGAGTCGACGAACCCCAGCCCAGGTTGCTGCGTTGACAGATCAGTACGTCGAGGGGGCGAACGACGGGTCGAGTATCGGGGTACCAGTCCTTGCTGCGATTGCCCTTGTATCGGGCGGCGGCTTCGGCGATGAGGGTAGGCGAGGGTCGATCTACGATGAAGTTGTTCGTCGGCAGGTCGAAGACGTGGGTGTCGAACTCCTCTTGAACGCTGACAGCCTCTTGGCGCTTGCGCTTCTCCCTGTCACTGCCGAGGAGCGACCAGAGAAACGTTATGGTTCCGCCGATCGCGCCAACTGCCGCTCGCGCGTCGGGGAGCATGAGCGCGAGGGCGATTGTGAGCGCAGCGAGGAGTGAAACGGTCAAAACGCGGCCGTCGTGTAGTCGCTTGGCATCGGTGTAGAGCCGTGCTTGAGCTGCGAGGAGGCGGCGGGAGTGGTCTGTGTTCTGTGCAACCGCAATGGGGTTTCGCGAGGCTTCCGTCATGGCCGGTGTATTCCTCAGTCGCTGGGATCGCAATAGGGAAAGTCGGTGCCCCAGATGGCTTGGAGCGCCTGGTTCATCTCCCAGCGTCTGCCAGTGCCTGCTCGGTGGGCGGTGTAGGCGGCATCGAGATTCTTGCTGAGATCACGGAGTCGGGCCATGGAATTCAGGCGGTTCGTCTCCGACGAACAGGCGCTGATGCGAGAGACAAGCCCTGTGGGATCGTTCATGGCGGCGAGGTTTGTGTTGATCAGCTTCTTCGTGATCGTCTGTAGGGAGATCAAAGACCAGATCGAGTCGTAGTTCTTGCCGTACTCGGCGCATCGCATCTCGAGGTAGAACGATGAGATCGGGACAGCATGTGCGTATTTCCATGCCTTCATGAGACGAGCAAGTTCGCGAACAGAGCCGTGGTGTTTGCGGTCCATGTTGGAGACGAACTTGTTGTGCGCTTGCGGGGCGGCTTCGCGCCAGCCTCCGGCTGGTGCCGGGATGGCGACCACCCGGTTCTCGTCGGCGCTTCCCCGCACGAGGTACGCGGCCGTGATCTCGTAGCGGGTGACAAGCGAAGAGAAGTCGATGGTGACACTAGGACGAGACACGTAAACGCTATTGGCCTCCCACAACTCGCGTTTGAGTAGGTCGCGCATCTTGTTGAGGATTGTGCTCGAAGAGCCAGGTCTGTCTTCGTAGTGGATGCGCGCTATGTAGTCGACATCGCTGTATGGAGCTATTGCCGTCCCGTGCTGGAACGAGCCGCTCTGGAAAAACGACATCAGCCGGTACTCCGCACCAAGGATCTCGTGTATGCGCTGCCGGTATCGGCGTACCTCTGCCTTCTCCCAGTCCCTCGGTGCTCGCTCCGCGAGATACCGGTCGATGCCTTCCCAGAGTGCGACCACTGTCTCCCCCACGTCTGGCTTTCCTTGGGCGCAACTGTAAGTGGTCGCACCGACAGATTGGGGGCCCGCTCAGCCGCTCAGTTGCCGCGTGGGTAGGCCAGCGCGGGTTGTCACTGGCACCAGCGTGACTCCATGCCCACTTACTGACATATGACTATTCGCGAGTAGCCTCGCCGCGCGATAGTGCGACCACTGCATAAGCGGCGCGCCTGGCGGACCACGGTCTACCTCGGCGTCAGAAGCCGCGCGTCAAGCCTGAGACATCGCTTCTGTTCACGGGAACTCTAAGAACGTCAGCTGCCATCCCGCCAGCGAGCGCTGGGACGAGCCGGAGTGGGAGGGCAGCCCGGCGAGGCGCGCCTCGCTAGCCGAGTTGGCGGCGTCTGCGAGGGCGTCCTTCCCGCACGCTTCTACGGTGCCCTTGGTTTCGGGCGACGTGAGATCAACCATCGTCGGAATCTCCGAACGGCTCGCGGCCAGCGACAGATGTCGGGCGAGCGCCGTCAGCAGGTCAGCGAGGTCGTCAGCGAGGAGTCCGAGCCGACGCGGCTGCCAACCGCTGCCCATCGCCGAGACGATCTCGTCAGTGCTGTCCGCCGGAAACGCCTCCGACCCCTCAAGCCAGCGCAACGCGAACACCTCAAGGAAATAGGCCCTCACCGGGATGCGACGCCGCCGGACGATTACCTTGAGCAACCGGATGATCGTGCGTGCGTCGTAGTCACGGCCCGTGGGGGAAAAATCGAGGACGGCTGGACGTAGTTTCGGTTCCGTACCCAACCACCGGTCCCGACGGGCGGGGTAAGCGACCCGTACGAGGCCGGAGGACGGAGCCTTAGTGGTCTCGTCCCAGAGGGCATCCGCCTCGATGCTCGGGACAACATCGAGCGAAGGGCCGCCCGAAGTCGCGGGAAAGGTGACCGCGGGGAAGTCACGACGCGGTGCGCCGAATGACATGCCCGGGACGCGCGCGCCGCCGATGGCCGCCGCGACCACGTCAAACGCGGTTGCGGGGTCGACCACTCTCGGGATGGCGACCCCGGTCTCCAGTGTCCGACGGAGATCATCCACCGAGTACGGAAGCCGAGAGTGGCTCAGCCCATGACGAATTGGATCTCCGAACACCATGAGGACATCCACGTCGCTGTGGCCCGCCACGCTCGTCCCGCAAGCGGAGGAACCGAAGTGCTCCCAGGACACCTGACCTAGACCACGCAGGTGGGCTTCCAGGGCTTGGAGCATGTCGAGGACGCCGGTCGACAAAGCCAGCGGTCGACTGGCGTAGTCGTCGACCTTGGCCAAGAACTCCCGTACGGCCCCGCCACTGTCACCCATCTCTAATCAGGGCAAGTCCGGCTCAGCGCTGTCGGCTCACCCACATTCACCTCCTGCATCACCGGAACTCCGAGGGTTTCCTCAAGGTCGCCGATTCGTCAACGGCATACGTGGCTGAGTGTCACAGAAGGATCATTCGACCGAAGGCGCCAGCACGGTCTGGATCCGCTGCCTATCGCCGCCAATGCCCGTCAACTGATCTCGAGAGTCCCGTTGCGCGACCTGCATACGGAGCCGCGCTTTGAGTGGCGAACGCTTATCGGGATGAGGCCCGCCTCGGGTGTCAGCGATTTTGAAGTTCCCTGCATCTCGGGCACTTGGTCACTCGTCGGCTCTGTCTACTCGATCGGCCTG
>CAWAGE010000005.1:0-493078 GCA_963781695.1 uncultured Actinomycetota bacterium
GCCCCAGGTTTGATGCCGCTCCTGTTTGAGTCCAGGAGGATGAGCACCATGCCGAAGAAGATCGATGAAGAGTTGAAGGCCAGAGCTGTACGGCTGGTCAATGACCATCGCGGGGAGTACTCCTCGCTCACGGCTGCTGCGGCGGTCGTGGCCAAGCAGCTCGGGGTCGGCAAGGAGTCGGTGCGTCGCTGGGTCATCCAGGCCGACGTCGACGGCGGCGCACGCCAGGGCGTCACGAGCGAAGAGCTGGCTGAGATCAAGGCGCTCAAGGCCGAGAACCGTCGGCTACGCGAAGACGTCGACATTCTGCGCCGGGCAACAACTTTCTTCGCCGGGGAACTCGACCCCCGCAACCGCTGATCATGGGTTTCATCGACACCATGAGAGCCGAGGGCCACGCGGTCGAGTCGATCTGCCGGGTCCTGCGCGAGCAGGGCTGCCAGATCGCCGCGCGGACCTACCGCAGCCTGGAAACGCACGGGCCGCGTCGTCGCGGCCACGGACCATCACCGATGCCCACGTCGTCGACGCGGTGCGCGACATCGCCTGGACGACCAAGGTCGACAGCGACGGCGTCCTGGTGCGCAGGCTGGCCCCCGAGGGGCTCTACGGGCGCCGCAAGATGACCGCCTACCTGCGGCGCACCGCCATGCCCGAAGCGCAGTGCGGGCAGCGTGGACCGGGCGATGCGGACCCTGGGCCTGTCAGGGGTGCGCCGCGACAAGGGAGTGCGGACCACGATCCCGGCCAAGGACGGCATCCGCGCCGGTGACCTGCTCGACCGAGACTTCACCGCGCCGGCCCCGGACCGGACCTGGGTCACCGACTTCACCTACGTCAGGACGTGGGCCGGGTTCACCTACGTCGCGTTCATCGTCGACGTCTATGCCCAACGGATCGTGGCCTGGCACGCCGCGACGAACAAGCAGACCGACCTGGTGATGATCCCGCTGCGGATGGCGCTGTGGCAACGCGGCCGCGAGGGCCACCCGACCGAGCCGGGCGAGCTGATTCATCACTCGGATGCCGGGTCTCAAGGCGGATTCAACCGGTCGTCGCAACACCTCGATCACGGAGGTGTTCACGATGGCGACGGCGGACTGGAGCAAGAAGACCAGCGATGTGCCCGAGGGTGTGCGTCGGCAGTGGCGTGCTGATCGGGCGCTGCGGCCGGCGATGCGCTCGCCTGGGCGGCCTGATCCGTCGCGGGTGGTGCAGCGGCAGTTCTGGCGGCTGATCGCCACGGGCATCACGACGGTGGAGGCGTCGCTGGCGGTGGGCGTGTCGTGGCCGGTCGGGGCTCGCTGGTTTCGTCACGCTGGCGGCATGCCGCCGATCTCGCTGGCCGAGCCCACCGGCCGCTACCTGTCTTTCGAGGAACGCGAGGAGATCGCGATCCTGCGGGCCCAGGACAAGGGCGTGCGTGAGATCGCCCGCGCGATCGGACGTGACCCGGGGACGATCTCGCGCGAGCTGCGTCGCAACGCCGCGACCCGTGGCGGGAAGCAGGAGTACCGCGCCACGGTCGCGCAGTGGAAGGCGCAGCAGGCCGCGAAGCGCCCGAAGACCGCGAAGCTCGTCGAGCAACGCCACGGCTGCGCGAGTACGTCCAGGACCGGCTCGCCGGGAACGTCCGCCGGCCCGACGGCACGATCGTCGCCGGGTCCGAAGCCGCCGCCGTGGAAGGGGCTGAACAAGCCGCACCGGCAGGACCGGCGGTGGGCGACGGCGTGGAGCCCGGAGCAGATCGCGCAGCGGCTGAAGGTCGACTTCCCCGATGATGAGTCCATGCGCATCAGCCACGAGGCGATCTACCAGTCGCTGTTCATCGAGGGCCGCGGTGCGCTCAAGCGCGAGCTGGTCACGTGCCTGCGCACCGGGCGTGCGTTGCGGGAGCCCCGCGCGCGGTCGCAGGAACAAGGCGCAGGGTCACGTGACCGCCGACGTCGTCCTCAGCCGAGCGCCCCGCCGAGGCCGAGGACCGCGCCGTCCCTGGCCACTGGGAAGGCGACCTGATCATCGGCACCGGCCGGTCGGCGATCGGCACGCTCGTCGAGCGCAGCAGCCGCTCAACGCTGCTGGTGCACCTGCCGCGGCTGGAGGGCTGGGGCGAGAAGCCGTACGTGAAGAACGGGCCATCGCTCGGCGGCTACGGGGCGGTCGCGATGAACGCCGCGCTGACCGCGTCGATGACGCAAGCTGCCCGAGCAGCTGCGCAAGACGCTGACCTGGGACCGCGGCAAGGAGCTCTCCGGCCACGCCCAGTTCGCGATGGAGACCGGGACGAAGGTGTTCTTCGCCGACCCGCACTCGCCCTGGCAGCGGCCGACCAACGAGAACACCAACGGACTGCTGCGCCAGTACTTCCCCAAGGGCACCGACCTGTCGCGCTGGTCGGCCGAGGACCTCGAGGCCGTCGCTCTACGCGCTCAACAACAGGCCCCGCAAGATCCTCGGCTGGAAGACACCCGCTGAGGTCTTCGAGGAGCAACTACGCTCCCTACAACAGCCCGGTGTTGCATCGACTGGTTGAACCTGCCCAATACACGTCGCTGAGGCTGACCGAGCACCTCGCGCTCGAGGAGATCCGGCCCTCGATCGGGTCCGTCGGTGATGCCTACGACAACGCTCTGATGGAGTGCATCAACGGCCTCTACAAGGCCGAATGCATCCGCACCACCGTCTTCCACGACGGCCCCTACAAGACCATCGCCGACGTCGAGTACGCCACCGCCGGCTGGGTCGATTGGTACAACAACCGCAGGCTCCACTCGACCCTGGGCAACGTCCCACCCGTCGAGTACGAGCAAGCCCACTACGCTGCCCTCAACCGAGAGCCGCACCCCGTATAGGAACGGCCGAGAACCTGGGGCGCTTCATCAGGGTTGCCTACGAAGGAGGGAGCGGGGCCTCGCCCCGTGTCCCCGGCCCGCACCTAGCGGCTCACTACCGCCCCGACCCGCCCCATTCCGCTGTTCTCCGCCCTGTCAACACAGGGCAGCGATCCGGCAGACAAGGCTCTCCTCAGCCGCGGTGGACCCGCGGCCCGAGGACCAGGTCGTCTTGCACCGTGCTCTTGCTGGACACGTCGTCGGCGTACAACCAGCGGTCCGTCAGGATGCCGCCGCCGCCGCCGACGCGCACCCACCTCGGGTTCGACAGGCACGCGCGAGGGATGCTGAAGCGCACCCGGTCGCGGCGGTAGTCGACTCGGGTGTGCAGGCCCTTACACGTCGCGATGCTGTCGTCGCGCTCGAACAGCCTCTGCCCGCGGGGCTGGTTCTTGCTGACGAACAGGCTGACATTCGAGTGATGGCCGGTGTTGGTGCGAAGGGTCACGACATGCACCACCTGCTTGTTCTCGCTGGTGACCGGGGAGAGAGTGGCGTAGCCCAGCGTCACCCGGACCCTCGCGTGTCCGTAGGTAGTACGCATCGAGATCACGTCTCCCGACCGGCGCTGAGAGACGACGTGGCCGGCTGTGGAGGGTCCGTCGGTGGCGAGTCGAACCACGTCGTGACGGGCGTCGTGGATGGTGCGGGTCTCGGCCATGACCGGGCCGGCGCCGATCGCCGCGCCGACGGTGACAGCAGCCGCGGCGGTTGCGGCGATGGAGACGGTGCGTCGGACACTCATGGTGGTGGCTCCCTCTGCTGGACCCGCTGTTCGGGCGTTAGGGCAACTCTGGACCGGACGATGAGCGGCAATTAGCGTCATGGCACTCAATCGACGCTGAGTCCGGCTACTCAGGCGACGCGCCCCACCGAACGCGGACAGCACCGCCAAGGTGACCGAGGATCGTGACGGACCCCGTTCCGTTCCTGCCGTGGCCCGAGCGGATCGGAGGGTCGGGACTTCGGGCTGGAGCCGAACGCGGTGCGCAACACGCGACGGTTACGCGACCTACTGACGGCCCGAGGTGTGGGCACCCGGGTAGCGTCCGGGGGTGCCCAGCCGTCGCCCACCGAGTGCTCGTCGACGCAGCGCGTCACCGCGTCGGAGCGGGACGCGGCAGGCACCGGGGCCGTCGCCGGCTGCGGGGCCGGGCGAGCGGTTGTGGGTGCTCGACGTCCCCTACGGGACGCAGGTCGAGGGGGCCACCTGGCATCGGGCCGTCAGGACCCACGTGCACGTCGGCCGCGCCCTGCCCGCTCACCTCGCGTCCTACGCCCCGGGACCGCACACGCTCGGGCGGTTCATCGAGAACGCCCTCAACCGCGACCATCCGACGCCGGGCCCCGAGCCGACCGACGCGCTCGAGCCCCGGAGGACCCAGTTCGAGGCGGCTGATGCGATCGCGGCGCGCGCCGCGGCGGGCGGGCGGCAGTTCCTGCTGGCCGACGAGCCCGGTGTGGGCAAGACGATCGCCGCGGCCCTCGGGGCGACGGCGGTGGGCGAGCTGCGCGGCGCGCAACGGGTGCTCGTCGTGGCCGACCGACCCGCCGCGATCACGATCGGCCACTGGTGCCGCACCATCACGGCGCTGGGCGACGGGGGTCTGCAATGGGTCGTGATCACCTGGGACCGGCTGGAGAGGGTCAAGGACCACACCTGGGACGTGATCATCGCCGACGAGGCCCATGCCCTGCGACGTACCACGACGAAACGATGGCGGCTCTGGGCGCGGATCTCGGGTCACGGGCGACCGCACGACAAGGCGCCGTTCGTCATCGCGACGACCGCGACGCCCGGACACACGCCCTTGGAGCTGCCGTACCTCGCTCCGGCCTATGCGCAGGCGCTCGGCGAGCCGATGGCACAGTGGACCTCCGCCACGCAGCCCGCGGCCGCGTTCGCCATCGCGCTCGAGCGACACGGTGTCGGGGTCGAGCAGGGGCGCTACGGCGCCACGTGGACCACCGATCCGGCGCGACGCGCTGGGGACCTCAAGCTGGTGCGCGGCTGGCTCGACGAGGAGCGGCCCCCGGCGATGCTGCACCGCGCCGCGCCGTGGGGGCCGGTGCCGATCTCCGGCATGCCGGTGGCGCTCACACCGGCCGAGCGGACTGCGTACGAGGCCGAGTGGGGGGAGTTCTGTCGAGATGGACATCGCCCGACGCGGCCGCAACATCGCCAAGGGCCGTGCCGCGCTGCTGCGCTTCCGGCAGAAGGCAGGCCTGATCCGCGTCGACTCGACGGTCGCCTGGATCGCCCAACAGGTCCAGGCCGAGCGGCAAGTGGCGTGCTCGGTCGAGTTCGTCGCGACCGCCGCCGACCCGATCGCGGATCGGCTGCGTCACTCCGGGATCGACGTCGCCACCATCTACGGCCGCGGACGGATCGACCCCGAGGCCGAGCGGCTCCGCTTCCAGACCGGGCAGGCCAAGGTCTGCGTCTTCACCACGGTCGCCTCGATCAGCCTGCACGCCGGCGAGACCCTCACCGACGGCCGCCGGGCGAGCACCGAACCCCGGGTCGGCGTCTTCCACCAGGCCCGCTTCTCGGGGATCGCCGGACGACAGGTGACCGGCCGCACCCACCGCGACCACCAGGTCTCACCGTGGCACATCGCGTACGCTGAGGGCACCGTCGAGGAGCAGGTCGGCAAGGTGATGGTGGAGCGGATCGCCGCGGCCTACGACACGGTGGGCAGCGACACCACCGGCGTCGCCGACCTCGCCCGAGCCCTCGGGGCCGACTGGCTTCCGCCCACGACTTTGACCGAGGACGGCGCCTGACCGGACTAGGGTCGATCACATGCACGAACACAAGCGATTCGACGAAGATGCCGTGACGTGGGACGACGACCCCGGCCACGAGGCACGACAGGTGGCGGTGGCCCGGGCCATTGCTGAGACTGTGAGCCTCGGGCCGCAGATGAGCGCTGTCGACATCGGCGGCGGCACTGGTCGGCTGAGCATCCTGCTTGCCGACCGGGTCGGCTCCGTCGTCGTGACCGACCCGTCCGCCGGCATGGTGCAGGTGGCACAGGAGCGGATCGAGGCGGCAGGGCTCAGTGACCGGCTGCGAGCCGTCCAGGCAGACCTCACGACCGATCGGCTCGATGGGGCCTACGACGTGGTATGGAGTTCCATGGCGTTGCACCACGTACAGGACCCGGATAAGCTGCTGCGTTCGGTGGCACGGCTCCTGGTCGAGGGTGGTCGGTTGGCCATCGCGGATCTCGACGCGGATCCCGACGGGGCCTTCCACGCCGGGAAAGTCGACTTCGACGGACATCACGGATTCGACCGGCAACGCCTTGCCGAGCAGTTGGCCCGTGCCGGCTTCGCCGACGTCCGGTTTGCCGACGCCACGACCATCCTCAAGGGTGACCGCGAGTTCGGTGTGTTCCTCTGCACGGCGACCAAGGGCGCCTGAGACTTCCGCCCTGGCAGCGAGCCGGGTCTGCCCTGAACGCCTCGTCGCAACCTCTCCGGTTGTCGGCGACCTCGATCGGGAGCACCATCAAGGGGTGGACGAGCACGAGGATTTCGTCACCTGGGTTCAATCGGTTCTCGTCGACGCGGAGATCGCCGTCCACAACGGTGATGCCAGGCCTCGACGGGCGATCTGGTCGCGGAACGACCCGGTGTCCGTGCTGGGCGCATGGAAGAACGCAAGCGGGCAGGAGGAGCTGGACGACCTGTTCACCCATCTCGCCGCGAGCTTCTCGGACTGCACTTCCTACGAGTTCCAGCTCCTCGCAGCCGAGGTACGCGGAGACACCGCTTACACGGTGGGCCTCGAGCACACCTCGGCGTCCGTCAATGGGGTGCCGCGCACCTACACCCTGCGGGCCACGCAGATCTACCGTCGTGAGGACGGCGTGTGGAGGGTGGCGCACCGGCACGGGAGCGCACCGCCCGAGTAGGTGGCTCACCGCCACCTCTCCGCCCGCCCGGTCCATCGACGAAAGAGGGAGCCGGCCAAGTCGTGGGCGCCACGGGGGTGGACCCCGAATTGCGCGTCGCAGCCGGCGATCGTCGCCGGTCAGGAGCCCATCGGTGACGACGATGGCATCAGGCTCTGGCCCGGGACAGTGAGTCCAGGAAGGGCGTCGGGGGCGATCAGCAAGATGACACCGAGCAGGACCAGGACGATCGTCGTTCCGTAGGTTGCCACGCGACGCCACGGGATGATCTTCTCCATCGCGATCAGCCCGGCGACCGCAGCCATCCAGGTCACGCTCATCACCCCGAGCGCGAAGAGTGACGCCATCAGAGCCCAGCAGCAGCCGACGCACCACACGCCGTTGCCCAGCCCCATCCGGAACGCGCCCGTCCAGCCGGCGCGCCAGGAGCCGAGCAGTGCGCCCAACGGGCTGCGGCACTTTCCCAGACAGACGTCCTTGAGGGGTGTCAGCTCGTACCCAGCGGCCACCAGGAGAGTAGCTCCAGCCAGCGGTTGCCCGCCACGGTCCCATGCAAGAGCACCCTGCGCAGCATGCGTCGCTGCCAGCGCGATCAGGAACACGACCACGCCGGCCGCGGCCCAGGTCGCGACATACCCAGCGGTGAAGGAGACAGGTAGGACGCGCGACGCGCTCATCCGCGCGTACAGGGCAACGGTCGGAGAGACCGACGGGAACATCATCGCGGCCATCATCACGACCCAGACACCGACGAACCAGCCAAAGCCGCCCAGAGCGGTCCAGGGTCCGTTGTCCATGCTGCGCATCTCGCCGACAGTCCACCACCAGCCGACAGCGGACAGCACGAAGAGGGAGGCGACGATCCCCAGGTGAGCGCGCGCCGCCGCGTAAGCCGGTCGGAGGCTGGAGCCGGTGCTCGACTCCGTCTCGGTCATGACGTCAGGCGGCCCACGAGAAATGGGACGTCGACAGGCCCGTCTTCCCCTCGTAGGCGATGCCGAAGGCGTTGATCCTGGTGCGCTTCGCCTCAGCCATCACCAGGTCCGACCCGACCGGGTGGAACATCCCAGCGAACCTCACCGGCTCACCGGTCTCGACCCCGAGGGGGACGATGTCCTGTACCTGGAAGTCGATCACGTCGTCCACCCGGACGCTGTGCAGCAGGCCGTCGTCCTCGATGTCGATCGCCGCGCGCTGCACACCGAGCATCTCACCGATCAGCGGGGCAAGTCCGGCCATCGGCCCGCCCAGCTGACCACCGAAGACCTGGGACAGCTTGTCGAACTGCGCTTCGGACGCGTCCTGGTCGACAAACAGGCCGACACGCCAGTTGCCGTCTGTCATCACCTTCGGCGTATCGGCGATCAGCACGACCCTTCGTCCCGCGATGTCGGTGCCATCCACCGAGCCCTCATGCACGCTGAAGGCCAGGGTCGCGCGGCAGAACTCATAGGTGGCCCCGTGATCCATGGACAGGTTGCAGGGGCACATGAGTTCGCAGGAGCAGGTCTCGCTGTAGCTGCCCCTCAGGTTCCAGGTCATCGGATCCCCCTTCGCGCTCGCTCCCTGCCAGTTTCCGCCGGACGCGACAGGACGTCAACGGCGTGCGTCAGGCCCAGCGCCCCCTCTGTCACGGACCGGCGGACGCCGCGCTGTCCCTCGCGATCTACCGAGACCGTGACCAACCAAAGCGTCAACGCAGGCTGCGGTAGACGCGGTCGGCGCGCAGCAGCACCTCGCGGCAGCCGTCCCCCTGGCTCACCCACCACCAGGCCGGTCGCGATGACCTGCTCCCCCGCCGAGGTCGCGGTCTCCACCGTGCACTCGAACCAGGTGGCCGCTCCCTGCAGCAGCGGCGCACCCGTGTGGCTGCCGGCCCACCAGTCGACTGCGTCGAACTGCGCCTCGCCCGCGCCGCGACTGCGGCTCGCGAACCGGTGGGCGAGACCTTCCTGGTCCGCGGACAGCACCGAGACCGCGAAGCCGCCCGCCGCTGAGGCGAGCTGCCACCACCGCGACGTACGGCGTACGCCGAGCACCAGGCGGGCCGGCGCTGAGCAGACCACGCTCAGGGAGTCCACGGTCATCGCGTGCACCGCCGCCCCGTATCGCGCGCTGACCACGGACACGGGACGGGCGACCCGGTCGGTGCGCCCGGCGACGGCACCGGCGCGGCGGTCCGCGAGCAGGGTCGTCATACGTCGTCGGTCGACGCTCTCGGTCGTCGGGCTCACACGGACAGAGAGGCGGCTGCCGACGGTCCTGATACGCGACGTATCACGGCTGCTCCGGTGGGACTCCTCGCGAGCAGACCGAACCGCGAGACCGACCTGGGACGAGGGGGTGAACGAGATGAACAAGCAGACGACCAAGGCTCCGGCCCTGAAGAAGATCGTCGTGCGCAAGCCGGGATCCGTCCGGCTGACCGCCCGGTGCAGCAACTACTGCTACGGCAACTGCTGCTGCCTCTGACAGCCCCACCGGGAGCCCGCGCCGGCGTGCGGCCCGGGCTCCCGGTCCTGCCACACCCGATGTGGAGAGCCTCATGTCCCAGGTCAACGACCCGATGCGGAGACTGTCCGAACAACGGTGTAAGTGGCTCGACACCCCGGCCCGTAGGTTGGCGGGGAAGGGTCACTGATGACCGAAACACTGGCGGGCGTGAGCCCATCGAATCCTGAGGGGTTGCTCGAGCAGCCCTCGCTCGCGGAGGCGGCCGTGGCTGGCGTCGTGGGCGCGAAGGACACGGAGGAATTCGAGGATCCCGGCGGGCTGGCTGAGCCGTCGGATCAAGAGCTGGCGATCGCGCGGGAGCTGGTCCGGTCGGCTCGTTCCCGCGGGGTCGCGATGACCGGCCCGGGCGGGATGCTCAAGGCGTTGACCAAGACGGTGATCGAGACCGCCTTGGATGAGGAGATGAGCGAGCACCTCGGCTACGACCGGCACGACCCGGCCGGCCATGGCAGCGGCAACTCCCGCAACGGGACCCGCTCCAAGACGGTGCTGACTGACAACGTCGGTCCGGTGACGATCGAGGTACCACGCGACCGGGACAGCAGCTTCGATCCGGTAATCGTGAAGAAGCGGCAGCGGCGCCTCGGTGGGGTGGACACGATCGTGCTGTCGTTGGTCGCCAAGGGGCTGACCACCGGCGAGGTGTCGGCACACTTCGAGGAGATCTACGGCGCCTCGCTGTCGAAGGACACCATCTCCCGGATCACCGACCGGGTGCTGACCGAGATGACCGAGTGGATGGCGCGACCGTTGGAGAACGTCTACGCCGCGGTGTTCATCGACGCGATCTACGTCAATGTCCGCGACGGCCAGGTCGCCAACCGGCCGTTCTACGCCGCGATCGGGGTCGACCTAACCGGCCACAAGGACGTCCTCGGCCTGTGGGCTGGTGCCGGTGGTGGGGAGTCGGCGAAGTTCTGGTTGCAGATCCTCACCGAGCTGCGCAACCGTGGCGTCGAGGACGTCTTCTTCGTCATCTGCGACGGCCTGAAGGGGCTTCCCGACTCCGTTGCAGCGGCGTTCCCCCAGGCGGTGGTGCAGACCTGCATCATCCACCTGATCCGCAACACCTTCCGGTATGCCTCGAAGAGGTACTGGGGACAGATCGCCGCCGACCTCAAACCGATCTACCGCGCCTCGACACGGGAGTCAGCCTGGGCGGCGTTCGAGGAGTTCGAGGAGAAGTGGGGCAAGCCCTACCCCGCGATCGGGCAGCTGTGGCGCAACGCCTGGGAGCAGTTCGTGCCGTTCCTGGACTACCACCCCGAGATCCGGACCGTGCTCTGCAGCACCAACGCGATCGAGTCAATGAACGCCCGCTACCGCCGAGCGATCACCGTTCGCGGGCACTTCCCGACCGAGCAGGCCGCACTGAAGTGTCTCTACCTGGTCACCCGGTCCCTGGACCCAAGGGCACCGGCCAGGCACGATGGACCATGCGCTGGAAGCCAGCGCTCAACGCCTTCGCAATCACCTTCGGCGACCGGATGCCGAAGGCCGAGCACCTCTAATGAGAACCGCCGCTTACCACCGTTAGTCGGACAGACCCTGGCTGAAGGCGAGGAAGGCGAGCAGGCCGGGGGCGACGAACGCGTAGATCATGTAGCCGACGATTGCGCCCGGTGAGTTCCGGATCAGCACCCCGAGAGTGAACCCGACCAGCATCAGCAGGGTGTTCCCAAGCGCGAAGTAGGCGACGTCGGCGAGGTCTTGATTCCAGACAGGGTTGATGCCAGCCATCGCTGCTCCAATCACGTTCCCGAGGGCGCCGACAGAGAACGCGACTGCGGTAGCCGCGAGTACGACGAGCCCAGCTGCGAGGGCCCTGGCGAACAGCACGCGTCCGCGGTGCGGGACGAGGGTGAAGGTGGTCAGGCCGGTGCGCTGGCTCCACTCGGCGGTGACCGAGAGCACCGCGATGATCGGCAAGAGGACTGTCATCGGGACACCGATGGCGAGTGTGAACTGGCTGTAGCTGAACTCGCTGGCCGGTGCCCAGGCGATGACGGCGCTGGTGGTGAGGAGTGCCGCGATCCCGATGCCGGCCAGGAGCCAGAACCCGGAGCGGGTGTCGAAGGACTTGTGCAGCTCGACGGCGACGATCCGGGTCAGTGGGATGCGTGGCAGAGCGACCTGGTGCGCCCGACCGGCCGGTGAGGTTGCGCAGGCGCGGACCGTACTCGCGTCGATTGGTTGCGGGACGGTGGTGGTGTGGACTGTGGTGCTCATGCGACTGCTCCTTGCGGGCGGTTGGTCGGGTGGGCTTCGTTGGGTGTCTGCGGTGAGCTCGAGGAACATCTCCTCCAGGCCGGCGCCGTCGGCGGCGCGGAGCTCGATGAGGGCCACGCCGCGTTGGTGGGCGAGCCGGCCGACGAGCTCGGCGTCGGCGTCGATACGCAAGAGGTGCCCTGAGAGAGGTCCTCCAGCCGCGGTCAGACCCGGCGCCGCGGGGGTGGCGTCGGTGTAGGTGAGGCCCGCGACCGTCAGCGCGGCCTTGAACTGGTCGGGGTGGCGTGTGCGGACCTTGGTGCCGGCCGTGGAGAGCAGGTCGGCCTTGGTGCCGTGGGAGACGATGCGGCCGTTCCCGATGTCGACGAGGTCGTCGGCGACGACTTCGATCTCGTGGAGCAGGTGGGAAGACAGCAGCACGGTGGAGCCGCGGTCGGCGTACCCCCGCAGCAGGTCTCGCATCCAGCGAATGCCGGCAGGGTCCAAGCCGTTGGCGGGCTCGTCGAGGACGAGCACCTCGGGGTCACCGAGCAGGGCGTGGGCGATGCCGAGGCGTTGCCTCATGCCCAGGGAGTAGTCGCGGACCCGTCGGTCGGCTTCACCGTCGGTGAGTCCGACGAGCTCGAGCATCTCCGCGACCCGGGTCGCGGGCAGGCCCATCGTCTTGCGCGCCACCGTGAGGACCTCGCGGGCGGTGCGGCCGGCGTGCTGGGCGGATGCGTCGAGCAGGACGCCGACCTCGAGGCCGAAGTTGGGCAGGTCAGCGAACCGGCGGCCCAGCACATGTGCGGTGCCGTGGGTCGGTGCGGTGAGGCCGACGATGATGCGCATGGTGGTCGACTTCCCGGCCCCATGGGGGCCGAGGAAGCCGGTGACGCGACCAGGCTGCGCGGTGAAGCTGACGTCGCCGACGGCGGTGAAGTCGCCGTAGGTCCTGGTGACCTGCTCGACGGTGATCATCGGGCGTCCACCATGTCCGCGGTGATGGCCGAGGGCTTGAAGCCCCTCGCGATCAGGTACACGCCGAAGATGAGCTCCCAGAAGAACTCCGGCACGCTGGCGAGCGCCTTGGCGGTCGAGCCGGCCTCGATGACTCCGAACAGAACGGCCGTGCCGGACAGGACGATGAGTGAGCCTCCGACGAGCCCGAGGACGGCCAGGCCGCGGGGAATCAGACCGGTGCGGTACATCAGGTAGCCGAGGATCAGGCCGTTGCCGACACCGACCACGACGCCGGGCCCGAGGTTGAACGTCCACTCCTGCAAAGTCACGAGGGCGTGGCTGGTGGCCGCGAGGGCTGTGGTGTCGCCGGCCGCTGCGCCCGAGAAGTCCTGCCGCATGGTCACGAGCGTGACCACGGCCAGGATGCCGACGGCGATGAAGACGGACTCCATGACGCGTGCGGTCACGAACCCGAGCGACAACGCCGGGAAGCGTCGCTTGAGGACCGGGTAGAGCGCAACGGCGGTGCCGATGTTGGCGATGATGAGGAGCATCTCGGAGAAGGCGCCCCACAGCACACGGGTGTCCTCACCGTCGCCGAGGAGGTAGTCGGCGTTGTCGAGGAACGGAGAGTAGAACCAGGCCTTCGCGGCGATGGACGTGATGTAGGTGATCACGAACAGCCACCCGACGACGTAGGCGGTCCTGCGCATGGGGTCCATTGGCGTGCGCTGGGAACGCTTGGTGGCGGGGGTGCCGGCGACGGTGTGGACGGGCGTGGTCATGACGGTCTCCTTCGGTTGTTGTTGCGTGGGCTAGCGGGGTGTGTCGGTGGTGGTCGGGGTGCCGCCGGGCGGCTGGTCGGGTCCTGCCTGGGTGACTGAGATCAGCGGGAGGCCGGTGTCGCGGACCTGGGCGAGCAGTCCGTGTAGGGCGGCCTGGTCGACGACGAGGCCCTGGATGAGGGTGGTGCCGTCATCTGAGGTGCTCAGGGTCATCGGCTCGAAGTGGGTGGCCCAGCGGGATGGGAGGCGGCCCTCAATCCGGATGCGGTACCAACCGGAGTGGGGTGCTCGGTCGGCGGGCGGGGTGTCCATGTGGTGCTCCTTGGGTGGTGCGGTATTCGCACGCTAGGAGCGGACTTGGTGAGCAGGCGTCATCACATTTGGTGATCAGGTTGATGATCTTTCGGCCAGTTCAGCCCGGGGTCGCGGGCCGTGACCGCCGTCCCGGGGAGGGTCGCGGTTTACAGGTCAGGGAGGGTTAGTGGCTGGGGTGGTGCAGCAGACCCAGGCGTGCGGCTTCGCTGACGGCTTCGCGTCGGGTGGTGACGCCGAGCTTGGCGTAGATGTGGCGGGTGTGGGTCCGCACGGTGTTCACCGAGACGCTGAGCTCGCGTGCGATGTCAGGGCCACCCAGGTCGCTGTCGAGGAGCCGTAGGACGTCGAGCTCTCGTTCGCTGAGCGAGTCGACGAGAGGCTGTGCCGGGGCCGGAGGGGTGCCGTTGGCCGGCTGGTCGGGCCTCGCCGTCTCCTGTTCGCCGGCGGTGAGCACCGCCCGCGCCTGCCGCGCCCCGGGCGAGTCGGGCGTGATGTGGTGCAGCAGCGCAGTCAGGGCTGGTCCTGCGTCGAGGAAGACCCGCATGTGTCCCTCGGACTCGGCCAGGGCCAGTGCGCGTGCCAACTGGTCGGTGGCACGAGACCGGGGGTCGCCCTCAGCTTCGGACGCCAGCGACAACTGGGTGAGGATCTCGATGGCGTTGCCCATCCGGCCGCCCGCCTGCGCTGCGGCCAGCAGTCGCTCGAGGAGTCGTCTGGCCACGTGAGCGGCCGCTGGTGAGTGCCCGGCGCGGTGTTGGGCCAGGAGCACCATGGCCAAGGTGATGTGCTCGAACTCGCGCATGTAGGAGAGCTGGTCGTCAGCGGCCAGGTCGCTCGTCGCCATCCAGGAGGCAGCGGATGCCAGGTCTCCGTGAGCGAGCTGGAGTCGGGTGCGCCGCGCGGCGATGGGGCGCACGTTCGGTGCGAAGTCGCCGAAGTACACCTGCTCGGCCTCGTCGAGGAGCTCGATGGCCCCCGGCAGGTTTCCTTGTGCAGCGAGCAGGCGTGCCTGGGCGGCGCGGCGCCGGTAGGGGTTCTGCGGCAGGCCTGCGGCGTCGCCGAGCTCCTGGCTCAGTTGCAGGTGGTGGGCTGCGGTGGCCAAGTCGTTGCGTTCATAGGCGACACCGCTGATGCCGACGTGCATGTCGGCGGTTCCCCGCGTCACCGGGAGTGGGTCATCTTCGGCGAGGCGCAGCGCGTCGGTGTAGGTCCCCATCGCGTCGGTGAGCCGGCCCTGGGTGATGCGGATGTCGGCCAGCGTGATGGAGCAGCCCAGTACGTCGGAGATGTGCCCTATCCTGCGCAGCCCGTTGACGCAGGTGGTGTAGGAGCGGTGTGCCTCTTCCAGTTCGCCACCGGCCCATCGGGCGAGCCCGGCGGTGGCGGCGGCTCCGGCTCGGGTCAGGTGGTCATCTTCGGCGGCGATGGAGGTGGCCAGGTCGGCGTGGGAGATGGCCGCGGCGGGATCGCCGTGGATCAGCGACAGGGCGGATCGGTGCAGCTCGAGGGCAGCGGGCAGCCGGTCCCACTGGCTTCGGTCGACGACGACGGTCCCGGGCGCTGGTTCGCTCACCTGCCCGTCGGCCCTCGAGGCGGTGAGCTGTTGCTCAAGGTCGTGGATGCGTTCCCTGACACCGGTGAACTGGCCAGTGGACATCAGCGCCGCGATGAAACCGAACGCGAGCACGGGCCTTGCCTGCACGACCTCGTCCGGGATGGCTGTGAGCCACGCGGAGATGGTTGCCTCCTGTCGGTCCCGCTGCAGCGCGGGTACGGCGAGTTCGGCGAGGTCGACTGCCCGGTCGATGTCGCCGGCGGCGACTGCGTGCCGCACGGCGGGGACCGGTTCGTCTGTCTCGTCGTACCAGCGGCTGGCGCGACGGTGGAGTTCTGCGACCTCCTCGGGGCGTCCCTCGACCAGGTGGGTGGTCAGGACCTCGGCGAACAGGTGGTGGAAGCGGTACCAGCGGCGGGTGGCGTCAAGCGGGATGAGGAACAGGTTGGCGCGGTCCAGGTGCTCGAGCATGTCCTGGCTCGCAGTGTTGCCGGTCACGGCTTGGCACAGCGGTCCGCTCAACCGGTCGAGGATGGAGGTCTGGAGCAGGAAGTCGCGCACCTGCGTCGGCTGTCGGCTGAGCACCTCTTCGGCGAGGTAGTCCACGATGTAGCGGTCGTCGCCGGCGAACGCAGCGATGAACGCGCCCGCATCTGCGCGTCCCCGAAGTGAGAGGGCCGCCAGCTGCAGGGCGGCGATCCAGCCCTCGGTGCGCGTCTCGAGCGCTGCGATGTCGGCTGGGGTGAGCTCGAGCACGGCGATGTCGTTGAGGTAGGCCGCGACCTCGGCCGGTGTGAAGCGCAGGTCGGCGGCGCGAATCTCGACCAGTTCGCCCCGGGCACGCAGCTTCGCCAGCGGCAGCGCAGGGTCGACCCGGGTGCTGATGATCAGGCGCACATGGGGCGGCAGGTGTTCGAGCAGGTAGGCCACGCCCGGTTGTAGGTCCGGGTTGTCGATGAGGTGGTAGTCGTCCAGGACCAAGTCCAGCTCGGTCGGTGCCGCGCTCAGCTCGTTGACGAGGGTGGCCAGGACGGTGTCGAGGGCCGGCTGGCGAGTTGCCAGCAGGGCCAACGCGCCGTCCCCGACCCCTGGCACCGCCCGTTGTACCGCGGTGACCAGGTAGGTCCAGAACCGCGCGGGCTCGCTGTCAGCCTCTTCCAGCGAGAGCCACGCGACCGACCGCTGGCCCTGGGCTGCGGCGAGCCCCCTGGCGAGCAGTGTCGTCTTCCCGAACCCGGCCGGAGCAGAGACCAGGGTGAGCCTGGCTGGGCGTCCTCGGTCCAGCAGTTGGGTCAGCCGGGGGCGTGTCACCGCGTCCCCGCGGGGCTGCGGGAGGAAGAGCTTGGTCTCCACCAAGGGGCCGGCCACCACAGCTCCCCTCCTGGGCCGTCGGGGCGATGTGGCCGAGCCTAGAATACACAACGGTCGTTGCGTCCGTCCCAGCCTCCTGGGTCAAGAGTGGCCTGAGGCACGCCCAGCGGTCGGCGCCGGTCCGTACCGACGCCGCCCCCTGGTTTGGCTGTGGTGTCTCGGGCTCAGGCGCGCACGGTCCGCGTCAGGAGACGGACCCGCGCCTTGTGCAGCTGCGGCATCAGGCCGTAGATGACGATGGGTACCGCGACGGTGGCCAGGACGAAGGTCCGCACGACCGGTGAGAGATCCCGGAGCCAGTCCCCGAGCAGGAGATTCAGGACGGTCAGGGTCGGGAAGACGGCGACCCAGATCATGAGGGCGAGCTGGTGCTTGGTCGGCGGGCCGACGGGACGCGGGTTGGCAGCGTTGTTGGACATGGTTCTCCTAGGTTTCGGTGGGTTTCGGTGGGTTTCGGTAGGTTTTGGGTAGCGGGTAGCGAAGGTGGGTGGATCGAAGGTGCGAGGCGTTTGTTGCCAGTTGTGCGTCGGACCGCTCAGACGGGGGCGCCGCGGTGGAAGTCCTGGACGGCCCGGCGAATGTCGTCGTCGACGAGGACAGCGTTCATCGCGATGGCGGCTGCGGACCCTTCACCTGCTGCGGTGATGACCTGCGCGCGCGGGTTGGCCAGGTTGCCGGCGACCCAGAGCCCGGGGACGCTGGTGACACCACCGGTGGGGTCGGTGAGCACCCAGCCGTTCTCGTCCAGGTCGGCGCCCAGTGTCACCAGCAGGTCGTTGTTGGGGACGAAGCGAGGTGGGACGAACAGTGCCTCGCGTGGGATGACGCGGCCGTCATCCATCTCGACACCGCTCAGGTGGTCGTCGGTGGTGAGGACCCGGGCCATGGTGCCCTCGATGATGCCGATGGCCCGCGCCACCAGTTCGGTGCGCTGGGTCTCGGTGAGCACCCCCTCAGGTGCGAAGACGACGACGTCGTCGCTCCACTGCCGCACGATCTGGGCGTAGCGGACCGCGTCGGGTGTCATCGCGATGACGCCGAGAGGTTGGTCGCGGACCTCATGGCCGTGGCAGTAGGGGCAGTGCAGCACATCGCGGGCCCACCGTTCACGCAGGCCAGCGATGTCGGGAAGCTCATCACGCAGACCGGTGGCGAGAAGTACCTGCCGGGTGGTGACCTGGTGGCCGCCGCTGAACATGACCCGGAACCCGCCATTGTGGCAGGCGGTGATGCCTTGGACGGTGCCGGTGACGACCCGGGCGCCGTATCCGCGGACTTCGTCGCGGCCGTGGGCCAGCAGTTCGGCCGGTGGCATCCCGTCGCGGGAGAGGAAGCCCTGCATGTGCGCCGCGGGGGCGTTGCGGGGGTGCCCGGCGTCCAGGACCAGGACCTTGCGGCGGGCGCGGGACAGGACCAGCGCGGCTGACAGGCCGGCTGCGCCTCCACCGACCACCACGACGTCGTAGTTGCTCATGTCCCGAGGATGCGCGCGGAGACTCTCCGTCGACAAAGGATGTTGCCGAACCTGGGAAACGCCGCTCCAATGGAGCCTGTGAGCGACCCGCCGGACGCCGTCCCTGATGCTGTCACCGCTGCCATTACTACCGCCCTGGACCAGGTCGGGTCACGCCTGCGAGCGATCCGCGCGCAACGCGAGATCACCCTCGTCGGGCTGTCCGAGCGCACCGGCATCTCCAAGTCCACGCTCTCGCGGCTGGAGAACGGGCAGCGGCGGCCCACCCTGGAGCTGCTGCTGCTGCTCGCGCAGACCTACCGCGTACCGCTGGACGACCTCGTCGGCGCCCCCGACGTCGGCGACCCCCGGATCCGCCTCAAGCCCCGCAAGGTGAAGGGGCGAACAGTCCTCCCGCTGACTCCCCCAGGCGGCATCCAGGCGTGGAAGATCCTCATCCCGACCACGCAGTCCACACCACAGCTGCGCACCCACGACGGCTATGAGTGGCTCTACGTCCTCTCCGGCCGGATGCGCCTGATCCTCGGTGAGAAGGACCTCAGCCTTGGTGTCGGTGAGGCCGTCGAGTTCGACACCACCCGGCCGCACTGGTTCGGCAGCGCCGGCGACGGCCCGGCCGAGGTGTTGAGCCTGTTCGGCCGACCCGGTGAACGCATCCACGTGTGCACGAGCTCGCACCCGGGGTAGCCACGCCTCCTACCTCTCCGCCCCGGAGTGCCACACGATGGTGGGCGCGTCTGCGCCGTTACGACTCGAGCAAGGCAGCGACTCCGTCGAGCACCACCTTGAGTCCGGAGTCGAACTCCTGCCCGTAGTCGTAGCCAGGCTGCAGGACGTGCTCGAGCGTCAGCTCGAAGAGGTAGGGGAACTCCGAGGCTGGGAACCTCTCCATGATGGCCCCGGTCATGACCGCCAGTTCTGACTCGTCGCGGAAGGGGAGGTTGACCTCCTGCAGCACGAATCCGTGCACGTAGCTGTCGACGGTCGAGATGGCTTGCGCCGCCAGGACGATGGAGAACCCGCCCTCGCGGAAGTACTGGATGCCCGTCTCGAGCAGACGCAACGTGGCCGGCCCAGGGCTGGTCCGCGAGGCCATCAGGCTCACCGCCCACGGATGGTTGCGCAGGGTCGCGCGGGTGTGGTGGGCGCGCTGACTGATCGACTGGCGCCAGCTCGCGAACCCCTTCGGGAGCTCGATCTTGCTCGCGACGGCCTCGACCAGCCCGTCGAGGATCTCCTCCTTGCCGCGGACGTGGTGGTAGAGCGAGGCCGCCTCGACGCCCAGCTCCCGGGCGAGTCGGCGCATGGTGACGGCCTCGATCCCCTCGGCGTCCGCCACCGCCAGCGCAACGCTCAGGGTGCGCTCCCGGTTCAGGGGGGCCTTGTTCGCCACCTCCACTGTCCTGCGGCCCACAGCATCCACCTCTCGCAGCGGTCTGAGACGGGTACCGGCATCCGGCCCTCGACAATCTAACGCTGTTAGACTATCGTAGCTTCCAACCTAACGCCGTTAGAATCTCGGAAACCTTCGGCCAGCGAAAGGCCACCCGATGAACACCATGACCACAACCACCCCACCGGCGCCGACAAAACGCGAGCCCACGTCCAGCAGGAAGGTCGCGACCAGCGTCGGCCTGCTGTTCATCGCCCAGATGGTCCTCGCCATGTTCGGCACCTCCTTGATCCAGGCCTACACCGACGGCGAGGCCGGACGGGCACAGATGACCCTCGGCGTGCTGCTGATGATGGGCGCCGGTCTCGCTGTCGTCGCCATCGGCGTGCTCATGTATCCGGTCCTGAAGGTCGTCAACCCAGACCTCGCCGTGTGGTACCCCATCCTCAGGATCGCCGAGTTTTTCGCGTCCGCGGCCTGTGGCATCTACCTTCTGGCCCAGTCAGAGGTGGTGCCCAACCACATGCTGTGGATCTACATCCCCACCGGGCTCGGCGGCATCGTCCTCACCTACCTGCTCTTCGTCTCGAGGCTGGTGCCGCTGACAATCGCGCTACTGGGTCTTGTCGGCTACGTCGCACTGACCATCGGAGTGCCCCTGGACCTGTTCGGTGTCCTCGACATGAGCGCAGGACCGGGACTCCTCCTCGTCGTCCCCGGCGGACTGTTCGAGCTGGTGTTCCTGCCAGCTTGGCTGATCACCAGGGGATTCCGTACGACGCCCCGCGTCGAGTTCACCTCGCCGGGACTGATGGCGTCCAGCTGACCGCTCGTTGAGCGCTGGGTAGGTGGGCCCACAGTTCCCCGTCTACCCAGCGCAGCGGGACGCGCTGATCTGCGAGACGGGCTGACTCGGCGTCACCGAACGTAGTGAGCGAACCGTCTCCTATGATCCGTGGGTGTCGACAGCGGTGCTCGCCACGAAGTTGTTCGCGCCGGCCCGACGCCCGCAGGCCGTCGCGCGTACGAGACTGGCCGAACGCCTCGAGGCCACCCTTGCCCCCGGTCACCGGCTGACGTTGGTCTCGGCGCCAGCCGGGTTCGGGAAGACGACCGTCCTCAGCGACTGGGTCGCCGGTCTGGGCCAGACAGGCTCAGGAGCCCGCCCCGCATGGTTGTCCCTCGACGAGGGGGACAACGACCTGACACGGCTCCTGACACACCTGGTCGCAGCACTCAGCACAACCGACCCCGACGTTGACCTCGAGCCGGTCCTCGCGAACCTTCCCGGGGACGCGACCACGGCCCTGACCGCGTTGGTCAACGGTCTGGCGGCCGCCGGAGCACGTGAACCACAGGCGCAGTGGGTGCTGGTGCTGGACGACTACCACGTCATCACCGCCCCCGAGGTCCATGAGGCCATCGCCTTCCTCCTCGACCACGCACCCGACCAGGTGCACCTGATGGTCGCGACCCGCGCCGACCCGCCGCTGCCGGTGGCGCGGCTGCGCAGCCGTGGACAGCTCGTCGAGATTCGCGGCGCCGATCTGCGGTTCACCCCCGATGAGGCACAGCAGTTCCTCAACCAGGCGATGGGCCTCGAACTTGAGGCCGCGGACGTGAACGCGCTCGAGGAGCGCACCGAAGGCTGGATCGCAGGACTTCAGCTCGCCGCGCTGTCGCTGCGGGCGATCCCGACCAGGCCCGAGGTCACCGACTTCATCGAGGCGTTCACCGGCACCAATCGGTTCGTCATCGACTACCTGGCCGACGAGGTCCTGGCCCGCCAGCCGCCCGCGGTGCGCGACTTCCTGCTGCGCACCGCCGTCCTCGATCGGCTCACCGGTCCGCTGTGCGACGCCGTCAGCGGGCAGTCCACAGGGTCAACGCTGCTGGCCGACCTGGACCGCGCCAACCTGTTCGTAGTGCCGCTGGACACCGAACGCACCTGGTACCGCTACCACCACCTGTTCGCAGACGTGCTGCAAGCACGCATGCAGACCGAGGAACCCGACCTGGTTCCGCAGCTGCACCGGCGGGCCAGCGACTGGTACGCGTCCAGCGGGTTCGTTGCCGACGCTGTCCGGCACGCTCTGGCCGCCGAGGACTTCAGTCGTGCGGCATACCTGATGGAGGAAGCAGTGCCCGACGTGCGCCGCGCCCGACAGGACAGCCTCCTGCTCAGCTGGGCAGGGGAGCTGCCTCCGTCCGTCGCACGCCGCAGCCCGGTGCTGAGCATCGTGGCCGGCTGGGCACGCATGGTGACCGGAGACCTCGACGGGCTGGAGTCCTGCCTTGATGACGCCGACGCAGCACTGGAGGCCGGCGCCCGCGACGACGAACTGGCGGCCACCTGGGCGAACACCGAGGACCTTCGCACGGCGCAGGCGACGATCCAGGTCTATCGCGCCTCCCTGGCACAGGCCCGCGGCGACGTCGCCGGCACGGTCCACCACGCGCGTCGCGCGTTCGACCTCGCCGGACCCGAGGACCACTTCGTGCGGGGTGCGGCAGGCGGGTTCCTCGGCCTGGCCGCTTGGGCCGCCGGCGACATCGACGAAGCACTCGCCACGTTCTCAGAAGCGGTACGCAGCCTGCATGCCGCCGGGAACCTCGTCGACGAGCTGGACGCAACCCTCAACCTGGCCGACATGTGGGTGGCGGCGGGTCGACCCAGCCGCGCCCGCAGGCTCTACGAGCAGGGGCTCGCGACCGCGCTCGAAGGTGGCGAGCCGTACCCGCGAGCGACCGCCGACCTGCACGTTGGCCTGGCCGGCCTCGACCGGGAGCTCGACGACCTCGCCGCTGCGGAAGCGCACCTGGAGACGGCTCGCGTGATGGCCGAGCGAGCCTCCATCACCGAGAACCGGCACCGGTGGCCCCTGGTCATGGGTCAGGTACGCGCGGCCCGAGGCGACCACGAGGCCGCGATACGCCTCCTCGAGGAAGCCGCTGCTCTCTACCGGCGCGGCTTCTACCCCGACGTACGCCCCATCGAGGCGACCAAGGCTCGCATCCTAATCTCGGCTGGCGACCTGGACGCCGCAGCGGACTGGGCGCGAGAACGGGGGCTGAACCTTGATGAGGGGGACCTGGACTTTCTGCACGAGCACGAGCACCTGACCTTAGCCCGGCTGCTGCTCGCGCAAGAACGGGCGGGGTACCGCGCCGGGCAAGGCCCTCCCGACCCGGCTCCAACGACGCCTCGGCTCACGGCGGTCCACACATTGCTCAGCAGGCTGCACGGTGCGGCCGCCGACACCGGCCGCGAAGGCAGCCTGCTAGAGATCCGGATGGTGCAAGCCCTCACCCATGCCACCGACGGCGACCGCGAGACGGCGCTGAGTGTCCTCGGTCTGGCGCTGACCCAGACCCCTGAGCCGGAAGGTCATGTTCGGCTCTTCCTCGACGAGGGCGACCCGATGCTGGACCTGCTGCGCGACTTGCCGCAGGTTGAAGGCCTCGCCGTTGAAGTAGACCTGCAGCGTGAAGAAGATCAAGAAGACCGAGAGGGAGATCGACAGGAAATGGTGCGGGCCCTGGCTCGAGCCTTGCTCGAGAGGGTTGAGGCACCAGACGAGACGCCAGCACTCCCGCAGTCACCCGAACAAGTACTGGTTGACCCGCTGAGCCAGCGCGAGGTCGAGGTCCTCCGGCTCCTGGACTCCGACCTCACCGGGCCGCAGATCGCCGACGCGCTCTACGTCACCTTGAACACGCTGCGCACCCACACCAAGCGCATCTTCACCAAGCTCGATGTCAAGACGCGCGCCGCCGCCGTGCGCAAGGCGCACGAGAATGGGCTCATCTAGTCGCTCGCGCGGACCCCGGTCATCACGGTCGGCCCTGCTGATGTCACATCGTCAGTCACATCATGTGGTGACGCGCACAGACCGACCTCTTTCTAGGTTCGAGGTATCCCCGCGGTTCCCGCCACGGACCAACCCGAAAGGGGCCAGACATGACCATCACCCCGAACCTGCTGACCCGGTGGGCCGGCATCGCGGCCGCCGCCGCCGGTGCCATCTTCATCGCCGTCCAGATCAACCACCCGCAGCTGAACGCCACCTCAATCCAGACCACCGACGTCTACATCCGCGACTCCCTGAAGGTGCTGATGGCCGCACTGGCCCTGGCCGGCATCACCGGCATGTACCTGCACCAGGTCCGCAAGCACGGGCTCCTCGGCCTCATCGGCTACGTGGTGTTCGCAGTCGGCTACCTCGGCATCATGTGCGTCACCTTCGCTGCCGCCTACGTGCTCCCGGAAGTGGCCACCTCCAACCCCGGCTTCGTCAACGCCGCCATCGTGGTCAACACCAGCCGCGGCACGATGCACGGTGACATCGGTGCGTTCGCGACCGCCATCAAGGTGGGCGGGTTCGCCTACCTGGTCGGCAGCCTGCTCTTCGGCACCGCGCTGTACCGCGCCCGTGTCCTGCCCCGCTGGGCCTCGGCCCTGCTCGCGGTCGCCGGCATCGCCACCGCCGCCCTCTCGCTGATGCCCGACGCCCTGTACCGCCTGCTGGCGTTCCCCAACGGCATCGCGATGATCGCCCTGGGCTACTCGCTGTGGAAGCTCGCTCGCACGGAGACCGACACCGAGACCCAGCAGAAGGCAGTCGAGGTTCCGCAGCGCAGCACGGCAGGCGTGGAATGAACACCCCGCCGGCCCCGACGACGGACGGCTGCGAGCCCGGCACCGGCGCAGTTCCGGTGCCGGCTCGGGGGCGCAGTCGGGGACGAGCCCGGGCAGGTTGGTGGGTTCCGCCGACCTTGGTGGCGCTGGCCTTCATCCCTGTGACAGGCGGGGTCGGACGCCTCATCGAGGTCCTCGGCGGACCTGAAGTCCTCCCTACCGATGCTCGCTTCGCCGCGTCCCCGATCCCGCTCGTCGTACACATCGTGTCCGCGGTCGTCTACGCGGTGCTCGGCGCCTTCCAGTTCTCCGCACGGTTGCGTCGCCGCCGGCCCGGCTGGCACCGAGGGGCAGGGCGGCTCCTGGTCGTCCTGGGCTTGGCGGTCGCGTTCTCCGGGCTGTGGATGACGCTGGCCTACCCCCAGAAGGAGGGCACCGGCGACATCCTCTGGGTGACCCGGCTGCTGGTCAGCTCAGGCATGGGCGCCGCCGTCATCCTGGGCCTGGTCGCCATCCGACGCCGCGACATCACCAGTCACCGGGCCTGGATGACCCGCGCGTACGCGCTCGCTCTCGGCGCTGGCACCCAGGCGTTCACCGTCGGCTTCGGTGAAGCCCTCTTCGGCACCGGGGCCGTCAACCACGACCTGATGATGGCCGCGGCCTGGGCCATCAACCTCGCCGTCGCCGAGTGGGTCATCCGCCGCCCCGCCATCCGACGCGCCAAGCGCTCCCGCCGCGCCCGCACAGCCCTGGCTGGTTCGTCATGAACGCGCGAGGACCCGACCCGACCACCCCCTACGAGCTGCGCATCGGCGGGCACCTGGATCAGCACTGGTCGACCTGGTTCGACGGATTCACCCTCACCCACGAGGACGACGGCACCAGCACCCTTCGCGGCGTCGTACGCGACCAGTCCGAACTGCACGGCCTGCTCAACAGGGTCCGCGACCTCGGCACCACCCTCATCTCAGTCACACCCCTAGCGACGCCCAGCAACGACGACACCGACGCAGATTCCCGGTAACAGCAACATCGCTGGCACCCCGGAACCGACCCGACGAACATCGCTCACGACCCAGGAGGAAACCGATGTCCATCACCGCCAGGACCACCAGCACGGCCCCCAACGCCGGGGCAGCACCGACTACCGGCGCAGAGCTCTCACTTACACAGCTGCACCTGATGCGAGCCGGCTACCTGCTCGTGGTTGTCGGACTCGCCCTCAAGAAGTGGCCCCTCCTGCCCGACGCGCCCACGATGCCGCTCTACGAAGGCGTGACGCTGTGCATCCTGGTCGCCATGTCGCTGCTGGCGTTCCTCGGGCTGCGCTACCCGGTCAAGCTGCTGCCCGTTCTGCTCTTTGAGTCCACCTGGAAGCTCCTGTGGCTCGGCCTGGTCGCGCTGCCCAAGGCCATCGATGGAAACCTGGACAAGGCCACACGCGAAATCGCGTTCAACTGCTACTTCGTCGTCCTCATTCTCGCGGTCATCCCGTGGGGCTACGTGTGGCGCACCTACGTGCGCGCAAGCGGAGACCGGTGGCGATGAGCGCCCCAACACCCCACCCCGACGATGTCCTGCGCCACCGCGACCAGCATGCGATCAACGACAGGGCCACCTCAGCGCCCTCCGGCTCGAACCTGTCCAACAACCCATTGGACACGATCCGATGGCCGGTCCGTACCGACCGGCTGACATTGCGTCCAGCGACCCGAGACGACCTCGAGACCACCTGGCGGTGCCGCCGGTTCGACGACGTCAGCCGCTGGCTGACTCGGGCACCGGCCACGTTGGCGGAGCACCGGGTCAGCTTCGAGGACGCCGCCAGTCTCGCCAGGACCCTCATCGTCGAGGTCGACGGTGAGGTGGTCGGCGACCTGATGCTCCAGATCGAGGACCGATGGGCCAGGCCGAGGTCGCCGACCAAGCCCGTGGCACCCAGGCCGAGTTGGGCTGGGTGCTGCACCCCGACCACGCCGGCCGCGGCTACGCCACGGAAGCGGTCCGCGAGCTGCTCCGGCTCTGCTTCACCGAGCTCGGCCCGCGTCGCGTCACGGCGAACTGCTTCGCCGACAACACCGCCTCATGGCGACTCTTGGAACGAGTCGGGATGCGCCGCGAGGCCTACGCAGTCGTGGAGTTCCTGCGCCGGTCAGGGGAGTGGCTCGACACCATGGCTACGGGTGAGTTTTCGACCGCCGTTGACAATACTGAGCCGCAACTGATCTTCGCAAGATTCTGGCCTCGCGCCCGGTCATTCATTTGCCGTTCCAGGCGTCGGATGACGCTCTCGTCCGTCGGGTCAAGGTACGTCGGGCGAGGTCATCTGACTTCCTTGGGCTGTGGGGTCGGGCGTGGAGGAGTCGTTCGGTGGTCTCGGGTCAGGGGGTGATGACGATCTGGCCGCGGACCTTGCCTGCCTCGAGTTGGCGGACCGCGTCGGGGACTTCGGCGAGGGGGTAGGACCGTTCGATGGAGGGTGTCAGGTCTCCAGCCGTGGTGAGTTGAGCGAGACGATCGAGCCCGGAGTGGGTCGCCCAGTAAGTCGGTTGAGGACGTTCGTCTGCAGCAGCGAGAAGAAGCTTTTAGCCATCGCCGGCCAGCTCCTGGGGACCATCGACTGAACGCTACGACAGGGAGCAAGTAGCTCCAGCAACGTAGCCGGGGTCATCTCCCCCTTGGGGAGCTCGACAACTGCCGGCCCTGAACTGGGCCTACGACCATCGGGACCGAGAGCCCGACGTACCACTCGTCTGCCTCGCCTCCACCGACGCCTCTGAGCGGCAGCCTGTCACAGACGCCTAGCACCGCAGGAGATCCGCAGCTTGATGGTCGCCTGGCCTGTGAAAGGTCGTTGGTGCCCCGCACCACATGGACGAGCCCGACCCACAGCTGGTCGAGCAGTACCCGCCTGCGGGACGCCGGTGACCTGAATGGTTCGGACGTCAATGGCAGAATACAGGCGCTGGAAACGACATCGAGGCAAGGCAGGAGACGCGTGGAAGACGACGAGCGCCCGTCCCCGGGCTACCTGTGGCGGCCCGGGGCATCGCCTCAGGACAACCCACTCCATCTCGTAGTCGCGATCGTCATTGCTCTTGTAGTGATCGGTTCCATCGTGCTCGCGCTCGTCACGTGAGGGTCCGCTGGACCCCTCCGCTGACAGCTCAGGCGCGCTCATGCGGCAACTCGATTCGATGAACGAGGCGCCCGACCGCGATTGCGGGTGTCGCCATGTACGTCATTGCGGCTCCCTTCTGTTGTCAACCGGTCCGGCGTAGCGTCTTCTCCGCGGGTCCGGGATGTGGCTGATCCGAAGTGTCGATGAGCAGGGGAAGGTCGACCGCGCTGGATTCTCGAGACGCCCTGCAGTGCCCTCCCGGACCCGTGCCAGCGTCCGCGACAGCGGCGCGCTGGGCGTCCTCGAGCAACTGGCGGTAGATGGCGTCGGAGATCCTGCGCTTGAGGCACCTGATGGCTTCGAGAGATTTCTTGCCCTCGGCTCGCTTGCGTCGGTAGTAGGCCTGGCCTTCGGTGTCGAGGCGGATTTGGCTGATCGCGGCGATGTGGATCATGTGGTTCATCCGCCGGTTCCCGGCGCGGGAGAGTCGGTGGCGGTTCTGCTCCCCGGACGACGCGTCGAGTGGCGCGGTGCCGGTCCAGGACGCGAACCGGTTGCGGTCGGCGAACCTGCGCACGTCTCCGACGTCGGCCAACACTCGGGCCGCGACGACCGGGCCGACGCCGGGCAGGTCCATCAGGTGTGAGCCGCGGGCGAGCACGATGGTCTTGAGCTCGGCGGTGGCTTTCTTGATCTTGGTTTCGACCGCGACCAGTTCGGCCAGCTCTTCTGCGGCGATGCGTCGGCGGGTCTTGCCGGCGATGTCACGGGGTCGGACGGACGCGAGCATGGTCTTGGCCTGGCCGGTGGTGATGTCGCGTTTGGCCTGTCCGGGCAGGAGTTCTGCGAGGAGGGCCTGGAGCCGGTCGACGGTCTGGACCCGGCGCCGGGTCAAGGCTTCGCGGCGGTCGGTGAGCATCCGCAGCGCCTCGAGCTCACCGTCGAGCTGCAGCACCCGCAGGGTCGGGGTGCGGACCGCGACGACCGCGATCGAGTGCGCATCGCGGGCGTCGGTCTTGCGGTTGTGGCCGGTGTCGAACAGCCGGACCCGAGCGGCGAGCTTGGCCGGGACGTCGACGACTCGTTCGCCGTCCTCGAGGAGACGCTGCGCCAGCGGCCGGCCGGCGCCGTTGCTGCCCTCGACCGCCCAGACCCGCTCCGGCCAGGCTCCGGCGTACTTGCGCATCGCTGCGTAGCCGGCCCGGTCGGTAGTGAACCGACCCGAGCCCAACAGCTTCTCGTGTTCGTCGACGACCTCGATCGTGGCCGACAGCTTGTGGGGATCGACCCCGATGATCACGTGCTCAGAGTGGTGGTTCATGTGATGCTCCCGCCTCTACTCGATCCGATGTGGCCGTCGAGGTGGGCATTGCTACTACGAGCAGGGCAGTCCCTTCTTGGGCCACGCCTCGTCACGGTGACCGGCGGGCCGCAGACCGAAAGTGAGCCACACCAGAACAGCCGGTGGGCAGCCGCAAAGAGAGCTGCCCGCCGATCACCTGGACCGAGTCTGGCCAGACGCCGGTCCTAACGGAATCGTCTAGTAGCCGCGAATGACCCGGTCGCTG
The DNA here is from genome assembly GCA_963781695.1 of uncultured Actinomycetota bacterium. GTDB lineage: Bacteria > Actinomycetota > Actinomycetes > Propionibacteriales > Nocardioidaceae > Nocardioides_B. The sequence continues at coordinate 28,724 of CAWAGE010000005.1, forward strand.
GGGTGACGAGTCCGCAGCGCCGAGCGGGCGTTGTGCCGGCTGCCTTCCCACCTGGGGAGCGGGTTGTGACAAGACGCTGGTCGCGCGGTCACCACGCCCGGGTCCCGGACTCCAGTCGCTCGCTGGGGATCTGCCATCAGCGGTCAATTGCGGTGCCCGGCCATGACGGAGCGAGATTCCGCGCTGACAACGACAGCGTCCCCCGTGCCGCAGGGACTGCCGCAATGGCCGAACGCTGCTGAGCCGATCAGCGACGACGTCCCGCCGACGATGCCGCAGCTGTTTGGCTGGTCCGGGAGCAGGATGGAGACAAGTCCAAGACAGGCAGAGGCCGTGGTCACCGCGAATGCGAGCACTCTTGAGCCAGGGCGTCTTGTCGCGGCCAACAGACCTCTGTTGGCCGCCGCGGTGAGCGAAGCGTGGCTGGCGGGTACGGCGCCAGGGCCCCGTGGCATGGGGTTCGCTGTTGCAGTGCTGTCGACCTTGCCTCTTGCTTGATGTCGCCGCGCACCGGTGATGGCCGTGGTGGGTGCTGTCACCGTGATTCTGCCTCCCCTGTCCCTTCGGCCGCTTGTCGAAACTGACGGCCTCTTCGTGTCCATCGCCTGACTGGTCGCGGTGCACGCGGTCAACGCCTACAGCCCGCCACGCACTGCGGCGCCTGGGGCAGGTGGCGTGGCGCCAGCGAGTCAGGCTTGAACGGGAGCAGGTCGTAACCCAGGCAGAGGTGAGGGCTGTTGAGCGACGTCGTCTGGCCAGGGAGCTGCACGACGTGGTGGCGCACGGCGTGGCGGTCATGGTGGTGCAGGCGGGCGCTGCGCAGGAACTGGTGAGCACCGACCCTGGTCACGCTTCCCGGCTGCTGGAGGCAGTCCAGCGCGCAGGTGAGCAAGCGGCGGCCGAGTTGCGTCGTATGCTCGACCCTGCTTGGTTGAGATGAGCCGGGACTCTAGCCGCAGCCGACACTGGCGGACCTCCCGGCTCGGGTCGACAGGGTCCGCGAGGCCGGACTCGAGACAGACCTCGACACGTCGACCGGCACCGACGAGATCGCGCCAGGGTTGCAGGTGACGGTCTACCGCGTTGTCCAGGAGAGCCTGACCAACGCGCTCAAGCACGGACTTCGGTCATCCGCCAGGGTCGCAGTGACGTCCAACGGTCACGACGTGCGGGCGCGGACTGAGCAACCGCGAGATCGCCGCCGATCTCGTCGTCGCCGAGGCCACGGTGACGACACATGTCGTGCGGATCTTCGCGAAACTGGGCCTACGCGACCGAACCCAGGCAGCAGTGGTCGCCTACGAGCACGGACTCGTCGCAGCGCACCAGAGTGAGTGATCGCCTCTCACGGCCCTGCAGGGCTTGCTGCGGCATGCCGTGACCCACGCCCGCTGCGGTGGCTCCCGTGGCCGGGCCGACGTCCTCGAGATCGCCAGCGGCACCGGCGTCGTCACCCAAGCCCTGCGCTAGCGGCTGCCCGAAGCTGCGATCATCGCTGACGATCTCAAGGACGGTAGCTGTGAGCAGCCCTGATCCTGGTGACTACCCGATCGAGCCCAGCAGGTCCCGCTGCGCGACCTGGGTGGCCAGCCAGATGGCACCCACGAGGCTGGCGCGCTCGCCAAGCTCGGAGCGGACCACCTCGGGCGGGAAGGCCGTCATGGTGGAGACCAGCTCGCCGGCGCGCTCGATGAGCGCGTCGTTGCCGCCCACGCCGCCGGTGAGGACGACCATCTCCGGGTCGACCACAGCGCACACCGCGGCGATCACCGACGCGATGCGGCGGCACTCGTTCTCGACGAGGGTGGTCGCGGTCTCCTCGCCCTCGGCGGCGCGGCGGAAAAGCTCCTCCACGGTCGCGGGCGGCTCGGTGCGCCAGTCGGAGCGGGACGTGGCCTCCTCGAGCAGCCTGAGGCCGCCGGCCTCGTCCTTGCGCATCGTGTGGTCGCGGATCCTGCCGCCGTAGGGGGGCAGGAAGGCCACCTCGCCGGCCGCGCCGTGGGCGCCCCGCAGCAGCTGCCCGTCGTGGACGATGCCCGCACCGATGCCGGCTCCGACGGCGACGACGGCGAACGTCGACAGGTCCCGGGCAGCGCCACGCCACCGCTCGCCCATCGCCGCGAGGTTGACGTTGTTCTCCATGGTCACCTCCGCCCCGAGAGCGGCGCGCAGCCCTCCCCGGAAATCGAAGGGCGTGAACTGGCTGATGTTGATGGCGTAGTGGACGGTGCCTCCGTCGCGGTCCAGCACGCCGGGGACCGAGACCGCGACCGACTTCAGCCGGCCGGTCTCGACTGGCACCGAGGCCAGGAGGGTGCGGACCATCTCAGCCGCGTGGGCCATGATCGGAGGGGCGCCACCCGGCGCGGTCGGCTCGCGCCGTTGCGCCAGAATCTGCCCCCGCACGTCGGTCACCGCGGCTCGGGTGTTGCTTCCCCCGATGTCGACGGCAGCCAGGACACCGGCGGCGGGGGAGACCTCGTACAGGGTCGCCGAGCGGCCGGGCCCGCCGCTGCGCTGACCGATGTTGCGGACGAGGTCCAGCTCCTCGAGCCGGCTGATGGCCGCGAAGACCGTGGGGCGGGAGAGCTCGCAGGCGGTGGCCATCATCGGCCGGGTCAGTGCCGCCTGCTGCTCGAGGAGGTGAGAGAGGACTCGCTCCGCGGCCGACGAGGCTGTCCGCACCTGACCCTCCGGGCTCTTGTTCCGCATTGGCGATGTCACTATAGTCACAATTCGTAAGCAGGTTGCCTAATAAATGGAGCCGAACATGCAGCGCGACCAGGTCGACCTCCCGTCCGTGCCCACCCCCGGACTCACCCGGCGCGGCTTCGTCGTGGCGGGCGGGTCCGTGGGTCTAGCGGCGCTGCTCGCAGCCTGCGGCCTGGGCGGCGCCCCCTCCGAGGGCGAAGCCGGCAGCGGCACGGGCAAGATCCGGGCGCTGTTCATGAAGCAGGCCGGCTACAGCGAGGAGAACATCCGCGCGATGACCGCCAGCTTCCAGAAGGCCAACCCCGACATCGACGTCACCGCGGACTTCGTCGCCTACGAGGCGCTGCACGACAAGATCGTGGCGGCCGCACCCGCCGGCACCTACGACGTGGTGCTGATCGACGTGATCTGGCCGGCCGAGTTCGGCTCGAAGGGCATCGTGGCCGACGTCAGCGCCAAGTGGCCCGCAGCATGGAAGCAGCAGATGCTCCCCGGCGCGGTGGCCACCCCGCAGTACGACGACAAGGAGTACGGCGTCCCGTGGATCCTGGACACCAAGTACTTCTACCTCAACCAGGACCACCTCAGCCGGGCCAAGGTCGACGGGGAGTCGCTGCAGACCTGGACCGGGGTGCGGGACGCCGCGCGGGCGATCAAGAAGGCGGGCGTGGTGAAGTACCCGCTGATCTGGTCCTGGCAGCAGGCCGAGGCCCTGATCTGCGACTACGCGCAGCTGCTCGGGGCGTTCGGCGGCCAGTTCCTCGACGACGACGGGATGCCGGCCTTCCACCGAGGGGGCGGTGTCCAGGCGCTCGACTACATGCACCAGAGCCTCGTCGACGGACTGAGCAACCCGGCGTCGACCCAGTCCCTGGAGGAGGACGTCCGGCGTGTCTTCTCGGCCGGCGAGGCCAGCATGGCCCTGAACTGGACCTACATGTACGGGCTCGCGGACGATCCGGAGCAGAGCAAGGTCGCGGGCAAGGTGGGCGTCCAGCAGACGCCGGCCGGGCCGTCCGGCCGCCCCGGGGTCAACGGCAGCATGGCGCTCGCCCTGTCGGGAGGAAGCAAGAACCAGGCCGCGGCCTGGAAGTACATCACCTACCTGACCAGCCAGCCCGTGCAGAACGAGTACGCGATCAGCTCCCTGCCGGTGTGGCAGTCCTCCTACGACGACTCGGCGGTCGTCAAGACCAACCCCGCAGTGGTGCCGGAGGCCAAGAAGCAGCTCGGTGAGCTGATCCTGCGCCCCCAGGTGACCGGCTACAACAGCATCTCGCAGGTCCTGCAGGCCGAGATCCAGAACGTGCTGCTAGGCAAGAAGAGCTCTCAGAAGGCGCTCGACGACGCGGCGGACCAGGCTGCCTCCCAGCTCGAGTCGTGAGCACCCTCCGGGTCGGGTCACGACGCGGAGGTCCGCCACGCCGGCGCACCGCCGGGGAAAGACGCGAGGGCCGCTTCGCGCTCGCGCTGCTGCTCCCGGCCGCGCTGGTGGTCTTCGGGGTGGTGCTCTACCCGGTCGTGCGCACCTTCGTCGTCTCGCTCTACGACGTCGACAGCCCGCTGGCCGGCTCCTACCCGTTCGTGGGCCTGGACAACTACGTGCGGGTCTTCGGTGACAGCCGGTTCTACCCGGTGCTCGGGCACACGATGTACTTCACGCTGCTCTCGACGTTCCTCGAGCTGTCCCTCGGGATCGCCGTGGCGCTGCTTCTCAACACGCCGCTGAAGGCCCGGTGGCTCTGGCGCAGCATCGTGGTGCTGCCGTGGGCACTGCCCACCATCGTCAACGGCGCACTGTGGCGGTGGATCTACAACGGCCAGTACGGCGCCTTGAACGGCCTGCTGCACGACCTGGGTCTGTCCGGGCACCAGTGGCTCGGGCAGCCGTTCCTGGCGCTCAACATGGTGATCCTCGCTGACGTCTGGAAGAACACGTCCCTGGTGGTGTTCTTCATCCTCGCCGGGCTGCAGACCATCCCCGACGACCTGTACGAGGCCGCGAACATCGACGGTGCCAGTCGCTGGCGGGCCTTCTGGCGGATCACCATGCCGCTGCTGGCTCCGAGCATCGCGGTCGTGCTCGTCCTGCGGACGATCGAAGCGTTCAAGGTCTTCGACATCATCTACGTGATGACCGGTGGCGGTCCGGCCAGCGGCACCCAGACCGTCGCCTTCTACACCTACCTGCAGGCGTTCTCCAACCAGCAGTTCGGATACGGCGCCGCGCTGGCCTACCTGATCGTGCTCGCGGTCTTCTCCCTCGCCATGGTCTACCTACGGATCCTGCGACAGGGCCAGATGGCGGGTGTCGAGTGAGGCCGAGCCACCGGTTCATGGTCGCGATCCACCTGGCCGCCGTCGTGATGGCGGTAATTGTCCTGGCCCCGTTCGCCTGGCTGGTCATCTCCAGCATCCTGCCGTCGGGCGAGCTGCTGGACCCAGACACGCATTGGATCCCGCAGGACCCGACGCTGAGCCGCTACCAGCAGATCATCACCTCCCGTGCCGGTGGCAACAACGTTGCCGCCGCGTTCCGGCTGGCCATGGTCAACAGCCTGGTCGTGGCCACGGCCACGACCGCGATCTCGCTAGCAGTGGGGGTGCTCGGCGGGTACGCCTTCGCCCGGCTGCGGTTCCGGCTGCGGCGTACGTCGCTGTTCGCCTTCCTCGCGGTCTACATGCTGCCGCCGATCGCGCTGGTGATCCCGCTGTACCTCGCCCTGGCCGCCCTCGGCCTGCTGGATACCAAGACCGGCCTGGTCATCACCTACTGCTCGATCGTCACGCCGTTCTGCCTGTGGACGATGAGCAACTACTTCCTGAGCATGCCCCCGGACCTCGAGGAGGCCGCCCGGGTCGACGGCTGCTCCCGCCTGGGCGCGCTGGTGCGGGTGATGCTGCCGCTGGCTCGCCCCGGCATCCTGACCACGGCCATGTTCGGGTTCCTGCTCGCGTGGGACGAGTTCCTCTACGCCCTGATCTTCACCTCCACCAACCAGGCCAAGACGATCCCGGTCGCCATCGCAGAGTTCACCGGGAAGTTCTCCTCCGACTTCGGGCTGATCGCGGCCGGTGGCGTGCTCGCCTCGCTGCCTCCGCTCGTCCTCGCCCTGCTGTTCCAGCGATACATCGTCGGGGGTCTGGCCTCCGGTGCTGTGAAAGGTTGACCGACATGCGATTCGAGGACGGCGTGGCCGCGCAGCCCGAGGTGCTCGCCCGCAGTGCCGAGGCCGTCGTCGCGGGACTGTCGCGGGTGGCGCCGCTGGAGGACGGACAGCTGGTCGCCCTGGTCGGGATCGGCGCCAGCGAGCACATCGCGCGGGGGGCGGCGTCGGCCTGGCGAGCGGCCGGCCTGCGAGCAGTCGCCCTCTCCGCGACCGAGCTGATGGACGGTGCGCCGCCCCTGGCCGACGTCTATGTGGCGTTGAGCGAGTCCGGGCGCAGCGCCGAGACGGTGGCCGCGCTCTCTCGCGTCGAGGGCCGCAGGATCGCCGTCACCAACGAGCCCGGCTCGCCGTTGGCCGGGCTGGTCGAGGAGGTGCTTGTGCTCGACAGTGGGCCCGACAGTCCCGTCTACACCACGGGCTACACCGCGACCCTGCAGGCCGTCGGCCTGCTCGGCGAGCACTGGCTCGGCGCGAGCGGCGACTGGACCCCGCTGCCCGACCTCGTCTGCTCGGTCATCGAGGCCAGCCGGCCGGTCGCCGACGCGCTGGCCGAACAGTTCGGCGCGGCACGGGTTGTCGACGTCGTCGGCAGCGGCACCGCCACCGCGACGGCCGGGGAGGGGGCACTGGTGCTGCGGGAGGCAGCGCGCGTCCACACCGCGCAGCACGAGACCTACAACTACCTCCACGGACCCATGGAGCCTCTGGATGACGAGACCGCCTGCGTCGTCGTCGGCGACGGCAGGGAGGTGCGGCTGGCCGTCGACGTCAGCACCTTGGGCTGTCCCACGTTGCTGCTGACGACCCGGTCGGACGTCGAGGCCACCGACCATCTCACCGTGCTCAGGCTCCCGGTCGCCGGCTCGGACCTGGCGCAGACTGTGCTGCAGATCGTTCCCCTGCAGATGCTGACCTGGCGGCTGGCCAGTGATCGAGGTCTGCGCGTCGACGGGTTCCGGTACCACCAGGACGACACCAAGCTGGAGGATCAGTGAGGTCCGCCGGTCCGAGCGTCGGGACGGTCCACGTGATCGGCAACGTGCAGCTCGACGTCGTGGCCGGCCCCGTGCTCGCACTGCCACGACCGGGTGGTGACGACATCGTCGACTCCATCGCGGTGCGCCCGGCCGGCGCAGCCGGCAACGTCTCGCTGGCGCTCGCGGCCCTCGGGGTGCGTCACCGGCTCTTCGGAGTCCTGGGTGACGACCAGGCCGGACGGTGGGTCGCCGACGAGCTGCGCCGGTGCGGGCTGGCCGAGGACCTCGTGATCGCGCCCGGGCAGGAGACCGGCATCTCCATCGCGCTGGAAGCCCCCGCCCGGGAGCGTGCCTTCCTCACGGCCCACGGGGTGCTGCAGGGCTACGGCGAGCAGGACGTGCCCGACGAGGCGCTCGCCGCGGACACCGTGGTGCTCACCGGGTACTTCTCGCTACCCGGTCTTCGGGGCGCCGGCACGCGCCGTCTCCTGGAGCGCGCCCAAGCCGGGGGAGCGACGACGGTCTTCGACACCGGCTGGGATCCCGAGGACTGGCGGGGCGACGCCGTCGAGGAGATCCTGTCGATGCTGGCGCTGGTCGACGTCTTCCTGCCCAACGAGCCGGAGGCGGTGGCGCTCACCGGCACCACCGACGTGGACGAGGCGCTGGCGTTGCTGCGGGAGCACTGCCCCGGCTGGGTGGTCCTCAAGCGCGGCGCCGACGGCGTGGTCGCCGCGGGACCCGACGGCGAGCGGCTGAACATCCCGGCCCCACCGGTGGTGGCCCTCGACACCACCGGGGCCGGTGACAGCCTCGCGGCAGGCATGCTGGCCGAGCTGTCGGCGGGACGGGGCATGGCCCAGGCGCTGCTCATGGGCGTCCGCGTGGCCTCGACCGTGGTCGGACGGCCGTCCCGCGACCGCTATCCGAGCCGAGCCGAGCTGCTCGACCCGGTCCGCGCCTGAGCCGACCCGGCCGAACCGAGATCGCCGCCGTGGTCTGCTGCCGGGCCTCGCTCCACTCGTCGCGCGGAGCCAGGCCGTCGCCCGACTGGCGCTGCACGTGTCGCGTCACGGCCGCCGCCGCCCACACGGGACTCAGCCGCCCTCGAACAAACCCGCGTGCGACGCCCAGATCAAGCACGAGTTCTTCCTCTCGCAGGTGGAGGTGGCGACCGGCGCGCACGTCCGGCTCGGTGCCATCCGCGAGGAGCTGACCGCCTATCTGTCACAGGCCAATCTGCCGGGAAAATGACGTACCCGCTCGTCCGCGAGTTGGCCGAGGACGGCATCCCGTCACCGTGACGTGTTGGGTGCTGAAGATGTCCCGTCAGTCCCACTACCGCTGGCTTGCGACTCCGGTCACCGGAGAGGAGCTGGTCGAGGCCTATCGCGCCAACGCGCTGTTCGACGCGCATCGTGATGACCCGGGGCACAGGCGCGAGTGCCAGCTGTCGTAGCCGACGCCCTCCCGCGCCAGTACGGCGAGGTGGCAGTGATGGCGACGAGCACCGGCAGCCAGGGTCGCCACGGCGCCGGCCATCCCGGGTGAGGCCGCCGGACGGCTGCTGACCGCCACGACGCTACAAGCGAAACCCGTCGGGAGGAGATGGGTGACAGCCCGAAGCTGGGGACCGTGTCGATGCGGGCCGTGGGCATGACCGAGGCGTCCATCCGTTCGCTCGAGCGGAACCTCCCGGTCGTCCGTCCGCTGCCGCCGGGATGGGTCCCTCAGACGACCGCGCGACCGTTCCCGGGTTGGAGTGGCCGGCCCACGGTCGGGACCGAGTGGGAGCCAGCGGGGGCGTTGGGTAGCCCCCCGTCCCTGACAGTGAATGTCAGCAGCCTGGGCAGCTGTTGCCCCGCGTCTCGACGCTGTGGAGAGCCGGACCCAGTCACCTGTCTCCTACCTGCTTGTCGAGGGACTGGTTGAGCCAGTCGTCGAAGCGGGTCGTGGCGGTCAGCGCCCGGGGCCCTGGCAGGAGGGTGCGCTCGCCGAGGAGGGCTTCGAAGTAGCGGGCGTGCGCATCGGTGACCACGAGGCGCGGATCGTCTCGCGCGCGAAGGAACCGGCGGATGAGGTCATCGAGCCGGAGCTGCTGCGGTCCCGCCACCTCGACGATCCTGCTGAGCGGCGGCCCGACGGCTGCGCTGTAGACCGCGCCCGCGACATCGTTTGCTGCTATGGGCTGAACGAGGACCGGTGGCAGCCGGATGGTGTTCCCGTTCGTAGCAACCCCGGCGATGTCTGCGAGGAACTCGAAGAACTGCGTCGCCCGCACGATCGTGTATGGAATGGAAGACGCTTCGATCAGTCGCTCTTGAGCAGCCTTCGCGCGGAAGTAGGCGCTGTCGGTCAACCGCTCAGCCCCCACGATGGACAAGGCAACGTGATGCGTGACCCTGGCGGCTGCCTCGGCCGCTAGAAGGTGGTGGGTGCCGGCCGTGAAGAAGTCGAGCACGTCGGCGTCCGCTGATGACGGTGCGTTCGAGACGTCGACGACCACCGATGCGCGTTCGAGGACCGCGGCCAGACCCTCCCCGGTGACGGTGTTCACGCCTACTCGTCGGGAGGCGACGACCGGGGTGTGACCATGCTGGGCCACGACGCTGGAGAGCGTGGAGCCGATGCGTCCGGTCCCCCCGACGATCACCACACGCATAGCGGTCGCCCTTGGTGAGATGTCACGCTGGATCGGCATGAACCGCCCCGGGTTTCGTGGATACTCGATAACTTGGATCCGACCTCGGTGAGAACGGGGAGCTCAGGGTAGTGCCGGACCTCGGTGTTGGCCCAGTGGTTGCCTCGAACTCGGCTGGCGGGATCAGGCCGATCTCGCCATGAAGGCGCCTGTGGTTGGATCAATCGGCTGACTTCTTCAATCCGCCATCTCATTGGCCCGCTTCAGTTCACGGTTCTCCTTTGCGAGCTCCGCCAACCGTCGGGTGTCATCGGTCGTGGTGCCCGGACGGACCCCACCGTCGATCTTGGCCTGGCGGACCCAGTCCCGCAACGTCTCGGGATGCATCCCGAGCTGGTCCGAGATCCGCTTGATCGCACCTGCCTTGGTCGCCGGGTCCTGTCCGGCCTCGACAACCATCCGAGTCGCCGCTCGCGCAGCTCGTCGCCGTACTTCCTTGGTGCTGCACTGACTCTCATCCTCCATGGATTGAGAGCCTCCATCAGACCCGGGATGCTTCTATGTGCTGTCAAGCAGCCGGATGGAGTTCCTGGAGTGGACGCCCGGCGTTGAGAGTTTGGTAGATCTGGCGGGTGGTGTAGCGCTTGAGGCAGCGTCGGATCTCGCGGCCGGTCTTGCCCTCGGAGGTGCGTCGAGCGACGTAGTCACGCGTGGCTGGGTCGGTGCGAATGTGGGTCAGCACGACGGTGTTCAGCGCCCAGTTCAGTCGTCGGTCACCGCCGCGGTTGAGCCGGTGTCGCACCGTGTTGCCAGAGGACGCTGGGATGGGACAGGTGCCAGCGATCTGCGCCATCGCGGCTCGCTGCGCACCCGGCCGGGGTGCGACCACACGCACAGCACGACAGCTGCGGTGACGGCCCCGACACCCGGCAACGCCAGGAGCCCGGGTGCGCGGTCGGCGACGATCGCGGTGAGCTGGTCGCGGTTGCTCTTCAGCTCGACGTCGAGGTGAGCGACCCTTCCGGCCAGCCGGACGGCTTCGGTGCGTGCGGTCGTCAGACCCACGGGTACGCTGCGCCGACGCCAGGCCGCGATCTGGCGGATTTGGGTGCGGGTCAAGGAGCGGCGTGCGTCGATGCCGAGGTCGTGGGTGCGCACCAATGCGGTGAGCGCGTTGATGGCGCGTAGGCGTTCGGCGTTGAGCTGCTCGCGCGCGGTGGTGAGGACCTGGAGCGCGACCTGATCCTGCCCCGCCACGGCGGTCCCTGAGCCGAGCCAGCGGCATGGCCAGGGTCGCGCGTGCTGCGGTGCCCGCGCCATGGCGTCGGTCTTCCCTCGACCCCGCTCACGGCGCGGGGTCGGTGCCTCGACGACTCGGTAGCCGACCTCGGCGAGCCTCTCGGCAAGCACGGCCCCGTAGGAGCCGGTGCCTTCGGCAGCGACCACGACACTGTCGAGCTCGCCTTGGGTGCGCCGCGCGATCCACTTGAGTGCCCGGCCGATGCCGGCGGTGGTTGTGGGGAACGTCTGCTCGCCCACGACGGCGCCGGCCGCGTCGAGGACGGCGTAGCTGTGGGTCGCGGCGTGGGTGTCGACCCCGACCACGAATCGGTAGGACTGCGAGACCGTCACTGGGGCGACCGTGGCGCTCTTGTTTGTCACACTGGGCACTGCGATGTCTCCTTCACTTCAACGGGGAAGGCGTCGTTTGCCGACGTCGGCCCGGGAGTGAAGTCACTACGAGGCAGGCCTGTAACGGGTGACAGCCAGAGTCGTTTCAGCGGCACTGGTTGGACATGATTCTCATCAAGCCATCGTGGTGGGCCAGGGTCGACGCCGGCCCCCCGAACCTGACGGACAGATCCCGGGCAAGACACCCCGAAGGGGTCAGGCGATTCACGAGTCATGCCCGGTCCGAGAGACCGCCGCCAACCCTGCCAGCCAGCCCCAGGCCAGCCACCACGAACACTCACAGGCGATTCAGGAGGCACGCGACCCTGATCTGGCGGCTTCAGGGAGACAGCGACGGCGCATGTGACGAGGCTCTGGGTCGCAGCCGCAGAAGCGGCGATCAGCTCACGAACGCCGCTGCGGAGCGGCGGGTCAGCCGGCGAGGGAGCCGCCGAAGATCTGCCAGGCGAGCGCGGACTTCGCCACCAGGGAGAGCACGAGGTAGACCTTCTCGCCATAGAGGTAGTCCGACCATCGGCCGAGTCCGCGGTACTGCAGCCATTGGTTGACCGCGAAGCTCATGAAGAACAGGAACAGCGAGACGACGATCCCGTAGACGAACGGTGGTGGTCCAGGTCCCGGGCCGGTGCTCGAGCCGATCGTGTTGACGAGGACCGCTGCCCACGGTGCCACACCGGCGATGCAGCCGCACCAGAACGGGAGCATGGTGCGGGTGGGACCTCCTGGCGGGTTGGCGGTCTCCTGCAGCCAGCCGAAGAGAATCATCGCCACGTTGGCGCCGATCACACCGATGACCGCGGTGACTTCGGTGATGCCGTTGTAGAAGCCGATCAGCACGATCATGATGGTTGCGCTGAACGAGTACTCGATCCAGCGGAACGGATTGACCTGGCGCGCCAGCGCCCGCTCGTACGTCGCTCGCAGCAGGGTGCCGGTCAAGAGGTGGTCGAGGGCGGCCAACCCCAAGAAGACCGCGATCGCGAGCGTGATCGAGACGTCGAAGACGGCCGAGGGTGCGGGCGGAGGGGAGCCCGGGGGACCGTTCGGGAACGACGACGTCACAGTGATCGCGAAGCCACCACCGAGCACCAGGATCGCGACCACCTGGGCGGCGTGCAGGACCGTCAGCGCCACGTTCCATCGGCGAAGCGACGAGTATCGATGCTCGACGGCCGAGATGGAGGTGCTCACGATGTTCCGGCGCGTCGGCGATCACCGCGTTGTGCCGCAATGGTGACTGCGACTGCGACCAGGGCGAGTGCAGCAGCCGTCGAGACCGCAGCCACCGTCGCGGTGGCGGCCCCCACGCCGATGACGACGATGGCGAGCAGCGCCCACGTCCCCGTGGTTCCATGGACCGTAACGCCGCGTCCCGCGACCAGCACCGCGACGGTGGCGGCCAGCACCAGCAACTGCCAGGCGACGGTGCCGGCCGAGACGACGACGACGTCGGCGGCCACCGAGGAGGTCGCGGGGTCGATGAGGAACTCGGCGGCGACCCAGCCGGCGTACAGACCCACAGCAGCCCGAGGGAGGACAGCCAGCCACCCCGAGTGAATCCGCGGACGAGCCACGGTTGGGAGACCAACAACCCCGGCGGGCAGCCTCATCCCCGACGCGAGCGCGGTCGCGATGCGGGTGGCAAGGCGGCCAGCACGATCCACCGTGTGCCCACGAGATACGACACCAACCGGGCGATGCGAAGGATCGATGAGACCTGCTCTCGCACGGTGAGCAGCACGGCGACCGAATGCACGATGGCCGGGGTGTGGCTGAGACCCCGGATCGAAACGGACCCGCCGACCGGGGCGATCAGCAGGTCGGGACCGAACCCCCTCGCCGGTGAGGCGCCAGGACCCAGGATGGTGATCGCCGAGGCGATCACCTGCGTGAGCGCCCCGACCGGCACCGCCCATGCGAGTGAACGGGTCCCCGTTCACATCGACCCGCGGGTCGATATGGACCTGTCCACCGCCCGGCCCGTGCAGGTGAATGACCGGCATTGACAGGCTCGACAGCCCCTCTGGGGTGACCTGGAGGAGAAACCCAGGGAATCGCTCGACACCGAGCACGGTCACGCCTTCCGCGAGGTTCGTGACGACAACGTTGAGCCTCCGCCGGATGCCTCAGGTGTCGATAGGCGCAACCCTACACTCGTCTGTCGGCGGCGCGCCGCCGACAGACGATCGAAGCTCCGTGCCCAAACGTCCATGGACGGGTCGCCCATGACATCGCCCACCGTGGCTCGGCCCCGTGTCGGCCTGCACAGCAGTGTGGCTGTTCGACGCGAGTCCAGTGCGTCGGCGGGGCCGCGGACGGTGTCGAGGCGCTGCTGCTCCACCCCGTCGATGGCGACCCGCCCTCGTGGACGGAGACCGCGCGCGGTGTCTTCACGCGGCAGCATGTGCTCGGGGCGTAGCAGACAACGCGGTCATCGGGGTAGTCACGGCCGCCGTCGACGATCAGCTCGCTGCCCCTGATGCGGTGATGCAGGTCCTCGGGCCGGCGGCTGCGACGCAGCAGGTCTCTGCTGCCGGCCGGTGGTCGGCCACGCTGCCTCCTCAGTCGCACAGTGGCCGCTGGCCGTGACCGGTCGGCGGTACCGGGCGTCCGGGGACTCGATCGCGTCGGGGAGCAGATGACGATGCGGAGTCCACGTACGAGCGTCCTCGTCCAGGGGGATGAACGACGACGGTCGTCGGGACGGCACGGCGATCCGCGGACGTCTTGACGATGGGCTCCGTCTGCGAGCACCGTGAGGTATGACACCGGTCAACAAGGGGCGGCGGGGGGCGAGCATCGACGGAGACTTCGTCGTGTTCCTGATCGGCGCCAAGCTCGACAAGCTGCATCCGATTCGGTCGTTGCGCGACCTAGGCGGGATGCGTGGGATGCCCTACATGCTGTCGTACCTCACGCAACATCCCGAGAAGGGCCTCCTTGGCTACGAGACCTACGGGCTCACCATGAACGTGCAGTACTGGCGTTCGTTCGAACACCTCGATCACTTCGCCAGCGCCGACTCGGATCCCCACCTGGCGGTGTGGCGGAACTATTGGAAACGCGTCGGCACCGACACTCGCTCCGGCATCTGGCACGAGACCTACCTGGTGCGTGCCGGAGAGTTCGAGGCCATCTACGGCAACATGCCGGTCCATGGGCTAGCCAAGGCCGGCGACTCGGTTCCCGTTGGGAGCGACTCCTCGGCCCGGGGGCGACTGAGGCGACTGGCCGGCGGCTGACTGAGCCTCCCCCCCACACCGACCTGCGCCCGCCCGGGTGAGCTCTAACCGACGAGAGCAGTGCAGGATCGCCCGCGCCGTGGGTTCCCCACGCGAGCTTCCGCACCGTGCCTACCCCCTGGCGACGTCGCTGTTCGCGCGCAGCAGTTCATGCAGGTCGCGAGCCACCGGTTGATGCTCGTCGGCGCGCACGGCGGAGGTGATCTCCGACCAGGCTCCGGCGTCGCGGAGGCGGGCGTAGTGCACGCCCTCGTGGCGCATCGTGCGTACGGACTCGGGCACGACCGCGACGCCGAGGCCGGCCGCCACCAGTGCGAGCAGGGTGACGAACTGGTTGGCCTCCTGCACGTAGCTCGGCCGGACCTGAGCGGCCTGAGCCATCAGGAGCAGTCGGTCCCACGCGCGGGGCACGCGTTGACGGGGGAGGGTCACGAAGGCCGAGCCCGCGAGATCGGCCAGCGAGACGCGGCGGCGGTGCTGCAACGGGTGGTCGCTCGGGATGGCGGCGATCAGCGGCTCCCTGCGCAGCGTCTGCACCCGAAGCCCCGGCGTCGCCTCCAGGTCCCGGCTGAGCCCCACGTCGATGTCGCCGCTCATCAGGCCCGCGATCTGCTCCTCGGTCGTCATCTCGTGCAGCGACAGCCGGACGAGCGGGCGGGCTGCCCGGTGCGCGGCGACCAGCTGCGGCAGGATCTCGACCGCCGCGGAGGCCACGAAACCCAGCGAGACCCGGCCCTGAACGCCGTTCGCAGCCGCGACCGCCGACTCGCGCGACAGCGCCGCCAGCGCGATCGCGCGTCGCGCCGTACCGACGAATGCGCTGCCTGCCGGGGTCAGCTCCACATGTCGACTGGTGCGCGTGAAGAGGTCGACGCCGAGGTCGCGTTCGAGGTCCCGGATCTGGCGCGACAACGACGGTTGGGCGACGTGCAGACGCTCGGCTGCGCGTCCGAAGTGCAGCTCGTCGGCGACCGCGACGGCGTACTGGAACTGCCTGAGGTCCACGAGGTCACTACCTTTCATCATTGTCCACAGCGGATCAATCAAGTCGGAACAAGTCTTGGACTGAGTCGATGTATGGAGCGTACGTTCGCGTCCTCACCACGTGAACCCCGTCACAGGATGCGGTTGGCACTGCAGTCGAAACGGGCGGACCATCAAACAGCCGGCGCGTTGCGCCGCAGGAGCGAGGAACTCATGTCCGTGGACACTCGAGACGTCGAAGCGCCGGCCGCCGCGCCCAGGACCGTCGACCGCACCGTGGCAGGGGTGAGCACCGGCTCGCTGTTGCTGTTCGTGCTGGGGGCGCTGATCTTCCCCGACCTCATGACCAGCTGGGTCAACGCCGGCTTCGCCAAGAGCGCCGCCTGGTTCGGCCTCTACTGGCAGTACCTGATGTTCGCGACCTTCGTCGTCGCGATCGCGGTGGCGACCACCCCGTACGCCAAGGCCCGGCTCGGGGGCATCACGGCTCCGGAGTTCGGCCGCTTCAAGTGGGTCGCCATGATCATGTGCACCCTGCTCGCGGGCGGCGGGGTCTTCTGGGCCGCCGCCGAGCCGATGTACCACTTCACCAACACGCCGCCCTACTTCGGCGACGTCGCCACCGGCAGCGCGGACGCCGCGCACGCGGCCCTGGCCCAGAGCTTCGTCCACTGGGGCTTCCTGGCGTGGGCGATCCTCGGCTCGCTCGGCGCGATCGTGATGATGTACGCCCGTGAGCAAGGCATGCCGCTACGTCCCCGGAGCCTGCTCTACCCGGTGCTCGGCAAGAGCGTGGCCACCAGTCGCATCGGTGCGGCCGCCGACATCGTCTGCATCGTCGCCGTGGTTGCCGGAACCGTGGGCCCGATCGGCTTCCTCGGGTTGCAGGTCTCCTACGGGCTCTCGAGCGTCTTCGGGATCCCGAGCAACTACGTCACCCAGCTCGTCGTCATCGCCGTGCTGACCGGGGTTGCGGTGGTCTCGGTGGCATCCGGGGTCAACCGTGGGATCCAGCTGATGAGCCGCGCCAATGTCTGGCTGGCTCTGGTCCTGATGGGCGCAGTGCTCGCCCTGGGCTCGGTCGGCTATGTGCTCAAGGCCTTCGTCGGTGGCTTCGGGACGTACGCCCAGAACTTCGTCGGTACCTCGCTGTACGCCGGTGACAGCGCCTGGACGTCGGGCTGGACGATCTTCTTCTTCGGCTGGTTCCTGGGCTACGGGCCGCTGATGGCGATCTTCGTGGCCCGCATCTCGCGGGGCCGGACTGTGCGCGACCTGATCCTCAGCACCACCGTGCTGCCCCCGATCGTGACCACGTTCTGGTTCACCGTGCTCGGGGGCACCGGCATCATGCTGGAGCAGCAGAAGCCCGGCTCGATCTCGGGTCCGCTCGCGGAGACCGGCCTGCCTGCGGTGGTCATGTCGATCACCGACCAGCTCCCGCTCGGCGGTCTGCTAGGGGTGGCGTTCCTGCTGTTGACGATCATGTTCGTGGCCACCACCACCGACTCGATGGCCTACAGCATCGCCCAGTCCTGCACCACGACGGGCGAGCCCTCGGCGCGGCTCCGCTCAGCCTGGGCCCTGCTCATGGGCGCGGCGGCTGCGGTGCTCATCTCGATCGGCGACGGCGGCATCTCGGCGCTGCAGTCGTTCATCGTGATCACCGCGGTCCCGGTCGGCTTCATCATGCTGCCCTCGGTGTTCGCGGCGCCGGTCTTCGTGCGCCGGATGGCAGTCGAGCAAGGCCTGGTGTCCGGCCCGACTCCCGAGGCGGCGGATGTCGCCTAGTGCTTCCCGGCAGGCGCCTGGGCCCGGACCCGTCGTGTTCTCACACGCCGACCAGGCCCAGGCGCTTCGCGCTGTCCAGGCAGTTCGCCACGAGAGGGGAGTGCTGTCGGCTATCGCTGCAGATCATCGAGACCGTGGATACCGCGTCCGGGTCGTTGAGCGCGACGTAGCTCAACCCGGGGATCTGCAGCGAGCGCAACGCGTCCGGAACGATCGCGATACCGGTCCGGGCCGCCACCAATCCCAGGATGGTCGGGAACTGCACCGCCTCCTGGGCCACCTCGAAGCGGACGCCGGCGCGGTGGCACAGGGCCGCGATGTGGTCGTAGAGCCGGGAGACCTGACCCCTGGGGAAGACGACGAAGCTTTCCCCGTCGAGCTCGGCCAGGGAGGTGCTCTCGCCCTCGGCGAGGCGATGGTTGTCCGGCACGGCGAGCACCAGCGCCTCGTCGCCCAGATGCTGCACGAAGACGCCGGCATGCGAGGCGACCTCGCGGACGATACCCACGTCGAGGCGACCCTCGAGGACGGCTTCGATCTGGATCTCCGTGGTGCTCTCCTGCAGCTGCAGACGCACGCCGGGCCACCGCTCGTGCAGCCCCAGCACCAACCGGGGCACGGTGTGCAGCGCCGCGGAGCTGACGAAGCCGACCCGCAGCAGCCCGGTCCGGCCCTCGGTGGCGTGCTCGACGGCCACCAGCGCGTGGTCTGCGTCGGCGAGCAGGCGGCGCGCCTCCACCAGCAGCACCGCGCCGACGTCGGTGAGCTCGACCGAGCGGGTGGTGCGCACGAACAGCTGGGCCTTCAGCTCCCGCTCGAGGCGCTGGATCTGCTGGCTCAACGCCGGCTGGGCGATGCGCAACCGGGCGGCGGCTCGGTTGAAGTGCATCTCCTCGGCAAGGGTGACGAAGTAGCGCAGTTGCCGGAGCTCCATGCCACTCATCGTACCGACATATCAATGCATCACAAACTAATACTTCACAACGATCAACAGTCGGCCTACCGTCGTAGCACATGACCTGCACCACACCGCGTCGCGATTCGAGGAGTCCCAGGTGACCAGTCCTTCCACAGCTTCCGCAGTCCTGCAGCACCTCGTCGGGGGAGTCTGGGTCGACGGTGACGGCCTGGAGGCCAGCAGCACCGATCCGGCCCAGCCGGAAACCGTCGTCGCCACCTACCGCACCGCGACCGACGACCTGCTCGAGAAGGCCATGTCTGCGGCCGACCACGCCGCCGCTGCCTGGGACCGGGCCGGGATCCTGGCCCGCGGGCAGGTGTTGCGCCGCGCAGCGGAGATCCTCACCCGACGCGCCGACGAGGTCGCCCTGCTGATGACCCGCGAGCAGGGCAAAACCCTCACTGACTCGGGAGGCGAGGTCGGCGCCACCATCGAGACACTCCACTACCACGCCGGTGCCGCTCGCCGCCCCGACGGCGCGACGTACCCCTCGAGTCACCCCGACGAGGTGGTGCGCACGATCCGGCGCCCGGTCGGAACCGTCGCGGTGGTCACGCCGTGGAACTTCCCGCTCCAGATCCCCGCCTGGAAGATCGCACCCGCGCTGCTGTGGGGCAACACAGTGGTGTGGAAGCCGGCCAGCGACACCCCGGCAGTCGCCGTCGTCTTCGCCGAGATCCTCGTCGAGGCCGGGGTCCCGGCCGGGGTGCTCAACCTGCTGCTCGGCCCCGGCTCGCTGGGCGCGAGCCTGGTGAGCCACCCGAAGTCTGCCGCGGTGACCTTCACCGGGTCGGTGCCGGTCGGACACGCGATCCGCGAGGCGACGGTGCCGCGCGGTGCGAAGCTTCAGATGGAGCTGGGCGGGCACAACGCCGCCATCGTGATGCCGGATGCCGACCTCCCCTCCGCCGCGCAGGCGATCGTCGCCGCGGCCACGGGCAGCACCGGCCAGAAGTGCACCGCCACGCGCCGCATCATCGCGGTCGGCTCCTGCTACGACCACCTGGTCGCCGAGCTGACGCCACTGGTCTCCGCCATCCGGGTGGGGCCGGGCGCCGACGCCGACTCCGGGATCGGACCCGTGGTCTCGGCCCGCGCCCGGGACGAGATCACCGCCTCCGTCCAGCAGGCGATCCAGGAGGGCGCCACCGTCCTCGCCAGCGCCGAGGTCCCCGACCGCCCGGGACACTACGTCGCACCGACCTTGTTGGCCGGCACCCCGTCGCTGACCATCAGCCGCGAGGAAGTCTTCGGCCCCGTCGTCACGCTGCTGCGAGCCGACGACCTCGACCACGCAATCACTCTCGCCAACGCCACCGACTTCGGCCTCACCGCCTCGGTCTTCACCCGCGACGAGCGAGTGGTACGCCGCTGCCTGTCCGACGTCGTAGCAGGGTTGATCAAGGTCAACGCCCCCTCGACCGGCTCCGAGGTGCACGCACCCTTCGGTGGCCTGCGGGACTCCTCCTTCCCCGCGCCCCGCGAACAGGGCAGCGACGCGACGGCGGAGTTCTTCACCATCACCAAGACCGCCTACCTGCGCCTGGCCCCGGCGGGGGATCACTCATGACCACGACAACCCATCCGGGCACCGATTCGGACGTCGTGACCCGTCCACTCCTTCGACCCGCCGCCGTCGTGATGGACCCGATGGACATGACCGGGGCCCGAGCCACCAGGCACAGCTTCGCCCGCGCACTGGTGCGCCGGGCCGTCGCACAGGACTGGCGCATCGAGCGGACGAGGTTCGACATCGACGAGCTCGGCTGCGGCACCGCGGTCTACCGCGTGCAGGCCGAGGGGCATGTGTGGAGCTTCGTCGCCTTCTCCCAGCGACTCGCCCAGGGCGAGCGAACCGACCGGGTGATCGCCAAGTCGTGGGACGTCACCGCCGCCCTGGTCGAGGGTGAGGCCGATGGGACCCGGATCCAGCGGATGGCGGCGCAGGTGCCGCTGCAGGAGAACGGGCGCGCCGAGGCCGGCGCGCTGATCTGGACCCGCGCCAACCGCAGCGAGCGGTTCTTCGACTACGTCGTGGACCGGCTCACCCGCGGTGAGCAGCCCGAGCGCGACAAGTTCGGCTGCTCCCCTTACGTCATGCGCAGCACCGCCTTCTACAGCAACGGCAAGTGCGGCCTGGCCGACTTCGAGCGGTTCTCGGGGGATCACCCCTTCGCCGTGCCGTACCGCTCGCACATGCTCGCGGCGTGGCTGCTTCGCGAGCTCAGCTACGACCTGGTCGAGCAGTGCGCCGTGCTGCGCAACCCCGCGGCGGCCCGGCTCAGCGGTGACTGGCGCCGCTACCTGGGCCTCGGGAACGCCACCGGCCTGGGGATGGTCCCCTATGTCATCAACCACCCCGAGGTCCTGGACGCGTGGGCACGCCTACGGGAGGTGCCGCTGGCCAGTGTGCTCAGCCGCCACGTGGCTCCCGACGACGCCGATGTCGACCGGGTTGTTGCCCTGCTCGGCCGCGCGGTCACCTGCCTGGCCGAGCAGACCGAGCTGGTGCCTCAGCCCTACCTGGCCAACCCTGATCTGGCGGCCCAGGTGGCCCCGGTGGCCGCCCTGCTGGACGAGTGGCGACGTACCGGCGAGGTCGCCGGTCTCCCTGTCAGCACCATCTGGCGGACTCTGCATGACGCGGCGTCGGCTACCGGTCCCGAGTGCCGCGGGGTCGTGGCCTCGGTGCTGACCGAGCTCAGCGCCGACCTCGACGACGCAGTGGAGGCGTCTCTGCGCTGCGACGAGAGCCGCCCACTGGCGCCTGGCACGCGCTGCGCCGAGGTGCTCGCCACGATCGAGGATTCCTATGCCTGGGTCAGCGATTTCGACTTCACGGACCCGGCTCAGACCAGGCACTTCTGGTTCTCCTCCGCAGACAACGAGGAGCCGCGCCGCGCGCGACGGGGCGAGGACCCCGGTGAGCAGGTGGAGCACGGCGTCGACATCGCCAGGGCGATCAGCATGTTGCGCGCCGACCTTGCCACGGTGCCCGGCGCCACCAGCGTCGCCGAGTTCCTGCTCGCGCACCCGTGGCACCGCAGCAGTGTGTGCCGGGTGCAGAGCGTGGGCGTGCTCGAATACGGCGAGGTCCGCGCCAACCTGCTCGCCGCGGACTTCGTGCCCTTGCACGTCCAGCGTCTGCAGCTCGCCGTCTACGGCATGGAGAACTTCAACCCGCAGTCCACCGACTGGCTGCGCGTCACGCTCCTCTCCGGAGCCCCCCGGACCGGCGACCTGCAGAACCGCACCGCTGACGACGACTGGGTCTTCACGCCCAGGCCCCAGGAAGGGACCAACCATGTCCACCCTGCATGAGGACGCCACCGTCGTCGACGGACTCCAGATCAGCAACTGGGACCGAGCAACCATCGAAGAGCTCCGCACCGGTGGTGTCACCGGCGTGAACGCCACCTGCGCAGTCTGGGAGGGGCCCGAGGAGACGATGCGCACGGTGGGGGAGTGGTACCAGCTGGCCTCCCGCCACGACGACCTCATGGTGCTCGCCGAGACCGCAGACGACATCCGCAAGGCGAAGACCGAAGGCCGGGTCGCGGTCCTGCTCGGCTTCCAGAACACCAGCCCCTTCGGCGACGACTACCGCCTCGTCGAGGTGTTCTCCCGGCTCGGCGTCCGAATCGCGCAGCTCACCTACAACATCCAGAACACCGTGGGCGGCTCCTGCTACGAGCCACAGGACTCCGGGCTCACCCGCTTCGGGCGAAACGTGGTCGCGGAGATGAACCGTGTCGGCATGCTGGTCGACCTCTCCCACGTCGGAAACCGCACGTCCCTGGAGGCCGTCGAGGCCTCCAACGCCCCAGTCGCGATCACACACTCGAACCCGACCTGGTTCGTGGACAACCCGCGCAACAAGCCCGACGAAGTCATCCGCGCGGTCACCGAGCGGGGCGGGGTGCTCGGTTGCTGTCTCTACCCGATCGTGCTGGGTGGGGAAAGCACCACCCTCGACCAGTTCTGCCAGATGGTGGCGCGCCTCGTCGACGAGCTCGGCAGCCAACACGTCGCCCTCGGCAGCGACTGCACCCGAAACTGGGGCCAGGACTACGTTGGCTGGCTGCGCAACGGGCGCTGGCGCCCACCTCACGCGGACCCGGCAACCTGGCCGGAATGGCCCCACTGGTTCGGCGGCCCCGAGGACTTCCCCCGACTGACCGACGGCCTGGTCGCGACCGGGCTGGACGACGAAACCATCCGCGGCGTGCTCGGCGAGAACTGGCTGCGCCTCTTCGACGACGTCTTCACCGGAAGGAGCGCCCGATGAGCGCCATCCTGAACGAGCGCGTCTCCAGTGCTCCCAGCACGATGCCCGGGGTCACCCGCGTCGCGATCCGTGAAGTGCGAGAGGCAGCGTTCCGGGCCTTCGTCGCGACAGGCGCCAGCAACGCAGAAGCAAAGGTGGCGTCCGAGCAGGTGCTGTTCACCGAGCTGCACCGCGGATCTGGCCTGGTCGCCCTGCTCCAGGAGCTCGCCGCCGGGCCGTGGCTCGGGCGGGACTGGCCTGCACACGGGACGACTCCAGGGAACAGCCGGTCCTCCGGGTCACCGGACCGGGCAGACCCGGTGCACTTCGGCAAGGCGCCCTCCTGGTCGACCTGCTGACCGCCGAGGCCGAGCGGGACACGGTCGTCGTCAGCGACGGTCTGCACTCGCTGTCACCACTGCTCGACGAGCCCCTGATCCGAGCCGCGAGGGCCGCGGACTGCTGGGTCGTCGCCGCCGACAGGTCCGCGTCGTCGCTCAGCTTCCGGGTCGCGTCACCAGACGGGGCGATCGGAGCAGGTGAAGTCACTTCGACCGGACACCGGCAGCCCGATCGACCGGACGTGCCCCCCGGGGTGTCGCTGGTCAGGCGGGAGCTGAGGCCCGAGTGGGACATCACCTGGCTCACGGCCGCCGAGCAGTGGTCCACCCGGGCGGCCGCCGCGCAGCACGGGCTCCTGGTCGACGCGGGTGTCTGGGCAGAGGTCAAGACCGCAGCCGAGGCCTACCTGGTGCCTGAACAGTGAGCGCCGTCGCGCGGCTCGCTCACGCTGACGGGAAGCCTCGACCGTACGCGGCGACAGCGACGCACGGCAGCGTCGTGTGGGCCTGCGGCCAGATCCCGGCCGATGACCAAGGCGTTGTGCCCGAGACGATCGCGGACCAGGTCACGGTGGCCCTCGACAACCTCGAGAAGGTGCTCACCGCGGCCGGAGCCTCGCTCTCCAGCCTGCTCAAGGTAACGGTCTTCCTCGCCGATCTCGACGAGTTCGATGCGTACGACACGGCCTACCAGCGCCGGCTCGCCGACTACCCTCTCCCGCCTCGGACCACCGTCCTAGTAGCCCGCTTCCGCGGCGACAAGCGCATCGAGATCGACGCCGTGGCCGCTCTTGAGTCGTGATCGGGCGCCGGGAGGCGGCCCGCAGCCGAGTATCGGTGGCGTCGCTCCGCATGGTGAAGCATCCTGGGTTTGATGCCGACGGGGCTCGAGGATCGAGGGGAAGAACGAGCCCTCGCGCAGCTTGGGGAACCTCAGCTCGACGTCGCCGGCCATGGTCGCCAACAGAGCTCGGACAGAGCAGACTGGGACAAGGCCATCGGTGGTTCTCCTTCAGTGAGTGACTTGGTCGTGGACACCACGGTGTCCGAGAAGGACTCGGCGCGCACGCGTCGCCTCGAGCGGCCGCGGCGCAGTGCTGGATCTCGCCCAGGACCTGGCCTTCCACCTACGCAGCGTGTTCGCCGTGACCGGCGTGACCTCCCGCGGCGAGCTCGCCCGGCTCTGACCTGACCTGACCTGACCTGACCTGACCTGACCTGACCGAGCCTGATCCGACCGGGACCTGAGCGGGTCCTGACAGAACCTGGTCATCTGGCCGGGGCGAGCGCGACCGCCCGCCAGCACTGTCGATGGCACCCCCAGTTGAGGAGGAGCCATGTCCATCCACGCACATCACCCGGCCGAGGCGCTGTCGGCCACGCCCCCTGCGCAGTCCCGACGCCCGTGGACCGTCCTGACGGTCGCACTCGTGGCGCAGGTCCTCGTCGTGCTCGACATCTCCGTGGTCAACACGGCGCTGCCGTCCATCGCGACCGCCCTGCACCTGGGTGAGAACGACCTGCAAGCCATCGTCACCGCCTACCTGATGTGTTCCGGTGGCGGTCTGCTGCTCGGCGGACGCATCGCGGACCTGCTCTCGCGGCGCACCGTGTTCTTGTCCGGGCTGGGAGTGTTCGCACTGGCGTCTCTGGCCAGCGGCTTCGCGGACTCCGCCGCCCAGCTCGTCACCGCCCGGGCGATCCAGGGGATGAGCGCGGCGGTCCTTACGCCCTCGGCGCTGTCGCTGATCATGACGACGTACGACGGCGATCAGCGCCGCAAGGGTCTGGCTCTGTGGGGCGTGGTCGGCAGTCTCGGCGTCGCAGCCGGCGTCGTGGTCGGCGGTGCGCTCACCACCTGGGTCAGCTGGCACCTGATCTTCTGGGTCAACGTCCCGATCGGGATCATCGCGCTCCTCGCCGGCCAGCACGCCATCCCGCGGGTCCCTCGCACCGGTGCGGCGTCGCTGCGCCGCTTCGACCTGCCCGGGGCTGCCACGGTCATCGGCGGGCTGAGCACCCTCGTCCTCGCCCTGTCGGGCACCAGCACCTACGGCTGGACCTCGGTCAGGACGCTGGCCACCGTCGCCGGGTCCGCCGCCCTCCTGGCCGGGTTCGTGCTGTGGGAGCGCCGCGCCTTCGAGCCGCTGTTCCCGCGGCACGTATGGAGGGTCCGCACCCTGGTCTCAGGCACCGCGGTGATGCTCGGTATCACCGGCATCCTCGTCGGCGCCGTGTTCCTGACCTCCATCCTTCTGCAGGCGCAGCTCGGGTTCACCGCCCTGCAGGCGGGCCTCGGCTTCTTGCCGTTCGCGTTCGCGATCACGGTCGGAGCCGTCCTGGCCCGCCACGCGATGGCTCACGTCGCGCCTCGCGTCGTCGCGTCCATCGGTCTGGTGTCCACAGGTGGCGCCGCTGCGCTGCTGGCCAGCGTGCCCGCCCACGCGTCGTACACCGCCGACCTGGTGCCCGGCCTGGTCGCCCTCGGCATCGGGGTCGGCCTGGTGTTCGCGCCGGTCTCGGTAACCGCGATGGCCGGCATCCCCGAGAGCCACGCCGGTCTCGCGTCGGGCTTCCTGATGACCGGGCACGAGGTGGGTGCCGCCCTCGGCGTCGCCGTCCTGTCCGCGGCCGCGAACGCTGCCGGCAGCCTCACCGACCCGGCCCAGGTGGTCGACGCGTTCTGCCGCGGCATGCTCGTCGCCGGCATCGCCGCCGGTGCACTCGCCGTCCTGGCCTGGTCCCGTCTCCCATCGGCGAAGGTCGCGGCCGGCACCGGCACGCACAGGCACCACTGAGGAGCCTGCGTTGACGACACGATCGAGGAAGAGTCGTCTGCTGCACGCCGTCGGCGGGGTGGTGCTCACCGTCGCCCTTTTTCCTGGTCCTCGGCTCGAGCCGGACGACCGCGCAGCTCAACCCCCGCCCTCCAGGGACCGACCAGCCACTGGTCGCGGCGCCGTACGGCACAGGGAAGCTCGCCGTCGCCGTCGTGCTCGGAGCCACAGGCACCACCGGCACTGACGCGATGGGGCCCTACGAGGCGTTCGCCCATTCGCCGCGCTTCACCGTCTTCACCGTGGCGGAGCGCCGCACGGTGGCGCCGGTGGAGGGCGGGCCTGGGATCTTCCCCGCCCGCACCTTCGACGAGGTCACCCCCGCCGCCGACGTCGTCGTAGTGCCGGCGCTCAACGAAGCGGAGGCCCCGGCTGAGAAGCCCCTGCGCGACTTCGTCCGCGCACAAGCGCAGGCGGGCGCCATGGTTCTCGGGGTCTGCCACGGGGCGCGGGTCCTGGCGGCCGCCGGGCTGCTGGACGGACGGGAGGCAACCTCCCACTGGTCGCGGCTCGCTCAGCTCGAGCGGGACCACCCGAAGGTCGACTGGGTGGCGAACCGGAGGTACGTCGACGCCGGCGCGATCACCACGACCGCCGGCATCACCTCCGGCATCGCAGGGGCGCTGCACCTTGTCGACCGGCTCGCCGGCCCGGCCGAGGCGGAGCGGGTGGAGCGCGAGGTCGGTTATCCGGGCTGGTCGCCGCAGGCCTCGACCCGTCTCCCGGACCGCTCCTTCGGGCTCAAGGACGCGCCGGTGCTGCTGTCGGCGGCCGTGCCGTGGGGCCGGCCGACGGTCGGCATCGAGCTGAGGGACGGGGTCGGTGAGACCGATGTCGCCGCCGCGTTCGAGGTGCACACCGTCGCCTCCGACGCTCGCGCCGTGGGCCTGGCCCATCGGGGGTGGGTCACCACCCGCCACGGGATGGTGCTGGTCGTCGGACATCCTCGCCACCTCGACCGCCGGGCGACGCTACCGGTCACCGGGAACGGCCCCGGCTTCCAGGGCGCCCTCGACCGACTGTCCCGGACCGCCGGCACGGCCGCTGCGCGGTCGGCGGCGAAGATGGTCGACTACCCGTACGAACCCGGTGGAGGGTCGACCGTGCACTGGGACGGAGCGCGAGCCACCGTCCTGGCTGCGACGGTTCTCCTGCTCCTGCTGGTCCTGGTCGTGGCCCCGCCCCGGGTGCGCCGGCGACGAAGTGGCCGGTCCGGCCGCAAGGCTGCTCAGCCCCGGGCTACGTCGGCAGTGTCACGTAGGGCGGGTAGGGATGGGTCCAGGTGAACTGCGCGGCGTACTCGGTCCCGGCGAGCGCGTTCACGACGTCGTCGTACTCGATGGAGTCACACGGCTCGCTCTCGCACGGGCTTCTTCCTCCTGACCTCTCCAGGGTGCGAGCCCGGCCCTGTCCGTCCGCTGTCCGACGTCGAGCGCCTCGAGAGGTCCTGCGAATGCCGTGCCCGTGTCCTGGACGCCGTGCCGGGGCTGGTCCACGTCTTCGATGACTGGTCCGCAGACGGCGGCGGACGCTGGACAACCGCCGGACAGGGACCGGACAGGCGACCTGCGGAATCTGAGCCCACCAGGCAGTTCAACGAGCTGGCCCGACGGATCCCGGCCAACTGGCCGGGGCGAAGGGGCCCGGTCGCGCCCACGATCAACGGCAGGAACCCTTCCTGAGACGGAGACCACGATGAACACCGCACCGAGCCGCCAGTCGGGCACCTCGCTGGACCCAGCTTCGAGCTCGCCTCGCCTCGGACGCCGCCGGGTCGCCCGGACCTCGATCCTGGCTCTCCTTGCGGTCCCGTTCCTCACCGCTGCGGTGGCTGGGCCGGCAGCTGCCACCACGGCGGCACGGTCGACCCAGCCGGCCGGCCCCGCCACGGCGGACGACGCCACGACGGTCGCCTCACGCATCGATGAGTTCATGAGCACCCAGATCAAGGACTCCGCCATCCCCGGAGCGGCCGTCGCCGTCGTCCGCGGCGACCAGGTGCTGCTGGTCCGCGGCTACGGGCACGACTCCAACGGCAAAGCGGTGACCGGCGACTCGCTGTTCCGGGTGGCGTCGCTGAGCAAGTCGTTCTCCGCGCTCGCGGTGATGCAGCTGGTCGAGGAGGGCCGCCTCGGCCTGGACGACAAGGTGCAGCAGCACCTGCCTCAGCTTCAGCTGAGTGATCCACGCGCCGGGCAGATCACGGTCCGCGAGCTGCTGAACCACACCTCAGGTCTGACCGACGCCATGGTGCCCGAGCTCAGCCGGACACCGCCACGGACGACCGAGGAGGCGACGAGGAGCCTGTGGACCGCGCACCTAGCCACGGCGCCCGGGACCGCGTACAGCTACCACAACCCGAACTACCAGGTCGCCGCCCGCTTGGTGGAGGAGCTCAGCGGCGAACCGTTCGACGTGTACCTGCGCCGCCACGTCTTCGAACCGGCCGGCATGACGTCGAGCACGACGACGACCATGGACGACGACCGGGTCCCCGGGCTGCCGCCAGGCCACGTGACCGCCTACGGGCACGCGTTCTCCGTCCCGAACATGGGTTCCTTCACCGTCGGTGACGGCGGTGTGGTGAGCTCCGCGACCGACATGGCCCGCTGGCTCATCGTCAACGCCAACGGCGGAAGGGCAGCCGACGGCACCCGGCTGGTGTCCGTGCACGGCCTGCAGACCCTGCACACGCCGTCGGCGCCGAAGTCCGGCTACGCCCTCGGCTGGTCCACCCGCGGACCGGCCACCAGCCCGACCCGATTGGAGCACAGCGGCAGCCTGTTCACCTACACCGCCGAGGAGGCCGTGTGGCCCCGCACCCGGTACGGCGTGGTGCTGCTGTTCAACGCTGGGTCCCCGATGATGTTCGACCAGATCGCCATCTCGCACGGCGTCTTCGACATCGTCGAAGGCACCACCCCGCCCAGGAGCGGACCGCACTCCGCGTCCCGGTTCGACACCGCTCTCGGAGTTCTCACCGTGCTGGCCCTGACACTCGGCCTCAGCGGCGTGCTGCGCGCCGGCCGGTGGGCACGACGTCGGCGCAGCACACCGGTCCGTCGCATCCTGGCCCTCCTGCCCCTGAGCCTGGTGCTCGTCGCCGGCGCAGGGTTCCCCGACCTCGTCGAGACGCTGCTCAGCCGCGACGCGACCTGGACCGCCGCGCTGTACACGTGGCCGGCGCTGGTGGTGTTCGTCCTGGCCGCCGTGGCCGCGGCCGGCTCGACGCTGCTGGTGCGGGTCTGGCAGTGGACACGGCACCGCCGCGGCGACACCGAGAACCTCCGACCCGCAGCCGCAACCAATGCCCCGAGCAGCGTGGCAATGGCCACGTCCCGGGCGACCGGCTAGCCCCACCCCGCGGACGCACCACCTCACGCACCACCTGGCACAGCACCACCGTCTCACCCGCACAGCCCGCGTCAGACCTGCTCGCCCGTCCTCAAAGGAGCCACCATGACCACCAAGACCCGGCGCACCAATGAACCCGACACCACGGGGCAAGCCCACAGCTCGACGAGCCACCCGGCGCAGGCCCCCCGTCCATCGGAACCCCCTGGGGGCCGGACCCTGCTCGCCGGTGTCGCGGCCGGAGCCGTTTCCGCGGTCGCGCTGACCATGACGGTGTTTGCCGGCGCGGGCGAGGCCGTCACCACCGGTGCACTCCTCGTCGGGTTCGCCATCGGATGGGCCGTGATGGCGGTCCTCGGGAAGCGCCTCTCCGAGCAGCCTCAGCAGTGGGCCGTCGTCCCAGGCATCGCCATGGGAGTGACGGGAGCGGCGCTGCTGCTGGCCCGCCCCGGCGCCCAGGCGATGGACGCGCTGAACTGGGTGTGGCCGCCGCTGATGCTCGCCCTGGTGGCTTGGGTGTGGATCCAGCTGCGACGCACCGTGCCCGGCAACGGCCGCTGGGTGCTCGCCCCTGTCCTGCTCGTGCTCGCCCTGGCGCCGGTCGGCGCGGTGGCCGGCAACATCGCCGTCGCACATGACCTTGCGATGTACCCCGCTGCCGGGAAGCTGTACGAAGTCAACGGCCACCGGCTGCACATCGACTGCCGCGGCCCCGATGCCACCGGCTCCCCGACGGTGGTGCTGTCGAACTCGCTCGGCGGGACGTCCGCGGACTGGGCTCGCGTCATGGACGCCATCTCCCCGACGACCCGGATCTGTGCCTACGACCGCGCCGGACAGGGATGGAGTGAGGAGGCGGCCAGCCCTCGCGACGGCATCCAGAGCGCCGCCGAGCTGCACACCCTGCTGGGCAGGGCCGGCGAGCACGGCCCGTACGTCCTTGCCGGCTACTCCACCGGCGGGACGTACGCGATGACCTATGCCGCTCGCTACCCCGGCGAGGTTGCCGGCATGGTGCTGCTGGACAGCTCCAGCCCCGAGCAGCTCACCCGCATGCCCGCCTTCCCCAGCCAGTACCAGATGATGCGCCGCACCTACGGACCCCTCTCGACGCTGTCACGCACGGGCATCGGGTCACTGCTGCCCGGTGTGTCACCACTGCCGGCCACGGACGCGGCACGGGTCGACGCGGTGACATCGGCGCCCAGGTCCTTCCGCAACCGGCACGACGAGGTCGCTATCATCTCGACGGTGTTCCGTCAGGCACAGGCGCTCACCACGCTCGGCAACCGTCCGTTGGTGGTGCTGACGGCGTCCGAGACCGCCGAAGGGACGAAAGGCTGGACTGGTGCGCAGGACGCCCTCGCGGCACTGTCGACCAACTCCGTCCACCGGACGGTGACGGCGACCCACCTCGGCATGGTCGGCGGCGTCGGACCGGCAGCAGCAGCCGTGCGAGCCATCGGCGACGTCGTGACATCGACTCGGACCCACGATCACCTTCCGGTCCGCTGACCGCAGCGGACCCGCAGCTGGACGCTGCACGACGCGGCTCCCGGGATCACGCCCCCAGTCCTGGGAGCCGCGTTCGTCGTCCCCGCGCCAGAGTTGACCTAGCGGTGAGGTCGGGCTACGGACGCGCCGCCCTCGACGGCCGGGGCCGAAAGGTGTGCCGATGGGCAGGCCCGTGTGCCTCGACCCCGCCTGTGTTGCGCGCGCCGCGCGCGTCTTCACCTGCGGGCACCGTGAAAGCCCGTCGAAGCGAAGGACCGGTACGCGGCGAGGGTGGAGGTCGCGACGTGCTCAGCGGGCGGCCAGACGGTCGCGACGTGCTGGGCGAAGGTGACCTGGCCGCAGGAGTGGTCGTGCCAGGCGCCCTCCCTGACCTTGGCTTCCTCGCGGTGGGGCGGCGCGTTCGCGACACGCCGGGAGGAGTAGGTGCCGGCGGAGCGTTGCCGTCCCTCGGGGTCGCGGTAGCAGGCCACGAACCGCTTGTCGTCGTCGTCACCGCGGGGGCCGAACCCGAACCATCCGAGACTGATGGTGGATGCCCCCATCGACAGGAGGACCGGGGTGGCCGACTGAGAGGAGCCGGAACAACGCAGGTGGCAGGCGACGGTGAAGCCCGGCATCAGCAGACCTACCACAGCGCGCTGCGAAGTCGGTCCCGCACGGCCGCGTCGTAGTTCTCCACGAGTCGCTTTGAGCAAGTCGCCGATGTGAGCGCTTGCGCCGTCGAGTGCGATCAGCGTCGCGGCGGCGGAGCAGCGTCCGAAGATCCCGACGCCAGCCAGGAGGGGAGCGGAGGTGCTTGCGGTACCGCCGACCGACGTCCCGCAGCATGCCGTTGCGTCGTCCAGCGCGGAGCCAGGGTCAAGCGCGTCGACGACCTCGTCATGGTCGCTCTATCGCGTGAAGGGCTCGCCCACAGGCCACGGGTCGGCCAGGCCGAAGGACTGGGTCTGCGAGCGCTCGGGGTGGACGAACGTCATGCCCCGTCTTCGACGACGGATCGCCGCCGGAGGGGGGAACCCGTCCGCGGCAAGGCACGGGGCCGTCCAGGGCACAGGATCCTCAGCGGAGATCGTCGGCAAAGCCCTCGCAGAGACCCGGCGTGACGACATCGTGCTCGCCACCACGGTCCACCAGCGCGTCGGCGACGGCACCGGCGGAGAGGCCTGTCGCACGCGGCGATCATGGAGCAGGTCGACCTGTCGCTGGGACGGCTCGGCACCGTCCACGTCGACCTCGACCAGATCCACCGCTTCGATCGCCACACTCCCGTGGCAGAGACCTTGGAGGCGCTGCACGACGTCGTGATGGCCGGCTCGCATGACGACTGCCTTGGCAGGATCGGCTCACGGATCCCTGACAGGTACGCCGCGTGCCCGAGGTCCCAGTTGCTGTGGATCACGACAGCGAAGAGGCGCTCCGTGTGGCCCACTGTCCGGTCATACCACCTCGGCGCGGCGCCACCACGCCACCGTGGCGGACGCACCCAGCGCGGCGACCAACGGCACCGCCGTCAGCCATGCCGGCGCCACCGGTTCCATCCCCGCGTCGGTGCCCATGGCCCAGACTGCGGGCACCGACCAGGGCCACCAGGTGCCCGCGCCGGCCACGATGGCCACTTGGGCGGCGACGACCAGCACCATCAGGCCACCGACGGCCGGGAGGTCACCGCGTCCGATGCTCGCGGGCAGGGCGACGGGCAGCGCGAGGAGTCCGGACAGGACCGCCAGTGCCGCGAGTCGCGCGAGGGTGCGCCCGTCGGCCGTGTCGGGGAGCCCGAGGCCGGAGGCGATCCCGATCACCCAGGCGGCCGTGGCCACGCCGATACCCACCGCGACGGACCAGGCCGTAAGGAGAACCAGCTTGGCCCAGACGACGGAGGTGCGGGGGGTCGCGGAGGCGTAGAGCGACACGACCGCGCGGTCGGCGTACTCCCGCCCGAAGCACCAACCGACCACGATGCCGGCGCCGACCACGCCGGCGGTGGCGTAGATCTGGATCAGGCCGCCGAGGTAGCCGGTCCAGCCGACACCCGGCAGCAGCAGGGCGGTCTTGGCGCTCATCGGGTCGGCGCCGCCGCGTTCGGCGGCGATCAGGAAGGCCCGGGCGAGCAGTGCGGGCACCAGGAGCAGGGCGACGGTCGCCACGGCGACCACGCGGGATCGGCGCAGCTTGAGCACCTCGACGGCGTACGCCGCGGTCACCGGATCGTCTCCGCGCGCCGAGCCGCCTCGTCGGCGGCGTGCACCATCGCGAAGAACTCCCGCTCCAGGTCGACGCCGTGCGGGTCCAGCTCTCCGACGATGGTGCCGGCATGGATGACGCTCACGCGGTCGGCGATCCGGGCCACCTCGTCCAGGTGGTGGCTGGAGACCAGCGCGGCCACCCCCGAGGCCGCGCGTGCCAGCAGCTGCTCGCGCAGCAGCAGCACTCCGGCCGGGTCGAGAGCGTTCGTGGGCTCGTCCAGGACGAGCAGCCGCGGGTCGTGCACGAGCGCGCTGCCCAGGCCGACGCGCTGCCGGTTGCCCTGGGAGAGTGACGATGCCCGGCGGTCCGCCCATGGCCCGAGCTCGAGCTCGGCCAGCGTGCGGTCGGCGCGGGTCCTGGCCGCGGAGGGGGGAACGCCGTGTAGCCGCGCCGCCGCCCCAGAGGTTCTCTCGCACAGTCAGCTCGGGGTAGACGAACGGCGTGTCGATCAGGTGCCCCACGCGGCCCCACCCTGCGCTGTCGAGGCGGGCCACCTCGACCCCACCGACGCGGATGACACCGCTTTCGGGCCGGATCATCCCCAGAGCAGCGCGCATCAGGGTCGACTTCCCGGACCCGTTGAAACCCACCAGCGCGTGCACCTCGCCAGCAGCAACGGTGAGGTCGACGTCGTGCAGCACGGCGGTGCCGTCGTAGCGGTGCGCCAGGTGGTGGACATGCAGCGCGCTCACCGCCTCGTCGTCCCGTCGAGCACGTCGAGTGCGGCACTGAGCCGGCTCGACATCGGGTCGTGCTGCTCGTGCAGGCACCACTCGAGCAGGGCGACGGTGAGTGCGGCCAGCGCGGCAGCCGAGGCGACGCGGGCCTCGAACGGACTGACACCATCGGCGACCAGGACCTCGGCGATCGCCTCCTGGGTGGCCTCCGTCGCGGCGTACGTCCCGGCGCGCAGCACCGGATGCTGCGCGGCGATCCTGACCCGGAGCCGGACCTCCTCCTGCCCTGGCAGGTTCACATGCGTGAGCGCGGCGCGGAGTCCCGCACAGACGCGCACAAGGGGCGGGAGGTCGGTCGGCGCGGCGGCCACGGCAGCCGCGATGGCCGGATCGAAGCCGTCGTCCAGCACGACGGCATCCTTCGTCGGGAAGTGCCGGAAGAACGTCATGTGACTGACGTCGGCCTCCCTCGCGATCTGCTCGACGGTCGTCGCGTCGTACCCCTGTTCGGAGAACAGCCTGAGGGCCGCAGCCTGCAGCCGCGCACGCGTGCGCGCGGTCCTGCTGGGCACCGTGACCGTCATGACATTCAATGTTAGTGGCTAACACTAGGTGGGGACAACCCATCAGTACCGTGGTCGCGGACCCGCTGACGGGAGCGCCGCTGCCCGCGACCCCGCGCAGCCGGCGCCGACTAGGTTGACTCTCCGACTAGGTCGTGTCACGATCTAGATGTGCAGACGACTACTGAGACGGAAGCCGGCTCATGGCCGACCGAGTGGCTCCGCGGCGCCCTCGGCGTGTTCGTCGTGCATGTCATCGCCTCGGGACCGACGTACGGCTACGCGATCGCCAGTGCGCTCGCCGACGCAGGCTTCGGCACCGTCAAGGGCGGCACCCTGTACCCCCTCCTCGCCAGGCTCGAGGAACGGGGCCTGGTCGAGGTCGAGTGGCGCGCCGGCGACGGCGGTCCCGGCCGCAAGTTCTACGCCCTGACCACAGCCGGCCGCGCCGAGCACGAGGCTCAGTCGGCGCACTGGCTGGACTTCACCGTGCTCACCCACACCTTTCTCAGCCACCCGGCACCCCCCGCATCCCAGAAGGAGCAGCCATGAGCATCCAGACCAACACGCCCCACATCGAGCCGGCGTGGTCCGAGGCGTTCCTGCTCGAGCTACGCGTGCGCGGTGTCGCAGGCAGCCAGATCGGCGCCGCCCTCGCCGAGGTCGAGACGCACTGCGCCGAGAGCGGTGAGACGGCGCACGCCGCCTTCGGCGACGCCAGGTCCTACGCCACCGCGCTGGACCTGCCCCCTTCGCCCGACCAGACTGCGTCACTGCGCGATGAGCTTCCCTCCGGGGGACTCGGCCTGGGCGGGATGCTGCTCACCCTCGCCGCAGTCGGCGCCTGGCGCTCCGGCACGGGAGTCGACGTGACCGTGGGCTCGGTCGCGGTTCTGGTGATCCTGATCGTCGGCATCGCCCTGATCGTCAGGTACGCCGCACCACTGTTGCGAGCGATCGCGACCAACCCCTGGTTCGCGATCGTCTTCGCCGTGGCGCCGGTGGCGGTCTTCGTAGGCGTGCTCCTGCTGTTCGGCAGGACCGTGCTTCTCACCATGCCGATGGCGCCATCGCTGGTGGTCGGGGTGCTGGCCCTCGCCGCCAGCACGTTCCTGGCGCTACGCCGGGCCGGCACACTCGAGGACCCGGTCGTGGGGCCCGCAGCGGCCGACGGCGCCGGCACCCTCAAGATCTCCCCGACTCTGGATCGAATCGGCGGCAGGCTCGCTCCGTGGCTCTTCCCGCTCCTCACCGCGGTGATGTGCCTGCCCCTGCTCCTCCTCTGACGAGCGAGCCGGGCTCGGCCGCGAGATGCCGCATGGACCGTCGACGAAAACGGTCGCAAACCAAGCAGCAGGCGCCCGGCAACCATCGCCCACGGGCAGCCGGCCCACGAGGCAGGGAGGTCGCCGCATGCCGAACCGTGTGTGAGGAGCATCCCCATGTCATCCGGCTACCTACGACGCCCGTAGCGGAAGTAGGCGATAGGCACAGCGCCCGCCGAATTCGCCAGCGAGATCGCAGCCGCCCAGCGAGCTTTCGAGCCCCGGACGTCCGCCGGGCGTCTGCGACCGAGATCGATCAGGGCGGCGATCTTGAGCACACCCTCGATGACACCGGCGACGACGACCAGCCGGCGAACGCGCGGGTCGAGGTCGTTCCATCTCTGCGTGGCCACGAGCACACCCTGCCCCGCCGGCTCGCCTCGTGACAAGCGGTCGGGAAGGGACGCCTACCAACGACCCGAGGCAGCTCGAGGCCTGTTCGCATCGTCGGGCCGTCCCAGGTCAGTCGAGGCAGAACTCATTTCCTTCGGGGTCCGTCATCACGATCGTGCCCTGGCTCATGGGCGGTGCGGGCTCTTGCCGACGTAGGCGCGTCGCTCCCAGCGCGAGCAGCCGGCCGCACTCGACCTCGAGCGCCGCCATTCGTTCCTCCGCCTGCAAGCCGGGAGCCGCGCGAACGTCGAGGTGGACGCGGTTCTTGGCGACCTTGTCCTCCGGCACCTGCTGGAAGAACAGTCGTGGGCCGTGACCGAGGGGGTCCTCGATGGCTGACCTGGTGTTGCGCTGCTCCGTTGGTACGCCAGCGTGGGCGAGGAAGTCGTCCCACGCAGCCAGCGGGTCAGCTCCGTCGGCCAGCTCGACTCCGGGCGGGCCGGGGTGGATGTAGCCGAGTACCTCCCGCCAGAAGGATGACAGTGCACGCGGGTCGTGGGCGTCGAAGGTGATCTGGAGGTGCCGGCTCATCGGTTGCTCCGTTCGTAGCGGGTCTCGTGGGCGGGTACAGGTCGCTTGGCCACCTTGGCAGCTCTCGCGCACAGAGGCGGTCTACTGTCCCCCCCAGGCTGCGGTGCCACGCGTGCAGGGCGGCGAGCACCTCGCGCGTCCGGCGCTGGGGGCCTCTGTCGAGCCTGTGACCCACGTCACCGGCGGCGTGCAAGGTGCTTCGTTGACACCGTCTCAAATTGAGACACCTCCCCGGTCTGACGACGCCCGTCGGGCACCTATGCTCGCCCCCAAGAGTGACGTCAGTCACTGGAGACGGAGATCGCGAGCATGTACACCAAGAACAACGAGAAGTACTTCATCGTCGACGCGCACGTCGCCCTGTGGGACGCGCGGCCGGAGAACCAGCGCAACATTCACGGAAAGCAGTTCATCGACTGCTTCTATGACTACCACCGCAACCTCAGCCCCGAGTCGGAGGTCTGGTCCTACGAGGACTACCTCTACCAGGGGGGCGAACGGCTGATGAAGGACCTGTTCACCGACGGGTACGTCGACCACGCGATCTTCCAGCCGGCGTACCTGCACGAGTTCTACAACACCGGGTTCGGCCAGACCGAGGAGGCCTCCGCGCTGGCGAAGGCGCACCCGGACAAGCTGACCTACAACCACAACTTCGACCCTCGCAACGGCGAGCAGGGCCTCGAGCAGCTGCACGCCGATGCCGAGCGGTTCGGTCTCAAGGGCGTGAAGCTGTACACCGCCGAGTGGCACGGTGACTCGCGCGGTTGGAAGCTGGACGACCCGTGGGCGTACCGCTACTTCGAGGCGTGCCGCGAGCTGGGCATCACCAACATCCACGTTCACAAGGGCCCCACGATCCGGCCGCTGGACCGCGACGCCTTCGACGTCGCCGACGTGGACCACGTCGCGTCAGACTTCACCGACCTCAACTTCGTCGTCGAGCACTGCGGACTCCCCCGGCTGGAGGACTTCTGCTGGATCGCCACCCAGGAGCCGAATGTGCACGCCGGTCTCGCGGTGGCCATGCCCTTCATCCACACCCGACCCAAGTACTTCGCGCAGATCCTCGGTGAGCTTCTCTACTGGATCGGCGAGGACCGCATCCAGTTCTCCAGCGACTACGCGATCTGGACCCCCCGCTGGCTGATCGAGAAGTTCGTGGACTTCCAGATCCCGGAGGACCTGGCGGAGTACGCGCCGATCACGACCGAGCAGAAGAAGAAGATCCTCGGTCTGAACGCCGCGAAGATGTACGGCATCGACGTGCCCGCCGAACTGCGGATCGCCGAGGCGGGGGAGCCCGAGGTCGGGCCCCGAGGAGCTGACCGGACCGAAGAGATGGCGTCAGCCTGACATGACGGTCACCCACGCGCCACGTCGAGCCGACCTCCGGGAGGCCGACGTACGCCACGCGCTCGACGTCGTCCTGGACCCGGAACTGGACGAGCCGATCACCGACCTCGGCTTCGTCAGGAGCGTCACGGTCACCGAGGACGGCGCCGTCGAGGTGCACCTGCGGCTGCCCACGTCGTTCTGCTCCCCGAACTTCGCGTACCTGATGACGTCTGACGCCAAGGACGCGCTGACCGGCCTGGCGGGGGTCTCCCGGGTGGTCGTCGAGCTCGACGACCACCACGACTCGGACGTGATCAACCGAGGGCTCGCGGCCGACCTGGGTTATCGCGGGACGTTCGGCCAGGAGGCGGAGCACAACCTCGACGAGCTCCGGACGACGTTCCGACGCAAGGCGCACACGGCGGCGACCGAGCGCTCCCTCACCGCCCTGCTGAAAGCCGATCCCGAGATGGAGGTGAAGGACATCGGCGCGGTGCGGTTGCGGGACCTTCCCGTGGCAGCCAGTACCACCGCTCTGCTGCGGCGTCGCGAGGCGCTGGGGCTGACGTCCGATCCCGACGCCCTCGTGCTCGTCGACCACGACGGTTGCGGCTTCCCACCCGATGAGGTTCCGCTCCGCCTCCGGATGGCGCGGTCCACGCGCATCTCCATCGACGGCAACGCGCACTTCTGCCGTGGGCTGCTGCGCACCCGCTATCCCGGGTCCGACGCGGACCAGAGCCCACGTCCCGAGGGTGCCGAGGCCGCGCCGGGACGGACCTTCATTCCCGTTTCCGAGCTGAGGGAGCACCAGTCATGAGCACCATGCGAGCCGTCCAGGTCGTCGGCTACCACCAGAACCTCGAGATGACGGAGGTGCCGGTGCCGGAGCCGGCAGGCCCCTTCGACGTCGTCGTGAAGATCGGCGGCGCGGGGGTCTGCAGGACAGACCTGCACATCCTCGAGGGGCAGTGGGCCCAGAAGTCCGACGTCGCCCTGCCGTACACCATCGGACACGAGAACGCCGGTTGGGTGCACGCCGTCGGCAGCGCAGTCACGAACGTCGCCGAGGGCGACAAGGTGATCGTGCACCCGCTCATCACCTGCGGGCTGTGTCGCGCCTGCCGGTCGGGCGACGACGTGCACTGCGAGCAGAGCCAGTTCCCGGGGATCGACACGAACGGTGGCTACGCGGAGTACCTCAAGACCTCCGCGCGCAGCGTGGTGCGCATCGACGACTCCCTCGAGCCGGCAGACGTCGCCGCGCTTGCGGACGCTGGTCTCACGGCGTTCCACGCAGTCGCCAAGGCCGCTCGTCGCCTTCGACCACGGGACCGGTGCGTGGTGATCGGCGCCGGTGGGCTCGGGCACATCGGCATCCAGGTCCTGAAGGCGATGACCGCGGCGGACATCATCGTCGTGGACCGCAACCCCGACGCCGTCAAGCTGGCGCTGTCGATCGGGGCCGACCACGGCGTCGTGGCCGGCGGCAACCACGTCGCCGAGGTGCTGGAGCTCACCGGCGGCAACGGGGCCGAGGTACTGGTCGACTTCGTCGGCGAGGGCGGCGCCACTGCCGAGGGCGTACAGATGCTGCGTCGGGCTGGCGACTACCACGTCGTCGGGTACGGCGAGAACATCGACGTGCCGACCATCGACATCGTCTCCACGGAGATCAACATCATCGGCAACCTGGTCGGCTCCTACAACGACCTATGCGACCTGATGGTGCTGGCTGCCCGTGGTGACGTGACGTTGCACACCGCGAAGTACGCCCTCGACGACTTCCAGTCCGCGATCGACGACCTCGACGCCGGCCGCATCCGTGGTCGCGCGATCCTCACCCCCTAGGAGCAGGGTCATGAAGGCGTTGTTGGGAATCGGCATCTCGGTTGGTGTCCTTGC
The DNA here is from genome assembly GCA_963781695.1 of uncultured Actinomycetota bacterium. GTDB lineage: Bacteria > Actinomycetota > Actinomycetes > Propionibacteriales > Nocardioidaceae > Nocardioides_B. The sequence continues at coordinate 68,184 of CAWAGE010000005.1, forward strand.
CGGCGTGTGGACCTACGTCAGTGTCGAGCTGGGCCTGATCACCTGGGTCGCGTTCATTGCCTGGGCATGCTTCTTCGCTGCCGGTGGAGGGACCGAGGGGCTGCGCAAGGGGCTCGCGGCCAACCTCGCCGGTGTGGCCTGGGGCTACCTCATCAGCCTGGTCCTGGAGCTGAACGGCTCCACGATCGTGCTCGCTCTGGCCGTCACCGTGGTGGGCTTCATCCTGTGCGTGCAAGCAGCATGGTCGGTGCTGTCGTTCATCCCAGGTGCCTTCGCCGGCACGGCTGTCTTCTTCGGCACGGCGTTCGACCTGTGGGGCACCGTCCTGGCCCTGGTCATCGGTGCCGCCCTCGGCTTGGCGTCCGCCCTGCTGGGCGACCGGATCCAGGCAGCCGTCGACGGTGGCCACCGACAGGCCGCATCCGAAGGCTCGTCGGCGCGGGCCTGAACGGCCGCGTCGGCTCGACCACGCACCCACGCCGACTGAACACCCCCACAGAGGAGCTCTCTTGATCTTCATCACCGCCAAGTTTCGTGTCCTGCCGGAGCACGCCGACCAGTGGCCCGAGATCTCCCGATCGTTCACGGACGCGACGCGCGCCGAGGAAGGGTGCCTCTGGTTCGACTGGTCGCGCAGCCTGGACAACCGGCTGGAGTACGTCCTGGTCGAGGCCTTCCGAGACGGGGACGCCGCCAAGGCGCACGTCGACTCCGACCACTTCAGACAGGCGCAGGGAACGCTGCCCGCCTACCTCTCCGAGACCCCCTTGATCGTGAACTTCGAGGTGCCCGGCCGCGACTGGTCCGAGCTCGGCGAGCTGCGTGTCGCTCGCTAGTCGACCGTGCCCCTCGCGGAAGCGGAGCCCCCGTCCGTTCCGGCATGAGCCGGGTAGCGTGTTGCACGACCCCACCGGCCCGAGGGCCCACCCGCGCGTCGGCGAGGGTGTCGTATCGCGCGACACCTTGGACCAGAGAATCTAGGGAGTGAGTGTCGATGACCAAGCTGGTGTACCAGTTCAGCGAGGGCGACAAGGACCAGAAGGACCTGCTGGGTGGCAAGGGGGCGAACCTCGCAGAGATGACTCGGTTGGGCCTTCCGGTGCCGCCGGGATTCACCATCACCACCGAGGCGTGTCGTCACTACCTCGAACAGGGGCGCCAGCCGGACCAGCTGCGGGTCCAGGTCACGATGGCGCTGCGCGGCCTCGAGGACGAGGTGGGCAGGCGGTTGGGTGACGCGGTGAACCCGCTGCTGGTGAGCGTTCGTTCGGGGGCGAAGTACTCCATGCCCGGGATGATGGAGACGGTGCTGAACGTGGGCCTCAACGACCACTCGGTGGTCGGCCTGGCAGAGGAGTCGGGCGACGACCGGTTCGCATGGGACTCCTATCGACGGCTGATCCAGATGTTCGGCAAGACCGTCCTGGGGATCGACGGGGAGGCGTTCGCGTCCGCGCTGGACGCGGCCAAGGAGCGCAAAGGCGTGCAGACCGACGTCGAGCTCGAGGCCGAGGACCTCAAGGGGCTCGTGGACGAGTTCAAGTCGATCGTGCGCGAGCACTCCGGCCGCGAGTTCCCGCAGGATCCGCGCCATCAGCTGGACCTGGCCACCAAGTCGGTGTTCGACTCCTGGAACACTGAGCGGGCCAAGCTGTACCGGCGGCGTGAGCGCATCCCCCACGACCTGGGGACCGCCGTCAACGTGTGCACCATGGTATTCGGCAACCTGGGTGCCACCTCGGGCACGGGTGTCTGCTTCACCCGTGACCCGGCCACCGGGATGCCAGGGGTGTACGGCGACTACCTCGTAAACGCCCAGGGTGAAGACGTCGTGTCGGGGATCCGCAACACGCTGTCACTCGACGACTTCGCCGGTGTCGACCCGCAGAGCTACCAGCAGCTGCGCAAGATCATGCGCCGACTCGAGACGCACTACCGGGACCTGTGCGACATCGAGTTCACGGTCGAGCGAGGAAAGCTGTGGATGCTGCAGACCCGGGTCGGCAAGCGCACCGCCGCGGCCGCGTTCCGGATCGCCACGCAGCTCGTCGACGAGCAGCTGATCACGCTCGACGAGGCACTCGAGCGGGTCTCCGGCGTCCAGCTCGCGCAGCTGATGTTCCCGCAGTTCGACCCATCGGCCGAGCGGAACCTCCTCACTCGCGGCATGGCTGCCTCGCCCGGCGCCGCCGTCGGCAAGGTGGTCTTCGACTCCGCGACCGCCGTGGCGTGGCAGGCTCGCGGCGAGCGGGTCGTGCTGGTGCGCAAGGAGACGAATCCCGAGGACCTCGAGGGGATGATCGCCGCGACCGGCATCCTGACGAGCCGGGGAGGCAAGACCTCGCACGCGGCGGTGGTGGCACGGGGGATGGGCAAGACCGCGGTCTGCGGTGCTGAGTCGCTCGAGGTGGACGCGGCGGCGAGGGTGGCCCACGCCGGGGGCGTCACGTTGCGCGAGGGCGACGTCCTGTCCGTGGACGGCACGACCGGCGAGGTGTTCGTGGGGGAGCTGCCGGTGGTCCCCTCCCCGGTCGTGCTGCTCCTCGAGGAGGGCCTCGAGAGCGCCCTGGCCAGGCTGTCGGCGGGTGGTGACACGGATACCGCCGACGTGGTGCGTGCCGTGGACCGGATGCTCAGCCACGCGGACGGCGTACGACGGATGCGGGTGCGGGCCAACGCCGACAATGCGGCGGACGCGGACCGCGCCCGCCGCATGGGTGCCGAGGGGATCGGCCTGTGCCGCACCGAGCACATGTTCCTCGGCGAGCGACGCACGCTCATCGAGCGCGTCATCCTCGCTGACAACGCCTCCGAGCGCGACGCCGCGCTGACGGCGCTGGTGCCCGCCCAGACCCAGGACTTCGTCGACCTGCTCACCTCGATGGACGGCCTGCCCACCACGATCCGGCTGCTGGACCCGCCCCTGCACGAGTTCCTCCCCGACCGGTCCGACCTGATGGTCAAGGTCGCCGTCGCCAAAGCGACCGGAGAGGTCGACGAGGACGATGTGCGCCTCCTGGCCGCCGTCGAGCGGCTCCACGAGTCCAACCCGATGCTCGGACTTCGTGGGGTGCGTCTGGGACTCACCATCCCCGGCCTGTTCGCGCTCCAGGTCCGGGCCATCGCCCAGGCGGCCGCGCAACGGGTCAAGGCCGGGGGAACCCCGATGCCCGAGATCATGATCCCGCTGGTCGGCTCGGTCATGGAGCTGCACCTGATCCGCGACGAGGCCGACGCCATCCTCGCCGAGGTCGCCGCCGACGAGGGCGTCGACCTGCACATCCCCGTCGGCACCATGATCGAGCTGCCCCGGGCGGCACTGACCGCCTTCCGGGTCGCGGAGGCCGCCGACTTCTTCTCCTTCGGCACCAACGACCTCACCCAGACCACCTGGGGCTTCTCCCGCGACGACGTCGAAGCCGCCTTCTTCGCTGCCTACCTCGACAAGGGAGTCTTCACCGTCTCCCCGTTCGAGAGCCTCGACGTCGACGGCGTCGGCAGGCTGGTCGACATCGCCACGCGCGAGGGCCGCGAGACGCGTCCCGACCTCAAGACCGGCGTGTGCGGAGAGCACGGCGGCGACCCCGAGTCGATCCACTTCTTCCACCGCACCGGACTCGACTACGTCTCCTGCTCACCCTTCCGAGTCCCCATCGCCCGCTTGGAAGCCGGACGAGCGGTCCTCGGACACCCCGACACACACGCCGCTGACGACGACGACATCGAGAGAGGCTGAGGTCGAGGCGCACAGCGCGGCCGATGTCAGCCGCTCATCCGCCGGACCTCTCGGCGATCGAACCGAGATCGCGAACGGCGCAGCGGGGGTGCTGACACTCTTCGTCGAGGATCACGTGCAGGCGGGAGAGGGCCGTCTCCCGCACGGGGCCACCTTGCGTCGAGCTCGGCTTCCTGACGGCCGCAGCGCATCACCACGCCGGACGGGTCAGCCCCCACGAACCGGGCGCCTCCGCCTGCCGGTCACATAGCGCGAGCTGGAACGGCGGGCGCGCATGGGACTTCGGGCCGAGGTGGACGCCGTCGGGTGGGCGCCCCGGCGCTCGGCATCGGGTGGTGGAGCCGCAGTCCGGGCTGGGAGGTGTCGAGGGGTTGGTCATGAGGTGGCCAGGCGGGACTGCGCGCGAGTGGCGATCGGGGGCGGGCCACGTTGCCTTCGTGCGAGACCCCAGCCACGCCGCCGGGGTCGCCCGGGCGAGCCACGACGTGGTCGTCTCGGCGCGGACCGGGGACCCGCTCGATGGTCCCTGACGCGGGATCGGTCGTCCCGCACCTCGGGCCGGAGGCCTGGCCACACGACGCGGTACGGTCACCACGTGCTGCACGGGCGAGACGTCGAGCTAGCGCACCTGTCCGCGATGATCGACCGCGCCCGCGACGGGACGGCCGGCAGCGTCGTGCTGCATGGGGAGCCCGGCGTGGGGAAGTCGGCTCTCCTGGGGCAGGTCCTGTCCACGGTGAGCGGCGTGCGCGTGCTGCGGACCCAGGGGCTGGAGTCGGAGTCCCCGTTGGCGTTCGCGGCGCTCCACCGGTTGCTTCGACCGGTCCTCGGTCTCGTCGAGCGGCTACCGGAACCGCAGGCGCGCGCGCTCGGGGTCGCGTTCGGGCAGGTGGTGGGGACGGTCGAGCCGTTCCTGGTGGCGGTGGCGACCCTGTCGATGCTCACCGAGGCAGCCGACGAGCAGCCGCTGGTGTGTGTCGTCGACGACGCGCACTGGCTCGACTCCGCGTCGGCCGACGCGCTGCTGTTCGCGACCAGACGCCTGGAGGCGGACCCGGTGGCGATGGTGTTCGCGGCCCGCGACACCGACGACCGGACGTTCGCCCCCGCGGGGGTCCCGAGCCTGCGGCTGAGCGGGTTGGAGGCGGCGTCCGTGCGGAGGTTGCTCGCCGAGAACACGTCGGTCGTGGTCGCCGCCGAGGTCACCGAGCGACTGATCGCCGAGACCGGCGGGAACCCGCTCGCGCTCGTCGAGCTCCCGACCGCCCTCAGCGGCGCACAGCTCGACGGGACCGCTCCGCTGCCACCACAGCTGATGCTCACCGCCGGGGTCGAGCGAGTCTTCCTCGACCGGTCCCGGCGACTCACCACGGGCACGCAGACACTGATGCTGGTCGCGGTCGCCGACGACACCGGTCTCCTGGCCACCGTCCAACGCGCCGCCGCGACCCTCGGCGTCGGCCCGGACGCGGTCGCGGAGGCGGAACGGTCCAGGCTGCTCGTCGTCAGCGGTGACACCGTGACGGTCCGGCATCCGCTCGTCCGGTCCGCGGTCTACCAGGCCGCCACCGCGAACGAGCGGCGGGAGGCGCATCGCGCGCTGGCCGACGCGCTGGACGGCGTCGGGGAACCCGACCGGGCGACCTGGCACCGAGCCGCTGCCGCTGACGGCCCGGACGAGAACCTGGTCGCCGCCCTCGACCAGGTCGGCGCGCGGGCAGAGCAGCGCGGCGGCTACCGGGCCGCGGCGGACGCACACGAACGAGCCGCGGACCTGACCGTCCACCCGCTCGCCAAAGCGGGTCGCCAGCTCGTCGCCGCCCGCAACGCGTGGGCCTCGGGCCAGACCGCCCGTGCGTCCCGGTTGTTGTCGGCGGCCCGTGAGCGCGCAGAAGCCCCCCGCCTGCTCGCGGACATCGACCGGCTCCGGGGCCGCATCGCAGTCAATCTCGGGTCGGCGGCGGACGCGCACCGGATCCTCACCCAGGCCGCTGCGCAGGCGGCGGCGCACGAGCCGGTCCGGGCGTTGGAGATGGCCGTGGCTGCCGCGGTCGCCCGCAGCCACGGTATCGACAGCGGGGCCAGGCTCCCTGCCGACGCCATCGACGTCGACGTCGCGCCGCAGGACACGCCACGCACCCGATGCCTCAAGCACCTCCTGGTCAGCACCCGTCACGACATCGTCGGAGACCGCGCCTCCGCGATCGAGGAGCTACACGCCGCGCAGGCGACCGCCCTCGGGGCGGCCGACACCCTCGCCGACCTCGACCTGCTCGGGAACCTCGCGAACGCTGCCCTGCACCTGGGCGACGACGACACGCACCGTCACTTCTACGCCCTCATGCTGTCCACCGCGAGGCAGAACGGGGACGGCATGGCGGTCCTCTACGCCCTCCAGCGCGTCCCGTTCGGCCAGTACGTGGGCGGCCAGTGGGCTGCGCTTCGGAGCTCCTCGGAGGAGGCCGTCACGCTCGGGCTCAGCGTCGGGCAGATCGCAGCGACGGCGGCCCCGCGGGCGTGGCTGACGCTGCTCGCCGCCCTCGAGGGTCGCCCCGAGTACGACCAACGCCTCACGTCCCTGGAGGCCCTGGTGGCCGCGCACCCGCCCCAGGGCATCCTGGCCCAGCCCGTCGAGGACCTGACCCGGTGGGCCAAGGGCACCAGGGCACAGCTCGCGGGTGACGCACACGGCGCCCTGCACCAGTTCCGCCAGATGTCAGCCACCTCGCGGCCGATGCAGCTGCCCGCCCTGATGTTGATGTCCGCCCAGGACCGCATCGACGCCGCCGTCCGAAGCGGCGACCGCACCCAGGCCCTCGCCTGGGTGGAGGACCTTGACGAGTTCGCGGCCGGCACGGATCTTCCCTGGGCCCACGCCGTGGCCGCCTTCGGTCGCGCCAGGTGCTCCGAGCACGAGGATGTGCGCCGGGACGTGAGCGAGGCGGGCCGGGTCGCCGAGCTGTTCGAGACCTCGCTCACCCACCATGCCGCCGCTCATCGTCCTTACGACCGCGCCCGGACCCAGCTGGCGTACGGCGAGTTCCTGCGTCGCCAGCGGCGACGCGTGGACGCCCGCAGTCAGCTTCGGGCAGCACTGGAGACGTTCGAGGACCTGCACGCCCATCCGCTGGCCGCGCGAGCCGGCCAGGAGCTCCGCGCGTCGGGAGAGACGGCCCGCAAGCGCGACCCGTCCACGGCGCTGAACCTGACCCCGATGGAGCTGAAGGTGGCGGAGCTCGTCAGCAAGGGGCTCTCGAACAAGGACGTCGCCGCCCAGTGCTGGGTGTCTCCCCGCACGGTCGCGTTCCATCTGCGCAACGTGTTCACCAAGACCGGGGTCACCTCCCGAGGCGAGCTCGCCCACCTCGACCGGCGCTGACCGGGCCGGCCGTAGCCCGCCGGAGTCGGGCCTTCCTTCCCTTGCCAGCAGCACCCGGACGCGTCACGGTGGCCATCCACGACGATCCGACGACGATCCAACGACGAGGGGCGGTCCGGGCGATGACGAGGCACACCGTGCCACCGGCAGGCGCGGACGACGTCGGAGGCAGCCACGAGCGCACGCTCGACCGCACCCGCTACACCAAGGGTGGCCGGCTGAAGTCGCGCGTCTACGAGGCCGAGATGGAGCGCCTCCACGAGGAGCTGGTGCTGCTCCAGTACTGGATCCAGAGCCAGGGCCTCAAGGTCCTGGTGATCTTCGAGGGACGGGGCTCAGCCGGCAAGGGCGGCGTCATCAAGCGGATCACCGCGCGCACCAGCCCGCGCACGGTGCGGGTGGTGGCGCTGCCGAAGCCCACCGAGCGGCAGCGGACGCAGTGGTACTTCCAGCGCTACGTCGAGCATCTGCCTGCGGCCGGGGAGATGGTCCTGCTCGACCGCAGCTGGTACAACCGCTCCAACGTCGAGTGGGTGATGGACTTCTGCTCGGAGGCGGAGCATCAGGAGTTCCTGCGCAGCTGCCCTGAGTTCGAGCGGATGCTGGTGCGCTCCGGTACCACGGTGTTGAAGTACTGGTTCTCGGTCTCCTTCGAGGAGCAGCGCAAGCGCTTCGAGGCCCGCAACGCGGAGCCGCTCAAGCGCTGGAAGCTGTCGGACATGGACCTCGCCGAGCACGAGCTCTACGTGAAGTACTCGATGGCCAAGGACACGACGTTCCAGTACACCGACATCAAGCAGGCACCCTGGTACGTCGTACCGTCCGACGACAAGCGGGCCGCGCGCCTCAACTGCATCACCCACCTCCTCAGCCAGTTCGAGTACGTCGATGTCGCGCCCAGCGTCGTGGCGCTGCCGACCATGCGTGAGCTGCCCTACGTGCGCCCGCCGATGCACGAGCAGACGTTCGTGCCGCAACTGTTCTGAGGCACCGACCCGGGGTGCCCGGTTCGGCACGAGGTCGGCACCGTGCCCGAAACCCGCGGGCGTGCGGCGCACTGCCCGCCGGTCAGGCCCGGTCGGTCACATCGGCCACCTGGGCACCGAGGTGGGCGATCACCTCGTCGGCAGCCACCGTCGCGGCGACGCCGTGGGCACCGGTCCCGATCGAGATCGTCCGGCCCACGATCCGCTCGTCGGCGATGACCGGCAGCGGGGTCTCGGAGCCGAACGGCGTGATCGTGCCGCGCTCGTAGCCGGTCACCTCCCTCGCGGCCTCGGCGTCGGGCATCGAGAGGCGACTGACTCCCAGCACGGCCCGCAGCTTCGGCCACGAGATCTCCCGGTCGCCGGGCACCAGCACGAACAGGTGGTCGCCTGCCCCACGTCGAACGACCATGGTCTTGACGATCGCCCGGGGAGCAACACCCCGCGTCTCGGCCGCCTCGGCGAGGGACCGGACCCGTCCGTGGCGCGTGACCGCGTACCCGATGCCCGATGCGGCCAGCGCCTGGAGAGCGGGCGTGTCGTCCCACGTCTCGGGATCCATGGAGCGACCCTACGGCGACCGCTGGCCATGCCCCCGCGGGACGAGCATCATGGCCCCCATGATCCGTGCGACCGCCCGGTCCGCGGCGACCACTGACCGGCTGTGGTCGATCGTCGGCGACGTCGAGCGTTGGGGAGACCGGTTCCCTACCGTCGACTCGGTGCGGCCGCTGGGCACCGGCCCCACCGGGGTCGGGTCGAGGTTCGAGGTCCGCCAGCCCGGGTTGCCGAAGGCGATCTGGGGGGTGACCGACTGGCGGCAGGGGGAGTCCTTCACCTGGGTGTCCACCAGCCCGGGGATTCGCAGCACGGCCGTTCACACCGTGCACGAGGACGCCGACGGATCGAGGTTGGACCTGTCGCTGGAGTGGTCCGGACCCCTGGCGCGGATCTTGGAGCTGCTGATAGGGCGCAAGGCCGTCGGGATGGTCGAGGCCGAGGCCGAGACCTTCACGCGACTCGCCTGAGCAGGACTGACGAGGAGCGGCCGAGCACCTCGGGCTCGCTGACCTCCGCATCCGGGGATGGTGAGGGGCCAGGAACCCTCACGGAGCAGGCGCTCCGCGGTGGCGTCGCGCCTGCGCGGTGCCGGCATCGGAGGAAAAGGTGGCCGGTCGTAGGTATCAAGGCTGGTCGCCCACCCGTCCCCTACGTAGTGCCCGTCCTGGGCCGCACACCAACCCACTAGATGCAGGAGACCACTATGCAGCAGTCTCAGCAGCTCAGCACCCGGTCGAAGTCGACGGCGGCCGTCGCCGCCGGAATCATGGCCGTCGCCGGCCTCGCCGCCATCCCGGCGTCCCCGTCGGCCGCCGTGGGTTCCTCCGCCACCGTGTGGACCCACGTGCCGTCCGCCTGCTCGCCCGACGAGGCGAGCTTCGGGCGGTACAACTCCCACGTCGCCTCGTTCAAGCACGCCCGCCGGGCGAGGGGCCAGATCGTCACCCGCTGCAACGTCGTCAACCTCCCCGAGTTCGGCAGGGGAAGGATCCCGGTGCTCGAGGTCCTCTACCGAGACAGGGACGGACGATGGACCCGCGAGGGCGTCCGGGTCGACCTCGTCCAGGCCCGTCCCAACGGCTCGACCACGATCGTGGCGCGCTTCAACAGCAACAACTACCCGGGGCGCGCCTACACACAGCGGCGGCGCGTCGCCTTCAACCACGCCTTCGACTTCAACCGCAACGCCTACTACGTCGATGTGCGCGTGACGAGGTCGTCAACCAGTGCGGCTCCCGAAGCAAGCACCGTCCGCCTGACCAGAATCCGGTGACGCGCACGCTCGCCGAGCCAGCGGCGTGGCAGCCCTGACCGAACGAGCAGCCGCCAGCAGACACCGGCCGCGGTGCCCGCCTACCAGCGGGTGCCGTGGCCTCCTCGCGACACTCCATGTCGGACTCGTCACGACGAAGCTCGCCGAGCTGCACGACGGAGCGCCTGGGGCCGCGGTACGACCGTGCCGCCTCAGCCATCGTCGCGGGGGACGTCCAGTTGGTCGCCATCGCCCACCGTCCGAGCAGCCGCTACATGTCCTCGAGCTCCTTGCCCTTGGTCTCTGGCACGAACTTCAGCACGAAGAACAAGGAGAGCAGGGCGAAGGTCGTGTAGAACCCGTAGGCGAAGCCGAGGCCGATGTCGGCGAACTTCGGGAACGAGGTCGAGATGGCGAAGTTGGCGAGCCACTGCGCGGCCGCGGCCACGCCCAGCGCGGTGCCGCGGATCTTGTTGTTGAACATCTCGCCCAGCAGCACCCAGACGCCTGGGCCCCAGGACATGCCGAAGAAGACGACGAACAGGTTGGCCGCGATCAGGGCGATGACACCGTTGGTGTCGGTGAGGACCGGCTCGAGCTCACCCGCGTCGTTCTCCAGCAGGCGGGCGTTGGCGAAGATGAACGACAGCGTGCCCAGGGTGAGGGCCATGCCGGTGGAGCCGATCATCAGCAGGCGGCGCCTCCCGATCTTGTCGATCAGCGAGATCGCCACCAGGGTGACCGCGATGTTGGTGATGGACGTGATCACCGTCTGGGTGAGCGCATCTTCCTCAGTGAAGCCGACGGACTGCCACAGGGTCGATGAGTAGTAGAAGATGACGTTGATGCCGACGAACTGCTGGAACACCGACAGTGCGATGCCGATCCACACGATCGGGAGCAGGTTTCCGCCACCAGAGGAGACGAGGTCCTTGACCGAGGAGCGCCGGTCCAGCACGACCGTGCGGTGGATCTCCTTGATGCGCTTGTCCAGTCCGGAGCGCATGACGGTGCGCAGCACCTCGCGGGCGCCTCGCTCATCCCCCCGGGCGACCAGGTAGCGCGGTGACTCAGGGATGGTGAGTGCGAGCAGTCCGTATGTGGCGGCGGGGATGACCTCGGCGATGAACATCCAGCGCCAGGCGGTCAGGCCCCACAGCTGCTGGTCGGACCCTCCGGCCGTCGTGGCCAGGTAGTAGTCCGACAGCAGCGCGACGAAGATGCCGGTGACGATGGCTAGCTGCTGCAGTGACCCCATCCGTCCGCGGATGGAGGCCGGTGAGATCTCCGCGATGTAGGCGGGCGCGATGACTGAGGCCGCACCCACTCCCAGGCCGCCGACGACCCTCCAGAAGATCAGGTCCCACGGGCCGATGGCGAGCCCGGATCCGACGGCGCTGATGAAGAAGAGAACGGCAGCGAGGACCATCACGCGGGTGCGGCCGATGCGCTCGGCCAGGCGGCCGGCGAGGTACGCGCCGACGACGCAGCCAAGCAGAGCAGAGGAGACGACGAAGCCCAGCAGCCCCGCCCCGATCTCGAAGTCGGACTCGATGGCGCCAACCGCGCCGTTGATGACCGCGGTGTCGAACCCGAACAGGAAGCCACCCAGGGCCGCCACGGACGCCAGGTGCAACGCCCTGCCTAGATAGTAGTCATGCTCCGGAGTCTGGTCCGTGTCACTCGTCGCCATCATGAACCCACCTCGTCACTAGGGTGCGGTTGGGTCGAGCCCTCGAATAGGGGGGAGTATGCCGCAATGGCCACGTCGCGCCTACCCTCGACATCTGACGTCGTTGCGTTCTCGAGGCGGATCGGGGGTGAGGCCGGATCACCGTCTGCGCCGTCGAGGTGCCGGGCGGCTAGGTTCTGGGCATGACCGACTCCCCTCAGCCATCAGTGCCTGTCGCGGACGCTCCCGATCCGGCCATCGGTGCTCGCTCGGCTCGACGGCGGACCTTCCCGCGCCGCGTCACCGGTCGTGATGTGGTCGCCATGTTCCTGGCCGTCGTGCTGGTGCCGGCCCTGGCCGTGGTTCTCGTCGTGGTGGCCGGTGCCGGGTTCGGCCAGCGCTGGCTGTTCGGGGTGGTCGTTCCGCTGGCCACAGGTGTGTCCTACGGAGGAGTCTGGCTCGCCCTGATGGGTCGCGGATGGTCCTGGCGTGACCTCGGGTTCGTGCGGGCGACCCGCTCCCTGTGGAACCTGCTGTGGGAGGTGCCGCTTGTCTGGATCGCGGCGCTGTTCCTGACGGCCATCGTCGGGTCGCAGGCGGGGCTCGATCCGTCCGGCCCAACGGCGTCGAGCTCGGCGGAGGCGCTCGAGCTGGGCGTGGGAGCACTGCTGCTCATGGCCGTGTGTGTCACGTTCCTGGTTCCCGCGCTGGAGGAGATCCTCTTCCGGCGCGTCGTCTTCGGCTGGCTCGAGCAGCGTCACGGTGTCACGGCGGCCGTCGCCGGGTCAGCGCTGGCCTTCGGGCTGGTGCACATCGCGCCGCCCATCATCCTGCTCCAGATCCTCATCGGACTCGGTGCGGCCACGCTGGTGCGCCTGCATCGAACACTGTGGGCCTCGCTGGCACTGCACGCTCTCAACAACGGCATCGTCACCGTCATCGTGATCGCGTCGGTGCGGTAGCCCCGGTCGACCGGCTCCCCGACCGCGTTCGGTCGATCAGCGGTCGGGGCCGTACAGGCCGAAGTGCAGCCCCGGGTCCTTCGGGTCCCAGGTGCCGGTGAACTGGGATCGTGCGCCCATCTCGCAGACCCGCAGCAACAGGTCGTCTCCCAGCGCCACCCGGTCCGGTTCCCAGGCGGCCAGGGCCTTGGCCACGTCGGCCTCGTGCGAGAGCGCTTCGGCCAATGCCCATGCGTCCGCAGCGGCCTTGGCCGTCCCGGCGGCGGCGTGCGGTCGCGCTGCGAAGGCGGCGTCACCGATGAGAGCGACACGACCGAAGGCCATCTGCGGCACGGCGATGTCGAGGACCGGCTGGATGTAGGGATGCTCGGTGCGGATGACCAGCTCGGAGGCTGCGGGCGGCAGGTGCTCGGGAGCCAGCCTCTTCAGGTCGTCCACGTAGCGCTGCTGGACCGCCCCCGGGTGCACCGAGAACATCGCCTGGACCCCCCGCTGGTCCGTCAGCATCTCGTCGAGGTGCGGGCCCTCGGGCACGTTCAGGTACCAGACGTAGTTCAGCAGTCGCTGGCCGCGCTCGAGCTCGCCGCGGACGCCGGGGATCGGGTACATGCAGATGTGCGAGTGGTCGCCGACGGCGTACGCGAGGGCGTCGTCCAGCAGTCGCGCGGTCTCCTGGCTCACCTCACCCTCCGGCACGGTCCCCCGCCAGCCGACGTAGCCGGAGTAGCGAGGCCGCACGCGCGGCAGCAGGCGCCGGCGGCCGGTGGAGGAGATGCCGTCGGCGAAGACGACCAGGTCGGCGCGCTCACGCCGCCCGCTGACGAACCGTACGTCGACGCCATCGTCGTCCTGGTCCAGGCCCACCGCGAACTCGCCGAGGTGGTAGCGGTCGACACCGAAGTCGTCCAGCAGCGCGCGGTACAGCGTGGTCCATGAGCTGAAGCGCCAGGCGGCGGGCTCCTCGTGGACGATCTCGTTGCCCTCGCCGAGGTACCGCAGCACCGATGAGCCGATGCTGATGTCCTCCACCTCGAGGTCCCGACGACGCTCCACGACCCAGCGCACGGTGTCCGGCTGCAGCACGATGCCGGCCCCACGGCCGTCCAGCAGCGCGGGCGTCCGCTCGAAGAGGTCCACCTCGAAGCCCTGCTCACGAAGCAGCAGCGCAGCGGTGAGGCCACCGAACGAGCCGCCGACGACGACGGCGCGGCGTGCCTCAGGCATGATGCGTGCCGCCGTCCTGCGTGGTCCGGGCCACGATCGGGCGGACCACCTCGAGCGTCGCTTCGGGAGCGGTCTTCTCGGCCATGACGACAGCGTGCCGGGGGGCGACGGATCGGACCATGTGTCTGGCCACAGGGTCTGGTCCCGAGCGCGGTGTCGTGCCACAGTCGCCCCATGGAGACCGGGAGCCCCACCGACCTGCGCCGCTGGCTAGCGGAGACGGCGAACATCGCGGCGGCGGTCAACCGCCCGGTTTCGCTCACCGACCTGCTGGACCTGGTGTCCGCGACCGCGGCGCGGCTGCTCGGCTACGACTTCTGCGCCGTCCTGCTGCCGAACCGGACCCACGACGCCCTGCTCATCGAGGGGTCGTTCGGGCTGTCCGGCAGCTACGTGCGACAGGTCAACGCCGACCACCCCGTCGTCCTGGAGTCGGACAGCGAGACCCAGGCGCCGTCGAGTCGTGCCTTCCTGTTGCACACGTCGGTGCAGGTCGTCGACACGGTGGCCGATGCGACCTTCCTGCCGTGGGGTGGAGTCGCCCGCGAGCAGGGCTACCGCTCGATGATCTCGGTGCCGCTGCTGGTCTCCGGCGAGGCACTGGGCACCCTGAACTGCTACAGCCGCCGGCCGCACACCTTCGGCAGGCGCGAGACCGACCTGCTCGGGATGCTCGCCGACCAGGCCGGTGCCGCCATCGCGAGCTCACGCCTTCGGGCGCGCGAGGCCCGCACGCTCCTGGATCTCCAAGAGCTCAACGCCTCTCTCGAGGAGCAGCACGAGCTGCTGCGGCAAGCGGAAGCCGTGCACGAGCAGCTGACCGCGGTGGCACTGCAGGGCGGGGGCGTCCAGGGCCTGGCCCGCGCCCTCGGCGACCTCCTCGACGTCGGGGTCGTCGTGACCGACGAGCCCTCAGGTGAGCTGCTGACCCGGGTGACAGGCGAACGGTCCGCGGACGTGGTGCCTCGGACGCAGATGCCGTCGACCCAGCGAGAGATCACCGACGTGCCGGCCGACCCCGACGACCAGCGGGCCCCACTGGTCGTGGCCCCGGTCCTGCTGGGGTCCGAGACAGTGGCCCGGATCTGGCTGCCTGGCTCGCTGCGCTCTCTCTCGGCGCTCGACCTGCGGGCCATCCAACAAGCCGCCACAGTGTGTGCGCTGGAGCTGTTGCGAAGCAGAACCGCCCTGGAGGTCGAGTGGCGGCTGTCGGGGGAGGTCGTCACAGACCTGTTGACCGGGAACCCCGCCGCGCTCGGGACGGTGCAGGAGCGGGCACAGAGACTCGGGCACGACCTCGCGCGGCCGCACGCGGTGCTCATCGCGGCGGCGCACGGCGAGAGGGCCGGCCCCGACACCCAGCGCGTACTCTCGGTGACCCGCACGCTGGCGGCGCGAGAGACGCCGCGGGCGCTGGTGACCACGATCGGCGACGACGTGGTGGTCCTGTGGCCTGCGCACGACGCTGCCTCGGCGACCGACGGAGCCGACGAGCTGCGCCGCATGCTGCGCCGGTCCGATCCGTCGGCACGGGTGGTGGTCGCCGTGGCGCCGCCGTGCAGCCACCTGTCCGGCTACCCGACCGCGTTCCGCCGGGCTCGCGGCGCCGTCACGCTCTCGCGCGTCCGTGGCGAGCCGGACGGGGTGGTCACTCTGGACCGGCTCGGCCTGCACGGCCTGCTGCTCCAGGTGGAGGACCCCGGGGAGCTGCTCCGGTTCGCCGACGACCTGCTCCGTCCGGTGCGTGAGCAGGACGCGACGCGAGGGACAGCGCTGGAGGAGACACTGCGGACCTACCTCGACCACGACCTCAACACCGCCGCGACCGCAGAGGCACTGTTCGTGCACCCGAACACCGTTGGACTGCGGATCCGTCGCGCCGAGCAGCTGCTGGGGGTCTCCACGGTCAACGTCCTCGCGCTCGCCGAGCTGCAGGTGGCGCTGAGCGCCCACCAGGTCGCCGCGGTCTCAGCGGTGGTCGACGACAGCCTCGGCTGAGTGCGGCGACGGTGCGTCCGCGAGGTCGCGTCCCGCGGTTCGAGGGCGCGCCAGCAGGGGCAGCAGCCACACAGCCGCGACCAGCCACAGCGCCGACGACGTCAGGCCCCGCTCGATGCCGGCCCCGAACAGGGGTGTCCCGGCCAGGATGAGTGCGTTGGCCTGGCTGTTGAGCAGGCCCACCGCGGCCGCCGGACGGTCGGGGTGGCGAGCCTGACCGGCAGTGATCACCGCCGCGAACGGCAGCCCGCTGAGCAGACCGAGAACCAGGACGGCCACGACCGCCACGGCAGGGCTCGTCGGCGCGGCCAGGGCGGCCGTCGCCCCAGCGCAGCCCGCCAGCGATGCCGCCGAGATCTGCGCCGTCCGGTGCGGGACCCGCCGGACGAGCCAGCCGCCGAACGGGCGGCTGATCACGGATGTGCCGAGGACGAGCGAGCCGGTGGCCGCGGCGGCCGCACGCCCGAAGTCCCAGGTGTCCATCAGCACCACGGCTGCCCAGTTGCTGAGCACCACGCCGAGCCCGAGCGTCACCGCGTGGACGGCAGCCAGCCGGTGCAGCTCGCCGTCGCGGAGCAGCGAAGGGCCGGGGGACGCGGCCGTCGCGCCGGGCCGGGACGTCCGGGTCGGGACGGGACCGGCGACCCGCAGCCGCGCCACCATCAGCAGTGCCAGCAGGGCGACCGCCCCGCTCGTGACCCAGGCCGCTCGCCAGCCGACCACGTGCTCGGCGAACGGGACCGTGAGGACGGCGGCTCCCGAGGCGGCCAGGGAGACCCCGCCGAACAGGCCGATGCCGGACGGTCCCGAGCCACTGCGACGGGCCAGCTCGGCACCGGAGACGAAGCACACCGCGTAGCCCGCTCCCGCCAGCGCCCGGCACGCCAGTGCCAGCCAGATCAGCGGGGCGGTGCAGGCCACGACGTGGACGAGCACCACCACGGTGAGGCCGACGACCGACGCGTTGCGCACCCCTACCCGGTCGACCAGCACCCCGGCGGGCAGCTGGAGCGCGGCATAGGTGCCGGCCAGCGCTGTCGTCATCAGCCCCACGAGCAGCAGGCTGGCGTCGTAGGCGGGTGTCAGGCTGGCCGCTCCGGCGCCGGCTGCCGTCATCGCCCAGCCCGACGACCCTCCGAGCAGGCAGGCGACGAGCAGGGAAGTGCCGGACCGTGAGGGAGGTCCCGCCACGTCAGACGCGATGGGGGGACCTCAGGTCGACTCTGCTGGAGCCGCTCCGGCGCGTGGCCACCGCCTCGGCGCGGGTGCCGTCGCTCGGAAGGTTCATGCCGCTCCTCTGTCGCGGGTCCACGGGGGACCAGCATCGCGGCCGCGGGCCACGAGGCGCACTCACGTCGTCCGTCATCACCGGTGGCTGAGTCTGTCCGCCGACGGCAGTGCAACCTGCGCGAGGCCGGTCGACACTGGCACCCGTCACCTCGTCACGACCCCACCGGAGGAGAACCGCCGTGAGACTCGGATACTTCGCGATGCCGATGCACCCGCTCGGTCGCGCCTGGGCCGACACGCTGCGCGAGGACCAGGAAGCGGTCGTGCTGGCCGACTCACTGGGGTTCCACGACGCCTTCATCGGCGAGCACCTCACGGACCAGTACGAGAACATCACCAACAGCCTGTTGTTCCTGGCCACGCTGATCTCGCGGACGAAGCACATCAGGCTGGGTACCGGCACCACCAACCTGTCCCACCAGCACCCGGTGATGGTCGCGGTCAACTCCGCGATGTTCGACCACATGTCGGGCGGGCGCTTCATCCTCGGCGTGAGTCCCGGCGCGCTGCCGTCCGACGCGGAGGTGCTCGGCATCCTCGATGAGGACCGCAACCAGATGTTCGGCGAGGCCATCGACGTGATCACCCGTCTGTGGCAGGCGGAGCCGCCGTACGACATCGACCTGCCAGGGAACCGGTTCAAGGTCACCACGGCCGTCACCTTCGATCCGGCGGCCGGCGTCGGGATCGTGCCCAAGCCCCTGCAGTCGCCCCGTCCGGAGATCGTCGGCACCGTGGTGGCACCCTTCTCCAAGGGCGTCGTCGCGATGGGGGCCAAGGACTTCCACCCGCTGTCCGCCAACTTCCTGCTGCCCCAGTGGGTCGCCACCCACTGGCCGAAGTACACGCAGGGCAAGGAGTCCGCGGGTGTCGAGGCGTCGACCGCCGACTGGCGGGTGGCCCGCACGGTGTTCGTGGCCGACGACGACGCCACCGCCCAGCGCTACGGGCGCGAAGACCCGAACAGCCCCTATCGGTTCTACTACGCCAAGATGCTCGCCAAGATGACGAAGCTGGGCAGGCTGAGCCTGTTCAAGACCCACCAGGACCAGCCCGACGAGGAGATCACCCTCGACTACGTGCTGGACAAGCTCGTCCTCACCGGGACCGTCGCATCCGTCGCCGAGCAGGTGCTCGCACTGCGGGAGGAGACCGGGGAGTTCGGGGAGCTCGTGTACGCCGGCCTCGACTGGGTCGACCCGGCCCTCGGCCGCCGGTCGATGGAGCTGATGGCGGAGAGCGTGATGCCGCACGTCAACGACGCGCTCGGCGCGACCGCCTCGGCCGACGGACCCGGCGCGGTCGTGGGGGCGGAGGCCTGAGTGGCAGCCGACGAGCGGCTGCCACCCCTGGACCCGGAGTCGCTCGATCCGGCACAGGCCCAGGCGCTGCAGCGCATCACGTCCGGACCCCGCGGCGCACTGCTCGGCCCCTTCGCGGTGCTGCTGCGCGCACCCGAGCTCATGGACCGGCTGCAGGAGGTGGGGGTCTACCTGCGCTACGAGAAGCTCGTGGAACCCCGGCTGTTCGAGCTGACGGTGCTGATGGTCGCCCGACACCTCGACCAGGCCTTCGAGTGGGCCCACCACCAGCCGATCGCGCTTGCGGCCGGGCTGGACCCGGAGGTGGTCGCGGCCGTGGGGGAGGGCCGCCGTCCCGAGACCGCCGACCGACAGGTCCAGGCGCTGTGGGCGGTCGTCGACGAGGTTCAGCGAAGCGGCGGGGTCGGCGACCGGACCTTCGCTGAGGCGGTCGAGCTGTTCGGTGAGACCTGCCTGGTCGAGCTCGTGGTCGCCGTCGGCTACTACACCACCCTGGCGATGGTGATGAACGTGGCGCGGACGCCGGCCGACGCCGGGCCGGCGCTGCCGGTCCTCGCGCGGGAGCCGACGTGACCGTGCCGCTGCCGACCCCCGCGATGACCAGCGCCGGTGACGGTCCGCCCGTCGTCCTGCTGCACCCGCTGGGTGTCGACCGGACCGTGTGGCGCCCGGTGGAGGAGAGCGTTCCCGGCTACCGGTTCCTGACCTACGACCTACCCGGACACGGTGCCGCCCCAGCGCCTCGGGAGCGGTGCACCGTGGAGGACCTGAGCGACCAGCTGGCGGACCTGCTCCGTGCCGCCGACCTCGGACCCGCGCACGTCGTGGGTGTGTCTCTGGGCGGGCTGGTGGCGCAGGCGCTCGCCGCGCGCGAGCCTCGGCTGGTGGACCACCTCGTGGTCGTGGACGCGGTTGCGGTCTACCCGGCTGCGATGCGGGACATGTGGCGCGAGCGGGCAGCCCTGGTCCGTGCGCGAGGCATCGAGCCGGTCGTGGTGGCGACGCTGGAGCTGTGGTTCACGGCGGGCGCGCTCGAGCGCGACGACCACGTGGTCCGCACCGTACGTAGCCTGCTGAGCGGCACCGACCCCGAGGGGTACGCCCGCGCCTGCGAGGTCCTCGAGACCGCCGACACCACCGGGCTGCTCGACCGCATCACGGCCCCGACGATGGTCGTGTGCGGCGAGGACGACGCACCCGCCTTCACGACTGCGGCCAGCCGTCTTGCCGAGGCGGTCGCGCACGGACGGCTGGAGTGGCTGAGCGGGGCGCGTCATGCCGGAGCCTTCGAGCACCCGTCGGAGTTCGCAGCCCTGCTGGCGTCGTTCCTGCCGGCAGCCGTCACCCCGTCGGGGTAGCCGGGCGTCTAAGCACGGGCTCAGGCCCGGTCGGGGGCCTCGAGCAGCCGTGCCAGGCGCAGGGCGACCTGAAGCTCGGTGCGCCGCACTTGGAGGGGGCGTCCGAGCAGCTCCCCGGCCTTGAGCAGCCGGTTGCGCACGGTGTGCTCATGCAGGTGGAGATGCTCCGCGGTGGTCACGTGGCTGCCCCACCGGAACGACGCCTCCAGCGTCTCCCGCAGCCGCGCGGACTGGTCGGTGGCGTCCGCGAGCGGCCCGAGCTCGGCAGCCACGAACTCCCGGGCCCGGTCCGGGTCACGCAGCAGCAGGATCTCCAGGCTGACGTCGACATGGCGGAGCACCCGGGGGGAGCGGGAGGGATCCCAGGCGTCCCGGATCCGCTCGATGTCCTGGACCTGCTGCCACGCCAAGCGGAAGCCGGCCAGCCCGGACCGCGCCTCGCTCAGCGACGCCTGCACGTCGAGGTGGGTCAGGCACTGCGTCAGCCCGTCCATGGCGCCGGGGCTCCACCCGGACGGCCGTGCCAGCCAGATGACGCTGCTGGACAGGCCGAGGGGGTGGACGAGGGCCTCGCGGGCGCTGCTCCCAGCCCGCAAGCCGTGCAGGACCTGACCGGCAGCCCCCTCGGCGATGGTGGGCAGCAGCACCGCGACGTGGGTGGAGGCCAGCGGGTAGTCCAGGATCACCAGGTCCGACGGGGAGAGCGGGGCGGCGTCGTCACGCAGCAGCTGGCGCACCAGGCCATTGCGGACGTGGACGCGTGACCGGCTCAGCAGGTCGTCTTCGCGGGCGAAGCTCTCGGCGACCTGCGAGGCCACGTGGTCCTGATAGGCGAGCAGCAGGTTGGTCAGCGTCTGCAGCGCCCGCAGCGCATCGGCCCGCGTGACGTCGTCGGCCTCGGCCCGCACCACCAGCCGGTCGGACCACTCCTGCCACATGGCGACGAACCCGACGCGATAGGAGCGCTGCAGGGACGTCTGGGGGACCCGCAACCGGGCCTGCACCGCCGCGAAGGCGAACGGCTCGTCGAGTCGGACCTGGTCGAGACCCAGACGCCCGCAGAGGACGTCCTGGAGTGCCTGAAGGTTCTCCCGCACGCTGGCGCTCAGTCGTTCGACGAACTCCCCGTGCCCGACCAGCGACGGGAAGGCGGCCTCCAGGTCTCGTCGCACGACGACCGCGGCAAGTGCGTCGAGGTCGACGCTGTCGGCGACCAGCCGGGCCCACTCCGGCAGGACCGCGGGCAGACGGTCGGGGGACAGGTCGGTGCCCGTCATCGGACCTCTTCCTGCGTCAGCCTGCGGTCGCCCCGCTCCGCGTCGTCTCGGCGCCGTGGACCGGTCGGGATGTGACGGCCACCACCTCGGCGACCGAGGCCTGTGTGGCCACCCATAGATCGGCTCTCGTGCTGAGAGGCAGTCTGAGACCGTGTGACGCGCGACACCGACGCGAGCGGGAGGGACCAGCAGATGCTCCTGACAGGTTCGACACAGCCTGGCTCGGGCGACGGCTCGGAGAAGGACATCTCAGGTCCGACCCTCGGGGCGTGCGCCGACCCGGTCCGTGGTGAGCCTCTTGACGAGGTTGGTCGCGAACACCCGCTCACGGCCGGCGCCGATGTCGCCGTCGTACTCGATGCGCTCAACGAGCATCCGAGCCGCCGCACCGGCCATCTCCGTGAGTGGCTGTCGCACCGAGGTGAGCTGGAAGACCTCCCAGGAAGCCATCGGGACGTCGTCGAAGCCGACGATCGACACGCCCGAGGGTACGTCGACGCCCAGCGACCGGGCAGCGTCGACGGCGCCGAAGCCGATGATGTCGTTGCCGCAGAAGATGGCGGTCGGGGGGCTCTCGCGGCGGAGCAGGTCGCGGACGTGCTGGTAGCCGCACTGGTGCGAGTACGGTCCTTCCCGCACCAGGCCATCGTCCACCTCGACCCCGGCCTCACCGAGCACCTCGAGGAAGCCAGCGGTGCGATCGCGGCTGGTGGACGTGTTCGACGGTCCGCGGACCATGCCGATCCGTCGGTGCCCGAGCTCGACCAGGTGACGCGCCGCGAGCCGGCCGCCCTCATGGTTGTCGGCCACCACCCGGTCCACGTCCATGCCGTCGATGTAGCGGTTGAGGAGCACCACGGGCAGGTCGCGTCGCCGCATCGCGTGGGTCAGCCGCGAGCCCAGGGTGGCGGTGGTGACCAGGACGCCGTCGATCGAGCGGTCCAACAGACGGTCGAGCGCCTCCTGACCGGTGGGGATGTCCGTGCGCTCCGCGAACAGCACCACTCGGTACCCCATCAGGCGGAGCTCGTCGTGTACCGGGGTGAGCAACGAGGGGAAGAACGGGTTGGTCAGGTCGGCCACCACGACGCCGATCGTTCGGCTGCGTTCCTCCAGCGGCAGGGGCGGCGGGGACGCCGGCCAGTACCCGAGCCGTTGCGCGGCCGCCTCGATCCGGCGTCGCGTCTCCGCCCGCACGCGAGGGTCCCCTCGCAGGGCCCGCGAGACCGTGGACTGCGAGACGCCCACCTCCTGGGCGACGGTCGAGCTGGTGGTGACCTTGGGGCGGGGGCCGCGACGCCGCACCGTCTCGTCGGTGGTCACGCGGCGCTGTCCTGGCTCACAGAGGGACCGCCTTCGGGTGGCAGTGAATGACTAATATATGCACAAGATAGGTAGCACCTCTCCGAGTGTCAACTCCCGCGCCCGAGGTGAAGTGCTGGACAGATTTATACAACGCAATGCACAAGAATGCTTGACATTGCACGGCTAGGGACGGCAGTGTCACGCGTCACAGGCCGCGGGAACCACAGGCACCGCAGGGCCGATCTGGTCGTCTCCCCGCATCACGCACCGCACCTCATCCGATCGAGAGGCACGACATGAGCACTTCAGGCACTGTTCGATCCAACCGTAGGAAGGTTGCCGCCATGGTGGCGATCGGCGGCCTCGCCCTGGCGGGCTGCGGCTCGCGGCCCAGCGCCGCCAGCGACGAGGGCGGGGAGGCGAAGGACGCCGGCGGGGTGGTGAACATGGTGATGGCCCCGGACCCCGTCTGGAAGTGGATGGAGGACCAGGGCATCAAGCAGGAGATGGAGCAGGAGGCCAAGATCCAGGTGCTCACCTCCTCGTCGTGGGACGAGTTCGGCGTCTACGCCGGCGGTCACGCCGACGTCGTCTCCGCCGCGTCGTACGAGGTGCCGGAGCTGGAGAAGCAGACCGGCGAGAAGGCCACCATCTTCGGCAAGTTCAACTCCGACCGCAGCATCCTCGCGGTGCCGAAGGGCAGCCCCGCCAAGGACATCTGCGACCTCAAGGGCAAGAAGATCGTCACCCACAGCGCGGTGTCGATCACGATCATGTGGGGCGTGTACGCCAAGGAGTTCTGTGACCTGGACCTGCGCGCCGGTGGCGGTGACTTCGAGCTCGTCGTCACCGACCCTCAGAACGCCGCCGGCCTGATCACGCGAGGCGACGCCGACGCCGGTCTGCTCCTGCCCGACTTCTCGATCCCACAGCTCTCGAGCGGTGACCTGACGCCGCTCTACGACGCGAAGTCCGTCTCGCAGATCTACGCCGAGAAGTTCAGCTCGGACCCGGACGAGGTCACCCACCCGCAGAACAACGTCTTCGTCGCTCGCAAGGCGTGGGTCGAGAAGAACCCTGACGAGGCGAAGTTCCTCATCAAGATCTGGGACCGAGGCGTCCAGGAGTGGGCGCAGAACAAGGACAAGATCATCGAGGCGTACCCCGAGGACTTCGCTGCGGAGTCCCCTGCGGAGAAGAAGTTCATCAAGGACTGGCTGGAGAACAAGTACGACTGGTTCGTCTCCACCACCTACCTCGACGACTCGTGGGTCAAGAGCGAGACCGAGCTGTTCGACCTGATGAAGAAGACCGGGTACGTCAAGGAAGACGTCGAGACGCCTGACTTCACCGTCCTCAAGCCCTGAACGTGTCGCCACTAGGGCCTGGAAGGAGCAACGACATGACGGACCAGCTGCTCGAGGACCAGGTGAGCGAGTCGACGGTCACCTGGGAGGCCGGAGAGGCCACCGCCCGCCGGCAGTCGAGCCGGCGCCGGTGGCGCCAGGTGGGCCTCGTGGCCGCAGGCTGGGTCGCCATGGTCCTGGTGTGGGAGTTCGGCTCCTGGTGGTACGGGGCGCGGATCCTTCCGCGTCCCCACGAGGTGCTGGTCGAGATGGGCGAGATCCTGCGCAGCGGGAACTTCGCCTCCGACTTCACCGCCAGCGTGCTGAAGACGTTCGCCGGGTTCGCCGTGGCGGCCGCGGTGGGGGCGCCGGTCGGCTACCTCATGGGCCGCTACCGCTACTGGAGGGCGTTCTTCCACGACGGTGTCACGGTGGCCGGCACGATCCCTGCGATCGTCTACGCCGTGCTGTCGCTCATCGTGTTCGGGCTCTCGAACCTCGGCCCGATCCTGGCCGTAGCGCTGGTCTCGGCGCCCTACGTCGCGCTGAACGTGGCGGAGGGCATCCGGGGGGTCGACAAGTCGTTGATCACCATGAGCGAGGCGTTCGGCCGGAGCCCGCGGCAGATCCGTCGCGAGGTGCTGATTCCCACGATCGTGCCGTTCGTGTTCGCAGCCATCCGGATGTGCTTCGCGGTGGCGTGGAAGGTGGAAGCCCTCACCGAGGTCTTCGGCGGTCGCAACGGCGTCGGCTTCCAGATCCGCACCGAGTACCAGCTCTACTCGATCACCGGCGTGCTGGGGTGGATGTTCCTGTTCATCGCCTTCATGTTGGTCATCGAGCGGCTGGTTCTGGCCAAGGCCGAGTCACGCCTGCTCGCGTGGCGTCCCGAGGAGAGGAGCGCAGCCCTGTGACCACCGCGACACAGCAGAAGCGACGGTCGACCACCGAGATCGAGGAGAGCATCTCGCCACTCCGGCGCGCGCTGACCTCCGACCTCGGCGCCCGGATCACCTTCGGGGTGGCGTCCTTGGTGTTCTGGGTCCTGGTGGCGGCGCTCTACACCCGGGTGCCCGGTCCCGTCGAGGTCGTCGAGCGCCTGGTGGACGAGTTCGCCCGGGGCGAGGTCTTCGGCAACTTCGGCCTGACGCTCTACCGCTTCGCGGTCGGCGTCGCGCTGGCCACGGTCGTCGGCATCGTCATCGGCGTGATGATGGGCCTCTCGCAGCTCTCCCGCGCGTTCTTCGAGAGTCCCGTGCTGGTGGCCCTGTCGATCCCGGCCATCATCTGGTCGTTCCTGACCGTGATGTGGTTCGGGTTCGGTGACATGAGCCCGATCGTCACCACGTTCCTGACGGCGGTGCCCTTCGTGATCGTCAACGTGGCTCAGGGGGTCCGCGGGGTGTCTCGGGACCTGCGCGACATGTCCTCGACCTACCACGTCCCGATGACGCGCCGGGTCAAGGACCTGGTCCTGCCCGCCGTGACCGGATACGTCGCAGCCGGGGTCCGCTTCGCCGTGATCATCGGCTGGAACGGAGTCCTGCTCTCCGAGTGGTTCGGAGGCTCGGGCGGCGTCGGCTACCGCGCCCGCTTCTGGTACGACGCCAACCGGTTCGGCGGGTTCGCCGCCTGGGTGGTCCTGTTCGTCGGCTTCATCGTCATCCTCGACCGGTTCGTGCTGGACCGGGCCATCCGCCACGCGTTCCGCTGGCGCGACAACTCCGCCTGATCTCAGTCCGCGCCAGCGCAGCCGCTCCAACTCGTTAGGGAGAAACCCGTGGCCGTCCTCACCGTGAACAACCTCTGCAAGACCTTCAACGTGGGCACGCCGCGCGCGAGTCGCGTGCTCGACAACATCTCTTTCGAGGTGAGGGGTCAGACCTTCGTCTCGATCGTCGGACCGTCGGGCTGCGGCAAGAGCACGCTGCTGAACATCATCTCCGGCGTCGAGGAGCACACCTCCGGCGACATCTCGATGACCAGCGACGAAGGCGGCGTCGCCCGCATGGGCTACGTCTTCCAGGACCCGCGCCTGTTGCCGTGGCGCAGCGTCATGAAGAACATGATGTACGTCCAGGACCGCAACGACGAGGAGACGACGAAGCGAGCGCGCCGCTACCTCGACATGGTCGGGCTGTCGAAGAACGAGGACTTCTATCCCGGCCAGCTCTCCGGCGGCATGCAGCAGCGGGTCGGCATCGCTCGCGCGTTCGCCGTCGAGCCCGACCTGCTGCTGATGGACGAGCCGTTCAGCCACCTCGACGCGATCACCGCCCGTGGCCTACGGGCCCAGCTGCAGGACATCTGGTCGCAGTCGAAGAAGACGGTGGTGTTCGTGACCCATGACGTCGTGGAGGCCGTGGAGCTGTCCGACCGGATCATCGTCCTGCAGCCGGGGGGACGGATCTACGAGGACATCACCATCGACCTGCCGCGACCGCGTCGACAGTCCGACCCGACGGTGGCGACCCTGCAGGCCGAGGTGCTGGCCCGCCTGGAGGCGATGAAGGCGACCGGGAAGCGTGCCGAGCCGGTCGCCTGAGCCCCTCCCCGTCGTCCGACCACCTGTCACCATCTGCCGCCCGTCGCCGACGTGCGCGGCAGCCGCGGGGCGAGCCTGCGTTCCGTCCGGCTCTCCGGCGCACGCCCCGTCCGTCCGATCTCCCACCGTCTTGGAGTCCGCATGAGCAACCAGCTGAAGAACGGCGACGGGTCCCAGACCGGTCGCAGCGACCAGGGCGACGTCCGCGAGGTGGTCCGCACCGTCATCGAGGACGTTCGCGAACGCGGCGACGAGGCTGTTCGGCAGTACTCGGAGAAGTTCGACTCCTGGTCACCGGACTCCTTCGTCCTCTCGGTCGAGAAGGCCGAGCAGATCGTGGCCGGCCTGCCCGAGCAGGTGGTCGCCGACATCCGCGAGGTCCAGGCCAACGTGCGCCAGTTCGCGCAGCGACAGCTCGAGTCCATGCAGGAGTTCGAGATGGAGACCCAACCCGGGGTTCGCCTGGGCCAGAAGCACCTCCCGATCGCAGCCACCGGCGCCTACGTGCCGGGCGGCCGCTATCCGCTCACCGCGTCCGCGCACATGACGGTGGTGACGGCCAAGGTGGCCGGTGTCGAACGGGTCACCGCGTGCACACCGCCGATCCGCGGTGAGCTGCCGACGGCGACGATCGCCGCCCTCCATCTCGCGGGCGCCGACGAGATCCTGATGCTGGGCGGTGTCCAGGCGATCGCCGCGCTGGCGCTCGGCACCGAGACGATCGACCGTGTCGACCTGATCGCTGGGCCGGGAAACGCCTACGTCGCGGAGGCCAAGCGGCAGCTGTTCGGCGAGGTCGGCATCGACCTGTTCGCAG
The DNA here is from genome assembly GCA_963781695.1 of uncultured Actinomycetota bacterium. Taxonomy (GTDB): domain Bacteria; phylum Actinomycetota; class Actinomycetes; order Propionibacteriales; family Nocardioidaceae; genus Nocardioides_B. Next base: position 95,214 of record CAWAGE010000005.1, read on the forward strand.
GCCCGACGGAGATCTTGGTGATCGCCGACGAGCACGCCGACCCGTTCGTGGTTGCCGTCGACCTCTTGAGCCAGGCCGAGCACGGCCCCGACTCCCCGGCGGTCCTGATCACCACCTCGGAGCGGGTCGCCCGAGCGGCGATGCAGCAGGTCGAGCAGATCCTGCCTGGCATGTCGACCAACGACATGGCCGGCCCGGCATGGCGCGACCATGGACAGGTGCACGTGGTCGACGACCTAGACGAGGCGTACGCCCTCGCGGACACCTTCGCCAGCGAGCACGTCCAGGTGCTGACAGCCGAGCCCCGCCGGGCCCTCGCCACGATGCGCAACTACGGTGCGCTGTTCCTCGGCGAGGGCACCTGCGTCTCCTACGGAGACAAGGTGATCGGCACGAACCACGTCCTGCCGACCCGAGGAGCCGCGCGCTACACCGGCGGTCTGTGGGTGGGGAAGTACCTGAGGACGGTCACCTACCAGGAGGTGACAGACACCGCGGCCAGCGCTCGACTCGGCGAGCTGTGCGGGCGCACCGCCCGCGTCGAGCTGTTCGAGGGGCACGCTCGGTCGGGTGACGTCCGCGCCGCCAAGTACGCCGGCGCACCGCTGCCCTGGGCCGAGCCCGTCAACGTGCCGGGCTGACGCAGGACGAGTCCCCCGGACCAGCCCCTCGCTCCGCCCCGCACCCAGCACCGCACCCCGACGAGAGGAACCTCCCCCATGCCCAACCCCCGCCGGACAGTAGACATCCACGCTCACGTCTTCACGCCAGCGTGCCAGGCGCTCGTCGAGGGGCTCATGGCCCCGGAGATGGAGCCGTTCAGCTACTTCGGCGGTGACGAGACCAACGCCTACCAGGTCGGGCACGTCAAGGAGATCTTCCCGAAGGCGACGGATCCCGCCGTACGCCTGGCGGACATGGACGAGATGGGCATCGACGTCCAGGCGATCTCGGTGGCGCCTCCCGGCTACTTCTACTGGGCCGACCCCGAGCTGGCGCGCGAGCTGTCCCGGATGCAGAACGAGAACATCGCCAGCATCGTCGCCGATCACCCGGACCGCTTCGTCGGGCTGGCCACCGTGCCGTTGCAGGATGTGCGCTCCGCGGTCGAGGAGCTCGAGCGGACGGTGCGGGAGCACGACTTCCGCGGCGTGGAGATCAACACCAACGTGATGGGCCTCGACCTCGACGACCCCAGGTTCCGGCCGTTCTTCGCGAAGGCCGAGGAGCTCGACGTGGTGGTCCTGCTGCACCCGAACGGGTTCACCGGTGGAGAGCGGCTGCGCAAGTACTACCTGACCAACGTCGTCGGCAACCCGCTGGACACGACGGTGGCGCTGACCCGCATCATCCACGGCGGCGTGCTCGAGGATCACCCGGACCTCAAGCTGGTCGCGGTGCACGGCGGTGGATACCTGCCGTTCTACTCCTCGCGCATGGACCACTCCTACGACCTGCGGCCCGAAGGTCGGCACCACATCTCGCGTCCGCCGAGCACCTACCTCAAGCAGATCTACGTCGACTGCCTGGTCTTCGACTCTCCGCACCTGGAGTTCCTCATCCAGCAGATGGGCGCCGACCACGTCGTGGTCGGCACCGACTACCCCTTCGACATGGGCCACTACGACCCGCTGAGCCAGATCGACGGCGTCGCGTCCCTCGGGGACGAGGACCGCGAGGCGATCCGCGGCGGAACGGCCGCTCGGCTGCTCAAGCTCGACGGCTGAGCGGGGGAGCCGTGCTCGACGTCGCCGTGGTGGGCCTGGGCTGGTGGGGCCGGAACATCATCAGCCAATTGGAAGGCAGTGCCGAGCTCCGCGTGCGCGTCGGCGTGGACCCGGACGAGGTCGCGCGCCGGAGCGCCGAGGCCGTCGGCGTGGCCACCACGGCCGACGTCGAGTCGATGCTGGGCGACCCCGGCGTGGAGGCGGTCGTGCTGTGCAGTCCCCATCGACTGCACGTCTCACAGGTGGTTGCCGCGGCCCGCGCCGGCAAGCACGTGTTCTGCGAGAAGCCGTTCAGCGCCCGGGCCGAGGAGGCCGAGCCGGCGCTGGCGGCGGTGCAGGAAGCCGGTGTGCAGCTCGGCATCGGGCACGAGCGCCGCTTCGAGCCGGCCGTGGTGGAGCTCCGCGAGCGGATCCGCTCCGGCGACCTCGGCGTCCCGCTGGTCTTCGAGGGCAATTTCAGCCAGGACAAGTTCCTCGCGCTGCCCCCGGACAACTGGCGACTGTCCGCGGAGCACGCCCCGGTGGGGCCGCTGTCCGCGACCGGCATCCACCTGGTCGACCTGGCGATCGCCGTGATGGGCACCCCGGTGCAGGTCTGGTCACAGCTGTCCACCCGGGCCACCGCGTTCGACAACGGCGACAACCTGACGATCACCATGACCTTCGCCGACGGTGGAACCGCCCTCATCACCGCCGTGCTGACCACCCCGTTCATCGGGCGGGTGGCTGTGATGGGGTCACGGGGCTGGATGGAGATCCGGGACCGCAGCCACCCGGAGGCGCCCACCGGCTGGGACGTCACGACGAGCCACCGGGACGAGGCCGTCCAGGTCCGCTCGTTCGATCCGTTCCCCGCGGTGCGCGAGAACCTCGAGCAGTTCGCGCGTGCGGCGGCGGGCCTGGCGACGTACCCGGTGACCGTGGACGAGATCCGCTCCAACGTGCGCGCCTTCGAGGCGATCACCCGGTCAGCCGCCACCGGTGAGGTCGAGAGGGTCTAGCTCTCCGACGCGTCGCCGGTGTCAGACGATGCGTCGGAGAGCGTGGCGAGCCCCGGCTCCGGCACCAGGTCGGCAGCGGCGACACCGTGCACCGCACATGTCTCGTCCACGTCGGAGACATCCCCGCTGACGCCGACCGCGCCGAGCAGCACGCCCTCCTCGTCGCGGACCAGCACCCCACCGGGGGCCGGCGCGAGCCGGCCGTCGGTGACGGCGGCCAGGCTGCCGAAGAACACCGGCTGCGTCTCCGCCCGGGTCGCCAGCGCTCGCGAGCTCATGCCCATCCCCACCGCGCCGTACGCCTTGGCGACGGCGATCTGGGGACGCACGATGCCCGAGCCGTCCTCCCGCTCGAGCACCACGACATGGCCGCCGGCGTCGAGCACAGCCACCGTCAGTGGGGCGGCGTCGATCTCGCGTCCATGCCGCAGGGTGGCGTCGGCTATCGCCTGGGCGTCTGCGAGCCTCATCGGCTCGCGGTCCCGTCGAGAACGTCGAGCAGCGCGGCGGCGTCCGAGTCGCCGAGGCCCACCTCCACGGCTCGCTGATACAGCGGCAACGTGGCGTCCAGGACAGGAGTGGCGAGTCCGAGCGAGGTGGCGAGCTCCTGCACCAGGCCCACGTCCTTGACGAACATCGACACCTTGGCGGTGGCCGGGAGGTAGGTCCGGCCGACCATCAACGGTCCACGCTTGTCGAAGATCACCGACCCACCGGCGCCGTCGCGGACGGTGTCGTACAGCTGCTGGGGGTCGAGGCCCGCCCGCATCCCGAGCGCGAAGGCCTCAGCAGTGGAGGCGTTGTGGATCGACACCAGCAGGTTGGCGACCAGCTTCATCGTGGTCCCGTTGCCGAACATGCCCACGTGCTGCACCGACCGGGCGAACACCTCGAGGACCGGCCGCACGTGCTCGAACGCCTGCTGGTCCCCGCTGCCGAACACGACGACGTCGCGCTGCAGGGCCTGCGCACCGGTGCCACTGAGCGGACAGTCGAGGAGGACGGCGCCTGCCGGCTCGAGCAGCTCGCGGCAGGTGTTCTTGACCGCGAGGGAGAGGGTCGAGGTCTCGACGACCACGAGTCCCGGCCGAACCGCCGCGGCGAGGTCCCTGCAGACGTGCAGCGCCGCGTCGCTGCTCGGCAGCGACGTGATCACCACGTCGGCGACGGCGGTGACAGCCGCGACGTCGGCAGCAGCATGGCCTCCGGCGGCGACGTGCCGCTCGACGGCATCCGGAGAGATGTCGGTGCCGTGCACCTCGAGCCCTCCCGTGACGAGGTGCCCGGACATCGCCGAACCCATGATGCCCAGCCCGACCATGCCCACGACACTCATCTGGTTCCCCCTCTTCCCGCATCGGATCGTGCCGTCAGCCTAGGGAGAGAGGGTCGACTCGCACTGTGGCGGAACCCGTGATGTTTCGCGGCGGAGACTCACTGATCCCGCCGACCCCGACGCAACAGCAGGTCGCAGGCGACCCGCACCGCGGGGTCGTCGAGCCGCAGTGCGGAGATGTCGGCGACCCGGTGCAGCCGGTGACGGAGCGTGGTGACATGGATGCCGAGGCTCGCGGCGGCTGCGGACGCCGATCCGCACGCCTCGAGATAGGCCTTCAGGGTCCCGACCAGGTCACCGGCGTGGGCGCTGTCGTGGGCGGCGAGCCGTTCGAGCCCGGACAGCGTGGTCCCGGGCGGCAGCGCCGCAACCAGGCCGCGCACGAGCACCTCCGCCTCGACGTCGAGGAACCGCACGCTGCGGGGAGTGTCCGCATCCTCCAGCACAGCGAGCGCACCCATGGCCTCGTCGCGCAGCCTCGGCACCGAGGGCAGCCCGGCTCCGTGCCCGCTGACCGCGCTACGCAACGGGAACAACGGCCCGGAACCAGCGAGCCGCACGACCTCCTGGCCGAGCCGGGCGGTGCTCTCCTCGGTGCTGCCCGCGGTGACGGTGACGACCGCCAGGGCGCCCGGCCCGAACCCGATGACCGACGCGGGGTGCCTGAAGGACTCGCAGCACAGCACCACGTGCTCCACCAGCCGGTTCGCCCGCTCCTCCGTCGTGTGCGACGTAGCGACGGCTGGGGAGTCCGGTCCGGCGACCGCGACGACGGCGTAGGTCCCGGCGGGCTCCAGACCCAGCTCGGTCGCTGCCGAAGGAGTGATCGGCCGGCCGTCCAGCACCGCGCGCAGGTGACGCGCGCGACGGTCCGCGTCAGCCTCCGCGCGCTCCAGGTGGCGCACCAACAGCGGCGCCGCGTCGTCCGCAGCGCGCCGCAGCGCCCCGCGGGCCCCCTCCGGAAGGGGAGCATCGCCCTCGGCAGCCCACACCACGCCCACCAGGCGGTTGCCCGCTCTGACGGCGGTGATCAGCCGTCGTCGAGCCTGCCAGGGCCCGTCGACGAGATCGACCACCGCTGGGCTCGACCTGATCGTCTGCAGGCTGCCGGTGGCCGCCAGGTGCTCGAGCCACGGCTCGGGGATCCGCCGACCGAGGATCGCCTCGGACCGCCCGCGGTCCATGCGGCCCACGTAGGCGGAGTACGCGAGCACCCGGAACGACGCGTCCTCGAGGATGACCGGGCCGCCCACGGCAGCGGCCATCTCGTCGGCCAGGGCGAACAGGTCCTCGCCCGCCCGCCTCAGCCCGGAGGGCCCAGGGTCGGTGCTGCCCAGAGCCGCCTCCAGCTGGCGGAGGGCGGGCCACCAGGGATGCCCGCCCGCCAGCCGGAGCAGGACGAGACCGAGCTCCGCTGCCAAGCCGGTCAGCGCCGTGTGCTCGCTGCTCGCACCGTCGTCCCGCCGGAGCACCGCGGCCGCACCCACCGAGGCGCACACCCGCAGCACCTCCGACTCATCGGGGACCGGGCCGACGACCGCCACGAGATGACCGGGAGAGGGGGGCAGGACGGGGTCCCACAGCTGCACGCCCACGATCGTGGGGTTCAGGGCTCGAGCATCTCCGGCACGCCCGGTCGACGACACTGCCAGCGCCTCGGCGGGGAGCAGTCCGGTCAGGCTGCTCAGCGGTCGGCCACTGACGGTCGACTTCGCTTCGATCGGAGGATGCACAGGCCGCAATTTACTCTCTTTGCAGCATGCTCCGGCGTCGGTCCGCTCGTAAGGTCACCAGTGCTCCCGGGACGGGAGCCGCAACTGATCCAACCCACCGCCGCCAGGACGCGGCTGACCACATGAAGGAGCCCCCGTGAGGATCGTCGACCTGTCGCAGGACATCTACCAGGGCATGCAGGTGTACCCCGGCCACCTCAAGACCGTGGTCTTCGACCACGCCTCGCACGAGGACACCGCGCCGCGGTTCGAGGGAGGGTTCTCGTTCCAGACCAAGGGCTTCATGATCAACGACAACGGGCCGACGCACGTCGACTCGTTCTCGCACCTGGACCCCGACCCGACGGCGGAGACGATCGACCAGATGTCCCTCGACCTGTTCTACGGTCCGGCCGTCTGCCTCGACGTCTCGCACGTCGGTGCCGGGGAGGACATCACCTCCGAGCACCTCGAAGCGGCAGAGGCGGCTGTCGAGGTGAAGGTCGAGCGCGGCGACATCCTTCTGCTGCACACCGGCACCCACGGCCGGTACGCCGGTGAGCGGCGCTACCTGACCGACTTCCCCGGGCTCGGGCAGACCGGGAGCGAGTGGATCTACGAGCACGGCGTGAAGACCTTCGGGGTCGACAGCCCCACGCCCGACAATCCCACCAGCAAGAGCTACCCGTGCCACATGATGTGCCGGCAGCACCACATCACCCACTACGAGAACCTCACCAACCTCGACCAGCTGATCGGTCGCCGGTTCACCTTCGCGGGCTTCCCGCTCAAGGTGATCGGCGCGCACGGCGGCCCGACCCGTGCGGTGGCGCTCTTCGAGGAGCCGTCCGCGTGACCACCGCGACCCCCGGGCCCGCCCTCGTCGACCGGGTGGCGGGCCGGACGGCGCTGGTGACGGGGGCGGGCAACGGCCTCGGCAGGTCCATCTCGCTCGGCCTGGCGGCCCGGGGTGCTCGCGTCGTGCTGGTGGCCCGACGCGCCGAGGCGCTCGAAGCCGTCGCCACGGAGGCCCGGGGTCTGCCTGGAAGTGTCCGGGTCGCCACCGCTGACGTGTCCGACCCGGACGGGGTCGACGCGCTGGCCGCGGAGCTGGTCGACGAGACCATCGAGGTGCTGGTCAACAACGCCGGCGTCCCCGGTCCTGTCGCACCGCTCCTGGAGATCTCGCCTCAGGAGTGGGACGACGTCTTCGGCGTCAACGTGCGGGGGGTCTACCTCATGTGTCGGGCCTTCATCCCGGGCATGGTCGCCCGTGGTGAGGGCGACGTCATCAACGTCGCCTCGGTCAGTGGAAAGCGGCCGCTGACCCGCCGCACGCCCTATGCCGCTTCGAAGATGGCTGTCATCGGCCTGACCACCACGCTCGCGTTCGAGGTGGGACCGCTCGGGGTGTCGGTGAACTCGCTGTCACCGGGGCCGGTGGACGGGCCGCGGATGCAGCGGAACTTCACGATGGAGGCCGAACGCACCGGTTCGACGTACGCCGAGGCCGAGGAGGCCTACGTGTCGCGGGCGGCGCTGCACCGGATGCTCTCCGAGGACGAGGTGGCCGCCGCCGTCGTCGCCATGCTGCACATGCCAGGGCTCTGCGCCGCGGACATCGACCTGTCCGCGGGCATGGTCGCCCGCTGAGCCCCGGTCGAGCTCAGAGCCGGCCACCCGTGTGCGCGAGGATCTCGCGCACCCGGTCCTTGGCCAGCTCCGTGTAGCGCATGACCCCCGTGCTCGCGGAGTCCGGATCGCCTTGCTCGAGACCCTCCATGATCAGTCTCTGGGCCTCGACGAAGCTCTGGGAGGTCACCGGGGTCGAGCCGAAGCTGCGGGTCATCACGGTCTTGATCGTCAGCCGTCCGAAGGCGGCTGTCAGAGCGGCGTTCCCGGCAAGCGAGACGAGGAAGGAGTGGAAGGCGTAGTTGGCGTCGAGGTAGCCGTCGAAGTCGACGAAGCGCTGCCCGACGAGCAGGGCCGCCATCGCGTCGAACCGCCGCCGGAGCTCGACTCGGTCGCCCTCGGTGACCCGGCTGCCGACCAGCTGGATGACCCCGAGCTCGATGGCGCACCGCGCGTCGAAGGCGTCGTCGGAGGTGGCGACGTCGAAGGGTGTGATCACGTAGCCGCGCTCGGGGTCCCGGTGCACGAGGCCGTCGGAGGCGAGCCGGGTCAGGGCGTAGAAAGCCGCCGCGGCGTCCACCTCGAGCCGGTGTGCCATGTCGTCGAGGTGGAGGACCTCGTCGGCGGCGTACTGCCGCTCGAGCACCTGGCGACGCGCCTCCTGGTAGACGGCGTCGTCTCGCGCGAACTCGAACCGGCCGAAGCCGCCGCGGAAGTACGTCAGCGGCTGGCCCTGGCCGGCCGCGGCCAGCCGGACCTCACCCAGGAAGATGCTGTGCGTGCCGCCGGTGATCTCCTCGGCGACCTCGCACTCGATGTGCGCGAGCGCTCCGGCCAGCAGCGGTACGCCGTGCGCGCCCCGCAGCACCTCGACACCGCGGAACTTGTCCTCGCTGGGGACCGCGAACTGCTGCGCCAGGTGCGCGTCGCCCTGCCCCAGCACGTTGACCGCGAAGTGACCGGACCGCGAGACCGCCTGCGTCGTGGGCGTGGCCCGGTTCAGGCAGGCGAGCATCATCGGCGGGTCGAGCGAGAGGGACGTCACCGAGCTGGCGGTCATGCCGAAGCCGTTGCCGTGCACCTGCGTGGTGACCACGGTGACTCCGCTGGCGAGGTGTCCGACCACGTGGCGGAAGTGCTGGGGGTCCAGCGCTGTCGTTCTGCTGGTCATCTGAGGCTCTCCTGGCGCGGCTGGTGGGGACCACCCAGTACACCCGCAGCGGCGCGCGACGGTGATGGCGCCGGACGTCAGTGTGGGCTGTGGAGTCTCACGCGGGCGGACAGTCGGCGAGGGCGGTCAGGAGCCCCGGTGAGAGCGAGCCGCCGTACCCTCGTCGGCGAGCAGGTAGCGCAGCACCATCTCGTGGGAGGTGGCCAGGTGCCGCCGCGTGAGCTCCGCGGCGCGGTCGGCATCCTGGGCGCGGACGGCCTCGAGGATCTGCCGGTGCTCCTCCTGCAGGTGCCCGGCCTCACCGACGACGTCGAGGTGGAAGTAGACGTAGCGGTCGGTGAGCCGCCGCAGCTGCTCGACCAGCGCGATGGTCCGCGGCCGTCCCGCCAGCGTGTAGACCTCGGCGTGGAAGACGGCGTTGGTCTCCACCCACTGCCCCGGGGTGGTCGCGGAGTCGTCCATGACCGCCAGCATGGTCGTCATCCGCGCCAGGCCCGCACGGCCCACCCGAGGGACGGCCAGCCTGGTCGCCACCGGCTCGAGCGCCTCGCGCAGCTCGTAGAGCTCCTGCAGGTCGTCGATGGACAACGGCGTGACGACGGCCGTCGAGCCTCGGAGCTCGACGAGCCCGTCGGTGGCCAAGGCCTGCAGCGCGTCGCGGACGGGGATCCTGCTCACGCCGTACTCGGCGGCCAGGCCGGCCTGGGACAGCGCTGTGCCTGGGGCGAGCGCGCCGCTGGCGACGCGGTCGCGCAGGCCCCGGGCCACTCGGGAGGCGGCGGACTCGGTGGTCATCGCACCAGTCTGACGTAGCAGTCGCCGGTCGCCGGCCCCAGCGACGGGAGCATCGGCTATCCCTCACCTCGACGCATCGAGCCGACGACCAGTCGGTCAAGACTCACGTCGAGAGCCGCATCGTCGTCGACCCGACCGAAGACGCGCAGCATGTCCTTGATGTCGGCGTGGACGCGCGGGCTGCGGGCACGCAGCGCCGTGACGCGCTCGTCCACGTCCTTGCGCAGCTCGTCCGCCGAGGCGACGACGGAGTTCAGCAGCCCCAGCTCCACGGCACGCGAGGCGGGGACGGCCTCGCCGGTGGCGGTGAGCCAGAACGCCTCGCGCTCGCCCACGACACGGGGCAGCCACGCCAGCACGAGGGCTGGTGCCAGGCCGATCCCGACCTCGGGGAAGGAGAACCGCGCGCTCTCCACCGCCACCGCGACGTCGCAGGCGGCCACGACACCGACCCCGTAGCCAGCGGCCTCGCCCTGCACCTCGACCACCGTCACGAGTCGGGTACGACGCAGGGCGCGGGTGAGGTCGACCAGGACCTGCGCCTCGGTGCGGAGCTCGGCGGGGGTCGTCCCGCCCCGCTCGCGGCCCAGGCAGAACGCGTCGCCGGCGGCTCGGAGCCGGAGAACGTGCGCGCCTTCCGGCGGCCGCTCGAGGACCGCCACGAGCCGGCGGCAGAGCTCGATGGTGAAGAGGTTGCCCGGTGGGCGGTCCAGCTCCACCAGCACGACGCCGTCGTCCGGGTCATGGATCGTCAGGCCAGTCATCAGTTCAACCTCCCGGTTGCTCGTCCGCCGTACCAGTCCACGTCGTCCGGCGCGGTGCGGATGGTGACCGCCCGGACGTGCGTGAAGTCGTGGAAGGACTCCCAGCCGCCCTCGCGGCCCACACCGCTCTCCTTGAGCCCGCCCCAGGGAGAGGACGGGTCGAGGCGGTGGTGGTCGTTGACCCACACCATGCCGGCCTGCAGACGTCCGGCGACGCGGTGGGCGCGGGCGACGTCGCGGGTCCAGATCGCCGAACCGAGCGCGTACGGCGAGTCGTTGGCGATGGCCACGCCCTCGTCCTCGCTGTCGAACGGGATCACGACGACCACCGGACCGAAGATCTCCTCGCGGGCGACCGTCATGTCGTTGGTGACGTCTGCGAGCACCGTCGGCTCCATGAAGAAGCCCTCCTCGAGCCCGTCGACACGGGCCGCGCGCCCGCCGGTGACGAGGCGGGCGCCGGCGGCGACCCCCTGCTCCACGTGCGAGAGGATCCGGGCTCGGGCGCGTTCGGAGATGACGGGGCCGAGCTGGGTGCCTGCCTCGGCGGGATCGCCGACGCGGATGCCGCGGGCGACCTCGGCCAGTGCCTCGACGAAGGGCTCGTAGATGGCGCGGTGCACGATCAGCCTGCTGCCGGCGATGCAGGTCTGGCCGGCTCCGATGAAGCCGGCGAACGCGGCGCCTCGAGCGGCCACGTCCACGGGAGTGTCCGGGAAGACCAGGACGGGCGACTTGCCACCCAGCTCGAGGGTGGCCTTGGCGAACCGGCCGGCGGTCGCAAGGGCGATCGACCGCCCGGGCTCGGTGCCACCGGTGAACACGACCTTGCGCACGAGCTCGTGGCTGGTCACGGCGGCCCCGGCGGTCGGTCCGAGACCGTTGACGACGTTGAGCACCCCGTCGGGGATCCCCGCCTCGCTGGCGATGTCGCCGAGCAGCATCGCGGTCAGCGGGGTCTGCTCCGACGGCTTGAGGACGACGCTGTTGCCGGTGGCCAGGGCCGGCGCCAGGCTCTTCGAGGCGATCATCATCGGATGGTTGAAGGAGGCGAGAATGGCGACCACGCCGAGCGGGATCCGGCTCGTGTAGGAGTGGTAGTCGCCTCGCATCGGCACCACGGCGTCCCGGTCGGCGAGCAGCAACGACGCGTTGTAGCGGTACCACTCGGGCAGGCGGGTGATCTGCGCCTTGGTCTCGGTGATCGGCCGGCCGTTGTTCGCGGTCTCCAGCTCGTAGAGGTCGACCATCCGCCGCTCGATGCCGTCGGCGAACTTGTGCATCAGCCGGGCGCGGTCGTGGATCGGCATCTCGCTCCAGACACCCGACCTGAAGGTCTCGTCCGCCGCGCGCACTGCCCGGTCCACGTCGGAGGCGTCGGCGCTCTCGACGGTGGCGAGAACCTTGCCGGTGGCCGGGTTCTGCACGTCCAGCCGCGGTCCTTGGCCGGCGCCGGTCGAGCCACCGATCCGGAGTCCGGTGGGGAGCTGGCCGCCAGGAAGCTCGAGCGCGGGCGTCGAGGTCGTGATTGTCATGATCACCTCAAAGGTATACAACGGAGGTATGAGCGTATACAGCACCAGGTCCGCGGTCAACGCGCCGGCCGGCGAGCGCACCGGTGAGCAGGCCGGCGGTCCGGTGGTCGCCGTCCTCGGCACCGGCACCATGGGGGCCGGGATGGCCCGCAACCTCGCCGCCGCGGGACTCCTCACACGTGCCTGGAACCGCACCCCGGCCCGGGCCGAGGCGCTCACGTCCGCCGGCATCCGTGCCTGTTCCAGTGTCGCCGAGGCGGTCGACGGCGCCGACGTCGTCATCACCATGCTCTGGGACGCACCGGCCGTCGAGGAGGTGCTACGCGCGGGCGCCGGCTCGTTCCGGTCCGGGGCCGTCCTGCTGCAGACGAGCACGGTCGGCGTCGCGGGGGCTGCCACGCTCGCGACGGTCAGCTCCGAGCTCGGGCTCGTCTACGTCGACGCGCCGGTCCTCGGGACGAAGAAGCCCGCCGAGGAGGGTGCTCTGGTCGTGCTCGCCTCCGGCCCCGAGGAGGTCGCGGGACGGCTCGCCCGCGTGCTGGACGCGGTGGGGCGCCGGTCGGTGTGGGTCGGCGAGGCTGGCGCCGGGTCTGCGCTGAAGCTGGCCGCGAACGCGTTCGTGCTGTCGCTGACCAGTGCCGTGGCACAGTCGCTGGCGATCACCGAGGCGCTCGGGTTGGACCCCCGCCTCTTCCTCGACGCGGTCTCGGCGGGCCCTCTCGAGTCGCCGTACCTGCGCCACAAGGGCCAAGCGATGGTTGCGAACGACTTCACGCCCTCCTTCACCGTCGATGCGGGCGCCAAGGACGCCGAGCTGATCCTGGCCGCGACCCGCGACGCGGGCGTGGATGCCGTTCTCGTGGAGGTGGTTCGCAACCAGCAGCATCAGGTCGCCGGCGACGGCTACGGCGACCAGGACATGGCGGTGGTCTACCGGGCCTACCACCGGGCGCAGCGGCAGGCTGGCCACGGCGACCCCGTCACGCTGGGGTGACGACCGGGTCGATCCAGCACCTCGTTGCTCGCCGGCCGCGGCGCCGTACCGGTGGGCGTTGCCTGACTCAGGCGATGCGCTTGACCCGGTTGATCGTCAGGCCGTTCTCGTCGAGCAGGTCACCCATGACGTCGGCGAACCGGACGAGGTGCGGCGCGGCGAGGTGCGCGTCGAGCTGCTCGGGGGACTCCCAGTTCTCGTAGAGGAAGAAGGCGCCGGGGTCCTCCACGCTCTGGTGGAGGTCGTAGTTGACGAAGCCGTCCTCCTGGCTGGTGGGCTCGATGAGGGCTTCCAGCTCCTTCCGCAGCTCGTCCACCTTGCCGGGGGCGGCCTTCATGTGGGCGATCACGGTGAGCAGGTCGGGTCGGTCGTCGGTCGGTGTGGTCATGTCGTCTCCCGGCACGTGGGGGGTGGGTCGCAGTGGATGGAGGGTAGGGCAGCTGCGTGAGTGTGCGCCAGGGGGCCGTGGGTATCTTGCGACCATGGCGATCGCAGCAGTCGAGTCGGCACGTCGTGAGGTGGCCGCGCGGATGGCGGAGGCGGCCGCCGCTTGGCTGGGCAGTCTCGACGACTCCCAGGGCGCCGTCGCCAGTGGAGCGGTTCCCGCCGAGGACGCCAGCGACGTCGAGCGTCGGCGGTGGTTCTACACCCCCACCGACCATGGCGGGCTGACGATGCACCAGCAGCGCCCGGCCCAGCAGCGCGCGGCGATGCGGCTGGTGGCGACGGGGCTCTCTGCTGCCGGCTACGTGACGGTGGCGACCACCATGGGCCTGGAGAACGTCCTGGACCAGGTCGAGGGGTTCGTGACCCGCTTCGACCGGGAACGAGGACGTGACCCCGGCCTGTACTACCTGCGGGTGTTCGGTGAGCCGGGTGGCGACCGGCCGTGGGGCTGGCGTTTCGGCGGGCACCACGTGTCGCTGAACAACCTCGTGGTCGACGGCGTGCTGGTGTCGACGACGCCGTGCTTCATGGGCGCCGACCCCGCGGCCTCGCCGCTGCTCGGCGGTGCGGTCAACCGCCCACTCGCCCGCGTGGAGGACCTGGGCCGCGAGCTGGTCCGGTCGCTGCCGCCGCACCTCGCGGCGAGGGCGGTGCTCCTGCCCAAGGCGCCGTCGGACTTCGCCACGGCCAACCGCACGGTCGTCTCGAGCGGAGACCGGGTGATGCCCCTGGCGGCCATCTGGCGCGACGAGCGCTTCCCCGACGACGGCGAGCAGGAGAAGCTCCAGCGGCTCAGCGACGCCATCGACGCGGCAGCCGACTTCGACGAGTCGGACCACGTGGCCCTGGAGTACTCCGAGGCTCCCAAGGGGGTCTCGGGTCGCGATCTCGACACCGGTCAGCGGACGCTGCTCAGGGCGCTGCTCGGGACGTACTTCGACAGGGTCCCCGACGGGGTCTCCCCGATGTCGTCCTATGACGAGCCCGCGCTGGACGCCGTCCACTTCGCCTGGGCAGGCCCTACCGAGCCCGGGGCGCCGCACTACTACCGGCTGCAGGGGCCGCGGCTGCTGATCGAGTGGGACAACACCCAACGCGGCGCCAACCACGCCCACTCGGTGTGGCGCGACCCCTCCTCCGACTTCGGTCTCGACGTGCTCGGCGCCCACCGCTCGCGGCACCACTAGACCTGGGCGTCCGGAACCGGTGGAGCTGGTCGTGGCCCCGCGCCGACCCGGGCTCGAGCGCCGACGCAGGGGTCAGCGCCACGGCAGCGCGGAACGCGTCTCCCAGTAGCGACCCGGCTCCTGGGCCAGTGTCCGCAGGGCCTCCAGGTCATCGGCGTCCAACCTCACCTGCGTCGCCTTGAGGTTCTCCCTCACCTGCTCGGAGGTGACGGCGCCGGAGAGCACGGTCGGGGCGAAGGGCTGGGCTAGGGCGGCAGCGATGCACACCGCGTCGGGGCCCACCGCGTGCTTGGCAGCCACCTCCGCCAGCCCGTCCGGCACCACGCCACGCTCGGTGAGGCGCCCGTTGGCGACGGCCTCCTTGACGAAGACCGTGAACCCGGCCTCCCGGGCCTCCCCGAGGGCCGAGGCTGCCGACGGCTCGAGAAGGTTCCAGGTGGTCTGCACGAGGGAGAACGGGACCTGACCGGACTGCGCGAGCGACACGGCGATCCGGACGGCGTCGGCCTGGCGGGGACCGGAGGTCGACAGGCCGACCGGCACTCCCGACTCGGCGAGGGCGGCCATCTCGTCCCGAACCGCGGCGTCGTCGAAGACCCCCGACTCGATCGTCGCCGAGTGGATCAGCAGCCCGACGAGACGATCACCGAACAGCGCCAGGGTCTCCGGGACCTGGCTCCGGAGCCGCGTCGCCGACAGGTCCTTCGTCTCCTGGGGATGGGCACCGACCTGCCAGTTGCCGACGTAGGCGTAGCCCCACTTGGAGGTGACGACCACGTCGGCGGGCGAGCGCGCGTCGATCCACTCGGCGAGGAACTGCTCGGCCAGGCCGTAGGACTTGGCGACATCGACGTGCCGCACGCCGGCCGCATAGGCGGTGTCTAGCACCTCATGGGTGAGCTGCCGCATGCCCGGGACGGACCGGTCGGCGATCTCGTGGCCGTGTCCGAGGTTGAGGTAGCCGGGTCGGCCGAGCGCCGCCAGACCCAACGACACCGGGGGGAACGGCGGCGGCGACCCGCCGAGGGGCTGACCTGGCATGGCAGCATCATGGCAGGCGAGGTGCCGTGCCGGACCGCGGGCGGCCGCAGCCGTCCCTCGCCGCACCCGGCCTCGCAGCATCGGCCTCGCAGCATCCGGGCTCGGAGCCGTCGGACGCCGGTCCTCAGGTGGCCTGGCTGACGACCGAGACGGCTGCCTCCTCGACCACCGCCTCGAGGGCGGCCGGGTCGTGCGAGGCACGGCCCAGGAAGAGCCCGTCGACCGAACCATCGAGCTGTCCCAGGAGCCCGGGACCGGCGCTGCCGCCGTAGATGACGCGGCTGCCGGCCAGGGCCTCGTCGGCGCTGAGCGCTGCCTTGAGCCGGGTGCACACCGTCCGGATGTAGGGCGGCCTCGCGGCGGCCGCCGCGCCGATGGCCCACGTTGGCTCGTACGCGACGACCACCCGGCCGCCCAGGCCCGCCCGACGGGACTGGGCCACCGCTGACTGCAGCTGCCGGACGCACTCCGCAGCCGCCTCGTGGGGCTCCTGGGCCTGCTCCTCACCGACGCAGATCACCGGGGACAACCCGTTGCGGAGCGCGGCCGCCGTCTTCGCGGCGACGATCTCGTCCGTCTCCCCGAAGAGTCGGCGGCGCTCGGCATGTCCCACCTCGGCGAAGGAGCAGCCGATCTCGGCCAGCTCACGACCGCTGACCTCGCCGGTGTACGGACCGGCGTCCTCCCAGAAGAGGTCCTGGGCTCCCACGTGGACGCCGAGCGGGGACAACGACGCCACGGCGTGCGTGAGCATCGGGAACGTCGGCAGGACGAGGAGCTCCACGGCACCGGAGCGCAGTGCCGGGTGTCGACCCGCGAGGTCCGCGACCGCCGCGACCCATTCCGTCGTCCGTCGCGGTCCCAGGTGCATCTTCAACCCCGCGCCGATGATCACTGCGGGCTCCTCGTCGGTCCGGTGGCGCTCACTGCTTGGTGGCCTCCAGCCAGTCGAGGATGCGCCGGTTGACGTCGTCCGGGCGCTCGACCAGCATGAAGTGCCCGACCCCGTCGATCAGCTCGGCCTGCGAGCCCGTTCCGGCGTATCTCGGCACCCGCTTGACCTGCTCCTGGCCGACTCCGTGACAGCCGTCGGTGGTCCCGTGCAGGTACAGGGTGGGCTGCGACACCGAGCCGCCCCAGGCGGCGGCCTGCTCGGCAGCCCACTCCGGCGACCCGAACCGGGTGGGGTCGAACTGGCCCCAGTAGTAGCCGAGGGCCGCGTGGAGGTGCTCGGGCTGGCGGAGCGCCTCCCGGATGTGGACCATGTCCTCCTCCGCGTCGTAGCCGGGCGACCAGTCCCCCCAGATGTCGCGGATGAAGGCGAAGTCGTCCTGGCGGATCCGGTCCTCGATGACCCGCTGCATCTGGAAGTACCAGAAGTAGAAGCTCTTCTTGATCTGCGGATAGGTCGACAGGTTCTCACCGAAGATCTCGAACGGCGGGATGTTCATGATGACCGCCCGGCCCCACAGGTGTGGTGCTCGGCCGAGGGCCCCCCAGGCGCCCACCGCCCCCCAGTCATGGGCCACCAGCAGGGCGTCCGAGCCGCCACCCAGGGCCCGGGCCAGCGCGATCTGGTCGGCCACCATCACGCTGGTGTGGACGTGGTGGCGCAACGGCGGAAGCTCCGTCGGCGCGAAGCCGCGGACGAAGGGTGCGACAGCGCGGAAGCCTGCTTCGGCGAGCGCAGGCAGCAGGTGACGGTACGTGAACGGCGTGTCCGGGAAGCCGTGCATGCACAGCGCCAACGGCCCCTCGCCGGCCTCCAGGTACTCGAACCGAAGGCCGTTGGCCTCGACCCGGCCCCGCTTGAGCTCAACCATGCGACTCTCCGATCCAGTGGGCGACGACGAGTACCCGAGGTGGTCGGTCGAGTACATGCCTCTGACGTCACCTCGTCCATAGGGGGGATCCCCCATCGGCGTTGGTCGCACCCGCGATGCGACGGGTCGAGGCGCCGATCGAGGACCTCGCCAGCGTCGGCCGCCGGTGGCTCAGGGGCGGGGAGGTCAGCCCATCGGGTCGTCGGGTCCGTAGGGTCGCAGTCGCAGCTGGCGTCCTCCCTCGCCGGGCATGACGTCGCGGACCTGCTCGGGAAGGTCGCCGCCTGCCCGTAGGAACCGGCCGGACCACTGGTCCAGCTCTCCGGCCGCTGCGGCACAGACCAGCTCGACGACCCGCTCGGGCGGGGTCCACTCGGTGCGTCCCTCCCACATCGGCATCGACCGAGTCATCTCCGTCCGCACCAGGCCGGGCGCGATGTTGAAGGCGGTGACGCCGGTCCCCTCGAGGGAGGCAGCCAGCGTCTCGGTGAGCCGGATCTGTCCCGCCTTCGCGACCGTGTAGGCCGAGTACTCCGGCACCGGGCGGGTCCCCATGCCACTGGCCAGGTTGACGACCCGGCCACGGCCGCGGGTCACCATGCCGGGCACGACCGCACCGATCGTCAGCTGGGCCCCGCGGATGTGGCTGGTGACCACGTCCCACCACTGGTCAGGATCCGCTTCCCAGACCGGCACCTCGGCCGCGTCGATGAGCCCGGCGTTGTTGACCAGCAGGTCGACCTCACCGAGCTGCTCCACGACTCTCGCCACGGCCGCCTCGATGCCGGCGCGGTCGCTGACATCGGCGGTCACCGCGAGGGTGCGGGCGCCGGTCTCGTCGGCGATGTCGTCCAGGGCGGCGGTCAGTCGCTCACCGCCGCGGGCCAACCCGGCCACGGCCGCGCCACGTCGGGCGAAGGCCAGGACGAGCTCACGGCCGATACCCGTCGAGGCGCCGGTGACCAGCGCCACCTGTCCCTGCAGAGACGAGTCACTCATGACGATCTGCTCCTTCAAGAGAACTGGCTACGCCCGACCCGACACGGCGTGAGAAGGCCTGACCGAGCCGGGTGCCCCCCCGACATCTCGTGAGCTCTCACGAGAGGGATCGTGGGAATGTGCGCAGACGCTAGCAGCAACGTGCCGCGCCGTTCGTCCGTGCTGCTGCTGTCGCTGCGTCAGGGCCGTCGTCCCTGCCATCTGCTCGCCGTTTGATGGTCGCGCCGGTCTCGAAACGGTAGGTCGGCAAAGGCGCCCGGCGTCGTGCCGCACTGATCGCGGTGACGTCATCGATGGGGGATCTCCCCCATAGGCCGGGGGGGCGCCCCGTGACTAGCCTCGCTGCCGTAGCGGCCGGGTGGTGCTCGTCACACCCTCTGCCGCAGTGCTACCCCTGCTACCAAAGGACCGACCATGCCCATCCCTGGGATTCACGGCACCGAGCACATCGGGTTCACCGTTCCCGACATCAACGAGGCCTGCGACTTCTTCGAGCGCATCCTCGGCGCCGAGACGGCGTACACCGCGGCCACGGACTTCCGCCGGGACGACGACGACTGGATGCAGGAGCACCTGCACGTCCACCCGCGGGCGGTCATCAAGGAGTTCCGGTACCTGAGAGTCGGGAACGGCACCAACTTCGAGGTCTTCGAGTACGAGGCCCCGGACCAGAACACCACCCCGCCCAAGAACAGCGACATCGGCGGTCACCACCTCGCGTTCTACGTCGAGGACATGGATGAGGCCATCGCGTTCCTGCGCGAGAACGACGTGGAGGTCCTTGGTGAGCCGACCGCGTACACGGAGGGGCCGAACCTGGGCCTGACCTGGTGCTACTTCATGGCTCCCTGGGGTCAGCAGCTCGAGATCGTGTCGGCCCCCCAGGGGACCGCCTACGACAACGAGGCCAAGAAGACCGGCGCCACCCGGTTGTTCCACCCGCAGCACGTGGCGGAAACCACCATCTAGCTCGGTGCCTCATCGTCGGCGGCGTCGACCGCCGACCCATCCGGTCCTTCTCGGCTGCGGAGCAGTCATTCATTGCAAGGGAGCATGAATCATGAACGAGTCCCAGCCGATCATGCGGCGAGACCTCACCCGTCGGCTCTTCCTCGGCGGGGGTGCCGCCGGTGCGGCCGTCGTCCTCGCCGGCTGCGGCGGATCCTCCGGCGGCAGCAGCAACAGCAAGCGGACCTTCGCCAACGAGGCGGAGAAGTGGATGCAGTACAAGGGCACCAAGCTCACCTTCCTCACCGAGAACACGCCGCCGTCGACCGGGATCAAGCAGCTGGTGGACCGCGGCGACTTCAAGAAGCTCACTGGCATGGACGTCGAGATCCTGCAGCAGGACCTGCCGGTCATGCTGCAGAAGGCCGAGCTGGACCTGCGGTCGGGCGGCACCGCCTACGACCTGATCTACGGTCAGGACAAGCCGGTGACCTCGGTGCTCGCCGACTACTTCGAGGATCTCAACCCCTACATCAAGGACAGCTCGCTTCCCCAGGCGGACCCCGGCTACGGGGACGACAGCTGGTACCCGAACTACCTCGACGTCGCCGGTTTCGCCTACAGCGACCGGCTCATCGGGCTGCCCTACGACGCCGCGGACTCCGTGTTCTGCTACCGGCGGGACCTCTTCGAGAAGTACTCCAAGCAGTTCGAGGCCGAGAACGGCTACGCCATGGAGTACGGACCGGACACCACGTGGAAGAACGTCCTGGACTTCGCCCAGTTCTTCAACAAGCTGCACCAGTCCGACTCCAGCGTCCCCTACGGCGTCGGGCTTCACCTGGGCCAGTTCGCCTGGACCACCCAGATGGACATCCAGCGCATCCTCTACGCCCACGGCCAGTGGCGGGAGTTCGACATCGACGACATCCAGGGCTCCAAGGAGCCTGGCCCCACGCGCTGGGGCGACGAGCAGTCGATCAAGGGCCTGGAGCTCTACAAGGCGCTGTTCGAGGCATCCACGCCCGACGCCCTGTCCCTGGGCACGGTCGAGGTGGCCGACGCGTACAACGCCGGCAAGGTCGCCATGCTGCCGCAGTTCCACGAGTTCGCCGCCTCCTTCGAGGCTGCGTCCTCGGCTGGCGGCGGCGGGAAGACCGCCTACGACGTCTGCCCCAAGGGAGACCAGGAGTACCTCGTCGGAGACGGCCAGCTGGTGAACGGGACCAACTGCGGCATCGGCAGCATCGCCGTCAACGCCGCCTCGTCGGAGGACAAGAAGCGCGCTGCCTACATCTTCGCGGTGTGGGCGACCAGCGTCGACACCCAGGTCGCCAACCTGTCGATCTCCGGCGGCACTCCGACCCGGCTCGCCGTCGGCGACCTGCCCCAGGTCGAGAAGGCTCAGGGCAAGCAGTACGGGACCGGGTCGACCGGTCGGGTCGGGCCCTCGAAGCTCCCGAACGCGCTCACCTTCCCGGCGGTGCTCAAGGGTATGGCCGAGCCAAACGCCGTCCTCGGTCCGAAGATCCCCAAGTTCAACCAGTACGTGACCATCGTCGGGAACGAGGTCCAGAAGATGTGTGCCGGCCGGCTGTCGCCCGAGGCGACCGCGCAGTCGATCCAGAAGCAGACCGACGAGCTGCACGGAGTCTGACCGATGAGCACATCCACCCGCATGGTGCTCCGGACTCTTCCGGAGTGGCAGACCCGAAGGAGGCAGCATGAGCGTTGACGTCGCCCACCCACCGGACGCACCAACGTCGACCCCGTCCGATGTCAACAAGCCGCGGCCCCGGAAGTTCCTGCTCCCGCTGCTGCTGCCGGGCGTCATCCTGCTGGCGCTGCTGAGCATCTACCCGTTGGGTTGGCTCATCTACATGTCCTTCACGACCGTGGGGCTGGCGCCGGGGGCGCCCGACGAGTTCGTCGGACTGGACAACTGGCGTCGGCTCTTCGGTGACAACCAGTACTGGGCCAGCTGGCTCATCCTCGCGAAGTACTCCACCGTCAGCATGGCCCTGGAGGTCGGTCTCGGAACGCTTCTGGCCGTGCTGATCAACCGCTCACGGCACGAGAAGCTCCTGATGACCGTGCTGCTGATGCCGATGATGATGGCGCCCGTCGTCGCGGGGCTGCTGTGGCAGTACCTCTACAACGGCACTTTCGGCTGGTACTTCTGGCTGCTGCGCAGCCTCGGGCTGCTGGACGGTGGGACCATCCTCGGCAGCTCCGACCACGCGTTGTGGGCGATCGTCGCCGTCGACGTGTGGGAGTGGACGCCGCTGGTGGCCCTGATCGTGCTGTCGGGCCTCAAGCTCGTCCCTCAGGACCAGCTGGAGGCCAGCTGGATGGACGGCGCGGGACCGGTGCGCAGCTTCTTCCAGGTCGCCCTGCCGAGCATCAAGTCCTCGCTGCTCATCGCGATCCTGCTGCGCTTCATGGACAACATCCGCATCATCGACCACTTCATCGCGCTCACCGGCGGAGGTCCCGCCAACAGCACGAAGATCCTCCCGCTCTACCTCTACGAACAGTCCTTCTCGTTCTTCGAGCTGGGCTACGGCTCGTCGGTCGCACTGACCCTGCTGCTGGTCACGATCCTGCTGGGCAAGCTCGTGGTCGGTGTCTTCGACGAGAGGGAACCCAAGCCGCCCACGAAGGACGAGGAGCTGGTCTGACCATGACCGACACCGCAACACGACCGGCCGCGGCCGAGGACGACCTGGTCGCAGCACCGTCCGTCAACGCGCGAGACCAGGTGGTGCGTGGCCGAGGGGCCAGGCTCACGGGGCTGGTGATCTCGGCGTTCCTCACGATCTACGTGATCTGGACGCTGGCTCCCTTCTACATCATGGTCACCTCCGCCTTCAAGGCGAAGGGCAGTGCCTTCAAGCTGCCCGCGGAGGGGGACTGGGGCGGAGCCTTCAAGAAGCTGGTCCTGTTCCAGCCCACGACCGAGCACTTCACCGCGCTGTTCACCCAGGGCGACTTCGAGAAGTACATGAGCAACAGCGTGATGGCAGCGCTCGGCTCCGCCATCATCTCCGTGGTGTTCGGGACCACGGGCGCCTACGCCATCTCCCGGGGCAGGTTCCGCGGCAAGCGTGACCTCTACTTCTGGATCATCTCGACGCGCATGGCACCGGTGGTGGCAGTCACCGTCCCGCTGTACGCCATCTTCAAGAACTTCGGGCTGCTCGGCACGATCCCCGGTCTGATCCTGGCGTACACGGTCTTCAACCTGCCGTTCTCGATCTGGATCCTGAAGGGCTTCTTCGACTCGGTGCCCTACGACATCGAGGAGGCGTACATGGTGGACGGCCACTCACGGTGGCAGGCGCTGCTCAAGATCCTGCCGCTGGTCGTGCCGGGTCTCGCTGCTGTCGTGGTGCTGTGTCTCCTGCTGGCGTGGAACGACTTCATCTTCGCGGCCGTGATGGGGGGCGAGTCCGCCAAGACGCTGCCGGTCGCCACCCAGGGCCTCAAGTCGGCCAGCGGCATCGAGTGGGGTCAGATCATGGCGGCGGGCATCGTCACCGTGGCCCCCATGCTGCTGCTGGGCGTCATCATCCGCAAGTACATGGTGCAGGGACTGACCATGGGCGCGGTGAAGCAGTGACCCGCTCCGATCGCCCCGTGCCGTCCCTGTACGTCCCGCTCACGCAGCGCGCACGCACGACCCGCGTGTCGCCCACCAAGGAGTCACCGTGTCAGCTCTGACCTTCAACAACGTCTGGAAGCGCTACGACCAGGTCGAGGCCGTCAAGAACATGAACCTGGAGATCCAGGACGGCGAGTTCCTCTGCCTGCTGGGTCCCTCCGGCTGTGGCAAGTCGTCCTCGCTCCGCATGATCGCGGGCCTGGAGTTCATCTCCGAGGGCGAGATCAAGCTCGACGACCAGCGCATCAACGACCTGGAGCCTCGGCACCGCGACATCGCCATGGTCTTCGAGTCATACGCGCTGTACCCGCAGAAGACCGTGTACGACAACATGGCCAACCCCCTGCGGCTGCGGAAGCTGGGCAAGGACGAGATCGACCGACGCGTACTGGAGGCGGCTCGCATCCTGGAGATCGAGCGACTCCTCAAGCGACGGCCGTCGCAGCTCTCGGGTGGGCAGAAGCAACGAGTGGCCATCGGGCGGGTGCTGGTGCGCGAACCGAAGGCCTTCCTGTTCGACGAGCCGATCGCCCACCTCGACGCGAAGCTGCGCGCCCGGATGCGCGGAGAGCTCAAGCACATCCAGAAGACGCTCGGCACCACGACCGTCTACGTGACGCATGACCAGCTCGAAGGCATGTCGATGGCCGACCGGATCGCCATCATGCGCGATGGGATCCTGCAGCAGGTGGGCACTCCCCACGAGGTCTTCAACCGGCCGGCGAACGTATGGGTCGCGACGTTCATCGGAGACCCGCCGATGAACGTGCTCCGCGGCGAGGTCCGTGGCGAGGACGGCGGCCTGGCAGTGCACGGCGAGGGCTTCCGCATCGATGTCCCGCGCGAGAAGGCCGATGCCGTGACGGAGGCGCCGCTGTCGGACCGGCAGATCGACGTCGGCATCCGTCCGGAGGCGCTCAAGCTCTCCTCGACGGCGGACGCCGCGCACCCGATCGCCGGCAAGATCTACTCCGTCCAGCCGCTGGGGGACGTCGAGATCGTGGACGTCCGGGTCGGCCAGGACCGACTGCTCGTCCGCGCCGAGCTCGGCACCATCACCAACGACGACATGGACGCGCCCGTCTTCATCGGCCATCGGCCGGAGAAGCTGTACTTCTTCGACCCGAACACCGGGCTGGCCCTGTACTGAGGCGCTCGCGAGCGCCTCACGACCAGGTCCTGCGGACTGTCCGCCCCACGCTCATCCGATCAGACAGATCAGGAAACCCCATGCCTCACGTCATCCCGCTTGAACCGTCCACCGAGTGGGTCGAGCTGTCCTCGACCGACGAGGACTGGGACAAGGTCTCGACCCAGGTCCTCAAGACGATGCTGGTCCAGCTCTACCTCATCCGAGCCTTCGAGGAGGAGGTGCTCAGCCTGGCCAGCCAGGGCCTGGTCCACGGACCTGCGCACTCGAGCATCGGCCAGGAGGGTGGTGCCGTCGGGTCATGCCTGCCGCTCACCTCGGCCGACCAGGTCACCGGGTCACACCGGGGTCATCACCAGTTCCTGGCGAAGGCCTTCGGCCACGTGGCCCCGGAGGGGCTGGACCCGAAGCTCGACTTCTCACCGGAGCTCCGCGAGATCCTGGAGCGGTCGATGGCCGAGATCTGCGGCCTTGCATCGGGCTACTGCGGTGGTCGCGGCGGCTCCATGCACCTGCAGTGGACGGAGGCGGGGGCGATGGGCACGAACGCGATCGTCGGCGGTGCCGTCCCGCAGGCCGCCGGCTTCGCCTGGTCGGACCTGCACGCAGGCACCGACGCGGTCTCGGTGACCTACTTCGGCGACGGTGCGGTGAACATCGGCTCGGTGCTGGAGACGTTCAACCTGGCCGCGGCCTGGAAGGTGCCGGTCTGCTTCTTCATCGAGAACAACCACTACGCCGTCTCCACGACGCCCGAGGAGGCGACGGGCGAGCCCCGGCTCTCCGGCCGCGGCATCGGCTTCGGCATCCCGAGCTGGCGCGTGGACGGCATGGACCCGCTGGCGGTCCAGCTGGCCATGGAGCAGGCCCTGGAGGTGATGCGCTCGGGCGGTGGGCCGACGATCATCGAGGCAGACGTCTACCGGTACCTCCACCAGAACGGTCCCTTCCCTGGTAGCGCCTTCGGCTACCGGACCAAGGAGGAGGAGAAGAGCTGGCGGGAGCGGGACCCCCTCATCCGGGTGGCGGCCCAGCTCGTGCGCCGGGGCGGCCTCGGCGAGCAGGACGTCGCCGACCTGTGGTCGCGCTGCAAGCAGACGATGCAGGAGATCTCCGGCGCGCTGCTGGAGCCGGACCCGAACGGCAAGCCGGGCGCCAACCGCTACAAGCCCGAGCTGCTGCCCGACGCCACGGACGTGGACTCCGGCATCCGCGGCGACCTCAGCGAGCTCGACGGTGCCCGGTACATGGAGCCGTCGGACTACCAGGGTGAGTGGGCGACGAAGAAGTTCGTCGACGTCGTCGCCGACGTCATGCACCGCCGCATGGACACCGACGAGCGCATCGTGGTCATGGGAGAGGACGTGCACAAGCTCAAGGGCGGCCCCCGCGGGGCCACCCGCGGCCTGGCCCAGGCCTTCCCCGGCCGGGTCCTTGGGACACCGATCGCCGAGAACGCCTTCGTCGGCCTCGCCGGCGGCATGGCTCTCGACGGACGGTTCCGGCCTGTCGCCGAGCTGATGTACGCCGACTTCATCTGGGTCTCGGCGGACCAGCTGTTCAACCAGGTCGCGAAGATGCGGCACATGTTCGGCGGTGACAGCGCCGTGCCGTACGTCCTGCGGATCAAGATCGGCACCGGCACCGGCTACGGCTCCCAGCACTCCATGGACCCTGCGGGCATCCTCGCCTCGGCGCCGGGTTGGCGCATCATCGCCCCCTCGACGCCGTACGACTACGTGGGGCTGATGAACACCGCACTGCAGTGTGACGACCCGGTGGCGGTCCTCGAGCACGACAAGGACCTGTACGCCGCGATGGGCGAGGTCCCGGCCGACGACCTGGACTACTGCCTTCCCGTCGGGAAGGCGGCGCTCCGCAGCGAGGGGTCCGATGTCACCGTCATCTCCTACCTGTCCATGGTGCAGCGTTGCCTGGACGCGGTCGAGGAGACCGGAGTGTCCGCCGACGTCATCGACCTGCGCTGGCTGGACCGTGGCAGCCTCGACTGGGACACCATCGAGGCCAGCGTCAAGAAGACCAACAACGTGCTGCTCGTGGAGCAAGGTGCCATCGGCACCTCTCACGGCTCCTGGCTCGCCGACGAGATCCAGCGGCGGCTCTTCGACTGGTTGGACGCTCCGGTCGAGAGGGTCACCGGCGGGGAGGCCTCGCCCAGCGTCTCCAAGGTCCTCGAGCAGGCCGCGCTCGGCCAGCCCGCGGCCATCGCGACCGCGCTGCAGTCGATGGTGGATGACTCGTGACCACCACGAAGACCCCACTCGGCTGCACCACCCACCACCTGGTTTCGGAGGACTGATCACATGGCAACCGTGCTGAGGATGCCGGGAGTCTCAGCGGACTCGAACGAGGCGGCGCTCGTGGAGTGGGCTGTCTCACCCGGTGACGCCGTGAAGCGCGGCGACGTCGTGGCGACCGTCGAGACCGAGAAGGCCGTCGTCGACCTCGAGGCCGAGGAGGACGGGGTCCTGTTCAAGACGCTCGCGGCAGCGGGCGAGTCGGTGACGATCGGTGGGCCGATCGCCGTCTTCTCCCAGCCGGGGGAGGAGGTGGACGAGGCCTCGATCCTGGCCGGGCTCGGGCTCGGGCCCCAGGCGTCCGGGCCGCTGGCGGCCGAGGACGAGGAGCGCTCGCAGGACGCTCTCGTCCCGGGAGCCGAGGAGGAGACGTTCGCGCCGGAGGCGGTGCCCAGCACCACGCACGGGAACGGCTCCGCGCCCGCAGGCGGCCGGATCTTCGCCACCCCGCTGGTACGGCGCCTCGCCGCCGAGGCGGGCATCGCCCTGGAGTCGGTCAGCGGATCCGGGCCCGGAGGACGGATCCGGCGCCGTGACCTCGACGCGGCACTGGCTCGACAGCAGGCGGCGCCGGCCCAGGCGCCGGCAGCGGAGACCGCAGCGGGTGACGCCGTGACGGCGGACGTCGTGGCGGCGGCACCGGTGGTGGCACCTGCCGCCCCGCCGGTGGTGTCGCGCGGCGCGGACACGGCCTCCTCGCCCACGACGGCCTACACCGACATCCCGCACTCGAAGTTCCGGCGTGCGGTGGCCTCCGCGCTGACGGCCAGCAAGCAGAGTGTGCCGCACTTCTACCTCAAGGCGACCTGTCGGGCCGAGGCTCTCCTGGAGCTGCGCGAACAAGTCAACGCACAGGGGACCACGAAGGTCACCATCAACGACCTGGTCGTCAAGGCGGCCGCGCTCGCGATGGTCGAGGTGCCGGAGATGAACGTCATCTGGACCCAGGACGCGGTGCGGCGGTTCGAGACGGTCGACATCGCCGTGGCCATGGCGACGGGGCGCGGCCTGCTGACCCCGGTCGCCCGCTCGGTGGAGAACAGCTCGCTGTCGCGCCTCTCGGCCACGATCAAGGATCTCGCGGTCCGCGGCGGTGAGGGGCGGCTGAAGCAGCACGAGCTCGAAGGCGGGTCGCTGACCGTGTCGAACCTCGGGATGTTCGGCACCGAGGAGTTCGCCGCCATCATCAATCCTCCCCAGGTCGGGATCCTCGCCGTCGGTGCGGTCACCCCGCTCGCCGTGGCAGACCAGGACGGCGGTCTGGCTCTCGGTCGGGCCATGAAGGTGGTGCTCTCCGTCGACCACCGGCCCGTGGACGGGGCGATCGCGGCCCAGTGGCTGCGGTCCTTCCAGCAGCTGGTCGAGAGTCCGTTCCGGCTCCTCGTCTGAGTCCAGGGTCGCCCGCCGGCCGCAAGGCCGCCGGGCGGCGCCCCCCGACCCCCCATGCGTCCTCACCCCCAGAAAGGCACACGATCATGACGTTCCTGGTCAACGACCCCGCGGACTTCCCCACCGAGCTCGCTGACGGTTTCATCGCCGCCAACCGCCGCTACGTGCGCAAGGTCTTCGGCGGCGCCGTCCGGGCCACCAAGAGCAAGCCCGGCAAGGTCGCGCTCATCGTGGGCGGCGGGACCGGCCACTACCCGGCGTTCGCGGGGTGGGTCGGCCAGGGCATGGCCGACGGGGTCGTCTTCGGCAACATCTTCTCCTCGCCGTCGGCGGGCCAGGCGGTCAGTGTGGCTCGCGCCGCCGAGCAGGGAGGCGGAGTCCTGATCGCGTTCGGCAACTACGCCGGCGACGTGCTCCACTTCGGCCAGGCGGCTGAGACGCTCAAGGCCGAGGGAGTCGAGGCCAGCATCGCGGTCGTGACCGATGACATCGCGTCGGCCCCCATCGACGAGATCCACAAGAGGCGGGGCATCTGCGGTTGGGTGACGGTCTACAAGGTGACCGGTGCGGCGTGCGAGGAGGGCCGGTCCCTCTCGGAGGTCATCGAGGTCTTCGACAAGGTCAACTACCGCACCCGGACCTTCGGGGTCGCCTTCTCCGGTTGCACCCTGCCGGGGGCCGAGGGACCGCTGTTCACGGTGCCGGAGGGGAAGATGGGCGTCGGACTGGGCGTCCACGGCGAGCCTGGCATCTACGACGAGGACCTGGGCTCGGCCGACGAGGTCGCCCGACTTCTCGTCGAGGGACTGCTCAAGGACAAGCCCGACCACGCCGGTGACAAGGTCATCGCCCTCCTGAACGGGCTGGGGTCGACCACGTACGAGGAGCTGTTCGTCACCTACGGGGCCGTCGAGCGCCTGCTGCGTGAGGCCGGCGTCACGGTGGTCGACTGCGAGGTCGGCGAGCTGACCACCTCGATGGACATGGGCGGGGTCTCCCTGTCGCTCACCTGGGTGGACGAGGAGATCGAAAGGCTGTGGTCGGCGCCGTGCGACACCCCGACCATCCGCAAGGGCGGTGTGGTCGAGACCGAGTTCATCGACGACTCGGAGCTGGCCACCGAGGCGGCTGCGGTCACGGTCAAGGAGCAGGGCAGCGACGACTCGCGGGCTGCCGCCGCCCAGGTCGTGTCAGGCCTCGAGGCAGTTCACGACATGCTGAGGGAGCACCGGGACGAGCTGGGTCAGCTCGACGCCTTCGCCGGGGACGGTGACCACGGCGTGGGCATGGTGCGTGGAGCCGAGAACGGACTGGAGGCCGCCCGGAGCCTCGCCGACCAGGGAGCGGGCGCCCAGACCGTCCTCGCGGGGGCCGGGGCCCAGTGGTCCGAGCGGGCGGGCGGTACCTCCGGCGCCCTGTGGGGAGCGATGCTGGCAGCCGCGGGCCAGGCACTCGGCGATGATGCCGCGGTGGACGCCGAGGCCCACGCCCGCGCGGCCAGGGCCGCGCTGGACGCCCTGCAGCGGATCGGCGGGGCACAGCCGGGGGACAAGACCATGCTCGACGCGTTCGTCCCGGCCGTCGAGGCCCTCGAGGCGGAGGTGGCCGCGGGCACGCCTCTCGGCCAGGCCTGGAGCAAGGCCGCGGAGGCCGCGCAGACGGGTGCCGAGGCCACCGCCCCGATGCGTCCACGGATCGGACGCGCGCGCCCCCTCGCAGATCGCAGTGTCGGTCACGCTGACGCGGGTGCGGTGTCGTTCGCCTACATCGTGCGGACGATCGCGGACCGCGTGGGCTCCTGAGTAGTCGCTTCGTGACGTCGGGAGGTGTCGTGCCGTGAGACCCGTTGCGGACGGAAGTCGCGACCCCTTGGTCGCGCGGTACGACGCCGGACTCTTCGACCTCGACGGGGTCCTGTACCGAGGGCGGTGGGCGGTTCCCGGAGCTGCCGAGGCCGTCGTCGTGGCGCGCTCCGCGGGGATGCGAGTGGCCTTCGTCACCAACAACGCGTCCCGCACCCCCGAGGCGGTGGCCCAGCACCTCACCGAGCTCGGGATCGCCGCGCACCCGCAGGACGTGGTGACGTCGGCCCAGGCCGCGGCGACGCTGGTGGCTGAGCTGGTCGATCCCGGCTCCGCCGTCCTGGTCGTCGGTGGCGCCGGGCTCCGGGCGGCTCTCACGGACCGGGGTCTCCGCCCGGTCGACTCAGCCGAAGAGGGCCCGGCAGCGGTGGTCCAGGGATGGGCGCCGGAGGTCGGATGGGGGATGCTGGCCGAGGGGACCTATGCGGTGCGCGACGGTCTTCCCTGGGTGGCCAGCAACCGCGACGTGACGGTGCCGACGGCTCGTGGCCTGGCGCCCGGGAACGGCACGCTCGTCAACGTCATCGTGATGGCCACCGGTCGAGAGCCTGTCACGGCCGGGAAGCCCGAGCGGCCGCTGCACGAGGAGGCGGTCCGCCGTACCGGCGCCCGCTCCCCGGTCGTGGTCGGCGATCGCCTCGACACCGACATCGAGGGCGCCAACGCGGTCGGAGTGGCCAGCCTGCTGGTGCTCACCGGAGTGACCCACCCGACCGATGTGGTCCTGGCTCCCCCGCACCGACGTCCGACGTACGTCGCCGTCGACCTGAGGGCCGGCCTGCTCCGCCCCCACCCGCCGGTGGAGCGCACCTCCGGCGGCTGGACGTGCCGGGGCTGGGAGTGCTCCGTCGCCGACGGGCGAGTTCGGTTGTCCGGCTCCGGAGACGCCTCAGACGGTCTCCGGGCCATCAGTCTCGCGTGCTGGGAGGCGCCGGCCGGCCCCGCCCCTGACGAGGTGCACGCCGCGGTGTCGCAACTGCGGTTGTGATACCGCATCGAGACACCCCCGGGGGTGTGTCGGCCGTCACAGACGCCTATCCTTGCCGTGAGATGTCACCTCATCGGACGGGTGGTGCCATGGAACAGGTCGAGCCAGAGTCGCTGTCGCGCCATGCCGCGGAGCTCTACCACGACGCGCGGCTGATGCCGATGCTGCGCCAGCTGGTGCGGACGAGCTGCGGTCTCGCGGACGCCATCGGTGGCAGCATCTCCGTCGTGGACGCCGACGCAGGTCGGTACACGAAGATCGCCGAGGTCGGCACCGCCTGTCGGCTTGGACAGACCTTCCCGCTGAGCGAGGGCGTGACCGGACGAGTGCTGACGCGACGCGAGCCGGTGGTTCTCGGCACCTACCGTGAGATCGGCAGCGGCCACCTCGCTGTCGACCACCCAGCCGCCAAGGGGGCGGTCGTCGCCATCCCCATCTGGTGGCGTGGCGACATCGTCGCGGTCAACGTCATCTTCGCGGGAGCCGCTCGGCCGTTCACCATGAGCGAGGTCGACCACCTGGAGCTGGTCACCCAGGTCATCGGCCCCGGACTGGTCAGCGCGTTGGGTCGGGAGATGCCGGCCAACCGTTCCGGTCGACCGACCTGCCCCGAGGCAGCGGTGGCGACGCGACAGCCGAGCGGCTCGGTGAACGAGGTGCTTCTCGGCCTCGTCGACCTGGCTCAGCGGTCGCCCATGGCACGCGGGGCGGCCGATGGGCTGCAGGTGCGCGTCATCGACGACTCCGACCGCCCCCGGCTGCTGATCCGTGAAGACGGGCCGAGCGTCGGTGGCGGGTCCGCGGAGCGGTGGCACGAGCTGGTGGACGCCCAGGATGGGGCGGTCTGTCTGCGGCCGGCCACAACGGACGCCGATGCCCCCGCCTCACCTGCCACGTCTGGAGATGAGCACCCGGCAACGCCGTTCTCCACGCGAGAGCGGGAGGTTGCCAACCTGCTCGCCCGAGGGTTGAGCGACCGCGCGGCGGCCGAGCAGCTGTGCCTGTCGTCCAAGACGGTGGAGAAGCACGTCAGCGCCATCCTGCGCAAGACCGGGACGGGCAGCCGCACCGCCGCGGTGGTCGCCTGCATCCAGCACGGCTGGCTCTGACCGGCGCGCCCACCGCTGGTGCCGCAGGCACGCGACCGGACGGGCGCGGGGGATTTCCCCCATGGGCAACAGCCCGCAAAACCCGTTGACTTCGTGACACCCGGACACGCCGGGGCCACACACGAAGGAGCGTGCTCGTGCCTGTCGTCTCGCTGAAGGAAACGCTCGACAGGGCGTTCACCGAACGGTACGGCGTACCAGCGATCAACATCGTCAACGACCTCACCATCGAGGCGGTCCTGGCGGCGGCGGTCGAGGAGCGCTCTCCCGTCATCCTCCAGACCTCGGTCAAGACGGTGAAGATGTACGGCCGCGACCAGCTGTTCGCGATCTTCTCCGCGTTGGTCAAGGACGTCCCGGTGCCGGTGACCCTGCACCTGGACCACTGCCCGGACCGGGCCGTGATCAGCAGCTGCCTCGAGGGGGGCTGGGGCTCGGTGCTCTTCGACGCCCACGAGCTCGAGGTCGCCGAGAACCTGCGACAGACCACCGACGTGGTGGCCGAGGCGCAGCGGCACGGTGCCCACGTCGAAGGCGAGATCGAGGGGATCCAGGGCGTCGAGGACGGCATCGGATCCGACGACGCCTCCGTCCAGCAGTCCCTCGAGGTGGCCGTCGACTTCATCAAGCGCACGGGCGTCGACTGCTTCGCCCCGTCGATCGGCAACGCGCACGGCCAGTACAAGGCTGCGCCGGTGCTGGACCACCAGCGGGTCAGCGACCTCGTCGAGGCGACCGGTGTCCCCATGGCGCTGCACGGGGGCACGGGCCTGTCCGCCGAGCAGTTCCAGGACCTCATCGCGCGCGGCTGCGCCAAGGTGAACATCTCCACCGCGCTGAAGGAGGTCTACATGAAGTCCAGCCTCGAGTTCCTCCAGGATGCCGAGGCGGCCGGCAAGTGGGACCCGCCGTCGTTGTTCAACCACCAGTCCGCGGCGGTGACCGAGATGGCCCGCGAGCACATGCGCACCTTCGGCAGCTCGGGGCGTGCGTGATGACCGCTCTCATCTTCGACTGCGACGGTGTGCTCGCCGACACCGAGCGCTACGGACACCTGCCCGCGTTCAACGCGACGTTCGCGGAGTTCGGCCTCCCCGTCTCCTGGAGCGAGGACGAGTACGCCGAGCGCCTCAAGATCGGCGGCGGCAAGGAGCGCATGGCCAGTCTCTTCCGCGACCCCGACTTCGTCCGAGCGGCCGGGATCCCCGACGACGACGATGCTCGCGGCGAGCTGCTGGCGCAGTGGCACCGTGCCAAGACGGCGAACTTCAAGCAGCGGGTCGCCGCGGGGGAGCTGCCGCCCAGGCCGGGGATCACTCGGATCATCCTGGAGGCGCTGGAGGCCGGATGGACGGTCGCGGTGGCTTCCACGTCGGCGGAGGAGTCCGTCCGTAGCGTGCTGCGGAACGCTGTGGGCAGTGACGCCGCCGACCGGATCCCGCTCTTCGCCGGCGACGTCGTACCGGCCAAGAAGCCGGACCCGGCGATCTACCGGCTCGCGGTGGAGTCGCTGGGGCTCGACCCGGCGGACACGATGGTGGTCGAGGACTCCCGCAACGGGCTCCGGGCGGCCGTGGGTGCGGGGCTGCCCTGCCTGGTGACGGTCAACGGGTACACCCGCGAGGAGAACTTCGACGAGGCTGCTCTGGTCGTCTCCGAGCTGGGCGACCCTGACCGCGAGCCGGTGGAGGTGCTCGCCAACCGCAGCGGGGTGCAGGTGGGGGACCACGTCACCCTCGACGTGATCCGCGACTGCATCCGGGCGGCCGCGAGGTCTCCCGCGGGAACCTGAACGCGCGGAAGCACCGCGATCGTGGCTGCGGGGTCGCGGGACAACGACGTCCCGACGGCCCCGCGCTCATGCCCGCCGAGCCCACCCGAGGAGGAGCCGTGAACCGCGGTCCTGACGGCATCCAGCCATGGTGAGCCAGGACGACCTGACGGTCCGGACCCTCGGCCCCTGTCTCGTCGAGTCGCCGCTGGCCCCGCGGCTGCGGGTCCGCGAGACGACGCAGCACGTCGTCGCCGAGGACGACCGGGTGCTGTTCCACGACACGGTCGGGACGGCGGGGGAACGCGGCGCCACTCTCGAGCAGCTGCCCAGCGTCGAGCCGGGCGGGCCTCGCAAGAGCATCTACTTCGACCCCGCCGCCACCCGGGCGGGCATCGTGACCTGCGGCGGGCTGTGCCCCGGCCTCAACGACGTCATCCGGGGGCTGGTCCTGGAGCTCCACCGGCACTACGGGGTGACACGGGTGCTGGGCTTCCAGCACGGCTTCCGCGGCTTCATCCCCGAGTACGGGGAGGCGGTCGTCGAGCTGACGCCGCAGGTCGTCGCGGACATCGACGACGAGGGGGGCACCATCCTCGGCACCTCACGGGGATCGCAGGACGCCGGTCGCATCGTCGACGCCCTGGAGCGGACGGGTGTCAACATGCTGTTCGTGATCGGTGGCGACGGCACGATCCGCGGGGCCATGGGCGTCGACCGCGTGGTCGAGGAGCGAGGTCTCGACATCGCGGTCGTTGCCGTCCCGAAGACCATCGACAACGACATCCCCTACATCGACCAGAGCTTCGGCTTCCAGACCGCGATGGCCGAGGCGACCAAGTCGATCCAGGCGGCGAGCGTCGAGGCGCGCGCGGCTCCGAACGGCGTCGGCCTGGTCAAGCTCATGGGCCGGCACTCGGGCTTCATCGCCTGCTACGCGACCTTGGCGAAGGACGACGCCCATTGCGTGCTCATCCCCGAGGTGCCGTTCGCCCTGCACGGACGGACGGGTTTGCTCGACTACGTCCGCGGGCGGGTCGAGTCGTTGGGGCACGCCGTGGTGGTGGTCGCGGAGGGCGCCGGCCAGGAGCACCTCGCGGAGCAGGAGCCGGGCAGGGACGCCTCAGGCAACGTGAGGCTCGGTGACATCGGTCGCCTGCTCCGCAGGCTCATCGTCGAGGACTTCGAGACCCACGCGATGGAGGTCAACGTGCGCTACTTCGACCCCAGCTATGCCATCCGCAGCGTCCCGGCCAACCCGTTCGACAGCGCCTACTGCCTGCGGCTTGCCCAGGCTGCCGTCCACGCGGCGATGGCGGGTAGGACCGGCATCATCGTCGGGCGCCGCCGTCGGCGGTTCGTGCACCTGCCGATGAGCCTCGCCGTGAGCCGCCGCAACCACGTCGACCTCGCCGGGGACCTGTGGATGTCGGTGCTGGAGGCCACCGGGCAGCCCATGCGGTTCGAGTGAGCCGACCCTCAGCGAGGCAGTCGGCGGGCGAGTGCGTCGGCGTCGAGCACGTCGATCCGTTGGCGGCTCAACCGCACCAGATGCTGGTCGGCGAGCCGCTGCAGGACCTGGTTGACCGACGGCCTGGTCGCGCCGACCAGCTCGGCCAGGCTGGCTTGGCTCAGCGGGATGGTGGCACGGCCGTCCTCGAGACCGTACGAGGTCGCGAGCTCGACCAACCGCCGGTAGACGCGCCGGTCCAGGCCCTCGTACATCGTCTCGAGGAGGCGCCGGCTCAACCGGTCCACCCGGTCGCCGAGCAGCGTCGTGAGCACGCGCTCGATCCTCGGGTCGCGGGAGCGCAGCGCCTCGAAGGTCGTGGCCGCCACCGCCAGGGTCAGGCTCGGCTCGAGGGAGACCACGGTCGCGGTGCGGCGCCGATCGGCCCGCAGCAGGGCGAGCTCACCGAAGTAGTCGCCTGCCGACAGGACGTTGAAGGTCGCGGTCTCTCCCGTCGCCAGCGCCCCGCGGACGGCGAAGTGTCCTTGTTGCACCAGGTGCAGGGAGTCGGCGGGGTCGCCCTCGTGGCAGACGACCTCGTTCCGGCCGAAGCTGCGACGTCGGGCCATCGCCAGGAACGCGTCACGTTCCTCGGGTGGCAGTGGTGAGAGCAGTTCCCACATCACAGCAGTCAAGCACAGCGTCCGGGCGGAGGGCAGGGCGCGAACCGCGCATCCCGGACCGGGACGCGACCGACCGCGCCCCGGGCGCCGGCCACGGGTGGGGCGACGACCGGCAGCCGGACCGTGGGAGCGGTCCGGCTGCCGGGTGAGGCTGCCTCAGCAGGTGACGTTGAGGACGTACTCGCCCGTCGCGGCTCGGTAGCCGTCGACGGCGATCCGGTAGGTCACGTTGCGTCGTGCCTCGAAGGACACCTCGCTGGTCAGGCTGCCGCCGTCCTCGTCGTCGTTGGCCGCGACGACTCGCATGCCCGGCGCGAGCGCCTGGCCGGTGTAGACGGCCAGGATGGTGTCGAAGTCGCTGCCCGAGGTGTCGATGACGACGGTGTCGTCCACCGGGGACCGCCACTTCAGCCACACCGAGTTCGTCGGTCGCGAGGAGGCGTTGAGGTGGATGGGCTCCCGCGCCTGCCCGGTGGCGCGGACGGTGTCGCCCTCGGCGGACACGTCGCAGCCCTGCGCGCTGACGTTCTGAGCGCGCAGGAACATGTCGTTGGCCGGACGCGCCGTCGGGGACGCGGTCGCGGGCGACGGCACGGTGGCGGCCAGGCCCCCCACGAGGAAGGCGGCGGCGAGGGTCGCGGTGGCGCTGCGGGTGATGGTGGCGGACATGGTGTGCTCCTTGTAGGTAAGAGGATCTGGCTGGCTGGCTGGCTGGCTGGTGCTGGGGTCGCGTCGGCTGTCTCGGGTTGCCCTTCGAGGGGTCGGTCCGAGGGGCGGTCCGCGCGGCCGGATGGGTGCCGCGCCGCCGCCGAGGACGCCGTGGGACGTCGAGGTCGGGAGGCGCCGCTTGCCGGTGACGTGGTTCATGCCAGCACTCTGCTGTGGACCGGCTCCGGCTTCTGTTCGTCACGCGACACTCACAGGGTCCGGTGACCGACCGACGGGTCTCGACGGGCTCGACCACACGGCTCGACGCTCGAGAACGGCTCGGCCCCTGTGGTCGGGCGGATCGGGGCGTCAGGCCGAGCGGCCCACGGGCGCGAACGCGGCCAGCACCGCCGCCTCGACGCCGGCCAGGGACCGCTCCAGGTCCCGCCGGGTGGTGCGGCTGCGCGGGATCCCGACGGGAGGCGGCAGCGGATGGGGTACGTCGGGGACCGGCTCGCGAAGCATCCGGAACAGCGAGCGAACCGCCGCTGAGGGCGCGTTGGTGAACGCGCGACGCGCCAGCGACACGGCGGTCTCGTGGTCGGCGCCGGTGCGGCTGAGCCGCCAACGCTCCACGGCGATCTCGGCTGCCTCACGTTCGTCCAGGTCGGGTGCGTCCGCCAGCCGACCGAGCTGGTCCAGGACCTGCGACCGGACCGCCGGGCCCGGCGGGGTGCGGCCGTAGGCGACCACCAGGAGCCGCGCGAGCACGGTTCGGCGGCGGACGGGCCCGGGGCCGGCGGCGGCCCGTTCGCCACATCGGGCCGCGTCGCGGGCGGCGTCCCTGCGGCCCGAGCGCGCGAGCAGCACGGCGAGGTCGGCCCATTCCGTGGCCGCCTCCCGCGATCGGTCCAGGTGGACGTCGATGTCGACCAGCCGACGCCACAGTGCCGGGTCCGCGACCAGGGAGGGCTTCGTGGTCAGCCAGGTGTGAAGGGCGTCCGCAGCGGTCTGCAGGTCACCCAGCTCGAGGCTGCACTGCACTGCGACGGCGGCGCACGACGATGCGTAGGGGTCTCCTAGCGTCGCGCGCAGCTGAGCCTCGTTGTTCAGGTCGAGCGCGAGGTGGCGTCGGTAGCCGATCGTCTCCGCGCTCTTCCGGGCTCGCGCCAGGAGCTCGACGCATTCCTCGATCCGGCCGGTGAGGTAGGCACATCCGGCCAGGTCGCTCAGGACGTGGATCTGCCGGACCACGTCCCCCGACTCCACCGCGGCGACTAGAGCGGCCGCGTATCTCTCCCTG
The DNA here is from genome assembly GCA_963781695.1 of uncultured Actinomycetota bacterium. Taxonomy (GTDB): domain Bacteria; phylum Actinomycetota; class Actinomycetes; order Propionibacteriales; family Nocardioidaceae; genus Nocardioides_B. Next base: position 132,661 of record CAWAGE010000005.1, read on the forward strand.
GCGGCCTCGGGTCGCCCGGACAGCACCAGTGCCACCGCGAGTGCCGCCAAGGCGTTCGCCTGGGCGGCGGGGTCGGCGCTCTCTACGGCGCGGTCGACCAGCACCCGACCGGCCCGGACCGCGCCGTCCGCGTCTCCCTGGTGGGAGCGCGACAGCGTCAGCAGCTCGCCGGCGCGCTGGTAGCGCGTCTCGTCCACGCCGTCGACCAGCTCCATGACGCGTGACGCGGCCAGCTCGGCGCGGCCGAGCTGACCGCAGCTGTAGGTCGCCTCGGCGAGCAGGTGCAGCCGGCGGGTGAGCAGGGGCGGGTCTGCTGTCGCGGCGTCGTCCACGCGGACGGACCACTGGTCGGGGGTGGCGCCGTCGAGCCGTTCCAGGACCTCGCTCGCGCGCCCAGCGACCAGCAGCACCTCGAGTCGCTCGAGCTCGACCAGCTCGAGCCGGCGGCCGGACGACAGTGGCTGGAGCCGGTCCAGCCACCGCAGGGCACCGGTCAGGTCCCACCGGTCACGGGCGGCTCGGGCGGCCGGCGGGTACCACCGCGTCGCCAGCTCCCGGTCGTCCAGGTGGTGGACGTGTTCGGCGACCTCGATCGGGTCGGCTCCCGCCGCGCCGAGGCACGTCACCAGCCTACGGTGGAGGCGCTCGCGCTCGGCGTGGCTGGCGGCGTCGTAGACCACCTGTCGCAGCAGGTCGTGAGGGAGGCGGTAGGTCACCGCCGTCCCGTCGTCCGCGCGGTCCAGGAGGCGCTGTGCCACCAGCCGGTCGGCCACCTGAGCGATCTCCGACACGCTTCGCGTAGGCACCAGGACCTCTCGCAGGAGCTGCTCTCCGCACGGCCGCTGCGCCACGGCCAGGACGGTGAGGAGCTCGCGAGCCTCGGCTGGCAACGGGTCGACCTGAGCCATCAGCAGGCCGGCGACCGACCCTGCGACGACCGCCTGCGCCGGGGGTGGGTCACCGGGGCGCCATGCGGCCAGCAGCGCCCGTGTCGCCATCCGGGCGAACAGGGGGTTGCCGCCGGCGCGGGGAACCACCGCACCGGGGAGCCACGACGGGGGAGTGCCGCCGCCGAGCTGCCGCCACGCCTGTTCGGCGAGCCGTCCGGTGTCGTCCTCGGCCAGTGGTGCGAGCTCGAGCACGGGAACGCCCTGGGTGAGACGACCGAGCCCCGGTTGGTCATCGTCCCCCCGCGTGACCAGCAGACCTGAGGGAGAGCCCGCAGCGGCGGCGGCCACTGCGGCCAGCATGGCCAGGGACGCCTCGTCGAGTCGGTCGACGTTCTCGACCACGAGGAGCACCGGGCCGCGGCGCGATCTCGCGTGGACGAGGGTGCCGAGCGCAGACTGCCCGAGCTCGGTCGTGCGCAGGCCGGCGTCGGGCGCGAGCGGTGCCTCGGTGGCCGGGCCGCCGAGACCGAGCAGCGGCCCGAGCATCGCGCGCTGGCTCGGGCCGTCGGGCAGGGCCGTGGCGAGGGCGTCGAGCCACGCGCGTCGCGGAGCGTTGCGGCGTACGCCGAGCAGCGGACCGGCGAGCTCGCGCCACCATCCCACGAGGTGCCCGCGGGGGTGGTCGGCCACGTCCGAGGACAGCACGGCGAGCCCGCGGGTGCGTGCGTTCTGGATCGCCTCCTGGACGACGCGGGTCTTGCCGATGCCCGGCCGTCCGCCGATCGCGAGCACGCCTCCTCGCGCGGTCGTGACGCCGTCCAGCAGCCGCTCCACGCGCTCGAGCTCCGGCACCCGTCCCACCAGCGGGGGAAGCGTCGATGACGCGAGCCGCGGTGCTCGGGACCGCCAGCCCTCGACCTCGTGGACCACCACCGGGGCGGCGCATCCCTTGACCGGCCACCGCCGTGGGCGGCCGGTCTGCCGCAGGTGGCGGGAGGAGTCCTCCCAGGTGTCGGCACCGACGAGGATCCGCCCTGGCTCGGCAGCCTGACTCAGCCTCGCCGCGATGTTGACCGCGAGGCCGGAGTGTGTCGGGAACATGCGGGTGCGGGACCCCAGGACGGCAGCGAACACCGGTCCGGTAGCCACGCCCACCGCGACGTGCGGGTCCCGATGCCGCAGCTCCAGCATCGCGTGCACGGCCCGTACGGGGTCGTCCACGTGCGCGGTCGGCGCACCGAAGACGACCATTGCCAGGACGCCCTTGTCGCCACCGGAGACCTGGACGACCTCACCGCCGGAGGCGTCCACGACCGTCATGAGGCGAGCGACCCGGGCGAGGAACGGGTGCAGCCGTCCCGGGTCCACCGCCGGGAACCGGACGAACGAGACCGTGACGACCCGGTGGCTCTCGGCCGGTGCGCGGCCTCGTCGCAGTGGCTCGACGAGCGCTGGGGGCAGCAGCCTGTCGATGTCCACGGCCCTCCCCGTGGGTTCGACGCTCGCGGGTGCCGAGGCGGCGGGGTCCGAAGCGGGTGCCGCGCGACCGGGGCGGACGGCAGCGGAGTCGTGAACCGCGACCGTGCCCGTCACCGCCGCCTCCTGGGTGGCGTGCGCGAGGTCGAGCCCGGGCCCCACGTGCACCGGGAGCAGGCGACCGCCCGAGCTCGCGACGCCCGTCGCCACCGTGCCGCGCGCGATGCCGACGCGCACCGCGATGGCGAGCGACCCGAGCGGCGCCAGGGAAGGCGTCGTCGCGGCGGTGAGCGCCTGGATGCCCCCGCCGACGCCGAGCGCCGCCCGAAGCGTCCGCTCCGCCGGCCCGTCGAAGACGATCGACAGGCTGTCACCCCCGAACGCCACCGGGTCGCCGCCGGCCTGCACGGCGAGGTCGGTCACGGCGCCGAAGTAGTGCCGGAGGACCCTGCTCAGCTCCTCGGTGCCGCGGGTCCCCTGCCCGGACAGCCGCTGCGTGAGGGACGTGAAGCCGGCCAGGTCGAGGGCCAGGGTCGTGGCGTCCTGGACCAGCACCCGGTCGGAGCCGAACAGGTCGTGGGTGAAGCACCGCTGCGGTGCCAGCTGGGTCGCTTCCGTCATCGACACCCTTCAGCCGGTGGAGCAGTGCTCCGTCCCCGACCCGAGGTCAGCCCTCGCAGCCGGCGGTGGTGATGGCGCTGCGACCCTGGAAGCGGTTGCCGTCGCTCGTGCGCCCGGTCACGCGGACGTCCCTGTCGATGCACTGGATGTCGGTGTCCCCCTGCCGGAAGTAGTAGAGCCGGTCCGGACGACCGTCACCGTTGACGTCCCTGGGTCGCAGTGTGGGCTCCAGCTCCGGTGGGACGGAGGCGGGAGCCGCCTCCCCGAGGTGAACCTGGGAGATCCTGCCGACCCGGAGCCGTGGGCCTCCGAACACCCTGACCGGAACCAGCTCCTGGGTCTGGGTCGGGTGCACCGTGTTCCTCTGCGAGCCCGGGACCACGTCGACCCTGGCCCGCCGGATGGGCACGCGGCAGTCGATCGCTGTGACGGTCACGAAGATCCCGCCGCCGTGCCCGGCCGGGGTCAGGCCGAGCACGTTGCCGGGGGCCGTGGCGCGGAGCGGGACCGAGAGGGGGGCCGTGGTGAAGATGAAGCTGTCGCTGGCGTCGCGGTTCCCGTTGGCCGGGACCGGGGTCGCCAGGACGGCCCGGGGGCGGGTGGTGACCCGTCCCACCACCGTGGCCTGGTGACGGGTCCCGTCGGGGTCCTCGAAGTAGACCTGACCGGCCTCCACGTCCTGGACGGCGGTGCCGAAGCTGCGGAAGCCGGTCGGCGCCTTCCATACCTCGTAGGCGACCGCGGCCCTGGCCTGAGCCGGGAGCTGGTACGCCGCGGGGTCCTCGCCGGCGTCGACGTCGATGAAGTGGCCGAAGCCGCTGGTCGCGTTCAGCCGGCCGGCGCAGGTCTGGGCCTGCGTGCCGCCAGGTGGGGCGGTGATCCGCTCGCCGACGGAGTCGTCGTGGAAGGCCCAACGCGCCAGCGCGGGCGGGGCGGCGGCCGCCCAGGCGAGCGCCAGCGTCGCGACCGCGGTGACAACGGCTTTGGTGTGGAGGGTCATGGCTGATTCCCCTGCTCCCGAGTGGTGGGAACCCCCAGCCGTTGAGGCTAGCAATCGCCGCGGTCGGGGGTCAACGAGTAGGAACGGGACGGCATCCGTCGTCGGTCGAGGCTGCCGCCTGGCGGTTGGGTGGGGTGCGGTCCGACGGGTGCCTCGGGTCGAGGTGACGGGTGTCGGGTGGGGTGGTCGAGGTGACGGGTGGGGTGTCGGCGCGATGTCTCGCCGCCGCCCTTGGAGGGCCCGGTCCGGCGGTCAGCCGTGACCCCCCTCGTCGTGCCTGTCCTCGACCCAGGATCCGTGCTGGCACGTGAACACGTGACCGGAGACGTGGTGGTCGGTCCGCTCGCAGGTGAGCGGGCCGTTCGCCAGGGTCGCGTCGCACATGGTTCTCTCCTTCGGTCGGTGTCGGTGACGTCTCGGAGTCCGGAGCCGCCGGGTGTGACCTGGAGTCTCGCCGCGCCGGACCCCCGGGACCGTCTCGTCGGGAACGCGCGACGTGTTGGGCCGCAGACACAGCGGCCGGGCGACAGGGTGACGAGCGTGTCGAAGGGGAGGAGCCAGGATGGTGAGCAGTGGAGAGGCCGGACCGACCGGGTCGGGAGAGGTGAGTCGTCGACCAGCTCTGGCCCTACGGCGGCGCGATGGTGGCGGGGGCCGCGGCGCTGCCGCTGGTGGCCGAGCCGGCACTCGCGAAGGAGCCGGGCGGCTCGTCCGCGGCGATGCCGTCGGTGACGCTGGCCGCGGCGGACAGCATCGTCGACGCGGCAGTGCGCTACGTGGAGCAGACCGATGGGATCCCACCGATGTTCATCCTGGTCGTCGACGCCTGCGGCGACGTCAAGGCGTCGCGTCGGATGGAGGGGAACGGGCCGGCCTCGGTCTCCCTGGTGCCCGCCAAGGCGCACACCTCCCGGTCGTTCCGGGCGCCGACCGCGGACCTGGCGGCCCGCACGACGGATCCCGCCCGCATCGCCTCGTTCATCGGCGCCGGCTTCTCCCTGCTGGGTGGAGGACGCCCGATCGTGGTGGACGGTGCGGTGGTCGGGGCGGTCGGGGTCGGCGGCGGCTCACCCGAGCAGGACGACGAGGTCGCCCAGGCGGCACTCCGAGCGCTGTAGGGGCCGGCCCGCAGCGCGGGACCCGAGCGTCGCGGGCTCGGGCCCGCGGGGTCACCGCACCAGGACGGACACGCGGTGTGCCTGGTTGTCAGCCATGCCCTGACGGTTCCACCGCGGCTCCAGGGCCGGGCCGCCCCACTCCGCGGACCCGACGGCCTCGTCGAGGCAGGGCCGGCTCACCGGTCGTGGCACGATCCGTGCCCGACCGTTCCTGGCGCACTCCAGCGTGACGCACTGGGTCAGGGTCGGGGTTCCGGGCGGCCGGTCACCCGGCGGGGCTGACCCCCTCCGTGTGCTCGCCGTCGATGAGGTAGCGGTCCCCGTCGTAGACGAGGTCGAGCACGGTCGGTCGCTGCCCGGTCCCGAAGTTCTCGAAGCGGACCCGGTAGCTGACGACGAGGGTCTCGGGGTTCGCGGAGATGTCGAGGATCTGCCCGCGGCCCACCCCGCTCCAGAACGTCCGGTAGGTGTCCAGGCCGCCGCTCTCCCGCTGGAACCTCGGGGTGAGCATCTCCCAGGCGGTCTCGGGGTCCGCGGCGAGGGCAGCCACGTAGCGGCCGATGAAGGCCCGCATCCCCTGTGCGGTCGGCCCGGCCGTCGCCGACGGGCTCGGTGAGGCACTGGTGGTCGCCGGGGTCGACGGGGTGGCCGACGGGGTGGACGCGCTCCGCTGCGTCGGGGCGCCGTCGGGCAGCACCGCCAGCACGACCAGTCCCAGCGCGACCGCCAGGCCCAGGCCGACGAGTCCGATCAGCCACCGCGTGCGACGGCGCCGAGACGGTGACGGGGCCGACGGCCGCGGGGACGAGGTCGGCGGAGAGTCTGGCGGCTCCGACGGCCGCGGGGACGAGCTCGGCGCGGAGTCCGGCGCGGAGTCCGGCACCACCGCGGTGGCAGGCTGGCCGGGGGTGAGCGTCCGGGTGGGATCGGCCGGTGCGTCGACCGGGGCATCGACCGGGGCATCGACCGGGGCATCGGACACGGTGTCGGAGGCTGCCTCGGAGGGGGGAGCCGGCAGGGCGACCGTGGGAGCGACCGTGGGGCCGACCTGGGTCGGCTCGGTCCCCACGCCCGGCGGAGGGGCGAGGAAGTCGCGGACCTGGACCATCGACCAGCGTCGGGCGGGGTCCTTGGCCATGGTGGCCTCGAGCAGCGGGGACAGCCAGCCGGCGTCGTCGAGCCTCGGCGGCTCCTCGTTGACGATGCGGTACAGCCCCCCGAGCACGTAGTCCCCGATCTCGTACGGCGGCCGGCCGGCCAGGACGTGGAAGGCGGTGGCCCCCAGCGACCACACGTCGACCGCCTCGTCGCCGCGCTGGCCGGACGCGATCTCGGGCGCGATGTAGGCCGGCGAGCCGGTCACCAGACCGGTCTGGGTGAGGGCGGGGTCCGCGGTGATCCGCGCGATGCCGAAGTCGGTCAGCTTCACCCGTCGGTTCCGGTCGAGCAGGATGTTCGAGGGCTTCACGTCTCGGTGCACGATCCCCGCCGCGTGGGCGGCGGCGAGGGCGTCGGCCACCTGCCACAGCAGCGGCGCCGCGTCGTCGGGGGACAGCGCGCCGTGGTCGCGGACGAGGTCGGCGAGCGTGGATCCCTCGACGTACTCCATCACCAGCCAGCGCGCGCCCGAGTCGGCGTCGACCTCGACGTTGAACACCGCGACGACGTGCGGGTGGTTGAGGTGGGCGGCCAGCCGGGCCTCGCGCTCGGCCCGGGCGAGGTCGGTGCTGTCGGCCCCCGGCAGCAGCCCGATCTGCTTGAGGGCCACCTGCCGTCCGAGCACCTCGTCGCGACCCAGCCAGACCGCTCCCATGCCGCCGCGGCCGATCACCCGGTCGAGGGAGTACCTGCCTGAGATCACGGGTGCCTTTCGGTCGTGCGCGCATCGGTCCGCTTCGATGGTAGGCGGGCGCGATCGCGTCGCCGGACGCCGACCACGGAGGGGGACGCCGGGGAGGGACGCCGCCGGGAGGCCGGCCGGTCCGGTCGCGCCGACCGGCGTCAGCGTCCGGTCAGCCGCGGCGTCGGGCGCGGAGCCGGTCCGGCGAACCTCCAGGCAGCCGCGTCGCGGTCAGGTCCCGGGCACGGTTCGCCGTCCACGTGACGGCCGCCTCGAGCGGGCCCTTGCGGCCGTCTCGGCGCCACAGCGCGGCGGAGCTGAGCGCGACGTAGGTGAGCACCGCGAACAGCGGGATCTGGTCGTCCTCCAGGAACGACGTGGAGAGCACGACGACGTGGGCGGTGTAGAGGGTCAGCGTCATGGCGCCCGCCGCCGCCACCGGGCCCAGTGCCCGGCGGAGGGTGCGCGACCGGGTGACGAGGAGCGCCACGCCCAGCCACGCCATCGCGATCCCCAGGTCGTGCAGCATCCGGAACGGGGTGGTCGCGTACGGCGCCCGCTCGACCAGCCACCACCAGGATGAGACCGTGTCGGGATCCCACAGGATGATGTCCCGGGCGGCCCGCGCGCTGACGTCCGCCGGGGCGGCGGAGCGCAGGTGCTCCAGGCCCCCGAACCTGAGCAGCAGCGCGGTCGAGACCAGCCACGAGCCGGCGGACAGCACGACGCCCACGACGGTGAGCCGGCCGGCGACACGGGCGCTGGACAGGTCGAGTCGCCCGATCACCATCCCGGCGCAGATGAACGCCAGGTAGGCGACCGCGGGAGAGGTCCCGGTCAGCAGCAGCGGGACCAGCAGGTCGACCGGGTGGATCAGGGTGGAGAGCGTGGGCTCGTCATTAGGGAGGGAGGTCGCGAAGGTGGCCAGCACGAGCAGCGGAGCGAGCACGACCAGGGCCAGGCTGACTCCGAGGAGGCTCCGCGAGCGGAGCCCGAGCAGCGGGATGACCAGCAGGAACATCAGCCCGTAGTAGGGCAGGATCACGTCGATGTCCGGGTCCAGCGCGGAGTTCAGGGCCAGCCCGATCGCGGTGATGACCAGGGCGCGCCCCGCCAGCGAGGCGGCGGTCGAAGCGTCCGTGCGCCGCGAGCCGGTCCGCGGTCGCGTGGTGATGAAGGTCAGGCTGACGCCGGCCAGCAGGACGAAGGTCGCCACGGCATGGCCACCCATCACCTGAAACGTCTTGCTCGGGGTGTCGTCGGCGTGCAGGACATCGAAGATGTGCACGGCCAACATGCCCAGCAGGGCGAGGCCTCGCGCGACGTCGATGCCGACGACCCGGGGCGAGCCCGACCCGCGGGGGTGGTCGGCGGGGAGCGGAGGCAGAGGACCCGCCCCCGGCCGATGGCTCACGTTCGGCGCCACGACGCTCATCTGGACACCCCCCTGCCGCGTTGTCGGACGTCCGGCGCAGCCCCTGGCCGTGAACGAGCCCGCCGGAGGCGGACGAAGGGGTGGGTGCCCCGGAAGGTCACCGCACTGTAAACACGGCGCGGCGCCGATGTCAGTGGTCCGGCTCCGCCTCCCCCACGGGGGTCGCCGCGGTGCTATCGGTAGGGGCCTCGCAAATGGGACGGACAATCTGCGGCAAGACCTCACCCTTCGGGCGACCGCAGCCACCCGCCTGGAGGCGGTGGCTGAGGCAGCTGGCCTAGACCACGGTTGCGGACCGTTCCGTGCGCGGGCCTCAGCCAGGCAGCAGCCGTCGTCCGGTGATCGCGTGCGGTGTGAGCCGCAGGTGCAGCGTCCGCTGACCGGTCGGCCACGGCTCCGGTCGCTGCCCGGCCGGTGGCAGGTCGTCGGGGTCGACCGGCTCGACCGGACCGCGCACCAGCACGCTCCAGCCGGACTGGGTGACCTCGTCGATCTCGTCGACCTCGAAGGCCCCCGTCGTCAGCCGTAGCCGGCGACCCAGGGTGCTGTGCGGTGAGGTGCGCAGCAGCACCGTGCCCTCGTGCACCCGGTAGTTCACCGGCAGCACCTCGATGCCGTCCGGGCCGGCGTAGGCGACGCGCCCGACCCCCTTCGACGCCAACAGCTCCAGGCACTCGGGGGTGGACAGCTCGTGGAGGTGTCCCTGGAACCAGGTCTCGGTGCTCATCGTGTCTCCTTCGTGGCTGGGTGCCGGGCGACCTAGAAGGTCGGTCCCCACAGCGTCTCGGTCGGGGTCCGTCGGGCAGCCAGGTCGTGCAGCAGGTGGTCGCGGCTGCCGGAGGGCACCACGGCCACCGGCCGCGTGGAGCGGTGGAGCACGCCGCCGGCGGTCCGGCCGAGATGGCCGGCGAGCGTCGCCGCGTGGTGGCGGCCGACGACGACCAGCTGGCCGACCTGGGCGGCGTCGAGGAGCGCCTGGTCCGCCCTGCCCGCGACGCAGCGGGTCACGACCTCCACCTGCGGGTAGGCGTCCCGCCAGCGGTCCAGCCTCTCCCGCAGCCGGTCGTCGTGGGACGAGCTGACCCGGGCCTCGTCCTCGGCGGGCCAGTCGTGGACGATGGCCAGCGGCCGAGCGCTCACCACGACCAGCGGCACCTTCATGGCCGCCGCCCGCGCGAAGGCGAAGTCGAGGACCTCGTGGTCCGGGTCGGGGCCGTCGGGGTCCTCGTGCAGGACCGGAGGAACCCCAGCGACGACGGGCGAGGTGGCCAGGCTCGGCTGCATCCACGTCTCGGGCACCACGACGACCGGCACCACCGACCAGCGGGCGACCGCGCGGGACGTGCTCCCGACGACCATGCGCCGCGCCGGTCGCATGGCTCGGCAGCCCACCGTCAGCAGGTCTGCCTGCGCACTGACCCGCAGCAGCACCTCCACCGGATCGCCGACCTCGTCCCGGGTCTCCACCCCGCTCAGCGTGAGGCGACGGGCGAGGGTGCCGAGGTCGTGCGGTCCGGTGGTGTCCCGTCCGCCGGCGTCGGCCGATCGGGCACAGACCAGCGTCAACGGCCGGCGGTCCCGCTCTGCCTCGCCGACCGCCCACACCAGAGCGCTCACGCTCCGGCCGCGGGCGTCGACCCCCACCACGACGCCGCCCCCGATCGGCTGGTCGTCGGTCGAGGTGGCTTGACTGACGTGGGTGGCCACCATGCCTCCAGTTGACGGGTGCGGCTGTCCTCGGTGACCAGCCTGGTGTCGGCACGAGCCACGGCCCAGGGGCGAGCGGCCCGCGACGCCGGGGCGAAGGTCCCGGCCAGGACGGCCTTGTGGCCGGGAGCCGCTCGGTCGATGCTGGCGGCAGGCGCGTCCCGGCGTCCCGCCACCGCGGCGGACGACGGCGGGCACGAGGAGGAGCAGCGTGACGACCCAGGAGCCGGACTCGAACAAGGAGCTGGGCATGCCGGCTCCCTCGGCGTCACTCTCGTCCCTGCTCGACGCCGGCGTCGAGGACCTGCTGCGCGAGCTGATCGGGCGGGTCCACGACCTGGCGGCGGACCAGCACCGGCTGCGGCTGCTGCTCGACGCGGTCGTGGTGCCGGCCGCGGACCTGTCCCTCGATGCGGTCCTGGACCGGATCGCCGAGGTCGCGTGCGCCCTGTCCGGAGCGAGGTACGCCGCGCTCGGGGTGCTCGACCCGGGACCGGGGCGCCGGCTCCAGGCCTTCGTCACCCACGGACTCTCCGACCAGGACCGGGAGCGCATCGGGGACCTACCCCGCGGACGCGGGCTGCTGGGCCAGATCATCGACCGGCCGGTGCCGTTGCGGCTGCACGACCTCCACGACCATCCGTCGTCGTTCGGCTTCCCCGACAACCATCCGCCGATGCGTTCGTTCCTGGGAGTGCCGATCCGGATCCGGGACCGGGTCTTCGGCAACCTGTACCTGACCGAGAAGACCGACGGGCAGGACTTCACCAAGCACGACGAGGCCGTCGTGGTGGCGCTGGCGGCCGCCGCCGGGGTGGTGATCGAGAACGCCCGGCTCTACGAGGAGGCCGCCCGGCGGGAGAGCTGGTTGGCCGCGACGGCGGAGATCGCCAACATCCTCGCCACGTCCGGGGACGCCGGCAGCACCTTGCAGGTGGTCGCCGACCGGGCCCGGGAGATCGCCCGCGCGGACCTGTCCTGCGTCCTGCTGCGCAGCTCCGAGACCGAGCTGGAGATCGCGGTCGCCTCCGGGGTGGCCGCGACGCTCATCCCCACCGCGCCCATCGCCGTCGCCACGTCGCTGGCAGGCCGGGTCATCGTCACCGGGGAGGTCCACGTGAGCGCCGACGTCGCCACCGACGAGAGGACCGCCCCCGAGATGCGCGACCTCGACGGGTGGCCGACGCTCGGGCCCGCGATGGTGGTGCCGTTGCGCACCTCCGACGGCGTCGAGGGAGCGCTGGCCCTGTCCTGGTCCCGGGAGCGCGCGCACCTCTTCCACGACGTCGACGTCTCGCTGCCGCAGCGGTTCGCCGAGCAGGCGGCGGTGGCGCTGCAGCTGGCGCGGGCCCGAGCCGCCCAGGAGCGGCTGGCGGTGTTCGAGGACCGCGACCGGATCGGCCGTGATCTGCACGACCTCGTGATCCAGCGGCTGTTCGCGATCGGGCTCGGGCTGGAGAACACCGCCCGGTTGCTCGGCGACCGGCCGGAGGTCTCGGAGCGGCTCACCGCCGCCGTGGACGACCTCGACGCCACCATCAAGGACGTCCGTCGCTCGATCTTCGCCCTCAGCACCGCGGAGGAGTCCACCGACGTCCGGCGGGCGGTGCTGGACCTCGCCGACCGCGCCTCCCGCACGTTGCGGTTCCGCCCCGCGGTGCGGTTCACCGGCCCGGTCAACTCGAGGGTCTCCGGCGTCGTGGCCCCCCACCTCGTGGCCGTGCTGGGCGAGGCGCTGTCCAACGTCGCCCGGCATGCCCATGCGGGACGGGTCCAGGTCACGCTGGAGGCGGCCGACGAGATCACCCTGGTGGTGGAGGACGACGGGCGTGGGATGGCCGGGGACTCCAGCCGGAGCGGTCTGCTCAACATGCGTGAGCGGGCCGAGGACCTCGGCGGCAGCTGCACCGTCGAGTCGGCGCCGGGCAGGGGCACCACGCTCACCTGGTGTGTCCCTGCCTCCTGATCAGGGTCGAAGGTCCCGACGCCGCGATGGCCTGAGGCCCTGGGCGCGACGCCGCGCCGCGCGTAGCGTGGCCGCATGACCGCGAGCGCGCCGCCGGACCGGATCCGGGTGTTCCTGCTGGACGACCACGAGATCGTGCGCCGGGGGTTGCGGGAGCTGTTGGAGAGCGAGGGCGACATCGAGGTGGTGGGGGAGTCCGGGCTGGCTCAGGAGGCCGCCCGTCGCATCCCCGCGCTGCGTCCGGACGTCGCCGTGCTGGACGGTCGGCTGCCGGACGGCTCCGGCATCGACGTGTGCCGCGAGATCCGCAGCCGGAGCCCCGAGGTGGCCGCGCTGATCCTGACGTCGTACGACGACGACGAGGCGCTGTTCGCGGCGATCATGGCCGGCGCCGCCGGGTACGTGCTCAAGCAGGTCCGCGGCAACGACCTGCTGGCCACGGTGCGGCGGGTGGCGGCCGGCCAGTCGACGCTGGACCCGGCGGTCACCGGGCAGGTCCTCGAGCGGCTGCGGCGGGGGCCGGAGTCCGACCCCGCGCTCGCCCCGCTGACGTCGCAGGAACGGCGCATCCTCGCGCTGATCGGCGAGGGCATGACCAACCGCCAGATCGCGGGCGAGATGTACCTGGCCGAGAAGACGGTGAAGAACTACGTGTCCACGCTGCTGGCCAAGCTGGGCATGCAGCGGCGGACCCAGGCCGCGGTCTTCGCCGCCAAGCACCTCGACAACTGACGAACGTCCCGCAGCGGCCGGACCTGCGCCCCTTCGACCCGCCGAGGGGGTGCGGCACGGTGGGACCGGCAGGCCCGTCCCCACCGTCGAGGAGATGCCATGAGCACGCAGTCACCCCAGCGCGAGACCAACCCGTTCGGCCCCGCCGTCGTCCATCCGGAGGGACCCGCGTCGGCGGCCGTGGCCCAGCGCGTGGTCCGCTACGGCGCGGCGGCGCTGCGGCTGAGCATCGGCTGGGTGTTCGCGTGGGCCTTCCTGGACAAGACCTTCGGCCTCGGGCACGCGACCGCCGGCGCGGACGCCTGGGTCCGAGGTGGCAGCCCCACCGCCGGCTTCCTCTCTGCGGCGCCGACCGGACCGTTCGAGGGGGTCTTCCACGGCCTCGCCGGCCAACCGTGGGCGGACTGGCTGTTCATGACCGGACTGCTCGGGATCGGCGCCGCGCTGCTCGCCGGCGTCGCCATGAGGCTGGCTGCCGCCGCCGGCGCGCTGATGCTGTTCCTGATGTGGCTGGCCGTGCTGCCGCCGGCGAACAACCCCGTCATGGACGACCACCTGGTCTACGCGATGGTGCTGGTCGTGCTGGCGGCCCTCGGCGCCGGGCACGCGCTCGGGCTGGGCCGGGCCTGGGAGTCGCTCCCGGTCGTGTCTCGTCACCGGTGGCTGTGGTGATCGCGATCGAGCCCGGCTCCGTCGTCGTCGGGGTCGACGGGACCGTCCACAGCGCCCACGCCCTGGCTTGGGCGGTCGACCTGGCCGTCTTCCGGCACGCGCCGCTGTGCGTCCTGCACGGCGCGATCCACCCGGCCGGTGAGCAGGTCCCGTTCGGGTCGGCGGCCGGGGACCTGCTCACCCGCGCCTCCCAGCGGGTCACCGACCACGCCCTGGCGCTGGTGCGCCGCAAGGCCCCGGACCTGGAGGTCACCGTGCACGCCGCCTACGAGGACCCGCGGCACGTGCTGCTGGAGGCGCACGACGCCGGGATGATCGTCGTGGGCAGCCGCGGTCGAGGCGTCGTCGCGTCCCTGCTGCTGGGTTCGGTGAGCCTCGCTGTGGTCTCCCACGCCCGCTGCCCGGTCACCGTGATGCGGCCGGGACGGTCTGGTCCGCCCCGCGAGCGTGGCGACGTGGTGGTCGGGGTCGACGTCGACCACTCCGCCCGCGAGGCGCTCGAACTGGGCTTCGAGATCGCGGCTATGTCGAAGCGGCCCCTGGTGGCGCTGCACGCCTGGTCCGCGCACGACACCTTCATCGACACCGCGAGCTACCAGCAGCGGCTGGACATCAGGACCGGGCACGAACGGCGCTTCGCCCACCTGATGGGGGAGGTGCAGGACAAGCACCCGGAGGTGCCGGTGACCCGGACGCTGGTGGACGACCGGGCGGTCCAGGCGTTGGTCAACGCCTCCCACCAGGCGTCCCACCTGGTGCTGGGGCGTCGCCACAGCCAGCGGCTGCCGCACTACGTCGGCTCGGTCAGCCGCGCCGTCGTGGAGCACTCCGACTGCCCGGTGAGCGTGGCCAGCTGCGTCCTGCCCCACCATGCGCGGGGGCGATCCTGACGTGCGCTGCCCCCGGGACGGACGGGGACGCCACGGCTGTCGCCACTGCGGGCACCACGTCGGGCACCGCGTCGGGCACCGCGTCGGCGTCGGGCACCGCGTCGGGGACGAAGGTCCCGATGGTTCCGACCTGGGGCCCTGCCGGGGGCACCGCGAGCACCGCAGCCTGGGGACATGGACACCATCAGCGCCCAGTCGGTCGTCGTCGGAGTGGACGGGTCGGCGGCCTCCGACGTGGCGACCCGCTGGGCCGCGCGCCTCGCCCAGGCACAGCACCGACCGCTGATGCTGGTCTGCGCAGCGGGCGAGCCGACCCCGGCGGCCCTGCTGCGCGACGTCCACGTCGCCCGCCAGGCACTGCGCATCCAGGCGCGACGGGCCACCGACCACGCGTTCGGCGTGGTCCGCACCGCCGCGCCCGACCTCGACGTGACAGCGACCACCCCGATGTGCGACCCGCGGGCCGCGCTGCTTGACCTGTCCGAGCGGGTGTGGCTCGTCGCGGTCGGCACCCGCGGACGCGGCCGGGTCGCCTCCCTGCTCCTCGGGTCGGTCAGCGCGGCGGTGTCCGGCCACGCCGGCTGCCCCGTCGCCGTCGTCCGGCCGGTCACGGCTGCCGACGAGCCGGTGCCGGCACCGGTGGTGGTAGGGATCGACGGCACCGACGAGTCGACGGACGCCCTGGACCTCGCCTTCGGCCTTGCCTCGACCGAGGGTCGGGCCCTTCACGTGGTGCACAACGTGTCGCTCCGGCAGCTGCGGGTCGCCGGCACGTCGTACGCCGACCAGCTCGACGCCGCCGACCAGCACGACCGGGCCATGGGCATCGCTCTCGGCGGGTACGGCGAGAGGTTCCCCGACGTCGTGGTGCACCGGCACCTTCCGCGCAGCGGGCCCGTGGAGACGCTGCGGGTGCTCTCCGAGTCGGCCTGGCTCGTCGTGGTCGGGGCACGGCCCCACCCCGGGCCCCCGGGGCTGGCCGGCCTCACCGGCTCGGTGAGCCAGGCCGTGGCCGAGCAGGCGAGCTGTCCGGTGGTGGTGGTCCGGGCGCGGGACTGAGCCTGTCGGGCAGGTCCTCAGCCGACCAGCCCGGCGACGGTGCGCGCGATGGGACCGATGACGGCCTGGTCGTTCCAGTAGGCGATGTGGGAGACCGGCGTGGACGCGAGCAGCCGAGGTCCGACGTCGACCGCCTCGTCGCGGTCGACGGCGTGCGCGTACTGGGGGGAGAGGCCTCGCAGCGGGAAGGCGACGACGTCGTCAGGGTCGTAGACGTTGACCCACTCGGCGCCGGCCCGGACCCTGGGGTCCGCGCTGTCTCGGCCGGGCAGCTCCACCGGCCGGTCGAGGCTGGGATGCCGCATCAGCCACAGCGCGATCGGGCTGCCCAGCGTGTAGAAGCAGGTCAGGGTCTCGCCACGCTCCAGCGGCGTCGGCGCCACGGTGTCGGTGAGGTCCTGCTGGCGGTCGTAGAAGTGGTCCGAGGCGATCACCGTCCCGAGGCTGTGCGCGACCACGACCAGCGGCGACGTGGGAGCCAGCTCCGCCAGCTCCGAGAGCGCCTCGTCGACCAGCCGGTGGACCTCGCGGTAGGTCGGGTTGGACAGGCCGCCCTGGTAGGCGATCACGTCCCCCACGAGGTAGCTCAGCGCCCACCGCGACGTCGGCCAGTGCAGCGGGCCCAGCCCGGGCACGTAGCGCAGCAGCCCGCTGGCGGCCAGCGGGAGCAGCGGCCAGGACCCACCGCGGTCGACCGCCCGGACCAGCCGGTCGAGGCCGCGGGCGTAGGCGGAGAACCGGGGCGGGAAGGCGCGGCGGACCAGCTCGTCCTGCCGGTCGGCCACCGCCGGCTTCCAGTACGCCGCCCGTACGTGGACCCGGCCCGCGGCCGCAGGCCCGACCAGGTCCACCAGCTGCCGGCGGAGCAGCCGGACCGGGCCGTCGGCGTAGCCGCTGTCCTTGATCCCGATGCCGTGCACGAGCAGGACGGCGACCGCTGGCTCCTGCTGGTCCGGGGTGGACATCAGCGGTCGGGGAACCGCGTGGTGCAGCCGTTCATCGCGCCTCCGCTCGAGCCCCTCCGGTCAGCCCTTCGATCGCACTCCTCCGGCCCCGCCCTGTCAAGGCCGGCGTCGAACCCGGGCCGTCGGGGACCGGAGGCTGGCGTGCGGCGCGCCCGCGCTCGCCCCAGTGGACCTTTGTCGACCTGACCGCCACCTGAACCCCGCTCAGCCGGTCCCCGGTCAGCCCGCTCCCGTCGACCCAGCCACCGCGCACCAGCACCCGGGCTGCCTCCTCCCGGCACTCCGGGTGCGCCGCGAAGGCACGCATCCACCCGTCGGGGTCGCCGCCGGGGACCAGGTCGGCGAACCCGGGGCAGCCGTCACGCAGGCGGCGGTGCACCTCACGCTGGGCGAGCAGCGGCAGCGGCTGGCCCCCCGGCGGCGCCAGCACCCCCCGCCTCGACTCGTAGACCGCGAAGCCGCCGGGGCGGCCGCCGCCGGCCAGCACGATGCGGAGACCGGCGGTGGCCGGCAGCCACCGGCGCCGGTAGCTCGGCTCGGTGGCGTCCAGCCCCGCCAGCTGTCGGTCGTCGAGCAGCAGCGCCACGCCCGCCAGCGCGGCCCCCGGCCGCACGACCGGTGCCGCGGCCACGAAGCCCGGCACGCTGACGTGGGCGCTGTGACCGGCCCCGAGCCCCGTCACGACGGTCCGCAGCCAGGGCACGGTCGTACTCGCGCGAGCAGCGGTGAGCTTGCGGGTCAGCACCGCGGGTGAGGCGTTGGACCCGACCGCGACGACCAGGTGACGCCGGCCCAGGGGCGCGGCGCCCGCGGCCAGCAGGGCATCGTCCAGCCGGTCCGGCCACGAGGGACCACCCTCGCCGTGGGGGGCGCCCGTCGCCGCCACCCACGCCTCGGCCAGCCGGCGCCCCGGTCTCGGCAGCAGCGGGAGGGCCCGGCCCGCAGTCAGCAGGCGGCTGCCGGGCGGGACGGTGCCGGGGTAGTCCCAGGGGCGTGCCACCAGGTCGTCGTCGGCCAGGTCGACCCGCACCGCCTCAGCCCGTCGCGTCGCGCATCCCCGAGATCTCCTCGGCGGCGCGCCGCAGCGCGGGCGGGGTGGTGCCGGTCAGCCGTTCGTGGGCGGTGACGACGTTGATCGCGGCGAGCACCTCCCAGCCCGGCAGCGGTGCCGCGATCCCGTACGCGCCGGGGTGCAGCTCGGCGTGCGTGGTCACGTAGCCGGCCACCCGGACCCCCTCGACCCGGGCCGGCTCCCCGGCACGCCGGGGGCCCGAGGCAAGCGCGGCCAGGCCACCCGCCCCCCGGTCCAGCGGGTCGTGGTTGCCGAGCCGGTAGGAGAACCGGGGACCGTCGACGGGCGGCTCCGCGACGACCGTGGTCACCGCCGCCTCGCCGACCACCTCGACGAGGCTGGCGGTGGCGCCCACCTCCCGGGCCAGCCGGTGCAGCACCGGCTCGGCGACCTCACGCAGCCGGGGCCGGACCCGCGCCGCCAGGTCGCGGGCCGCCGGCCCCACCCGGTAGCGGCCCGCCTCGTCGCGGGCAGCGAACCCGGTGCGGTGCAGCGAGACCAGCAGCCGGTAGGTGATCGAGCGGTGGAGCCCGCACCCGGCCGCGACCTGCCCGGTCGTCGCGCCGCCGGGGTGCCGACCGAGCTCGACCAGCACCGCGAGCCCGCGCTCGAGGGTCTGCGACCCGTCCGTGCCCCTGCCTCCCGTCTCCATGTGACCCGTCCCTCCCGGTCGTCGGTCCTCGGTCGCCGGTCAGCCCGCCGGCTCGATGGTGCCACGCACCTCGCCGAGCCGGAGCACGCTGCCCGCCCGACCGGGCGCCGAGTAGCGGAGCACCACCTCGTCGCCGTCGAGCAGGTAGGTGCGCTGCTCCCCGCCCGCCGACCACGACCGTCGCCCGCCGTGCGACAGCTCGAGCAGCGACCCGCACTCGCCGGGACCGGGACCGGAGATCGTGCCGGAGGCGAACAGGTCGCCCACCCGCAGCGGCGCGCCGTTCACCGTCAGGTGGGCCAGCATCTGCGCCGGCGACCAGTACATCGAGCGGTACGGCGGGCGGGCGACGACCGTCCCGTTGACCTCGACCTCGACCGTGACGTCGTACCCGCCGGGGCCGTGCTGGCGCAGGTAGGGCAGCACCGGCGGCTCCTGGCCGGGCAGCTCGACGCGGGCGTGCTCGAGGGCGGCCAGGGGGGTCACCCAGGCCGAGATGCTGGTGGCGAAGGACTTGGCCAGGTGCGGGCCGAGCGGCACGTACTCCCAGGCCTGGATGTCGCGGGCGGACCAGTCGTTGAGGCCGACGACGCCGAAGACCGTCGCAGCCAGCTCGTCGGTGGCAACCCTGCGCCCCGCCGGGACCGTCCGGCCGACGACGAAGCCGAGCTCGGCCTCGAGGTCCAGCCGCCGGGTCGGACCGAAGCTCGGCCCGGGCTGGTCGGGGTCCTTGCGCTGCCCGGCCGGGCGGTGCACGCCGGTGCCGGAGACCACCACCGACCCGGCGCGACCGTGGTAGCCCGCGGGCAGGTGTCGCCAGTTCGCGGGCAGCGGGTCGCCGTCCGGCCGCAGGATCGCCCCCACGGTGGTGGCGTGGTGCAGCGAGGCGTAGAAGTCGACGTAGTCGGCCACGTCGAACGGCAGCCGCAGGGTGACCTCCGCGACCGTGGGCACCCGCAGCGCCGCGGCAGCGGAGGGGTCGGTGAGCATCTCGACCGTCCACTCCCGGACCGCGGCCCAGGCGACCGGACCGGCCGCCATCAGCGGGTTCAGCACCGGGGCGTCCAGGAGCGCGACCCACTCCGGCCGGGTACCGCGCGCCGCCGCTGCGAGGTCGAGCACCCGGTCCCCGACCCGGACGACGACACTGGGCCGACCACCGTTGACGCCGGCGCCGACGGCGACGGCGTAGGGCAGGTGGTCCACGTCGTACCCGCTGCCTGCCGCGCCGGGGACCCAGGTCGGAGGCGTTGACACGTGTCGCAGGCTAGTCGAGGATCATCGGAATGAGAATGCCACCGGTTCGTTAGTCGAACGCCCAAGGGCAGTCCGTGGGGCAGTCCGCGGGGGGCCGTCCGCGGGGTAGGGAGCGACGACATGGCGTACTACCGACAGATCGGGTCGGTGCCCCGACAGCGGCACACCCAGTTCCGGGACGCCGAGGGCCGGCTGTACCGCGAGGAGCTGATGGGCGAGGAGGGGTTCTCCTGCGACTCCTCGCTGCTCTACCACCGCGGGGTTCCCGCCGCGATCGTGGCCAGCGAGGTGTGGCCGCTCCCGGACCAGGCCACCGTCGCCAACCACCCGCTCAGGCCGCGGCACCTGCGCCTGCACGACCTCGTGGACCCGGCGGACGCGGCCGGCCACGACGCGGTGACCGGGCGGCGGCTGGTGCTCGGCAACGCCGACGTCCGGCTGGGCTACGCGGTGGCGGGCACGGCGTCGCCGTACTACCGCAACGCGGTCGGCGACGAGTGCGTGTTCGTCGAGCGCGGTGCCGGCGTCGTCGAGACGGTGTTCGGCGTGCTGCCCTACCGCAGCGGCGACTACGTGGTCGTGCCGCGGGCGACCACCCACCGGTGGGTGCCGGACCCCGCGGACGGCCCGAGCCGGCTGTACGTCGTCGAGGCGAACAGCCACCTCTCGCCGCCCCGGCGCTACCTGTCGAGGTACGGCCAGCTCCTCGAGCACGCGCCGTACTGCGAGCGGGACCTGCACGGCCCGCAGGCCACGACGCCGGTCGACGGGCAGGACGTGGCGGTCCTGGTCAAGCACCGCGGCAGCGGCCCGGGCGGGATCGTCGGCACCCGGCTCGTCTACGCCACGCACCCGTTCGACGTCGTCGGCTGGGACGGCTGCCTCTACCCGTACACGCTCAACATCGAGGACTACATGCCGATCACCGGCAAGGTCCACCAGCCGCCGCCGGTGCACCAGGTCTTCGAGGCGCACCACGTGGTGATCTGCAACTTCCTGCCACGCAAGGTCGACTACCACCCGTTGGCGGTGCCGGTGCCCTACTACCACTCCAACGTCGACAGCGACGAGGTGATGTTCTACGTGCGCGGCGACTACGAGGCCCGCAAGGGGTCCGGCATCGGCGAGGGCTCGGTCTCCCTGCACCCGGGGGGCCTCGCCCACGGCCCCCAGGCCGAGGCGGTGGAGGCCTCGCTGGGTGCGGAGTCCTTCGACGAGACCGCGGTCATGGTCGACACGTTCCGCCCGCTCGAGCTGGGGGAGGCGGGGGTCGCGTGTGACGACGGGGCGTACGCATGGGCGTGGGCCGGCCGGTCGTCTCACCCTTCGTAGGAGACCTCGGTGGCCCAGGTCTCCTCGGGCTGGCGTGCGGCCGCGACGATGGCCGCGGCGACCCGGTCGGGGGTGAACGCGCCGGTGGTCGACAGTGTGCCCCGCACCGTGACCGACACCGCCCGGACGCCGTCGGGGCGCAGCGTCGCGTCGAGGCTGTGGACCAGGTTGCGGACCCCGGCCTTCTGCACCCCCAGCGAGGCGGCCTGGTGCCACGGCTGGTCCGCCGCCATGCTGCCGGTGACGGTGACCCGGCCGCCCGGTCGAAGGAACGGGCGGGCCGCCTGGACCGAGGTCAGCAGCGCCCCGACCCCCAGGGCGACGTCGTCGAGCAGCTCGGCGACCGACAGCTGCAGCGGGTCCTTGCGGCGGAACGCGCTGGGGTTGAAGTGCAGCACGTCGATCCGGCCCGCCTGCTGACCGAACCCCGTGACGACGGCGGTGAGCGCCTCGCCGTCGGTGACGTCGGCCACCGCCCACGTGGCGGTGATGCCCTCGGCCTCGAGGTCGGCCGCCAGCGCCGCCATCGCGTCGGGGTCGATCCCGACCAGCGCCGCGTCGTGACCCGCTCGACCGAAGTGACGCGCCACCGAGCCGCCGACGCCCGGTCCTGCGCCGACGACCACCAGCAAGGGGTTGTGCATGACCCGCACCCTAGGGCCTGTTCGTCGGCGGGAGACACTGGTCGCCAGCACCACCGGCGCACCGGCATCCGCCCGGGGCGGCGGACGAGCGGGGAACAGGGGGAGGTGGCGGTCGATGCGGGGCGCACGGGAGGTGGCTCGGGCGGTGACCCGGGCCGAGCGGGGCAGGTCGATCGACGCCGACGAGGCGGCGGCCCTGCTCAGCGCCCGCGGTCCGGAGCTCGACCGGCTGATGGAGGTCGCCCGACGGGTCCGGGACGCGGGGCTGCTGGCGGTGGGCCGACCGGGGGTCGTGACCTACTCCCGCAAGGTGTTCGTCGCGCTGACCAGGCTGTGCCGGGACCGCTGCCACTACTGCACGTTCGTGTCGGTGCCCGGCCAGGTGGACTCGCCGTTCCTCAGCGCTGACGAGGTGCTCGCCATCGCACGCGAGGGGGCCGCGCTGGGGTGCAAGGAGGCGCTGTTCACGTTGGGGGACCGCCCCGAGGACCGCTGGCCGCAGGCGCGGGCCTGGCTCGAGGAGGCGGGCTACGGCTCGACGCTGGAGTACCTGCGGGCGATGGCCGTGCTGGTGCTGGAGGAGACCGGGCTGCTGCCGCACCTGAATCCTGGCGTGATGAGCTGGGCCGAGATGTCGCGGCTGAAGCCGGTCGCGCCGTCCATGGGCATGATGCTGGAGACCACCTCGCGTCGGCTGTTCGAGGAGCGGGGGCAGCCGCACTTCGGGAGCCCTGACAAGGACCCCGCCGTCCGGCTCCGGGTGCTGGAGGACGCCGGCAGGCTCAACGTGCCCTTCACCACCGGGCTGCTGATCGGCATCGGGGAGGACCTCGACGAGCGGGCGGACTCGATCCTGGCGCTGCGACGCGTCGCGCGGGCCTACGGCGGCGTCCAGGAGGTCATCGTGCAGAACTTCCGGGCGAAGCCGGACACCGCGATGCGCCACGTGGACGACGTGGGTCTGCCGGAGTACCTCGCCGCGATCGCCACCACCCGGGTGCTCATGGGGCCCTCGATGCGGGTCCAGGCGCCGCCGAACCTGGTGGACCTGGTCGAGTGCCGGGCGCTGCTCGACGCGGGCGTCGACGACTTCGGCGGGGTCAGCCCGCTGACCCCGGACCACGTGAACCCCGAGCGTCCCTGGCCGCAGGTCGAGCAGCTGGCGGCGGTGTGCGCCGAGTCGGGCTTCGAGCTGCGGGAGCGGCTCACCGCGCACCCGCCCTACCTCGACGTGCCGTGGCTGGACCCCCGGCTGCGGCACCACGTCGACGCGCTGCGCGGCCCGGACGGGCTCGCGGCCCCCACGGCGCTGGCGGTCGGACGAGCGTGGCAGGAGCCGGACGGCGGCTGGCAGGACGCCGGCCGCACCGACCTGCACGCCGCCATCGACACCGCCGGGCGCACCGAGGACCGGCGGGGTGACTTCGAGGACGTCTACGGCGACTGGGACGTGCTGCGGGAGGCGGTGCGCGCCACGGCGGTCCCGTCCCGGCTCGACCCCGACGTGTCCGCGGCGCTGCGGGCCGCCGAGCGCGACCCGTCCGGGGTCTCCCGGGCCGACGCCCTCGCCCTGATGACGGCTGCCGAGGGGCCCGCGCTGGAGGCCGTCTGCGCGCTCGCCGACGACCTGCGCCGCGAGACGGTGGGCGAGCCGGTCACCTACGTCGTCAACCGGAACATCAACTTCACCAACATCTGCTACACCGGCTGCCGGTTCTGCGCGTTCGCCCAGCGCAAGACCGACGCCGACGCCTACACCCTGTCGCTGGACGAGATCGCCGCGCGGGCGCGCGAGGCCGTCGCGGTCGGGGCCACCGAGGTGTGCCTGCAGGGCGGCATCGACCCCGAGCTGCCCGGGACGGCGTACTTCGACATCGCCCGGGCGGTCAAGGCCGCCGCCCCCGGCCTGCACGTGCACGCCTTCAGTCCGATGGAGGTGATGAACGGGGTCGCCCGGACCGGGCTCTCGCTGCGGGAGTTCCTGGAGGCGGCCAAGGAGGCCGGCGTGGACTCGCTGCCCGGGACGGCCGCCGAGATCCTCGACGACGACGTCCGCTGGATCCTGACCAAGGGGAAGCTGCCGACGAGCGCCTGGATCGAGGTCGTCACCACCGCGCACGCGGTCGGGCTGCCCACGACCAGCACCATGATGTACGGCCACGTCGACCACCCCGGCCACTGGGTCAGCCACCTGGCGACGCTGGCCGACCTCCAGCGCGAGACCGGCGGGTTCACCGAGTTCGTGCCGCTGCCGTTCGTGCACCAGTCCAGTCCGATCTACCTCGCCGGCGTGGCCCGTCCCGGACCGAGCACCCGCGACAACCGGGCCGTGCACGCGGTGGCCCGCATCATGCTGCACGGGCTGGTCCGCCACATCCAGTGCTCGTGGGTCAAGCTCGGCCCGCAGACCTGCACCCAGGTGCTGGCCGGTGGCGTCGACGACCTGGGCGGCACGCTGATGGAGGAGACCATCAGCCGGATGGCGGGCTCCACCAACGGCTCCGCCAAGGAGGTCGCCGAGCTCGAGGCGATGGCGGCGCTGGCCGGGCGCCCCGCACGGCAGCGCACCACCACCTACGAGCCGGTGCCCGGCTGAGGCTGCCGGATCAGGCCGGCGGGGTCGAGAGGCACTGCGCGATGTAGGCCTGCTCCCCGATCGTCGTCATCAGGTCCAGCTGGGTCTGCAGGTAGTCCACGTGGTGCTCCTCCTCGGCGAGGATCCGCTCCAGCAGGCCGGCGCTGGTGTGGTCCAGCTTCTCCCTGCACATCGCGATCCCGGGCTGCAGCCGAGCGACCACGTCCACCTCGATCTGCAGGTCGCTCTCGAACTGCTCGCGCAGCGTCTGCCCCACGTGGACGTTGAACAGCCGCTGGTAGTTCGGCAGCCCGTCGAGCAGCAGGATCCGGTCGGTGAGGAGCTCGGCGTGCACCATCTCCTCGAACGACTCCTTGCGGGTCGCCGCCGCCAGCTCGGTGTACCCCCAGCTGTCCTGCATCTTGGAGTGCAGGAAGTACTGGTTGATGGCGGTGAGCTCGCTGGTCAGCTGCTCGTTGAGCAGCTTCAGGACCTCGGGGTCTCCGGGCACGGTCTCTCCTCGCGTCGTCGGGCGGAGCGCCGCGCCCGGTCTGCCGGGCCGCGCGCTGGCGGCCAACGTATAACGTCGCCGTCGACGACGAGCCCGGGCCGACGGTCCGGTGGCGGACGCCGTCGCGAGGAGAGCGAGCGTGGACAGCAGCCGGACCGACCGCTGGTTCGAGCGTCGCAGCCACCACTGGCGGGACTGGTCGCTCGAGGGGCTGCTGGCGGCCAAGCGGCGGTCCGGCCTCCGGGTCAGCCTGGTGGTGCCGGCCCGCAACGAGGCGGCCACCGTGGGCGCGGTGGTCGGCCGGGTCCGCGCCGCGCTGATGGGGACCACCGCGCTGCTCGACGAGGTCGTGGTGGTCGACTCGGACTCGACCGACGAGACCTACGCGGTCGCCACCCGGGCAGGCGCGGCGGTCCACCGCGCCGCCGACATCCGACCCGACCTCGGCACCGGCCCCGGCAAGGGCGAGGCGATGTGGAAGTCGCTGTTCGTGACCAGCGGGGACGTGCTGGTGTTCATGGACGCCGACCTCCTCGACTGGGACACCCACTTCGTGCCGGGGCTGCTGGGGCCGCTGCTCACCGACGACACGGTCCTGCTGGTCAAGGGGTTCTACGAGCGACCGCTGCTCGACGGGACCGGCGGTGCCGACGCGTTCGAGGGCGGCCGGGTCACCGAGCTGGTGGCGCGGCCGCTCATCGCGCTGTGCTTCCCCGAGCTGGCGGGCCTCGTGCAGCCGCTGGCGGGGGAGTGGGCGGTGCGCCGTACCCACTTCGCGGGCCTGCACGTGCCCACCGGGTACGCGGTCGAGCTGGCCGCCCTGCTCGACACCGCGGCGGAGCAGGGGACCGACGCCATCGCCCAGGTGGACCTCGGCCGGCGGGCGCACCGCCACCAGGCGTTGCGCGACCTCGGCGCGATGGCGACCCAGATCCTCGCGGCGGCCGAGCGCCGCACCGGCCGCGGCGAGCCCGCCGCGACGGTGCCGCTGCGGCAGTACCACCACGAGGCGGGGCGTCCTGCGCCGCACACCCGGGTGGTCGACGTCGCGGAGCGACCACCCGCCGCCGGCTACCTGGAGGCCACCTACCTGGGAGGAGGGGCATGAGCCTGCACCTGGGACGACACCGGTTCCCCGACGAGGCCACGCTGATGATGGCGATCGTCAACCGGACGCCGGACTCGTTCTACGACAAGGGCGCCACCTGGGCCGAGGACGAGGCGCTCGCCCGCGTCGCCCGGGTGGCCGCGGAGGGGGCCGAGATCGTTGACATCGGTGGCATCAAGGCCGCCCCGGGCGCCGAGGTCGACGCGGTCGAGGAGCGGCGGCGGGTGGTCGGCTTCGTCGCCCGCGTCCGGGCGGCCCACCCCGACCTGGTGATCAGCGTCGACACCTGGCGCAGCGAGGTCGGCCGGGCGGTCTGCGCCGAGGGAGCCGACGTGCTCAACGACGCCTGGGGAGGTGCCGACCCCGCCCTGGTCGACGTCGCGGCCGAGTTCGGCGCCGGCCTCGTCTGCACCCACACCGGCGGCGTCACCCCGCGGACCCGGCCGTTCCGCATCGAGTACGCCGACGTGGTCGCAGCGGCCGTCGCCGACACCACGGCGTACGCCGAGCGCGCGGTGGCCGCCGGGGTCGACCCCCGGGGGGTGGTCATCGACCCGGCCCACGACTTCGGCAAGAACACCTTCCACTCCTTGGAGCTGACCCGCCGCCTCGGGGAGCTGACCGCCACCGGCTGGCCGGTCCTGGTCTCGCTGTCCAACAAGGACTTCGTGGGCGAGACCCTCGACCTGCCCGTGGGGGAGCGGCTCACGGGCACGCTGGCCGCCACGGCCGTCTGTGCCCTGGCCGGCGCCCGGATCTTCCGGGTGCACGAGGTCGTCGAGACCCGGCAGGTCGTCGACATGGTGTCCTCGATCGCCGGCCGCCGGCCGCCGCGGCGTGCGATCCGGGGACTGGCAT
Source organism: uncultured Actinomycetota bacterium (assembly GCA_963781695.1). Taxonomy (GTDB): domain Bacteria; phylum Actinomycetota; class Actinomycetes; order Propionibacteriales; family Nocardioidaceae; genus Nocardioides_B. The sequence goes on from CAWAGE010000005.1 coordinate 159,041, forward strand.
GACCCCGGACGTGGTCGTGGTGCCCTCGGCGCCCGTGCTGCTGCCCGTCCATGCGGGGCTCGAGGACCCGGTCGGGCCGCTGCGCTCGGCCTGCGCCGACGCGGTCGGGTGGCTGGTGGCCCGGCACCCGGACCTGCTGCGGGTGGTCACGGTGGCGGCGCGGCCCGACAACGTCGCGCGCGGCGTGACCGAGCCGACCGGCGTCCGGGTGGCGCGGCACCTGCTGGACCACGCCGGCTTCGCCGGCAGGGCCGAGGTGAGGCTCGTCCCGGACGGGCAGGCGCCGGTGGCGAGCCCCGGCCCGGGCGGCCTTCTCGTGGTGGCGAACGGGTCGGCCGCCCGGGGGGAGAAGGCCCCCGGCCACCTTGACCCGCGCGCGGCCGGCTTCGACGAGACGATCGGGGCCGCGCTGCGCGGGGGCGACCCGACGGCGCTGCGGGACCTGGACCTCGAGCTCGCGACGGCGCTGTGGGCCTACGACGCGCCGGCGCTGCGGACGCTCGGGTCGCTGGCCGGCGGCGACGGCGGGGTCGTGGACGTGGACGTCGGCTACGACGGCGACCCTTACGGGGTGCAGTACTGGGTGGTGAGGTGGTCGTGAGGGTCCTGGTGGACCGGCTGCCCGGGGGGCCCGGGGGGTCCGGGGAGTCAGAGGTCGACGGGCAGCGACTGCGGATGCTCTACGCTCCGCCGCGGCTGCCCTGGCTGCGGGTGAACATGGTCACCACCCTCGACGGCGCCGCCACCGGTGGCGGTGGTCGCAGCGGCGACATCAACAGCGCCGCGGACAAGCGGGGCTTCGACACGCTGCGCTCGCTGGCCGACGCGGTCGTGGTGGGAGCCGGCACGGCCCGCACCGAGGGCTACCACCCCACCGACGTGCCGCTGGTCTTGGTGAGCCGGCGGGGGGAGGTCCCGGAGCAGCTGTGCGACGCTGCGCCGGGCGACGTCTGGATGGTGACCTGCGCGGCCTCCCCGGGGCTGTCGGGCTGCCGGGACGTGCTGGGGGCCGAGCACGTGGTCGTCTGCGGCGACGACACGGTGGACCTGGTGGCGATGCGAGCCGGGCTCGTGGACCGCGGCTTCGCCAGCCTGCTCGGAGAGGGCGGCCCCCGGCTGCTGGCGGACCTGCTGGCGGCCGGGGTCGTCGACGAGCTGTGCGTGTCGCTGGTGCCGCTGCTCGTCGGCGGTCCGCACCCGCGGATCACCTCCGGCGGCGCACTCGGGATCACCGGCCGGCTGGCGCTGCTGCTGGAGGAGGACGGCACCCTGCTCGGCCGGTGGTTCACGTCGCCACCCCCCCTCCGTTGAGAGGTCACCCGTGGTCCGTTGAGAGGTCACCCGTGGTCCGTTGAGAGGTCACCCGTGGTCGCAGCCAGGAACCACGAGTGACGCCTCGCAGGACCACGAGTGACGGCTCAACAGGTGGGTGGTCGCTAGGCTCGCCGACGACCGACGACCGACGACCGACAGCGGGAGAGGCGGGGCCGAGGGTGACCCAGGGACGCGTCACGGCGCTGAGCGTGCTGGACCGGCGCCTCGTCGACGTCTCGGGAGTGACGGTCACCGTCGGGGGCGTGGTGCTCGCCATGGTCACGCTGGTGCTCGCCGGGCTGGTGTCGGTGCTGCTCGGGCGCTCGATCAGACGGTACGGCGCCCGTCGCGGCAACGAGAACCGGGCCTCGCTCTACACGCTCTCGCGCATCGCGCAGTACACCACCATCGTGCTCGGGTCGCTGCTGGCGGTGAGCCTGCTGGGCGTGCCCATCAGCAGGCTGGCGGTGTTCGCCGGCGCCCTCGGGGTCGGCATCGGATTCGGGCTGCAGACGGTCTTCAGCAACTTCGTCTCCGGGTTGATCCTGCTCTTCGACAAGTCCCTGAAGGTGGGTGACTTCGTCGAGCTCGAGTCCGGGGTGCACGGCGAGGTCCGCGACATCAAGATCCGGGCCACCACGATCGTCACCAACGACAACATCGACATCCTGGTGCCGAACTCCGAGTTCGTCGGCGGCCGGGTCGTCAACTGGACCCACCGGGAGGTGTCGCGACGGCTGCGGGTGCCCTTCGGCGTCGCCTACGGCACCGACAAGGACCTGGTCAAGCGGGCGGCGCTCGAGGCCGCCGCGCAGGTCCCGTTCACGCTGGCGCTCGACGGCGTTCGGCGCCCGCAGGTGTGGCTCTCGGAGTTCGGCGAGAGCGCTTTGGAGTTCGAGCTGGTGACGTGGCTGACCGCCGAGGCGACCAAGAAGCCGGGTGCGGTCAAGGCTGCCTACAACTGGGCGCTGCACACCGAGCTGCAGCGGTACGGCATCGAGATCCCGTTCCCCCAGCGGGACGTGAACCTGCGCACCCTGTTCGGTCTCGACGGCACCGACGCGCTCGCCGCGCTCCGGCTGGAGCCGGCCCGCGACAAGACGCCGCGGCCGTCGGCAGGCGGTTCGCCCGCGCCGTCGACCGCGGACCGGCATGCCGGCAACGACGCGATCGAGGACGTCAGGACCGAGGTCGCCGACCTGCCGCTGCCAGAGGGTCGCTCGCCGGGAGCGTGACCGCGGCCGGGTCTCGGCGGGCTCGCCTGCCCGGTCTCGCCTGCCCGCTCTCGCCTGCCCGGTCTCGCCCGGTGGGGCCTCGTCAGCTCGGTCGGGCGGACCAACGGCAGAGCCGTGCCATGAGTCCACATCGCACCCTTTGTCTCTGCTTGGCCAGAAATCTAGTTTGAGAGGAAGATAAGAGGCATCCGCGATGCCTACTCAGACCGTTTCAGGCATGGCCCGTTGTGACCATCTTGAGGGCGAGTGTTGACTTGGTTCAAACGCGCAAGCAATGGTGGTTCTCCAAGCACGGGGGGATGCAGGCCGCCTCCCGAGGGTGGGGCAACGAACTCCGGGGGGAGTCAGCAGGATGCATATCTGGCGTGCTCAGATCACAAATGCGGACAATGGCTGCGACCGCCTCCGGGCGCGGGTCGACGCGGTGCGGCCATGACGCGCGTGAGCGAGACCTCGTCCGCGGGTGGCGGCACCATTAGCGGGCAGGTCATCCAGCAGCCTCTCGCCGACCAGCTCGCAGCGGTGCTCGCCGAGGTGACCGGCCGGTCGGCCGTGCCGACCGAGAGCCATTTCTTCGACGACCTGGGTGCCGACTCCCTCGTCATGGCCCATTTCTGCGCGAAGGTGAGGAAGCGCGAAGATCTGCCGGCCGTGTCGATGAAGGACGTTTATCGGAATCCCTCCGCAAAAAGCCTGGCCGCAGCGGTGGAAATAATCGAGCCGGTTTCCTCACCGGTGGTTTCCGAGTCGGTCCTCGAGTCGGTCCCGGTGCCGGCCGAGAATAATTCCCGCTGGCAGATGCCGGTCTGTGGAATGCTCCAGCTCCTGATCTTTCTCGGATATACCTACCTCGCCGGTGTCGTCGTGCTGTCGGGCTTCGTCTGGGTCCACGACGCCTCGACCTTCCTCACGATCTACCTGAGGTCGCTGCTGGTCAGCGCCGGGATCGTCGGCTTCCTGGTCACGCTGCCGATCGTGGCAAAGTGGATGCTGATCGGGCGGTGGCAGCCGATCCGGATCAGGGTGTGGAGCCTGGCCTATGTGCGCTTCTGGTTGGTGCGGACGTTAGTGCAGCGCAATCCCCTCGTGCTCCTGTTCGCCGGCTCACCGCTGTACTCGCTCTACCTGCGGGCGCTGGGGGCCAAGGTCGGTAAAGGGGTCTCGATCTTCACCCTCAACGTGCCGGCGTGCACCGACCTGCTCTCGATCGGTGCGGGGACGATGATCGGCAAGGACGCGTTCCTCAACTGCTACCGGGCGCACGACGGAATGATCGAGACCGGGCCGGTCACGCTCGGGCGCGACGTGTTCATCGGCGAGGTGACCGTGCTCGACATCGAGACCGCGATGGGGGACGGCGCCCAGCTGGGGCACTCGTCGTCGCTCCAGTGTGGCCAGTCGGTCCCATCGGGCGAGCGCTGGCACGGGACGCCCGCGCAGCCGACGGACGTGGACTACCGGCTGGTCGGGGCGCGGCCGTGCGGCACCCTGCGCCGGGCGGCGTACGCCACCATCCAGCTGCTGATGATGCTCACCCTCGCGTCCCCGTTGGCGCTCGGGGCCCCGAGCATGCTGCTGAAGACCGTCCCCCAGCTGAAGCCCCTGCTTGACCCCGAGCAGCTCCCGGTCACCGGGCTCGAGTTCTACGTCCACGTGCTGGAGCTGTCGCTGCTGCTGTACGTCGGCCTGTTGCTGTTCGGGCTGGTGATGGTCGCGACTGTCCCTCGGCTGTTGAACCTGGCGCTGGAGCCGGGCCGGACGTACCCGCTGTACGGGGTGCACTACTCGCTGCACCGGACGGTGACGGCGCTGACGAACGTCAAGACGTTCACGTTCCTGTTCGGGGACAGCTCCTACATCGTGGGCTACCTACGGTGGGTCGGCTACAACCTCACCCACGCGGAGCAGACCGGCTCGAACTTCGGACAAGCGGTCAAGCACGAGAACCCGTACCTGACCGCGGTGGGCTCAGGGACGATGGTCGCCGACGGGCTCTCGGTCATGAACGCGCAGTACTCCGACACCTCGTTCCGGCTGCTGCCGACGACGATCGGCGCCAGAAGCTTCCTCGGCAACCGGATCGCCTACCCGGCGGGGGCCAGGACCGGCGACAACGTGCTGCTCGCGACGAAGGTGATGGTGCCGATCGACGGTCCGATGCGAGAGAACGTCGGACTGCTCGGCTCCCCGCCGTTCGAGATCCCGCGCACGGTCCAGCGCGACAACCAACTGGACGTGACCACGACGGCGGAGTTCCGTGCCCGGCTGCGGGCCAAGAACGCCCACAACCTGGTGACCATGGCCCTGCACCTGGGGTCGCGGTGGATGCTGCTGTTCCTCGTCACGCTCGTCGCCGCCCTGGGTGCGGCCTTCTACCCGGTGCTCGGGGCGACGGTGATGCCTGCGGTGACGGTGCTGTCGCTGTTCGTCAGTGTCGCCTACTTCGTGCTGCTCGACCGCTCGGTGAGCCGCCTCCAGCTGCGGGCCCCGGATGGCTGCTCGATCTACGACGTCGCCTTCTGGCGTCACGAGCGCTACTGGAAGCTGGCCACCGCAGCCATCGTGGTCCCCTACAACGGGACCCCCTTCAAGAACGTCGTCTGGCGGCTGCTCGGGCTCCGACTGGGCCGAGGGGTCTTCGACGACGGCTGTGGGGTGACCGAGCGAGTGCTGGCCTCGATCGGCGACGGGTGCACCCTCAACGCCGGCAGCACCCTCCAGTCCCACTCCCAGGAGGACGGTGCCTTCAAGTCCGACCACATCAGCGTCGGGGCGGGCTGCACCCTCGGGGTGGGCGCGTTCCTCCACTACGGCTCCACGGTCGGTGACGGGGCCGTGCTGGCAGCGGACTGCTTCCTGATGAAGGGGGAGGACGTGCCAGCGCAGGCCCACTGGGGAGGGAACCCGGCGCGGCCGATGCCGGCCCGCGTGGCCGCACCGGGGGAGACGGTCCGATGACAACCGAGGAGGCACACCGCATGAGCGATCGCACCGAGGCCGACCTGGACCGCCGGCGGGTCGCGCTGCCGGTCGAGGAGCCGACGTCGCTGCCGAGCTGGAGCTCGGACCCGACCCCCGGCGTACGGACGCTCGAGGTCACCGTGCTGGCCGAGACGCACGCGGCGCTGCGAGAGGTGGCAACCGACACGGGCACGGACCTGGCCTCGCTGATGCTGGCCGCCCACGGCAAGGTGCTGGCGGCTCTGACCGGCGAGCAGGCCGTGGTCACCAGGTGCCTGGTGGCGCCGAGCCGGACGGCGGTGCCCTGCCGGCTCACCACCGACCCAGGATCGTGGCGCGACCTCGTCGTGGCCGGCCACCGTGCGTCGACGGCGGTGCGCGGCCACGGGGGCCTCCTGGTCGACGACGGATCGCGACCCGGGGCCGTCCTCCGCACGACCGCGCGAGCGACCGTCGTCGACCTGTCCCCGCGCTCCCACACGCTGCCGACGGACACGCTGCCGACGGACACGCTGCCGACGGACACGGCGCTGTCGGCGAGCCTGATCGAGGACGGCGGCCGGCTGACCCTGCGGCTGACCTACCGGACCGAGGTGATCGACCCGGCCCATGCCTCGAGGATCGCCGGCTACCACGTGGCGGCCCTGGCCGGCATGGCGCTGGAGCCGGATGCCCGGCACGACCGCGCGAGCCTGCTCTCGCCGGAGGAGGTCCGCCACCAGCTGGTGGGCCTGGCCGGCCCCGACCGACCTCTCCCGGACCGGCGCTTCCACGAGCTGTTCGAGCAACGGGTCCGGTCACAGCCCGACGCGGTTGCCGCCGTGCACGGACAGCAGAGCCTGACCTACGCGGAGCTCAACAGCCGAGCCAACCGGGTCGCCCGTGCCCTGCTCGTGCGGGGACTGTCGCGGGAGGAGACCGTGGCCGTGGTGACCGAGCGAGACCTGGACTGGATGACCGCCGTGCTGGGGATCCTCAAGTCCGGCGGGGCCTACCTGCCCCTCGAGCCGCACTTCCCGCCCGGTCGGATCGCCACCATCCTCACCCGGGCCGACTGCCGGCTCGTCCTTACCCGGGAGGGCTGCACGGCGACGCTCGACGCCGCTCTGGCCTCCCTGCCCGGAGTGCAGACGCTCGACCTCGACGCGGCCCGGCAAGAGGGGCTCGACGACTCGGACCCGGGCATCCCGGTCACCGACGACCAGCTGGCCTACCTCTACTTCACCTCGGGCTCCACCGGGGAGCCGAAGGGCGTGATGTGCGAGCAGGCCGGGATGCTCAACCACCTGTTCGCCAAGATCGACGACCTGGGGATCGACGCCGGCGACGTGCTCGCCCAGACCGCGCCGCAGTGCTTCGACATCTCGCTGTGGCAGCTCGTCGCACCCCTGCTGGTGGGTGGACGGACCCTGCTCGTCGAGCAGGAGGCCGTTCTCGACGTCGAGCGGTTCGTCGACACGATCGCCGTGGGCCGGGTGTCGGTGCTGCAGGTGGTGCCCTCCTACCTCGAGGCGGTGCTGTCCTACCTCGAACGCAGCCCGCGGGAGCTGCCGTCGCTGCGGTGTGTCTGTGTCACCGGTGAGGCGCTGAAGAAGGAGCTGGCCCTGCGCTGGTTCGCGGCGAAGCCGGACGTCACGCTGGTGAACGCCTACGGGTTGACCGAGACCTCCGACGACACCAACCACGAGATCATGCGCAGCGCCCCTGTCACCGAGACGGTCCCCATCGGCAGGCCGGTGAACAACGTCCGCGTCTACGTCGTCGACGAGCACCTGGCCCCGGTGCCCTTAGGTGCTCCCGGGCTGGTCGTCTTCTCCGGGGTCTGCGTCGGCCGGGGGTACGTCAACGACCCCGAGCGCACCGGGCAGTGCTATCTGAGCGACCCGCACCGTCCCGGCGTACGCCTCTACCGCAGCGGAGACTACGGCCGCTGGCTGCCGGGCGGCACCCTGGAGTTCCTGGGACGGCAGGACTCGCAGGTCAAGATCTCCGGCTTTCGGATCGAGATCGGCGAGATCGAGAACACGCTGCTCAAGGTGGCCGGTGTCAGGGACGGCGCGGTCGTGGTCGTCTCGGGCGCCGACGGGAAGCACCTGGTGGCGTTCTACACCGCCCCGCAGCCGCTCGACGTCTCCGCGCTGCGGGAGCGGCTGGGCGAGTCGCTGCCCGCCTACATGCTCCCCGCTGCCATCCACTGGCGCGACGAGCTGCCGTTGACCGGGAACGGCAAGATCGACCGGAAGGCGCTGATGGCTCTGGCCGCGGAGCTCGCCGACGTCTCGGCGGAGCGGGAGGCGCCCGTCACCGCGACCGAGACGCGGCTCGCGGCCGCCTGGGCGACCGCGTTGGGCCTCGCTGCCCACCAGGTCGGGCGGCGCGACCACTTCTTCGACCGAGGCGGCTCGTCGCTGTCGGCGGTGAAGCTCGCCGTCGCCCTCGACCGCGCGGTGTCGCTGAAGGACATCACCCGTCACCCCGTCCTGGCCGACCTGGCCGAGCTGATGGACGGTGGCCCGCGGCGCAGCCCCGGTCTCCTGCACCTGCTGTCGGAGCGCTCGGTCGAGCCGGGGGCGGCGCCGGCGGCCGCACTCGTCTGCTTCCCTGGTGCCGGTGGCACCGCGGTGGGCTACCGACCGGTCGCGGCCGCGCTGCGGGGTAGCGACATCACGGTCTACGGGGTCGACCTCCCGGGCCACGACCCCGCCGGCGACGGCGAGCCGCTGGTCGCCTTGGACGAGGTCGTGCGGCGGGTGGTGGCTGAGATCGCGGCCCTGGGTGCGCGACGTGTCCTGCTGTGGGGGCACTCCTCGGGCACCGCGTTCGCGGTGCAGACGGCCCGCGTCCTGCGACGGCTCGGGGTGGAGGTGGAACACCTGCTGCTCGCCGGTCAGCTGCCAGGGGACGCAAGCGCCCGTCGTGCCGGCATCGTCGCGGTGGGTGAGCGGAGCGACGCGGCCATCGTCGCCGACCTGGCCAGCGCCGGCGACCGCGCCGACCTGTCGCAGCTGGACGCCCAGCGAGCCCGGGTGGTGGCTGCCGCCTACCGCCACGACTGTGTGTCCGCCCATCGCTACTTCGCGGCGCTGGTGGTGGCCGCCCCCGACGAGCGGCTGACAGCCCCGATCACCGCCGTCGTGGCCGCCGACGACCCCGTCACCGCGGGGTACTCCGAGGCCCACCTCGACTGGCGGCTCGTCGCCGAGCACGTGCGGCTGCACGTGATCAGGGACGGCGGTCACCACTTCTGGCGAACCCGTCCGACCGAGACGGCACGGGCCGTGCTGGACGCGGTCGGCACCTTGGCTCGCCCCTGACCCCAAGAGAAAGCCCCCTGACCCGCAAGCCGATAGGAGATCGACAATGTCGTCCACATCCATGACGCTGCCACTGGACCTGTATCGCCAACCCGGCTGTCCACCGGTCGTCGCAGCGGATCCCGGTGACGATGCGCCCGGCTGGGCCGGTGCGCACCACGAGGCGGTTCGCTCGCTCGTGGCCGAGCACGGCTCGGTCGTGGTCCGCGGGCTCGGCCTGCGCGACGCGGACACGGTAGCGGCCGTGTTCCGGAGGCTCGGTACGCCGCTGATGGCCGAGAAGGAGGCGTTCGCACCCCGCGAGACCTACAGCGAGGGCGTGTACTCCGCCACGAAGTGGCCGCCGCACCAGCAGATGTGCATGCACCACGAGCTCAGCTACACCAGTCCCGTCCCGGGTCTGATGATGTTCGCCTGTCTGGGTGCCCCTGCGTCAGGTGGGGCGACGCCGGTGGCCGACGCGGGCAAGGTTCTCGACGCCCTGCCCGGCCCACTGGTCGACCGGTTCCAGCGGGAGGGCTGGCTGCTGACGCGGAACTACAACGAGGACATCGGGGCCTCGTACGCCGACGCGTTCGGCACCAGCGACCGGGCAGAGGTCGAGCGCTACTGCCGCGCCAACGACATCGAGGTGTCCTGGCAGCCCGACGGTGGGCTGCGCACCAGGCAGCGACGGCAGGCCGTGGTCACCCACCCGGTGACCGGTCGTCGCTGCTGGTTCAACCAGGTCGCGTTCCTCAGCGGCTGGACGCTGGATCCCGACGTCCGCGAGTACCTCGTCGACCTGTACGGCGCCGACGGGCTGCCGTTCGACACCGCCTACGGCAACGGCGACCCGATCGGTGAGGACGTCGTGATGCTGCTCAACGAGGTGTACGAGGCCCACACCCTGCGCCAGGACTGGCAGCGGGGGGACCTGATGCTCGTCGACAACATTGCGTGCGCGCACGGCCGGGAGCCGTTCGAGGGCGACCGCGAGGTCCTGGTCGCGATGGCGGAACCGGTGGACCAGGCTCCGTGGTCATCGGACGGCAACGGAGGGACGTCATGACCGTCGTGGAGGAGGCAGCATCCGCTGTCGCGCTGACCGACCGGTCCTCGGTCCCGCCGTTCGCCGTGGTCTCCGGTCGACAGGTGCAGGAGGTGCTGCGGGGACGCGAGCGCGACGTCGTGGCCCTGGTCGAGTCCACCTACCTCCTCCACGACGCCGGGAGGTCGAACAACCCTCCGTCGTACTTCCTGAGGTTCGCCGACCGCCCGTCCTCACGCATCATCGCGTTGCCGGCCTCGGTCGACGGAGACTCGCCGGTCGCCGGGCTGAAGTGGATCTCGAGCTTCCCCGAGAACGTCGCAGCGGGCCTCCCACGGGCCTCGGCCGTGCTGATCCTCAACGACCGGGAGACCGGCTACCCGTTCGCCTGCCTCGAGAGCTCGATCATCAGCGCCACCCGGACGGCGGCCTCGGCGGCGCTCGCCGCGGACCGGCTGACCCGTGACCGTCCGCGGCCGCGGCGGGTGGGGTTCTTCGGGACCGGCCTGATCGCTCGCTACGTCCACACGTTCCTGAGCGCTACCGGGTGGACCTTCGACGAGGTCGGCGTCCACGACGTGTCCCCGGACAGTGCCGCGGGGTTCCGCTGCTACCTGGAGCAGACCCAGGCCACCGGACGCGTCACGCTGCACAGCGACCCCGAGGAGCTGGTCCGGGTCAGTGACCTCGTGGTGTTCGCCACCGTCGCGGGGGAGCCGCACGTCAGCGACCCCGACTGGTTCGAGCACAACCCGCTCGTGCTGCACCTGTCGCTGCGGGACCTCGCTCCCGAGGTCGTGCTGGCGGCGACCAACGTCGTCGACGACGTGGACCACTGCCTCAAGGCGAACACGTCACCGCACCTGGCCGAGCAGAAGGTGGGGAACCGGGACTTCGTGCTCGGGACGCTGAGCGACGTGATGACCGGGAGGGTCGTGCCGCCGGTCGACGCGCCGCTGGTGTTCTCGCCGTTCGGGCTCGGGGTCCTGGACCTGGCAGTCGGCCAGTTCGTCCACGACGAAGTCATGAAGGCCGGCGAGCTCAACGTGGTCGAGGACTTCTTCCACGAGCGCCGGCGCTTCGGATGACCTGTTCATGTCTCGCGATGAGAGGAGGGCTCTCGTGACTGTCATCTCCATGCCGCAAGGGTTCAACGAAGACCAGCTGTACATCGACCTGCGCTCGATCGTGGGGCACTCGCTGTACCTGAAGTGTGAGGGGTTCAACTTCGCCGGCTCGATCAAGCTGAAGGCCGCGACCGCGATGGTCGACGCCGCCGAGCGCTCCGGGGCGCTGCGGCCGGGCTCCACGCTCGTGGAGTCGTCCTCGGGGAACCTGGGGGTGGCGCTGAGCATGCTGGCCGCCAGCCGGGGCTACGGGTTCGTGTGCGTGACGGACCCGCGCTGCAACGTCTCGACGCGGCGGCTGATGCTGGCGCTGGGGGCGAAGGTCTGCATCATCAGCACGCCGCACGAGGTGACCGGGTTCCTCGGCGCCAGGATCGACTACGTGCGGGCGCTGTGCGCCTCCGACGAGCGCTACGTGTGGTTGAACCAGTACACGAACCGCGAGAACTGGATGGCGCACTACCGGGCGACGGCGCCCGGGATCGACCGGGACTTCCCCGAGCTCGACGTGCTGTTCGTGGGGGCGGGGACGTGCGGGACGCTGATGGGTTGTGCGCGGTACTTCCGGGAGCAGAACCCGCGGGTGCGGGTCGTCGCGGTGGACACCGTCGGGTCGGTCACGTTCGGCGGGGAGCCGGCCCGCCGGCTGATCCCCGGACTCGGCACCAGCCTGCGTCCGCCGATGCTGGACGAGTCGTACGTGGACGACGTGGTGCTGGTCGAGGAGGTCGACACGGTGCGGTCGTGCCGTCGGCTGGCGCGGCGGGGGTTCCTGCTGGGGGGCTCCTCGGGCACGGTCGTCAGTGGTGCGACGCAGTGGCTGAACAGGTACGACCCCGACGGTGATCTCGTCACGGTGGCCCTCGCCCCCGACATGGGGGAGCGCTACCTCGACACGGTGTTCCAGGACGAGTGGCTGCAGACCATGTACGGGCCGGACGTCCTGGAGCTCGACGAGACGCTGATCGGGTCGGGCGTCGTGTGATGACCCCCTCCGGTCCGCTCCCGGCCGCCGCATGCTGACGGTGGCCACGGGTGCGGGCCTGCGGGGGATCCTCCCGGACGCGGTCGAGACCGAGGAGCGCTACGGGCCGGGCCCGGGCGGGCCGCTGCTCCCGGAGGAGGAGCGCGTGGTCGCCCGGGCGGTCGAGTCGCGCCGGCGGGAGTTCGCGACGGTCCGGTGCTGTGCCCGCTCCTGTCTCGGGCGGCTCGGGTTCGAGCCGGTCGCCGTCCTCCCCGGTCCCGGCGGTGCCCCGGGCTGGCCGGTCGGGGTCCGGGGCAGCATGACCCACTGCGCCGGGTACGCCGCGGCCGCGCTCGCCCCGGCCGACCGGGTCGCGGCGATCGGGATCGACGCCGAGCCGGACACCCCGCTGCCGGCGGGTGTGCTCGAGGTGATCGCCACACCCTCCGAGCGATGCCAGGTCCACGACCTCGGCGCCGTGGCCGGGCCGAGCTGGGACCGGCTGCTGTTCAGCGTCAAGGAGAGCGTGTTCAAGGCCTGGTTCCCCCTCGTCGGCCACTGGCTCGAACCACAGGACACCCAGGTGACGCTGCGGCAGCACGGCACCTTCGTCGCGCGGCTGCCGCGGGGGCTCGTCCTGGCCGGCACGCCGACGTCGTGCCTGGAGGGGCGCTGGACCAGTGTGCAGGGACTCCTGCTCACGGCGGTGGCGGTCGCCCGGCCGCGATAGCCGACCGGTCCGCGCGCCTGCGTCTGAGAGGATCCGCGGATGCGGAAGCCGGAAGCCGAGCAGGTCGTGGCGCGCAACCGGAAGGCACGCCACGACTACCACCTCGAGGGCGAGTGGGAGGCCGGCATCGTCCTGGTCGGGACCGAGGTCAAGGCGCTGCGGGCCGGCCGCGCCTCGCTGGTCGACGGGTTCGTCGACATCGACGGCGGTGAGGCCTGGTTGCTCGGTGTCCACATCCCGGCGTACGCGCAGGGGACGTGGACCAACCGGGCGAGCCGCCGCAAGCGCAAGCTGCTGCTGCACCGCGCCGAGATCGACAAGCTCGAGCGCCGGGTGCACGAGAGCGGCCTGACGATCGTCCCGCTGCGGCTGTACTTCCGTGACGGCCGCGCCAAGGTCGAGATCGCGCTGGCCCGCGGCCGGAAGACCTGGGACAAGCGGCAGGCACTGGCCGAGCGCGAGGCGGCCCGGGAGGCCCAGCAGGCGCTCGGGCGCCGGCTGAAGGGGATGCCCGACTGACGGTCGCTGCTACCTGCCTGAAACACGGACGCCTCACACTGTCCGCATGACCGCGCACGAGACCGACCGGCTCGCCGTCCAGCAGCTGATCGACGCTGACCACCGATCCCCGGACGTCGCCCAGTTCGCTGGCGGCGTTTCCTCCGACGCCCAGCACGCCGCGCTGCGGGCGTCGGTGCGCCAGCTGGGTGGGCTGCTGGGGGCGGCGCTGACCCGCCACGAGGGGCCGGCGCTGCTGGAGCTGGTCGAACGGGTCCGGGCGCTGGCGCGCGAAGCCGACGACGGGCCGCTGTACGACCTGCTCAGCGAGGTGGACGACGCCACCGCCGTCGTTCTGGCCCGCGCGTTCACGGCGTACTTCCAGCTGGTCAACGTCACCGAGCAGCTGCACCGGTGGCAGGAGCTGACTGCCGGCGACCAGGGGCCGCTCGCCTCGGCGGCCGGACGCATCGGCGAGGCGCTCGAGGACGGCACCGTCGACCGCGAGCTGGTCACCGGCGTGCTGGGCCGGCTGGAGTACCGCCCGGTCTTCACCGCCCACCCCACCGAGGCCACGCGGCGGTCCGTGCTGGAGCTGCTGCGCAAGATCGCCGAGCTGGTGCACGCCGCGGAGGACCCCCGCCGACCCGCCGCCGACGCCCCGCGGGCCGCCCGGCGGCTGGCCGAGCTGGTCGACCTGCTGTGGCAGACCGACGAGCTGCGGGTGGTCCGCCCGGAGCCGACCGACGAGGCCCGCTCCGCGATCTACTACCTCCAGACATTGGCGAGCTCGGTGGTCCCGGACCTGCTCGGCGAGCTGGACCGGGTGCTCGACGGCATCGGCGTCACCCTGTCGCCGCAGGCCCGTCCGCTGCGGTTCGGCACCTGGGCCGGCGGTGACCGCGACGGCAACCCGAACGTCACCCCCGCGGTCACGCTCGACGTCCTGGGGCTGCAGCACTCCTTCGGGCTGCGGGTGCTCGTCGGCGAGGTCGAGACCCTGCTGGGCGAGATGTCGCCCTCGACCCGGGTGGTGGGCGTGACCGAGGAGCTGCGGCGCAGCCTGGAGCGGGACGCCGAGAGCCTGCCGATCACCTACGAGGCGGTCGGCCGGCTCAACGCCGAGGAGCCCTACCGGCTCAAGCTGAGCTTCGTGCGGGTCCGGCTGCAGCGCACCCGCGACCGGCTGGCCGAGGGCACCGCCCACGAGCCCGGCCGGGACTACCTCGGCCTCGACGAGCTGATGGCTGACCTCGCCCTGGTCCGCGACTCGATGCTCGCCGGCGGCGACGAGCTGACCGGCAACGGGGCCGTGCTGCGGCTGATGCGGACCGCCACCGCCGTCGGGATGGGGCTGGCCACCCTCGACATCCGCGAGCACAGCGGCAAGCACCACCGCGCGCTCGGCGAGCTGTACGGGCGGCTCGGGGAGCCCGGGACGCCGTACGAGGAGCTCGACCGGCCCGGGCGGATCGCGCTGCTCTCGCACGAGATGGCCGGCCGCCGGCCCCTGGTGGGCGCTGCTCGCGACGGCCTGGGGGAGGCCGCCACCGGGTGCCTGGAGCTGCTGGGGACGATCCGGCGAGCGCTGGAGACCTTCGGTCCCGAGGTGGTGGAGACCTACATCGTCTCGATGACCCACGACGTCGACGACCTGTTCGCCGTGGTCGTGCTCGCCCGCGAGGCGGGTCTGGTCGACACCGGCAGCGACACCGAGCCGGCGACCGCGCGGATCGGCTTCGCGCCGCTGTTCGAGACGGTCGCGGAGCTGGAGGCGGCGGGTCCGCTGCTGCAGGGGCTGCTCAGCGACCCGTCGTACCGGCGGGTGGTGGCGGCGCGCGGCGACGTGCAGGAGATCATGCTCGGCTACTCCGACTCCTCCAAGGACGCCGGGATCGCCGCCTCGCAGTGGCAGATCCACCGGGCGCAGCGGGCGCTGCGCGACGTCGCGCGCGAGCACGGCGTGGTGCTGCGGCTGTTCCACGGTCGTGGCGGGTCCGTGGGCCGGGGCGGCGGACCGACCGGCGAGGCGATCCTGTCCCAGCCCTTCGGCAGCCTCGACGGCCCGATCAAGATCACCGAGCAGGGCGAGGTGATCTCCGACAAGTACACGCTGCCCGGGCTGGGCCGCTGGAACCTCGAGGTCGCGCTCGCGGCCGTGCTCGAGGCCTCGGTCCTGCACCGGACCTCGCTGCTGCCCCCCGACGTGCTGGAGGGCTGGAACACCACGATGGACCTGGTGGCCGGCGACGGCCAGCGGGCCTACCGGTCGTTGGTGCGCGACCCCAACCTGGTCGGCTTCTTCGTGAGCGCCACGCCGGTCGACGAGCTCGGCAAGATGAACATCGGGTCGCGGCCGTCCAAGCGCCCCGGCGGCGAGGGCGGCCTCGACGACCTGCGGGCCATCCCGTGGGTGTTCGGCTGGACGCAGTCGCGGATGATCCTGCCCGGCTGGTACGGCGTCGGCAGCGGCCTGGCGGCGGCGCGGGAGGCGGGACGCGAGGACACGCTCCGGGAGATGTACGGCAGCTGGCACTTCTTCCGCACGTTCCTGTCCAACGTGCAGATGACGCTGGCCAAGACCGACCTCGACATCGCCGCCCGCTACGTCCGGACGCTGGTCCCCCCGGAGCAGGCCGGGCTCTTCGACCTGGTGCGCGAGGAGCACGCCCGCACCGTCGCGGAGGTGCTGGCCGTCACCGGGCAGTCGCGCCTGCTCGAGTCCGCACCGGTGCTCCGGCAGACGCTGGAGCTGCGCGACTCCTACCTCGCGCCGCTGCACGCCCTGCAGGCCGCACTGCTGGCCCGGGTCCGTGCGGTCCCAGAGGATCGGGAGCCCGACCCCGACCTGCAGCGGGCGCTGCTGTTGACCATCAACGGCATCGCCGCCGGCCTGCGCAACACGGGCTGACCGGCCAGGTTTCCTCGGCGCCCCGAGCGGGCACCCCCCACGGATGCACACACGAGAGATCGGCAACGACCAGGTAGGACGCGTCCAGGTGGGCGCTATCGGGCTCGGCCTGATGACCTTCGACCAGACCGGGACCCAGCCGCGCGAGCAGCTGGCCGCCACCGTCAAGGCGGCGCTGGACAGCGGAGTGACGCTGTTCGACACCGCCGACGCCTACGGGCCGGGGGACGAGCTCGGCGCGGACGCGCAGGGGGCGAACGAGTCGCTGATCGCGGGCCTGCTCGACGAGCTGGGCGTGCGGGACCGGGTGCTGCTGGCCACCAAGGGCGGTCACGTGCGCACCGAGGGCGGCGAGTGGGCGACCGACAGCAGCCCCGAGCACCTGCGCGAGGCCGTCGACGCCAGCCTGCGTCGCCTCGGCGTGGACCAGATCGCACTGTGGCAGCACCACCGGCCCGACCCCGAGGTCGACTACGCCGACGTGATCGGCACCCTGGCGGAGATCCACGCCTCCGGCAAGGTCGGCATGGTCGGGCTGTCCAACGCCGACCCCGACCAGATCCGTGAGGCTCACAAGGTGCTCGGCAGCGCGCTGGTCAGCGTCCAGAACCAGTTCTCCCCGGCGTTTCGCAGCAGTCGTCCCGAGATCGACGTCTGTGCCGAGCTGGGGCTGGCGTTCCTGCCGTGGAGCCCGCTGGGTGGGTTGTCCAGCGCCAAGGAGCTGGCCGAGAAGCACCCGGCGTTCCAGGAGGTGGCCGACGCGCGGGGGGTGAGCGCCCAGCAGGTCGCGCTGGCCTGGGAGCTGGCCCAGTCGCCGGTCGTCATCCCGATCCCCGGCGCCAAGCGGCCGCAGTCCGTCACCGACTCCGCGGCCGCGGCCGACCTCGAGCTGACGGCCGAGGAGCTCTCCCGGCTCGACGCCGACTGAGCGACCTGCGCCTCGACGGGCCGACCCGCGCCGGACGCGCCGGGTCGGCCCGTTCTTCGCCGCCGGACGCGCCGGGTCGGCCCGTTCTTCGCCGCCGGACGCGCCGGGTCGGCCCGTTCTTCGCCGCCGGACGCGCCGGGTCGGCCCGTTCTTCGCCGCCGGACGCGCCGGGTCGGCGAGGGACAGATCTTGACCGGGCGGTCAGTCAGGAGCAGAATCGGAGACAACCGATCCGCCTTCGATCGACGGATCTCCGACTGGGTTGGTGATGTTGGATGAAGCGCTGGAGTCACCCTCTGGACTTCGTGATGCTGGCCGCGGGCGCGTACGCCGCGTTCTCGCCGCTGTGGACGACCACGACGAGCCGGGCGACCACCACGATGGTGGTGCTCGGCGTCGTCACCGCCGCGCTGGCGATCCTGGCGCTGGCGAGGCCCGGGATGCTCACCGAGGGGCTGACGGCCGCGATGGGCGTGCTGTTCGTCATCTCCCCGTGGGTCATGGCCTTCGACGGCACCCGGCCGATGGCATGGACCGCGTGGGTCGTGGGCGCCGTGGTCTTCCTGGCCGGGGCCGCCGACCTGGTGATGGACCGGTTCATGCACCACGGCGGCGGGCTGGCCGCCTCGCACTGAGAGGAGCAGGACATGGCGCGGGCTCGCCCGGCCTCCGTCGGACGGGCCACGGGCGCGACCGACGCCGCCCACGGCGACCGGGTTCCGGACGGTGGCGTCGCCCGGCGGCGGATCCTCGACGCAGCGGAGCACCTGATCGCCCGCGACGGCTTCGACGCCACCCCGACCGCGCGGATCGCGGCGCTGGCCGAGGTCCCCAAGGGGCTGGTCTTCTACTACTTCCCGCGCAAGATCGAGCTGCTGCGGTCGCTGCTCGCGGAACGGCTGCCGACGCACCCGCTGCTCGCGACGCCGGACGTGGTGCTGCGCGGGGACGTCGCCGGCTCGCTGCTGCGGCTCGCCCGGGGGGTCGACCTGAGCCGGGCGCACTCGCCCGTGCTGGCGACCATCCTGTTCCGGGAGGCCGGCACCCATCCGGAGGTGGCCCGCCACCTCCGGACGATGCACGAGGGCCTGCTAGAGCTCACCGAGCAGGTGCTCGACGCCGCCGCGTTGCACCCGCTCAACCACCGGCGCCGCCGAGAGGCGGCCGAGACCTACGTCGCGGTGCTGCTGCACGAGGCGAACTCGCGCCGCTACGACGGCCCGGTCCCGGACCTGGGCGCCGTCGCGTCCATCGTCTCCTCCGGCCTGGATGGACCGGCCTGAGGCAGCCGGGGACCGACCGGAACGACGCAGCCGGCCCGCACCTCCTCGGCGCGGACCGGCTGTAGCCGTGCCGATGGCTCAGCGAGGGGCCGAGGTCAGCGGCGGTCCGCCCTGGTGAAGGCGACCGCGTCCTTGGCCGGCACGGTGACCCGGGCCACGCCGCCACGGCCGACCCGCACGGTCGCCCCGTCACAGCGGCCGCCCCGGGTGTCGTGGACCGAGTCGCAGTAGCGGCCCGGGCGCATCCCGGTGCGGACCCGGATCTGCCGGTCGACGGTGCCGTTGTTGAAGGCGGCCCAGCCACGGCTGCCCTTGCTGAACGCGATGACGTTGGCCTGGTCGCTCCAGAAGTGCCGACGTGGCGCCCGCCCGACGCGGTGGTGCCAGCGCACCATCGCGAGGATGCCGGGGGTGCGGTGGTCGCAGGTCCAGCCCTGGCCGCACACCGTGTCCGTGATGATCCCCTCCGACGTCGAGGGCGGGGAGTCGTCGCGCTCGGTCCACTCGAAGCTGGAGTACACCTGGGGCGAGCCGTAGCCCTGGGCGAGCAGCCACTGGTTGGCGAGCACGAAGGTCGAGCCGTCCTTGTGCCCGAGGAACTCACCGGCGTTGCGGTCGGTGTCGTGGTTGGTGACGAACGACATCGTGCTCGCGCTCGAGGTCAGCCCCGAGCCGCGCCCGAAGACCCGCAGCCCGGCCAGGCTCCCGGTGTTGCCGCTGCCCGCGTAGCTCTTGAAGGCCGCTTGGATCTGCTTGGCGGCGTCGAGGCCGAGCACGTCCCCGGAGCGGACGAAGGCCTGCGGGGAGAGCACGCCCGGCCCGCCGCCGAACACCTCCAGCGCCCAGTACGGCCGGACCCCGTCGCGGGTGCGGTCGAGCCGGGCGTAGATCGCGTCGAGGTCGCGCTGGCCGATGTGCTTGCCGGCGTCGACCCGGAAGCCGGAGACGCCGTACCGCAGCAGCTTGTTGAGGTAGCCGGCCAGCTGTCGCCGCACCGAGGTGGACCCGGTGTCGAGGTCCTCGAGCCCGACGAGGTTGCACCGGAACACCTGCAGGACGTTGTTGAAGTCCTGGATCCCGCCGTCGCCGGAGGGGCACCGGCCCGTCGGCACGTGGAAGTCGGAGGGCCCGTAGAGACCGGGGTAGTGGTAGGGCGTGTAGTCGCTGCCGCCGTAGGAGGTGTGGCCCTGCCCCGTGGTGTGGTTGATGACCGCATCCACGTAGACCTTGACGCCCGCACGACGGCAGGTCCGCACCATCGAGCGGAACTGCGCCTCGCTCCCCATCCGGGAGGTGAGCCCGTAGTCGACGACCTGGTAGACCTCCCACCACGGATGCAGGATCTGGTCCTGGCCGTTGCCGAGCTCGGTGCGCTTGACGGAGTTCTGCGGCGGGGCCACCTGGACCCCGTCGTAGCCGGCGGGACCGAGCACGTCGGTGCACTCCTTGGCCACCGACCGCCAGTTCCACTCCCACAGGTTCGCGGTCACGCCGGGCTCCTGGGTCGCCGTCCGGCCGCTGCCGGGGGGTGCGCCGGCGGCGGCCGGCGCGGTCAGCGTGAGCGAGGCGACCAGCGCCGCCGCGGTCACGGCAGCGACACGACCGGTGCGCCGGCGCAGGCCGGTCGGGTGCTTCGAGGATCCTTGCACGGGCTCTCCTGGGTGGCCGGAGGGGATGAACCGCAGGAACCGGGAGGTCCTGTGACCCGTCGTGACATACCTGGTCCGTCGGGCCTCCGCACCCTAAATGGTCGCAGGAACGGTCGGTCGCTGAGGGGTGCGTCACACGCGAGACGACCAGGGGCCCCTCATGTTCACGGTGGGTTCCGCAGCGGGACACCCGTGCACCCACCAGTGGTTGCCCCGCCGTCCGTAGCGTCACGGCCGGCGCCGCTCGGCGCCCTCGCACCGTGACCGGAAGGACCAACATGTCCCGTCCCACCCGTGCCGCAGCCGCGGCACTCGTCGTCGTCGCGGGGGTCGCCGGCTCGGCGGCAGGGCAGGGCCTCGCCCCGACCGCCGCCGCGGAGAGCCAGGACCGCGGCCGCATCAAGAACGTGATCTACCTGGTGGGCGACGGCATGGGCCGCACGCACGTCACCGCCGCGCGGCAGCGCTACTACGGAGCCGACGGCCACCTGGTGATGGAGACGCTGCCCGCTCTCGGTCAGGTGTCGACCTATGCCGTGCAGCCGGGGTCCGGGCAGCCGGGTGCCGGCGACGTCGAGCCCAGCTACGTGACCGACTCTGCCTCGTCCGCGACCGCCTGGTCCTCCGGGGTCAAGACCTACAACGCAGCGCTCGGCGTGGACGCCAAGGGGGCCGTGGTCCCCACGCTGATGGAGCTCGCCAAGCAGGACGGCTACCGCACCGGGAACGTGTCGACCGCCGAGATCACCGACGCCACCCCCGCTGGTCAGATGAGCCACGCGCTGGCCCGCGGCTGCCAGGGTCCGTCGTACTCCGCGGCCAGCTGCCAGAGCACCGAGGTCACCGGGGCGCCGCTGGCCACCAGCGACCTGCGGGTGACCCCCATCGCCGACCAGATCGCGCGCAACGGCACCGCCGACGTGATCCTCGGTGGCGGCCTGGCGCGGTTCGACGCCGCCGACGAGAAGGCGCTGCGTGACCAGGGATACGACGTCCTGGGCTCGCCCGCGACCCAGACCCCGGCCAGCGGGCGCGACCTGCGGGCGGCCGCCGGTGCGAAGGTCTTCGGCCTCTTCAACAAGGGCAACCTCACCATCGAGCGGTACAAGCGGCAGCACCCCGAGGCGGCCGAGGCCCAGGAGCCGGGCCTGCCCGAGATGACGTCCAAGGCCATCACGCTGCTCTCCAACGCGAAGGCTCGCTCCGGCAAGGGCTTCTACCTCCAGGTCGAGGGTGCGCTCATCGACAAGCGCTCCCACGCCAACGACGCCGCGCAGGCGCTGGAGGAGATCAAGGCATTCGACGAGGCGGTCAGGGTCGCGCGCGACTTCGCGAAGCGGGACGGACACACGCTCGTCGTGGTCACCGCCGACCACGAGTGCGCGGGCTTCAACATCATCGAGAAGGGCACCTTCACCAACGCGGAGGCGGCCGCTCCGCCGGTCAACGTGGACTCCGGGAACCCCGCGAACAGCTCGAGCCCGGCTCGGGCAGGAGGCAACGTGAAGGACCCGTCGCGGTCGAGCGGGATCGTGGACGGCGCGGGCAGCGGCGATCCCCGCACCTTCGCGCCGGCCACGTTTCGCACCCCGGACGACCCTTCCTCGGTCCAGGACGGGTCGCCCGAGGCGAGCCTGTGGCTGAGCTACCTCTCGGGGAACCACACCGGTGCCGACGTCCCGCTGTTCGCCTACGGGCCGGGCGCCGACCGGCTCGCGGGCAGCATCGACAACACCGACCTGTTCGACGTCGTCGGCGCCGCGCTGCACGTGACATGAGCGACTCGACCCGGGTGGACACCGGGACCCGGACCGGCCACCGTCGGCCGCGGGCCGCCGGCCTGGCCGCGCCCGTCCTGCTCGCCGTCCTGCTCGCCGCCCCGGTCGGCGCCGGCGTCACCGCTGCGACCGGTCGCAGCGGTGCGGGCCGCACCGAGACACCTCACGACGTCGTCGTGACGGCGCTGCCGGACCGGCAGCCCGCCGCGGCAGAGCCCGCCCTGCCCGGCCTGCGCACGGCCGCGGCCCCCGCCGGGACGGTGGCTCGGGTGGCCGGGCCGTTCGACGACCGGTTCCGACTGACCGGGCTGCGGCTTGGCCGAACCGGGGTCAGCGGGGACCTCGACGTCACCAGCGACGTCAGCGACCTGCTCGAGCTGCAGGTGGTGGCCGGCTTCTACGACGGCCGGGGTCGGCTGCTCGGGTCCGGCCGCTTCACCCGGCACGAGGATCCGCACGGCGAGCAGGTCTCGGGAACCCCCGACGAGCGGGTCCACCTGCGCATCGCCGTGCCCGTGCCGCTGCGAGGCAGGGTCGTCTCGGCCGCGGTCGGGGTCCCGGTGCTGGTCAACGAGTGAGCACGGAGGCTCAACCAGCCAGCAGGCCACGCAGGGTGCGGGCGTTGCGCACCGCGTGGCCGTGTCCGTCGTTGTTGAAGTAGGCGTACACCTCGTGCCCGGCGCGCTCCCACTCCCGGATCCGCTCGGCCCACCAGTGCAGGTCCGCCTCGGAGTAGGAGCCCGCGTAGAGGTGGTCGTGGTCCGGTCCGTGCAGCCGCAGGTAGACCGGGCGGGCGGTCGCTCGCAGCACGCACGGCAGGCCGGCGCCGCTCATCACGCAGTACGTCGCTCCGTGCCGGTGGAGCAGGTCGAAGACGGCGTCGTCGAGCCAGGTCGGGTGCCGCAGCTCGACCGCCACCGGCAGCCACCACGGCAGCCGGTCGAGGAACCAGTCGAGCCGGGCGTCGTCGCGGGCCATCGTCGGCGGCAGCTGCACCAGCATCAGCGCGCGGCGCTCGCCCAGCTCGTGCCAGGAGCGCGCGAGCCGGTCCACCCAGACCTCGGGCTGGTGCAGCCGGCGACCGTGGGTGAGCCCGCGCGGTGCCTTCACCGAGAGCTGGAAGCCCGGCGGCAGGCGACGCCGCCAGCTCGCGAACGAGGTGTCCCGCGGCCAGCGGTAGAAGCTGGCGTTGAGCTCCACGGTCGCGAACTCCGCGGCGTACCGCTCCAGCCGCCGCCGCGAGGCGGTCCCGGGCTCGTAGAGCACGCCGTCCCAGTGGTCGTAGCTCCACCCCGAGGTGCCGACCCATGCCATGGCGCCAGCATCCCAGCCCGAGGAGGGGCGGGGCGCAGACGGTCCGGCACCCGGGAACAAACAGTTGACACTTCAACTTGAGGGGGTACAGTAGAGATCACAAGTTGAAACTTCAACCACATAGGAGACGTCATGGGACTGTTCAACCGCTCGGAGAAGACCAGCACCACCTCGCGGGGGGCCGGGACCGCGGTGCTCGACAGCGACACCGACACCACCGCTGCGGCCGACATCGCCGGTGACTACACGCTGGACGCCGCTCACACCCGGATCGGCTTCGCCGCCCGTCACGCCATGGTGACCACCGTCCGCGGCCAGTTCGAGGAGTTCGAGGGCACCGCTCACCTCGATACCGCCAACCCGGCCGCCTCCCGCGCCGAGGTCCGCATCAAGACCTCCAGCGTCAGCACCGGTCAGGCCGACCGCGACGGCCACCTGCGGTCCGCGGACTTCTTCGACGTGGAGACCTTCCCCGAGATCACCTACCTGGTCACCGACGTCGCCCGTGCCGACGCGACCACCTGGCGCGTCACCGGCGACCTGACCATCAAGGGCATCAGCAACCCGGTCACCATCGACTTCGAGTCCAACGGCTCGGCCCGCGACCCGTTCGGGAACCTGCGCGTCGGCTTCGAGGGCAGCGTCACCATCAACCGCAAGGACTGGGGCCTGACCTGGAACGCCGCCCTGGAGACCGGCGGGGTGCTGGTCAGCGAGAAGATCAAGCTCGACTTCGACGTGTCGGCGATCGCGGTCCCCGCGGCCTCCTGATCCAGGGTCGACCATCCCGGATGGTGGTCTCGACGGGCTGGACCGCCCGTCGGGGCTACAGGTCGAGCACCAGCCGGTGGCTGCGGGACCGGGAGACGCAGACCATCATCCGGTCGTTGCGCGCCCGTTCCTCCTCGGTGAGGACCGAGTCGCGGTGGTCGGGCAGGCCGCCGAGCACCCCGAGCTCGCAGGTGCCGCACTTGCCCTCGTTGCACGAGGTCAGCACCGGCCGTCCGTGGCGCTCGAGCACGTCGACCACCGAGACGTCGACCGGGACCTGCAGCACCTCGCCGGAGGTCGCCAGCTCGACCTCGAAGGTCTCCGCGAGCACCGGGGCGGTGAGCTCTCTCGCCGTGAACCGCTCCAGGTGCAGCGCGCCCGCGGGCCAGGTCGAGCACCGCTGCTCCACGGCGTCCAGCAGCGCCCCCGGTCCGCAGGCGTAGACCAGGGTGTTCTCGAGCGGTGTGCCCAGGGCGGCGTCGAGGTCGAGCAGGCCCTCGGTGTCCTGCGGCCACACCGTCACCCGGTCGCCGAGCCCGGCGAGCTCGTCGACGAACGCCATCGACGCGATGCTCCGGCCGCCGTAGAGCAGCCGCCAGTCGGCCCCTGCTGCGGCGGCGGCAGCGATCATCGGGCGGATCGGCGTGATGCCGATGCCGCCGGCGATGAACAGGTACCGCGCGGACGGCTCCAGGGCGAAGTGGTTGCGTGGCCCGCGCACCCCCACGGTGGAGCCCGGCCCCAGCGTGTCGTGGACGCGGACGGAGCCGCCGCGGCCGGCCGGCTCGCGCAGCACCCCCACCCGGTAGCCGGAACGGTCGGCGGGGTCACCGCAGAGCGAGTACTGCCTGGTCAGCCCGTTCCCGAGCACCAGGTCCACGTGGGCGCCGGGCTCCCAGGCCGGCAGGTCGTGCCCGTCCGCGGTGCCGAGGGTGAGGGTGACCACGCCGTCGGCCGCGGTCTCGCGCTGGCGGACCACCAGCTCGAGCAGCTCCGTGCCGCCGACGTGCGGCCGGGACCCAGGGCCCGCCAGCGGGACCGCCCGGGAGTGGGGCGGGTCGAAGGCGAGCGGGAGGTGGTCGAGCACTGCCATGTTGGGCGTGGAGGGGTAGCGGGCCGGGCGGCCGGCCAGCGAGAACGGACCCAGCCGGGACAGGGTGGTCTCCAAGGCGACGCGGGCCTCGAGCCGGGCCAGCGGGTTCCCGAGGCAGCCGTGCAGCCCCTCGCCGAACCCGAGGTGCCGCGAGGGTGGCCGCAGCGCGTCGTACTCCTGCGGGTCCGGGAACTGCCGCGGGTCGTGGTTGGCGGCGCCGACGACCATCGCGACCCGGTCGCCCGCCGGGATGGTCACGCCGTGCAGGGTGACGTCGCGGGTCGCGGTGCGCACCGTGAGCTGCAGCGGGGTGCGGAAGCGCAGCCCCTCCTCGACCGCGTCCCGGATCCGCCAGGGCTGCTCACGCAGGCGGCGCTGCTGCTCGGGACGGGTCGCGAGCTCGTGGAAGAGGGTGGAGAGCAGCCCGGCGGTGGTCTCGATGCCGGCGAGGTAGAGGCCGAAGACCAGCCCGACCATCTCCGAGGCCGGCTCGATGTGCTCCTGGGCGAACGGCACGCCGGCGATGTCGGACTGCACGATGTGGGTGAGCAGATCGGCCCGGGGCCGTCGACGTCGCTCCTCGAGCAGGTCGGCGAGGTAGGCGCGGGAGCGGTCGGTGCACTGGATCGCGTGGGGCGTCAGCCGGTCGTCGTCGGGGATCCGGTCCTTGAGGCCGTGCGACCAGACGATGAGCTGCTCGCGCTCCTCGCCCTCGGGCAGCCCGAGGAAGTCGAAGAACACCTCGTAGGGCAGCGGCCAGGACAGTGCCTGCGCGAGGTCGACGGCGCCGCGGTCCGCGAAGGCGTCGACCAGCCGGGTGGTGACGGCGCGCACGTCGTCCTCGAGGCGGGCGATGCTGCGCGGCATGAACTGCCGCTGGACGACGGCCCGCACCTCGTCATGGCGCGGGTTGTCGAGGACCGGGATGTTGCCCTCGCCGCCCTGGGAGTTGGTCGCGTCGAGGTCGATCCCCGGGTGGTTGACGAAGGTCACCGGGTCCAGCAGCGCCGCCCGGACGTCCGCGTAGCGCGACAGGGCCCAGAAGCCCCACTTCTCGTTGCGGTAGACCGGAGCCTCCTCGAGCAGGCGTCGGTAGACCGGGAACGGATCCTCCTGGAACGCCACCGAGAAGGGGTCGTAGACCAGTGGCTCGGTCGCCCTCGTGGTCGTCATGCCGGCTCCAGCGTGAAGGCGGTGCGGAACCGGTCGAGCGCGAGGTCGGAGTCGGCGCTGGCCCAGGCCTCCATCGCGACCACACCGTCGTAGCCGGCCTCGGCCAGCGCGCGGGCGACGACCGGCCACCGGATCTCCCCGGTGCCCGGCTCGCAGCGGCCGGGCACGTCGGCCACCTGCACCTCGCCGAGGTAGGGCGCGCAGCGCCGGACCAGCTCGACGAGGTTCCCCTCGCCGATCTGAGCGTGGTACAGGTCGAGGTTCATCCGCAGGTGCCGGCTGCCGACGGCCCTGACCAGTGCGAGGGTGTCGGCCGCCCGCGCGAACGGGGTCCGGGGATGGTCGACCTCGGTGTTGAGGTTCTCCAGCACGAAGGTGACGTCATGACGCTCCCCGAGCTCGGCGATCCGCGAGAGCGTCTGCACCGCCGCGACCCACATCGGGCCGGTCACGACGTCGACCGGACGCACCGGCAGGCCGCCCTCCCCGAGCCCGGTGCCGTGCAGGTTGAGCGAGGGGCAGGCGATGGTGCGGGCGAACGGGATCGACTGCTCGGCGGTCGCGAGCAGGTCCTCGGCACCGTCGGGGGTGGTGAGGTCCCCGGTCACGTAGCCGGTCATGGAGGTGAAGCGGGCGCCGGTGGCGGCCAGCGCCGCGGCGTCCTTGCCGGTCCAGTCCCAGATCTCGACGGCGAACCCGGCGTCGTGGATGCGGCCGACCCGCTCGAGCACCGGCAGGTCGGTGTGGACCATCTCCGCGCACACCGCGAGGGTGAAGCTCATGGCGTCACGTCCTGGCTGACCGCGACGCGGCCACCGGAGCCGACCGAGTCGATGCACGCCTGGGCCACGGCGAACGCCGCCCAGGCGTCGTCCCCAGTGACGCTGGGGGACCTGCCCTCGTGGATCGCGGCGCTGAACTCGGCGAACTCCCCGGTGTAGGCGTCCCGCATCAGGTCCACGTCGCTGCGCGCGGTGTCCGCCGACCGGCCGGCGGCGTCGAACAGCCGGGCCGACGTCGTGGACCCGTCGCCGACGGTGACCATCCCGGCGGATCCGAAGACCTCGCCCCTGACGTCGTAGCCGTAGGCCGCGGCGAAGCTCGCCTCGGCGGTCGCGATGGCGCCGTTGTCGTAGCGGATGACGACGACTGCGGTGTCCAGCAGGCCGTGGTCGCGGAAGTCGGGCCGGACCAGGGCGTCGGCGCTCGCCACGACGTCGACCGCCCGGGCGCCGGGGTTGAGCCAGTTCAGCAGATCGAAGTCGTGGATCAGGGTCTGGGTGAAGATCGTCCAGGCGGGGACAGCGGCCGGGTCGGCCGGCCCGGTGCCGGGGTCGCGGGTCAGCGAGCGCATCAGCTGCACCGTGCCGATCCGGCCCTGCGTCACCGCCTCCCGGGCCGCGCGGAAGTCGGCCGCGAACCGGCGGTTGAAGCCGACCTGGAAGGCGACACCGGCCTTGGCCGTGGCCGACCGGGCCAGCTCGATCTCGGCCAGCGTCATGCCGGCGGGCTTCTCGCAGAAGACGTGCTTGCCGGCCGCGGCGGCGGCCACCACCAGCTCGGCGTGCGCGGTCGACGAGGCGGTGATGACCACGGCGTCGACGTCGTCGGCGGCCAGGACCGCCGCGACAGAGCTCTCGCCCCGGGCCTTCAGCGGCGAGGCGACCTGGGCGGCGGCGCCGGGACGCGGGTCGGCGACCGCGACCAGGCGCGCCTCGGGCACCCGCCGGGCGATCACCGCTGCGTGCGAGGCGCCGATGCGGCCGGCGCCGATCAAGCCGATGCGGACGGGGTCGATGAAGGTCATCGTTGCCTCTCCAAACTAGAGCGCTCTAAAATCAGTCGTGCCAAAAGTACGGGGGAGCGTAGGAGGCCGTCAAGAGCCAGCCGGCCGCGTCCCGGCGGTGGCTGGCGGAGGGGCGGTGCTCGAGCGGATGGTCAGCGTCGGCTCGAGCACGATCTCGCGGTCCCCGACCGGCACCCGGTCCAGCCGGTCGACGACGCGGTCGACGGCCAGCCGCGCCATCTCGAGCGGGTGCTGGGCGACGCTGGTCAGGTCGACGTGAGCGAGCCGAGCCACGTCGCTGTCGTCCCAGCCGACGATCGAGACCCGGCTCGGTACCTCGATGCCGCGCCCCGCCAGGACGCTCGTGGTCGCCACCGCGGTGTCGTCGTTGAAGGTGACGAGCGCGCTGGGCAGGTCCGGCTGGTCCAGCAGCCGGCGGGCGGCGAGCTGTCCGTCGAGCTGGGTCTGGCCGCCGGCCAGGACACGGACCTCGCCGCCCAGCCCGCGGGCCCGCATCGCTGCGACGTAGGCGTCCCGACGGGACCGCGAGATCGGCGACGGACCGCCGTCGAGGTGGGCGATCCGGCGGTGACCGAGACCGGCGAGATGGTCGACGGCCAGCCTCATGCCGACCTTGTCGGAGGTCCGCACCACGTCGACCTCCTCGTGGTCGACCTGCCAGCCCACCGCGACCAGCGGCAGCCGGCCCGCCATGAGCGGCTGGGGAACCGGCGGCCCGAGCATCACGATCGCGTCGAAGCCGAAGTCCTGGAGCGACTCCACCGCCCGCCGCTCGTCACGGCTGCGGGTCAGGGCGCTGAGCAGGAGCCCGTAGCGGCGGAGCTCGGCAGCCTCGTAGAGGCCCTCGATCAGGTCGAGGTGGAAGGAGCCCGCGACGCCGAACATCACGCCGATCAGCCGGGTCCGGCGGCTGGCCAGCGAGCGGGCGCGCACGTCGGGGCGGTAGCCGAGCTCGGCCGCGGTGGCCCGCACACGCTCCCGGGTCGCCTGGCTCGCCCCGGGCACGTCCCGCATCACGATGGACACCAGCGCCCGTGACACCTCCGCGCGGCGCGCGACGTCGGCCAGCGTCACCCGGCGCGGGCCGGCCCCCTCGGCGTCGTCGGTCATCGGGCCCCTTCCGGCGGTGGTGGTGGCCACCCTAATGGGGGTGCATCGCTTGGGTTTTGGCCCAGAGTGGTGTCGTCCGCCGGTGGGTGAGCACTCGTGTCACCCGGTCCCTTGAGGGCTACGCCTAGATCGTGTCCCTGCCGGTGAACGAGGAGGCGTTGATGGCTGCTGGGATGACGCGCCCCGCCGTGTGCGGTGAGCACTGAACCATTAGGTCGCCTGCGAGCCTCTTCCGGACGCCAGTTCAAGCGATCGAGGAGGACGGGTGCTGTTCCTGGGTGATGACTGGGCCGAGGCCCACCACGACATCGAGCTCCAAGACGAGCAGGGCCGGGTGTTGAAGCGGCGGCGGCTGCCCGAGGGGGTGACCGGGCTGACCCAGCTCCACGAGCTGATCGCCGACCACCTCCCCGACGACGAGGAGCCGGAGTCGGTGCTGGTCGGGATCGAAAGCGACCGGGGTGGCTGGGTCCACGCCTTGGTCGCTGCCGGCTACACCGTCTACGCGATCAACCCCAAGCAGGCCGCTCGCT
Organism: uncultured Actinomycetota bacterium; assembly: GCA_963781695.1. Lineage (GTDB taxonomy): Bacteria > Actinomycetota > Actinomycetes > Propionibacteriales > Nocardioidaceae > Nocardioides_B. Next base: position 188,564 of record CAWAGE010000005.1, read on the forward strand.
ACCGCGAACGGCTTGGCACCTCCGGCGCCAAGAGCGACTCCGGTGATGCACACGTGCTGGCCGAGATCGTCCGCAAGGACCGTGAGCACCACCGCGTCGTAGCTGGGGACAGCGAGCAGGCCGAGGTGGTCAAGGCCGTGGCCCGCACACACCAGACGATGATCTGGACCCGGCAACGACAGGCCAACCAGCTGCGCTCGATGCTGCGGGAGTTCTACCCCGCGGCGCTGGAGGCCTTCGGTGATGACCTGGCCGGCCGGGACGCGCTCGCGGTGCTCGCCATCGCGCCCACGCCAGCCGCCGGACGTGCCCTGTCGGTGTCGCGGATCGTCAGCGTGCTGCGCAAGGCCGGCCGGCAGCGGAATCTGCAGACCCGCGCCGCGGAGATCTCGACCGTGCTGCGCAGCGAGCACCTCGAGCTCTCCGACGGGCTCACCGAGGCCTACGGCGTCAGCGTCCGGTCCCTGGTCGCGGTGCTGACCACGATGGTCGCGCAGGCCGCAGCGCTCGAAGGCGAGGTGAAGCGGTGTTTTGGCCAGCACCCGGACGCTGAGATCATCACCAGCCAGCCCGGCCTCGGTGTGGTGCTCGGAGCTCGGGTGCTCGCTGAGTTCGGTGACGACAAGGACCGCTACGCCGACGCCAAGTCACGACGCAACTACGCCGGGACCAGCCCGATCACCAAGACCTCCGGCAAGAGCAAGGTCGTGCTGGCTCGCTACGCCCGGAACAAGCGGCTGGCCGACGCCCTGCATCAGCAGGCTTTCGCCGCCCTCACAGCATCACCAGGCGCCCGAGCGTTCTACGACCACCACCGAGCCCGCGGTACCACTCATCATCAAGCACTCCGGACGCTGTCGAACCGACTGGTCGGGATCCTCGACGGCTGCCTACGCCACCGCACCACCTACGACGAGACCATCGCCTGGGCACACCGCCAACCAGCAGCCGCTTGACGCCCTACGCCCCTGGGATATCTAGGCGGTCCGCGCGGCTGGCGGTCGCCCGCTCACGACACCTGGGGGTAGACGTAGGTGCCGTTGGTGCGGCCCTGTCCGCCGACCGCCCGCAGCCCGAACGAGTGGGACCCCGGCGACAGACCGGTCCGGATCACCGTCGCGGTCGACGCCGGCAGCTCCTCCTCCACCCCGTCGGCGACGGCCACCCAGCCGGTCTGCCCGGCGGCCGGCGCCGGCAGGGTCACGGTGTAGCGGCCGGGGCCGGTGACGACGGCCGGGGCAGCCGGCCGGGGGACCACCGTGAACGACGCCGTCGTGACGGGACCCACCGACGGACAGTCGCAGGCGGCGAGCGTCAGCGTGTGCGTGCTGCCGACGGCCAGGCCGTTGAGGAAGTGCTCGGCGGTGCTCGCCGGAAGGTACGTCGCCGCGCCGCCGTCGAGGCGGACCAGCCACTGCGTCGTCCCGGGGGCGGCGGCTGGCAGCCGCACCCGCACGGAGCCGCTCAGCAGGTCGATGCCGGCCGGGGTCACCGCGGTGGGGACGGTCAGGACGGGGCCGATGGTCCGCGACACCGCGTAGTCGCTGGCGGTGCGCGAGAGCACACCCAGCGTGGCGCGCAGGTACCGCCCTCGCAGGTCCGAGCCCACCGTGATGCCCGCCCCCCAGCCCACGCGGGTGCAGGCGGCCACCGCGGCCTGGACCGTCGGGCAGGACAGCCAGGACCCGGTGGCTCGCTCCGGGTCGCCGCGCCACGACCAGTCCGCGCGGACCTCGGTCCCCACTCGCGGCACCCCGGTGAGCACCGGCGTGCGGGCCAGGGCGGCACCACCGGCGGGACCCGCGGTGAAGGCCGCCCCGTCGAGCACCCCGCGCAAGGCGGCCAGCGACGCGTCGTCGCCGTCGAGGCGGTAGTTGGTCGCCTTGTCGGGCTGGGAGAAGTACACGACGCCCACGACGCGGGGCTCGGCCGTCATGGCGGTCAGCAGCGACCGCAGCTGCGGGGCCCGGTCGGCGCCCGCGACCGCGCCGGTCTCCGCGACGATCACGGGCTTGCCGATCCCGATCGTGGCCAGCTCCGCCATGGTGGGCCGGTAGCGGTCCTCGAAGGTGTCGGTCGGCTTCTCGAGGTAGCCGCTGAGCCCGACCACGTCGACGTACCGGTCGCCGGGGTACAGCGAGGCGAGGCTGATCTTCAGGTTGGCGTCGGTGAGGTTCGGCGACCACATCCACACGACGTTGTCCGCGCCCCGGTCCCGGAACACCTCGACGACGTGCCGGTAGGCGGCCACGTAGGCCCCCGGGGTGTTCGCCGGGTCGGACACGGACTGCGGATGCAGCGGCCGGGGCTGGCCCCACGGGTACCAGAACCCGTTCATCTCGTGGCCGAACCGGATGATGAACGGGCGGCGCACCGCCGCCGCCTGGTCCGCGCTGCGTCGGAGGTAGGCGTCGTAGCGACCCGCGGCTATCGCGGCGAGCGGGTAGGAGGCCACCAGGGGACGGCGGGCGTAGAACGGCTCCCAGGTCACCACCGGCGTCCGCCCGGAGTCGACGGCGGAGCGCACCCGGTCGGTGTAGATCGGCTCGGTGAAGTCCTGGTAGCTGCCGACGAGGTCGCTGCGGTGCGCCACCGCTGTCTCCAGGTCGGTGAGCCCCGGGCCCAGGGCCAGCACCCGGGGGGTGGCGAAGCCGAACAGCGTCCGGCCGGGGCACACCAGTGGCGGGCCGGTGCAGGTCTCGCTCGCGCCGTCGACGTCGACGCCGAGCCCGGCGCCGGGCTCGACCTGCGTCGTCGCGGCCGGCGGGGGGTCGGCCGTGGTGGCGGCCGCCGCCCCCGGGAGCAGGCCCAGCGACCCCAGCATCGACAGGGACAGCGTGGCGGCGGCCAGCCGGCTCAGGGCACGGCGCATGATGGGAACCTTCCGGAGTAGTCCGTCGCCCTGGTCAGGCGGCGGTGACGTCGACGGCGCCGGGGCGGCGTCGGGGGGTGCGGCGCGCCGGCAGCAGGCCGCGCCAGGAGCAGACCCGCGGCGCCAGCAGCAACGGCCCCGCGACGTAGAGGTAGATCCCGGCGTACACGGCCGCGGGCCACACCCGGTCGGCGCCCGCGGTCACGGCGACGTGGACCACGCCCGAGCACAGTGCCAGCAGGTTGAACGGGATCACCACGCGCAGCGTGCGCATGACCGTGACCGCGACCGGGTTCGGCGCCGTTGTGGAGCCGGTCGGGACCCAGCCCGCGGTGCGGCGGCGAGCGGTGTCCCACAGCGCCCGTCCGTGCGCGAAGCTGTAGAGCATCTGGACGCGCAGCACCTCCACGCGCCACCGCCCGGTCATCACGCTGGGCAGCAGCACGAACCACACCAGCGCGGCCCCCGCGAACGGCAGGTAGTTGGCGGGCGTGACCGCCTCGGGGAAGAACCACATCATGATCGGGCCGGGCAGCATGGACACGTACACGGCCAGGCCGGTGGTGATGTAGTACAGGAACCCCGAGCAGAACGGCAGCAGCCGGCGGAAGCCGAGGTCGGCCTCACGGTAGAACGAGCGGTCCTTCATCAGCGAGATCGACCCGGTCGCCCAGCGGTACTGCTGAGAGATGAACGGGCGCATCTCCGCCGGGCAGAGGCCCTTGGTCAGCAGCACCGGGACGTAGCGCAGCCCGAAGCCGGCCTTGCGCAGCTTGACCCCGGTGTGGACGTCCTCGCTGTGCTCGATCTCTGCGAAGCCCCCCGCCGCCCGCAGTGCGGCGCGGCGGTAGACGGCGCTGGTGCCGACGCAGATCGCGACCCCCAGCCCGTCGCGGGAGGGCTGCACCCAGCGGTAGAACAGCTCCTGGGTGGCGCCGGCGCAGCGCTGCAGCCAGTTCTGCTCCCGGGTGGTGTCGAAGTACTGCGGGGACTGCACGATCCCGACCCGGGGGTCCTCGAAGTACGGCACGAGCTCGGTGAGCAGGTCCGGGCGCGGCACGAAGTCCGCGTCCAGCACGAGGATCAGGTCGTGGTCGGTGCGGGTGAAGGCGTGGCGCATGTTGCCGGCCTTCTTCAGCACTCCCCGGTCCGGCCGCACCACGTAGTCGAACCCGAACCGGTCCGCCGCGGCGGCCACCTGGCCCCTCGCCGCGTCGTCGAGCACGTGCACCGCGACCCGGCCCGGATAGGCCAGCGCGGCCACGTGCCGGTAGGTGTTGACCAGCACCTCCAACGGCTCGCCCGCGGTGGGCAGGAACACGTCGATGCTGGGCCAGGCCGTCGGGGCGTAGCCCTCGACCAGGCAGCGGTGCGAGTCGAGGGTGACCCGTCGGCGCTGGTTGGAGCTCCACAGCCCCACCAGCGTGTTGACGAGCTGGAGCCCCACCCACAGCAGGAACGGGTAGAGCCACGGACTGATCAGTGCGAAGTTCGCCACCGACAGCAGCACCGGCAGGAACAGCAGGGTCTGCAGTGGCAGCAGCCACCGGTGGGTGCGTCGCAGGTAGCGGTACTTCTCGGAGTCGTCGGGCGGCTGGACCGTGGTCGTGGGGTCGGTACCGCGGCTCCCCGACAGCACCGCGAGGTCGACGTCGGCCTCGTCGGCCACCGAGTAGGAGCGAAGCAGCCCGGCGACCCCGGTCTCGACGGTGACCATCCCCGGGTCCGTCGCCGGCACCGCCCCGGGGTGGCCCTCGATGGGCAGCTCGGTGCTCATCGCGAGGAAACCTGGAGGACAGCGCCGGCATTGCTCGCGCTGGCGGCCGCCACGACGCGCACCGCGCCCCGGGGAGCGGTGAACCTGGCCAGGTCGGTGCGGCCGACGCTGACGCGCGCCACCGTGACCCACCGGCGACCCCGCTTGACCTGCACGCTGAGCCGGTCCGCTGAGGTGGCCACCACGGCGCGGCGGTGCCGGCGCTCGAAGGACCGCAGCTCGAGCCGGTGCTCCACCTCGACGCAGTCGACGACCGGCGCCGCCGTGGTCCGGTAGGTGGTGCCGCGGCTGGCGGCGGTGAAGCAGGTGTTCGCGGTCAGCGCGATCGAGCGTCGGGAGGTGCCAGCGGTGGTGGTCCGGCCGCGGCGCATGGCCAGCGTGACGGCCACCGGACCCGCCGCCACGACGCCGCTGGCGGTGGCGGAGGCGACGGGGGTGACCCGGGTCCCGAAGCGGAGGGTGCGCCCGTCCGGGACGCCGGTGAGCCGGGCCACCGTCGTGAGCGGGTTCGCGACGGAGGTCGGGTCCTGCAGGTCGCGAGCCGACAGGAACACCCGCGATCCCTCCGCGAACGTGCGCAGCGTCGTACCGGCCAGGTCGAGGACCCGCACGCCGCTGCCGCCGGTCATGACGACGACCGGGCTCAGGCCGGTGCCGTCGTCGGCGTAGCCGATCTCGGCGGCGGTGGTGTCGCTCGCCAGCGGCGCGTCGAGCGCGGTGCGCGTGGTCGTGCCGTCCGGCGCGACGTGCAGGTGCGCCAGGCTGTCGTCGGCCACCGCCACCAGGAGCGCGTCCACGGCGCCGCCGGTGGCAGCGACCGCCGGGATGTGGGCCCCGCCGAGCTCGGCGAGCTGCTGCGGCGCCCCGGTGGTGAGCTTCCACAGCCGAGCCGAGCGCACCGCCCCGGAGCTGCCCGAGGCGGTGACGTCGGCGGTGGCGACCACGGCGCCGCCGGCGACGGCGGCCACCGCGGTCACGGTGCGGGTGGTGCCCGAGGCGGCAGGGAAGCCGACCAGCGGCGTGGACGCCCCCGTCGCCACGTCGAGGAGCGCGAAGCCGCTGTCGCTGCGCGCGACGACGGCGCCGTTTCCGGCGTAGGTCCGCAGTGCCGGGTCGACCGCGACGATCCGGGCGGCCCCGGAGACGCCGTCGACCAGGACGGTCGCGGTCCGCGTCGACGAGACGACGGCGGCGAGCACGTGGGCGGAGCCGTCGGCGGCGACCGAGCTGAGCCGGTCGGCCAGTCGGTGCGTGGTCGAGGCCGGTCCCGAGACGGTGGCTCCTGTGGGTGTGTTCTGCGCCGCGTAGAAGGTCCCGGTCCCCGTCGCGTGAGCGGCGAGGCCGGGGCTGAGCAGGCCCAGCGCGAGCGCCGGCACGACCAGCAGGACCGCCGTACGGGTGAGCGTGGACGCCGCCCCCGCTCGGGCGCTGGTGTCCAAGGCCGTGTCGGGGCCGTGGCCCCGGGCGAAGAGGTCCAACATCTGAGGTCTCCCGGTGGGTGGTGGAGGCAGGTCACCGCGTGAATCGTCCCGGTTCGGGGGTTCTCTTGAGCCGTTCGGTCAGGCTTTGCCGACTCTTTGCCGCCGTGGGGGAACCTCTCGGACGCGTTGAGGAACCCAGCGGCCGAGACCGGCCGGGTTTTGCCCAGGTCCGGCCGGGTACGGCCTCCTCTTCCGACCCTGGAGGTTCTCGTGAAGGCACTCACCTGGCACGGCAAGCGCGACGTCCGCGTGGAGGAGGTGCCCGACCCGACGATCCAGCAGCCGACCGACGCGATCGTCAAGGTCACTTCCAGCGCCATCTGCGGCTCGGACCTCCACCTCTACGAGGTGCTGGGGCCGTTCCTGAGTCCGGGCGACGTGCTCGGACACGAGCCGATGGGGATCGTCACGGAGGTCGGACCGGAGGTGCGCCACCTCGTGCCGGGCGACCGGGTCGTGGTGCCCTTCAACATCTCCTGCGGGTCGTGCTGGATGTGCGAGCGGGGGTTGTACGCACAGTGCGAGACCACCCAGAACCGCAAGCAGGGCAAGGGCGCGTCGCTGTTCGGGTACACCGAGCTGTACGGGTCGGTGCCGGGCGGTCAGGCGGAGTACCTGCGGGTCCCGCAGGCGCACTTCGGCCCCGTGAAGGTCCCCGACGGCCCGCCCGACGAGAGGTTCCTGTTCCTCTCCGACATCCTGCCGACCGCCTGGCAGGCGGTCGTCTTCGCCGATGTCCCGCCCGGCGGGACGCTCGCGGTCCTCGGTCTCGGTCCCGTGGGGCAGTTCGCGGCGAGGATCGGGCGACACCTCGGCGCCGCTCGCGTGATCGGCGTCGACACCGTGCCCGAGCGGCTGGAGATGGCCCGGCGGCACGGTGTCGAGACGCTGGACGGAGCTGAGGTCGACGACGTGGCGGAGACGCTGCTGGAGCTGACCGGCGGCCGCGGCCCGGACGGCGTCGTGGACGCCGTCGGCATGGAGGCCCACGGGTCGCCGGCCGGCAAGCTCGCGCACGCCGTGGTCGGTGCGCTGCCGGACGTGGTGGCCAAGCCGATGACCGACCATCTGGCGGTCGACCGGCTCGGCGCGCTGCGGACTGCGGTCAAGGCGGTACGCCGCGGCGGCACGGTCTCGGTCAGCGGCGTCTACGGCGGGGAGGTCGACCCGATGCCGGTCATGGAGATGTTCGACCGTGGCATCACCATGCGGCTGGGCCAGTGCCACGTGAAGCGTTGGGTCGACGACATCCTGCCGCTGGTGCTCGACGACGCCGACCCCCTCGGCACCCTCGACATGACCACCCACCACCTCCCGCTCGAGCAGGCGCCGCAGGGCTACGAGATGTTCCAGAAGAAGCAGGACGGATGCGTGAAGGTGGTCCTGAACCCGTGACCGACCCCGGGACCGACCCTGCGGAGCCGCGGGTCGTCGTGGTGACGGGCGGGTCCTCGGGGATCGGTCGCGCCACCGCCCACCGGCTGGCCGGGGCAGGGGAGCGGCTGGTGCTCGCCGCCCGCTCCGAGCAGGCGCTGGAGGCGACCCGGCAGGAGTGCGTCGCCCGAGGTGCTGCCGGCTGCTTGGTGGTGCCCACCGACATCGGCGACCGGGCGGATGTCGAGCGGCTGTTCGCGACGGCGGTGGACGCCTTCGGGCGGGTCGACGCCGTCGTTCAGGCGGCCGGGGTGGTGGCCTACGGCACCTTCACCGACGTCCCGCCCGAGGTGTTCGACGCCGTGGTGCGGACCAACCTCACCGGCACCGCCAACGTGGCGCGGTGCGCGCTGCGCCAGTTCGGCGAGCAGGAGCACGGCTCCCTGGTCGTGGTGGGCTCCGTGCTGGGCAAGATCGCGACGCCGCTGATGAGCCCCTACGGCACCAGCAAGTGGGCGGTGCACGGCCTCGTGCGCGCGCTCCAGATCGAGGCGCGGCGTACGCCGGGGATCCACGTCAGCCTGGTCTCGCCGGGCAGCGTGGACACCCCGATCTACGACCAGGCCGCCAGCTACTCCGGGCACGCCGGCCACCCGCCGCCGCCGGTCGGCAGGCCCGAGCGCAGCGCGCGGACCATCGTGGCGGCCCTGGACCGACCGCGTCGCGACGTCGCCGTGGGGCCCGCCAACGCCGCGATGGTGCTGGGCTTCCGCTTGGCCCCGGGGCTGTTCGACCGACTGGTGGGGCCGCTGATGAGCGCCCTCGGCCAGGGTCGCCGCAGCCTCGAGCCGCACCCCGGCAACGTGCTGAGCCCGGACCCCGCCAAGGAGGCGGTGCACGGCCGGTGGCCGCACGTGTGGGGGTGACCCCGGGTGCGGCTCCTTGGGCGAGCCGCACCCGGCGTCGCTCGGGCCGAGCGGGTCAGTCGCGGTCGCCGGCCACCGCGCTGGCGATGTAGACGTCGGCCCCGGCGGGCTTGATCAGCACCGTGGCCTTCGCGCACTGTCGGGGGACCGACAGCCACACCCGGAGCTTCGCGTCGCCGGCCGGGTCCGACATGGGTCGCGGGCCGCTGTCCCCGGCCGCGGTGCCGCCGCAGTGGAGCACCGCACGGATGGAGGTCACTGGGTTGCGGTCGCCGAGGCCCTGGAAGTCCGGGATCTGCAGCCCCTCGATCTCGACGTCCATCCGGCCGTCCGCGCGCACCCGGACCTTGCCGTCGCCCAGGATCCACGGGGCCGCGCCCGGCTTCACGTGGTCGATGGCCTGGTCGGCCGGCATCGACGGGACTAGGTCGGCGTCGACGAGGTCGTCACCCCCACCGTGGGCCAGCGCGGCGGTGGGGGACAGGAGGAGGCCGAGCGCGGCGAGCGCTCCGACGCCGGTGAGCCTGCGGGGGTGCTGCATGGATGCCTCCGGTGATGGTTCGGTGCTGGGTTCGGCTGGATGGGTCGGGTGACCTTCCGGTGCGGATACGGTCGAGGAGCCGGGGGCGTTCACGCGTCGCGGCATCGGTCCGGAGGTGAACGCCGCGGCCCCGGGCGACGTACCCAGACGTGAGCAAGGAGCGGAGGTCGCTGGACGTGCACCGACGGGGCCGCGAGTCGGCCGGACAGGCGACCGGACAGGCGACCGGACAGGCGACCGGACAGGTGGTGGACCTGTCCGGTGAGAGCGGCCTGCGCGACGCGTGGTCGACGCATGCCGGCGAGCTGTTCGGCTACGCGCTCAAGGCACTGGGCGACGCCGCCGCGGCGGAGGAGGCCGTCCAGGACACCTTCCTGCGGGCCTGGCGGGCCGCGGACCGCTACGACCCGAGCCGGCCGCTGCGGCCCTGGCTGTACGCGATCCTGCGCAACGTCGTCGTCGACGAGTCGCGGGCCCGCGTGGTCCGGCCGACCCCGCACGGCTCCGAGGTGACCGGGCTCCGCGAGGAGCCGGTCGACCTGCTCGACCAGGCACTGGACTCGTGGATGATGGAGGAGGCGCTGCGGCGGATCCGGTCAGAGCACCGCGTGGTCCTGGTGGAGACCTACCAGCGCGGCCGTCCCTACGCCGAGGTGGCCGCGGACCTGGGCATCCCCGAGGGGACGGCGCGGAGCCGGGCGTTCTACGGGCTGCGCGCACTGCGGCTGGCGCTGGAGGAGATGGGGTGGCAGGGATGAGGCACGACTGCCTGCTGCGCGCCGAGGACCTGGGGCCGTACCTGCTCGGCGGGCTGGAGCAGCAGGACCGCGACCGGGTAGCCCAGCTGCTGCTCGAGTGCCCCACCTGCGCGGCGGAGGTCGAGCGGCTCGCACCGGTCGTGGCGGCCTTGGGGCGGGTGCCGGTCGGGACCACGGCGCCACCGGTCGTTCGGCTCGCCCCGGCCGGGCTCGACCGGGTGCTGGCGTCGATGGCCAAGGAGCGAGCCGGGCGCCGACGTCGGGTGCTGACCCGGGTGGGTCTGGCCGCCGCCGGCGTCGCCGTGGTGTCGGCGGCCGCGGCGGGGCTGCTGGGACGGGCCGGGGATGACGGCCAGGAGGTGGCGCTGGCCGGCGGCGGCGGGGCGGCCGGCACTGCCGTGGTGGCCGACCGCGGCTGGGGGACCTCGGTGAGCCTCGAGGTCCGCGGCCTGCGCCCGGGCCGCACCTACGGCGCGTGGCTGGCCGACGAGCGCGGAGACCGGACCTCGGCCGGCACGTTCCGCGCCACCGCCGACGGCACCGCACGCCTCGACCTCGCGGCGTCGCTGCGGCTCGGCCGGGCCCGGGTGGTGGGAGTCACGCTGCTCGGCGGACCCGACGTGCTGAGGGCCGTCGTCGCTTCCTGACCGGCCTGTCTGACCGGGTCCTGAGGTGCACCGCGTCCATCGCGACGGGTCGTACCCATGGCTCTTCAAGGTTTTTGCAAGTCGCTTCGCGAAGCATGTCCATTCTGCGCTGTATGCGCAGTACATCCGCGACGATCGGGAGCAACGGACATGAAGCTGAACGGCACTCGACGAGTGGGAGCGCCCTCGTCCCGAAAGCCGGCGCGCGGATCCGCACGCCGAGCCCTGGGGGCCTTGGTGGTGACCGGGATGGTCACCGCGCTGCTGGCGCCCACCGCCGCGCAGGCGGCACCGCTGGGGGTGGGACCGGTCGACCCCTCGACGGGGGTCCCGTTCTGGGTCGCCGACGGCGCTGGACGCCTGGACCTGTGCCTCGACGGGCCGCCGGGCTGCCTGACGGCCCGATCCGACCTGGTCGCGCCGGACGGGGAGGCCTTCTGGTTCAACGCCGCCGCGCAGGTGTCGGTGGGGGGCCAGCTCGGCCTGGTCGAGATGGCGACCGAGGCGGCGTTCGCCGGCCCGGGTGCCGACCAGCAGATCGCCTTCAACCGACTGCGGATCCGGCTCGACGTGGATGAGCCCGGCACCTACGAGGTGCGCTACCCCTACGGCACCAAGACCTACGTGGTCGCGACGGTCGACCCGAGGCGCAGCGAGATCAACGACACCCAGGACGTGGGCTGCCTCGCTCCCCCTTGCGGCGACTTCGCCGGGCTCGCGGACTCAGGGGCCGGAGGCGTGCAGGACAGCTTCCTGCGGTGGGACCCCGCCGTCGGGCCGGCCGCCCCCGCCGGCTTCCTCGGCGACGCGCTGACCCCGCACCGGGTCGTGGGCAGCCCGGTCGGCCGCAACTTCGTCCAGGTCGTGCGGACCCACGACGCCGCCGGCGACCCCCTCGCCGCCCCGCAGACTGTCGGTGAGGAGCACCTGTTCGCCGTCCAGGGCAAGTACGCCCGGCCCGCGGTGGTCGCGTCCCCCGCCGGGGGGTCCTACCAGTCCGCCGTCTCGGTCTCACTGGTGGGCTCCGAGCCCGAGGCCGAGGTGTTCTACACCACCGACGGCGAGTCGCCGGTGGCCCCCGACGGCACCCCCGCGGCCGGGGCGGTGCGCGCCGACGGCCCCGTGCCGGTCGAGGACGACACCGTCATCCGGGCCGTCAACGTGGTGGCCGGCGCCGTGGTCACCGACCCCGTCACCGGTGGTCCCTCGACCCCCAGCCGGGACGCCTACGTCATCGACGCCACCGCCCCCGACCTGAGCGCCACCCCGGCCGACGGCACGTACGCCTCCGCCCAGCACGTCGAGCTCATCGCGAACGACGCCAAGGACCCGACACCGGTGGTGCACTACACCGTCGCCCAGGTCGCTCCGGGTGGCGAGGACCCCGCTGACCCGACCGTGGAAAGCCGCCGGTACACCGGCCCGGTTCCGGTCAACGGCAACACCGACGGCGCGAGCACCGTGCTGAAGGCCGTGGCCGTGGACGCTGCGGGCAACGTCTCACCGGTGGTGCGGCGCGAGTACACGATCCTCGCGCCGACCGCGAGCGCCAGCCCGGCCGGTGGGTCCTACACCACCGCGCAGGACGTGGAGCTGACCGCGAGCGACGCGGACGCGGCGATCTACTACACCACCGACGGCACCGACCCCGTCGTCGAGCAGGACCCGACGACGATGGAGGTCACCGCCGTGCCCCACGGCACCCTCTACCGCAACGACCCGGTCCACCTGACCGCCATGACCACCCTGAAGTTCGTCGCGGTCAGCACCGCCGGGCAGTCCACGGTGATGAGCGAGCGATACCTGATCGACATCCCCGAGAACAGGGGCAAGGGCGCCCTCGCCGCGGTGGGTCCCGTCGACGCCGCTCACGGCTACCCGTTCTGGTACGGCGACAAGGGCGACGCCGCGGCCGGCTTGGACCCGGTCCGGCTGGAGATCTGCTACGACGACCCGCTGTGCCCGGTGGTCAGCCCGCTGCCCGACCCGAGCCAGCCCCGGTCCTTCCCCGACAACTTCCCCGACGAGGCGTTCTGGTGGTCCGGTGAGGCCGCGATGACGACCCCCTCCGGTGCCAGCGCGCTGCTCGTGATGGCGCAGGAGGCCGCCTTCGGCGCCACCGGCGAGGTGGCGGTCGGCCAGCAGACGGCGTTCTCGCGCCTGCGCATCCGCATCGACGACGCCGCCCCGGGCGAGAGCTACACCGTCACCACGCCGTACGGGGTCGACGTCGTCACCGCCGACGACCGCGGCCGGGCCCGGATGACCGAGGACATCGGCTGCCTCGCGGCACCCTGTGACTTCGCCTCCGCCCTCGACGGGCGGGTCGGCCCGTTCCTTCGCTGGGACCCTGCCGAGGCCCCCGCGGCCCCGGCCGGCTACGTCGGCAACCCGCTCGTCGAGCACACCGTGACCGGCAGCCCCTACGGCACCAACGTCTTCCGCATCGACGGCCCCGACATCGGTGGCCCGGGGGTCGACACGGTCCAGACCGACCAGTTCGCGGTCCAGGGCCGGGTGGCGCGGCTGCGCGCCACCGTCTCGCCGCAGGGCGGCCTCTACGGCGAGCCTCAGGACGTGACGATCCAGGCGTCGTTCCCCGACGAGTCCAGGATCGTCTACACCACGGACGGCTCGGTGCCGACCCTCAACGCCGACGGCTCGCTCCCCGACGGGGTCTCGCAGTACGTGCCTGCCACCGGGGACACCCGGGCGGCCGCGGTCGTCGCGATCCCGGCCGGGACCACGACGCTGCGGTTCATGGCGGTCGACCTCGACTCGGGGGAGACCAGCGAGGTCTACACCGAGGAGTACACCGTCCAGGGCGCGCTGCCCACGGTCTCCGCCGACCCCGCCCCCGCCGCCGGCCCCTTCCAGGGCAAGCAGTCGGTGACGCTGTCGGCCACCGTCGACGGTGACCCGTTGGCCTCGTCGAGGATCTACTACACCACCGACGGCACCCGGCCCCGCGTCGTCGACGGCGAGCCCGTCGGCGCCACCGCGACGTTCACGGGGCCGATCACGGTCAACCGCCCGACGACGGTGACCGCGATGGCGGTCAGCGACGGGGTGACCGGACCGGTCGCGAGGTTCCACTTCGTGGTCCGCAACCTCCAGGCCGCGGGTCCGGTCGACCCGGCCAACGGCTTCCCCACCTGGTACCAGGAGTTCGGGGCGAGCCCCGGCGAGCCCGGGCTGCGGCTGGATCTCTGCCTGGACGACCCGCTGTGCCCGGTGGTCGGCGACCTGCCCGACCCCGGCTCGCCGGTGACGTTCCCGGGCAACTTCCCCGACGAGGCGTTCTGGTGGGCCGGTGACGCCGGCTTCCGCGTCGGCGCGGGACGAGCCCGGCTCGTGCTCGGCGTCGAGGCGGCCTTCGCAGGAGGACCGGTGCGCCCCGGCGACCAGGTCGGCTTCGGCCGGGTGCGGGTGCGGGTCGACGGGCTGGTGCCCGGCGCCACCTACCGGGTCACCCACCCCTACGGAGTCGAGCGACTCACCGCCGGACCGGACGGCTCGATCTTCCACACCGACGACACCGGCTGCCTGGCACCGCCGTGCACCTTCGCCGAGCTGCTGGAGTCGCCGGTCGGACCCTTCCTGCGCTGGGACGAGGGCGCTCCGGAGGGCTACGTCGGTGACGGGGCCACCCCACACACCGTCGTGGGCAGTCCCTTCGACACCAACCTGTTCCGGCTCGAGCAGGTCACCGACCGGACCGGCGCGGCGCTGCCGGCCCCGGCGCTGGTCGGCGAGACCGACCAGTTCGTCGTGCAGGGACGGATCGCCCGGTTGCGCGCCACGGCGACCCCCCGAGGCGGCGCCTACACAGCGACGCAGTCGGTGCGGCTCGCGAGCAACGACCCGACCGCGACGCTGCACTACACCACCGACGGCTCGGAGCCGACGGCGGACAGCAGCCGCTACAACGGGCCGATCGCGATCGAGTCGGAGGGCACCACGACGCTGCGCTACCTGGCGATCGGCGCCGACGGGGCGCAGTCGGCTCCCGGCACGGAGGTCTACACCCTGGATTTCACCGCACCGACGGTGGACGCCAGCCCCGCAGGGGGAACGTTCGCGGCGGGGCAGCAGGTGAGCCTGACCTCGGACGACCCGACCGCGGAGATCCACTACACGCTGGACGGCTCGACGCCCTCGGCGGCCAGCCCGCTCTACACCGAGCCGGTCGCGGTCTCCCGCTCGCTCACGCTGCAGGCCCGGGCCTTCGACCCAGCCGGCAACGCCGGGCTCATGGGCTCGTGGACGTTCGTCATCGGGCTCCCGGCCAGCAGCCTGAGCCTGACCACCCCGACCCCGACGACCCTCGACGCGGGTGCAACCACGTCGCTGCGGGGCCGGCTGGTCTCCAGTGCGGTGGGTCTCGCCGGTCGGCAGGTCGTGCTGCAGCAGCGCCGGGTGGGCACGGTGGCGTGGGTGACCGTCCCGGACGCGGTGGCGCTCACCGGGCCGGACGGCCGCTACACCTTCGACGCGGTCCGGCCGGCGGCCAGCTCGGACCTTCGGGTCCGGTTCCTCGGGGACGCGAGCAACCAGGCGTCGACCAGCCCGCTGCAACGGGTGGCGGTGCGGGCCGTCCTGACGGTCAACCCGCTTGTGCCCACGGTCGCGCGGGGCCGGCCGGTGACCTACGCCGGCAGGCTCTCGCCGAGCCACCAGGGGGCGCGGATCACGGTGACCGTCAGCCGCACCGGACAGCGGTCGCTCACCGCCACCGCCACGGTGTCGGCGGCCGGCACCTGGTCGGTGACGACTCGGGCACCGGGCCGGGTCGGAGCCTGGACGGTGACCGCCCGGTGGGGTGGTGACGCCGACCACCTGGCCGCCACCAGCACCCCGCGCGTCCTCTCCGTCGTGCGGTAGCCGCCGACAGCCACGAGCGCGAGGCCCCGGCCGGGTGACCGGCAGGGGCCTCGTCGCGTCGCGGGGCCGAGGCGTGGGCCAGAGCTGCTGCACCTGGTGTCGAGCGCGCGGGTGCTCCGTGGCGACCTGGTCGGCAGCTACCCGCGATGAGGGCTCGCGCCATCGGGCTCGGCTTGATATTGTACAAATGTCAGGACAATCTCGAAGCAAGGGAGCCGGTCGTGCCGCTGGTGAGGATCGACGTCCAGGAGGGCCGCAGCCCGCAGGAGCTGCGGCTGCTCGCCGACACCGTCCAGCAGGTGATGCTGGAGGTCTTCGCCGCGCCGCCGCGAGACCGCTACCAGGTCATCACCGAGCACCCGGTGGGGCACATCATCGCGGAGGACACCGGGCTCGGGTTCGAGCGGACCGACGGGGTCACCGTCATCCAGATCTTCCAGCAGGGCCGCTCCGAGGAGCAGAAGAAGGCGGTCTACCGCGAGCTGGCCGCCCGGCTCGAGCAGCACTGCGGCCTCGCGCCCACCGACCTGGTGGTCTCGGTCGTGACCAACGGTCGGGACGACTGGTCCTTCGGCCTGGGTCGCGCCCAGTTCCTCGAGGGCGACCTCTGACCTGACCGGTCCCTGCCCCCGTCCCCCTCCTGCGGTGGGGCACCATGTGGCCGTGACCAGGATCGGGATCTGCGAGGACGACGCCGCCGTGCGACGGGTGCTCACCGAGGCCCTGAGGATGAACGGTCACGACGTGGTGCTCGCCCGCAGTGGGGCCGAGGCGCTGCGCAACTTCACCCTGGTCTCGGGAGTGGAGGTCATGATCCTCGACATCGGGCTGCCGGACGCCGACGGGCGCGACGTGTGCCAGGCGCTGCGGGCCAACGGCCAGCACGCCCCGGTGCTGTTCCTCACCGCCCTGGACGGCGTGCACGACCGGGTCGCCGGGTTCCACGCGGGCGGCGACGACTACGTGGTCAAGCCGTTCGCGATCTCGGAGGTGCTGGTGCGGTTGGAGGCGCTCCACAAGCGCACCCGGCCGCTGCCGCCGACGGTCACCGGGCTGCACCTCGACCCCGAGCGCTACTCGGTCCGCTACGACGGGCAGGAGGTGCGGCTGACCCCGACGGAGTTCCGGATGCTGGCGGCCGTTGCGGCACGTCCCGAGGCGGTGGTGCGGCGCCGGACGGTGGTGGCCGCGGGCTGGCCCGACGGCGCCATGGTCAACGAGAACACCATCGACTCCTACGCCCGGCGGATCCGGGTCAAGCTGGCGGCCATCGGGTCCCCGGTGGCCCTGGAGACCGTGCGGGGCGTGGGGTTCGTCCTTCGATGACGCGCTCCGGCCGGTTGCGCACCCGGATCGTCTGGTCGACCGCCCTGGTCTCGGCGGTCGCGGTGGCCGTCATGGTGGGGGCGGTCCTGCTGGCGCTGAGCGCGCTGACGACCCGCAGCGTCGACGGCACGCTGACGGACCGGTTCACCGTCGTGGCGACCGCGCTGCAGCAGAGCAGGGAGGTGCTCTCGGTCACGCCGACCACCCCGGACACGGTCCAGGACAGCACCTGGCTGTTCCGTGCCGACGGCAGCCAGGTGACCGGGCCGCCCGCGGGCCGCCGGGTGCAGGAGACGGCACGGTCGTTGGCGTCGGTGACCTCCCGGACCCGTGTGGACCGGGCTGACCGGGCCTACCTGGCGGCGCCGCTGGCCGGCCGTGGCGTGCTGGTCGTCTCGGAGAGCCTGGAGCCCTACGAGGCCACCCGCACCCAGACCGTCGTCGTGCTGAGCGTGCTCGGGCTGCTCGTCACCGGCGGCGCCACCGGCCTGGCCGCGTGGACGGTGAGCCGAACGCTGCGCCCGGTCGGCTCGATGGCGGCCCTCGCGGAGGACTGGAGCGCCCACGAGCTGGACGCCCGCTTCGAGGCGACCGGTGGGGACGACGAGATCGCCCACCTCGGGCGCACCCTGAACGTGCTGCTCGACCGGGTGGCAGGCGCCCTGCGCACCGAGCGGCGGCTCGGGGCGGAGCTCGCCCATGAGCTGCGCACCCCGCTGACCGCGATCCGCGGCGAGGCCGAGCTGGGGTTGATGACCGATCCCGACCCCGGCACCGCCCAGCGGCTCGAGCGGGTGGTCTCGCTGACCGAGGAGCTGGGCGGCACCATCACGACGCTGCTGGCGATCGCCCGAGGGGAGACCCAGCGGGAGTCGCGCGCGAGCCTGCGCGCCGTCGTGGCGGCCGCGTTGAGCGGGCACACCGTGCCGGCGGGGACGGCACTCCTGGTCGACGACCTCGACGACCTCGACGACGACGCCCACGGCGACGTCGCGGTCGCGGCCACCGTCGAGGTCGCGGTGCGGGCCCTCACACCGCTGCTCGAGAACGCGCTGCGATACGCCGCCACCCGCGTGGAGGTGTCGTGCTCGCTCTCGGAGCGCAGCGTCGAGGTCGCTGTCAGCGATGACGGCGCGGGGGTCGACCTCACCGACTCGGAGACGGTGTTCCTCGCCGGGCGCCGGGATCCCGACAGCCCCGGCGCCGGGCTGGGGCTGGCCCTGGCCCGCCGCGCCGCCCGCACCCTCGGCGGAGAGGTGGAGCTCACCTCGGCGGCCCGGCCGACCTGCTTCACCCTCACGCTGCCGCGGGCATGACCCGAGCCCTGCGGGCACGGTCAGGTGCGGGTCAGGTGGCACCGACCAACCTGGGCTCCAGGACCTCGTCCCCGTACCCAGAGAGAAGCCCTGATGCTCGACACCGTCTTCGGGCTGCCCGTCCACCCGCTGATCGTCCACGCCACCGTGACGGTGGTCCCGGCGGCGGCCGTCAGCGTCGCGCTGGCAGTGCTGTGGCCACGGTTCCGGGAGTGGGCGGGGCTGCTGCCGCTCGCGCTCTCGGTGCTGGCGGTGGTGCTCACACCGCTGTCCACGGGCTCGGGGGAGAGCCTCGAGCGAAGCACCGGCCGCTCCGCGCTGGTGGCCGACCACGCCAGGCTCGCCGACCTGCTGATCTGGTGGGTGGTGCCGCTTGCGGCCGTCGCCGCGGCGCACTGGTGGACGCGGCGCCGGCGCACCCCGGGGACGGCCCTTCGGGTCGCGCTGCCCGCCGCCGCCGTGGTGCTTGCTGCGGGCACGCTGGTGCAGGTGGTCCTGATCGGGCACAGCGGCGCCAGGGCCGCCTGGAGCACGACCAGCGCCTCCGCGCCGGTCAGCGGGCGGCCGACGCCGGGGTAGCGTTCTCAGGGCGGGGGCGCCGAGCAAGGGGACACCGATGGCCGACCGCTCACGCCAGCGGCTGACGTGGTGGCGGCCGACCTTGCTGGTGGCCCTGCTGGGCGTCGGCGCGGTCCTCGCCTGGCGGACGGAGCTGCCCACCGCAGACCGGCTCAAGCAGGTCGTCGACGAGGCCGGCGTGCTGGGACCCGTAGCCTTCGTGACCGTGTACGCCGCTGCGACGCTGGCACCGCTGCCGAAGAACGTGCTGTCGGCCGTCGCGGGCGCGGTGTTCGGCCTGCCGGTCGGGGTGGCCCTGGTCTACGTGGCGGCCCTGCTCGGTGCTGGAGCGGCGTTCTGGCTGGGCCGGGTGCTCGGGCAGCCGACGGTGGAGCGGCTCACCGGCGCTCGCGTGGCCCGGCTCGACGCCCTGCTGGCACGCCGGGGGCTGGTCGCGGTCCTCGGCGCCCGGCTGGTCCCGGTCGTCCCGTTCACGGCGCTCAACTACGGCGCCGGGCTCACCTCGGTGCGTGGCCGGGACTACCTGCTGGGGACCGCGCTGGGGATCGTCCCCGGCACCGTGGCCTACGTGGCGGTCGGCTCCTTCGCCGGCACCCCCGGGTCGTGGCCGTTCGTCGTGGCGGTGGCGTCGCTGCTGCTGCTCTCACTCGGCGCGGTGACGCTCGCTCTCAGGCGTCGGGCTGCCGGTCAGAGCGCCGGGCGGGCTGCCGCCGGGCCGCCGACGTGACGGATCGCGGCGGCCCGCCGTCACGAACGTCGACCGGACCAGACCTCGATGTGGCCGCCGCGCAGCCGCTCGGACCTCACGTCGTCGAGGTCCGCGACCGCGGTCCACGGGTGCGCGTCGATGTCCGCTCCGCCGGCCCGGCACGCGAGCAGCGCCAGCGGCGTCAGCAGGCGCGCCGCACCGGTGGGACGGGCCATGTCGACGACCACCAGCCGTCCCCCGGGCCGGGTCACCGCCAGCGCCGTGCGCCAGGCAGTGCGCCAGTCCGGCATCAGCGAGAGCGAGTAGGTGCACAGCACCGCGTCGAAGGGCCCGCCGTCGCGAGCGGGGCCGGGACCGCTCCCGGTGCCCAGCAGCTCCGCCGGGGTGACGGTCGTCGCGTCGGCCCGGACCAGGTGGACCGTCGACCACCCCTCCTGCTGTGCGCGTCGGTCGGCCAGCGCCAGCATCTGCTCGCTGCGGTCCAGCCCCACGACCGAACCGGTCGGGCCGGTGGCGGCCTGCAGCAGCGGCAGGTTCAGGCCGGTCCCGCAGCCCAGGTCCAGGACCCGGTCGCCGACGGCCAGCCGGGTCGCGGCGACGCCGGCCAGTCGCCCGGCCCGGTAGACGGGTCGCTCGAAGGCCAGCGCGTCGTACCACCGCGCGGCCCAGGTGTAGCGGTCGTGCCGCACCGTCGGCTCCCCGATCGTCGTGGTGGTACCGGTCATCGCCGGTCCCTGCGACCCGCAGCAGCGTGCCGTCCCGGGAACATCATGACTGCCTCACCGGGTTCCCGCAGCGTGCCCTGCCATTCCGGCGACGCCCCCAGGAGGGTCCGATGATCTCCACACCCACCAGCACGGCCACCTGCCGATCGTCGGCCCGCCGGAGCCAGCGCCACCCGCACCGTGACCCCGCGGTGCGCCGGCTGGCCGACTCGGAGCCCACATGAGCCCCGCGGTCTCGACGACCGGTCCCGAGCAGGTCTGGGACCTGGTCGTCGTCGGCGGCGGCACGGCGGGCATCGTGGCCGCCAAGACCGCCGCCGGACTGGGGGCCACCGTGCTGCTGGTGGAGCGTGACCGGACCGGAGGCGACTGCCTGTGGACCGGCTGCGTGCCGTCGAAGACTCTGCTGGCCGCTGCCCACACCGCCGCGGCGGCGCGCCGCGCCCCCGAGCTGGGCGTGGACACCGGGCCCGTCACCGTCGCCTTCGACCGGGTCATGGCGCAGGTGCGGGCTGCGGTGGCGGCGATCGAGCCCGAGGACTCACCCGCGGCGATGCGGGCGGCCGGGGTCGCGGTCCGGCACGGTAGCGCGAGGTTCACCGGGGCCCGTAGCCTCGACGTCGATGGCGAGCCGGTCTCGTTCGTCCGGGCGGTGCTGGCCACGGGGGCCCGGCCGGCGGTGCCGCCGGTCCCGGGGCTGGCCGACGCCCAGCCGCTGACCAGCGACACGGTGTGGGACCTCGACGTGCTGCCGGCGCGGCTGCTCGTCATCGGCGGCGGCACGATCGGGTGCGAGCTCGGCCAGGCCCTCGCCCGGCTCGGCTCGCAGGTGACGATCGTCGAGGCTGCGGGCCGGGTGCTGCCAGCCGAGGAGGCCGAGGCGTCGGCGCTGGTCCTCGACAGCCTGCACCGTGACGGGGTCGAGGTGCTGCTGGGCTCCCCGGTCCACCAGGTGGTCGCCCCCACCGACGGCCAGGCCGGCCGGGTCCGGCTCGAGGACGGCCGTGGGGCCCGGTTCGACCAGGTGCTGGTCGCGGTCGGCCGCTCACCCCGCACGGAGGACCTCGGGCTGGCCTCCGCCGGGATCGACGTCGACGACCGCGGCCAGGTGCGCGTCGACGCGGCGCTGCGCACCACCAACCCCCGGGTCTGGGCGGCCGGCGACCTGACCGGCCACCCGCGCTTCACCCATGTGGCCGGGGTGCACGGGTCGCTCGCTGCCGGCAACGCCGTGCTGGGCGTGCGGCGCCACGTGGGCGGGGCGGTGCCGCGGGTGACCTTCACCGACCCGGAGGTGGCGGCGGTGGGGGTCGCCCCGTCGGCCGCGGCGGCGAACCCACGGCTACGGGTGGTCACCGTCGACCACGAGCACCTGGACCGGGCCGTCACCGAGGGGCGCACGCAGGGCTACCTACGGCTGGTCCTGGACTCCCGCCGCCGCCTGGTGGGTGCCGTCGCGGTCGGACCCCGGGCCGGGGAGGTGCTCGGCGAGGCGACGCTCGCGGTGAGCCGCGGGCTGCGCACCCGCCAGGTCGCCGGCGTCACGCACGCCTACCCGACGTTCTGCGACGCCCTGTGGAACGCCGCGGTCGCCGACGTGCGGGAGAGCCTGCAGCGGCCGGCGGTCGCGGCCCTGACCCGAGCGCTCGTGCGGGTGCGACGGCACCGGCTCGCGGGGGGCGGGGTCCAGTGATCGTCGCCCTCGCGGCGGGCGCGGCGGCCGGCGCGGCGCTCGGCTACGTGCTGCAGCGCTCCGACCTCTGCTTCCACTCGATGTTCGCCGGTGCCCTCGAGGGCCGCACGCGGCTGCTGCAGGGGTGGCTGCTCGGGGTCGCGCTCGCGGCACTGGGGCTGACCGCGCTGTTCGCGTCGCCGTGGTCGACGGGCCTGAACACCGGGTTGGCGTTCCGCCCCGTGTCCAACGTCGCCGGCGGTCTGCTGATCGGGGTCGGGATGGTGGTGGCCCGGTCCTGCTTGTCCGGCCTGTTCTACAAGCTCGGGGCGGGGATGCTCGGTGCCCTGGTCGGGCTCGCCGGCTGGGCCGGCGGCGAGCTCGCCGCCGGGCTGCTGCCGACGCTCGGCCCGACGCTGCTGGCCGGCGGCACGGCCGGCACCATCCCGGCGGTGCTGGGCGTGCCTCGGCTCGCCGTCGCGGCGGTGCTGCTGGCGGTGGCCCTGGGGGTCGGTGCGGGTCTTGGCCGCCGGCGGTGCGGACGCTCGCGCGACGCCTCCCGCTGGGACTGGCCGATGATCGGCGCGGCGCTGGGAGCGGTCACCGTCATCGGCTGGCTGCTGGCCGCCGTGGGCGGGGCCTCCTTCGGCCCGAGCACGGTGGGCGCGGTCCACGGTCTCGCCACCGGCCGGGCCGACTGGTGGCTGGTCGCGTTCCTGCCCGGGATCGTCCTCGGCGCCCACGTGGCAGCGAGGTCGACGGGCGCGTGGCGGCCCCGTGGCGAGACCAGGGTGCGCTACCTCCAGCTCGCGGCGGGCGGGTTCCTGCTTGGGGCCGGCGGGTGGGTCGCCGGTGGCTGCAACCTGGGGCACGGCCTGTCCGGTGCGGCCCAGCTGAACGTCTCCTCGTGGGTCGTGGTCGCCGCGATGGCCACGGGCGTGGCGGTAGCGGGTCGAGGCCGCAGCCGGTCCGGCCGCCGGGTGCCGATGGTCGGCCTTCACGGGGCCCGGACCGGACGGACGGGGGCGGACGGTGCTTGACGCACGCGCGCGCGACGTCCTGGCCCCGGCGCTGGACCGCGGCGCCGGCTGGCTCGCGCGGCGTGGCGTTCCTGCCGTGGCCGTGACCGGGGCGGGGTGGTTCGCCGGCGTCGGCGCCTGCGTGGCGGCGGCGAACCAGGCCTGGGCGGTCGCGCTCGTGCTCTGGCTCCTCAACCGGCTGCTCGACGGCCTGGACGGCCCGGTCGCGAGACGCCAGGGTGCCAGTGACCTGGGCGGCTTCCTCGACGTGCTCGCCGACTTCAGCATCTACGCCGGCTTCGTGGCCGCGGTCGCGGTGGCCCGGCCGGAGGCCAGGCTCGCCTGCGTCGCGCTGCTGGTCGCCTACTACCTGTCCGGCACGGCGTTCCTGAGCCTGTCCTCCATCCTGGAGCGCCGACGCGCCCAGGGCTGGGTCGACGGTCGCTCGCTGCGGTTCGTCGGCGGGCTGGCCGAGGGCACCGAGACCGTGCTGGTCTACGTCGGCTTCTGCCTGCTCCCCGCCTGGTCGGAGCAGATCGCCTGGGGCTTCACCGCCGCCGTCGCCGCGACCGCCGCCCAGCGGGTGTGGTGGGGCGTGACCCTGCTGCGCCGGCCCGGCAATGTCACGCCCGGCAACGTCACGAACGGACGGCTGGGGCCCGCCCGGCCAGTCCTGCGAGGAGACCACGAATGACTCTGATCGCCCGGGTCCGGGCCACGGCGGCGTCGACCGCGACCGCGGTGCTGCTGACCGCCTGCGGTGGCGGTGCCGCCTCCCAGGCAGCCGACCCGGTCGACGCCGCGCGGTGGGAGACGGTGCTGTCCCAGGCCCGGGGCCAGAGCGTCCGCTGGTACATGTACGGCGGGGACAGCACGCTGAACTCGTTCGTCAACGGGTACGTCGCCGACCGGCTGGCCGAGCAGGGCGTGACCCTGAAACAGGTGCGGGTCCAGGACACGGCGGACGCGGTCAACAAGGTCCTCGGTGAGGTGCAGGCCGGCCGGACCAGCGGCGGCGGCGTGGACGCGGTCTGGGTCAACGGCGAGAACTTCGCGACCGGCGTGCAGGCCGGGCTGTGGTCCTGCGGCTGGGCGCAGGACCTGCCGTCCGCGGCGTACGTCGACGCCACCGACCCGGCCATCAGCCACGACTTCGGCGTCCCCGTCGAGGGTTGTGAGGCGCCCTGGCAGCAGGCCAGCAGTGCGCTGGTCTACGACAGCGCGAGGCTGTCGGCTCGCGACGTGCGGTCGCTGGCGACCCTGCAGGACTGGGTGGAGCGCCATCCAGGCCGGTTCACCTACCCGGCGCCGCCGGACTTCACCGGCTCGATGGTGGTGCGCACCTTCCTGCACGACACACCGGGGTCGGGGGCCCTGCCGGACCGGCCCTCGGAGTCGACGTACCCGCCGGTGGCTGCGCGGCTCTGGTCACGGCTGCAGGCGCTCGAGCCCAGCCTGTGGCGTCGCGGCGAGACCTACCCGCAGACGCAGGCCGAGGTCGAGCGGCTGTACGCCGACGGTGCGGTGGCCGCGTACTTCACCTACGGTCCGGGCGCGGTCGGCGACCTGGTCGCGAAGGGCGTGTTCCCCGCCACCACCCGGCAGGCCGTGCTCGCCGGGGGGAACGTCGGCAACGTGAGCTTCGTGGCGATCCCGAGCAACGCCGAGCACCGGGCCGCCGCGCTGGTGCTGGCCGACGTCCTGGGCGAGCCCCGGACCCAGCTCGAGCTCTACCGTGCCGAGGGCGTCTTCCCCGCCGTGGACCTCGACACCCTGGGCCCCGCGCTGCGGGCCGAGTTCGCCGCCGTGCCCACCCACCCTTCGGTGCTCCCGTTGGCCGAGCTCACGCGCAACGTGGTGCCGGAGCTGTCCAGCAGCTACGTCGAGCGGCTGGAGCGGGACTGGACGACGCGCGTCCTCCAGCGGTGACAGCGCGCCTCGCCCCGGCCGGGAGCCCCGCCCAGGGTCCAGCCCTAAACCCAGTCCGGAACCCAGCCCTGCTCCGCGCGCTCGCGGCGCGGTGCCGCCCGGTCCTGCTGCTCACGCCGGCGCTGGCCGTGGTCGCGCTGACCTTCGGGGCCGGGGCACTCAGCACGCTGGCGCAGAGCCTGGGCCACCAGCCGTACCTGCCCGGCTCGCGGCTCGGCCTCGACGCCTACCGGGCGCTGTGGACGGACCCGGCGGTGCGTGCCTCGCTGGGCATCACGCTGCGGGTCGCCGTGGTGTCGACCACGGTCGCCACCGTGCTCGGGGTCGCCACGGCGCTGCTGCTGCGCCGGGTGACCCGGGGCCGCGCCGCGCTGACCTCGGTGCTGACCGCGAACCTGGCGGTCCCGCACCTCGTCGGCGCGGTCTCGATGCTGCTGCTGCTCTCCGACACGGGACTGGTCTCCCGGGTGGGGCGAGCCGTCGGCCTGTGGCCGGACCCGCGGTCCTTCCCCGCGCTGGTCGGCGACTCGTTCGGGTGGGGCATCATCGCCGAGTACGTCTGGAAGGAGACGCCGTTCCTGTGCCTGGTCGCCCTGGTCACGCTCTCGCGCGACGTGGCGGCGCTCGAGGACGCCGCCCGGACGCTCGGCGCGACCCGGTGGCAGCGGCTGTGGCACGTGACGCTGCCGGTGATCGCGCCGACCGTGCTGGCGGGCAGCGTGCTGGTGCTGGCGTTCGCCGCCGGCTCCTACGAGGTTCCACTGCTGCTCGGGCGGCCGTTCCCCGCGACGCTGCCGGTGGTGTCCTACCAGCACTTCCGCGACACCGACCTGTCCCAGCGGCCGACCGCCATGGCGGTGGCGGTGGTGATCGCGGTGCTCGGAGCCGCGGCGGTGGCGGCGTACCTGCGGCTGACGGCGCGGCTGTCGCGGGAGCGAGCGTGAGCACCCGGGCGGCGGTGGCGACCGGCTCACGGCGCGCCGCGCTGACGGTCCTGCTGGTGGCCACGGTGCTGCCGGTGCTGCCGCTGCTGGCGACGATGTTCTCGACCCGCTGGCGGTACCCGGCGCTGGTCCCCGACGACCTCTCGGCGCGCGGCCTGCGGCTGCTCGCCGACCCCCGGCTGGGGGTGCTGCCCAGCCTCGGCACGTCACTGGTCGTCGCGACCGCCACCGCCGCCCTCGCGTGCGTGGTGGGGCTGCCCGCCGGCCGCGCGATCGGGCGATACCGGTTCCGTGGCCGGTCGCTGGTCCAGTTCCTGCTGCTGGCTCCGGTCGTCGTCCCCGGCATCGCCGTCACGCTCGGCGTCCAGGTGTTCTTCATCCGCTACGGCCTCGCCGACCACCTGCCGGGCGTGGTGCTCGCGCACCTGATGCCGGCGGTGCCGTACGCCGCCACGATCCTCGGCGGTGCCTACGTGCGGTTCGACGAGCGGTTCGAGCAGCAGGCGCGGGTGCTGGGCGCGGGGTCGGTGGCGACGTTCTGGCACGTGACGCTGCCGATGATGCGGCCCGCGCTGGCCCTGGCCGCGCTGCTGGCGTTCCTGATCTCGTGGAACGAGTACATCCTGACCCTCGTGATCGGCGGCGGGCGCGTCCAGACGCTGCCGGTGCTGCTGGTCTCCGCGGTCACCGCGACCGACACCACGCTCGCCGCCACCGTCGCGGTGACGCTCGCGCTGCCGCCGCTGGTGCTGGTCACCGTCGTGGCCCGGCAGCTGTCGGCCGGCACCGGCCCCGGCGGCGGCCTGGGTCCGGGGCTGCTGTGAGGGGCCGCATGCGGCGTCCTGCCGGCGCCCCGGCAGGGGGCCATGTCGAGGCGACCGGGGCCGAGGTCACGCTGCACGGGGTCGGCAAGCGGCACGGCGAGGTCGTCGCGGTGGACGACCTGAGCCTGCATGTCCCGGCCGGGTCGATCACGGCGCTGCTGGGGCCGTCGGGCTGCGGGAAGAGCACCACGCTGGAGGTGGTGGCCGGCCTCGTCGCCGCCGACACCGGCGACGTCCGGCTCGATGGGGTCTCCGTGCTCGCCGAGCCGGCCGAGCGTCGTCCCGTCTCCCTGGTCTTCCAGAAGCCCACGCTGTTCCCGCACCTCGACGTCGACGCGAACGTCGGTTTCGGCCTGCGGATGGCCGGCGTCGCCGGAGAGCGCCGGCGTCGGACCGTCGCGGAGATGCTCGACCGGGTGCGCCTCGGGGGGCTCGGCAGCCGCCGGGTCGCCGAGCTGTCCGGAGGACAGGAGCAGCGGGTGGCACTGGCGCGGGCTCTGGTCACCCGTCCGCGGCTGCTGCTGCTGGACGAGCCCTTCTCCCAGCTCGACGCCGAGCTGCGGGCCGACATGCGAGCCCTGGTCCGCGAGCTCCACGAGGCGACCGGAGTGACGACGCTGTTCGTCACCCACGACCAGGCGGAAGCCGTCGAGGTGGCCGACCGGATCGCGGTGATGGCGGCGGGCCGGCTGCTCGGTGAGGGCCCGCCGGAGCTGTTCTACACCCAGCCGCCGGACCCGGCCGCCGCCCGGTTCTTCGGGTTCGTCAACGAGGTCGCCGGGGTCGTCGCCGGTGGCCGGTTCCAGGCGGACGGGGCGACGCTGAGCCTGGCCACTGCCCGGCCGGACGGTCGTGCGGTGCTGATGGCCAGGCCCGACGTGCTGTGGCTGGGCCCGCCCGGCGACGGCCCCGGGGACGGCCGCCACGACGCGGCCGGCACCGTCGAGGCGACCGTCGTGCGGCTCCGGTTCGGCGGCTCGCACCTGGACGTCCGGCTGGCGGCGGGCGACCTGCTGCTCACCGCGCACCTGCCGGTGGGGTCCGCGGTGGTGGAGGGTGGCCGGGTCACGGTCAGGGTGCCGGTGGACCGCTCGGTGGTGTTCCCGCTCGGCGCGTGAGGTCGGCGGCCCGTCCCAGCGGCGTCAGCGGGAGCAGCGTCCGCAGCTCGGTGTTCTCGGCCGGGTCGAGCACGCTGTGCTGGACGCAGGCAGGCACGAGCTCGCCGGTCTCGGGGTGGGCCATGGTGTACATGCAGGCCGCGAGCCGCTCCTGGGTCGCTGCGATCTCGGGGTCCGGGCTGACCTCCCCGGCGCGGGCCGCCGCCCACGCCGGCGCCACCTGCGCCGCGTCCATGAACGAGTGCATCACGAAGGTGACCGGCCTGACCCCGTGCCGCAGCAGCGACCACGGGCCCACCCGACGCACGGTGCGGACCGTCCACCCGCCGAAGGCCCAGGGCACCGACGGGTGACGCAGCACCACGCGCAGCAGCTTGCCGGTCAGCGCCCACGGTGGGGTCCCGGTGAACGGCACCCCACCGAGGTGGGTCAAGAACGCGTCCCGCACCCGGAGGTCGGCCGGCTCCCGCTCGTCCAGGATCGGGACGTAGCGCTCACCGACGTAGAACCCGTAGGTGGTGCGGTTGCAGCGCTCGTCGCCGTGCTGCAGCGCCCGGTACGGCAGCCGGGTGCCGGCCCCGGCCTCCACCTGGGCCCACACCTGGTCCGCGGTGGTCGCGCCGTAGGCGTCGTGCCAGCGCCGGCTGTCACCGACGTACGCGGCGGGCTGGAAGGAGAACAGCGAGAAGCCGAACCGGTGGCAGGAGCGGACCACGTCGGCGATCTGGTCGACGTTGCGCGAGGTCACCGTCATGTTGTGGGCCAGGAAGCTGCGGACGCCGTGCTCGCGCGAGAGCCGCCGGAACATTGTGGTGAACCGCTGGCGGTACTCGTTCAGCGCCGCCTCGTCCACCGGCCGGGCGATGCCCCGCCGGCCGAACATCAGCATGTCGAAGTGGGCGGCGAAGGAGAGCCGGGCGAAACGTCGTCGCCCGTCCGGGCCCAGCGCGAGGGCCTCGAGGTAGGCGTAGTCGAAGTCGCCGTGGGTCATGCTCATCGGCTCCCGGCCGTTGGCCCGCATGGTCGCCAGGGCGGCGGCGTGGGCATCCGGCGGCAGCAGGCTGACCTCGCCGCCGATCAGCTGGGCGTGGGCGCGGGGTCCCCGCCGGGCCCGCAGCAGGGCCATCTGCCGTCCGACCTCGGCGACGGTGTGCCCGCCGTCGACGGCCACCTGGTTCGCCTCGCGGGAGTGGTAGCAGGGTGTGCAGGCCAGGTTGCACCGCGGGAAGACACCGTGCGTGCCCTCGCAGCCGACCGCGTGGCGACCGAGGACCTGAGCAGGGGTCCGCGCGTGCGCCGGCAGCTCGCGCCAGCGCCGTGCCAGCGCCGCCGCCGTCTCGACGTCCACCGGACGGGTCGCCGCCACGACGGCACTGACCCGACGCCGTAGTGCGGTGAGCCGGCGACCTGTGCGGCGCGGGGGGAGGTCGGGGTGCGGCATGACTGCTCCTCGGTCCGGGCCGGCTGCCCGTCGATTCCTATCCTGCGCCACCGGGCGGCAACCGCGCGCCTGCCGACCCGGCTGGTCTGGCGGTGGTGGGCGTGCTGACCCGGCTGGTCTGGCGGTGGTGGGCGTGCTGACCCGGCTGGTCTGGCGGTGGTGGGCGTGCTGACCCGGCTGGTCTGGCGGTGGTGGGCGTGCTGACCCGGCTGGTCTGGCGGTGATCGAGCAGACCGGAGTCGCCGGACGCGCCGGGTCAGCGGGGTGGGGGGCGCCGGACGCGCCGGGTCAGCGGGTTGGGGGGCGCCAGACGCGCCGGGTCAGCGGGGTGGGGCCGCCAGACGCGCCGGGTCGGCTACGCGGTGGCCGGCCCGCCGATGGTCCGCAGGTTGCCCAGCACCTGCTCCGCCAGGTCTCGGAAGACCGCCTGCTCACCGGGGTCGAAGTCCTGCTCCGCGACGGTCGCGCGGAGCCGATCGAGATGGTCGCGCACGCACGCGGCCTGGTCCGGTCGAACCTGGGCGCTGAGCTCGACGAGCACGCCGAACAGCCGGTTGACGACCATGGCGTCAGCCGCGCCGTACCGGCGCGGCTGGGTCAGGCTCTGCTCCATCAGCTGGGCGAGGTCGGGGCGGTGCACCAGCACCCGGACCCGTCCCCGGTCGTCGCGCTGGACGGAGTCGCCGAGACGGTGGGCGGCCAGCTCGCCCAGCAGCACCGAGATGTGCCCGAGGGCGTGCACCGCGGTGGTCGGGTCGTTGATACCAGGGGAGAGCGCCTTGTTGGCGACGTCGGTCAGCTGTCGCAGCCCGTAGCCGATGTCCTGGGTGGCGGTGCGCTCGAAGCCCGTCCGCAGCTGACCCGACATCCGCTTGGCGACCTCGGCCAGGCTGTCGTCGTCCACGTCGCGGTCCGGCAGCGGCCACACGTGACCGACGGGCAGCCCCTCGACGACGAAGCTCCCGGGATGGGCGTCGACCTCCACGACCACGTCACCCTCCACGGCGATCCGGCACAGCGCCCGCTCGTCGAGCTTGACCACGAAGCCGGAGCCTCGGGCCGGCACCGGGCAGGCCCCGACCGGACGCGGCAGCGGTGGCGGCCAGGACGGGATGGGCTCCTCGACGCGCGGCAGGTAGGCGCGCAGGTTGGTGAGGGCGTTGCGGTGGACGTCGCGCAGCATGGTCTCGACGCGGATCTGGCGCGCCAGGTGAGCGAGGAACAGCACCAGTCCCAGCACGCTGCACAGCGCGAGCAGGAACGCCAGGCTGACCGCCATCCGCGGCACGAAGCTCACCCCACCGTCGGAGGAGCTGCGGATGCCGCGCAGCACCGTCAGCGCGTAGACGAACGTGGCCAGGAACAGCCCCAGCGTGTTCTGCACGAACCCGTCGCTGGTGAACGTGCGCAGCAGTCGTGGGGAGAACTGGCTGCTGGCGAGCTGGAGGGTGACCACCGTGAGCGAGAAGGTCAGCGAGGTCACGGTGACCAGCGAGCTGGCGATGGCGTCGAGCACGGTCCTGGCGGCGCCGCTGTCGCCGTCGAACAGCAGCTGGGCCAGCAGCGGCGGCAGGGAGCCGTCGATCCGCTGGTCGAGCATCGGCACCACGACGCCGGCGGCGACGGCGGCGATGACCGCGATGAGCGGGATCGGCCACAGCCGGGTCCGCACGGCTGATCGTGTCCTGTGCAGCACGGATCGCATGTGACTCCTCGGTCCGGCCCGGCGCCGATGCTGTGCGGGCGGTCCGGTCGAGACTAGGACATCACGGCGGGGACGCCATGCCCCGCGGCGAGCACGGCGTCGCGGATCGCGGTGCGGGGGCACGCCCCCGTCTCCACGGCGCGGATGCGGTCCGCCGCCAGCACGCCCTCCGAGCGCAGGAACCGGGCGTCGACGCTTCCCGAGCTCGTCGACCGGGGGGTCGGTCGCCGCGGCTTGTCGGTGTAGAAGTCGTCGGTCACCACCCCGAGCCGGAGCCGTTCGGACAGCGACCGGCAGACGGTCGCGATCAGGGAGCTATGGCCGGTGCCGACCGGCCCGGCGACGCCGGGCCGGAAGGAGCGGGGGAATGAGATCTCAGGCACGGAGGAGTCGCATCCTCTCTGCGGTGCGGTGCGTTGCTCGGCGTAGGCGTCCACGAGGAGTGCGACGTCGGCAGGGATCCGGTCGGCTCGACCAGGCCGCCGACGCCGCGCGCCAGCGCCTCGATGTCGGGGTGCAGGGCGAGCACCCAACCGGCTGCGTCGGAGGGGTCGACCGGCAGCAGCTTCGGCACTGCCGCCACCACGGTCTGCACGTCCTCGTAGCCCACCAGCCTGGCGACCTGCCCGGCTGAGAGCGACGCGGTGGCGACCACGCCTACGACGACGGGCCGGGGCAGCTCGGCGTCGACGTGCAGCCGTGGTGCTCGGCCTGGTGCTGTGTCGTTGGTTCGACGGTCATGGGGTGCTCCCGCTCGATCTGGGGTGGACGCCGACCCGTGGTCCCCCGTCGTCGCGCGCACCCGTCGGCCCATCGGCGTCAGAACCTAGGGACGCCGTGTGCAAACGGCGTGACGAAACGTCTACGAACCGTCACCCGGTGGTCCGGGGGCCTCCGACAGCCGCTCTCGGAGCCCGGCGGCCAGGCCCGCGACCGTGAGGGCGTCGAAGCCGCCGCCGACGACGACCGCCAGCCGGCGGTGTCGCACCGGTCCGAGCCGCAGCCGCAGGTGCACCCGGGTCCGGTCACCCGTCGCGTCGGGCTCGGGGCCGGACGCGACGATCGCCCAGCTCACCTCGGTCCGTCCTCGCCGTGAGGCGTACACCAGGGTGCACGGCGCGGTCAGCTCGGCCACCTCGAAGCTGGCCCGCGCGCCGCCGTAGTCCGGGACGACGTCACCGACGGCGAGCCCCGAACACCGCGGGTCGAGGTGCCGGAACGCGCGCCGGGGCGGTGGCACGAACCGCTCGACGGACCGCGGGAGGTACCACCCGGCGCGCTGCTTGCCCAGCTGCACGAGCCACGGCCAGACCTCCTCCAGGGGTGCCTCGAGCCAGAACCCGCGATCCATGATGACGTCCGCGTCGGGCACCAGCTCGTCGCCGGGCAGGCTGGCCGCGGTCTCGTCCGGGCGCGGCCTCACGCTCGTGAACGGGTTCGACATGGGTCGCTCACCGCGCAACGGGGTCCTCCCTGGGTCGGCTCCTGTCCAACCGATTCTCCACCACCTCAGCCATCACCACGTCGCACAGAGGTGTCCGCCGCGACCCGGCGACCCGAGGGGCCGAGGGGGGGAGCAATTCGCCTGGTCCACCTCGTTCGAGCCGATGCGTCGCAGGAGCCAGCGGCTGCCGGTGACGCGGGGCTCCCGCCAACCGGCACTACGACGTCGGCGGTCCCGAGCGGGTCAGCCAGCCGCAGGTCTGCGCCGAGGACGCGGCCGCTACCGAGCTGACACCGCTCGGCTACACCCATCTCAGGCTGGACGAGGCGATCCGCCGTTCGCGGCTCCCGGCCGAGGACGGCACCGCACGCGACGGCGACCCTCAGGTCCTCGCGGCTACCGACCAGGCGGACAGGCGGACGGGTGAGGGTCCCCGGGTAAAGACTCGTCCGGACCACGTCGGCGAAGGCGCCGGGCCCACTACGGTGCTCCCGTGAGTCCTGAGAGCACCCGGCGGGTGGCCCGGTGGTGGGCGTCGGTGGCCGGCGTGCCCGCCGCCGACCTGTGGCAGTGCGGTGTCAGAGTCAACCGGCACGGCAAGCTCGACGGGCCCGCGGCCGACGCCGACGCGGTCACCGTCCTGCGCCGCGACGACGCGGTCCGGGTGGTGGTGCCGCTGTGGGTCGACAAGCCGCTGCTGGAGCACCTGCGAGACCAGCCGGTGGGCCCCCTGCTGGACAAGAAGTTCTGGTCCGGCCTGGAGCTGCCCGACCGCAAGGCGCGCCGTCACACCGTCCACTTCTACAGCGACACCCCGGTGTCGACGCCGGGGCGCGTCGAGGCGGTCGAGCCCGGCGCCGTCGCCGGCTGGCGAGACCTCGTGAGTCGCAAGAAGTGGGAGGCCAGCGGCTTCGCCGACCACCCGAGCCGGCTGTTCGGGGTGCGCGACGGCGGCGACCTCGCCGCGGTGGCTGGGCTCACCGACTTCCTCGGCGTCGACAGCAGTGTCGGGGTGCTGACCCATCCGGCGCACCGGGGCCACGGGCTGGCGACGCGGGTGGTCCGGGCCGCCACGTCCGCGGCGGTCGCCGACCACGGTCTCGCCCGGTTCCTGGCGGAGGCCGACCAGCACCGCGCCCAGACCGTCGCCACCAAGCTCGGGTTCCGTCCCTACGCCGAGCAGCTGGTCTACCGGTAGGCGGGACGCCGCCCGGGTCGGCTCGGCCCTCGTCGCAGCCCTGGGTAGAGTGGCCACCGGTGTGCCGGGAAGTCTGGTCGGCGGTCGCGAGGCGACCTGACGGTGCGGTGATGTCACGACGGCCGAAGGGCCACCGAGGAGCACAGCATGGGACCAAGCATTCGCCGCCGGCTGCTGGGCCGGGGGTCCTGGGCCGAGGATCAACGCATCACGGACCTGCTGCGGACCGAGACCGCCGGCGGCGCCCTGCTGCTGGCAGGCACCGTCGTCGCGCTGGTATGGGCCAACAGCCCGGCCAGCGGCGCCTACGAGGCGCTGCGGGACCTGACGGTCGGACCCTCGTCGCTGCACCTGGACCTGTCGCTGGCCACCTGGGCCGCTGACGGGCTGCTGGCGATCTTCTTCTTCGTCGTCGGGCTCGAGCTGAAGCGGGAGTTCGTCGCCGGCGACCTGCGTGACCCGCGCCGGGCCGCGCTCCCGATCCTGGCGGCGGTCGGCGGGATGGTGGTGCCTGCTCTGCTGTTCGTCGCCGTGAACCTCACCTCCGCCGCCGGCGCGCTCAGCGGCTGGGCGATCCCGACCGCAACCGACATCGCCTTCGCGCTGGCGGTGCTCGCTGTCTTGAGCACCCACCTGCCGACCGCCCTGCGCACCTTCCTGCTGACGCTGGCCGTGGTCGACGACCTGTTCGCGGTGACGATCATCGCGATCTTCTACACCCGGGACCTCGACCTGCTCATGCTGCTCGCGGCCCTCGTGCCGCTGGCCCTCTTCGGCGTGCTGGTCCAGCGTCGCGTGCGTTCGTGGTGGCTGCTGCTACCGCTGGCGGGGCTGACCTGGGCGCTGGTGCACGCCTCCGGGGTGCACGCGACGGTCGCCGGGGTGCTGCTCGGCTTCGTGGTGCCGGTGCTGCGCAGCAAGGCGGCCGGGGGGCCGGAGGCCGGACCGGGCCTCGCAGAGCACTTCGAGCACCGGTTCCGCCCGATCTCCGCCGGGGTGGCCGTGCCGCTGTTCGCCTTCTTCGCCGCCGGCGTCTCGGTCGGCGGGTTCTCCGGTCTGGTCGACTCGCTCTCGGACCGGGTCGCCCTCGGCATCGTGGTCGGCCTGGTGGCCGGCAAGTTCATCGGCGTGCTGGGCACCACCTGGCTGGTGGCGACCTTCACCGGGGCCGACCTCGACGACGAGCTCAGCTGGGTCGACGTCGCTGGTCTCGCGCTGCTGGCCGGCATCGGGTTCACGGTCTCGCTGCTGATCGGCGAGCTGGCCTACGGGCCGGACAGTCTTCGCGACGAGCACGTCAAGGTCGGCGTGCTGACCGGCTCGCTGATCGCTGCGGTGCTGGCGGGGGCACTGCTGCGCAGCCGGAACCAGACCTACCGACGGATCTGCGAGGAGGAGTCGGCCGACGCCGACCAGGACGGCGTGCCCGACGTGTACCAGCAGCGCGGCTGACCCGAGCGGGTCGAGCGCTCAGAGCACCGCGGCGCCGTACATCTGGCCGAGCGGGTCGGCGATCAGCTCGATGCGGGCACCGTCGGGGTCGCGGAAGTAGACCGACACGCCGCTGTGGACCTCGTGCTCGACGCCCGCCTCGGTGAGCCGGGCGACGAGGTCGTGCCACCGTGCCGGGTCCACCGAGATGGCCAGGTGGTGCAGACCGCCGAGCACCTCCGCGTACGGGCCCAGGTCGAGCCCCGGGAAGTCGAAGAAGGCCAGCAGGTTCTCGTGGCCGATGTCGAAGAAGAAGTGCGTCGACCCCTCGTAGTCACGGTTGTCGACCATCTCCGTGAGCGGGAAGCCGAGCACGTCCTGGTAGAACCGGACGGTCTGCTCGACGTCCCGGCACACCAGGGCGGTGTGGTGCAGTCCTCGCGCACTGGAGCGCGGGCGTCGGTCGGGCGGCAGCAGGTGCGCCGCTCGGATACGGGCACGTCTGTCCTCGGCCTCGGTCGTCGACATGGCGGGCCTCCTCCGGCGCGGGGCGCCCCGACCGGATGTCGGGACGACCCTGTACCTGCGCCCAGGATGTCGTCCCGGTGGGCCGCTGTCACGCCTCGCCGGGGATCCGGCGGTCCTAGTACCTAGGTCTGATGGCGTGCTGCCCTCGTCGTGGCGGATAACTGTAGGCAGCAATCACGCAGCACGCACCGCACCCCGAGGAGAGCGTCATGAACCTCGTCGCCATCCTGAGCGCCGTCGCCGTCCTCGCGGCCACCCCGGTGTCCGTGGGACTGATCGGCAACACGTCGTTCTCCGAGCAGGTCCCCGTGCGCGTCCCCGCCTCTGCCCGGGTGCTCGACGACCACTTCGGCACCGTGCCCGCCCGGACCGGTTCGTCGGCGGCGAGCCGGAAGCCGGAGCTGGGGGACGACCACGGCGTGGACCGCGCCCGCGGCGCCCGCTCGGCCGAGCCGAGGGACGGTGGTCACCGCGGTGGCGACGACCGCCGCTCGGACGACTGATGGGGGTGGTCACGGCGACCGAGCCCGGCTGGACGACCCTCAGTGACGGGTCTCGACGCGACTCCGCCGATACCGCCCCGGTACGCCGGTGGCCGGTCGTGGTCGCCCTCGCCACCGGCGTCCTCGCGGTGCTCCTGCTGGTCGGCGTGTCCGGGGTCGTCGCCGCCCGGCTGCTCGCCGCGAAGGAGGCGGTGCACGACGCGGCCCAGCGCACGGCGCTGCTTGCGGACGTGGTCGTGCAGCCGGCGCTCACCGACGGCATCACCGCGGAGGACCCGGCGGCCGTGGCCGCGCTGGACCGAGCGGTGCGCGGGCACGTGCTCGGCCCGTCCAACGTCCGCGTGAAGGTCTGGAGCACCGACGGCACGATCGTGTACTCCGACGAGCCGGCGCTCATCGGGCGCCACTTCCGGCTCGACGACGAGCAGCGCGACGCCTTGCGCCATCCGGTCGCCCGCGCCGAGGTGTCGGACCTGGAGGGGCCGGAGAACGAGTTCGAGCGGGGCCGCGGCCCGCTGCTGGAGGTCTACCGTCCGGTGTGGACGCCGGGCGGGGAGCCGCTGCTGTTCGAGACCTACGCCCCCTACGAGCCGGTCACGGCCCGTGCGGGGCAGCTGTGGCGCGGCTTCGCCGGGATCACGCTGAGCAGCCTGCTCGCGCTCATCGCGCTGCTGGTGCCGATCGTCTGGCGGCTGCTGGTGCGGCTACGCCAGGGCCAGGACCAGCGCGAACGGCTGCTCGAGCGGGCGGTGCAGGCCTCCTCCGACGAGCGTCGCCGCATCGCCGGCACCCTGCACGACGGTGTCATCCAGGATCTCGCGGGGGTCTCGCTGGTGGTCACCGGCGCGGCCCGGCGCAGCGAGGAGGCGGGCCAGCCGGAGCTGGCGAGCCAGCTCCGGACGGCCGCTGACACCACCCGCCGGGGGATCACCGGCCTGCGCACGCTGCTGGTCGACATCTACCCGCCGAACCTCGAGACGTCGGGGCTGGTGGTGACGCTCGAGGACCTCGCCTCCAGCCTGCACGCCCGCGGCATCGAGGTGCTCGTCGAGACGGACCCGCGCGCCGCCGACGGCCTCGACGCCGAGCAGGAGCGGTTGATGTACCGCGTCGCCCACGAGTGCCTGCTCAACACCGTGCGCCACGCGTCCGCCACCCGGGCCTGGCTGTCGCTGAGCCGCGACGGTCGCACCGCGCTGCTCGAGGTCGGAGACGACGGCTGCGGCTTCGACGCTGCCGCCGTCGCCGCCGCGCCACAGACCGGCCACTTCGGCGTCCGACTGCTGGTCGACGCCGCGCGCAGCGGCGGTGCCCGGCTCTCGGTGCGGACCGGGCCGGGCGGCGGGACGCTGTGGTGCCTGGCTTTGGACGCGGCGTCCGGGCCTCCGGCCGGGTCCGCTCGCTCCGACTGACGGCTGACGCCGGCGGGTCCGGTCCACCGGAACCCGGCGGGCCTCCCAGGTAGCGCGGATCCCCCAACGGCGCGACCCTGGCAGGGTCACCCTCGGAAGGAGCAACCGATGTCCCTAGCGGAGTCCCTCACCGACGAGGAACGGCTCGCGCATCTCGACCTGGAGACGCTGCGCCGACTCGTCGGACTCGTCGCGCACGACCCCAGCAACGACCCGTTCCCGGTGACCGGCTGGGACGCGGTCGTCTGGGCGGTCGGCAACGCCACTCAGGCCGCTCACTACTACGCCCAGGTCTACGGCATGGAGGTGGTCGCCTACTCCGGCCCGGAGACGGGGAACCGTGACCACGTCGCGTACGTCCTCACCAGCGGCGCGGTGCGGTTCGTGCTGAAGGGCACGCTGCGCCCCGACGGCGCTGTCGCCGTTCACCATGCCCGGCACGGTGACGGGGTCACCGACATCGCGCTGGAGGTTCCCGACGTCGACCGCTGCGTCCAGCACGCCCGTGCCCAGGGCGCCACGGTGCTCGAGGAGCCGCACGACGTCAGCGACGAGCACGGCACGGTCCGGGTCGCGGCCGTCGCGGCGTACGGCGACACGCGGCACAGCCTGGTCGACCGGTCCCGCTACCACGGCCCCTACCTCCCCGGGTACGTCGCCCACCGGCGGACGGGTCCTGATCGCGACCGTGACCGCAGCCGGCTGTTCGCCGCCCTCGACCATGTCGTCGGCAACGTCGAGCTCGGGCGGATGGACCACTGGGTCGACTTCTACCACCGGGTCATGGGGTTCTCCAACCTGGCGGAGTTCATTGGCGACGACATCGCCACCGACTACTCGGCCCTGATGAGCAAGGTGGTGGCCAACGGGAACCACCGGGTGAAGTTCCCCCTCAACGAGCCGGCCGCCGGGGTCCGCCGGTCGCAGATCGAGGAGTACCTCGACTGCTACGGCGGGCCGGGCGTCCAGCACCTGGCACTGGCCACCGACGACATCCTCGCGGCGGTGGACACGCTGCGCGAGCGGGGGGTGGAGTTCCTGGCGACCCCCGGGACCTACTACGAGGACCCGGACCTGCGGGCGCGCATCGGGCAGGTGCGGGTCCCGGTCGCCGAGCTGCAGCGGCGCGGGGTCCTGGTCGACCGGGACGAGGACGGCTACCTGCTGCAGATCTTCACTCGCCCGATCGGCGACCGGCCGACGGTGTTCTTCGAGCTGATCGAGAGGCACGGCTCGCTCGGGTTCGGCAAGGGGAACTTCAAGGCCCTCTTCGAGGCCATCGAGCGGGAGCAGGAGAGGCGGGGCAACGTCTAGGGCGCGCGACCCTGCTCAGCCCTGCTGGGTGTCGTCGAGGCTGTCGCTGGGGCTGCCGTCGGGGGTGCCGGGCGCGGTCAGG
The DNA here is from genome assembly GCA_963781695.1 of uncultured Actinomycetota bacterium. Lineage (GTDB taxonomy): Bacteria > Actinomycetota > Actinomycetes > Propionibacteriales > Nocardioidaceae > Nocardioides_B. Next base: position 227,043 of record CAWAGE010000005.1, read on the forward strand.
ACGTGCGCCACGATGCAGTAGGGCTCGCCGTCGGCGGTCCGCACGCTGGCCGCGTGGACCTCGACCGGGATCGCGGTGCCGTCGGCGTGCAGGTACCGCTTCCGCACCAGGTGGCTGTCCTCGTTCCCGGTCCGGATCGCCCCCAGGTTGCGCTCGTCGGAGGCCAGGTCGTCAGGGTGGGTGATGTCGGCGACCGACATCGTGAGCAGCTCGGAGACGGGTCGGCCCAAGCGCCGGGCCAGCGTCGGGTTGACCCGCAGCAGCCGCCCGTCGAAGTCGCTCAGCGCGATGCCGATGGGGGCGCCCTGGAACGCGCTGCGGAAGAGTGCCTCGCTGTCGGCCAGCTCGCGCTCCCGGCTCACGATGCCGGTGACGTCGGCCAGCACGCACAGCACCTCTCGCACCGTGCCGGCGGCGTCCGTGAGCGGCTGGACGACGCCCCGCAGCCACCGGACCCCGCCGTCCTTATGACGCAGCCGCACGGTGACCGGACCATCGGGGAGCTGATCGCGGCCCAGCACCTCGGCGAGGCCGAGACCCGTCAGCTCCGACGGCATCCGCCCGAGGACCCGGCGGCACGAGGCGGAGGCGTAGCTGACCGCGAGGTCCCGGCCCGCCACCAGGACCAGGTTGTCGTTCCCGCTGATGGCGACCGGCGCCAGCCCCGGGGAGTCCAGCCAGTGCCGGTCGGCGGCCGGACGGTCCGAGGATCCCTCCACCGCCGCCGCCGGTCTGCCGAACAGCCAGCCCTGCCCGGTGTCACAGCCCATCGACACCAGCTGGTGCGCCTGGTTCTCCTCCTCGACGCCCTCGGCGCAGACCCGCAGGCCGAGCGTGTGGGCGGCGTCCACGACCAGCTGCACGAGGACCGCGTCCTGGGCGTCGACGGCCACTCGCCGGATCAGCGAGCGGTCGATCTTCACCACCTGCAGCGGCAGCCGGCGCAGCAGCGTGAGCGAGGAGTGCCCGGTGCCGAAGTCGTCCAGCGCGAACTGCACGCCCAGGTCGCGCAGCTGCCACAGGGCCCGGGCGGCCTGATCCACGTCAGCCACGACGGCGGTCTCCGTCACCTCCAGCACCAGTCGCTCGGGCGCCAGCCCGGCGCCGGCCAGGGCCTTGCTGACGTCGTCGACGAAGCCCGGCTCGCGAAGCTGGACCGGGGAGACGTTGACCGACATCTGCATCGGCGCCAGGGACGGGACCGAGGACCCGGCGCGGGGCGCCTGCGACCATCCGGCGGCCTGGCGGCAGGCGTCGGCGAGGACCCAGCGTCCGAGGCCGTGGATGAGCCCGGTCGTCTCGGCCAACGGGATGAACCGGTCGGGGGACACCTCGCCGAGGTCGGTCTCGTGCCAGCGGGCCAGCGCCTCGACGCCGACCACGGCGCCGTCGGCGAGGTCGACGACGGGCTGGAAGTGCAGCCGCAGCCGGCTCTCGGCGATCGCGTCCCGCAGCCTGACGGCCTCCATCGCGGTTCGACCTCCCCCGAGCCAGGGCGCGGCACGAGTGCCGGCCGGTGACCGCCGTGCCCGGGCCCGGGCCGATGGCGTACCCGGCACTCTATCTCGTGACCTTTACCTCTGGCCGAGACCGGGCGGGGGCCACGGCCTCCGTTCCCAGGCAAAATTGTCGGGGTTTTCGCGCCCCGCCGGCGCCGGCGCTGAGATCGTCTGTTCTGGGGGCACCACCTGCGGCGTCCCGACCAAGGGCACAGGGGACCCTTGGTCGAGACGCCGCAGGTGTGTCCTGTCAGCGCTCGTCGACCATGAGGTCGATGGTGTAGTCCGAGGCGCGGTAGCTGTGGTCGCCGTACTCCACCGCTGCCCCGGCGGCGTCGAAGGCCATCCGGGACATGGTGAGCACGGGGCGCGCCCCGCGTAGGTCGAGGTGGCGGCGCTCCGCACTCGTCGGCATCCTCGCGCCGATGCTCTGCTGGGCCACCACGGGCCGGACGCCGCGCTCCCGGAGCAGCGCGTAGAGGCCGCCGACGGCCAGCTGCTCCCGGGTCAGGTCCGCATGCTGCGGCGGCAGCCAGTTGTTCAGCAGCGCCAGCGGCAGGTCCCCGGCGTAGCGCACCCGCTCGACGTGCAGCAGCGGGGTGTCGGCGGGGAGGTCGAGCGCGGCCGCCGCCTGCTCGTGGGTGACCGTCTCGAACCGCAGCAGCACGGTGCGCGGCGCCCGGTCGTCCCGCTGTAGGTCGTCGTAGAGGCTGGTCAGCTCGAAGCGACGGTGGACCTTGCGGTTGGCGACCGTGGTGCCCAGGCCGCGCCGTCGGACGAGCAGCCCCTGGTCCACGAGCTCCTGGATCGCGCGACGGACGGTGGGCCGCGAGAGCTGGAGGCGCTCGGCGACCGAGACCTCGTTCTCGAACGGGTCGCCTGGCTGCAGTCGTCCGGTGGTGACGGCCTCGGTGAGCTGCTCGGCCAGCTGGTGGTAGAGCGGGACCGGCGACATGCGGTCGATCCTCACGTTGATCTGCTCGGCCACCATGTCGGCATCCTAGCGAGGGTCATGACCTGAGACTGTCGCGTCCTCATGTGCTCACCTGAGCATGTCCTGAAGCCACGCTTCGAAGGCGTCGGGCCTCAGCGCACCAGCAGCGCGAGCCCGCTGAGTCCCGAGGCCGCCAGCACCGCCACGTCGAAGGTGCGCTGCCCCATCCGCCGTACGACGAGCGCGCCGGCGATCCCCCCGAGCACCACCACCGGCGCCAACGCGACGGTGCTGACCACCATCGTGCGGTCGACGAGCCCCAGGCCCACGCTGAACGGGAGCTTGCAGAGGTTGACGCCCAGGAAGAACCAGCTCGCGGTGCCCAGGAACCGTCTCTTGTCGACGCGCTGCGCGACGAGGTACAGCGTCATCACGGGGCCTCCGGCGTTGGCGACCATCGTGGTGAAGCCAGCGGCCAGGCCCGCCGCGGACGCCCTCGAGCGCGACGGTGCGCTGCCCGGAGCCCCGCCCGGGACCGGTCGCAGCGAGAGCCCCAGCTGCAGGGCGACGAGGCAGATCAGCAGGGCGCCGATGCCTCGGCGCAGCAGCTGGTCGTCCACGACGGCCAGGACGAGGGAGCCGACGACCAGGCCCGGCAGGACCGCAGGGACCAGGCGCGCCAGCAGCCGCCAGTCGCCGTCGCGGCGGTAGATCGAGACAGCGACGACGTCACCGACCAGCAGCAGCAGCAGCAGCGCAGCGGTCGACTCCCGAGCCGGCATCACGCCTGCGGCCAGCGCGACCGCGATCGTCGCGAGGCCGCCGACGGAGGTCTTGGCCAGCCCCACCAGCAGTGCCGCTACCCCGAGCACCCACCAGGCGGTGGTGGTGTGCTCGGCGAGCAGGCCGGTCAGGCCCGGTCCTGACGGGCTGTCGTCACCGTCGCGGCTCGGTCGACGGCGAGGACGGGCATGTCACGACCCTGTCAGGGCAGCTCGGGGCGGGCAACGGCGGGGCCGCAGGTCACGCCGCCGTCCTTTTCGAGGCATCTCGGCGCATCTCGGGGCCGTCAGCGGCATGCCGACGGCGGGGGCGGGTAGACGGCCGGGGTGACCGAGAACACCGCCGACATCGAGACCACCCCCGAGACCGTGTGGGAGGTGCTGTGCGACGGGTGGCTCTACCCGCTCTGGGTCGTCGGGGCCACCCGGATGCGGGCGGTGGACGACTCCTGGCCGCAGCCGGGGTCGAAGCTGCACCACTCCGCCGGCGTCTGGCCCGCGGTGCTCGACGACGAGACCGAGGTGCTCGAGTGCCAGCCGGGACGGTTGCTCCGGCTGCGGGCGGCCGGGTGGCCGATGGGGGAGGCCGAGGTGCTGATCACCGTGGCTCCGCACGGCTCGCACACCCGGGTCGTGCTGCAGGAGGACGCCAGCGCAGGGCCTGGGAGGTTCGTGCCCGGCCCGGTCCGCAAGCCCCTCATCAGGTGGCGCAACCGGGAGACGCTGCGCCGGTTGACGTTCCTGGCCGAGGGCCGGGCGACCGCCGAGTGAGGGCCGCCCGGCCCCGGTTGCCGACGTCGGTCAGGAGCCGAGACGGCCGAGCTGCTGGCGGAGCAGGGTCTGGGGCCGCTGCTGCTCGCCCTGCTGGGCGGAGAGCACCAGCAGCGCGCCGGTGACGGCCGGGATCGCCCACTGCGTGACCTTCAGGTGCTGCTGGGCGGTCCGGAGCTCCTCGCTGGCGCCCGGGCGCGGCTCGGTCGAGCCCGCCGCGCCCTCGTCCTCGTGCTTCTTGGTCTGCGTCCCGAGGTAGCCGCTGTAGGCGGTGAGGGCCATGGCGGCCCCGGTCAGCACGGTCTTGACCGCGGTGTTCGACTTGGCGCCGGGCTGCGAGGCGAGCCGCGTCCTGTTGGCGCCGATCAGGCCGACGCCGCCGACCAGGTGCGCCCCGATGGCGGCGGCGCTGACCGGTGCCCACCGGGCCCAGCCGTCGGAGGAGATCTTGAGCCGCTCGCGCGGGTCGGCAGCCTCGGCCGCGGCGCCGTTGAGGCCGACGGCGCCCATCAGCGAGCCGCCGAACCAGGCGGCGAGGCCGATGTCGTGGAGGCTTCGGATGACGGTGTTCTTCTCGGACATGCTGCTCGCTCTCGGGTCGGGATACGTTGGACCTGAACCGGTGGCGTACCCCGGGCAAGCCGGATGCATGCGGCCGGACCCGTCCGCACCGCTGTGCGGCGCTACCGCAGCCGGCGCCGGTCGTCGGGCAGCCGGACGGTCCGTCCGGCTCGGTCCAGGTGGTTGAGCAGCGGGAGAACCACCCGACGCGAGGATCCGAGCGCGGCGCGCGCCTGCGCGACGGTGAAGGGCTGCGGCAGCCCGGCCAGCACCGCGACGGCCCGGTCGGCCGCGTCGGGGAGCAGCACGACGGTGTCGGCCAGCCGCAGCACCTGCCCCGCCCGCACCAGCACCGCCAGGTCGGCGCTGGTCAGGCCCAGGTCCGCCAACCGGCCCGCCTCGGGGGCGGCGAACGGCGCGGCCCTGAGGTCGTTGCGCAGCTGCTCGAGAGCCTGGCTGGTCGCTGCCGGCAGACCAGGGTCCTGGGACGGCCGCACCTCGCCACCGGCGCGACGCAACGGCGGCGCCACCAGGGCCGCGGTCAGCCGATCGTCGGGGAGGTCGAGCAGCCGGGTGAGCTCGGCCAGCGGCACGCCGGGCCGCTGCGTGCAGCTGCGGGTGAGCACCGCCTCGGCGAGCCTGGCCCGCAGCTCGCCCGCCCGGCGGGCGGACACCACCCAGTCGCCGGCGGTGACGGTGTCGTCGGGCAGCCCGCCGGTGGCGCCGATCCTGCTCAGCAGCCCCCTGCTGGTGACCCCGCGGCGGTCGAGCTCGCGGACGGCGGTGCCGTCCGCCTCGGCGAGCCGGGAGCCGCGTTCACGAGCCGCGCCGCGACGAACCAGCGGGGGCGGGGCGGGGTCGACGACCCGCACCCCCCACACGTCACGACTGCCGGGGTCCCGCAGGACCGCGCGGTCCCCGATGCGCAGCGGCAGCGGCCACTCCAGCCCCAGCCGGACGAGGTCGCCGGCCAGCGGTCGCGCGTGCACCGTCAGTGATGCGGCGCCGACGTGCAACACCGGTCGCCGCGGCACCCTGCCCGCGCCGGCCAGGCGGACGTCGACCACGCGGGACGGCTCGTACGAGCCCGGGGTGACCAGGACCCGCCCGCGGCCGAGCCCGTCGGGGGCCCGCCCGCCCAGGTCCAGCGCCACCCGGGCCACCCCCGAGGCCGAGGCCCTCGTCCGGCCGAGACACTCCAGGCCGCGCACTCGCACCCGGGTCGTCGGCCCGGGGCGGTCCGGGCCGTGGAGCTCCAGCACGTCCCCGGCGCGCACCGTCCCGGCCGGCAGGGTGCCGGTCACCACGGTGCCGGTGCCGCGCACGTGGAAGCTGCGGTCCACCCAGAGCCGGACGTCGGCCGCCGGGTCGGGCACGGGGACGGCGGCGAGGACCTCGCCCAGCAGGCGGCGCAGCCGGTCGACGCCCGCGCCGGTGCGGGAGCTCACGCACACCGACGGCAGCTGCCGCAGCGAGGTGTCGGCCATCGCCGCCCGGGCCCTGGCCAGCGCGGGTGCCGGGTCGGTGAGGTCGCTGCGGGTGACGGCGAGCACGCCGTGGCGGACCCCCAGGGCGTCGAGGGCGGCGACGTGCTCGGCGGCCTGCGGCATCCACGGGTCGTCGGCCGCCACCACCAGCAGCACCGTGGGGACCGGCCCGACCCCGGCCAGCGCGGTGGACACGAACCGCTCGTGGCCGGGGACGTCGACGAAGACGACGTCGCCGACGTCGGCCAGCTGCGTCCAGCAGTAGCCGAGCTCGATGGACAGCCCGCGTCGGCGCTCCTCCGCCAGCCGGTCCGGGACCATGCCGGTGAGCGCCTCGACCAGGCTCGACTTGCCGTGGTCGACGTGCCCCGCGGTCGCGACGACGTGCACCTCAGCCGGCCCCCGTCCCGAGGGCGTCCCGGACGGCGCTCAGCAGCAGCTCGTCCTGGCTCTCGGGCACCGCGAGCAGGTCCAGCAGCAGCGCGCCGGCGCTGACCCGGCCCAGCACCGGCCGCGGGCCGGTCCGCAGCCGGTCGGCGAGCCGGGCCGGTAGGGCGAGCGCCGCGCTCTCGAGCGGGACCCCGGGGGCGCCGCCACCGCCGACGGCGCCGGTGGACCGGACCGCCCGGGCCACGTCGGGACCGGCCGACTGCCGCACGAGCCCGGCCAGCCGCTCGGCGCGGGCCCACAGCGCGGCCGGCGACGTGGCCAGGGCGGCCGCGACAGGCGACGGCGGCCCAGTCAGGGTCGCCTCCAGGGCGGCCAGGGTCAGCTTGTCCACCCGTAGGGCGCGGGCCAGGGGGTGCCGTCGCAGCCGTGCGACGAGCACTGCCGAGCCGAGCAGCAGCCCGCACTGGGGGCCGCCGAGCAGCTTGTCGCCCGAGGCGGTGACCAGGTCCGCTCCCGCTCGCAGCGACCCGGCGGCGTGCGGCTCGTCGGGGAGCCGGGGGTGCGCTGCGAGCAGCCCGGAGCCGATGTCGGCGACGACGGGCACGCCGAGCCGCGCCAGCTCCGCCACGGAGACCGTGGACGTGAAGCCTGCCACCGTGAAGTTCGACGGGTGCACCTTGAGCACGAAGGCGGTCTGCGGCCCCACCGCCGCCTCGTAGTCCGCGGGGCGCACCCGGTTGGTGGTGCCGACCTCGCGCAGCCTGGCTCCCACCGACTCCAACAGCTCGGGGATGCGGAAGCCGTCGCCGATCTCGACCAGCTCGCCGCGCGCCACCACCACCTCCCGGCCGCTCGCGAGCGCGGAGGTGACCAGCGCCAGCGCGGCGGCGCCGTTGTTGACGACGTGCACGGCCTCGGCGTCGGGCACCGCAGCGGCGAGCGCCGCCAGGGCGCCGGCCCCCCGCGGGCCGCGCCGGCCGGTGGCGAGGTCGAGCTCGACGTCCGTGGCGCCGGCGGCGACGGCGGTCGCAGTGACCGCGGCCGCCGACAGCGGTGCCCGGCCCAGGTTGGTGTGGACCACCACGCCGGATGCGTTCACGACGGCTCGCAGCGACGTGGCGGCCGCCGGGAGCCTCGAGACGGCCAGGTCGACCACGCCGTCGGGGTCGACCTCGCCCTCCCGGCAGGCGGTCAGGGCGCCGGCCACGGCCGTCCTGACCAGTCCCGGACCGAGGCGCACGGTCGCCTCCACGAGTCGCGGGTCGGCTAGGACCGTGTCGGTGCGGGGGGTACGCCGACGGGGGTCCTCGAGCACCACGGGCTCCTCGCGATCGGGCTGGCTGCGGTGGCGGAGGCGGACGGGAATCGAACCCGCCTGACCGGGATGCCCGGCCACTACGGTTTTGAGGACCGCGCCCGTCACCAGACGAGGAACGCCTCCGCCGGGAAGCCTAGGCGCTGGTGCCCAGCACCCGAGGGCCAGGTTTGCCGTCTGCGGATGCGGCTATTCTCTCAACCACGTTCCGGCGGGACCGAGCGGGAGGAGTCCGGGTGGGTGCGAAGGCGTTCATCGAGGCCTGGCCGTTGCTGCGCCAGCTCCGGGGTCAGGACCGGCTCGGGCGTGGCCGGGCGGCCGTGTCCGGTCGCAGCGAGGCGCTGCAGCCCCGCACCGCCGAGGCCGACCGGGTGGTCAGCTCGGTGTGCCCGTACTGCGCCGTGGGCTGCGCCCAGCGGGTCTTCGTCAAGGACGGCACGATCACCCAGATCGAGGGCGACCCGGCGAGCCCGGTCTCCCGCGGCCGGCTGTGTCCGAAGGGGAGCGCGAGCAAGCAGCTGGTGACCTCACCGACCCGCGTCACCACCGTCCGGTACCGGCGGCCCCACGGCACGGACTGGGAGGACCTCGACCTCGACACCGCGATGGACATGATCTCGGACCGGGTCGTGGAGACCCGTCGCCGGTCCTGGGAGTGGGAGGACGGCCAGGGGCGCCGCACCCGGCGCACCCTCGGCATCGCCAGCCTCGGAGGAGCGACCCTCGACAACGAGGAGAACTACCTCATGAAGAAGCTCTACACCGCGATGGGCGCGATCGCCATCGAGAACCAGGCCCGGATTTGACACTCCTCCACCGTCCCCGGTCTGGGGACGAGCTTCGGCAGGGGAGGGGCCACCTCCTTCCTGCAGGACCTGCAGAACGCTGACTGCATCCTGATCGAGGGCTCGAACATGGCCGAGGCCCACCCGGTCGGATTCCAGTGGGTGATGGAGGCCAAGCGGCGCGGCGCCACGGTGATCCACGTCGACCCACGCTTCACCCGCACGTCGGCCGTCGCCGACCTGCACGTCCCGATCCGGGCCGGGTCCGACATCGCCTTCCTGGGCGGGCTGGTCAACTACGTGCTGTCGAACGAGCGCTACTTCCGCGACTACGTGGTGGCCTACACCAACGCCGCCGCGATCATCGACGAGGGCTTCCGCGACGCCGAGGACCTCGACGGGCTGTTCTCCGGCTACGACCCGGACACGACCCGGTACGACCCGACCACGTGGCAGTACGCGGGAGCGCCGCAAGCACCGGCCGCCGGGCAGCGCGATCCGATGCAGGCGACCGGGCCGTCGCGCCCGGGGCGCGCCCCGGACGACAGTACCGACGCAAGGAGCGAGCAGCAGGGTCACGAGGCTGCGCGCTCGGAGAAGGCCGGCTCCGGCGGACCGTCGGTGTCGAACAAGCCGGCACGCGACGAGACCCTGCAGGACCCCCGGTGCGTCTTCGCCATCCTGCGGCGCCACTTCGCCCGCTACACCCCCGAGATGGTCCAGGAGGTCTGCGGGATCCGTCCCGAGCAGTTTGCCGAGGTGGCCGAGGCGCTGGTCGAGAACTCCGGCCGCGAGCGGACCACCGCGTTCTGCTACGCGGTGGGGTGGACGCACCACAGCGTCGGCGCCCAGATGATCCGCACCGCGTCCATCCTGCAGCTGCTGCTGGGCAACATCGGGCGCCCGGGCGGCGGCATCATGGCGCTGCGCGGGCACGCGAGCATCCAGGGGTCCACCGACATCCCGACGCTGTTCAACATCCTGCCGGGCTACATCCCGATGCCGCACGCCGACCAGGACCTCGACCTCGACGGCTTCGTCGCCGCCGACGCCGGGAAGCAAGGCTTCTGGGGCGACATGCGCAACTACACCGTCAGCCTGCTGACGTCGTGGTGGGGAGACGCGGCGACGGCCGAGAACGACTTCTGCTTCGACTACCTGCCGCGGCTGACCGGCGACCACTCGACGTACCACACCGTCAAGGCGCAGATCGACGGCTCCTGCCGGGGATACTTCCTGGTCGGGGAGAACCCGGCGGTCGGCTCCGCGAACGGGAAGATGCAGCGGCTGGGCCTGGCCAACCTGGACTGGCTCGTGGTCCGGGACCTGCAGATGATCGAGTCGGCGACGTTCTGGAAGGACGGCCCCGAGATCGAGACCGGTGAGCTGGTCACCGAGGACATCGGCACCGAGATCTTCTTCCTGCCCGCGGCCTCGCACGTGGAGAAGGCCGGGTCGTTCACCCAGACGCAGCGGATGCTGCAGTGGCGCGACAAGGCGGTCGACCCGCCGGGGGACTGCCGCAGCGAGCTCGACTTCTACCACGAGCTGGGCGTGCGGATCCGGGAGAAGCTGGCCGGCTCCACCGACGAGATGGACCGCCCGCTGCTGGATCTGACCTGGGACTACCCCAGAGACGAGCACGGCGACGTGGACGCGCAGGCCGTGCTGCGGGAGATCAACGGCACCGGCCCGGACGGTGCCGCGCTCTCCTCCTACACCGAGCTCAAGGACGACGGCTCGACGCGCTGCGGCTGCTGGATCTACTGCGGGGTCTACGCAGACGAGGTCAACCAGGCGCGGCGGCGGAAGCCGCACTGGGAGCAGGACGTCGTCGCCGCCGAGTGGGGCTGGGCCTGGCCGGCCAACCGGAGGATCCTCTACAACCGCGCCTCCGCGGCACCCGACGGATCCCCCTGGAGCGAGCGGAAGAAGTACCTCTGGTGGGACCCGGAGCAGGAGAGGTGGGTCGGTTCCGACGTGCCCGACTTCATCGCGGACCGTGCGCCCGACCACGTGCCCGACGACGACGCCCGGGGACCGGACGCGATCAGCGGGGTCGACCCGTTCATCATGCAGACCGACGGGAAAGGGTGGCTGTTCGCGCCTGCCGGGATCGCCGACGGCCCCATGCCCACGCACTACGAGCCGCCGGAGTCGCCGGTGCACAACCCGTTGTACGGGCAGCAGAACAACCCCGCCCGCCGCACCGTCGACACCCCGAGCAACCCGATCAACCCGTCGTTCAGCGAGGTCTTCCCCTATGTCTTCACCAGCTACCGGCTCACCGAGCACCACACGGCGGGTGCCATGAGCCGCACCCTGCCTTACCTCACCGAGCTGCAGCCGGAGCCGTTCTGCGAGGTGTCGCCGCGGCTGGCCGAGGAGCGCGGGCTGGAGCACCTGGGTTGGGCCACCATCGTGACCGCCCGCACCGCCATCGAGGCCCGGGTGCTGGTCAGCGAGCGGATCCGGTCGCTGCGGCTGGGCGAGGCGTTCGTCGAGCAGGTCGGGCTGCCCTACCACTGGGGCGGCAACGGCATCACCACCGGCGACTCGGCGAACGACCTGGTCAACGTCACCACCGACCCCAACGTCTACATCCAGGACAAGGTCGGCACCTGCGACATCCGGCCCGGTCGACGGCCTCGGGGCCCCGCGCTGCTGCGCTACGTCGAGGACTACCGTCGACGAGCCGGGGTCGGCTCGAGCGACCCCACCGACGCTGGGAGCGACGGATGAGCCTGCGGGAGAGCCTGGCACGGTCGTTCCACGGCCGCCTCGACGATGTGACCGGTGACGCCGGGTACGCCGAGGACCACCCGCCGCGGATGGGTTTCTTCACCGACACCTCGGTGTGCATCGGCTGCAAGGCCTGCGAGGTGGCGTGCAAGGAGTGGAACCAGGTCCCCGACGACGGCTACGAGCTCAGCGGGATGTCCTACGACAACACCCGGGCGCTGGGCGCCAGCACCTGGCGGCACGTCGCGTTCGTCGAGAAGCCGCTGCACCCGACCACCACGGACCTGGGGCTGCCCGGCATGGGTCCGCCGGGCTGGGACACCCACGAGAGCGGCCTGCCGCAGGCCGCGCCGGCGGGGGAGGACCAGGCGACCGCGTCCGGCGACGGTGGGGTGCGCTGGCTGATGTCGTCCGACGTGTGCAAGCACTGCACCCACGCCGGCTGCCTCGACGTCTGCCCCACCGGCTCGCTGTTCCGCACCGAGTTCGGCACCGTCGTGGTGCAGGAAGACATCTGCAACGGCTGCGGCTACTGCGTGTCCGCGTGTCCCTACGGCGTGATCGACCTGCGCAAGGAGGACGGCCGCGCGTTCAAGTGCACGCTGTGCTACGACCGGCTCAAGGACGGCCAGACGCCCGCCTGCGCCCAGGCCTGTCCGACCGAGTCCATCCAGTTCGGCGAGGTAGCCGAGCTGCGGGAGCGGGCCGACGCCCGGCTGGCCGAGCTGCACGAGAAGGGCGTCGACGTCGCCCGGCTCTACGGTCGCGATCCCGACGACGGCGTCGGCGGTGACGGCGCCTTCTTCCTGCTCCTCGACGAGCCGGAGGTCTACGGGCTGCCGCCGGACCCGGTCGTCCCGACCCGGGACATCGCCGAGATGTGGAAGCACGTCGGCGCCGCCGCTGTGACCCTCGTCGCGCTCGGTGCCGGGTCGTTCCTCGGGAGGGGGCGATGAGGGGCGAGCGGTCGATGGTGCCCGAGGTCGAGGTCGAGCCGTTCGAGAGCTACTACGGCCGGCAGATCATCAAGACGCCCACCTGGAAGACCCCCGACGTCCCGCTCTACCTGTTCCTGGGGGGCCTGGCGGGGAGCTCCGCGCTGCTCGCGGAGGGGGCGGCGCTGTCGGGCAACGTGCCGCTGGAGCGGTTCGCGCGCCTGGTGGCGGCCGGCGGCGCCGGGGTCGGCACGGTCTTCCTCGTGCACGACTTGGGGCGCCCCGCCCGGTTCCTCAACATGCTGCGGGTGTTCAAGGTGACCTCGCCACTGTCGGTGGGGTCGTTCATCCTGGCGCCGTTCGCGTCGTTCTCCTCGGCCGCAGCCGCCGCCCAGGTCACCGGACGGCTCCCGAGGCTGGGCCGGCTCGCCGGCGTCGGTGCCGCTGCCTTCGGGGCGCCGCTGGTCACCTACACCGCAGCCCTGTTCGCCAACACCGCGGTCCCGGCCTGGCACACCGCGCGTCGTGAGCTGCCGTTCGTGTTCGCCGGGTCGGGCGCCGCAGCCGCAGGCGGTCTCGTGATGGTCGCCCTGCCGGTGGCCGCCGGCGAGCCGGGTCGCCGGCTGGCCCTGACCGGTGCGCTGCTCGAGCTCTCCTCGGTGCAGGTCATGGAGCAGCGGCTGGGGATGGTGGCCGAGCCCTACCGGCAGGGCCGATCCGGCGCGCTGATGTCGCTCGCGCGAGCCTGCACCCTCGGCGCGGTCAGCCTGACGCTCCTGGGTCGTCGCTCCCGAGCCGCCCGGGCGGTGGCTGGCGCGGCGTACGTCGCGGGGTCGGTGGTGACCCGGTTCGGCGTGTTCGAGGCGGGGCTGGCCTCGGCCCGCGACCCGAAGTACACCGTGGTCCCGCAGCGGGAGCGGCTGCGCGCCGAGGCCGAGGCCGAGGCCGAGGCGCGGACCGGGGCCGCGACCGGGGCGGAGGGGTCGTGACCGAGCTACGGCCGGCGCTGCGGCTCACCGAGCTGGCTGCCGGTGGCGGCTGCGCCTGCAAGGTGCCGCCGGGTGAGCTGGAGCGGGTGCTGTCCGGCCTGGCTGGACGGCCGGTGAGCGAGGGTCGTGCCGGAGCCGATCTGCTGGTCGGGCTCGAGAACGGCGACGACGGCGCCGTGGTGCGCCTGGACGGCGAACGAGCGGTGGTGGTGACCGCCGACTTCTTCACCCCTGTCGTCGACGACCCGTACGACTGGGGCAGGATCGCGGCCGCCAACGCGCTCTCGGACGTGTACGCGATGGGCGGCGAGCCGCTGGTGGCGGTCAACCTGCTGGCCTGGCCGCGCGACCGGGTGCCGTTCGACGTGGCCGCCGAGGTGCTGCGCGGTGGGGCGGAGGTCTGCGCCGAGGCGGGCTGCCACCTGGCGGGAGGGCACAGCATCGACGACCGGGAGCCGAAGTACGGACTCGCCGTCACCGGCCTCGCCGACCCGCGCCGGCTGCTGCGCAACGACGCCGGGGTCGCGGGGCTCCCGTTGACGCTGACCAAGCCACTGGGGCTGGGGGTGCTCAACAACCGGCACAAGGCGACGGGCGAGGTGTTCGCGGAGGCGGTGTCGACGATGACCCGCCTGAACCGGGACGCGTCTCGTGCCGCGCTGGCAGCCGGCCTGACCTGCGCCACCGACGTGACCGGCTTCGGTCTGCTGGGCCATCTGTTCAAGCTGTGCCGAGCCAGCGGCGTCTCGGCGGTGGTGGACGCTGCCGCCGTGCCCTACCTGGAGGCGGCGCGGCCCTCCTTCGCCGCCGGGTTCGTCCCCGGGGGGAGCCGCCGCAACCTGGAATGGGTGCGACCGCACGTCGACGCGAGCGTGACCGACGACGAGCTGCTGCTGCTGGCGGACGCCCAGACCTCCGGAGGGCTGCTGGTCGTGGGCGAGCTGCCCGGGCACCCGGTCATCGGCGAGCTGGCCCCGGCCGGGGAGTTCACCGTTCGGGTGCGGTAGCCGGCTGCGGACTGTGAGCGGACTGTGCCCAGGTCTGGTGGTCGACAGGCGTTCGAACGGCATGGGTGCATGACGTCCCACCCCCACCCCATCGTTGCTCCGGCGACCCGGCGACCCGGCGACCCGGCGACCCGGCGGTCCGGTGGACGCGCCGGTGGACGCCCCGAGGGACTGGCTGGTGGGCACCGCGACGTTGCGGACGTGGTTGCCGGCGCTGTCGAGGGTCGCGCCGGGTGACGATGTGGACCGCGGGGACGCACTGCGGCTGCTCGAGGAGCTGGGGTGCGGCCCCCCACCGGCACGTGGACCATGCCTCGCGCCATGCCGACGGTGGAGCGACCTCGGCCGTCAACAGCCAGGGCCTCTGCCAGGCCTGCAACCTCGCCGATAGGCCGTCGGGTGGCAGGCACGTGCCCTCGGGCGAAGCAGTGGAGAGGCGCACCCCGACCGGGCACCGCTTCCGCAGCCCGGTGCCGCCGGGGCCGGCCGCGTTGACGGTGAGGGTCAGCCGTCTCGAGCTCCGGTTCACCGAGCTCGTGCTGACGGCGTGAGCGATCTCTCGGCGTACAACAGCGCCGGCCGGGTACATCGACACCCTGTTCATCCCCAGTCGAGGAGTCTCTTCATGTCCACCGACGCCATCGTCCTGCTCAAGAACGACCACAAGCAGATCCTGAAGGCCTTCAGCGACTTCGAGAAGGCCGGTGAGGGCGCCCACACCACCAAGGGGCGGCTCGTCGAGAAGATGATCGAGCTGCTCACGGTGCACACCTACATCGAGAACGAGGTGATGTACCCCCGGGTCCGCGACCTGCTCCCCGAGCTCGAGGACGACGTTCTCGAGTCCTACGAGGAGCACCACGTCGCAGACCTGCTCGTCGTCGAGCTGAGCGCGATGACGCCGACCGACGAGCGGTTCACCGCCAAGACGACGGTGCTCATCGAGAACGTCCGGCACCACATCGAGGAGGAGGAGCAGGACTGGTTCCCTCAGGTGCGCGAGGGGCTGGGCCGCAGGGTGCTCCAGGACATCGGCGCGCAGATGCTCGAGGCGAAGGAGAAGGCGCCCCGCAAGCCCTCGCAGCCGAGCGCGTTGAAGAAGACGATCGACGCCGTCATCGCCTGAGCCCCCGTCGCCGCTTGGCCGGCCGGGGCTCAGCCGAGGTCGACGATCACCGGGGCGTGGTCACTGGCGCCCTGGCCTGCGCGCTCGTCCCGGTCGATGCTCGCCGAAGTGACCCGGGCGGCCAGGGCGGGAGACGCCAGCACGAAGTCGATGCGCAGCCCGCGGTTGCGCTCGAAGCGCTGCCGGTAGTAGTCCCAGTAGGTGTAGGTCTCCGGGCCGGGCTCGTGCGGGCGCACCACGTCCTCGTAGCCGGCGTCCACGACCGCCTGGAACGCCGCCCGCTCCGGTGGGGTGACGTGCGTGCTCTTGGCGAACTGCGCCATGTCGAAGACGTCCTCGTCCCGGGGGGCGATGTTCCAGTCGCCGGTCAGCGCCACCGGGCGCTGCGGGTCCTCGGCCAGCCAGCCGGCCGCGGCGGCCCGCAGCCCCTCTAGCCAGGCGAGCTTGTAGACGTAGTGCGGGTCGTCCGGCTTGCGCCCGTTCGGGACGTAGAGCGACCACACCCGCACCCCGTCGCAGGTGGCGCCGATCGCCCGGGCCTCCATGGCCGGCGGGTCGCCGTACGGCGGCAGCCCGTCGATGCCGTGCTGCACGTCCCTCAGACCCACGCGGGAGGCGATCGCCACACCGTTCCACTGGTTGTGTCCCATGGTGGCGACCTCGTAGCCGAGAGCCTGCAGTCCCAGCAGCGGCCACTGGTCGTCGCGAGCCTTGGTCTCCTGCAGGGCTAGGACGTCGATCTCCTGCCGCTGCACGAACGCCTCGACCCGGCTGATGCGGGAGCGGACGGAGTTGACGTTCCAGGTGGCGATGCGCATGCCCGTGACCCTACGGGCCGGGCTGCCGGGTCAGCGGGTCCGGACGTCGCGGGCGGCCAGCCAGACCTCGAAGCGACCCCGGGAGGACGCGAGATGCTCGCGGACCCGGGTCTCCAGGGCGGCGATCTCGTCACGCAGACCGAACAGGCGGTAGTCGAGCAGACGCTCAGGGTCGCAGGTGTGGGTGGGCCGTTCGTCGCGCTCCACCGAGGCGCCACACTCCGCGCAGGGCATGAATCTCGAGACGAACACGGCACCGACCTCCAGGGTGGCAGTGTCCCCGCTGCCGGGCCAGCCCAAACAACCCATGGCGGCACGCTCCGGCCGGCCCTAGCCTGGGAGGAGCAGGTGCCAGAGCGGAGGCTCACATGGCAGACAACATCGATTTCATCCGCAGTTTGTACGACGCCTGGAACGCCCGGGACTTCGACGTCGAGGCCGAGGCGATGGCGCCCGACGGCAGGATCCTGGTCGTGGGCACCGGCAGCGCGTTCATCGGTCCGGACGGCAGCCGGCAGTACTCGACGTCGTGGGCGGAAGGGTTCCCCGACGGTCGCGTCACGGTGGACAACATCTTCGGCGACCAGGACCGGGTCGTGGTCGAGCTCACCGGCCGAGGCACGCACACCGGCACCCTCGAGACCTCGATGGGGGCCATCCCGGCAACGGGACGCTCGATGACGCTGCAGCTGTGCGACGTCGTGGAGCTGCGGGACGGCAAGATCGTCGAGCAGCGCACGTACTTCGACAGCGCGTCCATGATGGCTCAGCTCGGCGTGTCCGCCGAGCAGCTCGCCACCTTGCAGCAGTAGACCAGCAGCAACCCGACAGTCCGGCACCTGCCCGCCTCGTCCACCCACCCGCACGCGTCGCCCAGTCCGTCGATTCGGCGCCCACGGCGCGGCGCCCGTAGACTCGCCGCCCGTGGCACTCACCATCGGAATCGTCGGCCTCCCGAACGCGGGCAAGTCCACCCTCTTCAACGCCCTGACGAAGAACGACGTCCTGGCGGCGAACTACCCGTTCGCGACCATCGAGCCGAACGTCGGTGTGGTGGGCGTGCCCGAGCCGCGGCTCGGCGTGCTGGCGGGCATCTTCGGCTCGGCCAAGCAGCTGCCCGCCACCGTGGAGTTCGTCGACATCGCCGGCATCGTCCGCGGCGCCTCGGAGGGCGAGGGACTGGGCAACAAGTTCCTCTCCCACATCCGGGAGTCCTCGGCGATCTGCCAGGTCACCCGGGTCTTCCGCGACGAGGACGTCACCCACGTCGACGGCGAGGTCAACCCCGCTGGGGACATCTCCACGATCCAGACCGAGATGATCCTGGCGGACCTCCAGACGGTCGAGAAGGCACTGCCGCGGCTGGAGAAGGAGGCGCGCATCAAGAAGGAGAGCGCTGCCGCGCTGGCTGCGATGCGGGAGGCCAAGGGGGCACTGGAGACCGGCACGCCGATCACCGCGACCACGATCGACCGCAGCCTGCTCCGCGAGCTCATGCTGCTCACGTCCAAGCCCTACATCTACCTCTTCAACTGCGACGCGGACGAGCTCGCCGACGAGGACCTGAAGAAGCGGATGAGCGACCTGGTCGCCCCGTCGGAGGCGATCTTCCTCGACGCCAAGTTCGAGTCCGAGCTGGTCGAGCTGGGCGACGACGACGAGGCCCGGGCGATGCTGGCGGAGATGGGCGTCGACGAGCCGGGGCTCGACGTGCTCGCCCGGGTCGGCTTCGACACGCTCGGGCTGCAGACCTACCTGACTGCAGGGCCCAAGGAGTCGCGGGCCTGGACGATCCCGAAGGGTGCCACCGCGCCGGAGGCTGCCGGGGTCATCCACACCGACTTCCAGCGCGGCTTCATCAAGGCCGAGATCGTCTCCTACGACGACCTGGTCGCGGCCGGCTCGATGGCGGCCGCGAAGGCGGCCGGCAAGGTCCGCATGGAGGGCAAGGAGTACGTGATGGCCGACGGTGACGTGGTGGAGTTCCGCTTCAACGTGTGAATCGAGGTAGAACCGCAGGTCACGAGGGGTGTCACCCCATCGAGCCCGCACAGAGTCCGCACAGAGTCCGCAAGAGAGGTAGCGGGCTGGCCTCTATCAAGCTCTGTGAGAAGGCCAGTCCGGGGCTCGGTGCCACCAGTAGGCACGGTCGGTGGAGTGACCTTCGGCGGAGGAATGCAGCGGGTCGCTGGCGACCGGATGTGGCAAGCGGGACGCTGCGCGGGCCTTCAAGCTCATCATCCCCGTCGGCTTCCCCGCCGGAAAGCCCGAGCAGCGCAGCCACGAAGGCTACGAGTGGATGTACGTCCTTGGCGGCCGGCTGCGTCTGCTGCTCGGCGGGCACGAGATGGTCCTCACCCCCGGCGAAGTCGCCGAGTTCGACACCCGCACCCCGCACGCCTTCACCAACCCCGCCCCCACCCCCGCCGAGCTGCTCATCCTGATGAGCGCCCAAGGCCAACGAGCCCACGTCCGGGTGCGATCCTCCGGAGTGCACCTAGACGACCCGGCCGGCCGTGACCGTCGCCGCCATCATCGACGTGACGCACAGCAACTCCTCCCCCTGAGGACGCGGTGTGCTCGGTCCAGCCGAACCAGACATGACTGCCCGTTCGCAAGCCGATCACGTACCGGCACGCACCTCATGCGGGGACGGCATGCACCGGAGCTCCTCGCGCACGGTGGCCGCGCTTGACATCGACACGCGGTGGAAAAACCCTCCTCGCGATCGCGCAGATGCTGCTCTCCCCGTGCCCGCCTCGCGCCACAGGCGGCGCCACGGGCCTTTGGTGATCGCGAGGGATAGGGGCGGTGTCAGTGAACGAGCACCCGGTCGACGAACTGGTCGAGGTTGTAGAGGAGCCGCTCGATCGACGCTTCTAGGGTGAGCGTCTCTCGCAGGCTCGCTGCGCGCGACACCTTCTTGCCGCGCACGTAGAGCGAGCAGGCGAGGTCCCGGCAGATGTAGATGCCGGTCGAGTCCCCCTTCTTGCCGGCCGCGCCCGACTTGCGAGCGACGCTGAGGGCGACCGAGCTGCCTGTGTGTGGCGTGATGCAGATCTGGCACATGGTGCTGCGTGAGGTCCCGAGGGCCGATGATTGGCGCAGCAGTAGTCCGATCGGCACGCCTTCGCGCTCGAGGACGAGGTACGCGCGTTGCGACCCCGACGGATCGGGCCAACCGAGGAAGTCCAGGTCCGGCCACGGCGTCGCGGTGAGGTCGGGCAGGATTGCGCGCTTCGCCTCGCCCTTGGAGCAGTTGACGAACGAAGCGCGGATCGCGTCGGGCGTGAGCGGGTTCATCTGTTCTCCCAGTTGCGCAGCAGCGTGTCGAGGGCGTCCAGCGAGCGGCGCCACGACGACTCGGCGTCGGGCTCGCTGTAGTCGAAGGCGCCGCCGAGCTCGAGGTCGACGAAGCCGCGGATCACGCTGCCGAGGAGCCGCACTGCGTGAGTGAGGTCGGGCTCCGGCACGTCGTACCCGATCAACACGGCACGCGCCATGGTGGCGTGCCGGGGCCCGGCGCCGGCTGCTGCTGTCCCGGGGTCGATGCGCAACTGTGCGGCGGCGTAACGACCCGGGTGCTCGAAGGCGTAGTCGCGGTAGACGTCGGCGAGGGCGACGAGCGCGTCGCGGCCCGAGCGACCGGCCAGAGCCAGGACCGCACGGTCCGCGAGCTCGGCGAGAGCGAGCTGGGCAATACGGGTGCGCAGGTCGTTGGAGCCCGCGAGGTGCGAGTAGACGCTGGCCGACCTGACGTCGAAGTGGCGCGCGAGTGCGGACACGGTGACGGCATCGAAGCCGTCGGCGTCGGCGAGCTCGGCGCCAGCCATGACCAGGCGGTCGGCGGTGAGTCCTGCTCGCATGACATCCTCCACTGTATAGGGAACTACCTACAGCATATAGGATTTGGAGCAGGGCACAGACTCCGCGTCTGTGGGGTTCGTCTCGCCGGTGGCGGTGAACGGGCGGGCGTCCAGCAATCGCCCGGATCCATCGCCTCGGTGTCATCGGCCGAGACGCGGTGAGGCGGTCCGCCGAGCTCCTCACGGGCGGTGGAAAGACTCACTGTGAGACTCGCGTCTGGTAGCTCAAGCCATGAGCACCGCCGGTGCAGGATGGATGATCGACCGGGCTGACCCTCACCCGACATCGCGTTTGGCGCGGTGCGAGAACGCCTCGGGTTTGTCGCCGCAGGGATCGTTGCGTCCGGCCGGTCCGCAACACTGCAGTCCGGCCTCACGGCCTGTCTGCTGCGGTCACACCGTGATCGCTGCCAGGTTTGGTGCCGGTGATCGCGACTGACCCGAAAGACTCACTGGCCGCCGACCTTCCGGTCGGTGCGCCCTCGCGTTGGATTTGTCGTCGTGATCGCCGGCGCCGGCCTGGCCCACCGAATCGCTGGCCTGATCAGAAGCCTGGCCGACCCGCGGGTCGTGCCTCATCACAGTCCTGCCGCGCGGTGACCGCATCCAGGCCGGCGCCGACACCTATCGGCTCCACCGAAGGAGAACCGCATGCCCATGCTGACAGGCCACGTCGACCACGTCATCGGCGTCGACACCCACCGCGACACCGACACCGCTGCGGTGCTCACCGCGGCCGGCGCCGTGCTCGCCCACCAACAATGTTCGACCGACGCGATGGGCTACCGCCGCGTCGTCGCTTTCGCCGACGAACACGCGCCGGGACGACGCGTCTGGGCGATCGAGGGCACCGGCAGCTTCGGCTCCGGACTGACCACGCACCTGCTCGAGCGCGGAGAGTGGGTCGTCGAGATCGACCGCCCAGCACGCCCGGCCCGGCGCAACGGCGCCAAGACCGACGACCTCGACGCCGTCCGCGCCGCTCGCGAAGCGCTCACTCGCGACCATCTGGCTGCCCCACGCGCTCGCGGTGACCGCGAGGCGATGCGAGTCATGCTCGCCGCCCGTCAAGGCGCCGTCGTGGCCCGCACCAAGGCCATCGGCCAGCTCAAGGCGCTGATCATCAACGCACCCGAAGCGCTGCGCGAGCAGCTGCGGCGCGGCACCACCGACCAGCAGCTCGACCGATGCTCCCGGCTCCGCACACTGCCCTCACACTCGATCGAGCACCGGGCAACGGTGCGAGCGATCCGCGCCGTCGCCCGCCGCGCACTGTTCCTCGAGGCCGAGGCTGCCGAGCACGAAAGCGAACTGGAACAACTCGTCACCGCTGCCTGTCCCGAGCTGCTCGACAAGCCCGGCGTCGGGACCATCACCGCCGCCCAGTTCCTAGTGTCCTGGTCCCATTCCGGGCGGATCCGCAACGAAGCCGCGTTCGCCGCCCTCGGTGGCGTCGCCCCGATCCCCGCCAGCAGCGGTCAAACGGTCCGCCACCGACTCAACCGCAGCGGCGACCGACAGCTCAACCGAGCACTCCACACGGTGGCGCTATCCCGGCTCCAGCATCACCAAGAGACGAAAGTCTACGCAGGCCGCCGCACCGCCGAAGGCAAGACGCGTCGCGACATCAAACGCTGCCTGAAACGCGCCATCGCCCGCGAGATCTACCGACTCCTAGAAGCCCATGCCACAGCCCAGAAACAGCTCAGCCGGGCCGCTTGACAGACATAGAAGCATCCTCGCTCGAGCGCGTTGGCCGCGGCGGATCCCGTTGTTCTGGCTGGGGTTATGGTGCGCACCATGGTGGATACGGCACAGCCGTGGGTCGCGGAGGGGTTCGGCGTCGTGGCCGATGCGTTCCGACGGAACTTCACGGATCCGGGTGACGATGCGGCGGCTGTGGCCGTCTTCCACCGCGGCCGCAAGGTCGTGGACCTGTGGGCCGGAGCCGACGTCATGAACCAGCGAACGATGCCTGGGGATGGGCTCATGATGGTCGCGTCCTGCAGCAAGGGGATCACAGCCACCGTGCTGGCAGTCCTCGTGGAGCGCGGTGTCCTCGACCCCGAGGAACGAGTGGCTGCCTATTGGCCGGAGTTCGGAGCTGGCGGCAAGGAGCACGTCACGCTCGCGATGGTCGCCGCGCATACTGCCGGGTTGCCATACCCGCCGTTGGACACTGGCCTGAGCGGGCTGGATCTGCACCGGGGCGAGGCCGTCACCCAGGCGCTGGCGGCTGCACCGCCCCTGTGGAGGCCAGGGACGGCGATGGCCTACCACCCGGTCACGTTCGGAACGCTGCTGGACGAGATCGTGCGCCGCGCGACAGGGCAGTCCGTTGCGCATCACGTGCGGACCCTGATCGCGGAGCCGTTGGGCGTGGACATGTGTATGGGCCTCCCCGAAGCGCTCACCGCACGGGTCGTGCCTGGCCGCTGGGAGCAGAACGGCCCGAAGGTACCCGACGAGGTGGACGTTCACGAGCCGGGCTCCTACGCCGCGCTGCGGCAGGCGTTCCTTGGGGAGAGTCCGCCCATGGACCCCGACTTCTCCAACCCGGCGGAAGTCCGGGCGCACTACGCAGCCGAGCGTCCCGCGATAGGCGCAGTCACGGACGCGCGCGCTCTGGCCAAGATGTACGCGGCCCTGCTGGGACCGGTCGATGGGATCCGACTGGTCGAGGATCGAACACTGAGCCAGGTGACCCGGCCCCGAACCGACGACGTCGAGACCCTCATCGAGAGCGGCACGGCAGGGCCCGACATCCGCTTCGGCCTCGGCTATCAACTCGCCTCACCCAGCATGCCGGGCTTCGGCCCGCGATCATTCGGCCACACCGGCGCAGGCGGGCGCTTGGGCCTCGCCGACCCCGACCACGAGATCGGGTTCGGCTACGTCACCAGCCTGATGCGAAACATCGGCCCACACGGCGACTCGCGCTGGAGAACCCTGATCGACACGATCCGACGGTGCATCTAGGAACACCCGCTGCCCTTGCCAAGGTGGACGCTGGTCGGCAGATCCAAACGTTCGCGGTGCGTCCGGCTCGCGGCGGTTGGACGTGGCGGCTTCGCGGTGGAAAGACTCATCGCGACTGATCCGAGATGGAAGCCCACAGGCACGCACCGAGCGTGAGGGCACTCTTCGCGGTGGGAGGGGCGATCAGTCCGCCAGGCTGAACAGGTCGCCGGGCTGGCAGGCGCGCGCCGCAGATCGCTGTCAGCGTGGAGAAGCGGACAGCCCTCGCGCGTTGACTCTTCAGCACGCTGAGTGATCACTGCCGCCGAGACCGTTCAGTTCGAGCCTCGTCGGCACGCAACGAACAGAAGTCGGAGCCGTGGCCTCGGACGCAGCCCACGACGTCGCGGCTGGGGGCGGCACCCGTGCAAGGTGCCGCCCCGGCCCCACCTCGAGTTGCCCCGAGATTAAGAGATCGTGTGACACACTCCCGCGAGCCAGCTCCCGTAGGAGTAGGTGCGCGCGCAGACCTTGCCATACTTCGGAATGGTCCCTGCTCCTCTCGAGCGTCCGCCGCTCACGCTGGTGCAGCCGTAGTGCGTGGGACCGACGTCGTGCCAGAACTGCCTGCCGTTCTTGTCGTAGCCGTACCAATCGATGCGCCAGTTGCACAGTGACCCGGTGCGCCAAAACGCGTTCATCGAGCTGATGGAGCCGTAGACCTGGAAGCCCATGTAGCCCGAGGGCACGCCGAGGTAGGGGATCTGGCCCCAGCCGGAGTACCCCTCGGCGTAAGCGTGGGCTGGGCCAGCGAACCCGAAGGTGAGGCCCAGGCTGAGCGTGATCGCGGTCAGGAGTCGGGCTAAGGGCCTGATTCTGCGCCGAGGACGTCGGATGCTGGGATCTGGTGTCATGTGGCCCTCCACTCGTCGGCTCCCGTCCGTGGCGGGGTCGGCGAGACGCTAGGCGCATGGCAGGGTCCCGGTCAAGGGTCAGCGGCGCTTGGCGGCGGCCGACGTCATGGTCGATCCACGACCCCGGCTACGGTGAGACGGCGCTCGTGGCGCAACCAGACGGTGGCCTCGCATGGCCGGCGACGGTCTCCCGTCGACCGGAGCCCCGATGGGTTCCAACGACCTCACCGATGGTTCCTTCTACTGCGGCCCGATGGGATGGGTCAACGGCGCCACCATCCGTGTGACCAACCCCAAAGTCTTCATGAGTATGTCGAGCAAGCGTTCAGAGGACTTCAACACCGCGCGCGCATCGACTTCGCCTGGGAACCGGATCTATGCGGAGCGGAACTTGAATGGGATGGGCCGCGATATGGCCCACCCGTGTTGTCCAGGCTGCTGCTCCAGGATCCAGTCACGCCCCGCCGTCAGCCGACGCCACTCAAGGCGGGGGTAAGACGCACGTTCTGAGGCTCGGATCGCGGCTGACCTGGACGCCGCCGCGGGTAGGTCGCCCTCACTCATGGGGCGTGGTGCGCTCCGTCACAGGTGGGCGTCCAGCCAGGCCACGACGTCGGCGGTGACCTCGTCTCGGTTGATCTCGTTCAGGATCTCGTGCCGGGCGCCGTCGTACAGCTTCATCTTCACGTCGACCAGCCCGGCGTCCCGGTAGCGCTGACCGAGCACCGCCACGAGCTGTCCACCACCGGCCAGCGGGTCGTCCGACCCCGAGACGAGCAGCAGCGGCAGGTCGGACCGGATGCCGGCGAGCGCGGTCGGATCCGCGAGCGTCCCCGCGCCACCGAAAAGTGCCGGCACCGTCTCGTCCGGCAGGTCGAAGCCGCACAACGGGTCGGCCACGTAGCGGTCGACCTCGGCCTCGTCGCGGGAGAGCCACTCGTAGCCGGTGCGGTGCTCGAATCCGACGTTGAAGGCCTCGAGCCCCACGGGCCCCTCGGACTCCGCCATGCCCGCTGCCAGCAGGTCGAGGGCAGTGCTGCCCGACAGGACGACGCCGGCGTACTGCTCGGAGTGGGTGAGGATCACCGACTGGGCGGCAAACGAGCCCATCGAGTGGGCGAAGAGGAACAGCGGGAGGTCGCCGTTCAGGCTGGCACCGTACGCGGCCACATCGGCGATCAACGCCTCGAACCCTGGGGCACCGAAGTCACCGGGCGTACCGGCGATCGAGGCGCCGTGCCCGCGATGGTCGGTGGCACAAACGGTGTAGCCGGCGTCGTTGAGGGCACGCGCGAACCGGTCGTAGCGGGCCGAGTGCTCGCCGAGGCCGTGGGCGATCTGCACCACGCCGCGCGGATCGGCGACGTCCCACTCGACACTTGTCAGCTCGAGGTCGTCGACGGGCGAGGTGAAGGTGGAGCGCTGCATAGTCATGGCCGCACCCTAGGGGTCCAACCAGCACCCAGGCCACGGTCCTCACCTCTAGGCCTGCCGCACGCCGGGGTGGTCACGCCGGGTCAGCCGGGAGGATGTACGGAGGTGTGCGGCAGCCCGCCCAACCGACACTCGTCCGCACACCAGCCATGTCCGCGAAGAGTAGGGCGCGGCCGACGCGGCGGGCGGACGCGCTCCCGACGAAAGGACACCGCTCCGCGCGCTGGAGCTCGGCCGTCTGTGCTGCTACTTGGATTCGACTGTGTAGTGGATGGTCTGAGCGACGATCTTGCCGCCCTCGATGAGGTAGGAATCTGCCCCGTCCTGGACCCGGGCCAGGGCGTCTTCGTACTTCCACTCGAGCAGGGCGATGCGCCCCTGCGCGGCAACGTGGGTGTACTCGAACCTCGAATGCTCCGGCAGCTCTTCGGCGAGCATCCACGCCAGACGCCTCACACCCTCGTGGCCGCGAAAGACTCCGCGATTGATGAGGATGACGATATCTTCAGCGACATTGCGCCGGAGGTCCTCCTCGAGGATGCGTTCGAAGGGTTCGGCACCCCAGTCGTTGGCGATGTTGAGGTGATCATCGAGCACCTGCCGTGCCGTTCGACTGCTCAGGTCGTCCACAGAAACTCCCCTCTGCCCCACCCCTCCATCGTGGGCGGTCCCAAGCCGGTGATCAAGAGGGGCCAACTCCCTCGACCTGCATCGAGGTCTGCTTGCGATGTTCGAGTGGCCACAGTCGCGGCTACTCGAGGTTGTGGGCACGGCTGCGGCCTGGCCAGGCTGTTGTCGAGGTGCCCGGTGGGGACGCTGTCTATCGCGGCTGCTCAGCCTCTGATGGTTGTGGCTCCTTTTCGGACTGCGCTCCCGCCGGGCACCGCTGGTGAGGTCGTGGCCCACGAGGGGATCGCCCGGCTCAATGTAGCTCCGGTCGCCCTCGCCGACAGGTGTCGCTCGAGGGCGAGGAGGCCATGAAGATGAGCGGTGTGATCGTGGGGGTGGATCCCCACAAGAAGTCGGTGACGATGCTCACGCGGCCACACCCCTGGTCACGGTCCAAGACGGCCATCCGCGCACTCTCGCGTTCCTCGCCGGCGTGCGCGGTGACCGAATCCGGTGCCTCGGCGTCACAGTGCTCCTGGGCGGCGGCGATGCCATCGAGCGGGTAGCGCCCGGCGATCACGGGTCGGACGGTGCCCCGGCGGGCGGAGTCCACCAAGCGGGAGAAGTGGTCGCGGGTGTGCATCGAGGACCCGATGAGGCGGATGTTGTGCAGATAGAGCCGGCGCAGATCGAACTCGACGACCGGGCCCGCGACAGCTCCGGCGATGACCCACCGGCCGTCATCGCGGATGAGGGGCATGAGCTGTCCGAGCAGCGGGCCGCCGGCCACGTCGGCAACCGCGTCCACCCTTCGGGGCAGCACGCCTTGACTTGGGTGGCGAGGTCGGAGCTGCGATCCACCGTGCTCTCGGCGCCAGCGGCGCGTACGTCGCCCGCCTTGTCGGCGCTGGTGACGGCGATGACCGTCGCGCCGCGCGCAGCCGCCAACTGCACCAACGCCAAGCCGACTCCTCCCGAAGCGCCGGTGACCACGACGGTCTCACCGGCGGTGATCGCGGCGCGCTCCACCATGCCCATCGCGGTCCCGTACGCCACAGGCAGGGCGGCCAGCTGTTCGTCGGACAGAGGTGAGTGGGTCATGTCGTGAGCCTGGGCGGCGTTGACGGTCACGTACTGAGCGAAGCCGCCGTCGGCCTCGCTGCCGAGCAGTCCCACCGGCGGCGCATCGCGTCCGTGGTCGCGGTAAAGGGCCGGGTCAACCAAGACGCGCTGGCCGACCCGGTCGATGTCCACGCCGGGACCGACCTCGGCGACCATCCCGGCGATGTCACCGCCCTGAACTCGTGGAAACCGGACGTGCCCGCGCCAACCTGCCAGCGCGTGCGGGTTCCCCGGCAAGCCGTAGGAACCCTGCCGTGTCCAGACGTCGGTGTTGTTCACCGCGGCCGCGGCTACCCGGATGAGCACCTCCTCAGGCCCCGGGACAGGTCGGAGCCAGTCGTGCCGCAGCTCCAGGACCTCCGGACCACCGTGCGCAGTGAGGATCATCGCTGTCATCTGCGCCATGCGTCCACGGTGCATCACGCCATGCGTCGTCCCGGCCGTGGATCGTCCTGTGGAGCGGCAGACTCGACCCCTGCGAGTGCGGAAGCCCCTTGCCCGCGATCCGGGTGGCCGCCGCCGTGACGACATCCTCCGACGCGCCTCGCTGTCCGGATCTCCTGCACAGATACCGGGCAGAACGAGGCGGTTCGGTGGTCGGTGCTGCACCTTCTCCGCCTATTCCTAGACCGTCAGCGGCTGAAGAACGTGAGCCTCGAGGCTGGCACACAGCCGCCCGACGTGCTCGGGGCAAGCGGCAAGTTCCGCCAGGTGATCATCGCATCGGCTGATCGCAGCTCCTGAACGGGTCCGTTGTGACCGCCGCGGGAGTGCGATCTGGCGACTCCGAGCGTCCTCGACATCGAGCACAGATAGGTGCCCTCGTCCGGCAGCGTCGCCCAGGCTTGGGCCACCGACTTGTCGACGAACCGGTGACTCGTCGGCACCCCGAGGGCTCGGGCGCGTTCCGGGGCGCCGGACGCGGGCTGGATCCCGGGCCGACGGCATCTGTGCACGGTGTCGTTGGGGGTGCGACGCGAGCTGCTCGACCAGCGGATTGATCACCGTGGCGACCGCCTCGGCGGGCTTGCGTCACTCCGCGATGTGGGAGGAGTGCAGGCCTTCTCGGCGCAACAGTGCACCATGCTTCTGAGAACGCCGCGATGTCAGTACGCGACGCGTGGGGGACTGAACGTGCCCGAGGGCTCCCTGGCGGCCTAACAGAAACGCGCTCATCGGCTCCGGACGCCCGACCTACGGTGGAATGACGTCCTCGGCGTGCGCTTGGATCGGGGTCAGACCCGCAGGCCGCGGCACACTCGAAGCACGTCGAGGATCCAGGCACGCAAGGGCTGGGCGGCTTGTTGTCAGCGGTCCTCGCCCCAGTTGGCGATGACGACGGCGATGGGCGGGAGCACGGCAGCGACAACCGACATGACCACGGCCACCGTCGTCGACCACAGCCTGACCAGGTTCCATGCCAGCAGGATGAGCAGCAGGCAAACGCCCATCAGGGTGAAGTACCACCGCTGCCGGCGGCGCAGCCGCTCGCTCTGCGGCCTGCGGACCCCGCTGGCCGTGACACGCTGGTGTGGTCTCATCTTCTCCACCTTCCCATGCGGGCCACACCGCACGGCCCGGTGCTACGGCTCGGTGTGGAGCGCGCACACCAGAGGGTCTGTGTCCGGGCTCCGGTATGGCGCACCCCTCGCGGCACGAGGCGCTGAGTCCTGGTCGGCTCGGAGGTCCACTGAAAGCATCGACTGTGACAGCCGGAGCGCTCCAGCATGTCGGTGCCGGTAGCTGCTGGCATCCGCAAAGCCATCGGGAAGGACGACAGGGTCGACGTTTCAAGCCGAGCAGGAATCCGGAGACACAGCGGACGCCGTCACCATCGGCCAACCGCTTCCGGGATGGGGAGTCGCTCGCCCGTGGCTGGGTGGGGCGGCGACGTCGCCCCCGAGGCCGTTCCGCCAGCGGCCAGCCGTCCTGCCTCCGATCCGTCAACTCTCTCAGGGTTTCCCCTGATGCTGGTCGGCCAGGGCGTGAACCCAACTGAGCGACTCGCTGGGATAGAGCGACAGCGGCTCCTTGGCGTCGCGAACAGGGCGCCAGACGACGGGTACGACGCTGCCGTCGTCCTCGGTCAGGGACGCGGCGTCGAGTGCGGGGAGAGGGACGAGCCGACCGGTGTACAGGAACACGATCTCATGTCCCAGGACACCGTTGATCCGGAAGATGTTCTCGATCGTGGTGAGGAAGGTGAGGTCTCGGATGGTGGCGCCGAGCTCCTCGTCGACTTCGCGCACGATGGCGTTCCGATGGGGCTCGCCCAGCTCGACGCTTCCGCCGATCAGGCGGTGGTAACCGTCGGGGTTCTCGGCAGTGGGAGGGTTGAGGCTGACGGCGTGAGCGCTGAAGCCATCGTTCGGAGCGACCATCATCGCCTTGACCCGGATGCGGGAGCGATCGATCGTCACGCGGCAACTCTAGCGTCGGCGTCCGCCCTCACCCTGGCGACGCGAGGACCCGGCGGACCCGCACGGTGACCCAGCACTGGCACGCCTCGCGTGACGATCCTCCCGCCTCACGGGTAACAGCCGCCAAACGCGCGCGCCGACCAGGAAGGGCACGAGCAGCAGAGCGAGCGTGACAAACGGCAGCTAAACGCCGAAGGAGTCGGCCCCGCCGCCGGTTCCGGCCCTCGCGGTCATCGTGATGGAGGAAGTGGACCAGGTCGCCGTGTCACCGGGCACGGCCGGGGACTCGATGGCGCCGATGAAGGCACTCATGCCCATCGCGAGCGAAAGCAGGCCGACTACCAGAGCCCGGCCAGCCAGATCACACCACGCATCCGGGACGGCGCCATCCGTACGCCGGCGACCTCGGCGGCCAGCGCGCGCGGGGGTGCCCGAGCCGGACGAGGGCGGCCGTCACTCCGCCATCGGCGGCCGACTCGGCGAGGTTGGCCCTGAGCTCGTCCACGCGGGCGCGAAGCTCGCGGCGGCGCAGTCCGTGGTACTCCAGTTCAGCGGCGTACTTGGTCAGATGCATCGCCGCTCGCATGCTGTCGCGGAACCTGAGCCCAGGAACCCTGATGAAGCAACCCCGAGTCGTCGCCCACGACGATGCCGTGCCGTGGGTGGAGCGACTCGACACCGCGGTGCGGAACTCGCCGCGCCGGCCCGCTATTGACAATAACTATTGTCAATAGCAGCCTACGTGTATGCCCGTGGATGTTCAGGTGCTGGAGCAGCCGGTGATGGCCGCCGCCGCGCTCGACCCCCGGCGCGCGGAGATCCTTGCGACGCTGGCAGAGCCCGGGTCGGCCTCGACCGTCGCCCACGCGCTCGGGCTGCCCCGCCAGAAGGTGAACTACCACTTGCGTCTGCTCGAGGAGCACGGGCTCGTGGAGCTCGTGGAGGAGCGACCGCGGCGCGGACTGACCGAACGGGTGGTCCGGGCGACAGCCCGGGGATACGTCATCTCACCCTCGGCCCTCGGACCCAGTGGGGCGGACCCCGAGCGAACCGACCGGCTCTCGAGCCGCTACCTGCTCGCCGTGGCCGCACGCCTGGTCAGCGAGGTCGGCCGTCTGGCCACCAGGGCGGAGGCCAGCGGCAGCCAGCTGGCCACCCTCACTCTCGACACCGAGATCAGGTTCGCCTCGGCGGCCGACCGCGAGGCGTTCACCGCCGATCTGGGCGACGCGGTCACGAGACTCGTCTCCCGCTACCACGACGAATCGGCGAGCGGGGGTCGCTGGCACCGCCTCATCGTCGCCTCCCACCCTCGTCCTGCCCGCGAGAGCCCGTCACCGCCAGGTCCGACAGGAGACCGACCATGACCGACGTCCCCCACTCCATCGAGCTCGAGATCGAGGTGCTCGGCACACCCGAGGAGGTGTGGCGGGCCATCGCCACCGGCCCGGGGATCACCTCGTGGTACGTCCCGCACGAGGTCGAGGAGCGCGAGGGCGGTGCCGCCACGGCGTCCTTCGGTCCCGGCCCGGAGATGCAGGTCCCGGGGCGGGTGGCCGCCTGGGAACCACCCCGCCGAGTGGTCTTCGACGGCGGGGACGGCGTGGCGGGTCTTGCCTTCGAGTGGCTGGTCGAAGCCCGCGACGGCAGCACCTGCGTCGTCCGGCTGGTCAACAGCGGCTTCGGCGAAGGGCAGCCCTGGGACGACCAGTACGACGACATGGTCGAGGGCTGGCGGATCTTCCTGCTCAACCTGCGCCTCCACCTGGAGCACTTCGGCGGCCGCTCGGCCGTTCCGTCGCTCCCGTCGGCGGTCTGGTCCCTCGACCCTGATCATGCCTGGCACGAGCTCACCTCCGCGCTCGCCATGCCCGAGACACCGGCTGTGGGAGACCCCCTCGACCTCGACCCGGGCGACGGCGGGCGCCTCGCCGGACGGGTGGTCGACGTCGCCCCACGCCGCGTGGCCCTGCTGCTGGACGAGCCGGCTCCAGGCACGGCGTTCGTCGCGGCCGAGGGACACGGCACGACCTGTGCGCTCTCGGTCTGGGCCTACCTGTACGGGCAGGACCGCGGCCGCCTGGCCGCGGACCTGACCAGCGCCTGGCAGGGCTGGCTGGACGCGCGCACTCCGGGCGCCAATGAACCCGACCTGGGAGTCGCGGAACCTCAGGCGGTCTCTCAGAGCCCGATCACGTTGCCCTCGGTGCCGGTGACGGCGGCTGAGCTCGGTGCCAGCGAGATGAACGGGCGGACCATCTCCAAGGACGGCACCCGCCTCGCCTACGAGCTCCAGGGTGATGGTCGCCCGTTGGTCTATGTGACCGGAGCCATCTGCTCGCGCCGGTTCCGCCCCGTCGCCAAGGATGCAGCCGCGTTCGCCGAGTCATTCCGGGTCGTGAACTACGACCGCCGGGGTCGCGGTGACTCAGGCGACACCACACCCTGGTCTCTGGAGCGTGAAGTCGAGGACATCGACGCGATGATCGACGTCGCCGGCGGAGAGGCGTACCTCTACGGTCACTCCTCGGGTGCCGTTCTTGCCCTGCACGCCGCGCACCGACTCGGCTCGAAGGTGCTCGGAGTGGTGCTGTACGACGCCTCCTGGGCAGCGGACGCCGAAGCGCGTGACCGGTACGCCGATCTCCGCCTCCGCGTGGAGGAGCTCCTGCGCCGTGGCAGGAACTCCGCGGCCCTGCGCCACTTCCTGGCGGGGATCGGCATGCCCCGGATATTCGTGGGGCTGTTGCCGCTCATGCCGGGATGGAGCAGGATGCGCGCGCTGGCCCCGACCCTGCGCTACGACATGGCGCTCACGGCCGATCCGCCACCCGAGGACATCGCCGCCGAGATCGCCACCCCCGTCCACCTCATGGTCGGTCAGCGCAGTCCCACCGAGCTGCACGAGGTAGCGGATGTCCTGGCGGCAGCGATCCCGGGGGCGTCGCTGACACTGTTGCCCGGCCAAGATCACATGGTCTCCGCGACTGCGATCCTGCCCGAGCTCGTCCGGTGCCTCCGGGAGCCGATGGAGTGAGTGGCCCGCGCCCAGCGCGTCGCGCGCGTGCTTCCGGTCGGTGTCATGGCCCATCACCCGACGTCGGTGAACCGGCCTGCGCCCGCCGCAGACGGGCGCCACCCGGATCTCAGGTCAGTGCCTTCATGAACGACCACAGGCCGCCCTCGGGGTCTCGGGCGCTGTATTCGCGGTAGCCGTAGGGCTGGTCGGTCGGAGGGTAGATGATCTCGGCGCCTTCCTCGACGGCGTGACCGTGGTGGGCATCCACATCCTCGACCATGACCGCGGTGGTGCCGGTCGCGCCGCCGAGGGTCTGGGGGGAGGCCAGACCGAACTGGGGAGAGACCTGGTGCAGCCAGATCACTCCATCCCCGGCCTGGACCTCGCCGTGCACGCACAGGCCCTCGCTGTCGTGGTCGAGCCTCCCGGCTCCGAGACCGAACACCCGCACCAACCAGGCGTGCATGGCTGCGATGTCGTCGTAGACGAGGATCGAGATCCGTCGTTGCACGATGTCGTCAAGCATGGTCATGTCCTCCATCGTCTCCAGCAGCTGCGCAGTACGTGGCGGCTCGGTGGGCGAGCTCGCAGGGTCGGTGGCAGTGACCATGGCGGCCAGCCGCCGGCGGAGCGTGGCACCGATCGCCTGCTGGCGGTCGATCAGGTCCAGGTGGGCGAGCATGGCCTGACGTAGATCCCACCCAGGCTCGTCGAGCGCCTTGCGAATCTCGGCCAAGGCAAGCCCGGTCCGGCGCAGCAGGCAGACCTGGTAGAGCCGCTGCACATCGGCGTCGTCGTAGAGGCGATGCCCAGCGGGGCTGCGCCGAGACGGAGTGAGCAAGCCGATCTGGTCGTAGTAGCGCACGGTGCGGATCGACAACCCGGCTGCCCGGGCCAGCTCACCTACCTTGAGTCCGCCATCGGTGCCCCTCATGGCGTGGACGGTACGGCCTGACGCCACGTCACCTGCAAGCGTGATCGGCGCATCGCAAGCGGATCGACGGCCATGATGCGAACGCTTGCGGAACGCTCGTCCGCCTAGCGTCCACCAGTACACGATCCTTGGAGGTCGACATCATGTCCTGGAACCTTTCCGGTAGCTACTTCGAGTCCTGCAACTGCGCAAGCGCGTGCCCCTGCGTGTTCCTCAGCGCGCCGACCACGGGGGAGTGCACCGCTCTCGTGGGCTGGCACATCGATGACGGGGTCGACGACGGGGTTCGCCTCGACGGGCTGAACGTGGCGCTGGCCGTCCACTCGCCGGGCCACATGGCCCAGACGCCGTGGCGGGCGGCCCTGTACCTCGACGACCACGCCTCCGAGCAGCAGCAGCAGGCGCTCGGATCGATCTTCTCCGGGGCATCCGGCGGACACCCTGCCGTGCTCGCCAGCCACATCGGTGAGGTGGTCGGAGTCGCCACTGCGCCGATGACCTATGCGGGCGCGGGCGCCTCCCGGTCCATGACCGTCGGTGACGTCATGAAGGTGCAGATCACCGCGAGGGCAGGCCAGGGTGGAGAGCAGATCACGATCAGCAACCATCCCCTGGCGGTGGCCCCGGGCCAGGAGCTGGTGGCCGCGGAGACCGACCACCTGCGCTTCACCGATCACGGCTATGAGTGGGACCTCTCGGGGAGCAACGGCTTCTTCTCGCCCTTCGCCTACAGCGGGTGAGCTGAGATGGCCGGACTGCTTGCCGCTCCGCGACCGCAGACCCGGCGGAACGTGGGGGTCGCACTCGTCGTCCTGACCGGTCTGGCATGGGCCTACCTGGTGTTCCTCAGCGCGCGGATGAGCGAGATGGACTCGCCGTTCGCGATGCCGATGACCTCCGCGTGGACCGGCCAGGACGTCGTCTTGATGTGGACCATGTGGTCGGTGATGATGGCCGCGATGATGCTGCCGTCGGCAGCGCCGATGGTCAGCGCCTACTCGCACACGATCCGGTCCGGCACGCCCGGTGTCCAGGGGTCCACCGTCGGGTTCGTCGGGGGCTACCTCGCCACGTGGAGCTGCTTCGCGGTGCTGGCGACCGGCGCGCAGTGGGTGCTCCACGAGGTCGCCTTGGTGGATGCGATGGGGGCCTCGACGAGCCGATGGCTCGGTGGTGCGCTGCTGGTGGGCGCCGGGGCGTACCAGTTCACCGGAGCGAAGAACGCCTGTCTCCGGCAGTGCCGCAGTCCCCTCGGCTTCCTGCTCAACCAGTGGCGCAACGGCGGCGGTGGGGCGGCTGTGATGGGCGTGCGCCACGGTGCACTGTGCGTGGGCTGCTGCTGGGCGCTGATGGCCGTGCTGTTCGTGCTCGGCGTGATGAACCTGTGGTGGATCGCGCTCGTCGCTGCGGTGGTGCTCGTCGAGAAGCTCGTCTCCGGCGTGTGGGTCCCGCGGGTCCTCGGCGGCGTCCTGGTGTTGTGGGGTGGCGCGCTCATCGCCGGGGTGGGGGCGTGAAGCGTGCTCGAGTCCCTACCTGCGGCGCTCGACACCTCCCCCCGCAGCCTCCGGGACCCACCCGTCATCCGAGGCACGCCGGTGGCGCCGGGCAGCCAGCACGCGCGCGACTGTCGCTGGGCCGAGCAGTCGCGAGGGCGGGTCCAGCAGGGACGTCACCCGAAGGAAGCTCGTCGCCACGGCCGGGTCACGCTCGGCCGCCGACTGGACCTGCTCGACGTACCTGTTGAGCACCCTCACGGGCAGCGGACGAGCGCCCGGGACCGACGGGAGAGCCAGGTCGCCACCCGTCGCCAGCTGCCACGCGACACCGCTGGGTCCGGCGATCCTCCTGAAGAACCGCCGCGCCACGTCGTCCGTCCCCGTCTCCAGGCACTCCCGCAGCACCAGCGCCTCCAGCGCCGCCACGGTCATCCCCTGACCGTAGATCGGGTTGAAGCTGCAGACCGCGTCGCCGACCACGAGCAGACCGCGCGGGAACGCCTTCAGCCGGTCGTAGCGGCGTCTGAGGTTGGCCGCGTAGCGGTGGGTGCAGGGGTCCGTCCGTCGTGGTGCTCCCTCGAGGGCGGTGACGACGTGCGGGGGCGTCCACACCCTCAGGAAGTCGAGCAGGTCGGGCCATCGGGTGGGGGGATGGTGGCCCGCGTAGCCAGACACGGTCAGGATCCACGTGCCGTTCTCCTGAGCGGTCAGGACCAGGGCCGTCGGCCGGTCCGGCACCGGCCCGATGAGGATCGTCCGAACGGGTCCGAGCACGTCGACCGGCATCGTCAGCCGACAGCTGACGTACATCAGGTCGATCTTGAGCTGTTCCTCGGCCGGCCGCTGGTAGCCCAGCTCCTCCAGCCAGTGCCCGGCACGGCTGCTTCGTCCCGTCGCGGCCACGACCAGGTCGGCGGCGACGATCTCCTCGAACGAGCGTGCCCGGTGCTGGATCCGAGCCCCGGTGACACGCTCGGCGCCGTCGGTGGTGGTCAGCCCCACCACGTCGTAGCCCTGACGCACCTCCACCCCGGCCGTCGACCGCAGCCTCTCCAGGACCCGGCCCTCGAGCAGGGCCCGGCTCATCTGGTACGTCGGCGGGAAGGTCGCCTCGAGATCCTGTGCCAACAGGTGGCCGCCGAAGGTGAGCCGGAACCCGCGCATGTCCACCACCGCGGGAACCCCCTCGTCGACCATGGACTCCAGGAGGCCTGGGAACAGCTCCGAGATGACCTCCCCTCCCCGAGGGAGCAGCAGATGGGCGTGGCGGGCCTGGGGCACCCCCTTGCGGGTCTCGCCAGGAGCCGGGAGATCGTCGCGTTCGACCACCGTCACCCGTTCGTAGCGGTCCGCCAGCACCCGTGCGGTCATCAACCCCGCCATGCTCGCCCCGAGCACCACTGCGTGCTCACCCAGCATCGCCATGTCCACCCCCACGCGGGAAGGTCCTGACGGACAGTCAATGCCGTGAGGGGAGATCGTGCAATGACCCTGGTGGGGGGCAGCTCACTCGGCACCGTCGCGTCGAGCCGGCCGCCGGGGGCCGGCCCGACGGTGCGGCCGCCGACCTCGGCGGTGGCTGGCTATGGTGGTCGCGATGACTGCCTCGGACGTGCACTGCGACTTCTGCGACCTGCCCCTGGCGCACTGCGTCCACGGTCAGCCGCCCCCCGCCCCCAAGGCGGCTCCCGCGCCGGTCGCCACGCCGCGGGCCAAGCCGAGGAAGAGGGCGGCCGGTCCCTCCCGCGTCCCGGGCGCCCCGGTGCGCCCGGTCACCCGGCGGTGGACGCCGCCCGAGGTGCTCAAGCCGCTGATCATCGCCGTGCTGACCCAGGCCGGCGGCGAGCTGGACGCCGAGGACCTCTTCCTGGAGCTGGAGATCGCGGCCGACGACGTGCTGCTGCCGGGGGACAGCGAGCGGACGCCGGGTGGCGAGCTGCGGTGGCAGTACGCCGCGCGACGCGCCCGTCTGGCGCTCGTCGAGGAGGGGCTGATGTCCAAGGGACGTCCCGGTGTCTGGCAGCTGAGCGGTGCCCGCGGCCACGCGCGCTGACCATCAGGCCGCAGCACCCGTGCCCGGCCGCAGAGGAGGATGCGATGGGTGAGGACGCGGCGAAGCGCCGGGCCGAGCGAGCCCGGAGGGCCGAGTACCACGTCGAGGCGCAGCGCCGCCGCGGCGAGCAGGAGTCGGCCCAGGCCCAGGTCCTGCTCGACCGGTTCGTCGAGGAGGCGACGCGGCTCGGGCTGGCCACCGAGGAGCTGAGCGCGCGGCCGTGGTCGGGTCGCGGCCGGTACCGCACCGGCGTCGTCGGCTGGTACCTGCGCCGCGACCGCTCGGTCGGCGTCAGCCGGGAAGGCGGCTACTACGTGCTCGTGGTCTCGCCGGAGCGGTTCGGCCGCTGGCGCACCGTCACGGTCGATCCGACGCCGCCCCCGCTGAAGGTGGGCCAGGGTGCTCGTGACGGCGAGTCGGTGGCTCTCGACGCGCTGCTCGAGATGCGCCTGCAGTGGCCGGGAGGCGACGCCGGCTGACGGCCGCGGTGGTCGACGGCCGTCCGGTTCCCGGCCGGTCACGCCGACGCGACGCCCAACGTGTCAGCACCGAGCACCTTGGGCGCGCCCTGCTCGTAGAAGACGTCCAGCTCCCTGACCGTGAAGCCCGCCGCCTCGATGCGGTCCGCGATGGAGCGGGTGAGGTGGCAACCACCGAACAGCCGCTTCTGCACCGGCTCGAGGCGCCGCTGCCACCGCGCCACCGACTGGTCCGGTGCGAGCCCGTGCTCGACGAAGTGCAGCGTCCCGCCCGGACGCAGCACTCGTCGAAGCTCGGCCAGCGCCACGTCCAGGTGCGGTATCGAGCACATCGTCCACGTGGACAGGGCCGAGTCGAAGCTGGCATCAGCGAACGGCAGCGACTGCCCGTCGAGGCCCGCGTGCCGCACCGGCACCGGGCTGGCGGCCACCCGCCCCGCGGCCAGCCGCCAGCCCACCTCGGACGGCTCGACGGCAGCCACCCGCGAGAGGGCGACGGGGTAGTGCGGCACGTTGAGCCCCGAGCCGAACCCGATCTCGACCACCTCCCCGGACAGCCCGGCACAGACGCGGTCACGCAGCGGCCCGACGACCGGTCCCGCGGCGCAGGCGAGGTTGATGATGCGAGGGAGGACTTGCTCGCCGTACAGCCCCATGGCCAACTCCTTCCTCGATCTCAGGTGCGCGCCCGCCAGGGTGCGCGACGGTCACGGCCGGTCGGTCGTCCGAGCGACGACGAACAGCCGTGAGGTGGACTCGCCCCTGGCGGTGACGGGCCCACGGAGGTACCACTCCAGGTCCGAGAGGCCGGCCGCCTCGACGACACCGGCGACGAAGCCAGGCTCGTGCAGCACGACGTCGAGGTCGACCGGCTGGCCGAACCACTCGTCGAGGTGGCGGACCTCGGACCCGGCCTGCAGGGCCAGGACGAGCCAGCCGCCGGGGACGAGCGGGCGCGCGAGCGCTGCGACCGCGCCAGGCAGCTCGGAGGCCGCCAGGTGGATCAGCGAGTACCACGCCACCACGGCCGCCCAGCCGGAGCTCGCTGCGGGCCGGCTCAGCCGTCGCAGGTCGCCGACGGCGAAGTCCTGGTGCGGGAAGCGGCGCCGCGCCTCGTCCACCATCGCGCTCGAGACGTCGATGCCCGTGACGTCGGCGCCACCGTCCGCCAGGTACGCCGTGACGTGACCCGGGCCGGAGCCGACCTCGATGACCGGCTCGCCGGCCGCGTGGTCGACCACCCGGTCCAGCAGCCACGTCTCGAAGGGCTGACCGCGCAGCTCGCCCGCGAGGTGGTCGGCGTACGCAGTCGCCACCACGTCGTAGGACGACCGCACCTGGGCGTCGCGTCGCTCGACGCCACCGGCGATGACGGACTCGCGGTCGAAGGCTGCCGCGTCGTCGGTGGCCGCCGGTGCGGGGACGGGGCCCAGCAGGTGGACCCAGCGGTGGTCCTGCTGCCCGGGCCGTCGGGGCAGCTCCTGGACCAGCGGCTGCGGCTCCCCGGCCATCCGGTGCAGGCACGCCTCGACCTCGCCGCGGTCGGCGAAGCGGTGCAGCCGCTCGGTCCGGCTGCGCAGCTCACCCGGGGACTGCGCTCCGCGCAGCAGCAGCACCGTGAGGAGCGCCCGCACGTCGGGGGCTAGCCCCAGCCGCTCGTCGAGGACCTGGTGGTACTTCAACGTCCTGCGCCCGGTGTCCGACCACACGATCCGGACCAGCCCGCGCTCCTTGAGGGACCGCGCGACGCGTTCCACCCGTTGCTGGTCGTAGTCCACGACGGGGTCGCGGTTGCTGGTCTGGTTGCAGGCCGTCCGCAGCGCGTTGGCGCTCAGCGGGTACGAGGCCGGGACGGTGGTCTGCTTCTCCAGGAGACTGCCCAGGATGCGCTGGTCCTCGGGGTCGAGGACGGGAAGGTCGCTCACACGGCCGACCTTAGGTCCTATCCTGCGCTTGGCAGGAGCCTCGCACCGCTCCGGAGCCGTCCCGTTGCTCGAGCCCCGACACGAGCCCAGCCACATCACGGAGGAGCCCCCCATGGACATGCGCCTGGAGCTGGTCCCGCTGCCCACGACGGACGTGGAGCGGAGCAAGGAGTTCTACCTCGACCGGGTGGGCTTCACCCTCGACCACGACGTCCAGCCCGGCAACGGGATGCGGGTGGTCCAGCTGACCCCGCCCGGGTCGGCGTGCTCGATCGTGGTGGGCGTCGGCATCAGCGCGCCCGACGCCCCTCGCGTGCTCAACCTGCACCTGGTGGTCGACGACGTCGAGCAGGCCCGGGAGCAGCTGGCGGGCCGAGGCGTCGAGGTCTCCGACGTCGTCGACCTGGGAGGGGTGAGGTACGTCCACTTCAGCGACCCCGACGGGAACTCATGGGCGCTGCAGCAGATCTCCGGCATGGGATGACAGCATCCGTCTCATGACGATCATCGCTGCGGCGGACGGCTCGGCCCTCGGCAACCCCGGGCCGGCGGGCTGGGGCTGGTACGTCGACGAGGGCTGCTGGGCCGTCGGCGGCTGGGCTCGTGGCACCAACAACATGGCGGAGCTCACCGCCGTCCTCGACCTCCTGCAGCAGACGGCGCATCTGGACGAGGACCTGCTCGTCTACTGCGACAGCACCTACGTGATCAACTCGGTCACCACGTGGATGGCCGGCTGGAAGCGGCGTGGGTGGCGCAAGCGCGACGGCAAGCCGGTCCTCAACGTCGAGATCATGCAGGCGCTCGACCGGGCCGTGCTCGGTCGCCGGGTCCGGTTCGAGTGGGTCAAGGGCCACTCGGGGCATCCGCTCAACGAGGAAGCGGACCGGCTGGCCAACGGTGCGGCCACCTCCTGGCGCAACCACGCGGCGCCCGCGCCGGGACCGGGTTTCGCCGGCGCCGCAGCCCGGCCGTCGGCGGCCGCGCCGACCTCGCCACTCGACGCCGAGCCCGACCTGTTCTCCTGCTGAGCCCGAGGGAGCGCCTCAGAACGGCACCCGCTGCGCCAGCGACCCCGTGCCCGCGGAGCGGCCGGACAGGACCCGGCAGAACTCGAAGGCGTCCCGCTCGATCCGCTCGGCCTCGCCGCGTCGCCAGTGGCCGCCCGCCGCGCCGGTGAGCACCAGGTCGTACGGCGCCCCGTGCCGCTCTGCCCACTCGCGGACCACGTCGTCGACGATGACGCCTTCGTGCGCCGCGTCGCACTGCATCACCGCCCCGGTGGCGCGCGTGATATCAACCCGGTGCAAGAAGGGGTCGCGGGTCAGGATCACGTCGAGCATGTAGCCGACGGTCCAGGTCTCGCTCTGGTCGCCGACGTCCTGGTGCCCCGGCAGCGTGCGGGCGCGGACGAACGAGGGGGTGCGCCGCCGGGCCCGGGCAGCCCTCGGGCCCACCCGACGCATCGCCTCGACGACGCCGGACGTGCTCAGGTGGGCGTTCTTCTCGACCTGGTGGGCCGTCAGCGCATCGAGCGGCGAGCCGCCCGCACGCCTGACCCTGCGCTGCGAGGCCAGTTGCTGGCGAGCCATCTCCGGCAGCCCGGCGGCCATCTGCGCCATCCCCAGCAGGTGCCCGGCCACGTCGCGCACGTCCCAGCCGAGACAGTCCGTGGGGGCCGACCACTGCTGGGGGCTGAGCGCCGCCAGGAGCGCGACCACCCGGTCGTACTCGGTAGCCGCCAGCAGCATCGCGACGTCGTGGTCCAGGCTGCCGGCGCGCGGCTGGGTCCGCTGCTGGGTCCGCTGCTGGGTCCGCTGCTGGGTCCGCATGGTCGGTCCTCTCCGGGCGTCACAGCCCGAGGTTGTCGGCGTACATGTCGATG
Organism: uncultured Actinomycetota bacterium; assembly: GCA_963781695.1. GTDB lineage: Bacteria > Actinomycetota > Actinomycetes > Propionibacteriales > Nocardioidaceae > Nocardioides_B. Next base: position 268,298 of record CAWAGE010000005.1, read on the forward strand.
GCTCGGTCGAGCAGCCGGGAGTAGCGGTTCCCGCCGGGGTCGTTGGCCAGCTGGCCGTCGACGAGGCCCCCGACGAGCGCGGTGAGCAGATCGATGTCCTGGTCCCGGGTCACGCCGAAGGACGCGACGCGCTCGCGCAGCAGCCGGACCACCTCGACCGCGGGTGCATAGGACTGCTCCGAGGGGACGAAGCCGGGGATGGTCCGCTGGTTCATCAGCTGGTGTCGCGCGAGGTCGGCCACCCCGAAGTCGAAGAAGATCCGTGCGTAGCGACGCAGCGCCGCCCGGGCCGTCCGGGGTCTCGGAGCGTCCGCAGCCAGGAACGACGCGAGGAGCTCGCGCCACGCCTGGGCGAACATGGCGTCGTAGATCGCGTGCTTGGACTCGAAGTGGGAGTAGAGCGAGGGGGCTCGCATGCCGACACGGTCGGCGACCTCCCGCAAGGTGACCTGCGCCAGCCCTTGATCTCCGACTGCCTGGTCCAGTCCAGCCCGGTCCAGTCCCAGCCCGGTCCAGTCCCAGCCCGGTCCTGCCGCTCAGCCGCGCTCGCTGGCTCGCTCCTGCTCCGCTCCGTGGCTGGTGTCGCGGGCCCGCCCGTGGCCGCCGTGCCAGTCCAGGCACAGCACCGTGGCGTCGTCGCTGAGCGCGTCGCCGGTCGCCGCGAGGACGCGGTCGGCCAGGGCGCGTACTGCCTCGCGGGGGTGCAGCGACCTGGTCTCGGCGATGGCCGCGGGCAGGTCGACCAAGACCGCTGTGCGCTCCAGCATCCCGTCCGTGACCAGGACGACACGGTCCCCGGGTTCCAGGTCGAGCCGGCTGGTCCGGTAGGTGGCGTCCCCGAACAGCCCCAGCGGGAGGTCGACGTGCAGGTCCAGAGGGGCGCCGCGCGGGCCGCGGGCGAGGTAGGGCGCGATGTGCCCGGCGTTCACGACCGCCATCGACCCCGTGCGCAGGTCGACCCGGGCCACCAGCCCGGTGACGAAGTCCTCGAGCGAGGAGGCGGCCGCATGGTCCACCAGTGCTCGGTTCGCTGCGGCCACCTGCTCAAGGAGGGACACTCCCTCCTGCCGGGCGTTGCGCAGGCTCCCCACGCAGAGCGTCGCGGTCAGTGCTGCTGCCACGCCGTGACCCATCGCGTCGGTCAGCGACAGGTGCAGCAGGTCGCGCCCCAGGCTGAAGTCGAAGGTGTCGCCGGCGATCCCGGCCGCGGGCTCCAGCCACCCCGCCAGCGTGAAGGCCCCCGCCTCGCACGTCTGCGGCCCCGGCAGCAGCCGGTGCTGGATCTCGGCGGACAGGCTGAGCGGGCGGGTGCGCTGTCCCCACTCGTAGAGGTCGGTGTGGCGCCGGTTCGCGATCACCACGAACGCCAGCAGGTGGGCGAGCCTGGCGACCGTGACCAGACAGGCCGGGGTCGGCGGTGCGGTGAGGGTGACCTCCAGCAACCCGATGGCCTCGCCGCGCTCGGTCACCGGTGCCAGCACCGTCCAGGACCCGGCGTCGCTCACGACCTGCACCTCCTGGGTGCGCACGGCCTGCTCCTGAGGTCCGCCGTCGAACGGCAGGACGGTGGCCGACTCCTGGCCTGACCTCCGCTCGTCGCCGACACCCGCCCCGGTGAGCCCGGCGTCGGCGTCCAGGTCGACGTGCGCGAGGCGGACCAGCGCCCGCCCCGAGAGGTCGGCGATGAGGAAGGACGCCTTCGTGGCACCGAGCGCCACCCCCAGCTCGCCCGTGACGGCCGTGACGGCCTCGAGCGGCGAGGCCGCCTCAGTGGCGGCCAGCACGTCGCCGATGGCCAGGGGCCTCTCGTCCGCGCTCATCTGCGGAGCATAGTGGCGGGTCGACCGCCCGGGGTCACGCCGACCTGCCCCCGAGCCGCGTGCGACCGGGAGCGACGGCTGCGCGCCGCTGGGTCGGTGACGTCGCCGTCGTCGCGGACGCGCTGTGCCGCTGGGCGGTCCGGCCGTGCCCCGCGCCGGGCGGCGCGCAGGGCCGGCGCTGACGGACCGCCGCGGCGACGGGCCTCAGCCTCGCCGGACCCAAGGGGTGAAGCTGCGCGGCCGCCCGAGCCAGTCGACGACGTGGGTGCCGTCGGCGCGGCGACCGGAGACCCGGACCGCCACACGGACGCTGGTGGCCCGGCCGAGCACCTGGCGGGAGATCCGCATCCGGGTCTGCTCCTTGTCGTAGTCGAGGCTCATCGAGTAGGACCCGTGGACGGGGGCACCCCAGTTCCGCACGCCGAAGCCCTCGGTCCGCAGCAGCTGGTAGTCGGTGCCCTCGAAGTAGCCGCCCACGAAGACCAGCTCCGGCCCCCGGTCGCGCGGGTCCGTGTCGACGTAGACCGCACCCCCGGCGGCCGAGCGGTGGTCGCGGCGGAGGTTGGCGTGGCTCAGCACGATGCGGAGGTTCCGCTCGCCGTTGGTCACCTGGACGGCCCTCAGGTCGACGCCGTGACGGACGTCAGCGGGGTCCTCGACGCCGATGGCGGCCGCCGTGGCCGGTGGGGCGACGGCGGTGACGAGGGTGGCGGCGGCCGCCGCGGCGGCCGCGCCCAGGAAGGTCGTGCGCATGTGGTGGTCCGATCCGGTCGGTGGTGGCCCTTGACGGGGTGTGCACGGGACGTGCACATCACCAAGACGCCGCCCGCATCGCAGAGGTTGCGCCCCGGCGGCCTCGTCCTTCCACCGACGCCGGCGCCCAGGTGGGCACGGGCGTCGGTGAAAGGCGTGGAGGGGTTGACGGCGGGACCGGCTGCGACGAGGGTCGATGACATGACCAGGTGGTCCCACCCCGTCGGCCGGCGGGTGCTGCTGACCCGGGTCGGGCGCGGCGCCGTCGGCATCGCGGTGCTCGGCCTCGCAGCGTGCGGCGGCGACGACAGCACCGGTGCCGGTGGCGGGCAGACCGGTGCCGGGCAGACCAGCAGCGGGTCGACCAGCGGCGAGCAGACCAATGGCCCGAGCGCCACCCCGTCGCCCGGGGCGCTGGCCTGGTCCCGCGTCGACCTGGGGTTCGTGGCCGCCTACGTGCTGGTCCGAGGGGACGAGGCCGCGGTCGTCGACACCGGGGTCGGCGGTAGCGCGGACGCGATCGGCGCCGTGCTCGACGCGGCGGGCCCGGGGTGGGCCGGCGTGCGCCACGTGGTGCTCACCCACAAGCATCCGGACCACGCCGGCAGCGTCGGTGACGTGCTGGGGACCGCGACCGGTGCAACCGGGTACGTCGGCGCGGCGGACCTGTCCGCGGTGGACGCACCGCGACCGCTGACCGCCCTCGCCGACGGTGACGACGTCTTCGGGCTCCAGGTGGTAGCGACCCCGGGGCACACCGCCGGTCACCTGGCGGTCTTCGATCCGGGCACCGGCGTGCTGGTGGCCGGGGACGCGCTCGGCAACAGCGACGGCCTCACCGGGTCCAACCCGCAGTTCACCGAGGACGCCACGGCGGCGGACGCCTCGGTGCGTGCCCTGGCCCGGCTGCAGCCGCGGACCATCCTGGTCGGGCACGGCGCCCCGGTGGTCGAGGGGGCCGCGGCCGCCCTCGACCGACTGGCGGCCTCGCTGTAGCGGCGCCCCCGGTCGGGTCGGGCCGGCGTGGGATGCTGGCGGCGACCACGACCAGGAGGAGCCCCCCGTGGAGCACAGACGTCTCGGCCGCACCGGCCACCACAGCTCGGTCCTCGTGTACGGCGCGGCGGCGCTCTCCGACGTCGACCAGGACACCGCGGACGCGTCGGTCCAGGAAGCCCTCGACGCCGGCATCAACCACCTCGACGTGGCTGCCGACTACGGCGACGCCGAGCTGCGGCTGGCGCCCTGGCTGCCCGACATCCGCGACCGGGTCTTCCTGGCCACCAAGACCGGCGAGCGGGACGCCGAGGCCGCCTGGGCGGGCATCAACCGGTCGCTGGAGCGGCTCGGGACGGACTCGCTGGACCTGATCCAGCTCCACGCCGTCGGCGACCTGGCGACCCTGGACCAGGTCACCGGGTCCGGCGGGGCGCTGACAGCCGCGCTGCGCGCCCAGGAGGAGGGGCTGGCGACGTGGGTGGGCATCACCGGCCACAGCCACACGGCCGCGAGCACGCACCTGGAGGCGCTGCGGCGCCACCCCTTCGCGACCGTGCTGACCCCGCTCAACCTGGCGCTGTGGCAGCGCGACCACTACCGCGACGACTACCTGGCCCTGGTCGCCGAGGCGCAGCGCCAGGACGTCGGGCTGATGACCATCAAGACGGTGTCCCGGCGCAACTGGCCGCAAGGCGCCGACCAGGACTACGCCACCTGGTACGAGCCCTACGACGAGCCGGAGCGGATCCGGGCCGGGGTGTCGTGGGTGCTCGACCACCCGGAGGTGACCGGGCTGGCGACGCCCGGTGACGTCCGGCTGCTGCGGCACGTGGTCGCCGCCGAGCGGGACCGGATGCCGGTCCCGGACGCCGAGTCGCTGCTGGGCCAGGACCCGGCGTACTCCTCGCCGTTCGTCTCGATGCCGTTCTGAGCGCCGCGGCCACCTCGCTGCTCGGCCGGGTGCCGCCCGGGCCCGAGCGTGACGACCCGGACGCGCTGTTCACGGCTTTCGAGGACTGGGCCGGCGACCAGGGACTGAGCCTCTACCCCGCGCAGGAGGAGGCGCTGATCGAGGTGGTCACCGGCGCCAACGTGATCCTGTCCACCCCCACCGGCACCGGGAAGAGCCTGGTGGCCGCCGGGGCCCACTTCGCGGCGCTGGCACAGGGGCGCCGGACCTTCTACACCGCGCCGATCAAGGCGCTGGTCTCGGAGAAGTTCTTCGCGCTGGTCGACCTGTTCGGCCCGGACAACGTCGGGATGCTCACCGGCGACGCCTCGGTCAACTCCTCGGCGCCGCTGGTGTGCTGCACCGCGGAGGTGCTCGCCAACCTGGCCCTCCGCGAGGGCGCCGCCGCCGCGGTGGACCAGGTCGTGATGGACGAGTTCCACTTCTACAGCGAGCCGGACCGCGGCTGGGCCTGGCAGGTGCCGCTGCTGGCGCTGCCACAGGCTCAGTTCCTGCTGATGTCGGCCACGCTCGGCGACGTGACCCGCTTCGTCGACGACCTGACCCGGCGCACCGGCCGTCCCACCGCGGTGGTGACGAGCGCCGAGCGCCCGGTGCCGCTCACCTACCAGTGGGCCCTGACACCACTGCACGAGACCCTCGAGGAGCTGCTGGGCACCCATCAGGCGCCGGTCTACGTCGTCCACTTCACCCAGGCCGCCGCGCTGGAGCGGGCGCAGGCGCTGACCAGCATCAACGTGGCGAGCCGTGAGGACAAGGACCGGATCGCCGCGCTGCTGGCCGACTTCAGGTTCAGCCCCGGGTTCGGCCGGACCCTGTCCCGGCTGGTCAAGCACGGCATCGGGGTGCACCACGCGGGCATGCTGCCGAAGTACCGCCGGCTGGTCGAGCAGCTCGCCCAGGCCGGCCTGCTCAAGGTGATCTGCGGCACCGACACCCTCGGCGTCGGCATCAACGTGCCGATCCGCACCGTGGTGTTCACCGGCTTGAGCAAGTACGACGGTCGCCGGCAGCGGATCCTCAAGGCCAGGGAGTTCCACCAGATCGCGGGCCGTGCTGGCCGGGCCGGCTTCGACACAGCGGGCACCGTCGTGGTGCAGGCGCCGGACCACGTCGTGGAGAATCACCGGCTGGTCCTCAAGGCCGGCGACGACCCGAAGAAGCTCAAGCGGGTGCAGCGCAAGAAGGCTCCCGAGGGGCAGGTGACATGGACCGAGGACACCTTCGACCGGCTGGTGGCAGCCGAGCCCGAGGCGCTGGTGAGCCGGATGCGGGTCACCCACGCGATGCTGCTGAATGTCATCGCTCGCGACGGCAACCCCTTCGAGGCGCTGCGGTCCCTGCTGCGTGACAACCATGAGGACCGCCGCTCCCAGGTCCGGCTGGTGCGCCGCGCCGTCGCCCAGCACCGGGCACTCCTGGCAGCCGGCGTCGTGGAGCCGGTGCACCCGGTCGGACCGGACGGGCGCACCGTCCGGCTGGTCGAGGGACTGCAGCTGGGCTTCGCGCTGAACCAGCCGCTGTCGGCGTACGCCCTCGGCGTGCTCGACGTGCTCGACCCGGAGCAGCCGACCTACGCCCTCGACATCGTGTCCGTCGTCGAGGCCACGCTCGAGGACCCGCGGCCGGTGCTCGGCGCCCAGGAGCACCGGGCCCGTGGCGAGGCGGTGGCCGAGATGAAGGCGGACGGGATCGAGTACGAGGAGCGCATGGAGCTGCTCGAGGAGGTGTCCTGGCCCAAGCCGCTCCAAGAGCTGCTCGAGCACACCTTCGAGGTCTACCGGCGCAGCCACCCGTGGGTCTCGCCCGACGCGCTGTCGCCGAAGGCGGTGGTGCGCGACATGTACGAGCGCGCGATGACGTTCGGTGAGTACGTCGCCTTCTACGGGCTGACCCGCTCCGAGGGACTGGTGCTGCGCTACCTGGGCGACGCCTACCGGGCGCTGCGCCAGACGGTCCCCGAGCGGGTGCGCACCGACGAGCTCGAGGACATCGTCGCGTGGCTCGGCGCCGTCGTCCGCACGACCGACTCCAGCCTGCTCGACGAGTGGGAGCAGCTCAGCCACCCCGGCGCCGTGGTGGTCACCCGCGATGTCCGGCCGCCCGAGCCAGAGCGCATCACCGGCAACGAGCGGGCCTTCACGGTGCTGGTCCGCAACGCGCTGTTCCGTCGCGTCGAGCTGGCGGCGCGACGCCGCTGGCAGGAGCTCGGCGAGCTGGAGTCCGGGACCGGGTCGACGATGACCGCGGAGGACTGGCGGGAGGCCCTGGCGGCCTACTTCGAGGAGCACGACGAGATCGACACCGGCCCGGACGCCCGCGGCCCGCAGCTGCTGCTGGTCGAGAAGCTGGACCGCGTCTGGCAGGTGCAGCAGATCCTGGGCGACCCCGACGGCGACCACGACTGGCGGATCACCGCCACCGTCGACCTCGAGGCCAGTGACGCGGAGGCGGCCTTGGTCCTCGACGTCACCGGGCTCGTACGGCTGTGATCCTGCGCGCCGGCGGTGAGGCCCCGGCCAGCAGCGTCAGCGCGGCCGCCGGGAACAGCAGCACCGAGAGCACTCCGGCCGCCACCAGCGCGGCGGCGGTCACGGCGGTCATCAAGCCTGCCTCCACACCGATCATCGTGGCGGTGACCAGGAACGGCAGCGAGGTCGCCTGGAGCAGACCGGCCGCGGCGACCTCCCGACCGGTGAGGCCGTGCCTGAGCAGGAGGGCGGGCAGTCCGCGGACGACCAGGAGGGCGAGCAGGAACAGCGGGGTCCGGGCCAGCGCCGCCGGGTCCGCGAGCAGCCCCGCGACGTCGAGGCGGATGCCGCTGGCGACGAAGAACACCGGCACCACGAAGCCGTAGCCGATCGCCTCCAGCTTCGTCCGCAGCAGCGGGTGGCCCGTGTCGTCACGGTCGACCGCGCCGATCACCGCGCCTGCCAGGAGTGCGCCCAAGATCGTCTCGAGCCCGAACTGCTCGGCGAGTGCGACGAAGGCGACGAGCAGCAACACGGCGGCGCGGACCCGGATCTCGGCGGTGGTGTCCTGGAGCCGCGTGAGCAGCTCGCCGAGCCGCCGCCAACGCTCGGTGAGGGCGACGGCGGTCCCGACGACCACGACCACGCCCCCGAAGGAGACCAGCAGGATCAGCCGGGCGCCGACCGAGCCTCCGGCGGCCGAGAACAGCAGCGTGAGCAGCAGGACGGCGACGACGTCGGCGAGCGTGGCGGCCGCCACGGTCGCGCGCCCCAGTGCGGAGTCGGTTCGGCCGGCGTCCTGGAGGACCGGCACGACCAGGCCCAGGGACGTTGCCGACAGTGCGACCGCCACGAGCAGCGGGCTGGCGACCCAGCCGGCCGCCGCGGCCCCGACGCCCACCGTCGTCCCGAGAAGAAGCGTCAGCAGGTAGCCGGCCACCGCGCCGCGCAGCACCGGACCCCGCAGCCGCGTCACGTCCAGCTCCAGACCGACCATGAACAGCAGGAAGGCGAGGCCGACCACTGCCAGCACCTCGACCGGGAGGTCGGCCTCCACCACGCCCAGCACGGCCGGGCCCAGGGCCACGCCGGCCAGGATCTCCAGCACCACTGCCGGGATCCGCAGCCGAGGCAGCAGTCCGGCCGCCAACGGGGCCAGCAGCGCCACCGACGCGACGATGAACAGGTTGGTGAACCCGGTGTCCGGCACGGTCGCCTCCTGACGTCCGCAGGTGCAGTCTGCGGCGTGCGGCGCTTCGTTACGCGTCCGGCTCGCGCCAGCTCGCGAACGCGGCCAGCAGCTGCTGCCGGCTGCCCGGGGGGAGTGTGCGCTCAGCGAGTCCACCGAGCACCGCGAGGGTGTGGCGCATCTGCTCGAGGTAGCGGTCACAGCCCTCGCACTCACGCAGGTGCGCCTCGAAGCGTTCCCGGTCCGGCTCGGCCAGGGCGCCCTCGAGGTAGGCCGTCACCAGCTCCACCAGCTCGCGGCAGGTCACCGTGGCTCACCTCGCCTGCGGGGCACGGCTGCCGGCGAAGTACTGCTCCAACCGGGCTCGGACCGCGCTGCGACCGCGGTGCAGGAGCACCCGCTGGTTGCCGGGGGTGATGCCCAGCAGGGTGCTCACCTCCTCGGCGGTATGTGCGTCCACGTCGCGCAGGGCGACCACCACCCGCTGTCGGGGCGGCAGGCCCCGCAGCGCGTCGGCGACGACGTGCTCGACCTCCCTGGTCAGGGCGGCTTCCTCCGGCCAGGGCGTGGGGGTCGCGTGCCAGTGCCCGGGGAAGGGCTCGTCGGGACCCTGGAACCGCGAGGGCTCGACGGCCGCCCCGTCGCGAGCGCCTGCCGGCGCGTCGTCCGCGTCGGTGGCCAGGCTGGCGAACGGGACGACCCGGCGGTCCCGGACGCCACGGGACTTGGCCTGGTTGACCAGGATCCGGTACACCCAGGTGCGCAGCGAGGACCGGCCCTGGAAGCCGACCAGCCCGGTCAGCACCGCGAGCCAGGTGTCCTGGACGACCTCCTCGGCGGCGCCGTCGGTCGCGACGAAGGCGCGGGCCACGTGCAGCATCGACCCCGACCAGGCGTCGACCAGGGACGCGAACGTGCTCTCGTCACCGGCGCGCAACGCCGCCACCACGGCCCGGTCGTCGCGGTCCGGCTGTGGCGAGCGGGGACCGACCATGCGAGCGCCTCCCTGCCGCCCGACGGCGGATCTCGCCAACCTACGCCGTCGTGTCGTGCGTCGACATGCCCCGATCGGGGAGTGCGGCCCCGTGCTACCCCGGTCCCGGCCGTGCCCCCGACCGCCTCGGGGCACCGCCGCGGCCTCACCGGTACTCGGGGTTGGCAAAGTCGAAACGGGCGCCGGCGTCCCACTCCGACCGCTGGTTCCCGTGCGCGGGCACACCGCCGGCGGCCTCGAGCATCGCCGCCAGGTGCAGCAGGTTCCAGGTCATGAAGGTGGTGTTGCGGTTGGTGAACTCGTTGTCCGGGCCGCCGCTGCCCGGGTCCAGGTAGGACGGACCGGGACCCGCCTCACCGATCCAGCCGGCGTCGGCCTGCGGCGGGATGGTGTAGCCGATGTGCTGCAGCGAGTAGAGGATGTTCATCGCGCAGTGCTTGATGCCGTCCTCGTTGCCGGTGATCAGCGCCCCGGCGACGCGGCCGTAGTAGGCGTACTGGCCCTGCTCGTTCAGCTCGCCGGACCCGGCGTAGAGCCGCTCGATGACCTGCTTGGTGATGCTGGAGTTGTCGCCCAGCCAGATCGGGCCGGCGACGACCAGGATGTCGCTGGCCATCACCCGCCGGTGGATGGCCGGCCAGTCGTCGTGGGCCCAGCCGTGCTCGGTCATGTCGAGGTAGACCCCGGTGGCGACGTCATGGTCGACGACGCGCACCACCTCGACGTCGACGCCGTGCTTGGTCATGATCGCGGCGCTGATGTCGACCAGCCCCTGGGTGTGGCTCTGCTCGGGTGACCGCTTGAGGGTGCAGTTGAGGAAGGTCGCCCGCAGCCGGCTGAAGTCCAGGGAGTCGGGGGAGTCGGGAAGGTCGGTGTCCATGGTGCTGTCCTCCGGTCGTGGGTCAGATGAGGTCGGGGTCCTGCTCGATGTGCAGCAGGGCAGGGCCGGGGGTCGCGAACAGGTCCTCGAAACCGGCGTCCAGGTCGGCAGCGGTCCGCGCGGAGAAGCCGGCCGCCCCACAGAGACGGGCGAACTGCGCCCAGTCCGGGTTGACCAGGGAGGTCTGCCAGACCGGGAAGTCGCCGGCCACCTGCTCCTTGCTGATCTTCCCCAGCCCGTGGTTGTCGAGCAGCACGTGCTTGATCGGTGCGCCGTACTTGACCGCGGTGGTCAGCTCCATCGCGTACTGCCCGAAGCCGCCGTCGCCGGTCACAGCCACCACGGGCCGGCCGGGGTCGGCGGCCCAGGCGCCCAGCGCCGCCGGGTAGCCGAACCCGATGGAGCCGAGGTAGCCCGACATCAGCACCGGCTGCCCCGAGGACTCCAGGTAGCGGCCCAGCGAGTAGGCGTGGTTCCCCACGTCGACGCAGACGACCGCGTCCTCGGGCAGGTGTCGGCCCAGCCGCTCGAAGACCGCTGCCGCGGGGACGCCCCGGCCCCGTTCCTCACCCACCCGTCGGGCCTTCTCGGCCCGCCAGATCCGCCAGCGGTCGGCGACGTCGTCGACCTGCCGTCCGGCGCCCGGCGAGGCCTGCTCCCGCAGTGCGGTCAGGCTCAGCGCGGCGTCCCCGAGGACGTGGGCGCTGACCGCGTGGAACCGCCCCAGCGCCGCGGGGCTGTCGTCGACCTGGACGATGGTCTTGTAGTCCGCGACTCCGGTGTGGTTGGAGAAGGAGACGCCGACCGCGAGCACGAGGTCCGACTCGTTCATCAGCCAGCTGGCGACCGGGGTGCCGCTGCGCCCGAGCACGCCGGCACCCAGCGGGTGGCTGTCGGGCACCAGGCCCTTGGCCTTGAAGGTGGTCAGCACCGGCGCCCCCAGGTGCTCGGCGAGCGTGACCACCTCGGCACGGGCGTTGCGGGCGCCGTGGCCGACGATCATCACCGGCCGCCGGGCGGCATCCAGCAGCCGCACCGCCGCGGCCAGGTCCCGGTCGCCCGGTGGCGCCGGGCGCTCGCGCAGCCGGCCGGCGGGTGGCGAGGCCGGGGACGACGACGGTGCCACCTGCACCTCGTCGGGCAGCACCAGGTGCGCCACCCCACGGCCGTCCAACGCGTGCTTGACCGCCAGCGCGGCCAGCTCGCCCGGGTCACTGTGCGCGTGCACCGTGGTCGTCGACACCGCCACGTCCCCGAACACCGCGGACAGTGCGAGGTCCTGGAAGGCACCCCGTCCCAGCACGCTGGAGGGAACCTGACCCGAGACGGCGACGACCGGAGCCCCGTCCAGGCGGGCGTCGTACAGCCCGGTCAGCAGGTTCGTGGAGCCCGGCCCCGCGATGGCGACGCACGCAGCCGGCCGGCCGGTCAGCTTGCCGTAGGCGCTGGCCGCGAAGGCCGCCGCGCCCTCGTGGCGGACACCGACGAAGGTCAGGTCGCCCCGCTCCTCACCGCGTCGCAGTGCCTCGGCGAACCCGAGGTTCGAGTGGCCGACCATCCCGAAGAACGCGCTCACCCCCCACGCGACCAGGGTCTCGACCAGGGTGTCGGCCACCGTGCGCGTCGGCGGCGGCCGCTCTGCCAGCGTCACGTAGACGCCGTCGGAGTCGGCGTCGACCTGGAACGCAGGCACCCCGTCGGCGAAGCCTGCGGGTGGTCGGCCGCTGGCGGGGTCGTAGTCGTAGCCGTGCCACGGGCACCGCAGCCATCCCTGCTCGATCGAGCCCTCGCCGAGGGGCCCGCCCTGGTGTGGGCACCGGCTCTCCAGCGCGCCGAACCTGCCGCCGCACCGGCTCAGCGCGATGCTGCGTCCGTCCAGCACGACCGAGCGCACCCGGCCCTCCGCGGGCAGGTCCGCGTCCGGCACTCGGTGCCGTCTGGGTGCCTCGACGTCCTGGCTCATGTAACGCCTCCTGGGCTCGGGTGACTGTCAGGGGTAGAGAGGTCAGTGCCCACCGGGCACCGCAGCGTTACACCAGGAGGCTCCGATGCACGACCAATACGTCCGCACCCGGCGGGACCTGCACGCGCTGGCCGAGCTGGTGCTGGCCGGGCCGCGGTTCCGCCGGAGCGGACGACTCCGGCTGCGGGTGCTGCCGGAGGGGTTCGGCACCTGGGACGAGCCGCTCGTCGCCCTCGTCGGGGACCAGCTGGTCTGCGAGGCCGGCCGGTTCGCCGTGACCGGGTCGACGCTGGCCGAGATCGCCCATCGGGCGGGGCTCCAGGCCAGCCGCCTGGACGACGTCTACTCGGGCGGCACCGACGCGGACCCGCAGGACCGGGTCCACCTCGACGCCGACTCGACGAGAGCGGTGGTGCAGGCGCTGGCCGTCGGGGACCAGGCGCTGCGACGGTTCGCGCCGACGGCCGAGCCGGTGCTGTGGCCCGAGCACTTCGACGTGGCGGTGACGGTCGCCGAGGTCAACTACGGGGTATCGCCGGGCGACGGCTACTCGGCCGAGCCCTACGCCTACGTCGGGCCGTTCGAGCCGGCGGCCGGGGAGTTCTGGAACGCGCCCTTCGGTGCTGCGCGGCCGTTGTCCGGGCTCGTCGACGCGGCCGGCACCGCGGCGTTCTTCGAAGCGGGCGCCCGCCACCTCGCCGGCTAGGACCCCAACGAGAAGGCGCGACGCTGCCACCCGCCTCGACGAGGCACGCATGAGCGGCCAGCCCGCGGGGCACAGTGACCGCAGTCACAGCCGGCCGCGAGCCGTCGCGGCGGGGGATCGTCAGGAGGGGATGGCAATGGCAGGTCTGCGCGGCATGCTCAACCGCGTCATGGGTGGCGGCCGAGGCTCGGGGGTCCACACCGGGGGACGTCCCGCGGGAGGCGGGCTCGGTGCGGCGGCCGGCTCCGGTCGCCGGGCCGGCGGACACGGTGGCGCCGACGAGGCGCTGGGCCGTGGGCTGCGCCGGTTCCTGCGCCGCCGCTAGACGAACGCGCTCTGGCCGGTGATCGCCCGGCCGACGATCAGCGTGTTGATCTCGCGCGTCCCCTCGTAGGAGTAGATCGCCTCGGCGTCCGCCACGAAGCGGCCGACGTGGTGCTCGAGCAGGATGCCGTTGCCCCCGAGCACCTCGCGGGCCCAGCCGACGGTCTCGCGCATCCGGACGGTCGAGACGGCCTTCGCGAGGGAGGCGTGCTCGTCGCGCAGCAGGCCGGCGTCCTGGAGCTGGGAGGCGCGCACGCACAGCGCGGTCGAGGACACCACGTTGCCGAGCATCCTGACCAGCAGGTCCTGCACCAGCTGGAAGCCGGCGATCGGCCGCCCGAACTGGTGCCGGCTGCGGGTGTAGGCCAGGGCGTGCTCGTAGGCGCCGCGCGCACAGCCGGTCGCAGCCCAGGCGACGCCGATCCGGGTCAACCGCAGCACCCGGGCCGTGTCGGCGAAGCTGTCGGCGTTGCCCAGCCGGTTCGTCTCCGGGACCCGCACCCCGGCCAGGTGGATCTCGGCGTTCTGCACCACGCGCAGCGCGATCTTGTCCTGCTGCACGTCGAAGGTCATCCCCTCGGTGCCCTGCTCGACGACGAAGCCCTTGACCTGACCGTCCTCGACGTCGCGGGCCCAGATCACCACCAGGTCGGCGAAGGAGGCGTTGCCGATCCACTTCTTCTCACCGTCGAGCACCCACTCCTCGCCGTCGCGACGAGCGGTGGTGGCCAGCCCGCCGGCGATCCCGGAGCCCTGGTCGGGCTCGGTCAGGCCGAAGGCGCCGACCTGCTCCATCGCAGCCATCGGCGGCAGCCACCGCTGCTGCTGCTCGGGCGAGCCGCACAGTGCCACGGTGCCCATCGCCAGGCCGCCGTGGACGCCCATGAACGTCTGCATCGACGGGTCGACCCGGGCCATCTCCAGCGCCACCATGCCGTCGAGCAGGCTGCTTCGACCCGGGCACCCCGGTCCGTCGAGCTGCAGCCCGGCGATGCCCAGCGCCGCCAGCCCCGGCACCAGCTCGTGTGGGAACGTCGCACGGGTCCAGTGGTCGTTGATGATCGGCTGGACCTCCTCGACCATGAAGCCGCGCACGCGCCCGAGGAGGGAACGGTCGGCCTCGTCGAGCAGCAGCTCGAAGCCGAGGAAGTCCGAGTCGGGGGTGTCGTCGAGGGGTGCCTCCCCTCTCATGACCGGGCCCCTCCCGGGGCGGTCACCTCGCGACGCAGGATCTTGCCCGTCGGCCCCTTCGGCAGCTCCTCCCGGACGATCCACAGGTGACGCGGGTACTTGTAGGCGGCCAGCCGCTTGCGGGCGAACGCGCGCAGCTCGGCCTCGGTGACCTGGTGGCCGGACTTCAGCGCCACAGCGGCGGCGACCTCCTCCCCGAGGACGGGGTGCGGGACGCCGACGACGGCGACCTCGGCGACGGCCTCGTGCTCGTAGAGCACCTCCTCGACCTCGCGGGGGTAGACGTTGTAGCCGCCGCGGATGATGAGATCCTTCAATCGGTCGACGATGTAGTAGTAGCCGTCCTCGTCGCGCCGGGCGACATCGCCGCTGCGGAACCAGCCGTCCGGGATCGCCTCGGCAGTGGCGTCGGGGCGTCCCCAGTAGCCCTTCATCAGGTTCTCGCCGCGGATCGCGATCTCGCCGACCTCGCCCTCCGGCGTGTCACGACCCTCGTCGTCGACCAGCCGCATCTCCACCCCGCGCACCGGGATGCCGATGGAGCCGGGCTTGCGCTCGCGGTCGGGGTGGTTGAAGGAGGCCACGGGAGCGGTCTCCGAGAGCCCGTAGCCCTCCAGGACGATGCAGCCGAAGGTCCGCTCGAAGCCCCTCATCACCTCGACCGGCATCGCGGAGCCGCCCGAGATGCAGGTGCGCAGGCTGGAGACGTCGCGGTCCGCGGCACCGTCGACCTGGAGCATCGCGGCGTACATCGTGGGAACGCCCTCGAAGACGGTGACCCGGTCACGTCCGATGACCTGGAGCGCGGCGGCGGGGTCGAACCGCGGCAGCAGCGTCAGGCATGCGCCGGCGGTCACGGCTGCGTTCAGGCCGCAGGTGAGACCGAAGCAGTGGAACAGCGGCAGGCAGCCCATCACGACGTCCTCGGGGCCGAGCTCGACCAGGGTCTCGGCGCTGGTGACGGCGTTGCTGGCCAGGTTCGCCTGCGTCAGCTCCGCGCCCTTCGGCCGGCCGGTGGTCCCGGAGGTGTACAGCAGGACGACGGTGTCGTCGTCGGCGCACTCGGCGGTCCCGGCGTCCGGCTGGTGCTCGGCCAGCAGCGCGGCGAACCCGTCCGGGTCGACACTCACGCAGTCGACACCGGCCGCCTCGGCGGCCGGGCCGACCGCCGCGGCGACCGCGTGCCAGGCGAACACCAGGCGGGCGCCCGAGTCCTCGAGGTAGTACTGCACCTCGCGGGCCTTCAGCAGCGGGTTCATCGGCACCACGACTGCTCCGGCCCCCAGCGCGCCGTAGAACAGGACCGGGAACGAGGGCACGTTCGGCAGCACCAGGCAGACCCGGTCGCCGGGCCCGACTCCCCGGGCGCGCAGCAGCGCCGTCACGCGACGGGCTCCGTCGAGCAGCTCCGCGTAGCTGATCACGAGGTCGTCGAGGCGGACCGCCGCCCGGTCCCCGTGCTGTTCGGCCGTGGTCACGAGGTGCTGAGCGAGGGTCGTCATCTGCGGCAACCTACCCGGCGGTGACGGCGGTCACACGCGAGAGTCGTCCGGGGCCGGCTGGGTAACAAGGCGCCATGCCCGTCGCCATGCCCGTCGCCATGCCCGTCGCCAGGACCGTCGTCTCGCCGTTGCCGCCGCACGTCCTGGTCCTGTTCGGTGCCACCGGGGACCTGGCCGCTCGCAAGCTGTTCCCGGGGCTCTACCGGCTCGCCGCCGCCGGACGGCTCCCGCAGGACTACGTCGTGATCGGCTCCGGACGGCACTCTCCCGGCAGTGACGAGGAGTTCCGTGACCAGGTGCGCGCCGCCCTGTCCGACGCCGTCGACCACCTCGACGAGGCGGTGCTGCACGACCTGCTCCAGCGGGTCTCGTTCGAGGCCTCGGACGCCGATGACGGCGCCGAGCTGGCCGCCCGGGTGGCGGAGGCCGAGGAACGGCTCGGTGGCGACACGCGTCGGCTGGTCTACCTGTCGGTGCCGCCCACCGCGATGGAGCCGATGATCGCCATGCTCGGGCGGGAGCAGCTGACCGAGCGGGCCCGGCTGGTGGTGGAGAAGCCGTTCGGCACGGACCTGGAGTCGGCCCGCAGCCTGGACGCCGCGCTCAAGCACGTCGTCGCGGAGGAGCAGGTGTTCCGGATCGACCACTTCCTCGGCAAGGAGTCGGCACAGAACATCCTGGCGCTGCGGTTCGCGAACGGCCTGTTCGAGCCCACCTGGGACGCGGAGCACCTGGAGTCGGTGCAGATCGACGTCCCGGAGTCGCTCGGCCTCGAGGGGCGGGGCAGCTTCTACGAGGGCACCGGCTGCTTCCGCGACATGATCTCGACCCACCTGTGCCAGATCCTCGGACTGGTGGCGCTGGAGGACCCCGGGCCCCTCGACGCCGACGCCTTGCGGGACGCCAAGGCCGCCGTCTTCGAGGACCTGCGCCCGCTGGACCCCGACCGGGTGGTGTTCGGCCAGTTCGAGGGGTACCGCGACGAGGACGGCGTCGACGCCGACTCGCGGACGGAGACCTTCGTCGCGATCGAGGCGTACGTCGACAACGACCGGTGGCGCGGCATGCCGTTCTACCTGCGCACCGGGAAGGCGATGGCCGAGACCCGCCGAACCGTCACGCTGCGCTACCGCAAGCCGGCCTCGACGCTGTTCGCCGCCGACGTCCGGGACCACAACGAGCTGGTGCTCGAGCTCAGCGACACCGTGCGGATCGCCGCGGAGGTGAAGGCCAAGCGGCCTGGCCCCGCGCTGGACCTCGCGGCGGCGACCATGCGGCTGGACCACGCCGCGGGAGACGACGGGGACGAGCCGCTGGAGGCCTACGAGCGGCTGCTGCTCGACGTCCTCGAGGGCGACCAGACGCTGTTCACCCGCGCCGACGAGGTGGACCGGCTGTGGCAGGTCTGCCAGCCGGTCCTCGAGCGTCCTCCGGCACCACGCCCCTACGAGCAGGGCTCCTGGGGGCCGAGTGACGCGCTACGACTGCCCGGGCCGGGCGGCTGGCGGCTGGGGGGCGACGGCTGACCTCGACGTGGCCGACCGGCTCCCCCGAGCGGGCTATGGCTCGCGGTGGTCCGGCGCTGCCAAGGTGGCTGCATGAGGCACGGATCCGAGAGCTTCTTCATCGAGGGTGAGGGCGTGCTGCTCACCGCCGTCGGCGGCCGCGACGGCGACGCGCCGGACCCGGTCACCGAGTCCACGATCCCCGTCGCACCGGCTGCGCGGGCACTGGTCGCGGCCGAGCCGCCGCCCTTCCGGTTCTCCCGCGTCGGGCCCAGGGGCACCCCCCTCGGAGCCACGGTGACCCGCAAGCTGGCGCGGGCGATGACCAGCGGCAGCGGCGACGGCGGGGTGGGCGACGTGCCGGCCGGCTACACCTACCTGGGGCAGTTCGTCGACCACGACCTGACCATGGACGCGACGCGGGTGCGGCTCGGCACCGAGGTCGCCCCCGGCGACCTGCTCCAGGGGCGCTCGCCGCGGTTGGACCTCGACTCGCTGTACGGCGCCGGACCGGCCAGCCCGGCGTCGGCGGTCTTCTACGAGGCCGACGGGCTGCACCTGCGCACCGGCCGCAGCCAGGCCATCGCCCCGGACGGCGCGAAGGACGGCCACGACCTGCCGCGCGCGGGGACGGGCAGGGGCGCGGCGCGCAAGCGGCGTGCGGTGATCCCGGACCCGCGCAACGACGAGAACCTCATCGTCGCTCAGACCCACCTGGCGATGATCCGATTCCACAACCGGGTGGTGGACAAGGTGCCGGCCTCGGTGCCGGCGGCGCAGCGGTTCGGTCGCGCCCGTCGTCGGGTCACGATGCACTACCAGTGGCTGCTGCGCCACGACTACCTGCCGAGGATCTGCCGCCCGGCGACGCTGGACCGTGTGTGGGAGCAGGGTCGGGTGCTGGTCGAGCCGGATGCCGGACCCACGGACGTGCCCACCATGCCGATCGAGTTCTCCGTGGCCGCTTTCCGGCTCGGCCACTCGATGATCCGGGAGTCCTACAACTGGAACCGGCGCTTCCCGGGGAACCAGGGCCTGCTGGAGTACATGTTCGCCTTCTCCGCGCTCGGGGGTGACCTCGGCGGCGAGCTTCGGCTGCTGAGCAACTGGCTGCCGGACTGGCGCCGGATGTACGACTTCCCCGCCGGGGGGCGGCCCGGGCTGGCCGCTCCCGGCAATGCCGTCAACCGGGCGATGCGGATCGACACCCGCCTCACCGACCCGCTGCGGAGCCTTCCCCCCAGCACCTTCGGCGGCCCGGCGTCGCTGCCCCTCGACGACCTGCGCCGCAACCTGGCCTTCCGCAACCTCACCCGGGCGGGGATGCTCAGGATGGCCAGCGGTCAGCAGCTGGCGGCCCGCTTGAAGAGCCTCGGGGTCGACGTGCGGCCGCTGACCCGGGCCCAGATCCTGACCGGTTCGGGCGGCGCCAGGCTCGACCAGCTGACCTCGGCGGAGAAGGACGCCGTCGCCACCCGGACGCCGTTGTGGTTCTACGTCCTGCGGGAGGCCGAGCACAACGGTGGACGGCTGCGCGGGGTGGGTGCCCGCCTGGTGGCCGAGACCTTCCACCGGGCCATGGAGGGCAGCCGGTTCTCGATCGTGCGCGAGCCCGGCTGGCGTCCGAGCCTGGGCCGCGGCGACACCTTCGAGATGACCGACCTGCTGTTCTTCGCCTTCGGCGGCGCCAGGGTCGGCCTGAACCCGATCGGGGCCCGCTGAGGCCGGCGCGCGAAGTTTTACCCGGCGAAACCTTCAGTCGGGCTGCTGAGATGCCGACTGCATATCCGGGGAGCCCTGTCCAGACCTGGACTACGATCAGTGCAGACTGCACCATATCGGTATGAACCATGCGCAATTCCACCGCTTGAAGACGGCGGTCCAGTGCAACGCCCACCCGGGGCGAGGCCTGGACCTCGAGCTCGTCGAGGCCCACCTCCGAGTGCTCCTGCTCGACAGCGGCCTGTTCGAGGAGGTCGAGGTGGAGCACACCGACGACCCCGACCGGCTGGTGATCGCACTGTGCCAGTTCCGGCCGTTCTACGACGTCGACGACGTGGCTGCGCTGCTCGAGCAGATCTGGGCCGACCGGGTCCGCTACCCGTTCTGGGAGGCCCACTCGCTGGTCACCGCGCGCGACCACGTCGAGTTCGAGGCCGCGACCCGCATCGGTGAGCGCGGGCACTACGTGACCGTCCACCTCGTAGCGCAGAAGGCCCGGATCCCCGAGCAGCGCTACGGCGGCCGGTGAGCACGCGTCGGTGGGCTCAGCCCAGTCGCGCCCGGGGGATGGCGAAGACGTACCTGGCCCAGGGGTACTCGCTCAGCGACCACAGGAGGTCGTGCTCCGGCCAGTAGCTGATGTCCTCGGGCCCGACCGGCAGCCGGTGACGTCGCTCCTGCAGCCGACCCGGACGACCCACCCAGACGCTGCCGAGCCGGAACCGGCCACGGCTGGTCGTGACGTACCAGGTCCCGTCCACGACCACGGCTCCCTGCATCCCGGGAACGCCGTCGTCCAGGACGACCGGGTGGCAGCCGCCGTCCTCGTCGGCGCGCAGCAGCCCCGTCGCGTGGTCGATCTCGTAGCGCGCCAGTCGGGTGCTCCGCTCGCCGCGGCCGTACTCCCCGGTGACCAGGCCCGGACGAGGACCACCGCGGTCCAACGAGACGAAGGAGTAGTGCATGCGGGAGCCGCCCGGCTCGGTCCGCGCGTCGTAGCCGAACCGCACCGGCAGCACGTAGCGGTACCCGAACACGTCGGGGACCTCGGACGGGACGGCCACCACGTCGTCGAGCCGGAACGTCGCGAACCCCCGGGCCGTGCCGGCGACGTACAGGTGGTCGCCGTGCCACACGATCCCGCCGGCGTGCAGCCGGACCGGGCGCACCTCGAGGCTGCCGTCGGGGCTGCGCACCGGGTCGACCAGCAGCACGTGACGGTAGCGGAGCCGGCCCGGGTCGCTGACGTCGACGAACGAGAGCCGCGACCCCTGGTTCACCCCGTCGAGCGTCCGCGAGTACGCGCTGGTCACCACCACCGAGCGACCGGGACCCAGCCCTGACGGCAGCCGGCCGTCGAGGTGCCCTCCGTCGCTGGAGGTGGTGATGCCCTGGGGCCACCAGCGCCGGCTGCGGGAGTCCTCGCGGTCCCATCGGAAGCCCCAGGAGGCAGCCGGCGACGGCACGCGGACGGCACGCGCGGTCCGGTCGAGGTCGGCCAGCAGCCCCGCCAGTCCGACCCGGCCACCGGCGCCCCCGCCGACCCGGGCCACGAGGGCGTCCACCGCCGCGCCCCGGTCCTCGGTGCGTCGCAGGTGCACCCCGCGTGTCGGTCCCACGCCGCCAGTGTGTCCGCTGCGCCTGGCATCATGCGCCGGGTGTCCAGCCACTCCGCCGACGGTGCGTCCGCTCGGCAGCTCGTCGTCGGAGCCGCGCTGGTGCGGCACGGCCGGGTGCTGGCCGCCCGCCGGACGGCTCCGCCCGTCACAGCGGGGCGCTGGGAGCTGCCCGGGGGGAAGGTGGAGCCGGGGGAACGGCCCGAGGACGCGCTGGTCCGCGAGGTCGCCGAGGAGCTCGGCTGCACGGTCCGGGTCATCGGTCGGCTCGGCGGCGAGCAGCCGGTCGGCGAGCGGCACCTGCTCGTGGTGCTGCGGGTCGCCCTGGTCGAGGGCGAGCCGACCCCGCACGAGCACGACGCCGTCCGCTGGCTGGGCCCCGAGCAGCTCGACGAGGTGGACTGGCTCGAGCCGGACCGGCCGTTCCTCGCCGAGCTGCGCGAGCTGCTGCTGGACGGCCACCGGCTCGACGGCGGCAACGTGGGCGGTGCGGTCCGGGTCGGCGGCACCGTCCGCCGTGCCACCGGTCCCTGGACGCCGGCCGTGCACCGGCTGCTCGACCACCTGGGCGACGTCGGGCTGCGGGCCGTGCCTCGGGTGCTCGGGATCGACGCCCGAGGTCGGGAGGTGCTCGACTACCTGCCCGGACGCGTCATCGACGTGGACACCGAGCAGCTCGACGACGCCCGGCTGGCGGACCTGGCGGCGTGGGCCCGGGAGCTGCACGACGCGGTCGCCTCCTTCGACGCGACCGGCCCCTGGCGGTTCTTCGGCGTCGAGAGGCCGACGCTGGTGGCCCACAACGACCTCGCGCCTTACAACGTCTGCTTCACCGGGGACCGGCTCACCGGGGTCTTCGACTGGGACCTGGCCGGGCCGTCCACCCCGCTGCACGAGCTCGCGCACCTGGCCTGGACCGGCGTGCCGCTGTTCCGTCCGGTGCCCACGCACGAGGCCGCGCGGCGGCTGCGGCTGCTCGCCGCCGGCTACGGCGGACCCAGCGCGAGCGAGATCCTGGCCGCCGTCCCCGCCCGGGTCCGGGTGGCGGTGGACGGCATCCGCACCGCGGTCGCGGCCGGCGACGAGCAGATGCGCAACCTGACGCTGGTCGGGGAGCCCGAGCGCACCGAGCGCGCGCTGGCCGCGTTCCTCGACCGGCTGCCCGAGCTGGACCGGAGCCTGGCATGAGAGCCCGCGCCCTCTTCTGGGAGGCCGACCTGGCGCGGGTCGTGGCCGAGCGGCTGCGGTCCTCCGGGTTCGAGGCCGTGCTCGGCCGGGACCGCTTCGCCGGGGAGGACGACGACGAGGACCAGCCCTGGTCGGTGCTCACCGACGCTCCCGAGGTGATGCTCGAGCTGCTCGTCGACGAGCACGACGGCTGGCTCGACGACGGGCCGGGCACCTCGAGCGTCCCGGCCGTCGAGCCCCTCGAGCTCCCGCAGGCGCCGCGCCGGGTGAAGGGGCACTTCCCGGAGCCCTAGGCTGGACCCATGGACCAACGCCTGATGCTCGTGCACGCCCACCCCGACGACGAGACGCTCTCACAGGGCGCCACGATGGCCAGCTACGTCGCGCGCGGCACCCAGGTCACCCTGATCACCTGCACCCTGGGGGAGGAGGGGGAGGTGCTGGTGCCCGAGCTGGCGCACGTGGCTGCGGACCGGGAGGACACCCTCGGCGAACACCGGATCGCAGAGCTCGCGAACGCGATGCGGGAGCTCGGGGTCACCGACCACCGCTTCCTCGGCGGTCCCGGCCGCTTCCGCGACTCCGGGATGGTGTGGCACGAGGACGGCCACGCCGTCGCCGGCGAGGACGTCCGGGACGGGACCTTCTGGCGTGCCGACCTGCTGGAGGCGGCCACGCTGCTGGTGGAGGTGGTCCGCGAGGTCCGGCCGCAGGTGCTGGTCACCTACGACCAGTTCGGCGGCTACGGCCACCCCGACCACATCCAGGCGCACCGTGTGGCGACCTACGCCGTCAGCCTCGCCGCGGTCGCCTCGTTCCGGCCCGACCTCGGCGCGGCCTGGGACGTGGCGAAGGTCTACTGGGGCGCGATGTCGGCCAACCGGATGCGCGACGGGCTGCGGGCGCTGCGGGCTGCCGGCGACAGCACCTCGTTCCGCGGCATGGACCCCGACGGGCCGCTGCCGCCGTTCATGGTCCCCGACGAGCTGCTCACCGCGCGCGTCGAGGCGGAGGACTTCGCCGAGGCGAAGGCCCGCGCAATGAAGGCCCATGCGACGCAGATCGACGTGGACGCGCCGTTCTTCGCGCTGTCGAACAACGCAGGCGAACGGATCTGGGGCACCGAGTTCTTCCGGCTCGCCAAGGGCGTGCCCGGGCCCACCGGCGAGGACGGGCTCGAGACCGACCTGTTCGCCGGCCTCGTCGTCTGAGCCGTCGGTGCGCGTCGTCGTGCACGTCGGCGGGGTGCTGCTCGGGGCCGTGGTCGCCCTGGCGGCGCTCGCGGTGCACCGGGCGGTGTTCCCGCTGGGACTGACGCTGAGCGCGGCGACGACCCTGGCCGTGCCGTGGTGGCTGCTGGGGACCCGGGCGCCCCGGGCCGCGGCGGGCTTCGCCGCCGGTTGGCTGCTGGTGGTCTGGGTGGCGCTGCCCGGCCGGCCGGAGGGGGACTTCGTGGTGGCCTCCGACCCCGCCGGCGTGGGTCTGGTCGTCATCGGCCTCCTCCTGGTGACGATCGCGGCCCTGTCGCTGGCCCGCGGTCGCCCGCCTCCTCCTAGGCTGGGGCCGTGACCGTCGACGTCGAGCAGGAGCGGAGCCGCGACCGCCGGGTGCTGTGGCTGCTGCTGGTCGGGCTGACGGTGGTCTTCGGAGGCCTCTACGTCGCCGCCCACGCGTACACCGACGCCCGGGTCCCCCGCAACACCGCCGTCGAGGGCATCGCGATCGGCGGGCTGCTCCCGGAGCAGGCCGCCGCGAGGCTGCGCGACGGCCTCGGCAGCCGGTCGCTCGAGCCGCTGGTGGTGGCGGCGGAGGGGCAGCGCGCCACCCTCCGGCCGCGGGAGGTCGGCCTGGCCGTCGACGTCCCCGCGACCGTGTCGGCCGCCCAGGGCCAGGTCGGCTGGGGGCTGAGCGGGATGTGGGAGTGGTTCGCCGGGCACGCGGACCTCGACGCGGAGGTCTCGCTCGACCGGGAGGCGCTGGCGACGTCCCTGGCGGCCTTCGCCGAGCGGGTCGACGACCCGGTGGTCGAGGGTGCGGTCAGGTTCGAGGGTGACCAGGTCTCGCCGCGCTACCCCCGCAACGGCCTGGTGCTGGACCGGACTGCGGCCGCCGACGTCGTCCGCCGGGCGTTCCTGCGCTCCACCGGGTCCGAGCAGGCCGTGCGGCTCCCGATGCGGGTGGCCCGGCCACGGATCGACCGGGAGGCGGTCGCTCAGGCCATGGACCGGTTCGCCGGCCCCGCGGTCTCCGAGCAGCTCACCTTGACCCTGGACGGCCGTCGGGTCCGTGTCGACCCTCGCGAGTACACCCCGGCCCTGTCGCTGCGCCCGGTCGGAGGGCGGCTGCGGCCGAGCCTCGACGACACGGTGCTGATGCGGCGGCTGCGTCCGGCGCTTGCCCGGCTGGAGCGTCGCCCCCACGACGCCAGGATCACCGTCGCCGGCGCCCGGGCCCGGGTGGTCCCTGCCCGCCCGGGAGTCACGGTCGACCGCGGCCGGCTCGCGTCCCGCTTCCTGGGCGCCGTGACCCGCACCGGCAGCAAGCGAGTCCTGGTGCTGCGCGGCACCGTGACGGCACCCCGCTTCACCACTGCGCAGGCGCGCGCGCTGCGGGTCACCGAGCGGGTCTCGCAGTTCAGCACCCGGTTCCCGCACGCCGACTACCGCAACGTCAACCTGGGACGAGCCGCCCGCCTGGTCGACGGCACCCTGCTCCGGCCGGGCGAGACCTTCAGCCTCAACGACACGGTGGGGGAGCGGACCGCCGCCAACGGCTTCACCAAGGGGTTCATCATCAGCGGCGGCGTGTTCCGCGAGGACTTCGGTGGCGGAGTCAGCCAGGTCGCCACCACCTTGTTCAACGCGGCGTTCTTCGCCGGCCTCGAGGACGTCGAGCACAAGGCGCACTCGTTCTACATCAGCCGCTACCCCGTCGGCCGCGAGGCGACCGTGGCCTGGCCCAGCGTCGATCTCCGGTTCCGGAACACCACCCCGTACGGCGTCCTCATCAAGGCGTCCCTGCAGCCCTCGACGCCGTCCCGGCAGGGCGTGATGTCGGTGTCGATGTGGTCCACCGAGCACTGGGACATCAAGACGACCACCTCGTCGCGCTACGCCCCGACCGAGCCGGCGGTGCGTCGGCTCGGCGGTCCCGAGTGCGTGCCCAACGAGGGCTACGCGGGCTTCCAGGTCGACGTCGACCGGCTGTTCTACCGGCCCGGCTCGTCTCGGCTGGTGCGGCGGGAGACGATCCACACGACCTACACGCCCTCCGACACCGTGATCTGCACCTAGCGGGCCCCTACGCGGGTGCTGCCAGGTACCGATAGGTGTGGTGCGTGCGGAACCCGACCGAGCCGTAGAGCGCCAGCCCGGCCTCGTTGTCCCCGCGCACCTGCAGGTAGGCGGACGTGGCGCCGCGCTCCGCGGCCCAGTCCAGCAGCGCCGAGAGCACCACCAGGGCCAGCCCCTGGCGGCGCCGACGGGGCGAGACCCACACGTCGGTGATCCCGGCCCAGTCACCGGTGCCTGCGACCCGGCCGCGCGCGGCGAGCTCGCCGGCGCCAGCCGGCACCTCGGCGAAGCCCACCTCGTCGGGCCCCTGCAGCACCGCGAGGGCCGCATCGAGGTGCTCACGGGCGCGCTCGTCGCCGGCCAGCCACCGGGGCGTGACCCGCCCGGCGACCTCGACGGCCGGCGCGTCGGGGGGCAGCCGGCGTCGTACCGCCCTCGACGCCTGCGCGACGGGAGCGAGCGCGAACTGCGAGTCGGCCTCGCCGGGCCGGGCGGGGCCCCAGCCGGCGTCGGCGAACCTGGCCGCGGTGGCCGACCCGACCACGACCTGCGCCCACGCCGGCAGCCCGTGGCCGGCGTAGAAGCCACGCACCTGGGCGAGCGCGTCGTCGAACCCCAGCCCCGGGTCCCCGGTCGCCATCACGGAGTTGGCCCGCGCGCTGAAGCCGCCCGAGGCGCGGAGCAGCCACTCGCCGAGAGGCCGGGTGGCAATGGCCGGCCACGAGGCGTTCGAGAGCCGGCAGGCCTGCTCGGCGGAGACCCGCATCCGCGGTGACGGCCGCGGCGGAACGGGCTTGCCCGAGACGATGTCGGACAGCGCGATCTCCGTGAGCGTGCCGTCCTCGGCCCGGACCCGGGTCGACATCGCGCCCCAGGACTCCATCACCCCGAGCAGGTCGGTCATGGCCGGCCCTCCCGAGGGGCCGGTCAGCCCCGGCAGCCGACGGCGGACGACCACCCGGGTCCCGACGCAGTGTGGGCCCAGGCCGGGCGGTGCGTCGGGTGCTGGCGGTGGCATCACGGGCCTTCGGGTTGCGGACAGGTGTCGCATCCGGGTCGGACGGACGGGATACTAGGCTGTGGCAGGGCCCCCGGGTCCTACCGGCCAGCCACAATCTCCCACTCACGGAGGATCAAGGTGACCTACGTCATCGCCCAGCCCTGTGTCGACCTCAAGGACCGGGCCTGCGTCGACGAGTGCCCCGTCGACTGCATCTACGAGGGCAAGCGGATGCTCTACATCCACCCCGACGAGTGCGTCGACTGCGGTGCCTGCGAGCCGGTGTGCCCGGTCGAGGCCATCTTCTACGAGGACGACACGCCGGAGCAGTGGAAGGACTACTACACCGCCAACGTGGACTTCTTCAGCGACCTCGGCTCCCCGGGCGGCGCCGCCAAGATGGGCGTCATCGACAAGGACCACCCGCTGGTGGCGGAGCTGCCGTTCCCGCAGAACGAGGAGTGAGCGCTCCGCTGAGCCCGCAGGCCGCGCCGATCACCTCAGCGAGGTGGTCGGCGCGCGCTGTCTCCACCCGGCTGCCCGACTTCCCGTGGGACGCGCTGGCGCCGTACGCCGAGCGGGCCCGGGCGCATGCCGGCGGCATCGTGGACCTGTCGATCGGGACGCCCGTCGACCCGACGCCGGCGGTGGTCCAGGAGGCCCTCGCCCGGGCGACCGACGCTCCCGGGTACCCGCTCACGGTGGGACGTCTCGACACCCGGCAGGCCTGCGTCAACTGGCTCTCGCGCCGGTTCGGGGTGACCGGGCTCGACGTGACCGGCGTGCTGCCGGTCGTCGGCTCCAAGGAGCTGATCGCCTCGCTGCCCTTGCAGCTCGGGCTGGGGGCCGGTGACCTGGTGGTCCACCCCGAGCTGGCCTACCCCACCTACGAGGTCGGGGCCGCCCTCGCCGGGGCCAGGGCGGTGGCCACGGACTCGCTGACCTCGCTGGGACCCGAGCGTGTCGAGGTCGTCTGGGTGAACTCGCCCTCCAACCCGACCGGCCGTGTGCTGCCCGTCGACCACCTCCGCAAGGTCGTGGACTGGTGCCGCGAGCGAGGCACGCTGCTGGTCTCCGACGAGTGCTACATCGAGATGGCGTGGTCGGACGACCCCGGCGACGGGCCGGTCTCGGTGCTGCACCCGGACGTCTGCGGCGGCGACCACACCGGGATCCTGACCGTGCACTCGCTCTCGAAGCGGTCCAACCTGGCCGGCTACCGGTGCGCGTTCGTCGCGGGGGACCGGGCCGTGGTGGCCGAGCTGCTCGCAGTGCGCAAGAACCTGGGTCTGATCATGCCGGGCCCGCAGCAGCACGCGATGGCGGCCGCGCTGGCCGACGACGCGCACGTGGTCGAGCAGCACGCGCGCTACGGGCGCCGTCGGGCGCAGCTGCGGCGGGCGCTGGAGCGGGCCGGCTTCCGGATGGACCACTCCGAGGCGTCGCTCTACCTGTGGGCCACCCGCGGCGAGCCGTGCTGGGACAGCGTCGCGGCGCTGGCCGACCTCGGCATCCTGGTGGCCCCCGGTGCCTTCTACGGGCGGACCGGCGCCGAGCACGTGCGGGTCGGGTTCACCGCCACCGACGAGCGGGTCGCCGCCGCGGTCGAGCGGCTGGGCTGAGACCGGAGTCTCAGTAGCTCGACGCGTAGGCCGAGGACGGCATGGCGGTCGCGCCCGGTCCGGCCGTGATCGGGGTGTGTCCGGGCTGCTGCGGGCGGGCGTCGCCGGGCATGGCCGCGAACATCCGGACCGCGGAGACGCTGCCCATCTTGATGACGGAGTGCTCGTCGGTGTCGGCGAGCACGACGCCGTGCCCGTCGACCGCGGCGACCTGGCCGCGCAGCCACTGCCCCTCGACGAGGATCTGGACGGTCAGGCCGTTCTGCTGGGCGCGGTTGAGCGCCGTGCCGACGGTGTAGAGCACCGAGTCGTTGTACATGTCGTCTCCCCTCGGCCGCCGTCCGGGAGGGTCCGGTCGCGACTCACACTGTGAGACTCCATGGTGGCGGTCCCCAGGTCGGTCCGGCATCGGCCGCTCGTGCGCGACCTGCTGGCCGAACGGTCCGGCCATGGCCCGACCGGGCCAGGGTCCTGGTGCCGGCGACGGCTACGCGCCCTCGACGACGTCGACGTGGACGTGGTCGCGGTGCTCGAGCACCGCCCGGTCGCCGCCGCCGCTGGGCGGGTCGTAGGCGCGCCACCCGCTCTCGGAGCGGCGGGCGCTCCAGATCCGGCCGTCGAAGATGACATGGGCCACCCCCAGTCGCTCCGCGTGGGCGACGAGGTAGCCGGCGACGGCCCAGCCCTCGCGCTGCCGGGGGGCCGTCACCGGGCGGAAGAAGATGTCGACGGCGCGGCCGTCGTAGTGCGCCGAGCCCTCGACGTGCCCGGTCGAGACCCCGCCCGGAGCGAACCCCCCCACCGACTGCCGTCCGAAGGTCGCCACGACCGCGCGGCGCACGGCCCGGGCCCGGGGGGTCAGGCCGGACGCTGTCGGCTGCTGCGCGGCCACCGCGCCACCCACGTCAGCCACCACGCAGCTGAAGCCGGCCTCGCTCCACCCGGTCAGCGCCGAGGCCAGCGCCCGGCCGTCGGCGGCGTGGTCCTCGTAGGCCTCGGGGAAGCCGGACCGCTGGACCCGCTGAGCGGCCTCCGTGATCCGCATCCGCTGGTAGCCGTCGACGCGGACCAGAGCATCGTAGAAGCGGTTCGCGGCGTACAGCGGGTCCTGAATCTGGGCGGCGGTGCCCCAGCCCTGGGACGGTCGCTGCTGGAAGAGCCCCAGTGAGTCGCGGTCACCGTGGTCGAGGTTGCGCAGCTTGCTCTCCTGGAACGCGGTCGCCAGCGCGATCGAGACGGCCCGGGCGGGCAGGCCACGCCGGACCGCCACCCCGGTGATCACGGTGGCGTTCTCGGCCTGCTCGGTCGAGAGGTCCACCACGACGCCGCCGACTCGGGCCTGGCAGCCCGACGGTTCAGGGAAGGGGCCGACTCCGCGGTCGAGCAGGACGTAGACACCGGCCACCACCAGTGCCGCCGCGACGAGCAGCCCCGACAGACCCGTCAGCGACCCGCGTCGAGCAGAACGCGACCGCTCAGTTGGCATGGAGGGCGTCGTTGAGACGGATGCCGTCGCCGCCCCAGGGCACCGCCTCCACCGCGCCGGTGGTCGAGTTGCGCCGGAAGAGCACGTTGTCGGCGCCGGACAGGTCGCTGGCGCGGACCACCCGGGGCCCGTCATGGCCCGGCGAGGAGGCCGCGGTCGGGTCGAGCACGGTGACCTTGGTGCCGGCGGTGACGTAGCAGCCGGCCTCCACCACGCAGTCGTTCCCCAGCGAGATGCCGATGCCCGCGTTGGCGCCCACCAGGCAGCGCCGGCCCACCGAGATCACCTCCTTGCCGCCACCGGACAGCGTGCCCATGATCGAGGCGCCGCCGCCGATGTCGGAGCCCTCGCCGACGACGACGCCGGCACTGATCCGGCCCTCGACCATGGAGGTGCCCAGCGTCCCGGCGTTGTAGTTCACGAAGCCCTCGTGCATCACCGTCGTGCCCTCGGCCAGGTGGGCGCCGAGCCGGACCCGGTCCGCGTCGGCGATCCGGACCCCGGACGGCAGCACGTAGTCGGTCATCCGGGGGAACTTGTCGACCCCGAACACGGTCACCCGGCCTCGGGCCGCAGTCAGCCTCAGCCGGGTGCTCTCGAAGCCGGCCACCCCGCAGGGCCCGGCGTCGGTCCACACCACGTTGCTGAGCTGGCCGAAGATGCCGTCCATGGCGATCTCGTGCGGGCGGACCAGGCGGTGGCTGAGCAGGTGCAGCCGCAGCCACGCGTCCTGCGGCGTCCGCGGCCCGCGCCCCAGGTCGTCGATGACGGTGCGCACCACCTGTCGGCGTACGCCGCGGACATCGTCGACACCCTCGAGGCGAGCGAGGTCCTCGGGGGCCCGCAGCTCCTCGTCGGGGTCGCCGAGACGTGGTGTCGGGTACCACGTGTCCAGCAGGCCGTCCTCGCCCTCGATGCCGGCGTAGGTCGCCAGGCCGTACCCCCAGGCGGTGGTGGCGGCGGCGGGACGGTCGTCGTGCTCGGCGGTCTGGCTCACGCGACCACGCTACCGAAGCCCTGGCTGGCTGCCACCTGGTGGCTGGTTGGATACAGGCATGGCACTGGACCTGGACCTGGACGTGGACGTCGTGGCGCTGACCGCGTCGCTGGTCGACATCGAGTCGGTCAGCGGCAACGAGGCGGAGATCGCTGACCAGGTCGAGGCGGCGCTGCGCCGCCAGCCGCACCTGTCGGTGCAGCGGTTCGGTCACACCGTGGTGGCGCGGACCGATCAGGGGCACGCCGAGCGGGTCGTGGTGGCCGGCCACCTCGACACCGTCCCGCTCAACGCCAACCTGCCCGCGCGCAACGACGGCACCCGGCTGCACGGCCTCGGCGCCTGCGACATGAAGGCGGGCGTCGCGGTCGCGCTGCGGCTGGCCACGCTGGCCACCACCAACCGCGACCTGACGTTCCTGTTCTACGAGTGCGAGGAGGTCGAGGCCGAGCGCAACGGTCTCGAGCTGCTCTCCCACCGCAGCCCGGAGCTGCTGCAGGCGGACTTCGCGATCCTGATGGAGCCGTCCGACGGGGTCGTGGAGGCCGGATGCCAGGGCACGTTGCGGGTCGACGTCACCACCCGGGGGACCCGTGCCCACTCGGCTCGCTCCTGGACCGGGGTGAACGCGATCCACCGCGCCGTCGAGGTGCTGGCCCGGCTCAACGCCTACCGGCCGCGCCGTCCGGTCATCGACGGGCTGGAGTACCACGAGGGGCTGAACGCCGTGTTCGTCTCAGGTGGGGTGGCCGGCAACGTGCTCCCCGACGCGTGCACCGTCTCGGTCAACTACCGGTTCGCCCCGGACCGGTCGGTGCCGGAGGCCGTCGCACACGTGCGCGAGGTGTTCGACGGCTTCGACGTCGCGGTCACCGACAGCGCGCCGGGGGCCCTCCCGGGGCTGTCCGTGCCGGCCGCGGCAGCCTTCGTCGAGGCCGTCGGCGGCACCGCGAACCCGAAGTTCGGGTGGACCGACGTGGCCCGCTTCAGCGCCCTCGGCGTCCCGGCGGTCAACTACGGCCCCGGCGACCCGCACCTGGCCCACCGGCAGGACGAGTTCGTGCCGCTCGAGCAGGTCCGGACCGTGGAGCAACGGCTGCGGACCTGGCTCGGCGCGGCGACGGCGGACCGGACATGAGCATCGAGGAGCAGAACCACGTCCCCGAGCACCACCGCGGCCGGATGGTGATGCGCCGGGAGCAGGTCGAGGACAGCACCACCGACCAGCGGCTGCTCGACAACCGGGGTCCCAGCGACTGGGTCCACACGGATCCGTGGCGCGTGCTTCGCATCCAGAGCGAGTTCGTCGAGGGCTTCGGCGCACTCGCCGAGCTGGGACCGGCGATCTCGGTGTTCGGCTCGGCCCGGACCCGGCCGGACGACCCGGCCTACGCCCAGGCCGAGCAGGTCGGCCGGCTGCTCGCCCAGGCCGGCTTCGCCGTCGTCACCGGCGGCGGGCCCGGCGTGATGGAGGCCGCGAACAAGGGCGCGGGCGAGGCCGGCGGGATCTCCGTCGGGCTGGGGATCGAGCTGCCCTTCGAGCAGGGCCTCAACCGCTACGTCGACATCGGGCTGAACTTCCGCTACTTCTTCGCCCGCAAGACGATGTTCGTCAAGTACGCCCAGGGCTTCGTCGTGCTCCCGGGGGGGTTCGGCACCTTCGACGAGCTGTTCGAGGCGCTGACGCTGGTGCAGACCCGCAAGGTGACCTCGTTCCCGATCGTGCTGCTCGGCACCGACTACTGGGGGGGCCTGGTCGACTGGGTCCGGCACACGGTGCTCGCCGACGGCAAGATCGGACCCGCGGACCTCGAGATGCTGCAGGTCACCGACGACGTCGAGGAGGCCGTCGCCACCATGCTCCGCGCCCAGCAGCGACGCACCGACCCCAGCCCGGGAGGCGGGGAGAGCCCGGACGGCACGGCGGGACGGACCGAGCCGCCGGAGTAGGTCCGGGTCGTACGATCGGCGCCATGAGCTGGTTCTTCGCGGTCGTCGTGGTGCTCGTCATGGGCGGGGTGGCGGTGGTCGCTGCCGGACGAGGTGGCTCGATGACCGAGACCTTCGACGACCGCCCCGACGCCCGCGTGCCCGCGGACGGTCCGCTCACCGCCCGCGACCTGCGTGAGGTCCGGTTCACCACCGCGTTCCGCGGCTACCGGATGGCGGAGGTCGACGCGCTCATCGACCGGCTCGCCGCCGAGCGCGAGTCCTGATGAGGGCCAAGCTGCAGCGGGACGTCGAGGTCGACGTCGCGGCCGCGACGCTGTGGGACTACGTCACCGACTGGCCCCGCCAGGCGGAGTGGGTCCCCCTCACCCGGGTCGAGCGGGTCGACGCGGCCGACGGCCTCGGCGGGCGGTTCCGGGCCTGGACCGGCCTCGGACCCGTGGGGTTCTGGGACCCGATGACCATCACGGCCTGGCAGCGCGACGCCGCCGGCGGCGGGCGCTGCGAGGTGCTGCACCGCGGGTCGGTCGTGCGAGGAGAGGGCGAGTTCACCGTCGTGGCGCTCGGCGAGGGACGCAGCCGCTTCGTGTGGGCCGAGACGGTCGTCGTTCCCGGCGGCCGCGTGGGCGGGCTCGGCTGGCGGCTGGTGCGCCCCATGGTCGAGCGTCTGATCGACCGCGGCCTGCGCAGGATGGCCGGCCGGGTACCCGCCGTCGCGGCCTGAGTCAGCGCCCCTCGAAAACCGGTGGGCGCTTCGCCACGAACGCGTCCACCGCGTTGCGGTGGTCCTCGCTGGCACCGGTGCGCGCCATCATCTCGGCCTCGAGGTCGAGCGACGACGCCAGGTCGTGGCCGGCCGCGTACCTCACCGACCGGCGGATGGCGGCGTAGGAAAGCGTGGGGCCGGCGGCCAGCCGGGCCGCGAGGGCGCCGGCGGCCTCCGCCAGGGCGTCGTCCTCGACGACGGTGGTCGCGAGCCCGAGGCCGAGCGCCTCCTCGGCGCCGATGGTGCGGGGGAAGTACAGCAGCTCCATGGCCTTCGCGGTCCCGACGAGCCTGGGCAGCGTCCACGACGAGCCGGAGTCGCAGGACAGCCCGATGCCGGCGAACGCCAGGTTGAAGCCGGCGCTGCGCGCGACCAGTCGCAGGTCGCAGGCGAACGCGAGACCGGCACCGGCGCCGGCCGCGACTCCGTTGACCGCCGCCACGACCGGCTTGGGCATCGTTGCCAGCGCTGTGACCAGCGGGTTGTAGTGCTCGGGAACCGTCCGGAACAGCGCCTCCGACCCCTCGCGCAGCAGCCCGACGTGCTCCTTGAGGTCCTGTCCGACGCAGAACGCGCGCCCGGTGCCGGTCAGCACGACACAGCGCACCTCGGCGTCCTCGGCCGCAGCCGTCACCGCTGTGAGCAGGGCCTGCTTGGTGGCGACGTCGAGGCTGTTCATCGCCTCGGGCCGGGCCAGCCGGATGGTGGCGACGCCGTCGGTGACGTCGAGCACGACCGGTCGGTCGGGGGACGGGGACGGGTCGGACATGGTGGCACTCCGCTCGGCTGGGGCCCAGGCACCCAGCAGTCTGCCGCACCCGCCGACAGGGCTGGTCAGAGACCGGAGTCGTCGTAGGGAATAATGCACGTGGGCAGTTCACAGCGCCGGACCACGGGCGCGCAGAGACAGGAAGAGGTGTGCGCATGGCGGCGATGAAGCCGCGGACGGGCGACGGCCCGCTCGAGGTCACGAAGGAGGGCCGCGGCATCGTGATGCGCGTGCCCCTCGAGGGGGGTGGCCGTCTGGTGGTCGAGCTGAACGCGGAAGAGGCGGGGGCTCTCGGCGCGGCGCTCCACCAGGTCGTGGGCTGAGGCCTCCGGACCCCAGGTCCGCCGTCAGCGCGGCGCACCGCAACGGACCCCGCCGGCTCCCGGAGCCGGCGGGGTCCGTCACGTCCGAACCGCCCCGCGGCGGTAGGGTGCGGTGCCTACCCCGTCGAAGGAGGCCCTGTGGGGCTGCCCACCCAGGTCACACCGCCGGTCGTCGAGCTCAGTGACCTGGACCCCTGGTCGGTCGAGGGCGCGGCGGTGGTCGCGATCCCGGTGCTGGCCGACGAGCACGGGCCCACCCTCGGTCCCGGCGCCGCCGCGGTGGTCGCCGGGCTCGGCGAGGACCTCTTCGAGCTGCTCGAGCTCGCGGAGGCGACCGGCGCGGTGGGCGAGGTGGTCGACCGCACCGTGCTGGGGCAGCCGGGGCTGCCCCCGGGGCCGCGGCAGGTGCTGCTGGTGGGCGTCGGGGCCGGTACGCCGGCCGACCTGCGGCGCGCGGGAGCGGCGCTGGCCCGACGGGTGACCGGGCGGGCCTGCGTGGCGACCTCGCTGGGTGCGCTGTGCGACGACGACGGCCTGCGGGCCCTCGTCGAGGGGCTGGTGCTGGGATCGTTCGGGTTCCACTGGCGCAGCCAGGGGCCGGTGCGGCAGCCCGCCGGACGGATCGTGCTGGCCGGCCTGGTCGACGCCGGCTCCTGCGGGCCCGCGCTGGCCCGCGCGATGGCCGTGGCGCGGGCGGCCTGGCAGGCCCGGACGCTCGCGTTGGTGCCCTCGAACCTCAAGGACCCGGCCTGGCTGGTCGACCAGGCCCGGGAGGTGGCGCGTCACGCCCGGCTCGACGTGCGGGTGTGGGACGAGCACGAGCTGGCGGACCAGGGCTTCGGCGGCATCGTCGGTGTGGGCCAGGCCTCGCCGAGTCCGCCGAGACTGGTGCGGCTGGGGTACCGGCCCCGGCGCGGTGCCCGCCGGGCGCCGCACGTGGTGCTGGTCGGCAAGGGCATCACCTTCGACACCGGAGGGCTCTCGATCAAGCCCGGGGCGAGCATGGCCACCATGAAGCGCGACATGACCGGTGCGGGCGTGGTGCTCGCGGTCATGGGCGCGCTCGCCGAGGTGGACTGCCCGGTGCGGGTGACCGGGCTGCTGCCGCTGGCCGAGAACTCCGTCGGCGCCGGCTCGCTGCGACCCGGTGACGTGCTGCGGCACTACGGCGGCCGGACCAGTGAGGTGACCAACACCGACGCCGAGGGCAGGCTCGTGCTCGCCGACGCGCTGGCCTACGCCGTCGCCGAGCTCGGGGCGGACGCGCTCGTGGACGTCGCGACCCTCACCGGCGCCGTCAAGATCGCCCTGGGGCAGCGCACCGGCGGGCTGTTCGCGACCCACGACGCGCTGGCGGCCTCGCTGCGCACCGCGGCGCTGGCGGCCGGCGAGCCGCTGTGGCGGCTGCCGCTGGTCGACGCCTACGAGGACCGGATCTCCTCCAAGGTCGCCGACGCCGACAACGCCGGCGGACCGCCGGGCGCGATCACGGCTGCACTGTTCCTCCGGCACTTCACCGGCGGCCTGCCGTGGGCTCACCTCGACATCGCCTCGGTGGGCGACT
Organism: uncultured Actinomycetota bacterium; assembly: GCA_963781695.1. Lineage (GTDB taxonomy): Bacteria > Actinomycetota > Actinomycetes > Propionibacteriales > Nocardioidaceae > Nocardioides_B. Next base: position 303,861 of record CAWAGE010000005.1, read on the forward strand.
CCCCCGAGGACGAGTACGAGTACACCAAGGGAGCGACCGGCTTCGGCGCCCGGGCGCTGCTGCACTGGCTGGAGCAGCGCGAGCCGCTGGCCGGCGTGGTCTGAGCGTGGCGGCCGGTCCGCCTAGATATCCCAGGGGCGTAGGGCGTCAAGCGGCTGCTGGTTGGCGGTGTGCCCAGGCGATGGTCTCGTCGTAGGTGGTGCGGTGGCGTAGGCAGCCGTCGAGGATCCCGACCAGTCGGTTCGACAGCGTCCGGAGTGCTTGATGATGAGTGGTACCGCGGGCTCGGTGGTGGTCGTAGAACGCTCGGGCGCCTGGTGATGCTGTGAGGGCGGCGAAAGCCTGCTGATGCAGGGCGTCGGCCAGCCGCTTGTTCCGGGCGTAGCGAGCCAGCACGACCTTGCTCTTGCCGGAGGTCTTGGTGATCGGGCTGGTCCCGGCGTAGTTGCGTCGTGACTTGGCGTCGGCGTAGCGGTCCTTGTCGTCACCGAACTCAGCGAGCACCCGAGCTCCGAGCACCACACCGAGGCCGGGCTGGCTGGTGATGATCTCAGCGTCCGGGTGCTGGCCAAAACACCGCTTCACCTCGCCTTCGAGCGCTGCGGCCTGCGCGACCATCGTGGTCAGCACCGCGACCAGGGACCGGACGCTGACGCCGTAGGCCTCGGTGAGCCCGTCGGAGAGCTCGAGGTGCTCGCTGCGCAGCACGGTCGAGATCTCCGCGGCGCGGGTCTGCAGATTCCGCTGCCGGCCGGCCTTGCGCAGCACGCTGACGATCCGCGACACCGACAGGGCACGTCCGGCGGCTGGCGTGGGCGCGATGGCGAGCACCGCGAGCGCGTCCCGGCCGGCCAGGTCATCACCGAAGGCCTCCAGCGCCGCGGGGTAGAACTCCCGCAGCATCGAGCGCAGCTGGTTGGCCTGTCGTTGCCGGGTCCAGATCATCGTCTGGTGTGTGCGGGCCACGGCCTTGACCACCTCGGCCTGCTCGCTGTCCCCAGCTACGACGCGGTGGTGCTCACGGTCCTTGCGGACGATCTCGGCCAGCACGTGTGCATCACCGGAGTCGCTCTTGGCGCCGGAGGTGCCAAGCCGTTCGCGGTAGCGAGCGGCCTGCTTGGGGTTGATCGCGTAGACGGTGTAGCCGGCAGCGACCAAGGCGTGGACCCAGCCACCCCGGTCGCTTTCGATCCCGACCAGCACCGACTCCGGCTCCTCGTCGTCGGGGAGGTGGTCGGCGATCAGCTCGTGGAGCTGGGTCAGCCCGGTCACCCCCTCGGGCAGCCGCCGCCGCTTCAACACCCGGCCCTGCTCGTCTTGGAGCTCGATGTCGTGGTGGGCCTCGGCCCAGTCATCACCCAGGAACAGCACCCGTCCTCCTCGATCGCTTGAACTGGCGTCCGGAAGAGGCTCGCAGGCGACCTAATGGTTCAGTGCTCACCGCACACGGCGGGGCGCGTCATCCCAGCAGCCATCAACGCCTCCTCGTTCACCGGCAGGGACACGATCTAGGCGTAGCCCTCAAGGGACCGGGTGACACGAGTGCTCACCCACCGGCGGACGACACCACTCTGGGCCAAAACCCAAGCGATGCACCCCCATTAGGTGACGACGTTCCGGACGGCGTACTCGGGCCGTCGGTGCTCGTCGTGCGCCAGCACCGAGACGAGCCGGTCGACGGCGTCGTGGACGTCGACGTGGGTGAGGTAGAGCGGCGCGAAGCCGAAGCGCGCGACGTCGGGTGCGCGGAAGTCGCCGACCACGCCACGGGCCGCCAGCGCCTGGACGACGCCGTAGGCGTCGGGGTGTCGCAGCGAGACCTGGCTCCCGCGTCGGGCATGGTCGCGAGGCGTCAGCACCTCGAAGACGCCGTCCAGCCGCAGGTCCAGCAGCGTCAGGAACAGGTCGGTCAGCGACAGCGACGCGGCGCGGACGTCGGCCGGCCGCAGCCCGTCGAAGACGTCGAGGGCGGCGTCGAGGGCGCACAGCGCCAGCACCGGCGGCGTCCCCGAGGCCATCGAGGCGATGCCCGGGGCAGGCTGGAAGCCTCGCGCCATCGCGAACAGGTCCGCGTGCCCGAACCAGCCCCGCACCGGCTGGTCCCACGAGCGCTGGTGCCGGGGGTGGACCCAGGAGAACGCCGGCGAGCCCGGCCCGCCGTTGAGGTACTTGTAGGTGCAGCCGACGGCGACGTCGACGTCGGCGCCGGTGAGGTCCAGAGGGACCGCCCCCGTGGAGTGGCACAGGTCCCACTGGGCCAGGGCCCCCACCTCGTGGGCGGCGGCCGTGAGCGCTGACATGTCGTACATCGAGCCGGTGCGGAAGTCGACGTGGCTGAGCGCGAGCACCGCCACGTCGTCGTCGAGCGAGGCCGCCGGGTCGACCGGGTCGCACCAGCGCACCTCGAGGCCGAGCAGGTCCGCGACCCCCGACGCCACGTAGGCGTCGGTCGGGAACGTGGTCGGCTCCAGCACCAGCACCCGACGGTCCGGTCGCAGCCGGCTGCCCGCGACGAGGGTCTTGAACAGCGTCACCGTCGTGGAGTCCCCGACCAGGACGTCGTCGGGCTCGGTGCCCAGCAACGGTGCGATCCTGCCGCCGACCCGTCGAGGCAGGTCCACCCAGCCGGCGGTGTTCCACGACGCCACCAGCCCAGCCCCCCACTGCGTCCGGACCACCTCGGCCACCCGGGGAGCGACCGAGCGCGGCAGCGCGCCCAGGGAGTTGCCGTTCAGGTAGACGACCCCGTCGGGGATCTCGAAGAGGTCACGGCGCTCGCGCAGCGGCGCGACGGCGTCGACCGCCGCCGCGGCTGTGCGGGAGAGCGCGGGGGACGACACGACACCGACCCTAGGTCAGTCGACCTCACGCAGCCGCTGCCCGGCACGCACGAGGAGCGCGTCGAAGGCGCCGGCCGCCATGTCCGCCCGCTCCGACGGGGTGAAGGCCAGCCTCGCGACGACCCGGCCGGAGCGGACGAAGCCCAACCGGAAGCGGACGCTCGCCGACCCGGTGACCTCGGTCGAGACGTCCCAGGCCGACACCTCCAGGCCGGGCGCCCCCGGTCGCCGCTCGGCGCTCACCCGGGTGCCGGGCTCCCGCCTCGCGCACCCGGCGACCGAGGCCCGTACCCCGGCGAGGAACCGCCGGGCCGCCGCCGGGGTGCGGAACTCGGCGTAGGTCTGCGTGAGGCCGAACCGCGGCGGCAGGTCGGCCTCGGGGACCAGGAAGGTGCGCGTCCGCACCGTCGTCGTCGCGGCGGCGGGGAACCCGGCCCGCTCGCAGCCGGTCGCGGGACGGTCGCGGCGGACCGGCACCGCGCGGGTGCCGACCCACGGCTCCTGGACCGCTCCCACCGCGGGCAGGTCCACGGCCGCCAGCAGCCCGGGCTCGGGGCCGGAAGGCGGCGGCACCCGCCGCAGCACCGGCCGGGCCGTGCAACCCGTGCGGCCGGCGACCGGGCACACCCGGGCCACGGCCCCGGCCAGGGTGGTCGCGAGCAGCCGGGGGCTGGGCGGCGGGCCGCCGACCGTGGTGGTGACGACCGAGGTGGTGACCGTGCCGACCCGGGCGACAGCGACCCCCACGCTGGTGACGGGCCGCTCCGACCGGCGCAGCGTCATCACGGTGGCCCGGTCGCCGACCCGTCCCACGGCGAAGCTGTCCACCAGCTGCAGCCGCCCCACCCGGCAGCCGGCGTACCACCCCAGGACCGCGCGGTAGGCCCGGCCCGCGGCCTGCCGCGACGCGGACACCTCGACGCTCTCCACCGCGCCGCGGCGCGGCGCGCCGGTCGCGTAGAAGGTGCGCACCAGCGCGGCGGTGCCGTGCGGGTCGGCGAACCGCTCCCCCTGGCAGAGCGTGTTGAGACCAGAGCCGGCGGTGTTGTCGTCGGTGCGTGCGACGTGCCAGGTGCGCTCGGGCTCGAGCCGCTCGATCTCGGCCACGCCGAGGAGGTCGGTGGGACCGAGCCCCCCCGGCTCGGGGACCGATGGGGCGCCGCTCGTGGCCGGCCCGGGGGAGGGAGGCGCCGGCGCCCGGTCGGCGTCGCCGACCCGGCTGAGAATGCCGGTCCCCACCACCAGCAGGAGGGCCGCCACCGCGCCGGCGAGGGCGTGGCGGGCCCAGCGGCGACCCGGTCTGCCGGGCCGACCGGGCGGTTGCTGCTGCGTCGTCATGCTGCGGCCTTCCACCGTCGGCACTCGCGGTCGGGGGGTGGCCCGGTGCACGCGCACTCCACCGTACGCATACCCCGCGAGCCGCCCAACCGGCGTGGCGGCCACGACGGTGCGGCGACAAGGGCCAGGATGGTGGCGATGACCGATCTCCTCGACCCCACCCGCGCCCGCACCCGTGGCGGACGGTCGGGCTCGGCGTCGGGGTCGCCCCGCTCGCTGGCCGTGACCGCCGCCCTGGCCGGGCTCGCGGCGGCCGCGGTCGTGCTGGGCGGCTGCCTGGCGCTGGCCCTCGTCGGCTGGTACGCCTCCGACGCCGGCGCCCACGGCAGCACGCGCGACGCGCTGCGGGTCGGTGCCGACGGCTGGCTGCTGGCCCACGCGGCGCACCTGCAGCTCGGCACGTCGACCGCGTCGGTCACCCTGACGGCGGTGCCGCTGGGACTGACCGGGGTGTCGCTGTACGCCGCGTACCGCTTCGGGCGCTGGGCGGCCGCCGGCGCGGTGGTCGAGGACGAGCGGGCGGTCGGCCTGGCTGCGGTCGTGCTCGGCGGCGTGTACGCGGTGGTGACGCTGCTGGTGGCGGTCCTGGCGACCACCGCCGACGCCTCCCCGAGCCTGCTGTGGTCGTTCGCCGGTGGCCTGCTGGTGGGCCTGCTCGGTGGCGGCAGTGGGCTGCTGGTGGGCGCCGCCGACGTGGTCGGCGGCCGGGAGCGGGTCCCGGAGGCCCTGCGAGCGGTCGTGGTCGGCGCGGTCGGCGCCACCTGTGCGCTGGTCACCGCAGGGGTGGCGCTGCTCGCCGTCGCCCTCGTCGCCGATGCCGGCACCGCCGCCAACGTGCTCGCCCGGCTGCACACCGACGTGCCCGGCGGCCTGCTCTACACCCTCGTGGTGGCCGCGGTGGCTCCCAACGCCGTCCTGCTGGCCACGTCGTACCTGCTCGGCCCCGGGTTCGCGGTCGGCGCCGGGACGCTGGTCTCGCCCGGCGCGGTGACGCTGGCGCCGGTGCCGGCGTTCCCGCTGCTCGCGGCGCTGCCCTCGCCCGGCACGCCCGCGGCGTGGCTCGGCGCGCTGGTCGCGGTGCCGTTCCTGGCGGCGGTCCTGGGGGTGGTGCTGATGGTCCGCCGGCACCCGATGATGACCTACGACGCGGCCCTCCTCCGGGGCACCGGAGCCGGTCTGGCCGCCGGGCTGCTGGTCACCGTCCTGGTGGTCGCCGCCGGTGGGGCGGTCGGTCCCGGCCGGATGACCCAGGTCGGTGCCCCGCTGCTGGAGACCGCCGTGTCGGCGGGTGTCGCGATGGGACTCGGCGGCCTGTTCGCCGGCGTCGCCGCCACGTGGTGGGCGCGACGGCACTGACCGGTCCCCGGTCGGTAGCCTGTCCGGCGTGCCCGTCGCCCGCTCCACCCCCGCGCGCCTGCTGGTGCTCGTGTCCGGGGCGGGCACCAACCTCCAAGCCCTGATAGACGCCTGCGCCGATCCCTCCTACGGCGCCGAGGTGGTCGCCGTGGGGGCCGACCGGGACGGGATCGAGGGGCTGGCACGGGCCCGGCGGGCCGGGGTGCCGACGTTCGTGCACCGGGTCAAGGACCACGCCGGCCGGGCCGAGTGGGACCTCGCGCTGACCGCCGAGTGCCGGTCGCACCGCCCCGACCTGGTGGTGCTCGCCGGGTTCATGAAGCTGACCGGGCCGGCGTTCCTCGCCGAGTTCGGAGGGCGCTGCGTGAACACCCACCCGGCGCTGTCGCCCTCGTTCCCCGGCATGCACGGCCCCGCCGACGCCCTCGAGCACGGCGTGCGGGTCACTGGCGCCACGCTGTTCATGGTCGACGCGGGCATCGACACCGGCCCGATCGTCGCGCAGACGGCGGTGCCGGTCGAGGACGACGACGACGTCGACACGCTGCACGAGCGGATCAAGGTCGCCGAGCGCTCGATGCTCGTGGCGACCGTGGGGCGCATGGCCCGGGAGGGCTTCACCATCACCGACAGGAAGGTCCGGTTCGGACTGTGAGTGAGAACAACGGGCAGGACCGCCGCCCCGTACGGCGGGCCCTGGTCTCGGTCTACGACAAGACCGGGCTCGAGGAGCTGGCGACCGCGCTGCACCAGGCCGGGGTAAGCCTGGTCTCGACCGGCTCGACCGCGGCCCGGATCGCCGCAGCCGGGGTCCCGGTGACCGGGGTCGAGGAGCTCACCGGCTTCCCGGAGTGCCTCGACGGGCGGGTCAAGACGCTGCACCCCGCCGTGCACGCGGGGATCCTCGCGGACCTGCGGCTGGACTCCCACCGCGAGCAGCTCGCCGAGCTGGGGGTGGAGCCGTTCGACCTGGTCGTGTCCAATCTCTACCCGTTCGCGGCGACGGTGGCCTCGGGCGCCGCACCGCAGGAGTGCGTGGAGCAGATCGACATCGGCGGCCCGTCGATGGTGCGGGCCGCGGCGAAGAACCATCCCTCGGTCGCCATCGTGACCTCCCCAGACCAGTACGCGGACCTGCTGGGCGCTGTCAGGCAGGGCGGCACGACGCTGGCGCAGCGGCGGCGGCTGGCGGCCGACGCCTTCGTGCACACGGCGACCTACGACGTGGCGGTGGCGTCCTGGATGGGCAGCGTGCTGACCGACACCTCCGACGGCAGCGGCTTCCCAGCCTGGGTGGGGGCGACCTGGGAGCGGTCCGCGGTGCTCCGCTACGGCGAGAACCCGCACCAGCCGGCGGCGCTCTACCGCTCCGAGCGCGACGGCCTGGCCGGTGCCGAGCAGCTGCACGGCAAGGAGATGTCGTACAACAACTACGTCGACGCCGACGCCGCCCGCCGGGCGGCACTGGACTACGACCGGCCGGCGGTGGCGGTCATCAAGCACGCGAACCCGTGCGGGATCGCGGTCGGCTCCGACGTCGCGCAGGCACACCGCAAGGCGCACGCCTGCGACCCGGTCTCCGCCTTCGGTGGCGTCATCGCCACGAACGTCCCGGTCTCGGTCGCGATGGCCGAGCAGGTCGCGGAGATCTTCACCGAGGTGGTGGTCGCCCCCGGCTACGAGGACGGCGCCGTGGAGGTGCTCGCCCGCAAGAAGAACATCCGGGTGCTGCGCTGCCCGGTCGCCCAGGACCCGCCGCGGGTGGAGTTCCGTGGCATCAGCGGCGGCCTGCTGATGCAGCACGTCGACCGGGTCGACGCGGTGGTCGACGGTGGCGGGGACGACCCGGCCACCTGGACGCTGGCCACCGGCAAGCCGGCCTCCGAGCAGCAGCTCGCGGACCTCGCCTTCGCCTGGACGGCCTGCCGGGCGGTGAAGTCCAACGCGATCCTGCTCGCCGCCGACGGCGCGTCCGTCGGCGTCGGCATGGGGCAGGTCAACCGGGTCGACTCCTGCCGGCTGGCCGTGGAGCGGGCGGGCGAGCGCGCCGCCGGGTCCGTCGCGGCCTCCGACGCGTTCTTCCCGTTCGCGGACGGTCCGCAGCTGCTCGTCGAGGCCGGGGTCACCGCCATCGTCCAGCCGGGTGGCTCGGTGCGCGACGCCGAGGTCGTCGCCGCCCTGGAGCAGGCCGGCGTCACGATGTACCTCACCGGCACGCGGCACTTCTTCCACTGACCGGCCGCGCCCGCCGGGCATGACAGGATGAGGCCCGTGACAGCGCAGCTTCTCGACGGCCTGCAGACCGCCGCGACCATCAAGGCCGAGCTCAAGGACCGCATCTCCCGGTTGCGGGAGCAGGGGGTGGTGCCCGGACTGGGCACCGTGCTGGTCGGCAGCGACCCGGGCTCGACGTGGTACGTCAACGGCAAGCACCGCGACTGTGCCGAGGTGGGCATCGAGTCGATCCGGGTGAACCTGCCCGAGACCGCGACCCAGGCCGAGGTCGAGGACCACGTCGACCGGCTCAACGCCGACCCGTCGTGCACCGGCTACATCGTCCAGCTGCCGCTTCCCAAGGGGATGGACGAGAACGCAGTGCTCGGCCGGATCGACCCCGCCAAGGACGCCGACGGACTCCACCCGACGAACCTCGGGTGGCTGGTGCTCGGCAAGCCCGCCGCGCTGCCCTGCACCCCCTCCGGCATCGTCGAGCTGCTGCGGCGCCACGACGTGCCGATCGCCGGAGCGGACGTCTGCGTCGTCGGCCGCGGGGTGACCGTCGGCCGTCCGCTCGGCCTGCTGCTGACCCGACGCAGCGAGAACGCCACCGTCACCCTGTGCCACACCGGCACCCGCGACCTGGCGGCCCACGTCCGGCGGGCCGACATCGTCGTGGCGGCGGCCGGGGTCCCCGGCATCATCCGCGGCGACATGGTCAAGGCGGGCGCGGCGGTGCTCGACGTCGGGGTGTCGCGGGTCGACGGCCGGCTCGCCGGCGACGTCGCGGACGACGTCCACGAGGTCGCGGACTGGGTCTCCCCCAACCCCGGCGGTGTCGGGCCGATGACCCGCGCGATGCTGCTGTCGAACATCGTGGCGGCCGCCGAGCAGCAGCTCGTCCGGGGCTGACCCACCCGGTGCGCGACGACGGCCCGTTCCAGCGGCCGCAGACGCTGGGTGGCGTGGTCTACCTGGCGGTGCTGGCCGCCGCCGCCCTCGGGCTCGGCATCGTCGCGGCGGGGGCGTGGCGGACGGGGCTGAGCTGGATCGGTGCCGGCCTGCTGCTCGCGGCGCTGTTCCGGGCGATGCTCTCCGAGCGCGGCGCCGGGATGCTGCGGGTGCGCCGGAAGTGGACCGACATCACCATGCTGACGGTGGCCGGGGTGGCCCTCGTCGTGCTCAGCGTGGTGGTGCCGAACCAGCCGCCCGGCTGACGCAGCCCGGGCGGCCCAGCGCCTAGATCAGGCCCAGCTCCTTGACCGCGTCGCGCTCCTCGGTGAGCTCGGCGGCGGTCGCGTCCATCCTGCCGCGCGAGAAGTCGTCGATCTCGAGTCCGGAGACGACCTCCCACTCGCCGCCCTTGGTGACCACCGGGTAGGAGTAGATGATGCCCTCGGGGATGCCGTAGGAGCCGTCGGAGGCGACCGCCATCGACACCCAGTCACCCGCGGGGCTGCCCTGCAGCCAGTCGCGCGCGGCGTCGATGGTGGCGGAGGCGGCCGAGGCGGCCGAGGACGAGCCGCGGGCCTCGATGATGGCCGCACCGCGCTTGGCGACGGTCGGGATGAAGTCGTTCTCGATCCAGGCCTGGTCGCCGACCACCTCGGCGGCGTTCCGGCCACCGACCTCGGCGTGGAAGATGTCGGGGTACTGGGTGGCGGAGTGGTTGCCCCAGATCGTCAGCTTCGTGATGTCGGTGACCCGCGACCCGGTCTTCGCCGCCAGCTGGGAGAGCGCGCGGTTGTGGTCCAGCCGGGTCAGCGCCGAGAACCGCTCCCGGGGGATGTCGGGAGCGTTGGTCATCGCGATCAGGGCGTTGGTGTTCGCCGGGTTGCCGGTGACCCCCACCCGGATGTCGTCGGCCGCGACCTCGTTGAGCGCCTTGCCCTGGGCGGTGAAGATAGCGCCGTTGGCCTCCAGCAGGTCGCCGCGCTCCATGCCCTTGGTGCGGGGGCGGGCACCGACCAGCAGGGCCAGGTTGGCGCCGTCGAAGATGGTGGTGGCCGCGTCGCCGATCTCGACCCCGGCCAGGGTCGGGAAGGCGCAGTCGTCGAGCTCCATGACGACCCCCTCGAGCGCCTTGAGCGCCGGGGTGATCTCGAGCAGCCGAAGCTCGACGGGCGTGTCCTTGCCGAGCAGGTCGCCGCTCGCGATCCGGAAGAGCAGGCTGTAGCCGATCTGGCCGGCGGCTCCGGTGACGGCGACCTTGACGGGTGTAGTGCTCACGACACGCTCCTGGGCTGTGGTTGGGCGTCCGACGCTAGCAAGGGGAGGGGGTCGGCCGGCAGCCCCCTCGTAGGGTCGCCTGGTGACCCGGTCCCTGACTCCCGTCCTGAACCACCACGCGGTCAGCGTGGCCGCGCCCGCGATCCTGCTGGCCGACCCCGACGGGCAGGTCGGGCCCGGCGGTGTGTCCGGCTGGTTCGTCGACGACGTCCGGCTGCTCGACGGGCTGGTGGTGTCCGTGCACGGCAGCGGCCTGGAGCTGGTCCGCTCCGCGACCCTGGGCTCCGACCGGCAGGAGCTCACCTACGTGGCGCGCGGCCTCGGTGGCTGGCCGCACGACCCGACGGTGACGGTGGACGTCCGCCGCACGCTCACCGCCGCGACCCTGGAGCAGCGGGTCACCGTCCGGCACCGCGGCCCGGAGCCCTTCGAACTGGTGCTGGCGGTGGACCTGACCGGCGACCTGGTCCCGATGGCCACCGTCCGGCAGGGGCTGGCGACGGTCGGGCAGGCCGTGACCGCGGAGCCCACCGGCACGGGCCTGCGCTGGGACGCCGGGGGCCGCTCGTTCGCGGCGGCGTTCGACCCCGCTCCCGCCGAGGTGGGCGCGGCCGTCGGCGGGGGCGGCCACCGGGTGCGGTGGCGGTTGCCGATGGAGCCCGGAGACGAGGTCGAGGCGACGATCGGCCTGCGCGCCGACGGCACCCCGCAGTTCGGCGCCGGCGGTCCGCCGCCGTGGGGCACCGAGACCGCGGTGGCGGCGCCCGACCACCGGCTGGGCCGGCTGGTCGAGCAGAGCACCGCCGACCTGGGTGGGCTGCTGCTGCGCGACGGCGACGACGCGTTCCTGGCCGCCGGCAGCCCCTGGTTCCTGACGCTGTTCGGCCGCGACTCGCTGTGGGCCGCCCGGCTGCTGATGCCGTTCGGCACCGGACTGGCGCTGTCCACGCTGCGCACGCTGGCCCGGCGGCAGGGGGAGCGCAGTGACCCCGCGAGCGAGGAGCAGCCGGGCAAGATCCTCCATGAGGTCCGGTCCACCACGTTGGAGCTGGGGGGAATGAGCCTGCCGCCGGTCTACTACGGCACGGTCGACGCCACCCCGCTCTTCGTGTGCACGCTGGCCGACGCCGCCCAGTGGGGCGCGGACCGGGACCAGGTGGCGGCGCTGCTGCCTGCCGTACGCCGGTGCCTGGAGTGGGTGCTCGCGGAGTCGAGGGACTCAGGCTGGCTGCGCTACGTCGACGAGTCCGGGCGCGGCCTGGCCAACCAGGGCTGGAAGGACAGCGTCGACTCCGTGCCGCACGCCGACGGGCGGCTGGCGCAGGCCCCGATCGCGCTGAGCGAGGTCCAGGGCTACGCCCACGAGGCGGCCGTGCGCGGCGCCGCCCTGCTCGCCGCCTTCGAGGAGCCCGCGGTTCCCGGGCTACTGGAGTGGGCCGACGACCTGGCGAAACGGTTCCGCCGCGACTTCTGGGTGGACACCGCCGAGGGCGGGCACGTCGCCATCGCGCTGGACCGCGCCGGGGAGCCGGTCGGGTCGGTGACCTCCAACATGGGGCACCTGCTCGGCACCGGCATCCTGACGGCGGCGCAGGTGGAGCGGGTCGCTGCGCTGCTGACCGGCCCGGACCTGAGCTCCGGGTTCGGGCTGCGCACGCTCTCGGCCCGGTCCCCGCGGTTCTCCCCGTTCAGCTACCACTGCGGGTCGGTGTGGCCGCACGACACCGCGATCGCGGTGCGCGGCCTGGCCCGGGAGGGCCGGCACGCGGAGGCGGCGGAGCTGACGGCGGGCCTGGTGGCGGCCGCCGAGTCCCGCGGCTACCGGCTGCCCGAGCTGTACGCCGGCGACGCGGCCGACGAGGTGCCGTTCCCCGCCGACTACCCGGCGTCCTGCCGACCGCAGGCGTGGGCGGCGGCGGCGCCGCTGGCCTGCCTGGCCGCGGTCACCGGTCTCGAGGTCGACGCCGCAGGTGGGCTGATCCATCCGGTGCGCACGAGCAGCCGGCTGGGTGCCTTCACGCTGCGGGGGCTGCGGGTCGGCGGTGAGCCGGTCACGGTCACGGTCTCGGCCGCCGGTGAGGTCGAGACCGACTGAGCCGGGCGATACGGTTGCCTCCCCGGACGACCAGCGACACACACAGAGACGGAGCCCCGGTGACGGACTCGAAGATCATCTACACCAAGACCGACGAAGCACCGCTGCTGGCGACGTACTCCCTGCTGCCGGTCATCGCCGCCTACGCCGGCACCGCCGGCGTGGCCGTCGAGACCCGGGACATCTCGCTCGCGGGGCGCGTGCTCGCGCAGTTCCCCGACCGGCTCGCCTCCGAGCAGCGGGTCGACGACGCCCTGGCCGAGCTGGGCGAGCTCGCCCAGCGGCCCGAGGCCAACATCATCAAGCTGCCGAACATCTCCGCCTCGGTCCCGCAGCTCAAGGCGGTCGTCGCCGAGCTGCAGGAGCAGGGCTACGACCTGCCCGACTACCCCGACAGCCCTTCCACGGCGGAGGAGAAGGACGCCCGGGCACGCTACGACAAGGTGAAGGGCAGCGCGGTCAACCCGGTGCTGCGGGAGGGCAACTCCGACCGTCGGGCGCCCGCCTCGGTGAAGAGCTACGTCCGCTCCCACCCGCACTCGATGGGGGCCTGGAGCCCGGAGTCGAAGACCAACGTCGCGACCATGGGGGCCGACGACTTCGCCTCGAGCGAGAGGTCCGCGGTGGTCGGCGTCGACGGCGCCGTGCGCATCGAGCTGGTCGGCGACGACGGCACCACGACGGTGCTCCGCGAGTCCGTGCCGGTGCTTGCCGGCGAGGTCGTCGACGCCACCGTGATGCGGGTCGGCCCGCTCAGGGAGTTCCTCACCGCGCAGATCGCCCGCGCCAAGGCCGAGGACGTGCTGTTCTCGGTGCACCTGAAGGCGACCATGATGAAGGTCTCGGACCCGATCATCTTCGGGCACGTCGTCCGCGCGTTCTTCCCGGCCCTCTTCACCGACCACGCCGAGGCGCTGGCCTCGGTCGGGGTCAGCCCCAACGACGGCCTCGGCGCGCTGCTCAAGGCGGTCGAGAGGCTGCCGGAGGACCAGCGCGCCGCCATCGAGGACGCGGTGGCCCGGGGCCTCGATGACGGCCCACGGCTGGCGATGGTCGACTCCGACCGCGGCATCACCAACCTGCACGTCCCCAGCGACGTGATCGTCGACGCCTCGATGCCGGCGATGATCCGCACCTCCGGGCACATGTGGGGGCCCAAGGGCGAGGAGGACGACACCCTGGCGGTGCTGCCCGACAGCAGCTACGCCGGGATCTACCAGGTCGTCATCGACGACTGCCGCGCTCACGGCGCCTACGACCCGGCCACCATGGGCTCGGTGCCGAACGTCGGGCTGATGGCGCAGGCCGCCGAGGAGTACGGCAGCCACGACAAGACCTTCGAGGTCCCGGCGGCCGGGACCGTCCGGGTCGTCGACACCGAGGGGGACACGCTGCTGGAGCACGCGGTCTCGGCCGGCGACATCTGGCGGATGTGCCAGACCAAGGACGTGCCGATCCGTGACTGGGTCAAGCTCGCGGTGACCCGGGCCCGGGCGACCGGGGCGCCGGCGGTGTTCTGGCTGGACGCGGACCGCGCCCACGACGCCACCCTCATCGCCAAGGTGGAGGAGTACCTCCCCGAGCACGACACCGACGGGCTGCAGATCGAGGTGATGGCGCCCGAGCAGGCCATCGCCTTCTCCCTCGAGCGGATCCGCCGCGGGGAGGACACCATCTCGGTGACCGGCAACGTGCTGCGCGACTACCTCACCGACCTGTTCCCGATCCTGGAGCTCGGCACCAGCGCCAAGATGCTCTCCGTGGTCCCGCTCATCAACGGCGGCGGGCTGTTCGAGACCGGGGCGGGTGGGTCGGCGCCCAAGCACGTCCAGCAGCTGGTCAAGGAGAACCACCTCCGCTGGGACAGCCTGGGGGAGTTCCTGGCCCTCGCGGTGAGCTTCGAGCACCTCGCGCAGACGACGGACAACCCGCGGGCGCAGATCCTCGCCGACACCCTGGACCGGGCCACCGGCCGGTTCCTGTCCGAGAACAGGTCGCCGAGCCGCCGGGTGGGCGAGATCGACAACCGAGGCAGCCACCTCTACCTGGCGCTGTTCTGGGCCGAGGAGCTGGCGGCTCAGAGCGAGGACACGGCGCTGGCCGAGTCCTTCGCCGAGCTAGCGACGGCACTGCGCTCAGGTGAGGACGCGATCAACGCCGAGCTGCTGGGTGCCCAGGGGGCCCCGGCCGACATCGGCGGCTACTACCGCCCCGACGAGGCGAAGGTGGTCTCGGTGATGCGGCCGTCGGCCACCTTCAACGAGGCGCTGGCGATCCTGGGCTGAGGCCGCCGACGGCGCGCGGTGTGATCCTGCACGCACCGCGGAACAGTCGGCGGCGCGGCGAGGTTGGGCCTCCGTGCCCTGGTCTCTAGACCGGTACAGCACACCGCTCGCGCCGCCCCTCCGACAGGACCCGCCCCGTGACCATCACCTCGGACCGCACCGTCTCGGACCGCACCGCCACGGACCGCACCGCCACGGACCGCACCGCCACGGACCGCACCGCCGACGCCCCCGCCGGGGGCGTCGAGGGCCGGGGCCCGGGCGTCCCGGTCGGCCCCGCGCTGCTCGCGCTGGCCGCCGGCGGCTTCGCCATCGGGACGACGGAGTTCGTCACGATGGGGCTGCTGCCCGAGATGGCCGACGGGGTCGGTGTCAGCATCCCGGTCGCGGGGCGGGTCATCTCGGCCTACGCCCTCGGCGTGGTCGTGGGAGCGCCGCTGATCGCCGTCCTGGGGGCCCGGCTGCCCCGCCGGGGGCTGCTGGTGGCGCTGATGGCGGCCTACGCGCTGGCCAACCTGGCGACGGCGGTGGCCCCCTCCTACCTGCCGCTGACCCTCTCGCGGTTCGTCGCCGGCCTGCCGCACGGGGCCTACTTCGGCGTCGCCTCGCTCGTCGCGGCGGGCCTGGTCGACCCGGACCGGAGGGGGAGGGCGGTGAGCCGCGTGATGATGGGGCTGGCGGTCGCCAACCTCGCCGGCGTGCCCGCGGCGGCCTGGCTGGGGCAGCACCTCGGCTGGCGGTCGGCCTACGGCGCGGTGACGCTGCTCTCGGTGCTGGCCGTCGCCCTGATCCTGCTGCTCGTCCCACGCATCCGTGCGGACCGGGCCGCGACGGGACGTCGCGAGCTGCGGGCGTTCTCCCGGGTGCAGGTCTGGCTGACCCTGGCCGTGGGCGCCGTCGGGTTCGGCGGGATGTTCGCGATGTACAGCTACATCGCCCCCACCGTCACCGACGTGACCGGCCTACCCTCCTCCGCGGTGCCGGTCTACCTGCTCGCGTTCGGCATCGGCGGCATCCTCGGGACGACGCTGGGCGGCCTCGGCGCCGACTGGTCGGTGCTGCGGACGATCCTGTTCAGCAACGTCGCGATGGGCGTCGGGCTGGCTGTCTTCACGGTGACCTCGTCCTCGCCGGTCGCCGCGTGGTTCACGGTCCTCGTCCTGGCAGCGGTCGGCTCGATGCTCGCGGTCACCCTCCAGCTGCGGCTGATGCAGGTGGCCGGGGACGCCCAGACCCTCGGCGCCGCCCTCAACCACGCCTCGCTCAACCTGGCCAACGCGCTGGGCGCCTGGCTGGGCGGCCTCGTCATCGCCGCCGGGTTCGGCTACACCGCCCCGAGCTGGGTGGGGGCCGGGCTGTCGGCGGCGGGGCTGGTCATCCTCGGGGCCTCGGTGCTGGTGCACCGCCGGGACATGGCTCAGCGGGGGCGTCCGGGGGCCCGCTCGCCGGCCAGCAAGTCGTAGGCCACGGCGTCGGCCAGCCAGCCGTCCCCGAGCAGCAGCGCCTGCCGGGCGCGACCGACCCGGGTGAAACCGCAGACCTCGAACACGTGCTGGGAGGCCAGGTTGCGCTCCGCGACGTACCCGGTCACCCGACGCAGCCCCAGCCCTCCCGCGGCCGCGGGGGACAGGCAGTGGTCCACGACCAGCGCACAGGCCTCGGTCATCAGCCCGCGCCCGCGCGAGTCCGGGTGCGTCCAGTAGCCGATCTCGCCCTCCCGCCCGGGCTTGATCCCGAACGCGTTGACACAGCCCAGCAGCAGGTCGGTGGCGGGGTCGGCCATCGCCCAGGTGAGCGCCGTCCCGGCCGCCTGCTGCGCGGCGGTCTCCTGGAGCCAGCCACGGGCGTGCTCCGCGGTGAACGGCCGGGGCAGCTGCCCCAGCCAGTACTGGGTCCGCTCGTCGCGGCAGGCTTCGACGATGCGCGGCAGGTCGTCCTCACGCACCTCCCGGAGTCGGACCGGGTCCCCACCGAGCGTCGGGATGATGGGCCAGGCGGTCCGGGGGGTGCGCTGGTCGTCCACGTGCAGGGCGCCGACCCAGCCGTCGACGAGGTCGCCTCGCTGCGGCAGCCAGCGCGCGACCCTGCCCTCGAAGCGGAAGCCGAGCCGCCACGCCACCCGTCGCGACGCCCAGTTACCGGCGAAGGCCCACCAGATGACGGTTCGCAGCCGCTGCTCGCCGAAGCCCCAGTCCAGCAGCAGGCTCAGCGCCCGTGCCATGACGCCGCGGCCGCGGGCCCACGGGTGCGCCCCGTAGGCGATCTCCGCCCTGCGGTTGCCCTCGTCGCGGAGCTCGACGGTGCCGCAGAAGCGGGGTCGACCGTCGTCGTCGACGGTCTCCACCGCGAACGCCCAGCAGGACCCCCGCTCCCAGCCGGTCGGCACGACCTCGCCGACGAACTGCTCCGCGTCGGCCCGGGTGTAGGGCAGCGGCACGGTCGTCCAGCGCTGGGTCAGCGGGTCCAGGCACTGCTCGAGCACGGCCGGCACGTCCTCGCGCCGATGGGCGCGCAGCGTCACGCTGCCGTCGGTGAGCACGGGGACGTCCTCGGGGAACCTCACTGCGCCACCTTGGTCGAGTCGTCGGTGCGGGCGCAAACCTGCATCACCCGTATCGTTGTCGCCATGGACGACGACAGTCACAGACGGTGGTGACCCCCTGGTGAGTGGCACCCTGGCGAACATCGGCCTGGTGGTCGCGTTCGTCCTCGTCGGCAGTCTCTTCGCCGCCGCCGAGATCGCGCTGGTCTCGTTGCGCGAGAGCCAGGTGCGGGCGCTGGCCGGCCGGGGGCGTCGCGGCCAGGCGATCGCCCGGCTGACCGCCGACCCCAACCGGTTCCTCGCGGCTGTCCAGGTCGGCGTCACCCTCGCCGGCTTCCTGTCGGCGTCCTTCGGTGGCGTCACGCTGTCTCAGGACCTCGCGCCGCGGCTCGAGCAGCTCGGGCTCTCGGCTCCGGTGGCGGTTCCGGTGTCGCTGGTGCTGGTCACGGTCGCGATCTCCTACGTCTCGCTGGTGCTCGGCGAGCTGACCCCCAAGCGCCTGGCACTGCAGCGGGCCGAGGGGGTCGCCCTCGCCCTCGGCCCCTCGATCGACCGGATCGCCCGGATCTCGCGCCCCGTAATCTGGCTGCTGTCCAAGTCCACCGACGTCATGGTCCGCCTGGTGGGCGGGGACCCGAACGCCCAGCGCGAGCAGATGTCCGACGAGGAGCTGCGCGAGCTGGTCAACACCCACCAGACCCTGGGTGAGGAGGAGCGACGGATCGTCGAGGACGTCTTCTCCGCCGGGGACCGGCAGATCCGCGAGGTGATGATCCCGCGCACCGAGGTGGACTTCCTCGACGCGGCGACGCCGGTGTTCAAGGCCGCCAAGGAGGCGCTGCACCAGCCGCACTCGCGCTACCCCGTGATCCGCGGCTCGGCCGACGACGTGATCGGGTTCGTCCATGTCCGCGACCTGCTGGACCCGGCCATGTCGGGCCGCACGGTCCGGGTCGGGGAGCTGTCCCGGCAGACGCTGGTGCTGCCGTGGACCCGCCAGATCCTCGCGGCGCTGGCCGACATGCGCCGCGAGGGCATGCACCTGGCCATCGTCGCCGACGAGTACGGCGGCACCGCCGGCATCGTCACCATGGAGGACCTGGTCGAGGAGCTGATCGGCGACATCAAGGACGAGTACGACCTCGACGAGGCCGAGACCACCAGACGCGGCGGCGACGTGGAGGTCGACGGCCTGCTGAACCTGGACGACTTCGAGGACGAGACCGGGGTGGAGCTGCCCGAGGGTCCCTACGAGACGGTCGCCGGCTTCCTGATGGCCCGGCTGGGCCGGCTGCCCCGCGTGGACGACTGGGTCGACCACGGCGACCGCCGCATCACCGTGCGCGAGCTGGAGGGCCGACGGGTGGGACGGGTGCTGGTCACCGCCGTCCCGGCGGTGCTCACCGTGGACCCGGACCACCCGGTGTCGCTGGAGGCCGACCCGGAGGTCCACCAGCACAGTGGCGGCTGACGCCCCGACGGCGGACCCGTCCCGCCGCTTCCCACCTCACCCTGGAAGGATGGTCGGTATGTCCGACACGCCGTCCGCCCCGCGACCGCGGGTCCTATCGGGGATCCAGCCGACCGCCGACTCGTTCCACTTCGGGAACTACCTCGGTGCGCTGCGGCAGTGGGTCTCGCTGCAGGACGACCACGAGCCGTTCTTCTTCATCGCCGACCTGCACTCGATCACGATCGAGCAGCAGGACCCGGTGGTGCTGCGGGACCGGGTCCGTCGGGCGGCCGCCCAGCTCGTCGCGATGGGCGTCGAGCCGGACCGCTCGGCGATCTTCGTGCAGTCCCGGGTGCCCGCGCACGCGCAGCTGGCCTGGGTGCTGCAGTGCCTGACCGGTTTCGGCGAGGCCCGCCGGATGACGCAGTTCAAGGACAAGTCCGCCAAGCAGGGGGAGGGAGCGGCCTCCGTGGGCCTGTTCACGTACCCGATCCTGCAGGCCGCCGACATCCTCCTCTACCGGCCGCAGTTCGTCCCGGTCGGTGAGGACCAGCGCCAGCACCTCGAGCTGACCCGTGACCTCGCGCAGCGGTTCAACCACCGCTACAAGAGGACCTTCCGGCTCCCCGAGCCCTACATCCTGAAGCAGACGGCCAAGATCGCCGACCTGCAGGAGCCGACCGCGAAGATGTCGAAGTCGGCGTCCTCGCCCGCCGGGATCATCGAGCTGCTCGACGACCCGAGGGTCTCGGCCAAGAAGATCCGCTCCGCGGTCACCGACTCCGGCTCCGAGGTCCGGTTCGACCCGGGCGAGAAGCCGGGGGTCTCGAACCTGCTGACGATCTTCGCCGCCGTCACGGGCCGGAGCGTCGAGGAGCTCGAGAAGGACTACGACGGCCGCGGCTACGGCGACCTCAAGCGCGACCTCGCCGAGGTGGTGGTCGAGTTCGTGACGCCGTTGCGGGACCGGACCCTGGAGCTGCTCGATGACCGCGTCCACCTCGACGAGGTGCTCGACGCCGGCGCGGCGCGCGCGGCGCAGGTGGCGGAGCGGACCCTGGCCGATGTCTACGACCGGGTCGGCTTCGCGGCGGCCGGCGGGCGGAGGGACGGGTGAGCGCCCCCAGCACCATCGGCATCTCGGTCGCCGTCCCGGACCCGTGGGGGGAGCAGCTGCAGAAGTACCGCACCTCGCTCGGCGACGAGCTGGCCTCGGGGATCCCCAGCCACGTGACGCTGGTGCCGCCGTTCCGGCTGGCCCCGGGAGAGCTCGAGCAGGTGCTGGTGAACCTCGAGGAGGCCGCCGCGGAGCGGGGGCCCTTCCGGATCCACCTGCGTGGCACCGGCACGTTCCGCCCGGTCTCGCCCGTCGTCTTCGTCACCCTCGCGGAGGGCATCTCCGGGTGCGAGCGGCTGGCGACGGCCGTGCGCCGGGCGCCGCTGGAGGTGCAGCCGGAGTTCCCGTACCACCCGCACGTCACCATCGCCCACCACCTGCCGGACCCGCTGCTGGACCAGGCGTTCGAGGAGATGGCGGACTTCGAGTGCGACTTCGTCGTCGACCGGTTCTCGCTCTACGTCCGGGACCCGACGTCGGGCTGGGTGCCGACCCGGGACTTCGCGCTGACCGGCCGGGCGGAGGGCTGACCGCGGTGGCGACGCTCAAGGCTCGGATCGAGGCGCTCCGGGAGCGGTTCGCGTGGTTCGACCACGTCCTGACCATGCTCGGCCACTACGGCAGGGTGAACGGCAACGACCAGGCGGGAGCGGTGACCTACTTCGGGTTCTTGTCGTTCTTCCCGATCCTGGCGCTGGCGGTCTTCGTCATCGGGCTGCTGGCGAGGGTCTACCCCGACATCCAGGAGCAGATGACCGTCGAGATCAACAACCTGGTGCCCGGCGTCATCGGGTCCGGTCCGGGTGAGGTCGACCTGGACACGCTGGGCAGCTACTCGGGGCTGGCCGGGCTCGTGGGACTCGCGGGAGTGCTGTACGCCGGTCTCGGGTGGCTCTCGGGGCTCCGGCGGGCCCTCGAGGTGATGTTCGTGGTACCCGCGCGGGCGCAGCCCAACTTCGTCTTCGGCAAGCTCCGGGACCTCGGCACCCTCGCCCTGGTGGGGCTGGTCCTGATGGTCTCGGTGGTGCTGTCGGGTGCCGTGACCGGCTTCTCCAGCCTGATCCTGGAGCTGGTCGGCATCGACCCTGGCGCGGCGCTCCCGCAGCTGGTGCTCACGCTGCTCGGCCACGCGCTCGCGGTGCTCGCCTCCACGCTGCTGCTGCTGGCGATGTTCAAGCTGCTCGTCACCGAGTCCGGCGTCCCGCGGCGGGCCATGGTGAAGGGCGCCCTGCTCGGTGCGGTCGGCTTCGAGGTGCTCAAGCTGGCCGCCAACCTGCTGCTGGCCCAGACCAGGGGCCAGCCGGCGTTCCAGGCCTTCGGGGTCGCGCTGATCCTGGTGGTCTGGATCAACTACTTCTCCCGCCTGGTGATGTACGCCGCGGCCTGGGCCTACACCGCCCCTACGGCCCGCGAGCGCCGGGCTGCCGACGCCGTCCGGGCACCCGGTGCGGCTGTCGGGAACGGCAGCGAGAACGGCCCTGGGACTGATGGCGCCGGGACCGATGGCGCCGGTGGACCGTCACGTCGACCGTGGGCGGCGGCGGCCGGGGGCGCCGCGGTGGGTGGCGCCCTGGCCTGGGTGCTGCGCGGCCCGCGCGGTTGAGGCTCCCGTCCGGCCGGTGGGTTGCCCGGTCGGGGAGGATGGCACGGTGAAGCTACAGCGCCGGCACGCCGTCCTGCTCCTCGCCATCGCGGCGTGGAACGTCCTCACCTACGCGATGTTCACCAAGAACCTCGCCGCGGCGCATGCTGCGGGGGAGGACCGGCCCACCGGCTACTGGGTGGCGCACTCGGTGCTGATCGTGGTCAACCTCGCCGTCGCGGTGGTGCTGGCCCGGCTCGGCGCCCGGGCCTGGCGGAGCACCCGGTCCCGCTCCGACGAGGACCGTCAGGCCGTCGGGGCATGAGGCGCTACCTGGTGTGGACCTCCGCAGCGGTGACCGCGACGGCCGTGACCGGCGGTCTCGGGACCGACGTCCGCTCCGCGTGGTACGAGGCGCTCGACAAGCCGTCGTGGCAGCCACCCGGCTGGGTGTTCGGCCCCGCCTGGACCACGCTCTACGCCCTGGTCGCGCTCGGCTCGGCGCGAGCCCTGGCCTCCGCCGAGCCCGACGAGCGGCGGGGCTACGCGACGGCGCTGGCGGCGAACCTGGCGCTCAACAGCGGGTGGAGCTGGGTGTTCTTCACCGCGCAGCGGCCGCGGTGGGCGTTGGCCGAGGTGCTGGCGCTGGAGGCGTCGACCCTCGACCTGGTCCGCCGGACGAGCCGGCTGGACCGTCGGGGTGCCGCGCTGCTGGCGCCGTACGCGGGCTGGGTGGGGTTCGCGGCCGCTCTCACCGCGAGCAT
The DNA here is from genome assembly GCA_963781695.1 of uncultured Actinomycetota bacterium. Lineage (GTDB taxonomy): Bacteria > Actinomycetota > Actinomycetes > Propionibacteriales > Nocardioidaceae > Nocardioides_B. The sequence continues at coordinate 325,679 of CAWAGE010000005.1, forward strand.
CGCCCGCCGGAACCGCTGAGCGGCGCGGCGGAGCCGGGGGTCATCGGCGGAAGATCAGCGCCCGCTTGACCTCTTGGATGGCCTTGGTGACCTCGATGCCGCGGGGGCAGGCCTCGGTGCAGTTGAAGGTCGTGCGGCAGCGCCACACCCCCTCCTTGTCGTTGAGGATCTCCAGGCGCTGGTCGGTGCCCTCGTCGCGGCTGTCGAAGATGAACCGGTGGGCGCCGACGATGGCCTGCGGCCCGAAGTACTGGCCGTCGTTCCAGTAGACCGGGCACGAGGTGGTGCACGCGGCGCACAGGATGCACTTGGTGGTGTCGTCGAACCGGTCCCGGTCGTGCTGCGACTGGATCCGCTCGCGGGTCGGCTCGTTGCCGCTGGTGACCAGGAACGGCATGACCGACCGGTAGGCGTCGAAGAACGGCTCCATGTCGACGACGAGGTCCTTGAGCACCGGCAGGCCCTTGATCGGCTCGACGGTGATGGCGGCGTCCGGGTTGACGTCCTTGAGGAGCGTCTTGCAGGCCAGCCGGTTCTTGCCGTTGATCCGCATCGCGTCGGAGCCGCACACCCCGTGCGCGCACGAGCGACGGAAGGTCAGCGAGCCGTCGAGGTCCCACTTGATCTTGTGCAGCGAGTCGAGCACCCGGTCGGTCGGCTCGGCCGAGACCTGGTAGCTCTCCCAGGACGAGTCCGGCGAGACCTCCGGGTTGTAGCGCAGGATCTTGATCGTGACGTCCATCAGTACTTGCGCTCCATCGGCTTGTAGCGGGTCTCGATGACCGGCTTGTAGTCCAGCCGGATGGTGGTGGTGCCGTCCTGCGACTGCTCGCGGTAGGCCATCGTGTGCCGCATGAAGTTCACGTCGTCGCGAGTGGGGTGGTCCTCCCGGAAGTGCCCGCCACGGGACTCGTTGCGGGCCAGCGCCGAGACCACCAGCACCTCGGCCAGGTCGAGCAGGAAGCCGAGCTCGATCGCCTCCAGCAGGTCGGTGTTGAACCGGCGGCCCTTGTCCTGCACCGACACCCGGGCGTAGCGGGCCTTGAGTCCCTCCAGGTCCGAGAGCACCTGCTTCAACGAGCCCTCGGTGCGGTAGACCTGCGCGTTGATGTCCATGGTCGCCTGCAGCTCGGTGCGGATCGCGGCGACCCGCTCGGTCCCACCCGCGTCACGCATCGACTCGATCATCTCCACGACCGCGTGCTCGGGGTTCGCGGGCAGCTCGTCGTAGTCGACGCCCAGCGCGTGCTCGGCGGCGTAGATCCCGGCTCGGCGCCCGAAGACGTTGATGTCCAGCAGCGAGTTGGTGCCCAGCCGGTTGGAGCCGTGCACGGACACACAGGCCACCTCGCCGGCGGCGTACAGCCCGGGGATGACGGTGTCGTTGTCGCTGAGCGCCTCGCCCTTGATGTTGGTGGGCACCCCGCCCATGGCGTAGTGGGCCGTCGGGAACACCGGGATCGGCTCGGTGTAGGGCTCGACGCCGAGGTAGGTGCGCGCGAACTCGGTGATGTCGGGCAGCTTCGCGTCGATCTGCTCCTTGGGGAGGTGCGTCACGTCGAGGTAGACGTAGGCCTTGTCAGGCCCCGCCCCCCGGCCCTCGCGCACCTCGTTGGCCATCGCGCGCGCCACCATGTCGCGCGGCGCGAGGTCCTTGATCGTCGGAGCGTAGCGCTCCATGAAGCGCTCGTTCTCGCTGTTGCGCAGGATGCCGCCCTCGCCACGGGCAGCCTCGGAGAGCAGCACGCCGAGGCCGGCCAGCCCGGTGGGGTGGAACTGGAAGAACTCCATGTCCTCCAGCGGCAGCCCCTTGCGCCACACGATCCCCATACCGTCGCCGGTCAGGGTGTGCGCGTTGGAGGTGGTGCGGAAGACCTTGCCGAAGCCGCCGGTCGCGAAGATCACCGACTTGGCGTTGAACACGTGGATCTCGCCGGTCGCCAGCTCGTAGGCGACCACGCCGGAGACCCGGCCGTCGGTCATGGTCATGTCGAGGACGTAGAACTCGTTGTAGAACTCGACGTCGTGCTTGATGCACTGCTGGTAGAGCGTCTGCAGGATCATGTGGCCGGTGCGGTCAGCGGCGAAGCAGGAGCGGCGCACGGCGGCCTCGCCGTGGTTGCGGGTGTGCCCGCCGAACCGGCGCTGGTCGATCCGGCCCTCCTCGGTGCGGTTGAACGGCAGCCCCATCTTCTCCAGGTCCAGGACCGCGTCGATGGCCTCCTTCGCCATCACCTCCGCGGCGTCCTGGTCGACCAGGTAGTCGCCGCCCTTGACCGTGTCGAAGGTGTGCCACTCCCAGTTGTCCTCCTCGACGTTGGCCAGCGCGGCGCACATGCCGCCTTGGGCCGCGCCGGTGTGCGACCGGGTCGGGTAGAGCTTCGTGAGCACGGCGGTGCGGGTGCGCTTGCCGGACTCCAGGGCCGCCCGCATCCCGGCGCCGCCGGCGCCGACGATGACGACGTCGTACTTGTGATGGTGAACCATGGTCGTCTCGTGCCTCACTTGGTCCGGCAGACGTCGAGGGTGGAGCTGGGGTCGATGCACGGGTCGAAGGTGAAGACCACCAGCGTGCCCAGCACGATGATCACCGCCGTCCCGAAGTACAGCAGGGTCTTGAGCGCGAAGCGGGTGTTCGCCCGGGCAGCGTAGTCGTTGATGATCGTGCGCAGGCCGTTGGTGCCGTGCAGCATCGCCAGCCACAGCATCGCCAGGTCCCAGACCTGCCAGAACGGGTTGGCCCACTTGCCGGCGACGAACGCGAAGTCGATCTGGCTGATGCCCTCGCCGGTCATCAGGTTGACGAACAGGTGGCCGAACACGAGCACCAGCAGCAGCAGCCCCGAGCCACGCATGAACAGCCAGCTGTTGAGCTCGAAGTTGCCCCCGCGGGTGCCCCTGGACCGGGGCGGTGCGACGTTCGGGGCGGTGGGTGCGGTGGTCATGTCCTCAGCCTCCGAAGACGTTCGCCAGGTGCCGGATCACGAAGGGGACGAAGAGCACCACGAACACGGCGCCGACACCGTAGGTGAGCTGGCGCTGGTAGCGCGGTCCCTGCTCCCAGAAGTCCACCAGGATGATCCGGACGCCGTTCAGCGCGTGGAAGAGCACCGCCCCGACCAGACCGATCTCGAGGAGACCCACCACCGGGTTCTTGTAGGTCTCCACCGCGGTGTTGTAGGTCTCCGGCGAGACCCGCACCATGGCGGTGTCGATGACGTGCGCGAACAGGAAGAAGAAGATGGACACGCCGGTGATCCGGTGCAGGACCCACGTCCACATGCCATCGCGACCCCGGTACAGGGTGCCTGCCGACGAGCTGGCCACGTTGCGGTTCCTCCCGACTCGACGCTGGCGCCGGACGTTGACGGATGTCTCCCGAGACCTCAGCACTCTAGCCGGGGCGCGGTCGTCGGGCTCCCGGCAGGGTTGTGACATCGGTTACCGTACGGCGCGTGGGCGGCACGCCGCCGCACCCCGCGAGCCCGCCCAGGAGGACCCGTTGCGTCGTCCGGTCCGTGCCCGGTCGCTGGCCGCCGTCGTCGTCCTGCTCGCCCTGCCCAGCCTGGCCGGCTGCAGCCCGGAGGCCGGCCCAGCGGCGACGCCGGAGCCTGCCTCGTCCGCAGCGGCGACCGCGACGTCTCCCGACGACGTGGTGGTCCCCGAGCAGCTGCTGCAGGGGCTCGACGTCTGCGCGCTCCCCACGGCCCGGCTGGTCGAGGCCGCCGGCGGCGTGCCCGGCGACCCGAGCACCCGCAGCCTCGAGCGGGTCCCGGGCTACGCCGGTGTGCTCGACGAGTGTGGCTTCGGCGTCGCGTTCCGCTCCTCGTCGTTCCGGGTCGCGGTCGGGCTGGCCGCCGCCACCCGTGCGGACCTGGCCGCCGCGCCGGGCCGGCCCGTCCCCGGTCTCGGGGAGGCGGCGCGGGCCGGCGACGTGGACGGCGAGGCCCACGTCAGCCTGCTGCGAGGACGCACGCTGGTGCGCCTGACCGCCGACCGGTACGTCGACGGCCGCTCCCGGCTGCCGGCGCTGCTCGCGGTGGCGCGTGGGCTCCTGCCCCGGCTTCCGACCGCACCACCGGACGCCGACCTGCAGACCCGGGGGCGGTGCGCGGACCTCGGCGGCTCGGGCGTGGCCCGGACGCTGGGGTCCGCGCCCGCGGTCTCGCGCAGCCTCGCCTACCCCAGCGGTGCGGCGACCTGCGCGTGGGCGACCTCGGCCCGTGGTGGCCGGACCCTCAACCTGGCGCTCTACACGTTCGGTCGCGCCGGCCCGTTCCTGGCGGCGCAGAAGGACAGCTCCCCGTTCACCCCCGTTCCCGGCGTGCCGGGCGACGCCTTCACCGTTCCCGGTGCGGCGTACCTCGTCGCGGCCGACGGGCGGGCCGCGGTGGTGCGAGGCACCGCCCTGGCCGGTCCCTCCGGCCGCCCCGCACGGGTGACCCCGGCGCTGAGGGACCTGCTGCGAGAGGTCGCCCGGCTCATCACCTAGCGCCTCCTTCCAGGCGCTGCCGCAGGCGTCGTACTGTCGGCCCATGACGGAAGCCGAGAGCCCGACCGCAGGGACGCCCGGTGCCGGCGACGCCGACCGCACGGAGTCCGGGCTCCGGTTCGAGGCGGTCTACGGGCCGCGGTCGCGGCCCGACGCCGACCCGGACGTCCAGCTCGGCGAGCCGGGGCAGTACCCCTTCACCCGCGGCGTCTACCCGTCGATGTACACCGGCCGGCCCTGGACGATGCGCCAGTACGCCGGGTTCGGCACCGCGCGCGAGTCCAACCAGCGGTACCGGCAGCTGGTCGCGAACGGCACCGGCGGGCTCAGCGTCGCCTTCGACCTGCCCACCCAGATGGGACACGACTCCGACGCCGCCATCTCGCACGGCGAGGTCGGCAAGGTCGGGGTGGCCATCGACTCCGTCGACGACATGAGGCTGCTCTTCGACGGGCTGCCGCTCGACGAGGTGTCCACGTCCATGACGATCAACGCGCCGGCGGCGCTGCTGCTGCTGATGTACCAGCTCGTGGCGGAGGAGAACGGCATCCCCGGCGACCGGCTCACCGGCACCATCCAGAACGACGTGCTCAAGGAGTACATCGCCCGCGGCACCTACATCTACCCGCCGGGGCACTCGCTGCGGCTGATCACCGACATCTTCGCCTACTGCAAGACCGAGGTGCCGCGGTGGAACACCATCTCGATCTCCGGCTACCACATGGCCGAGGCCGGCGCCACGCCCGCGCAGGAGATCGCCTTCACCCTCGCCGACGGCATCGAGTACGTCCGGGCCGCGATGAAGGCCGGCCTCGACGTCGACGACTTCGCCGCTCGGCTGTCGTTCTTCTTCGTCTCCCGGACCACCGTCCTCGAGGAGGTCGCCAAGTTTCGGGCCGCCCGGCGGATCTGGGCGAGGGTGATGCGAGATGAGTTCGGGGCGCAGAACCCGAAGTCGCAGATGCTGCGGTTCCACACCCAGACGGCCGGGGTCCAGCTCACCGCGCAGCAGCCCGAGGTGAACCTGGTCCGGGTGGCCGTCCAGGCCCTGGCCGCCGTCCTCGGCGGGACGCAGTCGCTGCACACCAACAGCTACGACGAGGCACTGGCCCTGCCGAGCGAGAAGTCAGCCCGGCTGGCGCTGCGCACCCAGCAGGTCATCGCCTACGAGACCGACGTGACCAAGACCGTCGACCCCTTCGCGGGGTCCTACGCAGTGGAGGCGCTGACCGACGACGTCGAGGCGGAGGCACGTCGGCTGATGGCCCAGGTCGAGGAGCTCGGCGGCGCGGTGGCGGCGATCGAGGCCGGGTTCCAGAAGGGCGAGATCGAGAACGCGGCCTACCGGATCGCCCGTGACATCGACAGCGGGCACCGGGTGGTGGTCGGGGTGAACCGCTTCGCCTCGGAGTCCGAGGAGGCCTTCGAGCCGCTGCGCGTCGACCCCGCGATCGAGGAGCAGCAGGCGGAGCGGCTGGCGACGCTGCGCGCGGAGCGCGACCAGGCCGAGGTCGACCGGCAGCTGGGCGCGCTCACGGAGGCTGCTCGCGGCTCGGAGAACGTGCTGTTCCCGATGAAGGAGGCGCTGCGGGCCAGGGCGACGGTGGGTGAGGTGTGCAACGCGCTGCGTGAGGTGTGGGGGGTCTACGTGCCCCCGGACGCGTTCTGAGACCGCGCCCGCGGAGCGGACGCGAGCGGCCGGCGGGACCCGCTCGGGTACCCTCTGGTCACATGCCGACCACCGACCTCGCCCGCGTCGTGGAGTCGGTCGACCGGCTGGCCGAGGAGCTCGTGGCCCTGCGCCGTGACCTGCACGCCCATCCCGAGCTGGCCTGGGCAGAGTCGCGCACCACCGGCATCGTCGCCGCCCGGCTGGACGCCGCGGGGCTGCGCGTCACGATGCTGCCCAAGAGCGGCCTGATCGCCGAGGTCGGTCCCACCGACGGTCCGGTGGTGGCGCTGCGCGCCGACCTCGACGCGCTGCCGGTCGAGGACCGCACGAGCAGTCCGTGGCGCTCGACGGTCGACGGCGTCGCGCACGCGTGCGGCCACGACGTGCACACCGCCGCGCTGGTGGGCGCCGGGCTGGCGCTGGCCGAGACGCACCAGGCGCAGGCGCTGCCCGGCCGGGTGCGGCTGCTGTTCCAGCCGGCCGAGGAGATCATGCCCGGCGGCGCGCTCGAGGTGCTCGCCACCGGAGCGCTCGACGGCGTCGGCCATGTGTTCGGCCTGCACTGCGACCCCTCGCTCGACGTCGGCGAGGTCGGTCTGCGCGTCGGTCCGCTGACCGGCGCGGCGGACTCGCTGCTGGTCCGGCTGACCGGGCGGGGTGGTCACACCTCCCGACCCCACCTGACCGAGGATCTCACCTTCGCGCTCGGCAAGCTCATCACCGAGCTGCCGGGTGCGTTGTCGCGCCGGCTCGACCCGCGCTCGGGGGCGAGCCTGGTCTGGGGCATGGTCCGGGCCGGTTCGGCCAGGAACGTCATCCCCGCCGCCGGCGAGGCGGCCGGCACGCTGCGCATGCTCGACGCCCTGGCCTGGATCGACGCCGAGGACCTGGTGCGGGGGCTGATCGCGCAGCTCGTCGCGCCGTACGGCGTCGTCGCCGAGGTCACTTACGTCCGGGGCGTGCCGCCCGTGGTCAACGAGCCGGTCTCGACCCGGCTGCTGACGGAGTCGGTCACCGCGGTGCTCGGCGAGCAGGGCGCGGTCTCGACGCAGCAGAGCCTCGGCGGCGAGGACTTCGCGTGGTACCTCGAGTCGCTGCCGGGCGCGATGGGACGCCTGGGCACCCGGACGCCCGGCGGCCCGACCTACGACCTGCACCAGGGTGACCTGCACATCGACGACCGGGCGGTGGCCATCGGCGCGAAGGTGCTGGCGAGGGTCGCCACGGCGACGCTGGTCACCGACTCATAACAACTTGTGGGCTCGAGCCGCGCACGGGCAGCCGCGTCCCGGGCAGCGGTTATGGTCGGCCTGGTCAGGCGCCCGCAGGTGGCGCCGTCACTGCCTAGGAGGCCATCGTGCGTCGGACGACGAGATCCGCTGCCCTGCTCTGCGCCGCCGCGCTCCTGCTGAGTGCCTGCGGCGGCACCACTGAGGAGGCAGGCGACGGTGGCTCCGGGTCGGACTCCGAGGTCAAGGTCGGGATGGCCTACGACGTCGGCGGACGCGGCGACCAGTCCTTCAACGACTCCGCTGCGGCGGGCCTGGACAAGGCCGCGCAGCAGTTCGGCATGGCCACGCAGGAGTCCGAGGCCAAGGACGGCGAGGCCGAGTCGGCCCGTGAGGAGCGGCTGCGCACGTTCGCCGACGCCGGCTACGACCCCATCGTGGCGGTCGGGTTCGCCTACTCCGACGCCGTGAAGAAGGTCTCCAAGGAGTACGCCGACGTCCACTTCGCGATCATCGACGACGAGGGTGCCACCGGTGACAACGTGGCCAACCTCGTGTTCGCGGAGGAGCAGGGCTCGTTCCTGGTGGGCGCCGCCGCGGCGCTGAAGACCAAGCAGAACCACATCGGCTTCATCGGCGGCGTCGAGACCCCGCTGATCGCGAAGTTCCAGGCGGGCTACGCGGCGGGCGCCAAGGCCGTCAAGCCAGGGATCAAGATCGACGTCACCTACCTGACCCAGCCGCCGGACTTCTCCGGCTTCGGCGACCCGGCCAAGGGCAAGACGGCCGCGCAGGGCATGTACGACGGCGGCGCCGACATCATCTACCACGCCGCGGGCGGCTCCGGCGGCGGCGTCTTCGAGGCCGCCTCCGCGTCGAAGGCCAAGGCCATCGGCGTCGACTCCGACCAGTACAAGACCGCCGACCCGTCGGTGCGCGACGTGATCTTGACCTCGATGCTCAAGAACGTCGACGTCGCGGTCTACGAGTACCTCACCCAGGTCGACGAGGGCACCTTCCCCTCCGGCACCACCCGCTACGACCTCGAGTCGGGCGGCGTCGGCTACTCCACCAGCGGCGGCCAGGTCGACGACATCACCGACCGGCTCGACGACTACGAGAAGAAGATCGTCGACGGGTCGATCGCCGTGCCGACCTCCTGACCAGGCCGGGGGCACCAGCGTGACCAGCCCCTCCCGGTCGGGCGCCGACGTCGCGGTCCGGCTGCGGGGCATCGGGAAGCGGTTCCCGGGGGTGGTGGCGAACCACGACGTCGACATCGACGTCCGGAGCGGCACGGTCCATGCGGTCGTCGGCGAGAACGGCGCCGGGAAGTCCACGCTGATGAAGATCCTGTACGGGGTGCAGCCGCCGGACTCGGGCACCATCGAGGTCGGCGGCCGTACGGTCCGGCTGGACTCGCCCGCCGCGGCGATCCGCTGCGGGATCGGCATGGTCTTCCAGCACTTCATGCTCGCCGACAACCTGACGGTGCTGGAGAACGTCGTGCTGGGCGCGGAGCGCTCGCACGGCATCGGGTCCGCCGCCCGCGCCGAGGTGCAGCGGATCTCCGACGCCTACGGGCTCGGCGTCGACCCCGACCTCCGGGTCGAGGCGCTCGGCGTGGGCGCGAGGCAGCGGGTCGAGATCCTCAAGGTGCTCTACCGCGGTGCCCGCGTCGTCATCCTCGACGAGCCCACCGCCGTGCTGGTGCCCCAGGAGGTCGAGGAGCTGTTCGCGAACCTTCGCGAGCTGCGCAGCGAGGGACTGAGCGTCATCTTCATCTCCCACAAGCTCGACGAGGTGCTGGCGGTCGCCGACGAGGTCACGGTGATGCGCCGCGGCACCACCGTGGCCTCGGTCGACCCGGCCACCACGACCGCCCGGGAGCTGGCCGAGCTCATGGTCGGCTCCCAGCTGCCGGTCCCCACCACCGAGGAGTCCACCGTCACCGACGAGGTCCTGCTCGGGGTCTCGGGGCTGGACCTGGTCGGCGCGGACGGTCGGCGGCTGCTGCGCGAGGTGTCCTTCGAGGTGCACCGCGGCGAGGTGCTCGGCATCGCCGGGGTCGAGGGCAACGGCCAGGCCGAGCTCGTGGAGGCGCTGATGGGCCTGCGTCCCGGTGCCACCGGCAGCCTGACGCTGGCAGGCCGGCGCCTCGACCAGCTGAGCACCCGGCGGCGGCGGGAGGCGGGCATCGGCTACGTGCCCGAGGACCGGCACCGCCACGGGCTGCTGCTCGACGCCCCGCTGTGGGAGAACCGGGTGCTGGGTCACCAGACCCGGCCGCCGAGCTCACGCGGCGTGCTCATCGACCGCCGGGCGGCCCGCGCCGACACCGCTCGCATCATCGAGGAGTACGACGTGCGCACCCCGGGGCCCGACGTGCTGGCCCGGGCGCTGTCGGGGGGCAACCAGCAGAAGCTGATCGTCGGCCGCGAGATGAGCGGCGACCCCGTGCTGCTGATCGCCGCGCACCCCACCCGTGGCGTCGACGTCGGCGCCCAGGCGGCCATCTGGGACCACATCAAGCGGGCCCGCCGTGAGGGGCTGGGGGTGCTGCTGGTCTCCGCGGACCTCGACGAGCTGGTGGGCCTCTCGGACCGGATCCAGGTCATCCTGCGAGGGGCGCTGGTCGCAGCGTTCCACCCCGCCCAGGTCACCCCCGAACAGCTCGGCTCGGCCATGACGGGGGTGCAGGAGCAGTGACGGCGCCGCGGCTGAGGTCGATGCTGATGGGGCTGCTCGCCCCGTTGCTGGCGCTGGTCGCCGCCGTCGCGATCACCAGCCTGGTGCTGCTGGCCGCCGGCGACCCGGTGGGCACGGTGTGGTCGACGATCCTGTCCCCGCCGGCCACCCGCAACGTCGCCAACATCATCAACAACGCGACCGTCCTCTACCTGTCCGGGCTGGCGGTCGCGGTCGGCTTCAAGATGAACCTGTTCAACATCGGCGTCGACGGCCAGTACCGGGTCGCCGCGTTCGCCGCGGCCGCCGTGGCCGGCCAGGGGTGGCTGCCCGGCGTGCTCAACACCGTGGTCGCGGTCCTCGCGGCGGTGCTGGTGGGGGCCGCCTGGGCCGGCATCGCCGGGGTCCTGCGCGCCACCCGCGGGGTCAGCGAGGTCATCAGCACCATCATGCTCAACCTGATCTCGACGTCCCTGGTCGCCTACCTGCTGCGTCAGGTGGCCGTCCGGGAGCCGGGCAGCAACATCGTGGGCACGCGCGAGATCCCGGCGGGCAGCCGGATCCCCGGGATCGCGCTGGGTGGTCCCGGCACCGAGGTCTACGGCTTCCTCGGGGTCGCCGTGCTCGCCGGGCTCGGCTACTGGCTGCTGCTCGGCCGGACCCGCTACGGGTTCGACCTGCGGGCCACCGGCGGCTCGGCCAGCGCCGCGGCGGCCAGCGGCGTCGACGTGCGACGGATGACGGTGGTCACGATGCTGGTCTCCGGCGGGGTCGCCGGGCTGGTGGGGCTGCCGATCCTCTTCGGCGACGCCTATCGCTACGGCTCCACGTTCCAGTCGGGTCTCGGCTTCGCCGGGATCGCGATCGCCCTGCTCGGCCGCAACCATCCGGTGGGCATCGCGCTCGGGGCGCTGCTGTTCGCCTTCCTCGACGAGCAGTCCAACCCGCTGCAGATCCTGGCCGACGTCTCACCCGACATCGTCGCCATCACCCAGGGCGTGATCGTGCTGACCGTGGTGGTGTCGTACGAGGTGGTGCGCCGCTACCGCGTCCGGCTCGAGCAGCAGCAGGTGGCCCGGGCTCTGGCCGCCCAGCCGCAGGAGGCCGACCGATGACCTCGACCACCACCGCACCGCCGGCACCGCCACGTCGGGGCCGGCGCCGGCTCTCGCCGTGGTGGCTGCTGGTGGGGCTGGCCGGCCTGCTGTTCGCCGTCTCGGTGCTGCAGCTGGTCACCGGTGCGGGCGACCTCGCCTCGTCGGGCACGATCAAGGCGACCATGGTGGCGACGGTGCCGATCGCGCTGGCGGGGCTGGGCGGGCTGTGGAGCGAGCGCGCGGGGGTCGTGAACATCGGCCTCGAGGGGATGATGATCCTCGGCACCTACGGCGCGGGGCTGTTCGGCTACCACTTCGGCGGCTGGGCGGGCGTGGCGGGCGCGATCGTGCTCGGGATGCTCGGCGGCCTCATCCACGCCGTCGCCACCGTGCTGTTCGGCGTCGACCACATCATCTCCGGCGTCGCGATCAACATCATCGCGCTGGGGGCCACCCAGTACCTCGCCGGGCTGACCTTCGCCGGGCTGCCCGGTGGTGGGCAGACCCAGTCCCCGAAGCTCGGGGACGTCGGGAGCCTGCGCATCGGCCCGCTGAGCGACGCGCTCGCCGCAGTCGAGGGCCGACACGTGTTCTTCGTCTCCGAGCTCGCCGCGCTGGGCCGGGCCCTCGTCGACGACCTGTCCTGGCTGGTGGTGCTGGCGCTGCTGCTGGTGGTCGCGACGTACGTCGTGCTGTGGCGCACCAGCTTCGGACTGCGGCTGCGGTCCTGTGGCGAGAGCCCGGTGGCGGCGGAGTCGCTCGGGGTGAACGTCTACCGCTACAAGTTCATCGCGGTGCTGGTCTCCGGTGGCCTCGCCGGGCTCGGCGGCGGCTTCCTGGCCCTGGTCGCGTCGAGCACCTACCGGGACGGCCAGACCGGCGGCCGCGGCTACATCGGCCTGGCCGCGATGATCTTCGGCAACTGGCGTCCGACCGGGCTGCTGGCCGGCTCGGGCCTGTTCGGCTACACCGAGACCCTCGGGCTGCGGCAGGGCGGCACGTCCGTGCACGCGCTGCTTCTGGCCCTGGCCGTCGTGGTGCTGGCGCTCGCGGTGTGGCAGGTGCGCCGCCGCCGGCCGGTGGCCGCGTCGGTCGCGCTGCTGGTCGCCGGGCTGGTCGGCACCCTCTACGCCGTCATCGACCGGGTCCCCGGGGACTTCACCCGGATGACGCCGTACGTGACCACGCTGGTGGTGCTGGCGATGTTCTCGCAGTCGCTGCGGATGCCGGCGGCCGACGGAGCGACCTACCGGAAGGGGACAGCCGGGTGAGTGGGACCGAGCCGGACTGGGCGGCGCTGCAGGCTCGCGCGACGGAGGTGATGGGCCACGCCTACGCGCCGTACTCGCGCTACCGGGTGGGTGCCGCAGCTCTGGTCGACGACGGCCGCACGGTGGTGGGCTGCAACGTGGAGAACGCCGCCTACGGCGTGGGACTGTGCGCCGAGTGCGGGCTGGTCTCCGCCCTGCACGCGAGCGGTGGCGGACGGCTGACCCATTTCGTGTGCGTGGACGGAGCCGGGGGAGTCATCATGCCCTGCGGCCGCTGCCGGCAGCTGCTGTGGGAGAACGGCGGCCCCGGGCTGCTGCTGCTGACGGTCTCGGGGGTGCGCCCGATGAGCGAGGTGCTGCCGGACGCCTTCGGCCGTGACGACCTCGGCTGAGGCGCCACCGACGACCGAGGTCGACCTCGGCTCGCCGGCGGTGCTGGCCGACCCCTACCCGAGCTTCGCGCAGGAACGCTGTCGGGCGGCGGTCGCCTGGCACGAGCCGACCGGACGCTGGCTGACCTTCGACCACGCCTCCGCCTCCGCCGTCCTGCGCGACCGTCGGCTGGGACGGCGCTGGGTCGACCGGCCGCCCGCTGCCCGGCTGGAGCCGTTCAACCTGCTCCACCGGCACCAGATGATGGAGAACGAGCCGCCCGAGCACACCCGGCTGCGTCGGCTGGTCGCCGGCGCGTTCAACCGCGGGCACGTCGAGCGGCTGCGGCCCCGGGTGCGGGTCCTGGCCGAGCAGCTGCTGGACCAGGTGGACCCGGCCGGCTTCGACGTCGTCGGCGAGTACGCCGAGCCGTTGCCGGTGCTGGTGATCGCCGAGCTGCTCGGCGTACCGGCCTCGCTCGCGCCGTCGCTGCGGACCTGGTCCCAGGCGATCGTGCGGATGTACGAGGTGGCTGTCTCCCGCGACGTCGAGGACGCCGCTGTCGCCGCCGCCGCCGAGTTCGCGGAGGTGGTGCGGGAGCTGGCCCGGCGTCGCCGCGCGCAGCCGGCGGCGGACCTCGTCTCCGACCTGGTCGCGGCGCGCGAGGGCGGCGCCGGGCTCAGCGAGGACGAGGTGGTCGCCTCCACGGTGCTGCTGCTCAACGCCGGGCACGAGGCCTCGGTGAACGTCTTCGGCAACGGCCTCGTGGGCATGCTGGACGGCGGCGCGCGGCCCGCGCCCGGCGGTCTCGGCCGGTGCGTCGAGGAGATGCTGCGCTACGACCCCGCCCTCCAGCTGTTCGAGCGCACGGCCACCGAGCCGGTGCGGCTCGGGGCAGTCACCGTCGCGCCCGGTCAGCGGGTGGCCGCGCTGCTGGGGGCGGCCAACCGGGACCCGGCGGTGTTCGTCGACCCCGACGTGTTCCGGCCGGACCGCTCGCCCAACCCGCACCTCGCGTTCGGGGCCGGGCTGCACTTCTGCGTGGGGGCCCCGCTGGCCCGGATGGAGCTCGAGGAGGCGCTCGGGCTGCTGCTGCGCCGGATGCCCGAGCTGGAGCGGACCGGCGAGCCGGTGCCGCGTGGCACGTTCGTGCTGCGGGGCTACCGCAGCGTGGCCGTAGGGTGCGGCCACGGGCGCCCGCGACGCGCCGGGAGGGAGCAGGCGTGACCGAGGCACACGACGCCGTCGAGGTGATCACCGCCAAGCGGGACGGCGGCACGCTCAGTGACTCCCAGATCGAGTGGGTCGTCGACGCCTACACCCGCGGGGTGGTGGCCGAGGAGCAGATGGCGGCGTTGGCGATGGCGATCCTGCTCAACGGCATGGACCGCCGGGAGGTGTCGCGCTGGACGGCGGCGATGATCGCCTCGGGGGAGCGGATGGACTTCTCGGGGCTGTCCGGGCCGACCGCCGACAAGCACTCCACCGGTGGCGTCGGCGACAAGGTCACCCTGCCGCTCGCCCCGCTGGTGGCGGCCTGCGGGGTCGCCGTACCCCAGCTGTCGGGACGCGGCCTGGGCCACACCGGCGGAACGTTGGACAAGCTCGAGTCGGTGCCCGGCTGGCGGGCGTCGCTCGGCACCGAGGAGATGCTGGCACAGCTGGAGCGGGTCGGTGCGGTGATCTGCGCCGCCGGGGCCGGGCTGGCCCCGGCCGACCGCAAGCTGTACGCGCTGCGCGACGTCACCGGCACCGTCGAGGCGATCCCGCTCATCGCCTCCTCGATCATGAGCAAGAAGATCGCCGAGGGGACCGGCTCGCTGGTGCTCGACGTCAAGGTCGGCAGCGGCGCCTTCATGAAGGACCTGGCCACCGCTCGTGAGCTGGCCGAGACCATGGTCGCCCTCGGCTCCGACGCCGGCCTGCGGACCGTCGCGCTGCTCACCGACATGTCGACCCCGCTGGGGCGCACCGCCGGCAACGCGCTGGAGGTGGCGGAGTCGGTCGAGGTCCTCGGCGGCGGCGGCCCCGAGGACGTCGTCGAGCTGACGCTCGCGCTCGCCCGGGAGATGCTCGCCGCCGCCGGGGTCGACGCCGTGGACCCGGCCGACCGGCTGCGGGACGGCTCGGCGATGGACGTGTGGCGGCGGATGCTGCGCGCGCAGGGCGGCGACCCCGACGCGCCGCTGCCGCGGTCGCGGGAGAGCCACGTCGTGGTGGCCGCCGCCACCGGGCGCCTGACCCGGCTCGACGCGATGGGCGTGGGGCTGGCGGCCTGGCGGCTCGGGGCCGGCCGGGCCCGCAAGGAGGACCCCGTCCAAGCGGGTGCGGGCGTGGAGATGCACGCCAAGCCCGGCGACCGGGTCGTCGCCGGCCAGCCCTTGCTCACCCTGCACACCGACGAGCCGCTGCGTTTCGAGCGGGCGCTCGCGGCGCTGGTCGACGCCGTCGAGGTCGACGGCCCCATGGGGCCGCGCTCGACCCTCGTGCTCGGCCGGGTGGCGGCCCCCGACTGACCACCACCCCCCTGCGCCACGGGGCGCCCGCGGCCACGGCCGAGGTGCTGATGCGGTCGCGTCATCACCCGACCTGCGCGCTGGACCCACCTCGACGGTGATACGACCTCACCGAGGACTCCCGGACAGAGGCGCGACGACATAGCCTCGTGTCGTCCGGGGGGACACCGGGCGTGCGGCTGCCTGGGGAGGAAACGCGTGACGGCTCGACCCGCCCGACACCGACGAGCCACCGCCACGGTCGTGGTGGCGGGCCTGCTGCTGCTCCCCGTGCTGGCCGGTCCCGGTCCGACCGCTGGGGCCGCGACCGCGCCACTGCCACTGGGTGACGCCGACCTGGTCGAGACCAGGAGCGTCGAGCGGCTGGCCCCGGGGGTGACGCTGACCCGGATCACGCGCGGCACCGAGAAGGCTCCCGAGGCGAGGATCGGCACCACCACCCGCGGTCCCTGGCGGGTGAGCGTGCTCCGCATCGACCCGGCCACCGCGACCGGGCGGCTGCGGGCTACCTACGGTCCGACGCTGAGCCAGACCGAGTCGACGACCGACCTGGTCCGTCAGGCAGGCGCCCTGGCCGGCGTGAACGCGTCCCAGTACGACCGTGGGTCCGCCCGTCCCGGGGACCCGCGAGGCCTGGGCGTGTACGGCGGCCGGCTGCTCAGCGAGCCCGCACGCACCGCGCCCAACGAGGCGGACGTGCTCGTCGACTCACGCACGTGGCGGCTGCGGTTCGGCCGTTTCACCTGGTCGGGCTCCGTCCGCAACCGCAGCACCGGTCGCGTGCAGCGGCTCGCCCACGTCAACCAGGCCCCGTGGGTCCCGCCGCCGTGCCTCGACCTGACCGACCAGACCTCCTGCTCGGCGATCGGCCAGGTCTCCTGGTTCGACAGCGACCCAGCGGCCCCGACCCCGTCCGGGCCAGGGGTCGAGGTGGTCGTGGACCGGGCCGGCTGCGTCGTGTCGACGAGCACCAGCCGCGGCACGCTCCTCGACGACGGGGAGCGCTCGCTGCAGGCCACCGGCCGCAGCGCGGCGTCGCTGCTGGCCCTGACCCGTCGGGGGTGCCTGGCCCGCCGGGTGCGGCTGGTGGACCCCACCGGGCTGCCCGTGAGAATGCGGCCCTGGCTGTCCGCGGTCAGCGGCCGCTACCAGCTCGCCAGCGGCGGTCGCTACACCGTGCCCAGCGGGTCCGGTGACTTCTTCCGGCGCAACCCTCGCACCGTCGTCGGCACGACCGCCGCGGGCATCGTCGTGCTGGTCACGGTCGACGGTCGTCGTGCCTCCAGCGTCGGCACCACCGCGGCGGAGACGACCGCGCTGGTGCGTGCCCTCGGACTGCGCGACGCGGTCAATCTCGACGGCGGCAGCTCGACCACCATGGTGGCGCGCGGAGCGCTGGTCAGCGTCCCCAGCGGCCCAGCGGAGCGCGAGGTCGGCGACGCCCTGGTGTACGTCGACGGCCCCACCGGCTGACCCCGGCTGACGACCGGTGGGGACGTCAGCCGAGCAGCAGCACGACCGTCTCGGCCACGCAGGCGGGCTTGGTCCCACCCTCGATCTCCAGGGTGTAGCGGGTCACCAGCTGCGTGCCGGCCGGGACCGCGCTGACCTCGGCGACGCTGGCGGTCGCCCGGATCCGGGAGCCGACCGGGAGCGGGCTCGGGAACCGCACCTTGTTCACCCCGTAGTTGAGCTTGGCGCCGGGGGTGTCGAGCTCGAACAGCTGCGGGCTGAGGTGCGGGATGAGCGACAGCGTGAGGTAGCCGTGGACGATGGTCCTGCCGAACGGGCCGGCCGCGGCGCGCTCGGCGTCGACGTGGATCCACTGGTGGTCCTCGGTGGCGTCGGCGAACGCGTCGACCCGCTCCTGGGTGATCTCGAGCCACGGTGTCGGGCCGAGCACCTCGCCGACCGCCGCGGCCAGGTCGTCGATGCTGGTGAAGGTGCGCACGATGTCCTCTTGCCGTCAGGCCGTGAACGGGGCCGGGTCGGGACGCGAGCCCTTGGCGTGCGGCACGGACGCCGTGATGACGGTCCCGTCGGCGCGGCGCACGCCGTCTCGGCCCCAGGCAGGCGGGGACCCGGGCAGCCGTGGCCCGTGACCGTCCAGCGGCAGCACCACCGGCTCATCGGCACCGACCTGGACGTGCTTGCCACGGACCGTGATCTCCGCGCCGTCCCCGGTCTCGGCCGTGATCACGACCTGGTGGTGCTCCACCCGGACCCGGAGCCGGGACCCCTGCAGGGTGATCCTGAAGGTGAGGGCGTCCCACTGCTCGGGAAGCCGCGGGTCGAGGGAGAAGGTCGGCCCGTCGTCACGGAAGCCGCCGAATCCGTTGACCAGGGCGCTCCACACACCACCGGTGGAGGCCACGTGGACGCCGTCGCAGGTGTTGGCGTGCAGGTCGGCCAGGTCCACGAACGTCGCCTGGTAGAAGTAGCGCAGCGCCAGCTCGTGGTAGCCGACCTCGGCGGCGATGATCGACTGCACGACGGCCGAGAGCGTCGAGTCGCCGGTGGTGATCGGGTCGTAGTAGTCGAAGTTCGCGCGCTTCTGCTCGACGCTGAACTGCGACCCGCGCAGGAACATCGCCAGCACGACGTCGGCCTGCTTGATCACCTGGAACCGGTAGATGACCAGCGGGTGGTAGTGGAGCAGCAGCGGTCGGTTCCCTGCCGGCGTCGCCTCCAGGTCCCACACCTCCCGGTCAAGGAAGTGGGCGTCCTGGGGGTGGATGCCGAGGTGCTCCTCGAACGGCACGAAGAGCCGGTCCGCCGCGCGGTCCCACTCCTCCGTCTCGCCGTCCTCGAGCTCGAGCCGGTCCCGCATCGCCTCGTAGCCGGCCGGGTGGTACTCGCGCAGCCAGCGCACCGCGGAGGCTGCGTCCCGCAGGTTGCCTCGCGCCATCACGTTGGTGAAGAGGTTGTCGTTGACCACGGTGGTGTACTCGTCGGGACCGGTCACGCCGTGGATGTGGAACACGCCGTCACCGTTGACCCGCCAGAAGCCGAGGTCGGCCCACATCCGGGCGGTCTCGACGAGGATGTCGACGGCCTCGCGCTCCAGGAACTCCAGGTCTCCGGTGGCGGCGACGTACTGGCTCAGCGCGTAGGCGATGTCGGCGTCGATGTGGTACTGCGCGGTACCGGCGGCGTAGTACGCCGATGCCTCCTCGCCGTTGATGGTGCGCCACGGGAACAGCGCGCCACGCTGGGTCATCTGCTCGGCCCGCAGGCGCGCCGCCGGCAGCAGCCGGTAGCGGAACAGCAGGGCGGAGCGGGCGCAGTGCGGAGTGGTGTAGGTGAAGAACGGCAGCGTGTAGATCTCGGTGTCCCAGAAGTAGTGGCCGGAGTAGCCGCTCCCGGTGACCCCCTTGGCGGGCACGCCGTGCCCCTCGGCCCGGCCCGCGGCCTGGGCGAGCTGGAAGAGGTTCCAGCGGACCGCCTGCTGCACCTCCGGCGGACCCTCCACCTCGACGTCCGAGCGCTCCCAGAACCCGTCGAACCAGCTGCGCTGGTCCGCGACGGCGCGCTCCAGCCCACCCTCCATCACCCGGTCCAAGGTGCGTCGGCAGCGGCTGACGAGCTCCTGGACGGGCACCCCGCGCGAGGTGTGGTAGGCCGCGTACTTGACCAGCCGCATCCGCGTGCCGGCACGGGCGTCCACCCGGTAGGTCAACCGGGCCACGTCCGGGTCGAAGTGGGCGTTCGAGGTGAAGGAGTTGTCGGTCTCGAAGACGTGGTCGACCCCGACCGCGATCGTCATCCCCGAGTCGGCGCAGCGGAAGCCCTGGATCATCCGGTCGCTGGCCGCCTCGGCGCCGATCGACTGCGGCACCAGCACCCGCCGGGCGAAGGTCGCGGACTTGCGAGGGTCCTTGCCCTCGCCCATCGCGGCGGAGGGGACGTGGTACTCGTCCTCGCCGTCCTGCCGGTTCAGCAGCTGCGAGGAGATCGCGACCGGGGCGTCGGAGTCGAGCAGCGTCACGTCGAAGGTCATCACCGCGAGGTGGCGGTCGCTCATCGAGACCATCCGGGTGGACTCGATCAGCACCCGCTTGCCCGCCGGCGTGCGCCAAACCAGGGAGCGCCGCAGCCGGCCCTCGCGGAAGTCCAGGGACCGCTCGTAGGACTCCAGCTCGGCGATGGAGAGCAGCAGCGGCTCGTCGTCGACGTAGATCCGGATCAGCTTGGCGTCCGGCGCGTTCACCATGGTCTGGCCGACCCGCGCGAAGCCGAAGGCCTCCTCGGCGTGCTGGATGGTGAAGGTCTCGTGGAAGCCGTTCACGAAGGTGCCGTGGGTGTAGCTGTCGCGGCCCTCCTCGAGGTTGCCGCGCATCCCCAGGTAGCCGTTCCCGACCGCGAACGTGGTCTCGTCGCGGCCGAGGGTCGAGGGGTCGTAGCGCTGCTGCGTCAGCCGCCACGGGTCGACCGGGAACGTGTGCCGGTCGACGGGGTCGCCGGCGCGCGGTGGCGTGTGCGCCGCGCCGCGGGTGCTCACGGGCGCGCTCCCGTCGTGACGCCGGCCACCAGCTCGCCGAGGTCGGCGACCACGACATCGGCGCCGTGGGTCAGCAGGGTCTGTTCACCAGCGCCACGGTCGACGCCCACGACCAGCGCGAAGTCACCCGCCGCCCCCGCCTCGACGCCGGAGACCGCGTCCTCGACCACCATCGCCCGCGGGTGCGGCACGCCGAGGACGTCCGCGGCGTACTCGTAGGTGTCGGGCCGCGGCTTGCCCGGCAGCCCCTGGGCGCGCGCCACCGCCCCGTCCACGACGGTCTCGAACCGCTCCAGGAGCCCGGCCGCGCGGAGCACGTCGGGGGCGTTGGCCGAGCTGGACACGATCGCCATCCTCACCCCGGCCGCGTCGAGCGCGTCGAGCAGCGCCACCGAGCCCGGGTAGGCGTCCACGCCGTCGCGGGCCAGCACCTCGCCGAAGAGCAGGTTCTTGCGGTTGCCGAGGCCGCACACGGTGACGGTCTCGGGCGAGTCCGTCGGGTCCCCCCACGGCAACTCGATGCCTCGCGAGGCCAGCAGCGCCGCCACCCCGTCGTAGCGCGGCCGCCCGTCGACGTAGGCGAAGTAGTCCTGCTCGGTGTACGCCGCGGCGTCACGATCGGCGAGGAAGCCGGCGAACATCTCCGCCCAGGCGTGCTCATGCACCGTCGCCGTAGGGGTGATCACGCCGTCGAGGTCGAAGAGGACGGCGTCGACGACTGACCAGTCGACGCGGTCTGGAGACACTGGCACAGAGAAGAGGGTAGAGCGCCCGGATCACGGGCGTGTGACACCGGTGCCCGACCGCCGCGCCACGGCCGCCGCCGACTGGTTGGATGGCAGCATGCCGGACCTCGCGCGACCCACGTCCCCGACCGCTCGTCCGGTGCAGCGACCGGCCTCCCCCGAGCTGGTGGCGCGAGCGCCCAAGGTGCTGCTGCACGACCACCTCGACGGCGGGCTGCGGTCCGCCACCGTCGTGGAGCTGGCTGCCGAGATCGGCCACCGACTGCCCGCCCAGGACGCCGAGGGGCTGGGGCGCTGGTTCGCCGACGCCGCCGGCTCCGGGTCGCTCGAGCGCTACCTCACCACCTTCGAGCACACCGTCGCGGTGATGCAGACCGCCGACCGGCTGCGGCGCGTGGCTCGCGAGGCCGTCCTCGACCTGGCCTTGGACGGGGTGGTCTACGCGGAGGTCCGCTACGCCCCCGAGCAGCACCTCGGCGCCGGGCTGAGCCTGGCCCAGGTCGTCGAGGCCGTTCGCGACGGCTTCGTCGAGGGGCAGGAGCAGGCGCGGCTCGACGGCTGCCCCATCGTGGTTCGGCAGCTGCTCACCGCCATGCGTCACCAGGCCCGCAGCCGCGAGATCGCCGAGCTGACGGTCGCCTACCGGAACCAGGGGGTGGTCGGCTTCGACATCGCCGGCGCCGAGGCCGGCTACCCGCCGACCCGCCACCTGGACGCCTTCGAGTACCTGCAGCGGGAGAACGCCCACTTCACCATCCACGCCGGCGAGGCGTTCGGGTTGCCCTCGATCTGGCAGGCGATCCAGTGGTGCGGCGCCGACCGGCTCGGCCACGGGGTCCGCATCGTCGACGACATCACCCTGGACGGCGACGGGCGGGCCGTGCTCGGGCTGCTGGCCGCCTACGTCCGTGACAAGCGGGTCCCGCTGGAGATGTGCCCGTCCTCGAACATCCAGACGGGGGCCGCGCGCTCGCTCCGGGAGCATCCGATCGGGCTGCTGAGCGACCTGCGGTTCCGAGTCACGGTGAACACCGACAACCGGCTGATGAGCGGCACCTCGATGACCCGGGAGCTGATGCTGCTCGTCGACGCCTTCGGGTTCGGCATGGCGGACCTGCGCCGGTTCGCCGTCGGGGCGATGAAGTCGGCGTTCCTGCCCTTCGACGAGCGGCACGCGATCATCGAGGAGCAGCTCGAGCCCGCGTACGCCGTCCTGGGCGCGGTGAGCTGACGAGGCGGGCGCGGTCGGGCCGTCGCCGAGAGACTCAGCGGATGTCGCCGAACCGCCACGACGGTGGCCGGACCTGGGATAGCCTCCGGGCGGTCTCGGCCTGGCGGCCGAGCGACGCCGAACGTCTGGGAAGGCCTGCTCGATGACCCCCTGCACTGCTCGGTCGGCCGGCGTGCGCGCCGCCGCCGTGACCGGTCTGACGACGGCGCTGGTGCTGTCGTCGGGAGTGCTGCCGGCCACGGCGGCCACGGGGCCGACGGCCGGCGCACGGGCGTCGTCCGCGCCGGTGCCGGTGTCCCGGGTCGGGCTGCCGCCGACCGCGGTGGGTCAGGGGTCGGCGAAGGTCTCCGGCGGCGTGGACCTGACCCGGCGCGGCCCCACCAGCGTGTTCGTCCGGTTCGCCGGCACCGGTGCGGCCACGGCCGCCCGGGGTCGCTCGGCGGCCGGGCGAGGCCCGGTCGTCGCCGCCCGGCGCCTGGCGGTCCGGCGCACCGCGGCGGAGGTGGTGGGCACCGCGCGCGCCCGGGACCGTGGGGCGCGCAGCCTGTTCCAGGTGTCGAACGCCGTCCCGGGCATGGGACTGGTCGCCGATGCCGGGGCGATCCGGGCCGTCGCCGGGCGCGCGGACGTGGTGTCGGTCTCGGCCCTGGTCCCCAAGCGCGTCGACAACGCCGGCGCGGTGCAGCTGACCCGGGTGCTGGACACCTGGCGTGCGAGCGGGAGCACCGGTCGCGGGGTCTCGATCGGGATCGTCGACACCGGTCTCGACTATACCCACGCGGACTTCGGCGGCCGGGGCACCGTCGCCGCCTCCGAGGCGGCCCTGGCCGCGCCCGCGTCGCCGGCCTGGCGCTCCCGGCTGCCCGCCGCGGCTCGGGCGAAGGTGATGGCCGGCTACGACCTGGTCGGTGACGACTACAACGCCGACCCGGCCGCCGCCGACTACGACCCGGTCCCGGCACCGGACCCCGACCCGATGGACTGCGGCCAGCACGGCACCCACGTCGCCGGCATCGCGGCGGGCTACGGGGTGACCGGGTCGGGACGGACCTTCGCCGGCAGCTACCGTCGCCTGTCGGGTCGCAGCCTGCTCGGCATGGAGGTCGGCCCAGGGGTGGCTCCGCTGGCCCGGATCTACCCGATGAAGATCTTCGGCTGCGGCCCCGGCGCCAGCGAGATGGTCATCCCGGCGCTGGACCGGGCGCTCGACCCCGACGGCGACGGCGACTTCACCGACCATCTCGACGTGGTCAACCTGTCGCTGGGCGGCGGCTACGGGGCGGCGGACGACCCGGACAGCCTGGTGGTCGACGAGCTGTCGCGCCACGGAGTGCTCACGGTGGTGGCCGGGGGCAACGACGGGGACCTGCTCGACGTCGGCGGTTCGCCGGCTGCGGCGACCAGCTCGATCTCGGTCGCCAGCACCGTCGATGGCTACGACCTGCTCGACGGCGTCCGCGTCGAGGCGCCGGCGCCGCTGGCAGGTCTGGCCGGTGGGGACATGTCGCAGGCCTACGACTGGTCCGGCAGCGACCGCTCCGGCACTCCGGTGCGCGGCCGGGTCGTGACGCTGCCCGGTGGCAACGCGGACGGCTGCGACCCGCTGGGCCCGGTGGCGGCCTCCCGGGCCGCCGGTCGCGTGGTCTGGCTGGAGTGGGCGTCGGACGCCGCCTCCCGGCGGTGCGGCTCCGCGGCACGGGCCGCGAACCTGGGGTCCGCCGGCGCCATCGGCGTGCTGCTGGCCCGCTCGGCCGGCACCGCTGCCGGCTCCGACGGTGGGATCCTCGGTGACGACGCCGTCCCCATGGTGCGGCTCTCCCTGGCGCAGTCACAGCGGTTGCGGGGCAGCGCCCGTGCCGGGAGGCTGCGGGTCGCGTTCGACGGGGCGTTGCGCGGGGCCGTCTTGACGCGGGACCGGTCCGCGGCCGACACCCTGTCCGAGTCGAGCTCACGTGGCAGCCACGGTGCGACGGGCACGGTCAAGCCGGACGTTGCCGCACCCGGCGACACCGTCGCCTCGGCCGCCGCCGGCACCGGGACGGGGCGGCGGACGCTGTCCGGCACCTCGATGGCGACCCCGCACGTGGCGGGCATCGCCGCCCTCGTCCGCTCCCGGCACCCGGGCTGGGGCGTCACCGCGGTCAAGGCCGCCGTCATGAACAACGCCGTCCACGACGTGTGGACCCGGCCGGGTCGGCGCGGACGCATCTACGGGCCGCAGCGGGTAGGTGCCGGCCGGGTCGACGCCGCCCGGTCGGTGGCCGCCTCGGTGCTGGCCTACAGCCCCAACCCCGACCAGCGGGTCTCGGTGTCCTTCGGCCCGGTGCCCGTCGACATCCGGCGCGCCCGGGTGCGCCGGGTGCGCAACGTGACGGTCGAGAACACCGGGTCCCGCCCGGTCCGGGTCGCGGTCCGGTACCAGGGCGTGGTCCGGCAGCCGGGGGTGGTGTTCCGCGCCGCGCGACGCTCGCTCCGGGTGCCCGCGAGGTCCACCCGCAACGTCAAGGTGGTCATGACGGTCGTCCCACGTGCGCTGCGGCACCGCATCGACCCCACGATGGCCGCGGAGCAGGAGGGCATCGCCCGACAGTTCCTGGCCTCGGCCTCGGGTCGGCTCCTGCTCACGCCGGGGGGGCGGGGGACGCTGCGCGTGCCGGTGGACGGCACCGCCACGCCGACGGCGGCCACCAGCACCCGGGCCGTCCCGTCGTCGGCCGACGACGGCCAGCTGGTGGTGTCCGGAGCCGGCGTGGACCAGGGCCGCGGGCGGCAGCGCTACCGGTCGTTGCTGTCGGTCCTCGAGCTGGGCGCCCGCAGCGGCACGCTGCCGCAGTGCGTCCTTGGCCGCACCGAGGGCTGCACCTCGACCTCCACCTCGCTGGCGGCGGACCTCGGTCTGGTCGGCGCCGGCAGCGACGACTCCCTGCTGTGGTTCGGCCTTGCCACCCGCTCGGCGTGGGCGGTGCTCGGGCCGCGCGTCCAGCCCTACGTGGAGTACGACGTCGACGGGGACGGCGAGCCGGACTACCAGACCTACGTCGACCGCTACCCCGGCGACGAGGGCCCGACCGACGTTCCCATCGCCGTCACCGTCGACCTGGCCACCGGCGAGACCGCGGACGTCGAGCCGCTCAACGCCACCCTCGGCACCGTGGACACCAACGTCTACGACTCCGACGTGGTGCTGCTGCCCGTGGCGCGAGCGACGGTGCGGCTCGACGGGGCGGGCAGCCGGCCGATCTCCTACCAGGTCCTCACCTACGACCCCGTCGGCGGCGGCATCATCGACCGGACCGGTCGGATCGGCTACGACGTCGGCACCCCCCGGCTCGAGGTCGCCGGGCCGCTGTTCCGAGACACCGAGGGTGCCGCGATCGGCTACACGGTGGCCGAGGGGACCGACCCCGAGGCGCTGGTGCTGCACCTGCACGGCCGGCCGGGCCGACGGGCCGAGGTGGTCGACCTCTCCCCGTAGCCCCCGGCGGGGCCCTAGCGGCCGACGGGGTGCCAGACGGTCTTGGTCTCCAGGAACGCCGACATCGCGGCGAGCTCGGGCGGCGCGGTCCAGTCCGGAGGCTCGGCGGGCGGCCGGACCACCCGCTTGAGGTTCGCCGCCGCCTCCTGCTCCAGGCCGCGCGCCAGCCCGGCGACGGCGTCGCGGTCGGCGAGGTCGGCCAGCCCGGTGAGGTCGAGGGCGTCGACGTCCAGGTGGGAGGCGAGCGTGGCCGCGGTGTCGGCCAGCGGGCCGGTGAGCAGGTTGACCACCCCACCGGGCACGTCGGAGGCCGCCAGCACCTCGGCCAGCGTGACCGCCGGGACGGGATGTAGCGGCGCCGCGGCGACGACCACGGTGTTGCCACTCACGACGACCGGCGCCAGCACGCTGACCAGCCCGAGCAGCGAGGACGTCTGCGGCGCGAGGACGGCGACCACGCCGGTCGGCTCCGGCACCGAGAAGTTGACGAACCGGGCGGCCACCGGGTTGGTGGCGCCGAGCACCTGCGAGAGCTTGTCGGCCCAGCCGGCGTACCAGACCAGCCGGTCCACGGAGGCGTCCACGACGGCCCCCGCCGCGGCTCGGTCCAGCCCCTCGGCGCTGACGACCTCCTCGACGAGCTGGCCGTGCCGTCCCTCGAGGACCTCCGCCGTCCGGTAGAGCACCTGGCCCCGGTTGTAGGGCGTGCGGGCCGCCCAGTCCGCGACCGCGGCCCGCGCGGCCGCCACGGCGTCGCGGGCGTCCTTGCGGGAGGCGTGCGCGGCGTTGGCGACGAAGCGGCCGGCGGCGTCACGGACCTCGTAGCTGCGCCCCGACTCCGAGCGAGGGAAGGCGCCGCCGACGTAGAGCTTGTAGGTCCTGCGGACGTCGAGGCGCCCGGTCGCGGTGCCGCTCACGGCAGGGTCGTCGCTGCTCATCGCAGGTAGGCCTCCAGCCCGTGCCGGCCGCCCTCACGGCCGTACCCGGACTCCTGGTAGCCCCCGAAGGGGCTGGCGGGGTCGAACATGTTGAAGGTGTTGGACCACACGACGCCGGCGCGCAGCCGCTCGGCCACCCACATCACCCGCGAGCCCTTGTCGGACCAGACGCCCGCGGACAGGCCGTAGGGGGTGTTGTTGGCCTTCTGCACCGCCTCGCCCGGGGTCCGGAACGTCAGCACCGACAGCACCGGGCCGAACACCTCCTCCCGGGCGATGCGGTGGGCCGGCGACACCTCGGTGAAGACGGTCGGGGCGAACCAGTAGCCGGTCCCGGGCAGCTCGCCGGGAGACGACCAGCGCTGTGCGCCCTCCGCCTCCCCGGCAGCCACGAGCTCCCGGATCCGGGCCAGCTGGGCCGGTGAGTTGATCGCGCCGACGTCGGTGTTCTTGTCCAGCGGGTCGCCCAGCCGCAGCGTGCCCATTCGTCGGCGCAGCCGGTCGAGCACGTCCTCGGCCACCGACTCCTGCACGAGCAGCCGGGACCCGGCGCAGCACACCTGACCCTGGTTGAAGAAGATCCCGTTGACGACCCCCTCGACGGCCTCGTCCAGCGGGGCGTCGTCCAGCACGATGTTCGCGGCCTTGCCGCCGAGCTCGAGGCTGACCCGCTTGGTGGTGCCCGCGACCGCCCGGGCGATCTCGCGGCCCACCGCTGTGGAGCCGGTGAACGCGACCTTGTCCACGTCGTCGTGGGCCACCACCGCGCGGCCGGTCCCGCCGGCGCCGGTGACGATGTTGACCACCCCGGCCGGGAGGTCGGCCTGCTGGCAGATCTCGGCGAACAGCAGCGCGGTCAGCGGCGTGGTCTCCGCGGGCTTGAGCACGACCGTGTTGCCGCACGCCAGCGCCGGTGCGACCTTCCAGGCCAGCATCAGCAGCGGGAAGTTCCACGGGATGACCTGGCCGACGACCCCCAGCGGCTGCGGCTCGGTGTCGCCGGCGCCGCGACCGGGGATCGCGTAGCGCAGCTTGTCGGCCCAGCCCGCGTGGTAGAAGAACCACTGCGCCGCCAGCGGCACGTCGACGTCGCGCGACTCCCGGATCGGCTTGCCGTTGTCGAGCGTCTCCAGCACCGCGAGCTCGCGGCCGCGCTCCTGGAGGATCCGGGCGATCCGGAACAGGTACTTCGCCCGCTCGCGTCCCGGCAGCCGTGACCAGACCCGGGTGTAGGCCCGGCGGGCCGCCGCGACCGCCAGGTCGACGTCGGTCACCGTCGCCTCGGCCACCTCGGCCAGGACCTCCTCGGTGGCGGGGTTCACCGTGTCGAACGACCCGCCCTCGGCGGGGTCGACGAAGGCTCCGTCGATGAAGAGCCCGTAGCTGTCCCGGAGGTCGACCGCGGCTCGGGACTCCGGCGCGGGCGCGTAGTCGAACATTCAGTCCACGCTCACGTGGTCGGGGCCGGAGTAGCGACCGGTCGCCAAGTGCTGACGCTGCATCAGCAGGTCGTTGAGCAGGCTGGACGCACCGAAGCGGAACAGGTCCGGGGTGAGCCAGTCCTGGCCGGCCACCTCGTTGACCGTCACGAGGTAGCGCAGGGCGTCCTTCGTGGTCCGGATCCCTCCCGCGGCCTTGACGCCCACGACCCGGCCGGTGGCCGCGCGGAAGTCGCGGACCGCCTGCAGCATCACCAGGGTGACCGGCAGGGTCGCCGCCGGCGAGACCTTGCCTGTCGAGGTCTTGACGAAGTCGGCGCCGGCCAGCATCGTCAGCCACGACGCGCGGCGGACGGCGTCGTAGGTCTCCAGCTCCCCGGTCTCGAGGATCACCTTCAGGTGGGCGGCGGTCCCGTCCGGGCGCGAGCAGGCCTCACGCACCGCCAGCACCTCCTCGAGCACCGCCAGGTAGCGACCCGTGAGGAAGGCGCCCCGGTCGATCACCATGTCGATCTCGTCGGCACCGGCGGCGACCGCGTCGCGGGTGTCGGCCAGCTTCACCGACCGGGCGGCCCGGCCCGAGGGGAACGCGGTCGCGACCGAGGCGACCTTGACCTCGCTGCCGGCCAGCGCCTGGCGGGCGGTGGCCACCAGGTCGGGGTAGACGCAGACGGCCGCCGTGGCCGGGCACGACAGGTCCGTCGCGTCGGGGCGCCTGGCCTTGGCGCACAGCGCCCGCACCTTGCCGGGGGTGTCCTGACCCTCCAGCGTGGTCAGGTCCACCATCGCGATCGACAGGTCGACGGCGTACGCCTTCGCCGTCGTCTTCACCGAGCGGGTCGCCAACGCCGCCGCCCTCGCCTCGGCGCCGACCTGGTCGACGCCCGGCAGGCCGTGCAGGAAGCGGCGCAGCGAGGCGTCCGACGCGGTCACGTCCGAGAGCGAGCCTGCCGGCGGCCCCGCCCCCGCCACCGGCGGCCTCGCCGGCGGCGGGGCAGCGGCGGCGAGCGTGCGGGTCATCCGGCCAGCATAGGGGCGTGGTCCGGGCCGCCGGCCGTCGGTCGACGCGAGGCACAATCGGGGCATGGACCGGCACCCGGGCCGGCGGCGGGTCCGCCGCGGCGAGAGCGGGCAGCGTCGCGACGGGGAGCTGCTCGAGCGGTTCGCGCCCACCACGGGGCTGGTCGCGGGCCTCCTCGGTCTGCTGCTCGCCGGTGTCACGGTGGTCTACGCCCTCGTCGCGCTGTCCCCGCCGGCGGGGACACGGGTCGCCCTCGCCGCGGTCCTCGCGGCAGTGCTGGTCTGGACGACCCAGCTGCGACCCCGGGCCCTCGCCTACCGAGAGGTGCTGCTCATCCGGGGCAGCCTGCGCGACGTGCGCATCCCCTGGGTCTCGGTGCAGGAGGTGACGATGGGCCAGACCCTGAACGTCCGGTCGGGGGGACGTCGCTACGTGTGCGTCGGCATCGGCCGGTCGCTGGGCTACGACGCTCGCCAGCAGGCGCGCTCGCGGGGGCGGGGTGGGCTGCTCGGGGCGGGCCGTGCGGCCAACCCCGCCGCAGACCCCGCCGCGGGCCCCGCCGCTGGTCACGCCGCGGGCCGGGACCAGACCTACCAGTCCTTCGTGCTCACCCGGATCAACGACCTGGTGGCGGAGGCCCGCGCCCGCGAGCCCCACGAGGCACCGGCGGCCAGCGGGGGGACGTCGACCGGACGCGAGCGCTTCGCGCGGTCGTCGTACGCCGTGCCGGAGCTGGTGGCACTGGGGGCCGCGGCCGCCGCGCTGCTGGTCACCCTGGTCAGCGGACCGTGAGACCCGTGAGCGCCGCGAGGTCCTTGCGCACCGCGTCCAGCCGCTGCAGCGCCACGATGCGGGCGGCGTCCACGCCGCCGTCGTCGCCGGCCTCGACCGGGACCACGACCTCGAGGTAGCACTTGAGCTTGGGCTCGGTCCCCGACGGCCGCACCAGCACGCGGGCATGGTCCGCGAGCCGGTAGCGCAGCCCGTCGGTGGGGGGCAGGCCGTCACCGCCGTCGGCGAGGTCGTCGACCTGCTCGACCCGCAGACCGCCGAGCTCGGCCGGTGGCCGGGAGCGCAGCCGGTCCATCAGGCCGGCGATCACGGCCGGGTCCTGCACCCGGACCGAGAGCTGGTCCGTGGCGTGCAGCCCGTGAGCACGGGCGAGGTCGTCGAGCCGGTCCACCAGCGTGCGTCCCTGCACCCGCAGCAGCGCCGCGACCTCGACGAGCTTCAGCAGCGCCGACACGCCGTCCTTGTCCCGGACCAGGGCGGGGGCCACGCAGTAGCCGAGCGCCTCCTCGTAGCCGTAGGCGAGCCCGTCGACCCGGCCGATCCACTTGAAGCCGGTCAGCGTCACCTGGTGCGGCTGCCCGTGCGCCGCCGCGAGCCGGCCGAGGAGCGAGGAGGAGACCACGGAGCTGGCGTAGACCCCCTCCACGCCGGTCCGCAGGGCATGGTCGGCCAGCAGCGCCCCGACCTCGTCCCCGGTCAGGTTGCGCCAGCCGTGCGGACCGGGCACCGACACCGCGCAGCGGTCCGCGTCCGGGTCGTTGGCGAGCGCCAGGTCCGCTCCGACCTGCGCCGCGAGCTCGGTGACCAGGTCCATGGCGCCGGGCTCCTCCGGGTTCGGGAACGCCACGGTCGGGAAGTCGGGGTCCGGTGCCGCCTGCTGCGCGGCAACGTGCGGGGCGGCGAAGCCGGCCTCGCGCAGCACCCGGGCCACGGTGTCGCCGCCGACGCCGTGCAGCGGGGTGTAGGCGACCACCAGGTCCCGCGGCCCGGCGGGGTTGACCAGCGCCGCCACGTCGCGGACGTAGTCCTCGACGACGTCCTCGTCGAGCCGGCTCCACGCGTCGCTGCGGGCGATGGTGGACAGCGACCCGACCGCCTCGATGTGCGCGGCGACCGCGGCGTCGACGGGGGCGACGATCTGGCTGCCGTCGCCGGTGTAGACCTTGTAGCCGTTGTCCTGTCGTGGGTTGTGGGAGGCCGTCACCATCACCCCGGCCACGCAGTGCAGCGACCGGACGGCGTAGGCCAGCACCGGAGTCGGCAGCGGGCGGGGGAGCAGCACGGCCCGCAGCCCGGCGCCCGCGAGGACCGCGGCGGTGTCCTCGGCGAACACGTCGGAGAGGTGCCGCGCGTCGTAGCCGACCACCACGGTGTCCTCCGGCCCCGCGCCCTGCGCGAGCAGGTGCGCGGCCAACCCCGCGGCCGCGCGCGCGACCACCACCCGGTTCATCCGGTTCGGGCCGGGCCCCAGCGCACCCCGCAGCCCTGCGGTGCCGAACTCCAAGGTGGCGGCGAACGCGTCGGCGAGCCGGTCCGCGGCCCCGGAGGTGGTCGTGCTGTCCGCCCACGTCTCGGCGGCCACCTCCGCGACCAGCTCCAGCAGCTCGGCCCGGGTCCGCGGATCAGGGTCCTCGGCGGCCCAGGCGCGAGCGCGCGCCAGCAGGTCGCTCACGGGGTCGGCACCGTCTCGGTCCGGTCCAGCGCGGTCCGGTCCAGCGCGGGGCGGTCCAGCGCGGGGCGGTCCAGGGCGGGGCGATGGTGCGCCGCGGTCACGAACCCGCCGCCGACGTGCGCCGCCTCGACGATGTCCCGGTCCTGGTCGCGCAGCACCGTGTCCGCCCAGGCCTCGGCGTCGTCGAGCGGCTCGTAGCCGAGCGCGCGGCCGGGCTCGAGGTCCCACCAGCCCCGGGTGTTGGCGGAGACCCCGTACATCACCGCGAAGCCCGGGTCGGGGGCGGTCAGACAGGCGTCGAACATCCGCACGGCGTCGTCGTGGGACAGCCAGGTCGACAGCGCCCGGACGCTCTCCGGCTGCGGCAGGAAGCTGCCGATCCGCGCCGAGACCGCGTCGATCCCGTGCCGGTCGACGTACAGGCTCAGCAGCGCCTCGGCGGCCACCTTCGCCACGCCGTAGAACGTGTCGGGACGCACTCGCACGTCGACCCCCAGCAGTCCCGGCAGACCAGCCCGCGGGGTGCGGCCCACCGCGTGGTTGCTGCCGGCGTAGACGATCCGGCCCACCGAGTGCACCACCATGGCGTCGAGCAGGGCCGCGGTGGTGACCACGTGCGAGGTCAGCTCCACCGGCAGCGACGCCTCGCCCGGGACGCCCGCGAGGTGCACCACGGCATCGAGGTCGCCGGAGCGGACCAGCGCGGCGAACACCGCGTCCACGGCGTCGGGGTCGGCGCAGTCGGCGGTGAACCAGTCGCCGGTGAAGCCCTCCGGCTCGGGGACCAGGTCCAGGCCGCTGACGGTGTGGCCGCGGTCCAGCAGGCCGCTGCAGACCACCGCGCCGATGCTGCCGGCGGCGCCGGTGACGAGTACGCGCATGCGGTGCAGGCTAGAGCATCAGAGCCGCGGCACGACCTCGGCGAGCAGCCCGCCCATCCGGGTGGCCGCGGCGCGGCCCGCCGCCAGGACCTCGCGGTGGTCGAGCGGCTCGCCGCTGATGCCGGCGGCCAGGTTGGTCACCAGGGACAGGCCGAGCACCTCCAGCCCCGCCTCGCGGGCGGCGATGGCCTCCAGGGCGGTGGACATGCCGACCAGGTCGCCACCGATGGCCCGCACCATCGCGATCTCGGCCGGGGTCTCGTAGTGCGGTCCCGGGAACTGCACATAGACGCCCTCGTCGAGGCTGGGGTCGACCTCTCGCACCACCGCCCGCAGCCGGCTGCTGTAGAGGTCGGTCAGGTCGACGAAGGTCGGGCCCTCCAGCGGCGAGACGGCGGTCAGGTTCACGTGGTCGCTGATCAGCACCGGGGTGCCCGGCCGCCACTGCTCCCGCAACCCGCCGCAGCCGTTGGTGAGCACCGCCACGCGGACGCCCGCGGCGGCCGCGGTGCGGACGCCGTGCACCACCGGACGCACCCCGCGACCCTCGTAGAGATGGGTCCGGCCGAGCATGACCAGCAGCTGCCGGTCGCCGGAGCGCACCGAGCGGACCGTGCCGGCGTGCCCGGGGACCGCGGCCGGCACGAATCCGGGGAGCTCGGCGCTGCTGAGCTCGGCGACGGTCTCGCCGAGGGCGTCGACGGCGGGCAGCCACCCCGACCCCAGCACCAGCAGCACGTCATGGCGTGGCAGCCCGGTCCGCTCGCGCAGCACCGCGGCGGCGTCGGCGGCCAGCTCGGCGGGCGACGGGCCGGGCGCGCTCACAGGCCGACCGAGCGGCAGGGCCGGGCGCGCAGCGCCGCCACGTAGTCCTGGGGGGCGTCGGCGGCCTCGGCGGCGTCGGCCAGGATGCCGAGGTAGCTGGCCGAGGGCAGGCCGCCCTCGAAGGCGTCCAGGACGTAGACCCAGGCCACCACCTCCTCGACCAGCGTGTGCACCCGGACGTTGATGCGGCGGTAGAGCCCCGTGTCCGCGCTCTCGAGGCTGTCGAGGTGGCCCGCGTCCTCCTCGGTCACGTCGTAGACGGCGACGAAGACCTGCTCGAACGGGTCCTCCACGATCGTGGCCAGCGCGCCGTCCCAGCCGTGGTCCTCCCCGCCGAAGGTCAGCCGCCAGCCGACCAGCCACCCGGTGCTGCGCAGCGGGGAGTGGGGGCACCGGTCCCCCATGCGGGCGGGGTCCAGGTTCGACCCGAAGGCGGCGTACAGGGGCACGGGCCGCAGCCTAGTGGCTGATCCGGCCCCGGCCTTTGACAGGATGGCCCGATGAACCGTGTGGTGGTGGTCGGTGGCGGGCCCGGCGGGTACGAGGCCGCGCTCGTGGCAGCACAGCTCGGAGCCGACGTCACGGTGGTGGACACCGATGGGGTGGGGGGGTCGGCGGTGCTGACCGACTGCGTGCCCAGCAAGACGCTGATCGCCACCGCCGACCTGATGACCGACCTCGAGGAGGCCCACGAGCTCGGCATCCGGTTCTCCGAGACCGCCGGCTCGGTGCACGCCGACCTCGGGCGGGTCAACGAGCGGGTCAGGGGACTCGCGCTGGCGCAGTCGGCCGACATCGAGGACCGGCTCACGCGCGACGGGGTCCGGGTGCTGCGCGGCCGCGGCCGTCTGGACGGCTCGCAGCGCGTGGTCGCCACCACCCCCGACGGGAGCGAGGAGCGGCTCGAGGCCGACGCGGTCCTGCTGGCGACCGGGGCTGCCCCCCGCACCCTGGAGACCGCCCAGCCGGACGGGGAGCGGATCCTCACCTGGGAGCAGGTCTACGACCTCGACGAGGTGCCGGACGAGCTGGTCGTGGTCGGGTCCGGGGTCACCGGCGCGGAGTTCGCCGGCGCGTACAACGCGCTGGGGGTCGATGTGACGCTGGTCTCCAGCCGGGACCGGGTGCTGCCGGGCGAGGACGCGGACGCGGCCGGGGTTCTGGAGGAGGTCTTCGCCCGGCGGGGCATGCGGGTGCTGGGCCGGTCGCGGATGAGGTCGGTCGAGCGTCACGGCGACCGGGTCGCGGTCACCCTCACCGACGGCACCACCGTCGAGGGGTCGCACTGCCTGCTCGCTCTCGGGTCGGTCCCGAACACCGCGGACATGGGGCTGGCGGAGGCCGGCGTCGACCTCGGTGACGGTGGCTTCGTGAGCGTGGACCGGGTGTCCCGCACGTCGGCGCGCGGGGTGTACGCCGCCGGCGACTGCACCGGCGTGCTGATGCTCGCCTCGGTCGCGGCCATGCAGGGCCGCATCGCGATGTGGCACTTCCTCGGCGACGCGGTGGCGCCGCTGGACCTGCGCACCGTGTCCTCGAACGTGTTCACGTCCCCGGAGATCGCCACCGTCGGCTGGACGCAGGCCGGCGTGGACGCGGGGGAGATCGACGCCGAGTGCCTGATGCTGCCGCTGTCGGGCAACGCCCGGGCCAAGATGCAGGGCGTCCGCGACGGCTTCGTGAAGCTCTTCGCGCGGCCCGGCACCGGCGTCGTCGTCGGCGGTGTGGTGGTGGGGCCGAAGGCCTCGGAGCTGATCCATCCGGTCGCGATCGCGGTCTCGATGTCGATGACGGCCGACCAGCTGGCGCACGCGTTCACCGTCTATCCCTCGATGAGCGGCTCCGTGGCCGAGGCGGCGCGGCGGCTGCACCGCTTTCGCAGCTGAGGCGGCTCAGAAGCCGTCGAAGCCCCCGCCGTCGAACCCGCCGTCGAACCCGCCCCCGAAGTCGAACCCGCCGCCGTCCCCGCCGCCGGCGCCGTCCCCGCCGCCGCCGTCCCCGCCGCCGGCGTCGTACCCCTCGCCGCCGCCGGCGTCGAACGGGTCGCCGTCGCCGCCCCAGCCGCCGGTGACCATGCTGCCGATCAGGAAGCCGGGCAGCAGCCCGGAGGCGGCGTACCCGCCGTAGTAGCCCGAGGCCCACGGGGAGTAGGCCGGGCCGCCCTGCCAGTACGGCACCCGGCCGGCGCCGTGCGGGACGGTGCGGATGTCGGGTTCGGCGCCGTGGGCGAGCCGGTCAGCGTCAGCGGCGCAGACCGGGACCCGCCGCTCCCGACCGCCGGGCGGGGCCCAGTCCAGGTCGGTCGTGGACGGGCCGTGGGCCGGGTTGAAGAAGCACGGCGGGCGCCGGACCGGTAGCGGCTGCCCGGCGACGCGGGCCCGGACGCACGCGACCGCGTAGCGGCCGTCCTCCAGGGCGGTGGTGACGTGCCGGACCTCCGCCGACTCCCGGAGCCGGTCCATCGACTCCTTCGCCGACTCGTAGGAGCCGAGCGCCCGTTGGTAGTCCTGCCGCGTCGCCTCGTCCAGCCGCTCGGTCAGCAGGTCGGTGTCGAGGTCCTGGAGCTCCTCGCCGAAGCGGGTCACGTCCTCGTCCGCGACGCGCCGGACGGCGGCAAGGTCCGCGGTGCGGCGACGGTCGGCGGCGTCCCGCTCCTGGCGAGCCCTGACGGCCCGGGTCACCAGCAGCAGCGCGCCGACGAGCAGCACGATCCACAGCAACGTCATGCCCCGAACCTACGCGGCGACTGCCGGCGACGGCGTCGAGCGGGGGTGAACTCCATCGCTGTTGTTCAGCGAACCTCAGGACACTCATGCCCCATACGTGATCTCCTGTCACATAGAAACCATTTTCAGCCGTATCCAAGGTATTGAGCCGTGTATGTCCTTGCCCCTCGCGAGGTCTCCCCGGCCTGGAGAGGGAGTCCGATGCCCCGCTGCCGTCCTCTGGTGCCGGTCATGGCGGCCCTGGTCGCCCTGCTCGGTCCGCTCGCCGTCGCCGGCCCCCCGCCCACGGAGGCCCGAGTGACGCAGGCCCGAGTGACGCAGGCCCGAGTGACGCAGGCCCGAGTGACGCAGGCCCGAGCGACGCAGGCCCGAACGACGCAGGCCCGAGCGACGGAGGCCGCCCGTCCCCAGAGCTACCCGGTGCCGGCCGACGGCGTGCTGCGGCTGCGCGGGCACGGCTACGGCCACGGGCGCGGCATGTCGCAGTACGGCGCGCAGGGGGCGGCCCGCCGGGGCCTCGACCACCGGCAGATCCTGGCCTTCTACTACCCCGGCACCACGTGGGGGACGGTCCGAGCGCCGATCCGGGTCAGGCTCACGGCCGACACGACGCGCGACGTCGTGGTCGGGGCGGCGACCGGGCTGCGGGTGCTCGACCTGGGCTCGGGCCGGTCCTACCCCCTGCCGGACATCGCGGGCGTGCGCCGCTGGCGGCTCAACGTCGACGGCCGCCGGACCGTGGTCGGGTACCTCACCAGCCGGTGGAACCGCTACCGCCCCGGCGGCCTCGACGCCCTCACCGGCGACGGGCAGCTGAGCGCGGACGGGCCGCTGACGCTGTGGACCCCTGAGGGCAGTCGCACCTACCGGGGCGCGCTACGGGCCGCCTCGCCGGCGCCCGGCTCGGCCGAGCGCGACACGGTCAACGTGCTCAGCCTCGACCAGTACGTCGCGGGCGTGCTTCCCGCCGAGATGTCCCCGTCCTGGGACCGGGCGGCCCTCGAGGCGCAGGCCGTCGCGGCGCGGACCTACGCCACGTTCGAGCGCGACCAGCACCCGGACCGCTCCTGGCATGTCTGCGACACGTCATCCTGCCAGGTCTACCGCGGCGTCGGCGCCGAGCACCCACGCGCCAACCAGGCTGTCGCTGCGACCTCCGGCCGCGTCCTGCTGCGCGACGGGCGGGCCGCCTTCACGCAGTTCTCCGCCAGCAGCGGCGGCTGGCTCGTGGCCGGCACCCGGCCGTACCTGGTCGCCAAGGCGGACCCCTACGACGGCCACGCCGGCAACCCGGTCCACGACTGGACGGTGCGGCTGCCCGCCCGGCGCGTCGAGACGGCCTACCCGCGGCTGGGCAGCCTGCGACGGCTGCTGGTGACCGGGCGCGACGGGCGCGGCGAGTGGGGCGGCCGGGTGCGGTCGGTCGTGCTCGACGGCACCGCGGCCGACGTCGTGCTGTCCGGCGACTCGTTCCGATCCGTGTTCGGGCTGCGCTCCGCGTGGTTCGCAGGCTGAGGCGTCTCAGCCGAGCACCAGGACCAGGTCACCGCCCTCGACCTGCTGGGTGCCGGCGACCGCGACCCGCTCGACCGTGCCGCCGACCGGCGCCGTGATCGCCGCCTCCATCTTCATCGCCTCGATGGTCGCCACGGTCGTGCCGGCCTCGACGATGTCCCCCTCGGCGACCACGACGGTCACCACTCCGTCGAAGGGTGCGGCGACCTGTCCCGGCTTGCCGGTGTCGGCCCGCTCCGTGGTCGGCGCGTCGGCCGCCACAGACCGGTCCCGGACGCTGACCGGACGCAGCTGCCCGTTGATGGTGCACATCACCGTGCGGTAGCCGCGCTCGTCCGGCTCGCTGACGGCCTGCAGCCCGAGCAGCAGCCGCTTGCCCTCCTCGAGGTCCACCTCGTGCTCCTCACCGGCGCGCAACCCGTACAGGTAGTCGGTGGTCGGCAGCACCGAGAGGTCGCCGTACTTCTCCCGGGACTCCGCGAACTCCGCGGTGGGGCCCGGGAACAGCAGCGCGTTCAGGGTGAGCCGCCGGTCGGTCTCGAGGCCGGCGCGTTGGTCCCCGTCGAGCTCGGCGACCACCGGCTTGACGGTCCGGCCCGCGAGCGCCTTGCTCCGGAACGGTTCCGGCCAGCCGCCGGGCGGGTCGCCGAGGTCCCCGGAGAGGAAGCCGATGACGGAGTCGGGCACGTCGAAGCGACTGGGGTCCTCGGCGAACTCCCGGGGGTCGGCGCCCACGGCGACCAGGTGGAGGGCGAGGTCGCCGACCACCTTCGAGGACGGCGTCACCTTGACGATGTTGCCGAGGATGTCGTTCGCGGCCGCGTACATGTCCTCGACCTGCTCGAACTTCTCCCCGAGCCCGAGGGCGACCGCCTGCTGGCGCAGGTTCGAGAGCTGCCCACCCGGGATCTCGTGGGTGTAGACCCGACCGGTCGGAGCGGCGAGGCCGGACTCGAACGGGGCGTAGACCCGGCGGGTGGCCTCCCAGTAGGGCTCCAGGTCGCAGACCGCCCGCAGGTCGAGCCCCGTGGTCCGGTCGGTGTGGTCGGTGGCGGCGACCAGCGCCGAGAGCGCCGGCTGGCTGGTCGTGCCCGACATCGACGCGCAGGCGGCGTCCACGGCGTCGACGCCCGCCTCGACGGCCGCCAGCAGCGTCGCCAGCTGGCCGCCGGGGGTGTCGTGGGTGTGCAGGTGCACGGGCAGGTCGAAGCGCTCGCGCAGCGCGCCGACGAGCGTCCGGGCCGCCGGCGCCCGCAGCAGCCCCGCCATGTCCTTGACCGCGATCACGTGCGCCCCGGCCGCCACGATCCGCTCGGCGAGCCGCAGGTAGTAGTCCAGGGTGTAGAGCCGCTCCTGCGGCGAGGACAGGTCCCCGGTGTAGCACAGGGCGACCTCGGCCACCGTCGACCCGGTGGCGCGGACCGCGTCGATCGCCGGCCGCATCTGCTCGACGTCGTTGAGCGCGTCGAAGATCCGGAACACGTCGATGCCGGTGCGGGCCGCCTCCTGCACGAACGCCTCGGTGACCTCCGTCGGGTACGGCGTGTAGCCGACGGTGTTGCGGCCGCGCAGCAGCATCTGCAGGCAGACGTTGGGGACCGCCTGGCGCAGCGCCGCCAGCCGCTCCCACGGATCCTCGGCGAGGAAGCGGAGCGCCACGTCGTAGGTGGCGCCGCCCCAGGCCTCGAGGCTCCACAGCTGGGGAGTGGTGCGGGCGACGTGCCCGGCGACGTTGAGGAGGTCTCGGGTGCGGACCCGGGTGGCGAGCAGGGACTGGTGCGCGTCGCGGAAGGTGGTGTCGGTGACCGCGACCGCACGCTGCTCCCTCAGGGCGCGGGCGAACCCCTCCGGCCCGGCGGCGAGCAGCGCCTGCCGCGAGCCGTCCGGGGCGGGGACCGCGAGGTCGACCGGGGGCAGCTTGGTGACAGCGTCGACCGAGACCGGGGCCTCGCCGTAGGGGCGGTTGACGGTCACCTCGGCCAGGTAGGTCAGCAGCTTGGTGCCGCGGTCCGCCGAGGAGCGCGCCGTGAGCAGCTGCGGGTGCTCCTCGATGAAGGCGGTGGTCACCCGCCCGGCCCGGAAGTCGGGATCGTCGAGCACGGCCTGCAGGAACGGGATGTTGGTGGACACGCCCCGGATCCGGAACTCCGCGACCGCGCGCCGGGCCCGGCCGACGGCGGCCGGGAAGTCCCGGCCCCGGCAGGTGAGCTTGGCCAGCATCGAGTCGAAGTGGGCGCTGACCTCGGCACCGGAGTAG
This sequence comes from uncultured Actinomycetota bacterium, assembly GCA_963781695.1. Lineage (GTDB taxonomy): Bacteria > Actinomycetota > Actinomycetes > Propionibacteriales > Nocardioidaceae > Nocardioides_B. The sequence continues at coordinate 365,035 of CAWAGE010000005.1, forward strand.
GTGGTGCCGCCGTCCAGCCGGACGCCGGCGCCCCCGGGGGAGCGGTAGGTGGTGATCTTGCCGGTGTCGGGCCGGAACCCGTTGGCCGGGTCCTCGGTGGTGATGCGGCACTGCAGCGCCGCCCCGCGCACCCGCACGCTGTCCTGGGACAGTCCCAGGTCCGCCAGCGTGTCACCGGCCGCGATCCGCAGCTGCGCCTGGACGAGGTCGACGTCGGTGACCTCCTCGGTCACGGTGTGCTCGACCTGGATGCGGGGGTTCATCTCGATGAAGACGTAGCTGCCGGCCGGGTCGAGCAGGAACTCCACGGTGCCGGCGTTGCGGTAGCCGATCTCGGTGGCGAACCGCACCGCGTCCGCACACATCCGCTCGCGGATCGTCGGGTCGAGGTTCGGGGCGGGGGCGATCTCGACGACCTTCTGATGACGGCGCTGCACCGAGCAGTCGCGTTCGAAGAGATGGATCACCGACCCCGGCCCGCCGGTGCCGTCGGCGAGCACCTGCACCTCGATGTGCCGCGGGTCCACGACGGCCTGCTCGATGAACACGGTCGGGTCGCCGAAGGCGCCCTCGGCCTCCCGCATGCAGGTCTCGACCGCGTCCCGCAGCTGCGCGGGGTCGTCTACCCGACGCATCCCGCGCCCGCCGCCCCCGGCGACCGCCTTGACGAACAACGGGAACGGCATGTCCCGCGCCGAGGCCACCAGGGCGTCCGGGTCGGTGCCGGGCTCGACGGAGGCCAGCGTGGGCACGCCGGCGGCCTTGGCGGCCGCGATGGCGCGGGCCTTGTTCCCGGTGAGGGTCAGCACCTCGGCGGTGGGGCCGACGAACGTGATGCCGGCGTTGGCACAGGCCTCGGCGAGCTGCGGGTTCTCCGACAGGAATCCGTAGCCGGGGTAGACAGCGTCGGCGCCGGAGCGGACCGCGGCCTCGACGATCAGCCGCGGGTCGAGGTAGGCGCGGACGGGGTGGCCGCGCTCGCCGATCTCGTAGGCCTCGTCCGCCTTGAGGCGGTGCTCGGACCCGCGGTCCTCGTGAGGGAAGACCGCGACGGTCTGCGCACCGAGCTCGTAGGCGGCACGGAACGCACGGATGGCGATCTCGCCGCGGTTGGCCACCAGCACCTTGGAGAACATGCTCCGCAGGCTAGTGCTCGGGTCTCACGACCCGACGACGAGTCCCACCTCAGGCCGGGTGGCCCATCGGCGGGACGTGGTGGTGCCGACGACGGCTCACGACGACCCCGGCGCCGACCAGCGCGAGGCCACCGACGCCGCCGGCCGTGACGGCGGCCCAGTTGGTGCCGCCCTCCTCGACGACCGCGGCCGGGCCGGACCCGTAGCCCGGCGAGTCGGGAACGATCGCCTGCGCCGGCGCGGCGAGGACGACGCCGGCGACGCCGGTGACGACGGCGGCCGACGCGAGCCTGCTGATGGTCGAGATGTCCACGGGAGCCCCTCTGGTCCGGTGCCGGGCCCTCCGGGGCCCATGGACCCGACTCTGCACCGTGGCGGTCCCTGCCGCAGCCGTGCTAGCACGGTGGAACACGCGCGATGGTCGCGACGGTCGCGACCGGTCACGAGGACGGCGCGCCCTCCTCCCGCAGCCACGCGAGGACGGCGAGCACCCGGCGGTTGGCGCCACGGCTGACGGGGATGGCGAGCTTGTCGAAGATGGTGGCGTTGTAGGCCTCGACGGTCCGCTCGCTCAGTCCGAGCGACTCGGCGATCGCGGCGTTCGCCCGGCCCTCGGCCATCAGCGACAGGACGTCCCGCTCGCGGGCGGTCAGCGCACCGAGCACGCGGGCCCGGCCGGGCCGGTTGAAGAGCTGGCTGACGATCTCCTGGTCGATCACCGACTCGCCGTCGTGCAGCCGGGTGAGCGCGTCGACCAGCGTGTCCAGGTCCGCCACCCGGTCCTTGGACAGCAGGCCCATCCCGTGGCCGCCACCGGTCAGCAGCCGCACCGCGTAGGAGGGGTCGACGTACGCGCTGAGCACGAGGATGCCCATCCCGGGCAGCCGGGCCCGCAGCTGCTCGGCCACCGCGAGCCCCTCGTCGGTGAAGGTCGGCGGCATCCGCACGTCGAGGATGACGGCGTCCGGGGGGTCGGTCGCTACCTGGGCGATCAGGTCCTCACCGCTGCGAGCCGACGCCGTGACCTCGACGCCGGCACTGTCGAGCAGCAGCCGCAGCCCGTCGCGGAACAGGGCGCTGTCGTCGGCCAGGGCTACTCGCACGGGATGCTCGCCTCCACCAGCGTGCCTGTCCGGGGGCTGGCCACGACCCGCAGCTCGCCGCCGCTGGCACGGACCCGGTCGCGGAGCCCCTGCAGCCCGGAGCCGACATCGTCGCGGACCGCGCCGGTGCCGTCGTCGCGGACCATCACCAGCAGCTGGTCCTCGTGCTGCTCGACGGTGACCGACGCGTGGGCCGCGCCGGAGTGCTTCACGACGTTGGACAGGGCCTCGCTGGCCACGAAGAAGGCGGTGCTCTCGGCCTGCTGGGCGAAGCGCTGGTGAGGGATGTCGACCCGCACCGGCAGCGGCATCCCGTCGGTGAGCGACTGCAGCGCCGGCCCGAGGCCGGCCTGCGCCAGGCCGACGGGCTGGATACCGCGGGCCAGGTCGCGGATCTCGCAGAGGGCCGTCAGCATCTCGGTCTTGATCCGCCCCAGCCGGTCACGGAGCTCCGGGTCGGTGGTGCTGACGTGGGCGTGCTCGACGTGCAGCGCGATCGCCAGCATCCGCTGCTGCGCGCCGTCGTGCAGGTCCCGCTCGAGGCGTCTGCGCTCTGCCTGCGCCACCGCGACCAACCGGGCGTTGGTGGCCTGCAGCTCGGCCATCCGGGCGCGCAGTCCGGCGTGCAGGGCGGCGTTCTCCAACCCGAGGGCGGCCGCATCGAGCGCGCCCTGCACGGTCTCCTCGTGCTCACGCAGCCGCGGGTCCGCAATGACCAGGCCGAGACACCGACCGTCCGCCCCGAGGACCGGGCGGCGGTACCGCTCCCCAGCCGGCACGACGACGGCGACCCCCGGCGAGGTGGGGGGACAGCTGCCGTGCTCAGGGCGCGGGAGCAGCACCTCGAGCGAGTCGTCGTGCAGGGCGGCGCGTAGCGCCGACTGGACCGACCCGACGTCGGAGGGACGGCTGAGCCGCATCACGGTCTCGATCATCTCGGCGCGGGCGAGACCGACCCGGACGTAGCACAGGACGAGCAGCAGCGGCACCGACAGCAGGCAGAGTCCCTGCAGGAAGAGGGCAGCGGCCGATGTGGCCTCCTCGCGGCGCACCGCCTGCACGACGCTGCTGCCTACGACCACCACGGTCGCGGCGAGGAGCAGCGCCAGCGCCGGCCGCAGCACCGCCCGGTCCAGGCCGGAGGCGGCACGGGCGCGGCCGAGCAGCAGCAGTGCCCCGAGCACCGCGAGCACCACCCGTCCCAGCGCCAGCAGCACCAGCATCGCCGTGAAGGCCGGTCGCGAGGGGGCGAGGTCCGGCCACCACGCGTCGGCCCGGAAGCCGTTCCACTCCGGCCGCGACACCAGCGCGAGGGCCACCGCGCCCAGCCCCACGAACGACCACAGCGCCACCAGGAACACCCTCTCCCGCCGAGAGTGCGGCTGCTGGTCGGGAAAGCTCAGCAGCCCCGTCCCGAAGGCCACCCAGACCAGGTTGTCGGCCAGCAGGCTCAGGAACGGTCCCGGACCGGTCTGCCCGATGTCGGCCCAGCACAGTGGCCACAGCACCGCGCTGACCAGGACGAAGGAGCCGACACGGCGACCGCGGCGGCTGCGGCGCAACGCGTGCCCGGTGCCGAGCAGGGCCACCGCCACCAGGGTCGCGGTGGCGGCGTAGCCGGGGTAGGTCGACCAGGTCCCGCGCAGCGCGAACCACCCGGTCCCTGCGGCCGCGACCGCAGCGACCGCGAGGGTCGACCAGCCGTGACTCCTGATAAGCACCACCCCGAGCGGTCTGCGACGGCGTGCGCCGTCCCGTCGCCGATTCAAACCCAATCAGCAGGCTGCCCGGCCGGAATTGCCGCGAGGAGCGCGTGCGCGCTCCGGGGCCGACTAGACCGGCGACGGTGCGTTTGTCTCGCCACCGGACAAAGCGGCGGCGACAGGTCGGGCAGGGGACCGTGGACGGCGTAGCCGCGGTGGGCGACCTCCTCGGCCCAGCGTTCGGCCAGGAGCGTCAGGTCGTCGTGCATCGACGCCAGCCCGCCGCCGCCGCGGAGCACTGCCAGAGCACCGGCCACGGGCTCCGGCCGGCGGGCCGCACACCACGTGGACGCGTTTGGCAGGCAGTGCGGTCGACCACCGTCCGGGCACGCCCGGCAGGTCGGTCCGGGCCCGCGACTCCCGTGCCCGGCCGGTGTCCGAGCGAGGGTCGAGCACCCGGTGCCGGAAGTCCTCGAAGGACAGCTGACCGCCGTCGCGGACGCCCTGCTGCCACTGCACGAGCACCTGCCGGACGGGGTCGGGCGCCGTGACGACGAGGCGCACCGGAAGCCTCTTGAGCATGGTCATCGCGGCGTCGACCCGGCGTGCGGAGGCGCCGGCCAGCAACGGGTGGCCCATCACGGTGGTGCCCACGTGGTCGCGGGCCCGGCGGCACCGGTCCCCGGCATCGCCACGTGGAGGAGGACGCGCTGCGACGATGCCGGCTGCTGGTCCATGCCGCCACCGTGGGCGACACGGATGAACGGCGCGCGGTCGTCCCGATCGCCGGATGAGAGCCGGGTCAGTCCGCGATCTCGCAGATCACGCCGCCGCTGGACACGGAGGCGCCCACCTCGGCCCGGAGGCCGGTGACGGTGCCGGCCCGGTGGGCCTTGACGGGCTGCTCCATCTTCATGGCCTCCAGCACCACGACCACGTCCCCCTCCCCGACCTGGTCGCCCTCGGCGACGGCGACCTTGACGATCGTGCCCTGCATCGGGGACAGCACCGCGTCGCCGCCGCTGGGGTGCCCGGTCTGCCGGCGTCCGCGCCGGGTCCCCCGGGAGCGCCCGCCGGCGGTCCGACGGGGAGCGCCTGCTGCGAGGTCGGCGGGCAGCACCACCTCGAGGCGTCGGCCGTCGACTTCGACGGTGACGCTGCGCCGGTCCTCGGCGCCGCCGTCGCCGTCGCCGCCGCTGTCGTCGGTGCCGGCGGCGTACGGCGGTATGCGGTTGTCGAACTCGGTCTCGATCCAGCTGGTGTGCACCGCGAAGCCGGTTCCGGTGCCGGTGAAGGCCGGCTCCGTCAGGACGGCACGGTGGAACGGGATGACGGTGGGCATGCCCGTCACCACGAACTCGTCCAGGGCGCGGCGGGCGCGCTCCAGGGCCTGGGCACGGTCGCGGCCGGTGACGACGAGCTTGGCGATCAGGGAGTCGAAGGCTCCGGGGACGGTCTCCCCCTGGTCGTAGCCCGCGTCCAGGCGGACACCGGGGCCGGCGGGCGGGTGCCATCGGGTGAGCGTGCCGGGGGCGGGCATGAACCCCGAGCCGGGGTCCTCGGCGTTGATGCGGAACTCGATGGCGTGCCCGGACACGACGGGGTCGTCGTACCCGAGCTCCTCGCCCGCTGCGACGCGGAACATCTCGCGGACCAGGTCGAGGCCGGTGACCTCCTCGGAGACGCAGTGCTCCACCTGGAGGCGGGTGTTGACCTCGAGGAAGGAGATGGTGCCGTCCTGCCCGACCAGGAACTCGCAGGTCCCGGCCCCGACGTAGCCGGCCTCCCGCAGGATCGCCTTCGAGGACTCGTAGAGGATGGTCAGCTGCTCCCCGCTCAGGTAGGGCGCCGGGGCCTCCTCGACGAGCTTCTGGTGGCGACGTTGCAGGGTGCAGTCCCGGGTGGAGACGACCACGACGTTGCCGTGCGCGTCGGCCAGGCACTGGGTCTCGACGTGGCGGGGGCGGTCGAGGTACTTCTCCACGAAGCACTCCCCGCGCCCGAAGGCGCTCACCGCCTCGCGGACCGCGGACTCGAACATGGCCGCGACCTCCGACTCCTCACGGGCCACCTTCAGACCCCTGCCGCCACCGCCGAAGGCCGCCTTGATCGCGATCGGCAGCCCGTGCTCGGTGGCGAAGGCGACGACCTCCTCGGCGTCCTCGACCGGGTCCTTGGTGCCCGCGACGAGCGGGGCGCCGACCTTCTCGGCGATGTGGCGCGCCCGGACCTTGTCCCCGAGGCTCTCGATCGCCGACGGTGGCGGTCCCACCCAGACCAGCCCGGCGTCGATGACGGCCTGGGCGAAGTCCCGGTTCTCGGCGAGGAAGCCGTAGCCGGGGTGCACCGCGTCCGCGTCGCAGCGACGGGCGACCGCGACGATCTTCTCGATGTCGAGGTAGGACTCGGCCGGCGTGGCGCCGCCCAGGCTGTAGGCCTCGTCGGCGAGCCGCACGAACAGCGCGTCGCGGTCGGGGTCGGCGTACACCGCGACGCTGCCGATCCCGGCGTCCTTGCAGGCGCGGACGACCCGGACCGCGATCTCCCCGCGGTTCGCGACCAGCACCTTCCGGAGCGGCTTGACCTCGGGCGTTCTGGCCACGGCTGGTCTCCTTCGCTGGCGGGCGGGGTGTCCTGGGCGGAGTCTAGGCGGGGCGCCGGTTGACCTGGGCCCGGACCAGGTGTCACCCTCCTGGCCGGTGACGACGACGGGGGAGCCCACGATGAGGACCATGCGACGAACGACCGTGCTGCTCTCGACCGCGCTGCTGTCCAGCGGCCTGTTCGCGGCCACGGCGAGCCCGGCCGGTGCCTGCCCGCGGGTGCCGTTCTACGGCCTGACCTCGAGCCAGGTGCGCATCCCGTTCTCGGGGATCCCGCACTTCAAGAACGGTCCGGGCGGCTCGGTGACCGCGACCCGGAGCACCAGCAAGTCCGTGTCGTTCCAGGTGACGGCCGGGGCCGAGAGCGAGGTCGGCGCGGTCCTCGCCAAGGCGAAGGTGTCGGTCAGCGCGTCGCTGACCCGCTCCCAGTCGACCGACGTCGTGGTGTCCTACCACCACTCGATCCCGGCCGGGAAGTTCGGGAACCTGCGCTACGTCTCCTACGGCCGCAAGGTCAACTGGAAGAAGTACGTCTTCGACGGCTCCTGCCGGCAGCACCAGATCGGCTCGGGCACCATCAAGTTCCCGACCCAGAGCGAGGGCTGGTACTACTGGACGACCAGCCAGTGACGCCGTCGGCCTGAGCCGCCGCCGGCGCTGCCGGGGACGGCAGGTCCGCCAGGTGCTCCCGGCAGCGACGCTCCACCGCGTCGAGGTCCCGGCGGGTCTCCTCGATGTCGTCGCGCAGCCGGTCAAGCTCGACGCGGCGGGCGTCGATCTGCGAGAGCAGGTAGTCCAGCTGGCCGACCTCGCCGGGCTGCTCGTCGTACATGTCGACGATGGTGCGGATCTGCGGCAGCGAGAACCCGAGCCGCCGCCCGCGCAGCACCAGTCGGAGCCGCACCCGGTCCCGCCCGTGGAAGACCCGGCGGGTGCCACGGCGCTCGGGGGTCAGCAGCCCGAGGTCCTCGTAGTGGCGCAGCGTCCGCAGCGTGACGTCGAACTCGGCCGCCAGGTCGGAGATGCTCCAGGTCCGCATGCTTGCCCTTCCGCTACGGAAGCGACCTACCGTCGTCGACGCCGACGTCAGTCTAGGTCGTGGAGGAGCACCCGATGTCCCCGTTCGAGCTGTCACCGGAGCACGAGACCTTCCGCCGGAGCGTGCGCGACTTCGCACTGGGCGAGATCGCCCCGCACGCGGCCCGGTGGGACCGCGAGCACCACTTCCCGGTCGACGTCGTGGCCGCGATGGGCGACCTCGGGCTGATGGGTCTCAACGCGCCCGAGGAGTTCGGCGGCATGGGCGCCGACGGGGACTTCACCTCCCTGTGCGTCGCGATCGAGGAGATCGGCCGTGTGGACCAGTCGATGGGGATCACCCTGGAGGCGGCGGTCGGGCTCGGCATCAACCCGATCCTGACCTTCGGCACCCGGGCGCAGCAGGAGCAGTGGCTGCCCGACCTGGTCGCCGGCCGGGCACTGGCCGGCTTCGGGCTGACCGAGCCCGAGGCGGGTTCGGACGCCGGCGCGACCCGCACCAGGGCTGAGCTCGAGGACGGGGAGTGGGTCGTCGACGGCGCCAAGCAGTTCATCACCAACTCCGGGTCCGCCATCACCTCGCTGGTGACCGTGACCGCCCGGACCGGGAGCGGGACGGACCGGGTCGGCCGGGACCGGCCCGAGATCTCCACCATCGTCGTACCGTCCGGCACCCCCGGGTTCACCGTGGAGGCCGCCTACGACAAGCTCGGCTGGCACGCCTCCGACACCCACCCGCTGACCTTCGAGGGTGCCCGGGTGCCGGAGGCCAACCTGCTCGGTCAGCGCGGCCGTGGCTTCGCGCAGTTCCTGGCCACCCTGGACGACGGCCGCGTGGCCATCGCGGCGCTCGCGGTCGGCTGCATCCAGGCGTGCCTGGACATGTCGGTGGAGTACGCCGGGCAGCGCAGCACGTTCGGCACTCCCATCGGGGCCAGGCAGGGGGTGGCCTTCCAGATCGCGGACCTCGAGGTGATGGCCCACGCCGCCCGGCTGCTGACCTACCGGGCGGCGGCGATGAAGGACGCCGGCGCGCCGGCCACGCAGCTCAAGCAGGCCGCCGCGGTCGCCAAGCTGTACGCCACCGAGTCCGCCGTGACCGCCACGCGGGTGGCGACCCAGGTGTTCGGCGGGTACGGCTTCATGGAGGAGTACCCGGTCGCCCGGTTCTACCGCGACGCGAAGGTCCTGGAGATCGGGGAGGGCACCTCGGAGGTGCAGCGGCTGGTGATCGCGCGAGGGCGTGGCCTGCCCGTCGAATGAGGCCCGGAGGCGCATCAGGAATGAGCCGGGGAATATCTGTGCCGCCCGCTACATTGGGTCGCTGTGGGCCATCGCTGGCAGCGCATCCTCTCTGAAGGTGCCAAGTTCCTCACCGTCGGTGGCGTGGCGACCGTGGTCGCGTTCGTGATCTTCAACGGGCTGGTCCACGGCTACCTCGGCGGCCCCGGGCCGATGAACCAGGACCCGCTGCCGGCCTTCGCGATCGCGAACACCGTCGGGATGCTGGTCAGCTACCGCGGCAGCCGGTCCTGGGCGTTCCGGCACCGCGCCGCGGTGGGGGTGGCGGGCGGCAGGGTGTCGTTCTTCGCGATCAACATCGCCTCCATGACGATCCCGCTGGGGTGCTTGTCGCTGTCTCGCTACGTGCTCGGACTCAGCGACCCGGTGGCCGACAACATCGCCGCGAACATCGTCGGGCTGGGGCTGGGCACGCTGGCCCGGTTCTGGGCGCTGCGGCGCTTCATCTTCCTCTCCCCGGCGCGGCTGCAGCGCCGCGAGCCGGCGTCGGCGGCGGCGCGGCGCTGAGGCCGGTGGCCGGTCAGCGGGGACGCGTCAGCGACCGCCAGGCCACGCCGCGCTCGCGCACCATCTCCCGCAGCAGCGGCAGGCTCAGCCCCACCACGTTGTGGTAGTCGCCCTCGATGCCGGTGACGAACGGCCCGCCGAGACCGTCGACCGTGAACGCCCCCGCCACCGCCAGCGGCTCCCCGGTCGCGACGTAGTCGGCGATCTCGTCGTCGTCGAGGTCGGCGAAGTGCACGACGGTCGCCGCGGACCGGGTGGTCTCGGTCCCGTCGAGCAGGTCGACCAGGTAGTGCCCGGTGTGCAGCACTCCCGAGCGGCCACGCATCCGTCGCCACCGGCGGACCGCGTCCGAGGCGCCGGCGGGCTTCCCGAACGGCTCGCCGTCCAGCTCCAGCATCGAGTCGCAGGCCAGCAGCAGCCCCCGCCCCGGGGCCTGGACAGGCGGGTGAAGCCGGTCGCGCACCGCCCGTCCCTTGAGCTCGGCCAGCCGGACCACCAGCACGGCCGGGTCGCGCTCCACGACCAGGGACTCGTCGACCCCGGAGACCTCCACCCGGGGCTCGACCCCCGCCGCGCGCAGCGTGGCCAGCCGGGCGGGGGAGGCCGAGGCGAGCACCAGCGGGCACGTCCCGTGCGAAGCGGGGGTGGGGTCGGTCCAGGGCATGGCTGCGGAGGCTAGCAGCGGTGCCCGCCGTCCCGGTGACCCGCGGTCGTGGCAGTTTCCCAGGGTATCGCCCGCTCCCGACGGCTCCCGTGTCGTATCCGGCCCGGGAACCGTCGGTTCGGCAACGGCGGTGTGACGCCGGGGACGGCGGACGGACGGCGCACGCGGTCAGCGCTGTACGCCGCGGTGCCGGGCCGGGCCGACGTCAGCGCGGCAGCCCGGACGAGCGCCAGCCCGACGCCGACGGCTCGCGCACCGCCCGGCGGGGTGAGGCCCACTCCGAGCGCGGCGTCCGGCGGCGGCCGGTGACGGGGGCGGACGCGGCGCCGAGCACCGCGACCAGCGCCGCCAGCTCCTGCGGGGTCGGGTGACCCGCCACGATCCTCACGGTGGCCCGCGCGGGCTGCTCGTCGGCCATGACCGGCACGCTACCGCGCCCGCCGAGGGTCACTCTTGCGCGACAGGCCGCCGGAACGGTCGAAGCAGTGACCCCTCGGCTGGAGCCGGGGGCGGGTCAGAGCGGGATGTTCCCGTGCTTCTTGGGTGGCAGGGTGGCGCGCTTGGTGCGGAGCAGGCGGAGGCCGGCGACGATGCTGGCCCGGGTCTGGTGCGGGTAGATGACGGCGTCGACGTAGCCGCGCTCCGCGGCCAGGTAGGGGTTGGCGAGGTGGTCCTCGTAGGCCGCCACCAGCTCGGCGCGCCGCGCCTCCGGGTCCTCGGCGTCGGTGAGCTCGCTGCGGTAGAGGATGTTGACGGCACCCTGCGCCCCCATCACGGCGATCTGGGCGGTGGGCCAGGCCAGGTTGAGGTCGGCGCCGAGGTGCTTGGAGCCCATGACGTCGTAGGCACCGCCGTAGGCCTTGCGGGTGATCACGGTGACCAGCGGGACGGTGGCCTCGGCGTAGGCGTAGATCAGCTTCGCGCCGCGCCGGATGATGCCGTTCCACTCCTGGTCGGTGCCGGGCAGGAAGCCGGGGACGTCGACGAAGGTCAGCACCGGCAGGTTGAAGGCGTCGCAGGTGCGCACGAAGCGGGCGGCCTTCTCCGAGGCGTTGATGTCGAGCGTGCCGGCCAGCTGCAACGGCTGGTTCGCGACGACCCCCACCGGGCGGCCCTCGACGCGGCCGAAGCCGACCAGCAGGTTGGGGGCGAACAGCGCGTGGACCTCGAGGAACTCGCCGTCGTCGAGGACGGTCTCGACGACGGTGTGCATGTCGTAGGGCTGGTTCGGGGAGTCCGGCACCAGCGTGTCGAGGGCGCGGTCCTCCTCGGTCGGCTCGGTCTCGGCGGGTGCGGTGTCGTCGGGGACGTAGCCGAACGGCTCGTCGAGGTTGTTCTGCGGGAGGTAGGAGAGCAGGGCCCTGACGTAGTCGACGGCGTCGGACTCGTCGGTCGCCAGGTAGTGGGCGTTGCCGGAGCGGGTGTTGTGGGAGCGGGCGCCGCCGAGGTCCTCCATCGAGACGTCCTCGCCGGTCACGGTCTTGATCACGTCGGGACCGGTGATGAACATGTGCGAGGTCTGGTCGACCATGACGGTGAAGTCGGTGACCGCGGGCGAGTAGACCGCTCCGCCGGCGCAGGGGCCCATCACCAGCGAGATCTGCGGGACCACCCCGGAGGCGTGCACGTTGCGGCGGAAGATCTCGCCGTACAGGCCCAGGGACACCACGCCCTCCTGGATGCGGGCCCCGCCGGAGTCGTTGATGCCGATGACCGGACAGCCGGTGCGCATCGCGAGGTCCATGACCTTGACGATCTTCTCGCCGAACACCTGGCCGAGCGAGCCGCCGAACACCGTGAAGTCCTGGGCGAACACGCACACCTGCCGGCCGTCGATGGTGCCGTGGCCGGTGACCACGCCGTCGCCGTAGGGCCGGTTCGCCGCCATCCCGAAGGCGGTCGACCGGTGCCTCGCCAGCCCGTCGAGCTCGACGAACGAGTCCTCGTCGAGAAGCTCCAGCACCCGCTCCCGGGCGGTCCGCTTGCCCACCCGGTGCTGCTTGTCCACCGCCCGCTCCGAGCCGGCGTGCACGGCCTCCTGCAGCCGACGCTCCAGGTCGGCCAGCCTGCCCGCGGTGGTGTGGATGTCGATGTCGAGGCCCTGCTCGGCGGGGGTGTCGGTGCCCTGGCCAGGCGCCTGGGCCGATGGTTCCCGCTCCGTCTGCGCCACGAGGTCGGTCGCCTCCTTCTCGCTCGGGGTTGCCGGCGTGGGTCAATGTAGTGCCTGTGCCCCCCGAGGACCCCCGCCGGTCGCCGCTCGACGCGAGTGCCCTCACCCGCGCCGTCGGTCGCTCCCGGTGGCGGCTGGAGGTGGTCGCGCAGTCGCCCTCGACCAACGCCGAGGTCGCCGCCCGCGCCCGCGCCCGCGAGCCCGCCGGGCTGGTCCTGGTCGCGGACCACCAGACCTCCGGCCGGGGCCGGTTGGACCGCAGCTGGCTGACCCCGCCGGGCGCGGCGCTGACCTTCTCGGTGCTGGTGGCCCCCGACGAGGTCCCGGTGTCGCGGTGGCCGTGGCTGCCGCTGCTGACCGGCCTGGCGGTGGTGGACGGGATCCGGACGGCGACCGGGCTGCCGGCGAGTCTCAAGTGGCCCAACGACGTGCTCCTCGACGTCGGCACCGAGCAGGCCAAGACGGCCGGCATCCTGGTGGAGCGGGTCGAGGTGGCAGGGCGCGCGACGGCGGTGGTGGGCGTGGGACTCAACGTCAGCGCAGACCGCGACGAGCTCCCGGTGCCGACGGCCACCTCGCTCGCGCTGGCCGGGGCCGTTGACCTCGACCGGGGCGCGCTCCTGGTCGCCGTCCTGGCCGGCTTCGCCCGCCGGTACGACGACTGGTGCGCCGCCGGGGGCGGCGGGGTGCGGGACGGCTACGTGGCGGCGTGCTCGACGCTCGGCCGCCCGGTGCGGGTCGAGCTGCCGCGCGGCGCCCCGCTGGTCGGGCGCGCGGTCGGCCTCGACGAGGACGGCCGGCTGCTGGTCGAGGACGGGCGGCGCACCCACCGGCTCGGCGCGGGGGACGTCGTCCACGTGCGCCCCTCTCCGGGGGGAGCTGGTGACAGAATGCCCGCGTGGTGATCTCGCGCAGGCTGCTCAACGAGGGTGAGGACGTGGTCGTCGCGACCCGCACCCACGTCAAGGCGCTGCTGCTGCCCGCGCTCTGGCTGCTGGTGCTGGCTGCGGCCACCGGCTACGCCGCGTCCTTCCCGACCGGGCAGGCGCGACCGCTGCTGCTGGTGGTCATCGGCGTGCTGGGCCTGGCGCTGGCCGTCCCGCTGGTGCTCAAGCCGTTCCTGCGCTGGCTGACGACGACCTACACCGTGACGAACCGTCGGCTGATCACGCGCACCGGCGTGCTGTCGCGACGTGGCCACGACATCGCGATCGCCCGCATCAACGACGTCGCGTACGAGCACGGGATCGTCGACCGGCTGCTGGGATGCGGCACCCTGGTGGTCTCCGACGCGAGCGAGCGAGGCACGGTGCACCTACACGACATCCCGCACGTGGAGCACGTGCAGCTGCGGCTGAGCGACCTGGTCCACCACGCCCACGGCGGCCGCTACGACCCGGACGACCTCGACGACGACCGGTACCGGACCGATGACGGAACCTGAGCCGCCCGAGCTGTCCCCGCGGCAGCGACTGGAGCAGGCGATCCTGGGGCAGCCGCCGGTGCTGACGAACACGGCCGTGGCGCAGGCGGCCGGGGTGTCGGTGAACCAGGCGCGCCGGTTGTGGCGAGCCCTCGGGTTCCCCGACGTCGGCGACGCGCCGACGTTCACCGACGGCGACCTGGCCGCGCTGAGCACGCTGAACCAAGCCGTCGAGGACGGCGCGATCGACTTCGACACCGCGGTGCGGCTGACCCGGGCCGTGGGCCAGACGATGGCCCGGCTCGCGGACTGGCAGGTCGCCACGCTCGCCGCCCGGGTCGAGCAGCTGGAGTCCGGGGAGCAGGCCACTGGCAGCCGGGTCAGCAGCGCGCTGCGGCTGACCGAGCAGCTCGGAGCGCCGTTCGAGCACCTGATGGTCTACTCCTGGCGCCGTCACCTCGCCGCCGCGGTGGCCCGCATCGAGGCGCTGGGGGCCAACGACGCCGACCTGCACACCACCCGCGTCACGGTTGGCTTCGCCGACCTGGTCAGCTTCACCGCACTGTCGAACCGGCTCGGGGAGGACCGGATCGGGGGGATGGTGGAGATCTTCGAGTCCCGGTGCGCGGACGTGGTCGCCGCGCGCAACGGACGGGTCATCAAGACGCTGGGGGACTCGGTGCTGTTCGTCAGCGAGGACCCGGAGGCCGCGATGGAGATCGCGCTCGGCATCGTGGAGGTGATCGGGCACGACCCCCGGCTGCCCGATGTCCGCCTCGGCCTCGCCACGGGGTCGGTGATCATGCAGCTCGGTGACGTCTTCGGGCCGCCGGTCAACATGGCCGCGCGGCTGACCCCGGTGGCCCGGCGCAACCGGGTGATCACGGACCCGGCCACCGCGGAGCTGCTGCCCGCGGGCCGGTTCGAGTGTCGGCTGCTGCCCCCTCGGCCGCTGCGTGGCTTCGGGGTCGTGGAGCCGGTCGCCGTGCGGCGTCCCTGACCGGTGTGAGCGTCTGCGGAACCGCGCTAGCATTATATGGATTAGTGATACATGTCCGTTTTGCCCGGATACAGTTCTTGCATGATGAGTGTCCAGGGAGTCGACCTCGACCCCACCGAGCGCCGGGTCTGGCGTGACGGCGTCGAGATCCGCATGTCCAACAAGGAGTTCGAGCTCGTGCAGGCGCTGATCAGCCGCCCGGGTGAGATCGTCACGCGCGAGGAGCTGATGCGCGAGGTCTGGCAGACCACGTTCTGGACCTCGGCCAAGACCATCGACGTGCACCTGGGCTGGGTGCGCAAGAAGCTCGGGGACGACACCCGTCGCCCCAGCCTGATCACCACGATCCGTGGCCGGGGGCTCCGCTTCGAGGTCACCCCGCCGGTCTACGCGGCACAGCTGCCGGCGCCGCTGCCCGACATCGCCCAGACCGCGTCCTGACGTCGTGGGGCGGCTCGATACCCTCCTCGGGTGAGCCAGCCCCCCGACGTCCGTGTCCCGGGGGCGGCGCCCGTGCTCGCCGTGATCGGCGGCGGCCAGCTCGCCCGGATGGCGGCACAGGCCGCCGTCGGCCTCGGTGTCCCGATCCGGCTGCTCGCGGAGGGTCCCGACGTCGCCGCCGCCCAGGTCGTGCGGGACACCACCGTCGGCGACTACCGCGACCTGGCGACACTGCGGCACGTGGCGGCAGGCTGCGCCGCGGTGACCTTCGACCACGAGCACGTCCCCACCGAGCACCTGCGCACCCTCACCGCCGAGGGGCACCCCTGCCGCCCGGGGCCCGAGGCTCTGGTCCACGCCCAGGACAAGGGCGTGATGCGCGCCCGGCTCGACCGGCTCGGTGTCCCGAGCCCCCGGCACCGTCTGGTCACCGACGCCGGTGAGGTGGCGGCCTTCGCGGCCGCCGTCGGCGGCTTCCCGGTGGTGCTGAAGACCACCCGCGGCGGCTACGACGGCAAGGGCGTCTGGGTGGTGCCGAGCGAGGCCGAGGCCGAGGACGCGTTCGCGGCGGCTGCCGCCGCGGGGGTGGAGATCCTGGCCGAGGAGAGGGTCGACTTCGCCCGTGAGCTGTCCGCGCTCGTGGCGCGGTCCCCGTCGGGGCAGGTGGCCGCCTACCCGGTGGTCGAGTCGGTCCAGCGGGACGGGGTCTGTGCCGAGGTGACGGCGCCGGCGCCGGGGCTGCCGGAGGAGACGGCAGTGGCGGCCCAGCGGATCGCGATGCACGTGGCGGCCGAGCTCGACGTGACCGGGATCCTGGCCGTGGAGCTCTTCGAGACCCGCCGGGGCGAGGTGCTCGTCAACGAGCTGGCGATGCGGCCCCACAACACCGGTCACTGGAGCATGGACGGGGCCAACACCGGACAGTTCGAGAACCACCTGCGCGCCGTGCTGGACCTGCCGCTGGGATCGCCGGAGGCGCGGGCGCCGTGGACGGTGATGGTCAACATCCTGGGCGGGGGGCACGGCGCGCTCTCGCAGGACCTCTACGCCGCCTACCCGCACGTGTTCGCGCGGGACCCGCGGCTCAAGGTGCACCTCTACGGCAAGGACGTGACGCCCGGCCGCAAGGTCGGCCACGTCACGGCGTACGGCGACGACCTGGAGGAGGTACGGGGGAGGGCGCGGCATGCCGCCGCGTGGTTCCGCGGCGACCTCGGGATGGAGAGCGAGTGAGCAGCCAGGGCGGGCCCCGGGTCGGGGTCGTGATGGGGTCGGACTCCGACTGGCCGACGATGCGGGCAGCCACGGAGGCGCTCGCGGAGTTCGGCGTGCCGCACGAGGCCGACGTCGTCAGCGCGCACCGGATGCCCGAGGAGATGCTCGACTACGGCAGGCAGGCCGCCGGACGCGGCCTGCGCGTGATCATCGCCGGCGCCGGCGGCGCCGCCCACCTGCCCGGGATGCTGGCGGCGGTCACCCCGCTGCCGGTGATCGGGGTGCCGGTCGCGCTGCGCCACCTCGACGGGCTGGACTCGCTGCTGTCCATCGTCCAGATGCCCAGCGGCGTGCCCGTCGCGACGGTCGCCGTCGGCAACGCCCGCAACGCCGGGCTGCTGGCGGTGCGGATCCTGGCGGCCGGCGACGACGGGCTCCGCGAGCAGATGGCCGAGTTCCAGCGGTCGCTGCGCGACAGTGCCCGGGAGAAGGGCAAGGTCGTGCGCGGCGGCGGCGAGCAGCGCGCCGGGTTCTGAGCCGGGCGCTAGGCCTGGGAGCGCTCCCAGTCGGTGCGGGGCCACTCGATCTTGGGGCAGGTGTCCATGACCATCGGCACGCCCGCGGCGCGGGTGCGCTCGTAGGCGGCCTCGTCGACCACCCCGAGCTGGAACCAGACGGCGTCCGCGCCGACGGCGACGGCCTGGTCCGCGAACTCGCCGGCTGCCTCGGAGCGCCGGAACACGTCCACGCAGTCGATCTCGAAGGGGACGTCGGCCAGGGTCGCGTAGCCCTGCTCGTCCAGGACGGTCGGGGCGTCGGGGTGGATCGGCACGATCCGCTTGCCGTGCGCCTGGAGGAACTCGGCGATCCGGAAGGCGGGCCGGTGCGGGTTGCCGGAGAGCCCGACGATGGCCCAGGTCTGGGCGTTCTCGAGGATGGCGCGGATCTCGTCCCGGTCCTGCCACGGCACAGTCGTCATGGCGCAGACCCTACAAGTGGGGCCGGGGGCCGTGGTCGCGGAGGTCGGGCCTACTGGCCAGTAGGATGTGTCCCATGAGCGACGTCGCGATGTACGCCCTGTCCGAGGAGCACGAGGCGGTGCGCGCGGCGGTGCGCGCGGTCTGCGAGGCGAAGGTCGCCCCGCACGCGGCCGAGGTGGACGCCACGGGGACCTTCCCGCAGGCGGCCTACGACGCCCTGGCGGCGGCCGACTTCGCCGCGCCGCACATCCCCGAGGAGTACGGCGGCGCCGGCGCCGACGCGCTGGCCACCTGCATCGTGATCGAGGAGGTCGCCCGCGCCTGCGCCTCGTCCTCGCTCATCCCGGGGGTCAACAAGCTGGGCACGATGCCACTGCTGCTGGTCGGCGGCCATGAGCTGAAGAAGCGCTACCTCACGCCGGTGGCGGCCGGCACCGCGATGTTCTCCTACTGCCTGTCCGAGCCCGAGGCTGGCTCGGACGCGGCGGCGCTGCGCACCCGCGCCGTGCCTGACGGCGACGGCTGGGTGCTCGACGGCGTCAAGCGCTGGATCACCAACGCCGGCGTGTCGGACTACTACACGGTCTTCGCCGTCACCGACCCCGACCGGGGGTCCAGCGGCATCTCGGCGTTCGTGGTGGAGAGGTCCGACGAGGGCGTCTCCTTCGGGGCCCCCGAGAAGAAGCTGGGCATCAAGGGGTCCCCCACGCGCGAGGTCTACCTCGACCGGGTGGCGGTGCCCGGCGACCGGATCGTCGGCGAGCCGGGCACCGGCTTCCTCACCGCGATGCGCACCCTGGACCACACCAGGGTCACGATCGCGGCGCAGGCCGTCGGGATCGCCCAGGGCGCGCTGGACCAGGCGCTCGACTACGCGAAGCAGCGGCGCCAGTTCGGCCGGCCCATCGCCGACTTCCAGGGCCTCCAGTTCATGCTCGCCGACATGGGGATGAAGGTGGAGGCCGCCCGGCAGCTGACCTACGCCGCCGCCGGCCGCTCCGAGCGCAGCTCACCGGACCTCGCCTTCTTCGGCGCCGCGGCCAAGTGCTTCGCCTCCGACACCGCCATGCAGGTCACCGTCGACGCCGTCCAGGTGCTCGGCGGCTACGGCTACACCGCGGACTTCCCGGTGGAGCGGATGATGCGCGACGCCAAGATCACCCAGATCTACGAGGGCACCAACCAGGTGCAGCGGATCGTGATGGCCCGAGAGCTGCTGGCCGGGGTCCAGTCCCAGGTCTGAGACCGGTCGCGGGCCGACGCAAGAGCCGCCGGGCTGGAAATACCCAGGGGCGTGTGCTGGTTGACGCAGGTGACCAGACGCGACCGGCCGTCGGAGGCCCGAGGAGACGTGATGGAGCTCGACCCCACCGGCATGACGCCGGTCATCAACCGCATCAAGCGGGCCCAGGGACAGCTCGCGGGCGTGCTGCGGCTCCTCGAGGAGGGCCGCGACTGCGAGGCCGTCGTGACCCAGCTCGCGGCGGTCTCCAAGGCCCTGGACCGGGCCGGCTTCGCCATCGTGGCCAGCGGGCTCCAGCAGTGCCTCACCGAGGGTGACGGCGACCTCGACGGCACGGACGTGAAGCGGATGGAGAAGCTCTTCCTCTCCCTCGCCTGACGAACCGCGTCGCGCGGACCACCCCCGTGGGCGCCGTCGGCGACGACACCAGTGGGAGGATGAGGCATGGCTGTGGAATCGTCGGTGACGGGCTCGGGTGTCTTCGGTACGGCGGCGCAGGTCGGCCCGGCGGTCGCGGCGCCGCGACCGGTCAGGCTCGGGGAGGCACGCGTCTCCGCCGTGGGCCGGGCCCGGGTCTACGTCTGCGGCATCACCCCCTACGACGTCACCCACCTCGGTCACGCCGCCACGTTCGTGTGGGCCGACGTGCTCGGCTCCGTCTTCGACGCGGTCGGCGCCCATGCGGACGTGTGTCGCAACGTCACCGATGTCGACGACGTGCTGCTGCGGGCCGCGCAGTCGCGGGGTCGCTACTACGACGAGTTCGCGCTCTCCCAGGAGTTCCTCTTCACCCGCTCGATGGACGCGCTCCGCGTCGCCACCCCCGCACACGAGCCTCGCGCCCGCCATCACATCGCGGCGGTGCAGCAGCTCGCCCAGGCTCTCCTGGACGCGGGGCACGCCTACGAACGCGACGGCTGGGTGCGGTTCCGGGGCGCCGAGGTGCCGCAGGGTGCCGGCCTGGCCCGTGACGAGGCGGTCGAGCTCAGCCGGGGCTACGGCGACGACCCTGACGACCCGGCCAAGGACGACCCGTTCGACGTGACGCTCTGGCAGCCCTCGACAGGTCAGGACCCGGCGTGGCCGAGCCCGTGGGGTTGGGGGCGTCCGGGCTGGCACGCGGAGTGTGCCGCGATGGCCATGACGGTCCACGGCGCGAGTCTCGACGTGCTCGTCGGCGGGGACGACCTCGTCTTCCCCCACCATGCCTACCAGGCCGCCATGGTCGAGGCGGCTTCCGGCGGGGGCCCGTTCGCCCGTGCCCGGTTGCACGTGGGCTCGGTGCGCCTCGACGGTGAGCGGATGGCGAAGTCCACCGGGAACCTCGTCCTCGTCGACGACGTCCTGGCCCGCTGCAGCCCGGCGGCGCTGCGGCTGCTGCTCATCGACCGGCACTACAGCGACTCCTGGGACTTCGACCAGGACGGCGTCGATGCCGCGTCCGCGCGCCTGGAACGGCTCTATGCCGTCGCCGCGGCCCGGGCCGCCGGCAGCGGCCAGGACCTGGAGCTCCACGACCGGTTGCTGAGCACGTTGAGCGAGGACCTCGACGTACCGGGGGCCCTCGACCTCGCCGAGGAGGCGGGTGGCTCCGTGGCACGCCAGCTCATCAAGGTGCTGCGGCTCGGCTGAGGGCCCGCACCGTCCCGGTGGCGGCGCGGGTGTCCTGGGCAGGGCCGGGAGCGGGTCGGCCTGACCCGGGGAATACCCCCCGGGGTGTCTAGGTTAGGCTTGCTGCATACCCCGTGGGGTATCACGCTCTCGATACCGAGCCATCCTGACCAACCACTCGGAGGACACCATGACCGGCGCCACCGTTCCCACGAGCAGCGACCTGACCATCGTCGCTGTCGAGACCCCCACGCTGGGGGACCGCTCCTACCTGGTCCACGACGGGAAGGTCGCCTTCGTGGTCGATCCCCAGCGCGACATCGACCGGGTCCTGGCCCTGCTCGAGGAGCACGACGTCAGGCTCACGCACGTGTTCGAGACCCACATCCACAACGACTACGTCACCGGCGGTCTCGCACTCGCGAGACGCACCGGTGCCGCCTACCTCGTGAACGCCGCCGACGACGTCTCGTTCGAGCGCACCCCGATCACGGACGAGGAGGTCGTAGCGGTCGGTGACCGGATGCGCGTGACCGCGCTGGCCACCCCGGGGCACACCTTCACCCACCTCTCCTACGCCATCGCCGACGCCTCGTGCGACGCCCAGGTCGGGGTCTTCACGGGGGGCTCGCTGCTGTTCGGCGCGACCGGTCGGCCCGACCTGCTCGGGCACGAGCACACCCACGAGCTCGTCCGCGCCCAGCACGCGTCCGCGCACCGGCTGGCGTCGGCGCTTCCGGACGCGGCCGAGATCTTCCCGACCCACGGGTTCGGGTCGTTCTGCTCGGCCACGCAGTCGGACGCGACGTCCTCGACCATCGGCCGGGAGAGGACAGCGAACCCGGTGCTGACGCAGGACGAGAAGTCCTACGTCCGCGACCTCGTGGCCGGCCTGGCCGCCTACCCGGCGTACTACGCCCACATGGCGCCCGCCAACGCCGCCGGCCCGACCGAGGCCGACCTGTCCGCGCCCGCGGCCGCCGACCCGACCGACCTGCGCCGGCGCATCGAGGCCGGTGAGTGGGTCGTGGACCTGCGCAACCGCACGGTCTTCGCCGCCGGTCACGTGCCGGGGTCGCTGAACTTCGGGATCGACGGCGGCTTCGCCACCTACCTGGGCTGGCTGATCGAGTGGAGCACGCCGCTGACACTGCTCGGCGAGACTCCGGAACAGGTGGCCGACGCTCAGCGCGAGCTGGTGCGCATCGGCATCGACCGCCCCGCAGCGGCCGCGACCGGCACGCCGGCCGAGTGGGTGGCGGGCACCGGTGTCGACGTCGCGTCGTTCCCGACCGCGACGTTCTCCGAGCTCGCCCAGGTCCGCCACCACCGTGACGTCGCCGTCCTGGACGTGCGGCGCGCCGACGAGTTCGCCGCCGCTCGCATCGAGGGGGCGCTCAACATCCCCCTGCACG
The DNA here is from genome assembly GCA_963781695.1 of uncultured Actinomycetota bacterium. Lineage (GTDB taxonomy): Bacteria > Actinomycetota > Actinomycetes > Propionibacteriales > Nocardioidaceae > Nocardioides_B. The sequence continues at coordinate 386,589 of CAWAGE010000005.1, forward strand.
AGCTCCCCGGGCGGCTGGCCGAGGTGCCGGCCGGCGAGGTGTGGGTGCACTGCGCGGGCGGCTACCGCGCCTCGGTCGCCGCCTCGCTGCTCGGCGCAGCCGGGGTTCGGCCGGTTGCCATCGACGACGCCTTCGGCAACGCCGGGACGGTCGGCCTGCAGCTGGTCGGCCCCGACATCCCGGCCGCGGCGTGAGCCCGGCCCTGCCCTGCCCCGGTCTGCCCCTGACCTGACCATCGCCTACCACCCGACTGAGCCCCACGACGGGGCCGCACCCCCACCTGGGAGAGGAACCCCCATGACCACCACCGTCACCGACACCACCGACACCACGGACACCATCAGCGGCGTCACCGGCAGCATCACCGACACCGACCCCACGGCGGGCGGGAGCCGACCGGTCTCCCACAGCATCGACGCCGCCGCCCTGCACGAGCGGCTGTCCACCGGCGCCGACGTCCGCGTCCTGGACGTCCGCACCCCGGCGGAGTTCGAGACCGTCCACATCCCCGGCTCCTACAACGTGCCACTGGACCTGCTGCGGGAGCACCGCACCGAGCTCGCCCGCCACCTCGAGGACGACGTCGTCCTCGTGTGTCGCTCCGGGGCCCGCGCGACCCAGGCCGAGCAGGCCCTCGCCGGCACCGGCACGACCGGGATGCGCATCCTCGCCGACGGCATGAACGGCTGGGAGGCCGCCGGGGCGCCGGTCAACCGCGGTCGGCAGACCTGGGACCTCGAGCGGCAGGTCCGGCTCGTGGCCGGCTCGCTGGTCGCGGCCGGCGTCCTCGGAAGCTCTGTGGCACCGGGCCTGAAGTGGGTCGCGGGCGCCGTCGGCGCCGGGCTGGTGGGTGCAGCCGCCACGAACACCTGCGCCATGGGCATGGCCCTGTCGAAGGCGCCGTGGAACCGGCGCACCGAGCCGGTCGACGTCGCCGACGTCCTTCGCTCCCTGGCGGGAGACGCCGCCTGAGGGCCCTACCGTGACGCACCGATCCGGCGGGGGGTGCGCGGGCGTCGGCCTCGCCGTCGGTCTCGCGTGCCCGCGGCCGGCGCCTGGGCGCCGAGCCGGCTGTGGGACAGTTCCGTCGTGACCGGGCGCACCGTGGGGGTCGAGGAGGAGCTGATGCTCGTCCACCCCGAGACCGGTCGGCTGGTAGCGGTCTCCTCGGCGGCGGTGGCGGCCAACCACAGCGACGTCGAGGTCGAGCAAGAGCTGTTCCTGCAGCAGATCGAGACCTCCACCCCGCCCTGCGCCACCGCCCAGGAGCTGCGTGACGGCGTGCGGGCAGGCCGCCGCGCGGTCGGTCGAGCGGCTGCGGCAGCCGGCGCGCGGGCAGTGGCCGTGCCCGCGCCGGTGCTGGCGGAGGTCGAGGAGGACATCACCCCGAAGCCGCGGTACCGCCGCATCGCGCGGAGCTACGGCGAGATGGCGAGGCAGTCCCTGGTCTCGGCGATGCACGTCCACGTGCAGGTCGACGGGGACGAGGAGGGCGTCACGGTCGTCGACGGCATCCGGCCGTGGCTGCCGGTGCTGGTCGCCCTCAGCGCGAACTCGCCGTTCTGGCAGGGCCGGGACACGTTGCACGCGAGCTGGCGCTCACAGGTCTGGAGCCGGTGGCCCACGGCCGGTCCGTCCCAGCCGTTCGGCGACGCGACCACCTACCGGGCCGTCGCCGAGGCGATGACCGGCTGGGGGGCGGCGCTGGACCCGGGGATGCTCTACTACGACGTCCGGCTCTCGGCGTCCTACCCGACGGTGGAGATCCGGGTCGCGGACGTCTGCACCGACATCGACGACGTGCTGCTGGTCGCACTGCTCGCCCGCGCCCTGGTCAGCACCATCGCCCGCTCCGGTCCCGTCGGCGGCAGGAGGGACGCGACGTCGTGGCGCACCGACCTGCTCAGGGCTGCCGGCTGGCGGGCCGCGCGGTTCGGCCTCGCCGACCGGCTCGTGCACCCGGTCAGCGCCGAGCTGGTGCCGGCGCGGGAGGTGGTGGCGGCCACCCTCGACCACGTCCGGGAGGCGCTGGCCGACAGCGGGGACGGCGAGACGGTCGGCGCCCTGGCCGACCTCGTCCTCGGTCGCGGCACCGGAGCGGCACGGCAGCGTCAGGTGCACTCGCGTGAGGGCGGACTAGCCGGGGTGGTCCACGACCTGGCTCGGCGGACCGAGGACTCCTGGGCCTGAGTCGTCCCGGCTCCTCGGCAGGGCGGGTCAGCGACCACCCGCCGCCGGGAACCGGCGGCGCCACCGCTCGGCCTCCTTGCGCTGGTCCGGGGTGGGACGCGGGAGCGGCCGCAGCGTGGCGCGGAAGCGCTGCCCGCCGAGGCGCACGGTGCCGACGACCTGGCACACCCGGGACTGGTGCCACACCACCTCGCCGATGACGTAGTAGGCCCCGGTGGCGCCGGGGGAGAGGTCGAAGACCACGGCGTACTCCATGCGGCTCAGTCCTCCTGGGGAAGGCGGCGCGACCAGGGGACGGGGACGATGCCGTGCCTCATCGTGCGGAGCTCGTCACCGGCCGGCGAGCCCGCTCTGCCGGCACAGCCGCTTGGACACCTCGCCCGTCCGGTCCTCCGCGATCAGCCGGAACAGCCGGCGGGACCGTTGCGGGTCCCAGTTGACGGCGAGGTCGGCGATCGGCACCCCACAGGTGAGCCCGTTGGTCCCGTTGACCCGGGTCATCGCCCAGGCGAAGCGGGTGGTGGCGACGAGCCCGGTGTCCTCCCCGACCCGCAGCGAGTCCGCGCCCGCCATGGCCAGCCGGGTGTAGCGGACCGGGTTCAGGACGGTCCAGGGGGAGGCCGCCTGCTTCCCGACGGCGCTCACCACCTCCCGCTGGTGCTGCGCCCGGGCGATGTCGCCGAGACCGGAGGTGTGGCGGGAGCGGGCGTAGCCGAGCGCCACCTTGCCGTCGGCCTCCTGGCAGCCCTTCTCGATGTCCAGGTTGGCCAGCGGGTCCCGCATCCGGGAGGTCGGGCAGATCTCGACGCCGCCGACGGCGTCGACCACGTCGACGAAGCCGGCAAAGCCGATCTCGACGTAGTCGTCGACCCGGATGCCGGTGTTCTGCTCGATGGTGCGCACGAGCAGTCGCGGGCCGCCGTAGGCGAAGGCGGAGTTGATCTTCCGTGAGCCGTAGCCCGGGACGTCCACGATGGAGTCCCTGGGGATCGACATCAGCAGGTTGGGACCGCGACCGGTGTGCAGCAGCATGATGGTGTCGGTGCGGCGGCCCTCCGCCCGGCCGGTGCCGAGCCGGCGCCGCTCGGCGGCGGTGAGCCCCGCTCTGCTGTCGCTGCCGACGAGCAGGTACGTCGTCCCCGGCTGACTCGCGGGCCGGTCGCCGGCCGGGGTGGCGTCGACGGTCGCGATCTTGGACCACGCGAACAGCGGGACCGCCACCAGGAACACCAGCCACAGCACGAGCAGGTAGCCCAGCAGCCGCAGCCGCGGACGTCGCCGGCCGCGGCGCGACGGGCCGGAGGAGCCCGGCGGAGGGGAGAGCGGGCGCCGCGGCCCCGCCGGGCCGCCGGGGCCACCGGGGTCCCGGTCGCGTGGCCGTGACGGCCGTGCGGGCGGCGGGTCGGCCGCGTCGGGTCCCTCGCGACGGGGTCGGCTCATGGTGGGCAGCATCTGGGTCGGCTCGGGGTCACGGGGCGGGCGCGCGGCGCGGGGGCCCCGCTCGGCGCCGGCCGGCCCGCGGGTGGGCCGGTCCCGGGAGCCGGGGGCGTCCTGGCCGCTGCCGGAGCCGCCGTAGAGCCAGCCGAAGTCCGGTTCGTCCCGGTCGTGGGAGCCGGGGCGGGGACGGTCTGCCATGCAGGCGACGGTACCGTGCGCGCGGTCGGCGAGGAGGCCGGACGCCCGATATGGGTGGTCCCGGCGCGCCGCCACCGCCGTGACGCGTGTGGCTGGTGATACTTGGACGTCGCAGCCAGTCCCGTGAAAGGCCCACCGACATGCCCCCCGCCTCCACGCCCCGCGACCCCTCGCGCGGCCCCGGGTCCCGCTCTCGCCCGGCCCGACCCGACGGCGGCGCGCTGCACCGGGTCCGGTTCCGGCGGGCCCTCACGCTGCTGCTGATGACGCTGGTGGTGCCGGGGTCGGCGCAGCTGGTCGCCGGACGGCGTGCCGTCGGGCACCTCGCCCTGCGGGTGTGGCTTGGCTGCCTGGCGACGCTGGCGGTCGTGGCGGCGGTCGGGTCGCTGTGGCACGGCCTGGTCTACTGGCTGGTCTCGAGCACCGTGGTGCTCGGCTTCGTCCGGTTGCTGCTCTGCGTCCTGGCGGTCGGCTGGGCACTGCTGTTCCTGGACGCGTGGCGTCTCGGCCGCCCGCTCGGCCTGCTGCAGCGGCAGCGACTGGTGATGGTGGGCCTCAACGGCGTGCTGTGCGCAGCGGTCGCCGGCTCGCTGCTGTTCGCCTCGCACCTGGTGGCGGTGCAGCGGGACTTCGTCAGCGCGATGTTCGGCAACGGCACCGCCAGCCCGGCGCACGACGGCCGCTACAACGTGCTGCTGCTCGGCGGCGACTCGGGTTCCGACCGCTGGGGCCTGCGTCCCGACAGCCTGACGGTGGCCAGCATCGACGCCGAGACCGGTCGGACGGTGCTGTTCGGGCTGCCGCGCAACATGATGAGCTTCCCCTTCCCCGACGGCTCGGTGATGAAGGGCGAGTTCCCCGACACCTACGACTGCGATGGTTGCGAGCTCAACAGCCTGGCCACCTATGCCGGCGACCACGAGGACCTGTTCGCCGGCTACGACAACCCCGGGGTCCAGGCCACCGTCGAGGGGGTCGAGGGGATCACCGGCCTGAAGGTCAACTACTACGCGATGGTCAACCTCCAAGGCTTCCGCAGCATGGTCCAGGCCGTCGGCGGGCTCCGGCTCAACGTCCGCGACCGGATCCCGATCGGTGGCGTCGGCGGGCCCGTGACCGGCTACATCGAGCCAGGTGTCCAGCGGCTGAACGGGTTCCAGACACTGTGGTTCGCCCGCTCCCGGGAAAGCGCCGACGACTACTCCCGGATGGCGCGGCAGAAGTGCGTGATGAGCGCCATGCTCCAGCAGCTCTCACCGGGGACCGTGGTGACCAAGTTCGAGGACATCGCGAAGGCGAGCGAGCAGCTGGTCACCACCGACCTGCCGGCCTCCGAGCTCGGCCGCTTCGCCGAGCTGGCCCTCAAGGCGCGCAGCCAGCCGGTGCGGACGGTGTCGTTCGTCCCGCCCGCGATCAGCACCGGGAACCCGGACATAGCCAAGATCCACGCCATGGTGGCGACGGCGGTCGACCGCTCGGCAGGGACCGCGAAGGCGGCGCCCGAAGGCGAAGGCGAAGGCGAAGAAGGGCTTCTCGCGAGCGCAGCAGCAGACGGTCGGCGGCTCGATCGGAAGCCTGCACGAGGGGTACGCCGCCAACGCCTCCGACGACCTGTCCGGGTCCTGCTGAGCGGCCGGTGCCCCGACGGGGCGGTCCCCGGGCCTGTCGACGGGCTCGACCGGCAGCGTCAGGCGCGTGGGTAGGGTGCGGACTGTGAGCGCCGACGGAGTGGACGTGGTCGCCGTCGTCGTCACTTGGAACCGGTGCGAGCTGCTCGCCGAGTCGCTCGCGGCGCTGGCCGCGCAGACCCTCCCACCGACCCGGGTCGTCGTGGTCGACAACGCCAGCACCGACGGCACCGCCGAGATGCTGGCCCGGCAGCACCAGGACCTCGACGTGGTCCGCCTCACCCGCAACACCGGCGGTGCCGGCGGCTTCGCGGCGGGCCTGGAACGGGCGCTGCAGCTGGCGCCCGACCTGCTGTGGCTGCTCGACGACGACACCGTCCCGACCCCGACGGCGGCCGAGCGGCTGGTCGCGGCCTGGTCGGCCTACCCGGGGCCGAGGCCGGCGGTGCTGGCGAGCCGTGTGGTCTGGACCGACGGCCGGGACCACCCCATGAACACCCCGCGGGAGCGGCCTGGGGTCTCCGGCCGGGACCGGGCCGCGGCCGCCCGGGTGGATGCCATGGCGATCAGGTCGGCCTCGTTCGTGTCGATCATGTGCGACGTGGCGGTGGTCCGGCAGCGCGGGCTGCCCGTCGCCGACTACTTCTTGTGGAACGACGACTTCGAGTACTCCACCAGGCTGCTGCGCGGTCGGGTGGGCCTCTACGTCCCCGACAGCGTCGTGGTCCACAAGACCCGCACCTTCGGGTCGACCGACGCCGACCCCGGCGAGCGGTTCTTCCTCGAGGTGCGCAACAAGGTGTGGCTGTTCACCAGGGGCGTCGGCCTCACGGTCCCCGAGAAGCTGCTCTACGGCGGCAGCACGCTGCGTCGGTGGAGCCGCACGCTGGCCCGCTCGCAGGACCGTCCCACCCTGGTGCGCGGCCTGCGCCGAGGCCTGCTCGCCGGCCTCACCAGCAGGCCGCGGCCCAACGGCGCGGTGCTTGCCGAGGCCGGCTGGTCGCCCCACGCGGGAGCCGAGACGTCCGACGGCGCGGCAGCCGGCGTGGGAGGCGGCGCGGCGCTCGGGTCGGTTGCCGGTCCCGCCGTCGGCGCCTCCTCCTCCGGCGGCCAGCCGTTCTCGCTGCTGCTGCCGGTGTGGGCCGGTGACGACCCCGGCTTCCTGCGGGAGGCGTTCGCCTCGACCGTCCACGAGCAGACCCGCCCGCCAGCCGACGTCGTCCTGGTCCAGGACGGGCCGGTGCCGCCGGAGCTGGCGGCCACCATCGCCGACCTGGTCGCCGCCAGCAGCGTCCCGGTCACCCACCTCGAGCTGCCGGAGAACGTCGGCCTCGGTCCCGCCCTGGACCTGGGTCTGGCCGCCTGCGAGCACGAGATCGTCGCACGGATGGACGCCGACGACGTGAGCGCGCCGACCCGGTTCGAGCAGCAGCTGCCGCTGGTCGAGGCGGGCGCCGACATCGTCGGCAGCGGGCTGCTGGAGTTCGGTGGGTCGGTCACCGACGTGGTCGGGCGGCGTACCCCGCCCACCGACCCCGCCGCCATCCGCGCCGCGATCGCGTTCCGGGACCCGTTCAACCACCCGACGGTGGTCTACCGCCGCAGCGCGGTCCAGGCGGCCGGCGGGTACACCGACATGGCGCTGATGGAGGACTACCTGCTGTTCGCGCGGATGCTGGACGCCGGCGCGGAGCCGGCGAACCTCGCTGCGCCGCTGGTCTACTACCGAGTGGGCGCCGGGGCCTACGCGCGCCGCGGCGGCCGGCAGCTGCTGCGCTCCGAGCTGGCCGTGCAGCGGCGCTTCCGGCAGCTCGGGATCACCACGCGCGGCCAGTACCTGCGCAACGTCGTCGTGCGGGGCGGGTACCGTCTCGTGCCGGAGTCCGTGCGCACGCCGGCGTACCGGGCCCTGATCGCGAACCGTGGCCGGCGGCGCACGGACGGCGGGGCTGCCGGCCCCGGCCGTTAGACTGACCGCCGCTTCCCTCTCATTGGAGTCGTGTTGAACGCTGACCTCGTCATCGTCGGATCCGGGTTCTTCGGACTGACGATCGCCGAACGTTGTGCCAACGAGCTGGGGTTGAAGGTGCTGGTCCTGGAGCGGCGTCACCACCTCGGTGGCAACGCCTACAGCGAGGCGGAGCCCGAGACCGGCATCGAGGTGCACGTCTACGGGGCGCACCTGTTCCACACCTCCAACGAGCGGGTGTGGGAGTACGTCAACCGGTTCACCACGTTCACCGACTACCAGCACCGGGTGTTCACCAACCACCGGGGGCAGGTCTACTCCTTCCCGATGAACCTGGGCCTGATCAACCAGTTCTTCGGGCGGGCGCACACCCCCGACGAGGCGCGGGCGCTGGTGGCGGAGCAGGCCAGCGAGATCGAGACCTCGGCGGCGACGAACCTGGAGGAGAAGGCGGTCTCGCTGATCGGCCGCCCGCTCTACGAGGCGTTCGTCAAGGGCTACACCGCCAAGCAGTGGCAGACCGACCCCACCGCGCTGTCGCCGGACATCATCACCCGGCTGCCGGTCCGCTACACGTTCAACAACCGCTACTTCAACGACAAGTACGAGGGTCTGCCCACCGACGGCTACACGGCGTGGCTGCAGCGGATGGCCGACCACCCGAACATCGAGGTCCGGCTGGAGACCGACTTCTTCGACGTGGCCGAGCAGTTCAAGGGCAAGGTGCCGATCGTCTACACCGGCCCGGTCGACGAGTACTTCGGGAACTGCGAGGGGCGACTCTCGTGGCGCACGGTGGACCTGGAGGCCGAGGTCCGCGACGTCGACGACTTCCAGGGCTGCTCGGTGATGAACTACGCCGACGAGGACGTGCCGTTCACGCGCATCCACGAGTTCAAGCACTTCCACCCGGAGCGCACCCACCTGCCCGGCCGGACCGTCATCGTGCACGAGTACTCCCGGTTCGCCGAGGACGACGACGAGCCGTACTACCCGGTCAACACCGCCGAGGACCGCGAGAAGCTGATGAAGTACCGCGAGCTCGCCGAGCGGGAGCCGATGGTGCTCTTCGGCGGCCGGCTCGGGACCTACAAGTACCTCGACATGCACATGGCCATCGGGTCAGCCCTGTCGATGTTCGACAACAAGCTCGCCCCGCACTTCCGTGACGGCGCCGAGCTGACGAGTGGAGGCGTCGAGGGATGACCCAGACCACCGACCACCCGACGGCCGCGCCGGGCACCTCCTCGCCCCAGGACCCCGGCGCCGACGCTGCCCCCACGGTGCGCCGGGTGCTGCAGCGGGTCGTGCTGCCGACCTCGCGCGACACCGACGTGCTGCCGCTGTACGTCGACCCCGACCGCCCGCAGCTCGACGTGAACACGCTCGGCCTCACGCTCAAGCAGCGCAGCCGGCTGCCACCGGCCGAACCGAACGCCGAGGCCGAGCCGGACCCGCACGCCGTGCAGGGCCGACGCCGCTACCGCGTCGAGGGCTCCGACCGGGTCTCCTTCGGCACCTACTTCAACGCCTTCGCCGCCAGCTACTGGCGACGGTGGACCGTGGTCACCGACGTCACCCTCAGCCTGCGGGTCACGGGGGCCGGGGCCACCGTGATCGTCTACCGGTCGATGCCCGACGGTCGAGCGCAGCGCGTGGACGATCGGACGGTCACCGGGCCGGAGACCGCCGAGCTCAGCTTCGAGCTGTCGCTGAGCACGTTCACCGACGGTGGCTGGTACTGGTTCGACATCATCGCCGGCAACGACGGGGCCGAGCTGGAGGAGGCCGCGTGGATCGCCGACGTGCCCGCCGGCCGGGCCGCGACCGGCACTGTCACCATCGGCATCACCACCATGAACCGGCCCGACTTCTGCGCCGACCTGCTCGCGCAGATCGGCGAGGACGAGGACGTCCGGTCGGTGCTGGACGAGGTCGTCGTCGCTGAGCAGGGCACTGCCAAGGTCGCCGACGACCCGCGCTTCGCCCGCGCGCAGGCCGCTCTCGGCGACCGGCTGCGGGTCATCGAGCAGGCGAACATGGGCGGCTCCGGCGGCTACGCCCGCGCCCAGCTGGAGACGCTGGAGGCCGGCCGCTCGACCTACATGATGTGCATGGACGACGACGTCGTCTGCGAGCCGGAGAGCATCGTCCGGGCCGTCACCTTCGGCGACCTGTGCCGCCGACCGACGATCGTCGGCGGCCACATGTTCAGCCTCTACGCCAAGTCCCGGCTGCACAGCTTCGGCGAGATCGTCAACCGCTACCGGTTCTGGTGGATGTCGCCGCCGACGGTGCAGCCCGACTGGGACTTCGCCGAGCGCAACCTGCGCAGCGCGCGCTGGCTCCACCGCCGCATCGACGTCGACTTCAACGGCTGGTTCATGTGCCTGATCCCTACCGAGGTGCTGCGCACCGTGGGGCTGAGCCTGCCGCTGTTCATCAAGTGGGACGACTCCGAGTACGGCGTCCGGGCCGGCGAGGCCGGCTTCCCCACGGTCACCCTGCCCGGCGCCGCGGTGTGGCACGTGCCGTGGACCGACAAGAACGACGCCCTGGACTGGCAGGCGTACTTCCACCAGCGCAACCGGACCATCGCCGCGCTGCTGCACTCGCCCTACGAGCACGGCGGACGGCTGGTGCGGGAGAGCTTCAACCACCAGGTCAAGCACCTGTTCTCGATGCAGTACTCGACCGCCGAGCTGCGCCACCTCGCGCTCGAGGACGTGCTCGCCGGCCCCGAGGGGCTGCACCGCGAGCTGACCACCAAGCTGCCGCAGCTGCGCCGGCTCCGAGCCGGCTACCGGGACGCCCAGACCGCCGCCGACCCCGACGCGTTCCCGCCGGTGCGTCGGGAGAAGCCCCCCAAGCGGGGGCAGGACCCGACGCTGCCCAAGGGCAAGGTCGGCCAGGTGCTCTCCGCGGCGACCAGTGCCGTCCGACAGATGCGGCCCAAGCGAGGGCTCGCCGATGAGTTCCCGGAGGCCCGGCTGGCGGCCCTCGACGCCAAGTGGTGGATGGTCTCGCAGTTCGACTCGGTGGTCGTCTCGATGCCCGACGGTGGCAGCGCGGCCTGGCACCACCGTGACCCCGAGGAGTTCCGCGACCTGCTCAAGCGCACGGTCGAGGTGCACCAGCGGCTCTACCGGGAGTGGCCGCGGCTGGCCCGGGAGTACCGGGAGGCGCTCCCCGACATCGTCTCGCCGCAGCGGTGGGCCGCCACGTTCGAGACCTCCAGGGAGCAGCCGTGACGACCGCTCCCGACAGCACGGGCCTAGCCGCACCGTCCGGCCCTGCCGGCGACCTCGTGTCGCCCTTCGCGGGCGGGGGGCTCGTGGACGTGTTCCGCCGGCGCTACCTGCTCAAGCTGCTCGTCCAGAAGGAGCTCCAGGCTCGCTACCAGGGCTCGCTCCTGGGCATGCTGTGGTCCTACGTGCAGCCGTTGGTGCGGTTCTGCATGTACTTCTTCGTCATCGGGCTGGTGCTCGGCCTGCACCGCTCGGTGCCGAACTTCGCGATCCACATGTTCGCCGCGATCACCGGCGTGCACTTCTTCACCGAGACCTTCACCTCGGGCACGCGCTCGATCGTCCGCAACAAGGCCATCGTCCGCAAGATGGCGATGCCACGGGAGATGTTCCCGGTCGCCGCGGTGATCGTCTCGGCGATCCACACCTTCCCGCAGGTGCTGATCCTGTTCGTCGGCTCGGTGGCGGTGGGCTGGCGGCCGGACCCGGGCGCGATCCTGGCGATGCTGCTCGGCTTCGCCATCATCACGGTGCTGGGCACCGCACTGGCGCTGCTGTTCGCGGCGATGAACGTGTTCTTCCGCGACTTCCAGAACATCGTGGCGACGTTCACGATCTTCACCCACTGGATCGTGCCGATGATCTACCCGTTCGCGAAGCTGGCGACCAGCAGCATCGCGGCGACCGCTTTCTACGGCATCTACCTGGCCAACCCGCTCACCATCGGGGTGCTGCTCATCCAGCGCGGCTTCTGGGTGCCGACGCTCCCGGACTGCACCGCCGGCGGTCCGGAGATCTGCCTGCCGGGGGGGCGCGCCGACGAGGTCGGCTTCCCCGTGCTGCCGCACCACTTCATGGAGCTGGGCTGGGGCATGCTCGCCGCGTCGCTCGTCGTCCTGGTGCTCTGCCAGCTGGCGTTCAGCCGGCTCGAGGGCAAGTTCGCGGAGCGACTGTGACGACCCCCTCGATCGTCTGTGAGGACGCCACCAAGCTCTTCACCATGCGCTACCACCGCACCATCAAGCAGATCACGATCGCCGCCATGCGTCGCCAGCAGATCAGCGAGAGCTTCCCGGCCGTGGACCAGGTCTCCTTCACCATCGAGCAGGGGGAGTCGGTGGGTCTGATGGGGCTCAACGGCTCGGGCAAGAGCACACTGCTCAAGCTCATCAACGGGGTCATGAAGCCCGACCACGGCAAGGTGCTGACCCGGGGCCGGATCGCCGGCCTGATCGCGACCGGTGCGGGGTTCCACCCGCAGCTGACCGGCCGCGACAACGTGTTCCTCAACGCCGCCATCCTCGGCATGAGCGAGGTCGAGACCAAGCGCAAGTTCGACCAGATCGTCGAGTTCGCCGACATCGGGAAGTTCCTCGACACCCCGGTGGGCCACTACTCGTCGGGCATGTTCTCGAGGCTCGGCTTCGCCGTCGCGGTGCACACCGACTCCGACATCTTCCTCATCGACGAGGTGCTGGCGGTCGGTGACCGGCCCTTCAAGCGCAAGTGCCTCGCCCGGATGCAGGAGATCCGCGACGAGGGTCGGACGATGGTCTACGTCAGCCACGCGGCCGGGTCGGTACGCCGCATGTGCGACCGGGTGCTGATCCTGGAGAAGGGCGCGCTCGGCTTCGACGGGCCGGTGGACGAGGGCATCCACTACCTGCACTACGACGACGACGAGGACGACCGCTCCACCGAGCAGCGCAGCGAGGACGACACCGACGAGGAGCTCGGAGCCGACGTCTGAGACGCCGACCGCAGCCGCGGCAGCCGGGTCGCGGATGGATTACACCCGTGTAGTTGCTCGGGTCGCCTTGCCGGTGCCTGTGGCCGGTGTGACAGTTGTTGTTCGTGTGAACGACGTTTGGGAGTGGCTCGGCATGCCTCATGACAGTCATCGGCTCGTGCGCTGGTGCCGACGGACCTCGGCCGTCGGGGTGGCCGCGGCGATGGTGGCGCCGGTCGTCGGCGTCGTCGACCTCGACGTGACCGAGCCGCCGGGCCGGCCCCGGCCGGACCTCCCGGTCGCCGCGGCGGGGTGGGCGTCGGTCCCGGACCGACCCGTGGCGCCGACGGTGACCGCGGTGCCGCTGGACGGGGTCAGCCGGGCCGGGCTGCGTGCCCTGGCCGAGACCGGGCCCGAGGCCGCCACGAGCCCCAAGCGCGGCTCGGTGCGGCCGGCGGCCGCCGGTGGGCGAGCCGACCCCGCTCCCCGGGGCGACCTCGCGGCGCTCTCCGCCCCCACGCCGGTCGGCGGCCTGGCCACCGTGGGGGTGACCTGGCCGGCCCGGACGCGGGTCCCCGACGGGGGGCTGTCGCTCTCGCTGCGCACCCGCTCGGGCGGCGGCTGGTCGGCGTGGACGCCGCTGCCGCTGCATGATGAGGAGGCGCCGGACGTCGGCAGCGCCGAGGGTCGGTCGGCTCGGCCCGGCACCGACCCGGTGTACGTCGGGTCGGTCGAGCGGCTCCAGGTCCGCGCGGTCACCGACTCCGGGCGAGCACCCGCCGGGCTGCGCCTCGACCTCGTGGACCCGGGGGCGTCGGGTGCGGCCCGACGCGAGGTGCCACGCATCGACACCGGCGCCGCCGGCGCCGGACCCGCTGCCGAGGCACGCGTCGGCGCGGCGGCCCTGGTCGCGGCCAAGGTGACGACCCGGCCGCGGATCTACTCACGCCGGCAGTGGGGCGCCGACGATCGGCTGCGGGACCGGTCCTCGCTCCGCTACGGCGAGGTTCACGCGGGGTTCGTGCACCACACCGTCAACGCCAACCGCTACAGCCGTGCCCAGGTGCCTGCGGTGCTGCGCGGCATCTACGCCTACCACACCCAGGCGCGGGGCTGGTCCGACATCGGCTACAACGTCCTCGTCGACCGGTTCGGGCGGCTCTGGGAGGGACGCGCCGGTGGCGTGAACCGACCGGTGGTCGGTGCGCACACTCGCGGCTACAACGACGACGCCTTCGCGGTCTCGGCGATCGGCGACTTCGAGCGGTCCCGGCCGACCGCCGCGATGCTGGCCGGCTTCGCGCGGCTGTTCGCCTGGAAGCTCGCGCTGCACGGCATCCGGGCCGGCTCCTCCCGGCAGCTGGTCGCCGGCCGCCGCCTCCGGGCGGTCGTCGGGCACCGAGACGTCGGGCAGACGGCCTGTCCGGGCCGGTACCTGTACGCCAGGATCCCGACGATCCGCTCGCTGGCCGCTCGCCACCAGCGCGCCTGGACCGCGAGAGGGCGCTCGGCCAACCTGGTCGGCGGACGCACCCCCGAGCTGGTCGTGCGAGACCGGTCCTCCAAGCGGCTGTTCCTGGTGCGAACCGCACGCGGCCGGGCCGTGCGCGTCGCCCCCACCACCACGGTGCTTCCCCGGGCGAACGCGCTGCTGACCGTCGGTGACTGGGACGGCGACGGTCGCGGCGACCTCGTGGCCCGGCAGCGGGGGACCGGTCAGATGTTCCTGCACCGCGGCAACGGCCGGGGCCGGTTCGCCGCGCCGGTCCGGATGAGCCGCGCCGACTTCGGCGCGGTCCGGCTGCTCGCGGCGGTCGGCGACGTGACCGGCGACGGCCGTCCCGACCTGATGGGCCAGCCACGCGGGAAGGCGATGCGGGTCTTCCCCGGCAACGGCCGCCGGGGCTTCCGCAGCGGGTACGTCGTGCACTCGGCCTTCGGTGCCGTCCAGCACCTCGGGGTCGGGCTGTGGACCGCGGACGGGGCGCCCGACTCGGTGCTGCGAACAGCGTCGGGCCGGCTGTGGCTGTTCCCGGGCAACGGACCCGGCGGCCTCACCGACGGACGCCGGATCGGCTCGCTCGGCCGGACCTACGACTGGGCGCTGTCCCCGGGCGACCTGACCGGTGACGGGCGTCCCGACCTCGTGGTGCGGGCGAGGGCGACCAAGAAGGCGTGGCTGCTGCCCGGCACCGGGCGGGGGCTGGGCGTGCGGCACGGCTTCGCCCGGTCACTGGCGAGGTTCGACCTGGCCGGTTGAGTGGCACCGGTCAGCGGACGCGACGCTGTGCGCTGGCCCGCTCCTGCTCGGCACGACGGTCCCAGAGCGCCTCGTCGGGGCGGCGGACCCACACGGTCGCGCCGCCGGTCGTGACCGGCACCAGCAGGGTGTCCAGGCCGGCCCTGGAGGTCGGGGCGACGTCGGTGAGCAGCCGACCGAGCGCCGGGTCGCCGCCGGCGGCGGCCGCCGCCGCGAGCAGCTCGGCCTGGGTGAGCCGGCCCTCGCCGTCCCGCCAGGCGACGTCGTCGCCGGTCGGCGGGTCGTCGGCGGCGAACGTGTCGGGCTGGGCGAGCACCACGTCGCCGTAGTCGACGACCCCCGCCGGCAGCGCGTCGACGAACCGGCCGCCCAGCGGACGCAGCGAGACCGCCACCACCGGCGGCGTCCCGTCGGCGTAGGTCGGCACGCCCTCGGGCCCGCACACCACGAGGTCGGCTGCCCCGGCCAGGGCCGGGTCGTCGGTCACCACCAGCCCCAGGGTCCACGCCGCGCCGAGCCACACCGCCCCCAGCCAGTGCACCGGCAGGTCCACGAGCACCAGGGCGCCGCGCTCCAGGTCCAGGTCGTCGCGGGACAGCCCGGCGGTCTTGGCCACCCAGTTGGCGTAGGTCGTCACCGACAGCTCGACCCGCTCGCCGGTGGCGTCGTCGTAGAAGGTGACCAGCGGGCGCGCGCCGTCGCGCCGCAGCTGCGCGGCCAGCGCGGCCGCGAAGGTGGCTGGGAGCGCCCGGTCACGGGTCGGGTAGGTCATGGCGGCACTGTACGGAGTGAGAGGATGCGGGCCATGCCGAGCCAGTCGCGACAGTCCGCGCCCGCGTCCACGTCCGGCACGACGACCGGTGCGCACCCGGTCGAGGCGGTGATCGTGGCCGGCGGGTTCGGGACCCGCATGCTGCCGCTGACCGCGAACCGTCCCAAGCACCTGCTCGAGGTCGGCGGCGTGCCGTTCCTGGAGCACCAGATCAGCCGGCTCGCGGCGGCCGGGGTCGGGCACGTGGTGGTGGCGACCTCGTACCGCGCCGACCTGTTCGAGCCGGTGCTCGGCGACGGCAGCCGGTGGGGGGTGCGCCTGGAGTACGTCCAGGAGGCGGAGCCGCTGGGGACCGCGGGCGCGATCCGCAACGTGGCCGACGCCCTGGCGGACGACCCTGACGGTGCGGTGGTGATCCTCAACGGCGACGTGCTCTCCGGGCACGACCTGGGCGCCCAGCTCCGGGACTTCGACACGCTGCGGGACGGTCGCCCGGTGGACGTCTCGCTGCACCTGGTCGAGGTGGCTGACGCCCGGGCCTTCGGGTGCGTCCCTACGGACGCCGAGGGTCGGGTCACCGGGTTCACCGAGAAGTCCGAGAACCCGGTGACCAACCAGGTCAACGCCGGGTGCTACGTGTTCCGGCGGCGGGTCGTCGACACCATCCCGGCGGGACGGGTGGTCTCCGTCGAGCGGGAGACCTTCCCGGCCCTGGTCGCCGCCGACGCGCTGGTCGTCGGCTACGTCGAGAACGGCTACTGGCGCGACGTGGGCAGCCCGGAGGCGCTGGCCGCAGCCTCGCGCGACCTGGTGCTCGGCGCGGCTCCGGGCCACGGGCCCGGGACGGCTGCCGACGGCGACGCCCTGGTGGCCCTGGGCGCCCACGTAGCGGACTCCGCGGAGGTCGCTGACGGGTCGGTGCTGGTCGCCGGCGCCCGGGTGGGGGCCGGCGCTAGGGTGAGCGGCAGCGTGGTGATGGCGGGTGCCGAGGTCGGGGAGGACGCGGAGGTCCTCGACAGCGTCGTCGGCCCGCGGGCGCGGGTCGGGGCCGGGGTCCGCCTGGAGCGGGTCACGGTCGGGGACGAGGCCAGGATCGAGCCGGGGGCCGCGGTGCCGCCAGGAGCGCGGGTCGACTGCGGCCGGGTCGTGACCGGCTGACCGGGACCCTCACCTCACGACGTGGGCCAGCCACTGGGCCCCGCCCAGGACGGCGCTGAAGCGGAGCCACCGCCCGAGCAGGCCCAGCACGAAGAACAGCACCACGCTCATGCGCAGCTGACCAGCCACGACCGCGAGGATCGCCAGCGGGGGGAACCCCGAGAGCGCGGAGACGAACACCAGCCCCCCGGCGACCACCGGCCGCTCGTGGGTGCGGCTGCGCCAGCGAGCCAGCCGTTCCTGCGCCTTCGGCTTCTCGACCCGCCGACGGACCCAGGCCCAGCCCAGCGAGCTGGCCCCGAGGTAGTACCAGACCAGCTTGCCCAGCATCTGACCGAGCGCGGCGACGAAGCCGAGCAGCCACACGCTGTCCAGGCCCGCCACGGAGCCGCGCACGCCGAGGTAGGCCTCGATGTTGACCAGCGGGACCAGCGCCGAGAGCACGCCGACCCCGGCGACCGCCGCCAGGTCCTGGAGGGCTCCCGCTGTCATCGGCGGGGCACGGTGCTCACGCGGCTTGCGGCTCGGGGGAGTCGGTGTAGGGGTAGTCCTCGGTGAACGTCTTCACCACGGCGCCGCTCGGCTGGCCGCAGTACTGCCAGACGCCCTGCTGCCCGGAGGTGTCGCCGTCGCCGCCGACCGACCAGTGGGTCAGCGCGACGTGGGTGCCGTCGGGGAACGGCTTGCCGTCCTCGGCCGTCCAGGGCACGGCGATGAACTTGTCCGAGAGCGAGCTGCCCTCGAACTTCGAGGCGATCGCCTTCACGACGGCCAGCTGGTCGCTGTCGGCGGCCACCGTCTCGTCGTACCACAGCAGCGTGTAGCCGTGCTCGAGGTTGTGCACGAGGTACTCCACCCGGGGGCGGTCGTCCGCGGTGTAGAACTTCCGGTCGAAGGGGGCGGGGGTGGGGTAGTGGGGGCCGTCGGCCGGGGGGGAGTCGGCGTAAGTGATGTCGGTCCCAACGGCCTTGTGGTCCTGGTTGCCGGTGGCCTTGCGCGTGACGACGTCCTGGCAGGCGGCGGCGGAGGCAGCCACGCCGAGCGTCCCCAGGTCGCCGCCGGAGACCTGCTTCTGACGGATCAGCGGCACCGCTGCGGCTCCGATGATCACCAGACCGACGACGACGCAGACGCCGATGACGATCAGGGTTCGGCGCCGCTCCGCGCGCTGCTGGTCGCGACGCATCTGCTCGACGACCGCGCGGCGGTCACGTTCCTTGCTCGGCTTGGCCATGTCGGCTGCTGTCTCCGGGTCGCTGCGCAGGGTCCACCGGGGGTGCCCGGTGCGGCGCAGTCTACGGAGTGGCCGGCGCGAACCGGAGCCCCAACCGCTCCCCGGGGGTGTCTTCGTCCTCGTCGCCGGTCGGTCGGCTCGTCAGCACCCGCCAGCCCAGCGCGAACGCCGCGGTCGTCAGCCTCGCCTCGTCGGCGCCCTGCCGGCGCTCGTCCCCGCCCAGCAGGACCGTCACCGCCGCCTCCCGCGGGCCGGTCCCGGCCCGGCCGTCGGGGGGCGGCTCGACGGTCGTCCCCGGCCCGGCGAGCCGCCGCAGCCGGTCGACCAGCTCCGTGGCGGTGCAGGGTCCGCCGAACCCGCGCCCCTCGGTGCCGTCCAGGGCCGCGAGCACCGCCTCCCGGGCACCGAGACCGAAGAGGTCCTCCGCCTCGTCGCGGACCAGCGCGGTGGCCCCGGGGCCGTGCTCACCCGGAGGCAGCACCAGGGCGGCCAGCCCCCGCACCACCGCCGCCGGGCGACGCTCCAGCTTGCCCTTCACGAGGTCCCCGGCCGCCGCGAGCTCGTCGGCGACCGCCGGAGCGGTGACGGCGAGCAGGTTGCCGTGCGGGTCCCGCTGCCCCGACAGGTCGTGGAGCGGCGCCAGCCCGGCGAGTCCGACCGCGATGTCGCTCTGCCCGGTCCGCCAGGCGCGCCCGGCGGTGTCGGTGACCACGACCGCGACGTTGCGCCCGGTCGCCGACAGCAGCGAGGTGCGCAGCCGGCGCGCCGAGGCGTCGGGGTCGAGCGGCAGCAGCAGGACGCTGCCGGGCCCGGTGTTCGAGGCGTCGATGCCGGCGGCGGCCAGCACCAGCCCGTGCCGGGTGCGCACGATCGAGGTGCCCCCGCGGCGGGCCAGCACGCGGTCGGTCTCCTCGGCCAGGGCCGCCTCCCGGGAGCCGGTGCGCACCCTGCCCTCGGCCTTGCTGATGACCTTGCTGGTCACCAGCAGCACGTCCCCGTCGGTCAGCGCCACCGCGCCGGCGAGCAGGGCGGACAGGTCGGCAGCGGCGTGCACCTCGCCGAGACCGGTGACCGCGAGCACCTCGAGTCGGTGCGGCGCACCGGGCGGCGTGGGGCGGGTCACCGGCGCACGGCGGCCGCGAGCTCGAGACCCGCCCGCGCCATCGCCGCGGTGGCCGTCAGATCGCTCATCATCAGCGGCACGGCGCGACACTCGATCCCGGCGGCCCGGACCCGCTCGACCTCGGCTGCGTCGGCCTCGTCGACCAGCCAGCCGTCGAGCACCCCGCCGTCGCTGCGGGCGCCGTAGTGCCCGGCGACGCCGGCGGCGCTGACCTCGACCCCGATCGCGGTGAGCAGCTGCGCGGCCATCCCGTGCACGTGGCTGCCGGCCACCACCGGCGACAGCCCGACGACCGGGGCCGCGGTCGCGACGAGGGCGTCACGGACCCCGGGCACCCCGAGGATCGTGCCGAGGGACACCACCGGGTTGGAGGGCGGCAGCACCACGACGTCGGCGTCCGCGAGCGCGGCCAGGACGCCGGGACCCGGGGTCGAGGTGTCGAGACCGACGGGGACGACGGCCCGGGCCGGGACGTCGGCTCGCAGCCGGACCCAGTACTCCTGGAAGTGCACCGCCCGGCGGCCCGAGGGCTCGGCGTCGTCGTCGATGACGACGTGGGTCTCCACCCGGTCGTCGGTCATCGGCAGCAGCCGGACCCCGGGGCGCCACCGCCGGCACAGCGCCGAGGTGACCTCCGAGAGCGGGTAGCCGGCCTCCAGCATCTGGGTGCGCACCAGGTGGGTGGCGAGGTCCCGGTCGCCCAGCCCGAACCAGGTCGGCTCCACGCCGTAGGCCGCAAGCTCCTCCATGGCGTGCCAGGTCTCCTCCGTCCGGCCCCAGCCGCGCAGGTGGTCGATCCCGCCGCCGAGGGTGTACATCACGGTGTCCAGGTCGGGGCAGACCTTGAGCCCGTGCACCCAGAGGTCGTCCGCGGTGTTGGCCACGACCCTCACCTCTGCGGGCGGCTCGCCCGGTGGCGCGGACGTCGCGAGCTCGTGCAGGAGGCCCTGCAGGAAGCGGGCGCCACCGACGCCACCGGAGAGCACGGTGACGACGGCGGGCCGGACGGCGGCGGTCATGGCTGGTCCCCTAGTCGGTACAGATAGTGGTCGTCAAGTGGTACGGCGTGTCGTCGCGTATAGCAGATCCGGGCTTGACGACACGGCTGCGACAGGCGTGTAATTCCCACAGTGTTGTTCACCTGTTCGTCCTCTCGGGGCGTGGTGGGTGTGGAGTCACCAGCGTGATGGACAGGCCCTCGCAGACCGGGGGCGACGACAGGGGCCTGTCCAGGTCCCATGGGTCGAAGGGGCGAAAGCCGTGCGAGAGCTGTACCTGCTCGACGCAGACACCGAGGAGCTCGGGTGGCAGGAGCGCGCGCTGTGCGCGCAGACCGACCCGGAGGCCTTCTTCCCGGAGAAGGGCGGCTCCACCCGGGAGGCCAAGCGCGTCTGCCTGACCTGCGACGTCCGTGACGAGTGCCTGGAGTACGCACTCGGCCACGACGAGCGGTTCGGCATCTGGGGCGGCCTGTCCGAGCGGGAGCGGCGCAAGCTCAAGCGGCGGGCTGTCTGAGGCCCGTCGGAGGGCGGCACGTCAGCCGTCGTCCTCGGGGTCGTAGCGCGGGTCGACCTCCTCGGGAGGCCGGCCGAGGAGCTCGGAGACCTGCTCCACCAGCACCGTGAGCACCATCGCGGTCAGGTCCTCCCGGGTCTCCGACCGCAGCTCGATCGGTCGCCGGAAGAGCACCAGGCGGGTCGGCGAGGCACCCGAGCCACGCACCAGCGAGGCCAGCGGGACGGTGTCGGCGGCCCAGTCGTCCGGCACCATCGGCGCCTCCTCCACCGCGAACTCCACGAGGCCCAGCTCCGCGTGCCAGCGCTCCTCGAGGTCGCGCACCACCGAGAGCACGATGTCGTCGAAGACCGCCTTCGGGCTGCGCGCGGCCGGCACCCCGCCCGGGGACAGCGGCCCCGGCATCAGCCCCGGTCCCCGCATCCCGCGCCCCCGGCGGTCCCGGCGACGGCCCGGCCGTCCGGCCCCGTGGCCGGCCGTCGACTGGCCCGTCGGGCCGACGTGGCCGGCCGCCGGCAGACCGGTGCCGAGGGCGTCGTCGAGGGGGGAGACCACACCCGCGAGCCTATCGGCCGCGACCGGGGGCTCGGGGTACGGTCTGCTCCGTGAGCCCAGTGCGCCGATGCTCGAGAACAGCCTGCACCCGGGCCGCGGTTGCCACCTTGACCTACGTCTACTCCGACCAGACGGCCGTCCTGGGGCCGCTGGCGACCTACGCGGAGCCGCACGCCTACGACCTGTGTGCGGCGCACAGCGAGCGGCTCAGTGCGCCGCGCGGCTGGGAGGTGCTCCGGCTGGCCCCGGACGCCGACGCCTACGGGCCCTCGGGGGACGACCTGCTCGCCCTGGCGGACGCGGTCAGGGAGGCCGCCCGACCGGTGCCCGCCGCCGAGGGCGTGCGCGGTCTCGACGGCGGGCGGGCCGACCCCGGTCGGATCCCCGAGCAGGCCCGCGAGCTCGGCCGCCGCGGGCACCTGCGGGTGCTGCCCACGCCCGAGCCGTGAGGCGCTCCGGCTGCCGATAGGGTGGCGGCCATGTCTGCGACCACCTCGCCCGAGGTTCTTGCGCGCACCTTCAAGGCCTACGACGTCCGGGGGACCGTTCCCGACCAGGTCGACGAGGCGCTCGCGCTGGCCGTGGGGTCGGCGTTCGTGACGGTGACCGGTGCGCAACGCGGCGCCGTCGTGGTGGGGCACGACATGCGCCCGTCCTCGCCCGGGATGGCGCAGGCGTTCGCCGAGGGGGCGGCCGCCGCCGGTGCCGACGTCACGATGATCGGGCTGGCCTCCACCGACCAGCTGTACTACGCCTCCGGCAGCCTCGGGGTGCCGGGCGCGATGTTCACCGCCAGCCACAACCCGGCCGAGTACAACGGCATCAAGATGTGCCGGGCGCACGCCGTGCCGCTCGGCACCGACACGGGGCTGGCGGCGGTCCGCGACCTCGTGGCCGCCGGGGACGCCCCGGTCGCGGAGCGGCGCGGCACCGTCACCGAGCGCGACGTGCTCGCGGACTACGCCCGGCACCTGCTCGGGCTGGCCCCGGTCGAGGGACGCCGGCTGCGGGTCGTGGTCGACGCCGGGAACGGCATGGCCGGGCACACCGCCCCGGCGGTGCTGGGCGGGCTGGCGCTCGACGTGGTCCCGATGTACTACGAGCTGGACGGGACCTTCCCGAACCACGAGGCGAACCCGATCGACCCCGCCAACCTGGCCGACCTGCAGGCGCGGGTGGTCGCCGAGGGCGCCGACGTCGGGCTGGCCTTCGACGGGGACGCCGACCGCTGCTTCATCGTCGACGAGCGAGGCGGCCTCGTCGGTCCCTCCGTCGTGACAGCCCTGATCGCCTCCCGCGAGCTCGGCCGGGTCCCGGGTGCGACGGTCATCCACAACCTGATCACGTCCCGGGCGGTGCCCGAGCTGGTGACCGAGCTCGGCGGCAAGCCGGTGCGGACCCGGGTGGGCCACTCCTTCATCAAGGCGACGATGGCCGAGACCGACGCGGTCTTCGGGGGCGAGCACTCCGGTCACTTCTACTTCCGGGACTTCTGGCGGGCCGACTCGGGCATGCTCGCGGCGCTCCACGTGCTGGGCGCGCTGGCCGGCTCCGGACAGCCGCTCTCGGCGCTGCTGGCCGACTACGAGCGCTACGTCAGCACCGGCGAGATCAACTCGACCGTCGCCGACCAGGCCGCCGCCGTCGCGGCCGTCGAAGCGGCGTACGGCGGGCGCGACGGGGTGAGCCTGGACCACCTGGACGGGCTCACGGTCAGCCACGACGACTGGTGGTTCAACGTGCGTGCCTCCAACACCGAGCCGCTGCTGCGGCTGAACGCCGAGGCGGCCGACCGGGCCACCTTGGACCGGCTGCGCGAGGACGTGCTCGCGGTGATCAGGAGGACCCCATGAATCTCGACCCCGCCCTGCTGGACCTGGTGGTGTGCCCGGACTGCCGGGGCTCGCTGGCCGTCGACGAGGACGCCTCGGAGCTGGTGTGCACAGCCTGCAGGCTGGCGTACCCGGTGCGCGACGACATCCCGGTGCTGCTGGTCGACGAGGCGCGTCGGCCCTCGACCGACGTGTCCCGTGGCTGAGGTCTTCGACGACTCCCGCCTCGACGACGAGGCAGCGCTCGTCTCGGCGGACTCGGTGCTGCGGCCGCTGGCCGAGGCCGGTGCCCGCGTGCGGCGCGAGTCGGGCGGGGCGGCCGAGGCCATCGAGGCCGCGCTCACCCGGGCGGCCGGGGACCAGCGACCCCGCGCCGTCGTCGCGGCCGGGCCGGACTCCCGGCTGCTGCGCGCGGTCCTCGAGCCGTGGTGCCCGGTGCCGTTCGTCGCCTGGCCCGGACCGTCGCTGCCCGGCTGGGCCGGCGGGCTCGACCTGGTCGTGGTGCTGGCACCCGACGGCAGCGACACCGGCGCCGCCTCCGCGGTCGCGGAGGCGGTGCGACGGGGCTGCCAGGTGGTGGTGGCCTGCGCGCCGGGGTCCCTCGTCGCAGGCCACGCCGTCGGACGGGACAGCACGGTGCTGCCCTGTGCCTCGCAGGACCAGCTGTCGTCCGCGGTGGTGATGCTGGACTTCCTCTCCCGGCTCGACCTCGGCCCGAGCACCGACCCCGAGTCGGTGGCCCAGGCCCTCGACGACGTCGCGGTCTCCTGCTCACCGCACCGGGACCTGGCCGCCAACCCCGCGAAGATGCTGGCGATCGCACTGGCCGACGCCACCCCACTGGTGTGGGGCGGGTCCGTGCTCGCAGCACGGGCGGCCCGCCGGGTCGCGGAGTCGCTGCGACGCGCCAGCGGTCGCACCGCGCTGGCCGGCGACGCCGAGCACCTGCTCCCGGTGCTCTCCGCGGCGCCGGCCCGGGACCTGTTCGCCGACCCGTTCGACGACCCCTTCGACGACGAGGCCGGCGGCGGCCGTCCCGCGGCCCTGCTGATCCTCGACGACAGCGCCGAGAACGCCGGCATCCGCGAGGAGCGGGAACGGCTGACGACCACCGCGCAGGCCCACCACGTCCGGGTGGAGACGGTGGCGAGCGAGGCTGCCACCGACCTCGCCCGGTACGCCGCCCTGCTGGCGACCGGGACCTACGCCGCGACGTACCTGGGCGTAGGGCTCGGCCGGTCCTGAGCCCGGCGGGTCGACGTCGCTAGGGTCTGTCCCGGCGGCGCCGCCGCCTGCACCGACAGACCGACCGACAGACCGACCGACAGACCGACGAGGGAGACAGATGTCGACCGAAGGTGGCACCAAGGCAGTGCTCGCCGCGCTGCTGGCCAACACCGGCATCGCGGTGATGAAGTTCCTGGCGTTCCTGCTCACCGGTGCCTCCTCGATGCTGGCCGAGTCCATCCACTCCGTCGCCGACGCCGGCAACCAGGGCCTGCTGCTGCTCGGCGGCAAGCGGGCCGACCGGGCCGCGACGCCCGCGCACCCGTTCGGGTTCGGGCGCGAGCGCTACGTCTACTCGTTCCTGGTGGCGGTCGTGCTGTTCTCGGTCGGCGGGTTGTTCGCGCTCTACGAGGCCTACCACAAGGCGATCGAGGTGCACGAGGGCCAGCCCAACGAGCTGCTCGAGGGACGGTGGTGGTGGGTCGCGGTCGTCGTCCTGCTCGGCGCCATCGTGATGGAGGGCTTCTCGCTGCGCACCGCCGTGCGGGAGACCGACCTGGTGCGCGGGGAGGCGTCGTACTGGCAGTTCATCCGGCGCGCGAAGTCCCCCGAGCTGCCCGTGATCCTGCTGGAGGACTTCGCCGCGCTCGTCGGGCTGGCACTGGCGCTGGCCGGGGTGGGGCTGTCCAAGGGCACCGGCAACGGCTACTTCGACGTCGCGGGCACTGCCTGCATCGGCGTGCTGCTGGTGGTGGTGGCCATCGTGCTCGCGGTCGAGACCAAGAGCCTGCTGCTGGGCGAGGCGGCCAGCCCCGACGCCCAGCGCCGGCTGACGGAGTCCCTGGAGGCCACCGAGGGCATCGACCGGGTGATCCACATGCGCACGCTGCACCTGGGGCCCGACGAGCTCCTGGTGGCGGTCAAGGTCGCCGTCGGCGGCAGCGACCGGGCCGAGGACGTCGCCGCCGCGATCGACGCCGCGGAGCAGTCGATGCGCCAGGCCGAGCCCACCGCGCGGGTGATCTACGTCGAGCCCGACATCGACGTCGTCGGTCGCCGCGACGACGCGTCGGCGCCGGGGGGCTCACCCGGCCACAGGTAGGCTGAGGCATCTGCGCGGCCGCGGACGCGGACCACGACGACGACCCGGACTGAGGAAGACACACACATCATGGACTACAAGGTTGCCGACCTGGGCCTGGCCGACTACGGCCGCACCGAGATCACCCTCGCCGAGCACGAGATGCCGGGCCTGATGGCGATGCGTGAGCGCTACGGCGACTCCAAGCCGCTCACCGGCGCCAAGATCGCCGGCTCGCTGCACATGACCATCCAGACCGCGGTGCTCATCGAGACCCTGACCGCGCTGGGCGCCGAGGTCCGCTGGGCCTCCTGCAACATCTTCTCCACCCAGGACCACGCGGCCGCGGCGGTCGTGGTCGGTCCGGACGGCACGCCCGAGGACCCGCGCGGGGTGCCGGTCTTCGCCTGGAAGGGCGAGTCGCTGGAGGAGTACTGGTGGTGCACCCAGCAGATCCTGCAGTGGCCGGGCGACGAGCTGGCGAACATGATCCTCGACGACGGTGGGGACGCCACGCTGCTGGTCCACCTGGGCGTGCAGGCGGAGAAGCAGGGCGAGGCGCCGCTGCTCGAGCTCGCCGAGAGCGCCGAGCAGAAGGTGGTCTACCAGGTTCTCCACGACACCGTCAGAGACGGCTCGACCCGGTGGACGACGGTGGCCAACGCCATCAAGGGCGTCACCGAGGAGACCACCACCGGCGTGCTGCGGCTCTACGACATGATGCGCGAGGAGTCGCTGCTCTTCCCCGGCATCAACGTCAACGACTCGGTCACCAAGAGCAAGTTCGACAACAAGTACGGCTGCCGCCACTCGCTCATCGACGGCATCAACCGCGCCACCGACGTGCTCATCGGCGGCAAGGTCGCCGTGGTCTGCGGCTACGGCGACGTCGGCAAGGGCTGCGCGGAGTCGCTGCGCGGCCAGGGCGCCCGGGTGATCGTCACCGAGATCGACCCGATCTGCGCGCTGCAGGCGGCCATGGACGGCTACCAGGTCGCCACGCTCGACGAGGTGCTGCCGACCGCGGACATCATCATCACCGCGACCGGCAACAAGGACGTCGTCACGGTCGCGCAGATGCAGCGGATGAAGTTCCAGGCCATCGTGGCCAACATCGGCCACTTCGACAACGAGATCGACATGGCCGGCCTGGAGGGCTTCCCGGGCGTGCGGCGCAAGAACGTCAAGCCGCAGGTCGACGTGTGGACCTTCCCGGAGGCCGACGGGGCGGCGGGAACGACGATCATCGTGCTGTCCGAGGGGCGGCTGATGAACCTCGGCAACGCCACCGGTCACCCGTCGTTCGTGATGTCGAACTCCTTCACCAACCAGGTGCTCGCCCAGATCGAGCTGTTCACCAAGACCGACGAGTACCCGGTCGGCGTGTACGTGCTGCCGAAGCACCTCGACGAGGAGGTCGCCCGGCTCCACCTCGGCTCGCTCGGGGTCTCGCTGACCGAGCTGACCGACGCCCAGGCGTCCTACCTCGGGGTGGACGTGGCCGGTCCCTACAAGTCCGACCACTACCGGTACTGACACCTCGGCGGGCCGGGACGTCTGGAGGCGACCCACGTGGATGCAGGGAGCTCGCCGGGCCGGGGTCGCGTGCTCGTCGTGGACGACGACGCGGCCCTGGCCGAGATGCTGGGCATCGTGCTGCGCAACGAGGGGTTCGAGTCGCGGGTCTGCCCGTCCGGCGACCGGGCTCTCGCGGACTTCCGGGAGTTCCGGCCCGACGTGGTGCTGCTGGACCTGATGCTGCCCGGCAAGGACGGCATCGACGTCTGCAAGGAGATCCGGGCCGAGTCGGGCACCCCGATCGTGATGCTGACCGCCAAGAGCGACACCGTCGACGTGGTCGTGGGCCTGGAGTCGGGGGCCGACGACTACGTGGTGAAGCCGTTCAAGCCCAAGGAGCTGGTGGCCCGGATCCGGGCCCGGGTGCGCCGCTACGAGGAGCCGGCCCCCGAGGTGCTGACCATCGGCGACCTGAGCATCGACGTCGCGGGGCACACGGTCACCCGGACCGGGGAGGCGATCGGCCTGACCCCGCTCGAGTTCGACCTGCTGCTCTGCCTGGCGCGCAAGCCCCGGCAGGTGTTCAGCCGGGAGGTGCTGCTGGAGCAGGTCTGGGGCTACCGGCACGCCGCCGACACGCGGCTGGTCAACGTCCACGTGCAGCGGCTGCGCTCCAAGGTCGAGCACGACCCCGAGAAGCCCGAGATCGTGGTCACCGTGCGTGGCGTCGGGTACAAGGCCGGGACCAGCGGGTAGGCCGTGCGCCCCGCGCCGCCCCTGAGACGGGCCGCGACCCTGTGGGGTCGGTCGATCCAGGCCCGGGTCGTGATCAGCACGCTGGCGCTCTCGGCGGCGGTGGTGGTGCTGGTCGGCTACGTGCTGCTCCAGCAGGTCACCACCGGCCTGGTCGAGACCAAGACCGAGTCGGCGGTCGCCGAGTCAGCCCGCGCCACCGCCGAGGCGCAGCGACGGCTCTCCGCCGCCGACGGCAACGACTTCGACTCGCGCACCCAGCTGACCCAGCTGGTCTCGACGCTGGTCTCTCGCGGCTCGGTGCAGGGCTACGAGATCGTCATGCGGGGGCCGTTGGCCCGGACCGGCGGCCTCCCGGCGGGTGGCGGGACGAGCAGCACCCCGGGGGTCCTGCAGGCGAGCATCCCGCCCGGGCTGAGCCGGCAGGTGGAGGACGCCTCCGGCGCCGGCACGTCCTACACCTACTCGACCATCAGGTACGCCGCGGCCACCGGCCGTCCGCCGGTGCCGGGGGTGGTGACCGGGTCGCAGGTGGTGCTGCCCGCCGACGGCGGCACCTACACGCTGTACTACCTGTTCCCGATGTCGGACCAGGAGAAGACCC
Organism: uncultured Actinomycetota bacterium; assembly: GCA_963781695.1. Lineage (GTDB taxonomy): Bacteria > Actinomycetota > Actinomycetes > Propionibacteriales > Nocardioidaceae > Nocardioides_B. The sequence continues at coordinate 414,620 of CAWAGE010000005.1, forward strand.
TCGCGGTGGTCCGGCGCGCCCTGGCCACCGGGGCCTCGCTGCTGCTCCTGCTGGTCGCGGCCGTCACCTGGCTGGTGACGCGGCAGGTCGTCAAGCCCGTCCGGCTGGCCCGCCGCACGGCCGAGCGGCTCTCCTCGGGACGTCTGGAGGAGCGGATGCAGGTGCGCGGGGACGACGACATCGCTCGGCTCGGTCAGTCCTTCAACCAGATGGCCGCCAGCCTCCAGCAGCAGATCCGGCAGCTCGAGGAGCTGTCGCGCGTGCAGCGGCGGTTCGTCTCCGACGTCTCCCACGAGCTGCGCACCCCGCTGACCACGGTCCGGATGGCCGGTGACGTGCTGCACGACGCTCGCGGCCGGTTCGACCCACCGACGGCCCGGGCCGCGGAGCTGCTGCAGACCGAGCTCGACCGCTTCGAGCTGCTGCTGGCCGACCTGTTGGAGATCAGCCGTTTCGACGCCGGCGCCGCGGCGCTGGAGCTCGAGGACGCCGACGTCGTCGAGCTGGCCCGGCGGGTCGTGGAGTCCACCCGGGCGCTGGCCGAGCGTCGCGGCATCCGCGTGGTGGTGCGGGCCGCGACGGAGCCGTGCGTGGCCGAGGTGGACAGCCGGCGCGTGGAGCGGATCGTCAGGAACCTGGTCACCAACGCAATCGACTACGCCGGCAGCGACGACGTGGTCGTGCTGGTGGACTCCGACGGCGACACCACGGCACTGGCCGTGCGGGACCACGGGATCGGGCTGAAGCCGGGCGAGGCGGCGATGGTGTTCAACCGGTTCTGGCGGGCCGACCCGGCCCGCGCCCGGACCACCGGCGGCACCGGTCTCGGGCTGTCGATCTCCCTCGAGGACGCCCGCCTGCACGGCGGTTGGCTGCAGGCGTGGGGCGAGCCGGGGCGCGGGTCGCAGTTCCGGCTCACCCTGCCCCGGTTCGCCGGCGACGCCATCGCGGCCAGCCCGCTGCCGCTGGTCCCGCTCGACGCCGGCGCCCCCGGCTCGGACAGCGGCACCGCAGGTCCTCGACGGACGGCGGGCCGGCCATGAGGGGGCGGCTGCGCGCCGCGGCGACGGCGCTGCTCCTGGTCCTCGTCGTCGACCTCGCGGCGACCGGCTGCGTCAGCCTGCCCCGAAGCGGAGCGGTGCGGTCCACCGAGGTCTCCGAGGCGGTCGAGGGTGACACCCTCATCGACTACACGCCGGCCGGGCCGCGCCCCGGCGCGGACCCGGTCCCGCTGGTGGACGCCTTCTTGACCTCGATGACGGCCACCCCGCTGACCAGCCACGTCGCGCGCCAGTTCCTGACCGCCGCCAGCGGCCGCAGCTGGGTCCCCGAGAAGGGCACGGTGGTCTACCGGGGACTGGACCTGCGCAGCCGGCCCGACGGGTCCGTGCAGGTCCTGCTGCGCGGCGTCGTCGAGCTCGACGACCGAGGCACCTGGCTGGGTGACCCCACCGGCGGCGACGGCCACGACTACCGCCTGCGCCTCGCCCGCCAGGACGGCCAGTGGCGGATCCTCGACCCGCCCGACCGGCTGCTGGTGCCGCGCAGCCACTTCGACACCCAGTACCAACAGGCGCTGATCTACTTCTTCGACCCCACCGGGCGGGTGCTGGTCCCCGAGCCGGTCTACGTCCCGCGGGGCCGGCAGGCACCGACGATGATGGTCTCGGCGCTGCTGAAGGGCCCGGAGCCCTATCTGGGCGGGGTCGAGCGGACCTTCCTCCCCGACGGCGCCCGTCTGGACGGGATCTCGGTGCCGGTCTCGGGCAGCGGCACCGCCGAGGTGCCGCTGAGCGCCCAGCTGCTGGAGGTGGGCGACCGGCAGCTGCGGCTGCTCTCGGCGCAGCTGGCCTGGACGCTGGGCCAGGTCCCGTCGGTGGAGCGGGTGCGGGTCACCGTCGCGGGCACGCCGGTGGACCTGCCCGGGGACGGCAAGGACGCCGCCGTGGACGCCTGGTCCCGCCACGACCCCGCGGTGGCCTATGCCTCCACGGAGCTGTTCGGACTCCGCGGCGGACGGCTCGTGACGGTCGACCCCTCCGGGCGCCGACAGCCGGTCAGCGGAGCGTTCGGTGCGCTCTCGTTGGGGCTCCGCTCGGTGGCGGTCGACCTGCTCGCGCAGCGCACCGCGGGCGTCACCGCCGACGGACGCCGGGTGCTGGAGGCGGCGCGCGACGGGGCACCGGGCGCGGAGCCGACCCCCGCCGCCGTGCGCACCGTGCTGACCGGGACCGACCTGGTGGCTCCCGCCTACGACCTCCACGGACAGCTGTGGCTGCTCGACCGCACCCGTTCGGGTGCGAGGCTCTCGGTGCGGCGGGACGACGAGCCGGCCGTGGTGGCGGCACCGGGGCTCAGCGGTGCTGACGTGCGCGCGCTGACCGTGTCCCGTGACGGCTCCCGGGTGGTGGCCCTGGTGGCCGACGGCGAGCGGCGGCGGCTGCTGGTGTCCCGGGTGGAGCGCGCCCGGGACGGCCGGGTCCGCCGCCTCGGTGCGGCCCGAGAGCTGCCGCTGGAGGAGGCCGCCGGCACGCCCGTCTCCATCGCCTGGCGCACCCCCGACAGCGTGGCGGTGCTGCTGAGGCCGACGCCGAGCACGTCCCAGGTGGTCGTGGTCACCGTCGACGGGTCCCGGGTGGCGTCGCTGGTCGGCGACCTCGAGCCGCTCGCGGCCGCGGGCCGCCGGGTGGTGGCCGCTCCGACCCCGGGGACCCCGCTGTGGGTCGAGACCCCGGGCGGCCGGGTCTTCGGGCTCTCCCGCACCGGCGACTGGACCCCCAGCCGACCGGTGAGCGGGCTGCTGGCCGCGACGTACGTCGGCTGACCCGCTCCCGTCCACCGACGGCTCGTCGGATCGCCCGTCCACAGCCCCCCTGCGCCAGGTGGCACGGACCGGGAGGCGGCGAGAGCCTGGCTTCATGACCGCGCCGCGAATGCTCGTCGACGCCGGCCGGGACCTCTGGCTCGGCACCGGGTGCGTCGGCTGCGGCCGGCCGGGCCGCGTGCTCTGCGCGCAGTGCGACAGCACGCTGCCCCGCGCTGGTGTCCCGGCGTGGCCGAGCCCCAGCCCGGCCGGGCTCGCCGCGCCCTACGCGGGCGGCGACTACGACGGGTTGCTCAAGGCCCTGGTGAACCAGCACAAGGAGCGCGGGCTGCTGTCGCTGGCCGGACCGCTGGGGCGGGTCCTGGCACAGGTGGTGACGTCTGCCGTCGCGGCTCCCGGGCAGGCGCCCGCCGCCGCGCCCCCGGCGCAGGTCTGGCTGGTCCCGGTGCCCTCGCGCCGACTCGTGGTTCGCCGGCGCGGGCACGACCCGCTGCTGCGCACCGCCCGGGTGGCCGCCGCACGGCTGCGTGCTCGAGGCACCCACGCCCGGGTGCGTCCCCTGCTGGTCGCGGCGGCTCCGGTGCGCGACCAGGCGGGGCTCGCGGCCGTGGAGCGCTCCCTGAACCTGGCCGGCTCGATGCGCGCCCGCGTCACCGGTCCCGCCGCGGGAGTGAGCGTCGTGGTGGTCGATGACGTGCTCACCACCGGTGCCACCGCCCGCGAGGCGCAGCGCGCTCTCGAGGTGTCGGGGGTGAGCGTGGCGGCCGTCGCGGTGGTGGCCGCCACGCGGCGCCGCCTCGGCGGGTCGCCCGGCGTTTCGGGGCCTTCCCTACCGTTCGGGCACCGGGGCGTCTAACGTCGTGGCATGGAGTCCGCCCGGGTCCGTGGTTGCGCCGGGGGAGCACTGTGCGGGGACGACGGGGGTCTGCGGACCGCTGACCCGGACCGCCGACCGCTCCTCCGGCTAGCCGAAGCCAGTCGCAGGCGAAACGGTCCACGTAAGACGTCACGCGGGGGCCCGTCCCTCGTGGGCCCTCACCCTGGTTCGCGCCCGGGTGAGGGGCGTCGATCACGGTGCGGCTTAGAGGTAAGTCCTGCCCCCCGTCCGCTGCCAGATGCAGCGGTCGCGGGGGAGAAGGCCGGTAGTGGCACCAAGCCGCGGAAGCCTCAGCAGGCGGTTGTGGGGTCGAAGACCAGGTCGGCCGGGCGGGCTCCTTCTCACGCCGCGACGCGTCGCGACACGCGCGTCAGGTTCCGCGGCCACGGATACGGGGAATGCAGGTAGTCAGACCACGCGTCACCTAGATCGGGAGGTCGTCGATGGACATCGTGCTCAACAGCCGGCACTGCGAGCTGACGGACAAGTTCCGGGACCACGTCGAGGAGAAGCTCGCCCGATTGGAGAAGCACGACCATCGCCTGATCCGCGTCGAGGTCGAGGTGGAGAAGGAGCGCAACCCGCGCCAGGCCGACCGCGCCGTGCGGGTCGAGCTCACCGCCTTCTCGAAGGGGCCGGTGATCAGGGCCGAGGCCAGCGCCGAGGACAAGATGGCCGCCCTCGACCTGGCCCTGGACCGGATGGCGACCCAGATGCGCCGTGCCGCCGACCGGCGACGGGTGCACCGTGGCCGGCACACGCCGGTGTCGGTCTCCCAGGCGCTGGCCGGCGTGGCGGGCGAGACCGCCGCAGACGCCTCGGGCGGTGACTCGGACCAGGAGGTGGAGCGGCACGTCGGGCCGATCACCGTGCTCGGCGACGGTCCGCTGGTGGTCCGGGAGAAGAGCCACCCCGCGGCACCGATGACCCTCGACCAGGCCCTCTACGAGATGGAGCTGGTCGGCCACGACTTCTTCCTGTTCTTGGACAAGGAGAGCGAGCGGCCCGCCGTGGTCTACCGACGGCGCGGCTACGACTACGGCGTCATCACGCTCGACCTGAGCTGATCCGGCCGGGACGGGGACCTCGGGGCCCCCGCCCCGACCGCCGGGCATGGACGCAGGGCGGAAGTCGCTCGTCCTGGGGGTCCCACGTGCCATGATCGTCCCGTGATAGACAACGCACAGGCGGGACGCACCGGTAGCGAGCCCATCCGGGTCGCGGTCGTCGACGACCAGGAGCTGTTCCGGCGCGGCCTGACCATGCTGCTCGGTGTCGAGGACGACATCGAGGTGGTCGGCGAGGCGGGCGACGGCATCGCGGGCACGGACCTGGTGGCGACGGCCGCGCCCGACGTCATCTTGATGGACGTCCGGATGCCGAAGCGGTCGGGGATCGAGGCCTGCGTGGCCATCAAGGAGATCACCCCGTCGGCGCGCATCATCATGCTCACCGTCAGCGACGAGGAGGCCGACCTCTACGACGCGGTGAAGAACGGCGCATCGGGCTACCTGCTCAAGGACTCCTCCATCGAGGAGGTGGCCCAGGCGATCCGCGTCGTCGCGGACGGACAGTCGCTGATCAGCCCGTCGATGGCGATCAAGCTGCTCGACGAGTTCAAGCAGATGTCCCGCTCGGACCGCCAGCAGGTGCCCACGCCGCGGCTGACCGACCGCGAGCTGGAGGTCCTCAAGCTGGTGGCGCAGGGCCTGAACAACCGGGAGATCGCCAAGCGGCTGTTCATCAGCGAGAACACCGTCAAGAACCACGTGCGCAACATCTTGGAGAAGCTCCAGCTGCACTCCCGCATGGAGGCCGTGATGTACGCCGTGCGCGAGAAGCTGCTCGACATCCCGTGACGGCCGGCGGTCCCCTGTCCCTCTCCCGGGGCCAGGCCCGCCGGATCACGCTCGCCGCGCAGGGGTTCCGGGACGCGCGCCCGCTGGTGCCGACCATGCGGACGCTGCGCCGCACGCTGGCGCGCACGCAGCTGCTGCAGATCGACTCCGTCAACGTCGTCGAGCGGGCGCACTACATGCCGCTGTTCTCCCGGATGGGCGGCTACGACCGTGCCCTGCTGACGCGGGCCGCCGAGCGGCGGCCTCGCCGGCTGGTGGAGTACTGGGCCCACGTCGCGGCGTTCATGCCGGTCGAGCTGTGGCCGCACCTGCGACACCGGATGGCCGGCTACCGGGACCGGGGCCACGCGTGGACCGGGCTGCCCGCGCGGCGCGAGCTCACCGCCTCGCTGCTGACGGAGATCGCCGAGGGCGGTCCGGCCACCTCACGCGACCTCGACCGCGGGCTGCCTCGGGAGCGCAGCCACTGGGGCTGGAACTGGTCGGAGACCAAGCAGGCGCTGGAGTACCTCTTCCTGGCCGGTGAGCTCGCGGTGGCGGGCCGCAACCAGCACTTCGAGCGGGTCTTCGACCTGCCCGAGCGGGTGCTTCCCGCCGAGGTCCTCGCGGCCCCGACGCCGCCGCCCGCGGAGGCCGCGCGCGAGCTCGTCCGCCGGGCAGCACGGGCCTACGGCGTCGCCACGGAGCCCTGCCTGCGGGACTACTTCCGGATGACCCCGGGGGCGGCCCGCCGCGCCGTGGCCGAGCTCGTCGAGGCGGGCGAGCTCCGTCCGGTCCGGATCGAGGGCTGGGAGCGGCCGGCGTACCTGCACACCGACGCCGCCGCCCCCCGCCGCGTCGACGCGCGGGCGCTGCTCTCCCCGTTCGACCCGGTGGTGTGGCGACGGGAGCGCACCGAGCGGATCTTCGACTTCCGGTACCGCATCGAGATCTACGTCCCCGCGGCGCGGCGCGTGCACGGGTACTACGTGCTGCCGTTCCTGCTCGGCGACTCGCTCGTGGCACGCGTCGACCTGAAGGCCGACCGCCGGGAAGGGGTGCTGGAGGTGCGGGGGGCCTGGGCCGAGCGCCCGACCCCCGCGCACCCGTCGCCCGAGCACACCGCCGTCGAGCTGGCCGCCGAGCTGAGGGAGCTGGCCGGCTGGCTGGGTCTGGGCGGGGTGCGGGTGCCGGGCGGCGGTGACCTCGCGGCGCCGCTGGCGCTCGCCGTCGGGCGTGGCTGCTGAGCCCGCCCACCGGCCCCGGCCGACTCCGCTGGGCGCAACGCCGCCGCGAACGTGCTCGCCGTGGTTACGATGGTCGACGGGGCAACCCCCTGGCCGGACGCCGCCCTGGTGCCGCGTCGGCCGCCCACAGCTGGACGAATCCCAGGAGTCGACGCTCGTGCCTGCCATCCTCGACAAGATCCTCCGCCTCGGCGAGGGCAAGATCCTCCGACGGCTGGAGGCCATCGCCAAGGCCGTCAACGCCATCGAGGACGACTTCACGGCCATGACGGACGAGGAGCTGCGGGGGCAGACCGAGGAGTTCCGCCGTCGCCTGGCGGCCGGGGAGACCCTCGACGACCTGATGCCGGAGGCCTTCGCGACCGTCCGCGAGGCGGCCAAACGGGTGCTCGGGCAACGTCACTTCGACGTCCAGCTCATGGGTGGCGCCGCGCTGCACCTCGGCAACATCGCCGAGATGAAGACCGGCGAGGGCAAGACGCTGGTCTCCACGCTGCCCGCCTACCTGAACGCGCTGTCCGGCGACGGCGTCCACGTCGTGACCGTCAACGACTACCTGGCGAGGTACCACGCCGAGTGGATGGGACGGCTGCACCACTTCCTCGGCCTGTCCGTCGGGGTGATCCTGCCCGAGATGTCTCCCGAGGAGCGTCGCGTCGCCTACGCCGCGGACGTCACCTACGGCACCAACAACGAGCTCGGCTTCGACTACCTGCGCGACAACATGGCCTCCTCTCTCGACGAGTGCGTCCAGCGCGGCCACAACTTCGCGGTCGTCGACGAGGTCGACTCGATCCTCATCGACGAGGCCCGCACCCCGCTGATCATCTCCGGACCGACCCAGGACGAGGTCCGCTGGTACCCCGAGTTCGCCACCATCGCCCGGTCGATGGTCCGCGACCACGACTACGAGGTCGACGAGAAGAAGCGCACGATCTCGGTGCTGGAGCCGGGCATCACCAAGGTCGAGGACCACCTCGGCATCGACAACCTGTACGACTCGGTCAACACGCCGCTGATCTCGTTCATGAACAACGCGATCAAGGCCAAGGAGCTCTTCCGCAACGACAAGGAGTACGTCGTCCTCGACGGCGAGGTGCTGATCGTCGACGAGCACACCGGGCGGATGCTCGCCGGGCGGCGCTACAACGAGGGGCTGCACCAGGCCATCGAGGCCAAGGAGGGCGTCCAGATCCGCGAGGAGTACCAGACCCTCGCCACGGTGACGCTGCAGAACTACTTCCGGCTCTACCGTCGGCTCTCGGGGATGACCGGGACGGCGATGACCGAGGCCTCGGAGTTCGACAAGATCTACAAGCTCGGCGTCGTCGCGATCCCTACGAACCGGCCGTTGACGCGCATCGACCAGCGCGACCTCGTGTACCGCACCGAGGAGGCGAAGTACCACGCTGTGGTGGAGGACCTCGCGGGTCGTCACGAGAAGGGCCAGCCGGTGCTGGTCGGCACGGTCTCGGTGGAGAAGTCCGAGCTGCTCTCCGGCCTGCTGAAGCGGCGCGGCATCCCCCACACCGTGCTGAACGCCAAGCAGCACGAGTCGGAGGCCAAGATCGTCGCGCTGGCCGGGCACAAGGGCGCTGTCACGGTCGCCACCAACATGGCCGGACGAGGCACCGACATCATGCTCGGCGGCTCGGTGGAGTTCCTCGCCGACCAGCAGCTGCGCGAGCGCGGGCTCGACCCGCTGGAGGACAGCGAGGCCTACGAGGCCGCCTGGTCCGCCACCCTCGAGCAGGTCAAGGCGCAGGTCGCGGCCGAGCACGACGAGGTCAAGGCCGCGGGGGGCCTCTACGTGCTCGGCACCGAGCGGCACGAGTCCCGCCGGATCGACAACCAGCTGCGTGGACGCTCCGGCCGCCAGGGCGACCCGGGCGAGTCGCGGTTCTACCTGTCGCTGCAGGACGAGCTGATGCGGCTGTTCAAGTCCGACTGGGTCGACCGCATCCTGGTGACCCTCAAGGTGCCCGACGACCAGCCCATCGAGAACAAGTCGGTGACCAGCTCGATCGCCTCGGCGCAGGCGCAGGTGGAGTCGCAGAACTTCGACTCCCGCAAGAACGTGCTGAAGTACGACGACGTGATGAACCGGCAGCGCGAGGTCATCTACGGCGAGCGGCGCGCGGTGCTGGAGGGTGCGGACCTGCACGAGCAGATCCGCTCGATGGTCGACGACGTGGTCGAGGGCTACGTGCGCGGAGCGACCCAGGGGTTCCCGGAGGAGTGGGACCTCGACGGGCTCTGGACGGCGCTCAAGCAGCTCTACCCCCTCAACCGGTCCCTGGCCCAGGTCGAGGGCGAGGCCGGCGGCCGCGACGGGCTCGACCGTGACGAGCTGGTGGAGGACCTCAAGCGGGACGCCCAGGAGGCCTACGACCGGCGCGAGCAGCAGTTCGGCGAGGAGGTGATGCGCGAGCTGGAGCGTCGCGTGCTGCTCTCGGTGCTCGACCGCAAGTGGCGCGAGCACCTCTACGAGATGGACTACCTGCGTGAGGGCATCGGGCTGCGGGCCTACTCCCAGCGCGACCCACTGGTGGAGTACCAGCGTGAGGGCTTCGACATGTTCGCGGCCATGATGGACGGCATCAAGGAGGAGTCCGTCGGCTTCTTGTTCAACCTCGACGTGCAGGTCGAGGAGGAGGAGCCGCCGGCCGAGCAGCAGCCGGTGCCCAGCGTCGAGATGGGCCCGGCGCTCGCCCAGGCCGCCGCCGCTGCCAACGGAGGCGGGCCCCCGACGCTGCACGCCAGAGGGTTGGAGACGCCGCGTCCGCCGCAGAACCTCACCTACTCCGCCCCGTCCGAGGACGGCGACGTCGAGCTCAGCGGCTCTCCGCAGACGGCCCAGGCGCTCGCCGGTCAGGAGTTCGAGGGCACCTCGCGCAACGCCGACTGTCCCTGCGGGTCGGGCAAGAAGTACAAGAAGTGCCACGGGGCGCCGGGCGGCCCGACCGGGCTGACCACCCGGGTCAACGGCTGACCCGGCCCGGGACAGGGGTGCGCAGCCCGGGCATCCTGGGCAACCCTGCGCAACACTGCCGTTACGCAGGATGGCTAGCCTTCACTGCGTGAAGGAGCTCTTCGAGAACTACCTGGACCGAGCGGGACCGGCCTACGACGAGATGTTCGACGGGGACGTGCTGCGCGGCCCCTACGCGCGGCTCGCGGACTCCTTCGCCCAGGTCTCGGCGGCCGAGGTTCGGTCCAGGGCGGAGGCCCTCACCACCGCCTACCTCGAGCAGGGGGTCACCTTCGACATCGGCGGGGAGGAGCGGGCGTTTCCGCTCGACATCATGCCGCGCGTGATCGAGCAGGACGCCTGGACGGTCATCGACCGCGGCGTCCAGCAGCGGGTCCGGGCCCTGGAGCTGTTCCTCGACGACGTCTACGACACCGGCCGGGTCTTCGACGACGAGGTGATGCCGCGGTCGGTGGTCACGACGTCGTCGCACTTTCACCGGGTCGCGGCAGGCATCAAGAGCCCGAACGGGGTCCGGATCCACGTCGCCGGCATCGACCTCATCCGCGACGACCGCGGCGACTTCCGGGTCCTGGAGGACAACGTCCGGGTGCCGTCGGGTGTCTCCTACGTGATGACCAACCGGCGGGCGGTCTCGGCAGCGCTGTCCGAGGCGTTCACGGGGCACCGGATCCGGCCGGTCGGCTCCTACCCGCGCCGGCTGCTCAACGCCCTGCGGGCCAGCGCCCCGGCCGGGGTCGACGACCCGACGGTGGTGGTGCTGACCCCCGGCGTGTTCAACGGCGCCTACTTCGAGCACGCCCTGCTCGCCCGCACCATGGGGATCGAGCTGGTCGAGGGCCGGGACCTGGTCTGCCAGCGCGGCCGGGTGATGATGCGGACCACGAGCGGCCTGGAGCAGGTGCACGTGATCTATCGGCGTGTCGACGACGAGTTCATCGACCCGGTGCACTTCCGCGCCGACTCGCTGCTCGGCTGTCCCGGCCTGATGAACGCGGCTCGCTCGGGCGATGTGACCATCGCCAACGCGGTCGGCAACGGGGTCGCGGACGACAAGCTCGTCTACACCTATCTTCCCGACCTGATCCGCTACTACCTGTCCGAGGAGCCGGTGCTCGCCAACGTGGACACCTGGCGACTCGGTGACGCCGACCACCGCGAGGAGGTGCTGGAGCGCCTCGACGAGCTGGTGCTCAAGCCGGTCGACGGCTCGGGCGGCAAGGGGATCGTGATCGGGCCGAACGCGACGCCGACCGAGCTCGACCGGCTGCGCGCGAAGGTGCTGGAGGACCCGCGCTCCTGGATCGCCCAGCCGGTCGTGCAGCTCTCGACCGTGCCCACCCTGTTCGAGGAGGGCATGCGGCCCCGCCACGTGGACCTGCGGCCGTTCGCGGTCAACGACGGTCACAAGGTGTGGGTGCTCCCCGGCGGGCTGACCAGGGTGGCCCTGCCGGAGGGCGAGCTGATCGTCAACTCCTCGCGAGGTGGTGGCTCGAAGGACACCTGGGTGCTCGCCGGCGGACGGGTGACGACCCCGCGGCCGGTGCAGCCGCCGCCGGAGGTGCACGCGCCACCGCTGGACACCGGTCCGGCCGTGGAGACCCGGTCGATGCAGGCCGAGCAGCAACAGCAGGCCCGGCAGCCGGATCGGCGGCCGACGTGCTGAGCCGCATCGCGGAGTCGCTGTTCTGGATCGGTCGGTACGTCGAGCGGGCCGAGGACACCGCACGGATCCTGGACGTGCAGATGCAGATGATGGTGGAGGACCCGTCGGTCGACATCGACGGTGCCTGCCGGACGCTGCTGTCGGTGATGGGCACCCGGATCCCGGACGGACGGCTGACGGTGGAGTCGACGCTGTTCCGGCTGGCCTTCGACACCGACGAGGGCACCTCCATCACCGCTGCCGTCGCCGGGGCCCGCGAGAGCGCGCGGCGCGCCCGCGAGACGTTGTCGACCGACCTGTGGGAGGTCATCAACTCGACCTACCGGTTCCTGCCGTCCGGGCGGTTCCGGGCCATGCGGCCGCAGGACGCCTTCCGCTGGGTGCGGGAGCGGGCGGCCGTCATCAACGGCACCGCGGACGCGACCATGAGCCGGGACGAGGGCTGGCAGTTCCTGATGCTGGGCCGGTCGCTGGAACGGGCCGACATGACGGCCCGGCTGGTCGCCACCTCGGCCCTGAGCCCGGGGTCCAGCTCCGCGTGGCCCACCACGCTGCGGGCCTGCGGTGCCTACCAGTCGTTCCTGCGGGCCTACCGGGGACTCGAGACGGACCGCGAGGCTGCGGAGTACCTGCTGCTGGACCGGCTGTTCCCCCGGTCGGTGGTCCACGCGCTGACCCGGGCCGAGGAGTGCCTGGCCAACCTGGAGGCGAGCGGCCAACGGGTCGGCTTCCAGGACGAGGCGCAGCGGCTGCTCGGCCGGGCCCGGGCGGAGCTGGAGTACCGCTCCATCACCGACATCACCGCCGACCTGCCCGGGGAGATGGAGCGCCTGCAGCGCACCTGTGCCGCCGCCAGCGACGCGGTGACGCACCGCTACTTCGCCCACGCCGTGGCGATGAGCTGGCAGGGAGGCGCCTGATGGCCATGCAGTTCCGGATCGTCCACACCACCCGGATCTCCTACGACGGTGGGGTCGCCGCGTCCTACAACCTGGCTCGGATGACGCCCTACACCAGCACCCAGCAGGTGGTGCTGCACACCCGGCTCTCCGTCACGCCGACCCCTTGGACCTCGACGTACCGCGACTACTGGGGCACCGAGGTGACCGCGTTCGAGGTGCTCGACCAGCACAGCGAGCTGACGGTCACCGGGACCTCCACGGTCCAGGTGAGCAGACCGCCGTGGCAGCCCGGTGGCCTCTCCTGGTCCGAGCTGGCCGACCCGAGGACGCTGGACCGCTTCTGCGAGACCCTGGTCGTCGAGGACCGGGTGCGCCCCGACGCCGCGCTGGGCGCCACCAGCGCTGGGCTCGCGGCAGCCAGCAGCGGGCCCACCGACTTCGCGCGGCGGGTGTGCCGGCTGGTGTGGGAGGAGATGACCTACCAGTCCGGGTCGACCCAGGTGCACGGGCACGCCATGGACGCCTGGCGGGCCCGCAAGGGCGTCTGCCAGGACATGGCGCACGTCGCCATCGGTGCGCTCCGCTCCGCGGGCGTGCCAGCCCGCTACGTGTCGGGCTACCTCCACCCCGAGCGGGACCCGCAGGTGGGGGAGACCGTCACCGGCGAGTCGCACGCCTGGATCGAGTGGTGGGACGGCGACTGGGTGGGCTTCGACCCGACCAACGACATCGAGCCGGGGGACCGGCACGTCGTCGTGGCCCGCGGCCGTGACTACTCCGACGTGCCGCCACTGACCGGGATCTTCTCCGGCGGCACGACCTCCTCCATGGCGGTCGACGTCCAGCTGACCCGGCTGTCCTGAGGTCGGCCTCAGCCCAGCTCCAGCGCCACGCACCGCCACCGACCCTCACGTTCCTCGAGCCGGGCTGCGAGGGCTCGCGACCGCTCGCCGTGCCGCACGTGCACACTGACCTCGGCACAGCCGGGCCCAGGGCGGAACACGTGGACGCTGCGGACCTGCGGACGGACCGTGCGGCGCCGGCCGGCCGGGGGGCCCACCTGGCCGAGCACTCGGGCACGGCGGTCGAGGTCGGCGTAGACCCGGGCGGTGGTCCAGCGCAACAGCTGAGCGACCGGACGGTCCCCGCCCAGGACCTCCACGGTCGCCTGCGCGAACCGGGCGGCCCAGGCGCGCAGCGCCGGGTCGGCGGGGGTCGCCGCGACCGGCAGCACCCGCAGCTCGGGGATGGGCGGGACGCTCGGCAGCCGATCCAGGTCGAGCGCCAGCGTGCCTTGCAGCCCGGCCAGCGGGACCGCAACGGGGTGCGCCTGCCCCGGCGGCGCGAGGTGGGTCACCGTCGCCAGGGCGGCAGCGGGGCCGGGGGGCCGTCGGGCCGCACGGCCCGCGGCCGGGACGGCGGGCTGGGCGGCGGGGGCGGTCGCGGCCCGGGTCGGCAGGTGGGTCGGCGGGTGGGTCGGCGGGTGGGTCGGCGGGGTGGTCACGGTGGTGCCTTCCTGGGAGCGGAGTGGAGGAGGGGCGGGACACGCAGCCGCGTGTCGGGCTGGATCAGGTCCGGGTCGGGGCCGAGGTTGCGGCGGTTGGTCCCGTAGAGCCGGTGCCAGGCCACCGACACCTCGCGGTCGGTCGGTGCCCCGGCCAGCAGCCGCTCGCTGACGGACCACAGCGAGTCGCCGGCCCGGACCACGACGCTGCCGGGTGACGCGGGCGGGCAGGGCGGGGGCGGTGCACCGGTCGGCCGGTCCGGCAGGGCGAGCCCGCTCAGGGACGGGGCACGAGGCGCACGGTCCTCGGTCACCGGGCCGGCGACGGCCGGTGAGACGGCGACGGCGCCCACCGTCGCGCCCAGCGCGAGCGCGACCCACCGGCGGACCGGGCGTGGGCGGCCGTGCTCGGCGACAGCGACCAGCGCCGGCGCCGGGCGGGGGCGGCCGGCGTGCAGGTGGACCAGGGTCGCTGCCGCAGCCAGGCTGGTCACCGTGCCCGACCAGGCCGCTCCTACCAGCAGCACGGCGGCGAGCACCGCGCTCAGGGCGTGCTCGAACGGCATCGCCGCCAGCCCGGGCACGCCGCCGTTCCGCCAGCTCCGGGCGGCAGCCAGCAGCGGGTCCCCGGTGAGGAGCCAGACCGCGGTGCCGGCGCCGGCCATCCCGAGGAGGAGCAGTCCCACCCCGACCGATACCGTCAGATGATGCCGTGCCATCGCAGAGTCTCTCGTTTGATCTTGTTTGATGTATTCCAGGGCACGAGGCGGGCATCGTCAACCGCTCGTCCACAGCCGTTGACAGGCATCGAGGGGGCCGGGCAGCGTGCGGGCATGCACTGGGACCGGCGGTTGGGTGACCTCACCGCGGCCCTGCTCGCCGACCGCGAGCCGGGCCCGGACGGCCCGGCGTTGACCGAGCGGGACGCGGAGGTCGCCGAGCAGCAGGTCGCGGAGTACGCCATGGTCGACCTCGCCGGCCGGCTGCAGGCGTCGGTCGGGCTCTCGGTGGGGGTCCGGCTGGTCGGTGGGTGGCGGGTGCTCGGCGTCGTGGTGCGGGCGGGGGAGGGGTGGTGCCTGCTCACGGCCGCGGGGGGCGAGACCGTCGTGCGGCTGGCTGCCGTCGTGGAGTGGCAGGGCCTCGCCGATGCCGCGGTCCCCGGCCGGGCGCGGCCCGTGGCGGCCCGGCTCGGCATCGGTTCGGTGCTGCGGGCGACCGTCGATCCGGCCGACCAGCCCCGGCTGCACCGCGTGGACGGGTCGACGGTGACCGGCGTGCTGGGTCGCGTGGGTGCGGACTTCGTCGAGGTCCGGGTGGTCGGTGCCGCGCCCGGACGACTCCACGTCGTTCCGTTCACAGCCCTGGCCGCCGTGCAGCGCGGCTGAGCCGCTGCCGGACGGCCGCGGCAGGCTGGCTACGTGAGGCTGGCGGCGGGCCCGGCTGGCGGCGTCCGGGTCGGGCAGTCGGACTGGGAGGCCTTGGCGTCCGACTCGGCGTACATGCGTGCGATGTATTTCTCGAGCTCGACCGCCTCGATCCGGTACTGCTGGCGCCCGCCGATCTGGATGTAGCGCAACTCGCCGGAGTGCACCAGGGCCCGCACCTGGGCGACCGAGGTGTTCAGCACCTCGGCGACATCGGCGAGGGTGAGGAACCGGGGGTGCTCGGTCGGCCGCTCGGAGCTGGGGGGCATCCCTTTACTATGCCAGCGTTTGGCTCGGTCGCGTGAGCCTGGTGCGGTTTGGTTGTGGATGGACCCGTGCCATTCCAGGGTCCAGCCGCCATGATGGGGCGATGGCACGAGGGGGACGGGGACTGGCGGCACGCGTCGCGGACGCCGACGGGCACGGCGACCTGTCGCCGCGGGGGCCGTCGCCGACGGCCCGCCGGGTGCAAGGGGCGCGGTGGCGCGACCCGCGGCTGCTGGTCGGTGTGCTGCTGGTCGCCGGCTGCGCCCTGGTCGGTGCCCGGCTCGCGGCCGCCGCCGACGACACCGTCGGCGTCTGGGCGGCGCGGGTGACGCTCCCCGAGGGTCGTCCCGTCCCGGTCGAGGATCTGGTGACCCGGCGGGTGCGGTTCTCCGACCGGGCCGACGCCGACCGGTACCTGCCGGCGAGCGAGCCACCGCCGACCGGGGTCACGACGGCCCGCCCCGTCGGGGCCGGTGAGCTGCTGCCCCGGGCCGCGCTGAACCTCGACGGCGCGGGCACGACGACCCAGGTGCCGCTCGCCGTGGGAGCCGAGGCGGTCCCGGCCACCGTTCGGGTGGGGTCCGTGGTCGACGTCTGGGTCACGCCCGGCGCCGGCGCCCCCGGCGGGACCTCGCCCGGTGCCGGCGGCGCGCCGAGCCGGCGGTCGGTGCTGGTCTTCGACCACGTCGCCGTCGTGGCGGTGCCGCCGTCGGGCTCCTCGCTCGGGCCGACCTCGACCCGGCAGGTGATCGTCGGCGTGCCTCCGGTGGCCGCGCGGGGGCTGCCCACCGCCATCGCGGCGCTGAGCAGCGGCGCGGTACTGCTCACGGTGCCGCGGTGAGCGCCGGGACTGCGCCCGTTCGGACCGCCGTGCTGCTCGCTGCGGCGGGGGCGGCCTGGGAGGCCGAGGCTCTGGAGTGGCTGTCCCGCGCGGGTCCCGGGGTGGTGGTCACCAAGCGCTGCGTCGACCTCACCGACCTGCTCGCCACCGCCGCGAGCCGCAGCGCCGCGGCCGCCGTGCTCTCACCCGCGCTGCCGGGGCTGGACGCCGACAGCCTGGCCGCGCTCGGTCGGCACGGGGTCGGTGTCGTCGTGGTCGCCGCGCCCGAGGAGCTGGCGGACGGGGACGTGGAGCGCATGCGGCGGGTCGGGGTGCAGCACCTGCTCGCCGGCTCCGAGCTGGCCAGTCTGGCCGAAACGGTGCGCAGCGCGGTCGCGCAGTCAACCGGCCGTGGCCACCGGGCACGCGAGGTCGGTGGCGACGTCGACCGGGGCGGCGACTGGGCCGTGAGCAGCGACCGGGCCTTGCGCAACGACTCGGCCGTGGGCAGCGACGGGGCCGACGACGGGGCCGACGACGGGGCCGACGACGGGGCCGACGACGGGGCCGACGACGGGGCCGACGACGGGGCCGGGACCGGCGAGCGGGACCGACCCGGCCGAGTGGTCGTGGTCTGGGGTCCGGCCGGAGCACCGGGCCGGACGACGGTGGCGGTGGCGGTGGCGACCGAGGCCGCCGCCGGCGGCCTCGAGGTCATGCTCGTCGACGCCGACACCTACGGTGGGGCGGTCGCTCAGCACCTCGGACTGCTCGAGGAGGTCTCCGGGGTGCTGGCCGCGGTGCGGGCGGCCAACACCGGGCGGCTGGACCGGGACCGGCTGATTGCGACGGCGCGCCAGGTCGCGCCGCGGCTGCGGGTGCTGACCGGTCTGCCGCGCCCCGACCGCTGGTCCGAGGTCCGCGTGAGCGCGTACGCCGACCTGGTCGAGGAGGCAGCCCGGCTGGTGGACCTGGTCGTCGTCGACGTCGGCTTCAGCCTGGAGGGGGAGACCCATGACCCGTTCGCGGGTTCCGCCCCGCAGCGCAACGCCGTCACCTTGACGTCGCTGGCCCGCGCCGACGAGGTGCTGGTGGTCGGGGCCGCCGACCCGGTCGGGCTGGCCCGGCTGGCCCGCGGCCTGGTCGAGCTGGCCGACGTCGTGCCCGGGGTCCGGCCGCGGGTGGTGGTCAACGGCACCCGGTCGTCGCTGGGCTGGAGCGACCGGGAGATCGCCGGCATGGTGGAGGGGTTCGCCCGTCCGGTGGAGGTGCACTTCGTCCCGCACGACCGGGCCGCCGCCGACCGCGCGTTGATGACCGGTCGGACCCTCCTCGAGACGGGCGAGTCACCGCTGCGCACCGCGCTGGCGACCGCGGCCCAGGGTGTCGTGGCGGCCCTGCGGCCGGTGACCGGACCGGTGACGGGACCGGTGACGGGACCGGTGACGGGGCGCGCGACGGCGCCCGGCAAGGGGTTGGTCAGGCGCCGAAGAGCAGGAAGAGCCCGGTGACGGTGTAGAGAACCATGACCAGCAGCAGCGGCAGCTGACCGGTCAGCTGGTGCCGCACCGGCAGCAGCCGAACCGCCCGGTCGTGGGCGGCCACCACCCCCAGCACGTGACCGAGGACGACCGCGGCCACCTTGGTCACCGCCAGGAAGGTCGGGTGGCCCGACAACCAGAAGCCGACCGACCAGTCGGCCGTCCCCAGCAGGTTCGCGCCGGTGCCCATCGGGTCGCTGAGCTGGACCAGGGTCTGCTGGCCCACCTCCACGAGGTAGCTGAGGTAGTGGGCCACCATGTACCCCACGACGATCGGCACCACGGAGTGCGCGAACAGGTCGGGCAGTGCGTGTCGGGAGACTCCGTCGCCGACCCCCGTCGCCATCGTCGCCACCGCGAAGCTGAGGCCCACCACGACGCAGAACGTCACGAGGGCCGCCAGGTCCAGCCAGGTGGAGCTCACCGACGAGGACTGGGTGAAGCGGAGCCACGGGCTGCTGTCCTTGAAGCTGTCGAAGGCCGTGCTGCCGAACAGCACCGCCACCACGGCGACCAGTCCCGGCCGCGCGGGAACGCCGTCGAGGTTGCCCAGCGGGCTGCGCAGCACCAGCGGGCCGTCACCGTCGACGCCGGTCCGGCCGACGACCGAGAGATGCCCCACCAGCGTCGAGTAGACCTCGAACGGGTCCGCCCGCTCGAGCCAGGCGTCGCCGAACAGGGCGGCCCCGACCAGGGTGACCGCGAGGTAGCCGGCGAACCACAGCCGGACCGGGGACAGGTAGGTGGAGTCCGGGTAGACCAGCTCCAGCCAGACGAACGCCAGCAGCCCCAGCGCGGCCGGCCAGTACCCCACCCAGCGGGGCAGCCGCAGAACGCCGTCCTCGGGACGTCCGCCGGTCACCCGGACGACGAGCAGGTGCAGCGTGCGGACCGGGCTCACCGCGCGGAAGAACGGCCCGAACAGCAGGGACAGCGGGACGATGCCCACCCAGAGCAGCACGTAGACGAAGCCGAACGTGGGGTTGGTCACCAGGTCCGGCCCCGCGACGGCGGCCCAGGTGACGTAGGCGGCGACCACCAGTCCCAGGCCCCGCAGCGCCGCCCGCGCCACCGGCCCGGCCAGCGCCGCCGCGAGCCCGGCCGGCAGCGGCCGTCCGCGGTGGGCGGCGTCGAAGCGCGGGGTCCGCCAGGCGAGCGCCAGCACCAGGAACGAGACCGCCAGCGCACCCCCGGCCCCCGCGATGGCGTAGATCGCCGGGATGGGGAGGTCGCTGGCGCCACCGAGGCCGTGAGCGAGGACCATGCAGCTCTCCTGGTCGCGGGTGCGTCGGGGGCGGGAGGTCGGGCTCTGACAGAATCCCACGTGCGCCAGGCACCGCGGGAGAGGGGGCGACGATGACCGAGCGGCTCCGACCCGAGGACGTGGCGCTGCTGGCCGCGGAGTCGGCGAGCACACCCCTGCACAACGCCACGCTCGAGATCTTCGACCCGGTCGATCCGGTCGACCCGGTCGACTACGACCGGCTGCTCGCTCTGGTCGCGGACCGGCTCGCCTTCGTGCCGCGCTACCGGCAGCGGGTCCGCTCGGTCCCGGGACGGCTGGCGTACCCGGTGTGGGTCGACGACGAGGACTTCGACCTCACCTACCACGTGCGGCGGTCGGCGCTGCCCAGGCCCGGGTCGATGGAGCAGCTGCGCGACCTCACGGCGCGGATCATGCCCCGACGGCTGGACCGCAGCAGGCCGCTGTGGGAGATGTACCTGATCGAGGGGCTGGAGGGCGGGCGGTTCGCGCTGCTGACGACCTCTCACCAGGTCCTCGTCGACGGGGTCTCCACCGTCGACCTGGGTCAGGTGATCCTCGACGACGACCCCGACCCGCCCGAGACGGTGCACCTGGAGTGGCGTCCGCTGTCGGCGCCGAGCCACTCCACCCTCGTCCTGGACGCGATGCGCGACTCGGTGCGCCATCCGCGCGACGCCGTCGCGACGCTCGTGGACAACGCCGGCAGCCTGGGGCGCACGGCGGGGAGGGTGGGCGACCGGGTGGGGGAGCTGGCTGCCCTGATGGGCAACCGGCGGGCGGCCCCCGAGTCGCCGGTCCACGCCCGGCTGTCGGAGCAGCGACGCTTCGTGACGGTCCGGACCCCGCTGGCCGACTACCGCGCCGTCCGGTCGTTCCACGGCGGCACCGTCAACGACGTCGTGCTGGCGACCGTCACCGGCGGGCTTCGCAGCTGGCTGATGACCCGGGCCGAGTCCGTGCACGGCAGCCGGACGCTGCGCGCGATGGTCCCGATGAGCGTCATCGACAACGACCTGGAGGCCACCTCCCTGGGGAGCCAGGTGCTGGGGCGGCTGCTGAGCCTGCCGGTGGGCGAGGCCAGCCCGGTGGTCCGGTTGCACCAGGTCTCCTACGCCCTGAAGGCGCACAAGGAGACCGGCCGGGCGGTGGCGGCCGACCGGTTGGCGGGGCTGGCCGGCTTCGCGCCGGCCACCTTCCACGCCCTCGGCGCGCGCGTCGCGATGTCCGCCCAGCGACGGGGCTTCGACCTGGTCGTCGCCAACGTCCCCGGGCCCCAGTTCCCGCTGTACGCCGCCGGCGCCCGGATGGCCGAGTCCTACCCGGTGCAGCCACTGACCGAGGGGCACGCGCTCGCGATCGGCGTGACCTCCTACGACGGTGGGGTTCACTTCGGTCTGACCGGCGACCGGGACGCCGTCCCCGACCTCGACGTGCTGGGGCAGTGCCTGGCCGAGGCGCTCGAGGAGCTGGTCGACACCATGTCCCCGGCCCGGCAGCGGGCGCCCCGTGGGCGCGGCGGTCCCGGCCGGTCCGGAGGCAGGTCGTCGTGACCGTCCGGGTCTACGTGCCGCTCACGCCGCGCTCGCTCGCGCGCGCGGCGGCGACCGGCGAGGTCGGTCCCGCACCGCTCCTCGCCCACGCGGTCACCGACACCGTGCGCCGGGAGCTCTCCGGCGCGGGCGAGGAGGACTGGGAGTACGCCGCCTCGTCGGCTGCCTCGCTGGCGTCGCTCACGCTGCTGGCCAGAGAGCTGGGGCAGGGACCGCCGCCGACCCCGGGCGCGTCCGGCACGCGCCCGTGCCGGGTCGTGCTGGCCGTCGACGCGCCCTCGGTGCGGGCGCCGCAGGCCCTGGACGAGCCCGCGCTGGGAGCGGTTGCCGAGGACCCGACCCTGGTCGTCGTCCAGGAGCCGGTTCCGTGGCGGCGGGTCGCCGCCGTGCTGGCCGACGCGCCGAGCGCGGCGAGCGCCGTGGCCGCCGCCGGTGACGCACTCGTCACGGGCGACCCGGCCGCGGACCGGCTGGTGGAGCGATGCCTGGACCACGACCTCGGCTGGTGGGCGACGCAGGAGGTCGCCGACCTGCTCGCGAGCCTGGGACGTGCCCGCTGACTTGGGCCCAGTGCACCGCGTCTGACACGATCGCGTCATGGACGCGACCACCTCTCCGCCGGCACCCGTCAACGAGCCCAACCTGACCTACGCGCCGGGTACCCCGGAACGCGCGGCCCTGCAGCAGGAGCTCGAGCGGCAGGAGGCGCGGCAGGTGGACCTGACCGCGACGATCGGCGGGGAGAAGAAGATGGGCGGCGGGGCCGAGGTCCCCGTGGTGCAGCCGCACGACCACGCCCATGTGCTGGGCGTGCTCAAGAACAGCACCCAGGCCGACACCCGGGCCGCGATCGCGGCCGCCCAGGAGGCCGCGCCCGGCTGGCGCGCCCTGGCCCCCGAGGACCGAGCCGCAGTGCTGCTCAAGGCCGCCGACCTGCTCGCCGGGCCGTGGCGCCAGCGGCTCAACGCCGCGACCATGCTCGGCCAGTCCAAGACCGCCTATCAGGCCGAGATCGACTCGGCGTGCGAGCTCATCGACTTCTGGCGGTTCAACGTCCACTACGCCAGCGAGATCCTCGCCGAGCAGCCGATCGCCAACTCGCCGGGCGTGTGGAACCGGACCGACCACCGGCCGCTGGAGGGGTTCGTCTACGCGATCACACCGTTCAACTTCACCGCGATCGCGGGCAACCTGCCCACCGCGCCGGCGCTGATGGGCAACACCGTCCTCTGGAAGCCGTCGCCGACCCAGCAGCTCGCCTCGCACCTGATCATGGAGCTGCTCGAGGAGGCCGGGCTGCCGCCGGGCGTCATCAACCTGCTGCCCGGCGACGGCCTCGACGTGTCCGCGGTGGCGCTGCGCCACCCCGACCTCGCGGGCATCCACTTCACCGGCTCGACCCCGACCTTCCAGCACCTGTGGGCGACGGTGGGGGAGAACATCTCCCGGTACCGGTCCTACCCGCGGATCGTCGGGGAGACCGGGGGCAAGGACTTCATCGTCGCGCACCC
This sequence comes from uncultured Actinomycetota bacterium, assembly GCA_963781695.1. Taxonomy (GTDB): domain Bacteria; phylum Actinomycetota; class Actinomycetes; order Propionibacteriales; family Nocardioidaceae; genus Nocardioides_B. The sequence goes on from CAWAGE010000005.1 coordinate 436,850, forward strand.
CTCGGCCGACCCCGACGTGGTGCGCACCGCCATGGTGCGCGGAGCCTTCGAGTTCCAGGGCCAGAAGTGCTCGGCCGCCTCGCGCGCCTACGTCCCCCGCTCGATCTGGCGGGTCATCGAGGACCAGCTGGTCGCCGACGTCGAGGGGATCGCGATGGGCGACGTCACCGACTTCTCCAACTTCATGGGCGCGGTCATCGACGACCGGGCGTTCGCCAAGCACAAGAAGGCGATCGCTCGCGCCAAGCGGTCCAAGAGCCTGCAGGTGGTCGCGGGCGGCCAGGTCGACGACTCGGTCGGCTACTTCGTCCGACCGACCGTCGTGGCCGGCGAGGACCCGGCAGACCAGATCTTCAGCACCGAGTACTTCGGACCCATCCTGGCCGTCCACGTCTACGACGACGACCGGTTCGAGCAGGTCGTGGACCAGATGGAGAGCGTCGCGTCGTACGCGCTGACCGGCGCGGTCATCGCCACCGACCGCCGGGCGGTGGCCTGGGCGCAGCACCGGCTGCGGTTCGCGGCCGGCAACTTCTACATCAACGACAAGCCGACCGGGGCCGTGGTCGGCCAACAGCCGTTCGGCGGCGCCCGGGCCTCCGGCACCAACGACAAGGCGGGCGCGCCCTCGAACCTGCTGCGGTGGACCTCCCCGCGGTCGATCAAGGAGACGTTCGTCCCCCCGACGGACTACCGCTACCCCTACATGGACCTCGGCTGAGCGGGTCGTTCCCAGCGCACCTCGGCGGGCTGCAACCGTCGGAGGTGATGCTGGTCCTGGCCATCGCCTTCGGGCCGTTCGTGGTCGTGGTCGTGGTGGCTCTCCTGGCCCGGCGCCGCGACGTCGCCGTCCGGCGGAGCGGCGCGGACGACCGGCCCTCCCCGGCCCCCGCTCCCGAGCAGCGGTCGCGTGAGAGCGATGCGCCATGATGACCGCGTGCCGGCCCTCGTGTGGGCCACACGCCCGCGCGACCCGGCCTGACAACCGACCGGAAGGAACCCGTCGATGAAGTTCAGCCACGACCTCACCTACGACGCCACGCCCGAGCGGGTGCAGGCGATGCTCGCCGACCCGGCTTTCCGTGAGCAGGTGTGCGACGCGATGAAGGCCGACCGCCGCGACGTGAGCGTGACGGGTGCCGGGGCCGGGATGAGCGTCGTGGTCGACCAGAGCCAGCCCACCACGGGGGTGCCCGCCTTCGCCGCCGCGTTCGTTGGCGACCAGGTCAGGCTCGTCCGCCGGGAGCGCTGGACCTCGGCGGATGGGGGGTCCCTCCACCTCGAGACCCCCGGGAAGCCGGGCTCGCTGACCGGGACCATCTCGCTGACCGCCGACGGCCCCAGGACGGTGCAGACCGTGGAGGGGGACATCAAGGTCAAGGTCCCCCTCATCGGCGGGAAGCTGGAAGGACTGGTCGCGGACCTGTTCCGGTCCGCGATGAAGGCCGAGGGCCGCGTGGGACGCGACTGGCTGGCGGGACCTCGCTGAGGGGTCTCGGCCAGAAGACCGCCGGGGGCTAGGGTCGGCCACGCGGCACAACGACGTGCCGTCGTGGACGACGAGGGTTGATGCTGCGTGCCCCAGACGATGGACGAGACGGCGACCGGAAGAGGCGACGACCTCCTCGACCGAGCGGCGGCCTTCGCCGCGGGACGCAAGGCCTCCGGAGGGCCGCCCCCCGAGACCTCGGCCGGGCTGGTCCGCTACGTCTACCGCCACGTCCCCGCCGAGGACCTCGTCGAGCGCACCGACGTCGACCTGTACGGCGCGACGATGAGCCAGTACAAGCTGGCGCTGCAGCGTCCGCAGGGCACCGCCAACGTCCGGGTCTTCACCCCGACGGTCTCCGAGCACGGCTGGTCGGCCGGCGGTCACACCGTGGTCGAGGTGGTCACCGACGACATGCCGTTCCTCGTCGACTCGGTGACCATGGAGCTCAACGACGAGAACCGCGAGGTGCACCTGGTGGTGCACCCGCAGCTGCTGGTCCGGCGCGACGTTGCGGGGAAGCTGCTGGAGGTCTTCACCGACCCGGCCGCCGCCGACCGCTCGGACGGTCCCGAGCAGGAGCAGGACGTCTACCGCGAGTCGTGGATGCACATCGAGATCAGCCGGGAGTCCAGCCCCGCTCAGCGGCAGGAGGTCGAGCGCTGCCTGAGCAAGGTGCTGCGCGACGTGCGCGAGGCGGTCGAGGACTGGCCGCGGATGCACGCCCAGGCGCTCGACATCATCAAGGACCTCGAGCAGCACCCGCCCGCGTCGCTGCCGCCGGCGGAGATCGAGGAGGGGCAGGCGCTGCTGCGCTGGCTGGCCGACGCGCACTTCACCTTCCTGGGGTACCGGGAGTACCGGCTGGAGACGGCGGACCCGCCGGCGCCGGGCGACGGGACCGACAGCGGTCCCGGGACCGGGTCCGAGGCGGGGAGCCGTCAGGAGTACACGCTCCACGCGGTTCCCGGCACCGGCTTCGGCATCCTGCGGGCCGACCAGGACATGACCTCGGTCTCCACCCGGCTGCTGCCACCCCTGGTCCGCGACCATGCCTTGGAGAAGACCCTGCTGGTGCTGGCGAAGGCCAACTCCCGCTCGACCGTGCATCGGCCGGTCTACCTCGACTACGTCGGCGTCAAGACGTTCGACGACCAGGGCGAGGTGATCGGCGAGCGACGGTTCCTCGGGCTGTTCTCGTCCGCGGCGTACACCGAGTCGCTGAGCCGGATCCCGGTGATCCGGGTCAAGGCCAAGCAGATCGTCGACCGGTCCGGCTTCGCGCCGCAGAGCCACACCGGCAAGGCGCTGATGGACGTGCTGGAGACCTACCCGCGCGACGAGCTGTTCCAGACCCCCGTCGACGAGCTGGCGCCGATCGCCGAGGCGGTGCTCCACACCAGGGAGCGGCGGCAGCTGCGGCTGTTCGTGCGGCGCGACACCTACGGGCGCTACCTGTCGTGCCTGGTCTACCTGCCTCGCGACCGCTACACCACGGCGGTACGCGAGCGGATCTCGGGCATCCTGAAGACCCGGCTCGGTGGGCAGTCGGTGGAGTACACCGCTCGCGTCAGCGAGTCGCTGCTGGCACGGCTGCACTTCGTGGTCCGACCGCCGGCCGGCGAGCTGGTGGGGGACTTCGACGCCGCCGACATCGAACGACGGCTCGCGGAGGCCGCCCGCTCCTGGCGGGACGACTTCGTGGCCGCGGCCCACGCGGAGTACGGCGAGGAGGAGGGTGCGCTGCTCTCGCGGCGCTACGCGGACTCCTTCCCCGAGGCCTACAAGGAGGACTATCCGCCGCGGACGGGCGCCGTCGACCTCGGCCGGCTGGAGGGGATCCCGGCGGACGGCGGCCTGGACCTGTCCTTCTACCAGGTGATGGACGCCGGACCGGACGAGGCGCGGCTGAAGGTCTACCGCATCGGGTCGCCGCTCTCGCTCTCGGAGGTGCTGCCGATCCTGTCGTCGATGGGGGTGGAGGTCATCGACGAGCGTCCCTACGTCCTCGACGGGCTGGACCGGCCCTCGCACATCTACGACTTCGGGCTGCGGTTCGCCGGGGAGCTGCCCGAGGGCAGCCGGGACCTGTTCCAGGACGCGGTGAACGCGGTGTGGGAGGGCGACAACGAGGTCGACGGGTTCAACGCACTGGTGCTGTCCGCCCGGCTCACCTGGCGGCAGGCCGCGCTGCTGCGCGCCTACGCCAAGTACATGCGGCAGGGAGGCACGCCGTTCGCCCAGGACTACATCGAGGCCGCCCTGGTGCAGAACGTCGAGATCGCCCGCGGGCTCGTGGCGCTGTTCGAGGCCCGGTTCGACCCACGCCTGGAGGGCTCCGGCGTCGAGGCCGACGAGCACCGCGCCGCGGCGACCGAGGACATCGAGCGACGCATCACCGAGGCGTTGGACCAGGTGGCCGCCCTGGACCAGGACCGCATCCTGCGGTCGTACCTGGTCGCGGTGCGCGCGACCCTGCGCACCAACTACTTCCAGCCCGACGCGGACGGGCTCGACCGGTCCTACATCTCGCTGAAGCTGCGGCCGGACGCGATCCCGGACCTGCCGGAGCCGCGGCCCAAGTTCGAGATCTTCGTCTACTCGCCGCGGGTGGAGGGGGTCCACCTCCGCTTCGGGGCGGTCGCCCGTGGCGGGCTGCGCTGGTCCGACCGCCGCGACGACTTCCGGACCGAGGTGCTGGGTCTGGTGAAGGCCCAGATGGTCAAGAACACCGTGATCGTCCCGGTCGGCGCCAAGGGCGGCTTCTTCGCCAAGCTGCTCCCGGACCCGGCCGACCGCGAGGCCTGGTTGGCCGAAGGCGTGGCGTGCTACAAGACGTTCATCTCCGGCCTGCTCGACATCACCGACAACCTGGTGCGGGGGGAGACGGTCCCCCCGACCGATGTGGTGCGCCACGACGGCGACGACGCCTACCTGGTGGTCGCCGCCGACAAGGGGACCGCCACCTTCTCCGACATCGCGAACGGGGTCGCCCAGGACTACGGGTTCTGGCTCGGCGACGCCTTCGCCTCCGGCGGCTCGGTCGGCTACGACCACAAGGCGATGGGCATCACGGCCCGCGGAGCCTGGGAGTCGGTGCGACGGCACTTCCGCGAGATGGGCGTGGACTGCCAGAGCGAAGACTTCACCTGTGTGGGCATCGGGGACATGTCCGGGGACGTGTTCGGCAACGGGATGCTGCTCTCCGAGCACATCCGGCTGGTGGCCGCCTTCGACCACCGCCACATCTTCCTCGACCCCGACCCGGTCGCCGACACGTCGTACGCCGAGCGTCGCCGGCTCTTCGAGCTGCCGAGGTCGAGCTGGCAGGACTACGACACCGGCCTGATCTCCGAGGGCGGCGGCGTCTACCCGAGGACGCTGAAGTCGATCCCGCTCAGCCCCCAGGTCCGGGCGGCGCTGTCGCTGCCGGACTCGGTGGAGACGCTGACCCCCGCGGAGCTGATGCGGGCGATCCTGGTCGCGCGGGTCGACCTGCTCTGGAACGGCGGCATCGGCACCTACGTCAAGAGCGAGACCGAGACGCACGCGGAGGTCGGGGACAAGGCCAACGACGCGATCCGGGTCGACGGCTCGCAGCTGCGCTGCCGCTGCGTCGGTGAGGGCGGGAACCTCGGGCTCACCCAGCGTGGCCGCATCGACTACGCCCGGGAGGGCTGCGAGGGGCGCGGCGGGCGGATCAACACCGACTTCATCGACAACTCCGCCGGGGTCGACACCTCCGACCACGAGGTCAACATCAAGATCCTGCTCGACCGGGTCGTCCTCGACGGCGACCTGACCCTGAAGCAGCGCAACGCCCTGCTCGCCTCGATGACCGACCAGGTCGGCGAGCTGGTGCTGGCCGACAACGACGAGCAGAACCGGGCACTGGCCAATGCCGCGATCCAGGCGCCGCAGCTGCTGCACGTGCACGAGGACTGGATGCGCCGGCTCGAGCGGCAGGGCCTGCTGGACCGCGCACTGGAGGCGCTGCCGACGCGCAAGGCGGTGGCGGACCGGCGCGAGCGCGGCGAGGGTCTCTCGGCCCCCGAGCTGGCGGTGCTGCTCGCCTACACCAAGATCGTGCTGGCCGACGAGCTCCTCACCACCGACCTCGCCGACGACAGCTTCTTCCGCACCGAGCTGTTCGGCTACTTCCCGCAGAAGATGCGGCAGACCTACCGCTCGCAGATGCAGGACCACCCGCTGCGCCGGGAGATCGTGGTGACGAGCATCGTGAACAACCTGGTCAACGGCGCCGGGATGACGTTCTTCCACCGCCTCTCCCAGGAGACCGCGGCGACCGCCGAGGAGCTGGTGCGAGCCAACTTCGTGGCCCGGGAGATCTTCGGGGCGCGGGGGCTGGTGGCCGACGTCGACTCCTACGACAACGTCGTGGACGCCGCGGTGCAGACCCGGATGCGGCTCGAGATGCGGACGCTGGTGGAGCGCGCGTCGCGGTGGCTGCTGAACAACCGCCGGCCGCCGATGGACAGCGAGGCGACCGTGGAGTTCTTCGGCGTCGACGCCCAGCGTGTCGTCGAGGCCCTTCCCGACCTCCTCGACGGCCGGGAGGCCGAGGCCTTCGGCGCCCGCCGTGACGCGCTCGTCGGCCAGGGCGTGCCCGAGGAGCTGGCGGTCAGGGTGGCGGTGCTCCCGCCGGCCTCGACGGTGCTCACCATGGTGGAGACCGCCCACCGGGACGAGGTCGACCCGCTGGAAGTGGCCCGCGTGCACTTCGCCCTGGGCGAGCGGCTGGGCCTCCCGACGCTGGTGTCGCGGATCCTGGCGCTGCCACGCGACGACCGGTGGCAGACGATGGCCCGCGCCGCGCTGCGCGACGACCTGCAGACGGTCCACGCGCAGCTCACCGCCCAGGTGATCGGCGGCACCGACCGCTCCCAGCCGGTGCCGGTGCGGGTCGCCGACTGGGAGGACCACGACGACGTGGTGGTCTCCCGCGCGGTGGGCACGCTCGACGAGATCTGCTCCGACGAGTCCGCCGACCTCGCGCGGCTCTCGGTCGGGCTCCGGGTGGTGCGGACCCTGCTCGTCACGGGTTGAGCCGCCTCCGGCCGGTGAGTGCGGCACACTCGGTGTCATGAGCGACGCCCACGACACCTCACTGACCCGCGCCGAGCGCGCCGTCCTGGACCACCTCGACGAGACCGCCCTCACCGAGTCGCTGATGGAGCTGGTGCGGATCCCCAGCACCGGCGGCAGCGACGCCGAGATCGAGGTGCAGGAGGTCGCCGCGACCATGCTCCGCGACCTGGACCTCCGGGTCGACCGCTGGGACATCGACCTCGAGGAGCTGGCCACCGACCCGTGGTTCCCCGGCGTGGAGGTCGAGCGCAGCGCCGCGGTCGGCGTGGTCGGCACCACCGGGGACGCCCCGGAGGCGATGCCCGGCCTGGTGCTGCAGGGGCATCTCGACGTGGTGCCGCCCGGTGACCCCGAGAACTGGCTGGGGGTCGACCCGTTCTCGGCCGAGATCCGGGGCGGCGCCCTCTACGGCCGCGGAGCCGTGGACATGAAGGCAGGGGTGGCCGCCAACATCGCCGTGGCCCGGACGCTGCACGACGCCGGGGTCCGGCTGGAACGGCCGCTGGGGGTGCACTGCGTGATCGGCGAGGAGGACGGCGGCCTCGGCGCCTTCGCCACGCTGCGCCGCGGTCACATCGGTGAGGCGGCCGTGATCACCGAGCCGACCAGCGGCCAGATCATCACCGCCACCGCCGGTGCGCTGACCTTCCGGATCGAGGTCACCGGACGCTCCGCCCACGGGTCGCTGCGCACCCAGGGCGTCAGTGCCTTCGAGGCGTTCCTCCCCATCCACGCCGCGCTGCTGGACTTCGAGGCCGAGCGCAACCGGGACCCGGAGCCGGGGTTCATCGCCGAGCCGCCCTACGCGCTGTCCTTCGGGCTGGTGCAGGCGGGGGAGTGGTCCAGCAACGTGCCGGACCGGCTGGTGGCCGAGGGCCGCTTCGGCGTGCAGCTCGAGGAGGATCCTCGGCTGGCGAGGACCCGGTTCGAGGACGTCGTCACCGAGGTGGCCGTCAAGGACCCCTGGTTGCACGACAACCGGCCGGTGGTGACCTGGCCCGGTGGCCAGTTCGCGAGCGGCAGCACCGACACCGACCATCCGCTGGTGGCCGACCTCGGCGCCGCGGTCGCCGCGACCGGTGTCGGCACGCCGACGCTGGCGCGCGGCGTCTACGGCAGCGACCTTCGGCTCTACACGGGCATCGGAGGCATCCCCACCATCCACTACGGCCCCGGCGACATGTCCGAGGCGCACTCCCCGCTGGAGAAGGTCGACCTCGAGCAGCTGGTGCAGGTGACCCGCTCGCTGGTGCTGCTGACCCTGCGTCGCTGCGGCGTCGCCGCGTGAGCTAGCCGCCCGCCGCCCGGCACGCATCCCCGGCCCCATGGCGGGTACGACCCCCGCCATGGACCTGAACGGCGCGCGCACCCTCCTCGTCGGCGGCACCGGCGTCCTCGGGACGGCGCTCGCTCGCGCGCTGCACGAGGCGGGCGCGAAGATGGTCGTCACGGGACGCGACGAGCAGCGGCTGGCGGCGCTCTCGGAGCTGGCGGTGGCCACCTCCCGCCTCGACCTGCTCGATGTCGCCGGCTGCCGCTCCGTGGTGGCGCAGGCCGCCGAGCGGCTCGGCGGCCTGGACGTCGTGGTCCTGGCCAGCGGAGTCGCGGGTTTCGGCGACGCCCGCGACACCCCGGACGCCGTCGCCGAGGAGCTGTTCGCGGTGAACGCGCTCGGGCCCGTCGCGGTGCTGGCGGCCGCCGTCCCGCTGCTGCGGCCCGGTGGGGCCCTGGTGGCCGTGACGGCGATCCTCGCCGACGCGCCGATGGCCGGGATGGCCGCGTACTCCGCCAGCAAGGCGGCCCTCGCGGCGTACCTGGTGGCGCTGCGGCGCGAGGTCCGGCGGGACTCGCTCACCGTCCTGGACGTGCGACCGCCGCACCTGGACACCGGGCTCGCCGAGCGGGCCCTCGCCGGCACGCCGCCGCGGCTGCCGCCCGGGCAGGCCGCCGACGACGTCGTCGCGGTGCTGGTGCAGGCCCTGCGCGACGGCGCCACGGAGGTCGTCTGGGACCCCCGGGCCAGGCGCCTCACCGCCCGCTGACGCCGCCGGGCCGGTCGAGCGGCCCGGGGCTGGTCGCCGCTTCGAGCCCGTCGGCTCAGCTCGCCTTCTTGGCGGCCTTCTTGGCCGGCTTCTTGGCGGGCTGCTTCGTGGTCTTCTTCGTGCTCTTCCTCGCGGTCTTCGTGACGGCCTTCTTGGCCGCGGGCTTCGCTGAGGCGCTCTTCCCCCCCGTCTTGCTCTCCGTCCTCGCGGACCGCTCCGGGGCGTCCGGCTCGTCGACCGTCTCCCCGCGAGCCGTCTTCGCGGCGTCCACCGAGCGCTGCAGGGCTGCGAGCAGGTCGACCACCTCGCCGGTCGAGCGCTGCGGCTGCTCGGGGGCCTTGACCTCGCCGCCCTCCAGCTTCGCCCGCACCATCGCCTCGACCGCCGTGGCGTAGTCGTCCTCGTACTCGCCGGCGTCGTAGTCGCCGGCCAGCGTGTCGACCAGCAGCTTGGCCATGGTCAGCTCGTTGGCCGTCGCCGCGTGCTCGGTGGCGTCGAGTCCCGCGAAGTCCGGCCGACGGACCTCGTCGGGCCACAGCATCGTCTGCATGACGATGACGTCGTCGCGGACCCGCAGCACCGCGGTCGTCATCCGGGTCCGGATGGACACCGTCACCACCGCGACCCGGTCGGCCTCCTTGAGCGCTTCGCGGAGCAGTGCGTAGGGCTTCGCGGCCGCCTTGTCGGGTTCCAGGTAGTAGGACTTCTCCAGCCACATCGGATCGATCTGCTCGCTGGGCACGAACTTCTCCACCGCGATCTCGCGGCTGCTGCTGGCCGGCAGCTCGGCGAGGTCGTCGTCGTCGAGGACCACCAACTGGCCGTCCTCGGTCTCGTAGCCCTTCGCGATGTCGGCGTAGGCGACCTCCTCGCCGTCGATGCTGCAGATCCGCTGGTACCGGATCCGGCCGCCGTCCTTGGCGTGCACCTGGCGGAACGAGATGTCGTGACTCTCGGTCGCGGCGTACAGCTTGACGGGCACGCTGACCAGGCCGAAGGACACCGCGCCCTTCCAGATAGCTCGCACGGACGGCTCCGTTCCTCGGTCCTGACGCGTCAGGTACCCATCATGGCGCACCTATGCGCCAGGATGGCCCGATGCGACCCATGCTCGCCACCAGGGGTGACCACGTGCCGGGGGGAGGCGCCTGGCTGCACGAGGTGAAGTGGGACGGCATGCGGGTGCTGGTCGAGGCGACCGGTGACGGCTCGCTGCGGATCTGGTCCCGCAACGAGAAGGACGTCACCGTGTCCTTCCCCGAGCTGCACGGGCTGGGCCGACTGGCCAGGGACGTGCTGCTGGACGGTGAGGTGGTGGCCTTCGCCGACGGCGTCCCGGCCTTCGCGGCGCTGACGGACCGCATGCACGTCGCGAGCGCCCGTCGCGCCGAGCAGCTGTCCCGCACCACTCCGGTGACGCTGCTCGTCTTCGACGTGCTGCGCCTGGATGGCGAGGACCTGACCGGCCGCGCGCTCACCGACCGACGGGTGGTGCTGGAGGGTCTCGGTCTGGCCGACGTCCACTGGCAGGTGCCCGCCGCCTACGACGACGGCGCGGCGCTGCTGACGGCCACCGCGCAACAGGGCCTGGAGGGGGTCGTGTCGAAGCGCCGCTCCTCCCGCTACCTCCCGGGACGACGCTCCCCGGACTGGTTGAAGTTCCCGCACCGCGCTCAGGCGTCGTACGTCGTGGGCGGCTGGCGGCGGGAGGGCGACAGCGTCTCGCGACTCGGGGCGGTGCTGGTGGGGGAGCCCACCGCCGAGGGGCTGCACTACCGCGGCCGGGTGGGGAGCGGCATCGCCGGCAAGGAGGGCCGGCGGCTGCTCGAGAGGCTGGCGCCGCTGCGCGAGGAGACCAGCCCGTTCGCGACCGACGTCCCGGCCGTGGACGCTCGCGGCACGACGTGGGTGCGGCCGGTCGTGGTCGTCGACGTCGCCGCGCTGGGCACCACCCCGGCGGGCCGGCTCCGACAGCCCAGCTACCGGGGCGTGCGCGGCGACCTGTCGGCCGTGGACCTGCTGCAGCCGGCCACCGGGGCCGAGGCACCCGATGCCTGAGCCGGCCGAGGAGGTGCTGGTCGAGGTGGACGGACGCACCCTGCGGCTCAGCAACCTCGCCAAGGTCCTCTACCCGGTCACCGGGACGACGAAGGGTGAGGTGCTCAACTACTACGCCCGGATCGCGGACGTGCTGCTGCCGCACCTGGCCGGCCGGGCGGTCACCCGCATCAGGTGGCCGCACGGCACGTCGGACCACCAGTTCTTCGAGAAGAACGTGCCCAACGGGGTTCCGTCCTGGGTGCGCACCGTGACCGTGGCGTCGTCGGGGTCGCGGGGCGGCGGTGACCGGATCGTCTTCCCGGTGCTCGGGTCGCTGGCGGACCTGACCTACTTCGCGAACCTGGCCTCGCTCGAGCTGCACGTCCACCAGTGGACCGCCGATGTCGACGGCGAGCCGCGCAACCCCGACCGGATGGTGATCGACCTCGACCCGGGCTCCCCGGCCGGCCTGGCCGAGTGCTGCCGGGTCGCGCTGCTGGTGCGCGAGGAGCTCGCCCGGTGCGGTCTCTCGGCTGCTCCGGTGACGTCGGGCAGCAAGGGTCTGCACCTGTACGCCGCGCTGCCGGGGGACCTCGACGCGGACCAGGTCAGGGACGAGGCACAGCGCATCGCACGCGACCTGACCCGCGAGCACCCGGACCTGGTGCTGTGGAAGATGACCAAGTCGCTGCGCGGCGGCAAGGTGTTCCTGGACTGGAGCCAGAACACCGGCGCCAAGACCACGATCTCGCCGTACTCGCTGCGGGGCCGGGAGCGACCCTACGTCGCGGCGCCGCGCACCTGGGCCGAGATCGAGGAGGGTGCCGAGGAGGGCCTGGGTCAGCTGGAGATGGACGACGTCCTGGCCCGCGTCGAGGAGCTGGGCGACGTCTTCGGGGACTGTCTTCACGCCGGCGTCGGCGACGAGCCGGACGTGACGTGAGGTCCCCGCTCCGCTGAGTGGCCCGGGCGCTCGGGCTCGGCAGCGGGTCGGTCCCAGCGCCCGGCCCGGTGGTGCGGCATGCTCGTGCCGGCAGCACGACCGACGGGACGGAGGTGTGCGCGGTGGCCAGCCCGGTCGCGACGCGGACCACCTACCGTTACCTGCGGATCTCCATGGTCGCGATGGTGGCGCTGCTCGCGCTGTCGATCCTGGTGGAGCTGCGGACCGCCGACGGCCGGGTGCTGGAGTCGGTGAGTGCCTACTACTACACCCCGGTCCGGGCGGTGTTCGTCGGCGCCCTGGTGGCGATCGGGCTGAGCCTGGTCTCGATCCAGGGTCGTCGCGGGGCGGAGGACATCATGCTCAACCTCGCCGGCATGCTGTCGGCGGTGGTGGCGTTCGTGCCGGCTCCGCTCACCTCCACCGAGCGGGTGTCCGGCGTCGACGTGCCGCGGATGCGGGTGCCGGACGAGGCGGTGCCGGGCGTCGAGAACAACGTCACCGCGCTGCTGCTGCTGGGTGCGGCCGCGCTGGCCTTCGCCTGCTGGGCGGCCTGGTCCGACGGGAGGCCCGCGGCGCGGGACCTCGCCGGGCTGGTCGCCTCCGGAGCGCTGTGGGCGGCCTTGTCGCTGTGGTTCTGGCTGGGGCCCGGCTCGTTCCTCCAAGGCGCCCACTACGCGGCGGCGATCGGGCTGTTCGGGCTGATCGCCGCGGTCGCGGTCACCAGCTCCCGACGCGTGCGGCTGCGCGAGGAGACCCCGGGGCTCGCGCCGAGCCAGTACGGGTACGGCTACGCCATGGTCGCGGCGGCCATGGTCGCCACGGTGCTGGCCGCCGCCGTGCTGGCCGTCCTGGAGCAGGCGGGCGCGCCCGTCGTCGGGGCCTGGGTGTTCGTCGTCGAGACGGTGCTGCTGACGCTGTTCACCGCGTTCTGGCTGCTGCAGACGGCTGAGAACTGGCGCGACGGGGTGCCCCAGGACACCTGACCGGCCGCCGCACTAGAGTCGGGGTCCGGACCTCGCAGAGGTGGGACCGTCGATGGGGTGGGCATGGAGACCGGGTCAGCCGCGGGACCCAAGAGGTGGTCCGACACCGAGTCCGTCGGGGTGCCCGCCGGCGACGGTACCGAGCCCGGCGACCTGTCCGAGGAGGTGCTCGCCCCGCCGCGGCGCCGGTTCTGGCTCGCGGAGCTGCCGCGCTTCGAGTTCCTGTTCCGCCGGGCGGTGACGACGGCGTTCTGGGACCTCGGTGGGGGCTGGCGCGTGGGTCTGGTCCGGACCGTGGCCGGCCCCGGTCCCGACAGCCGGCTGGTGGTGCTGGGCCCGGACGACACCGCCGACTCCGCAGCCCTGACCTGGTACGTCGGCGGGACCAGTCGTGAGCGCGCCTCGCGGGTGCGAGCCCTCGACGCGCTGCTGGCCGACGCTGCCGCCGCCCGGGTGGCCAAGGTGCGCCGGGGCTGCATGGTCGACGGGGTGTGGTGGGAGATCGAGGAGTTCCGGGACGACAACGCCGGTCTGGTGACCGCGGAGGTGTTCCCCGAGATCGCCGACGGGTGGCGGGCGTTCGAACCACCCGCGTGGGCCGGCCGCGAGGTCACCGCCGACCCCCGGTTCGGCGACGGCGCCCTGGCCCGGCGTCCCTTCGGCCACTGGACCGAGGCGGAGCGGGTGCAGCAGCCGACCTGACCGGCCGCCCCAGGTTTTCCCAGGGGTGGGATGATAAGGGCAGGTACTAGGACAATTGTCCAACTGTCCCCGGCTGTCCCGGCGACGCCACCCTGGTGCGACCTCTCGTTCACCTGGAGTTCGCATGACGATCACTCGTCGTCCAGCCCTGCTGGGCCACCGGACGCGCCGGCCTCCCGTCACGGTCTGCGTCCTGGTCGAGGAGCGCTACCTCGACCAGCAGCAGCCGGCCGGGGTGATCGGCGCCCTGGCCCGGCGCGGGGTGCAGGTTCGCACCGTCGTCGCGGAGGGGACCGCGGTCGAGCTGACCTCGTCGTCCTGGCTCGACGGGTCCGCCGTCGTGCTGGCGCGCGGGCGCAGCAACGCCCTGCTCGGGCTGCTGCGCTCCGCGGAGCAGGCGGGCGTGCCGGTCGTCAACCGGTCCGCCGCGGTCCGAGCGGTGGTCGACAAGGCAGGGATGGCCGCCGCCCTGGCAGGCGCCGGGCTGCCCACGCCCCGGTCCTGGCTCGGACATCCGGCCCGGCTGGCCGAGCGGCGGGACCTGCTGTTCCCGATGATCCTCAAGCCGGTGACCGGGGACAACGCGCGCGGGCTCGCCGTGGTCCGCTCCCGCGCGGAGCTGGCGGCGCTGCCGTGGCCGGAGACCGTCGCGCTGGGGCAGGAGTTCCACCGCGGGGACGGGGTCGACGTGAAGCTGTACGTCGCCGGCGAGCGGGTCTGGGCCGTGCGACGACCGTCGCCCGTCGCGCCTGACGGCTCGCGCCGTCCGAGCGACGACGCCGGCACCCCGGTCCCCGTCACCGCCGAGATGCAGGCCGTCGCGGTCCGCTGCGCCGCGCTGTTCCGGCTCGGGCTGCTCGGGGTCGACTGCGTCCATGCGCCGGACGGGACGATGCTGGTGGTGGAGGTCAACGACTTCCCCAACTACCGTGGCCTGTCACCGCAGGCGGACGACGTGCTGGCCGACCACGTGCTCGCCGTCGCGGCGGCCCGCGACGGGGCCGAGGGTCGTCAGGCGCTGACGGCATGACCGGGCACGAGCACCGCCCGGCCGTCGTCTTCGGTGCCGGCAACGTGGGCTGCGGCATCCTCGCCGGACAGCTCGCCCAGGTGTCCCCGGTGGTGATGGTGACCCGCACCCCAGCCGCGGCCGACCAGTTGCAGCAGGGACGGGTCCGGGTGCGTCACGTCGGTGGACCGGCACGACCCGAGGCGGTGGTCAGGCCCACGGACGCCATCGCGATCGGCGACACCGCCGTCGTGGTCGACCAGATCAGGCACGCGAGCGTGGTCGTGCTGGCCGTCGGCGCGCGCGGGTACGCGGCGGTCGCCCCGGTCCTGGCGGCAGGCCTGATGACGCGGCGCTCACCGGTGAACGTGCTGGTCTGCGACAACGGCGACCGTGCCGCGGCGCGGGTGAGGGCGCTGGTGGCCGAGCACGGCGACGACCGGGTCCTGGCCCATGGCTTCGTGGGTGCGCTGGTGGACCGCATCGTCACCCGTGACGAGCGGGCCGACGGCGTGCGGATCCTGCAGGCGGAGGCCCGGGGTCGCGTGTACCTCGACGCGCACGCGCTGCGGGCGCCGCTGGCGGGGACCGACCGGATGCGCCTGGTCGAGAGCTTCCGGGCCTACCTGCTCCGCAAGCTGTTCGTGTTCAGCGCGGGGCATGCGGCTGCGGCGTACCTCGGAGAGGTCCGGGGGCACCGGCTGCTTGCGGAGGCGATGGCCGACGAGGAGGTCTCGACCGTGGTGGAGGCAGTGATGCGTGAGGGACAGGCTGGTCTCTCGGCGTGCTTCGGCGACCGGTTCGCCGGCGGCGAGGCCTACGTCGGGCAGGCGGTGCGCCGGTTCGCCGAGCCGGGCCTGGCCGACACGGTGGAACGGGTGGGCAGGGACCCGTGGCGCAAGCTGGCCGCCCACGACCGGATCTGTGGGCCGGCCCGGCTGGCCACGGCCGGTGGCGCCGCGACGCCAGCCCTGTCAGTCGTGGCGGCCGCAGCGCTCCGGTCGGCCGCTGCCGACCCGCACCTGTGCGGCCGACCGACGCGCAGCATCGTCGCGACGCTCGCGCGGCACGCCGGGCTGGCGCCCCGGCACCCGTTCGTCGCCCGGACCCTCGCCGCCTCCGACCTGCTGACGGCCGGGACCTCACCGGCGGCGGTGCTGTCGGCGCTGTCGGTGCCGTCGGAAGAGAGCAGCGGCCCGATACGCTCCCTCGCCGGCGTCGAGGCGCGCCGGACGGTGGACCGGTGAACGGGCCCCGGGTGACCGTCCTCGCCGTCCGGCCGCCGGTCGGCAAGACCACCGTCCTGGTGCCCGACCTGGTGGCGTCGTTGCGGCTGCGCGGCTGCCGCGTCGAGGTGGTGAGCCCGGACGAGGGATGGGTCGACCTGTCGGCGCTGGAGCCGGCCGCCGACGTCTACGTGCTCAAGTCGGGGACCGAGACCGCACTGTCCTACGCGGGGGCCCTCCATGCCGCCGGAGCGCACGTCGTCAACCCCTACCCGGTCGCTGCCGCCTGTCGCGACAAGATCGTGCAGACCCGGGTGCTCGCCGCCGCCGGGGTGCCCGTGCCGCAGAGCTGGCTCACCGCCGAGCCGCTGTCGCTGCTGCCGGAGCTGGCCGGGGGCGCGCTGATCCTCAAGGACCCGCGTGGGTCCCAGGGGCGCGGCCTCGCCGTGGTGCGGACCCCCGCCGAGCTCGCCGCCGTGGCGGTCGGCAGGCCCTGGCTGGCGATGCGCTACCACGAGCCCGAGGGGCAGGACCTGAAGCTCTACCGCATCGGTGAGGAGGTGTTCGGTGTCGAGCGGATGTTCCCCGCTCGCACCTACCAGGACAAGCTGGGGCGGCCGTTCGACGTGCCCGCCCGGCTTCGCGACGTCGTGATGCGCTGCGGGGACAGCTTCGGGATCAGCATCTACGGCGTGGACGTGATCCGGTCGAAGGGGTGCGAGTGGGTCGTCGACATGTCGGCGTTCCCGGGCTTCAAGGGGGTCCCGCAGGCAGGGGCCCGGGTCGCCGAGCAGGTGCTGGCGGAGGTCCGAGCCGGCACCGAACCCGTCCTGGTCGCGGAGAAGGGCGTGGCGTCGTGAGGCTGTGCTTCCTCACCGTCCGCCGGGTGCCGGACGTCCCCAGCCCGCTCCTGGCCGAGGTGAGCGAGCGGCTCGCTGCACGCGGCCACGTGGTCGAGCACCGCATCACCGAGGAGCTGCTGGTCGACGCCAACGGACTCAGCCCGGCCCACGACCTCTACCTGCTGAAGTCGCACACGGAGCTGTCGCTGTCGGTGGCAGCCGGGCTGTCCGCCCAGGGCGCCCGGCTGCTCAACCCCTACGACGCCTGTGCCGCCGCGCAGGACAAGCTGCTCGCCAACCGGCGGCTCCACGCCGCCGGGGTGCCCGTGCCCCGCACCGTGGTCACCGGCAGCTGGGACCGGGTTGCGGGCGTCCTCGACGGGACCCCACGCATCGTCAAGCCGGTGAGGGGTCACCGCGGACAAGGCGTCGAGGTGGTCCGCACGCCCTTGGACGTCGCGGGTCGCCCGGAGCCGACGACGGCGCTGGTCGTCCAGGACCTGGTGGACGGGCCGGGGGAGGACCTGAAGGTGTACGTGGTCGGGGACCGGGTGTGGGCGGTGCGCAAGCCGTTCTCGGCCGACAGCTTCACCCGTCCCGGCCGTCCGGTGCCGGTGACGCCCGCGGTGAGGCGCATCGCCCGACGCACTGCTGCGGTCACCGGCCTCGGCCTGTTCGGTCTCGACGTCATCGAGGGCCCGGACGGTCCCGTGGTCGTGGACCTGAACTACTTCCCCGGCTACAAGGGCTGCGAGGGGGTCGCCGAGCCGATGACGTCCTACATCGACCGCTACGCCCGGGGCGGGCACGACCTGGCCCTGCCGCCCCTGCTGCCCGCGTCGCGCCCGGTGCCGGTGGCCGTCCCGGCGGCGGCGCTGGCCGGCACATGACTGCCCGGCCGGGGGCGGCTCGGGCGCTGGTCCTCGAGGGTTTCCTCTCGCGGCTGTCCTTCGGGCTGCTGACCTTCGCGCTGCCGCTCTACGGACGCGAGCTGGGCCTCTCGATCACCGAGGTGGGGCTGCTCAGCTCGTTCGCACTGATGGTGTCACTGGCCTTGAAGCCGCTGATGGGAGGGATGGCGGACCGGTGGGGGCTGAAGCGCTCGCTGGTGGCCGCCCTGGTGGTCCGCAGCCTGCTCTGCCTGTCCTACCTGGTGGCCGCCGTGCCCTGGCAGCTGTTCGCCGTGCGAGGTGCCCACGGCGTCTCCGACTCGCTGCGTGACCCGGCGGTGCATGCGCTCATCGCCGAGAACGGCGGCAAGCGCTCGATGGCCTCGACCTTCGCCTGGTACCAGACCGCGAAGACCTCGGCGGGGTCCGTCGGCAAGAGCCTGGCCGGGTTGTTGCTCGCCACCGCCGGCGGCTTCGGGCTCACCTTCGGGGTGGCCTTCGCGCTCTCGCTGCTCCCCGTCGTGGCCGTGCTGCTGCTGGTCCCGTCGGTGCCGGTGGTGCGCGACGCCCTGCCCCGGCCGGCGGTGCCCGAGCAGCAGGTCCAGGCCGAGGCGGATTCGACGGATGTGCCCGCCGCGCCGGCGGTGGCGAACCGCGACGGGGGACCCGGGGTGCTCGCCTTCGCCGGGCTCGGCTTCCTGGTCTCGGGGACCTCGTCGATGCTGACGGCGCTGTTCCCCGTCATCGCCACCGAGTACGCCGGTCTGACCACCGCCGAGGCTGGTCTGCTCTACCTGGTCACCCCCGTGCTGGCCTTCAGCGGACCGCTGTGGGGCTGGCTGTCGGACCGGGTCAGCCGCTCCCTCGTGCTGTCCCTGCGCAGCGCGGCGAACATCACGTCGTCGCTGACCTACCTGGTCTTTCCCACGCTCCTCGGGATCTGGGTCGGCAAGAGCCTCGACGACCTCGGCAAGGCTGCCTTCCGCCCTGCCTGGGGGTCGCTCATGGCGGAGGTGTCCGGACGCGACCGTCGGCACCGGGCCCGGGTGATGGGGTTCCTGACCGCCGGCGAGGACGCCGGTGACATCGTGGCCCCGGTCGCGGCGGCGCTGATCTGGACGGCGTGGGGGATCCCGGTGCTGCTGGGCTGCCGCGTGCTGGTGGCCGCCGCCACGGAGGTCTACCTGCTCCGCCTGGACCGCCGGCAGCGCCGTGCGGCCCGGTCCATGCCGCCTCCGGTGCCGCTTCCGGTGCCGCCTCCGGTGCCCACGTCGTCGGGGGCCGCGACGCGGAGCTGACGGCCCAGTGCTGCCGGCGCCGGTCCGCCGAGCAGCTGGCGGTCCCGTCCCCTGGGGCAGCGCCGGACCTGGCGGACGCTCCGGACGCGCCGGGCGCGGTGACCCCCGCCGTGGCGAGGGCGATCCGGACCGGTGCCAGGACCGGGGCGCCGGAGTCAGGGGCCGGCGGCTGTCCCGGACAGCCGGCGAGCACCCTGTCTGCGGCGACCCGTTCGGCAGGTGTCACCCTCAGTCCGTACTTCGCCTTGAGCGCGACCTGGCGGGCGACATAGGCACATCGGTAGCCCCGCTTCGGCGGCAGCCACGTCGCACTGTCCGCGTCGCCCTTCTGACGGTTCGCGCTCGCGGACACCGCGAGCAGGTTCATCGGGTCGTTGGCGAGGGCGGCCCTCTTCCGGAGGTCCCAGCCGGTCGCGCCGGTCGCCCAGGCGTTTCCGAGCGCGACGACATGGTCGATGTCGACCTGGTCACCGGCACCCTTCCGGAAGTGGACGGTCGCCCCGGTGTACGGGTCGGAGAGGTCACCGGACTGGAGGTCGCAGCCGTGACTGCCGTCGCGGTAGGTCGGTCCGGTCAGGTCGCGTCGCAACACGTCGTTGCGGGTGTCGCAGCCGTTTCGGTCCGTGTCCGACCAGGCCGGTCCGAACTACTCCCGGCGGTAGCCGGTCATCGGCGCTCGGCCCTCGGTGGGCAGCGTGCGCAGGACGCGGCAGCGTCGCCGCCCGCTCGGTGAGCGGCGTCCGGGTGCGATGGCTCGGACGGCCGGACCCTCGTCGAGACGACCGCGATTCCGGTGTCGCCGGCGGCAGGTCGGTTGCCTGTCGCTGGGACCAGGAGTGGGGCGCACCCGCCGAGCGCGAGGACCGCCGCCCCCAGACCGAGGACCCTCACGAGGACTGGCGGCGACGGCGGCCCGACTGAGGAGTCTGGGCGCGTGCTCACTCGGTCACAGCGAGGAAGACCGCGCGGTTGCGGACGGACCGCTCGGGACGAGGTCAGCGAGGTCGAGGTCGAGGTCGTGGACGTGAGCCGGGTGGTGGAAGCCGACCCCTTCGCAGCGAATGTGGCCAGACGGCACTCCCAGCTCGACCAGCAGCCGCTCCACGGCTCGAGGGCGCGCCGCTGGGCCGGGTCTGCTACGGCCTCGCCGCGATGGCGAGGTACTAGCACCTTCGGGCGGGTAGGCGGCGCGTGCGGGCAGTGGCAGCGTGACGAGCAGGGTGGAGCGGCGGGGGGCCGTGCGGTGGTCCGACGAGTGGCCGGCATCGACGGGCGGTGACGCCCCCGGGCGGCGTCCGTCGCCCGGACCAGCGTGAGGAGGCTCCATGTCGAGATCGCCAGCCCGCAGCCACACCGTGCGCCGCCGGTCCCGGCGGCCGTCGCGGTCCCGGTCCACGGCCCTGATCTCATTGGCGGGGATCGTGACGGCCGGGGTGGCCGTCGCCCTGACGAGCGGCCCGGTCAGCGCCGACGGGGTCAAGCCGATCGGCGACCCGATCCCCGACGTCCGGCAGGGAGCGGTGCAGGTCGGACTGCAGACCGTGACCAGTGACGTCACGGCCCCGCTCGCCGGCATCGTCGCGCCGGGGCGCGACCGCATGCTCTACCTGGTCGACCAGGTCGGCCAGCTCAAGGAGCTCGACCTGGACGCGTCCCGGCCGGTGGCGCAGCTGCGGACCGTGCTCGACGTCAGCAGCGTCCTGGCCGGACCGGTGGACCCCAAGGACGAGCGCGGGTTCCTCGGCGCCGCCTTCGCCCCGGACGGCCGGCTGTTCACCTACACCTCCGAGGCCTACGACCCGGCGACCCCGGCGACCTTCCCGCTGCCGGCCGACCCGCCGGGGCCCTGCGACCTGCGGGGCGTCGTCCCGGACCACCGCAGCGTGGTGCGGGAGTGGGAGCCGTCCGGCACCGACCCGTCGACCTTCGAGCCGCTGGCCGACAGCAGGGTCCTGCTCACCGTGGACCAGCCGCAGTCCAACCACAACGCGGGAGATCTCAAGTTCGGTCCCGACGGGATGCTCTACATCGCCTTCGGCGACGGCGGCGGCGCCGACGACCAGAACTGCCAGACGAACTTCGACGGCAACCCGATGTTCGGCCACGGCGCGAACGGCAACGGCCAGAACCCGACGAACCCGCTGGGCGACATCCTGCGGATCGACGTGAACGGCGCCAATGCCGCCAACGGGCGGTACGGCATCCCTGCCGACAACCCGTTCGTGACCTCGCACCCGCGCGGTGAGCTGCCGGAGATCTTCGCCACCGGGTTCCGCAACCCGTTCCGGTTCTCCTTCGACCGAGCCGACTTCACCGCCGCCGGGGCGAAGGCTCCGGGGACCCCGTGGGTGGGTGACGTCGGGCAGAACGACGTCGAGGAGGTCGACGTCGTCCGACCGGGAGGCAACTACGGGTGGCGGGTCCGGGAGGGCGGCTTCGCCTTCGACCCCGGCGGGTTCCAGCTGAAGGGCTCCCGCTCTGACGCTTCGTGTTCGCCAGGGCCAGCAGTGACGCCGTGTTCACGGACCCGGTGGCCCAGTACGACCACGACGACGGCACGGCCATCATCGGCGGCTACGTCTACCGGGGCACCGCTCTCCCGTCGCTGCGCGGACAGTACGTCTTCGGCGACACCTCCCGGCGCCTCAACAACGCCCACGGCCGGCTGTTCGCCACCAGCGGCGCCAAGACCGGGCCGCACCCGGTGGTCGAGCTGCGTGACGGCCCGCTCGGCGTGCAGCTGATCGGCTTCGGCCAGGACCACGCGGGCGAGCTCTACGCGCTCGTCTTCGAGCCGGGCGGCACCGGTCACGTGATGCTGTTGACCCGCTGAACCGCGGCACTCTCGACACGAACGGGTCCGCTCCCTCCCGACGAGGAGCGGACCCGTTCGCGCGGTGGTCCGGACCGGCGGCGTACCCGTGAGTCCGCCGCCCCGGACCCTGACGGCGACTAGCGCAGGACGCCGCAGACGGCCGGGTCGGTGGCCTCTGCGGGGACCTCGGCATTGAGCTCGCTCTTGCCGGCGCCGTCGAAGTCGTACTTGCCGTTGTCGTTGTAGTCGACGCCGTGCACCACCAGCACGCCCTCTCCCTTGCGGACAGCGCGGGCGACGTCCTTGGTCGTGGTGATCACGCGCCGGTAGTGGACCTTCCCCTTCGGCGCGGTCGGGAACCGGTCGACGGCCAGCGCGCTCTTCTTGGTGGTGTCGCCCGAGGTGGTCAGCGACGCGGCGATGTCACCGTAGGCCGGCAGCCCCTCGGCGACATTGAGCCGGAAGTCGCCGTTCGTGTCGTCCGCGACGGTCGGGCACTCGTGGCGGGCCTGCTCGCCGTAGTGGATGTGCGCCGCGTGCGGCAGCCCCGCCGCCAGCTTGGTGGCGTCGTAGCGGACCTTGAGCCGCTTGCCCTCGACCGTGACGCGACCGTGGCCGCTGACCCCGGAGTTGTTGAGCGTGTTCAGCCGGCCGGACACGGTGTGCCCGTGCCCGTGCCGGTGCCCGTCGTGGCGGTCGTCGTCGTGACGAGCGCTGGCCGCACTCCCGGTGGCGGTGAGAGCGACGCTGCCGAGCACCACGGCACTGACAAGGGTGGCGCCGGCGTACTTCGTGCGGTCCTGCATGGGGGTCCTCCATCGAGCGGCGTGACGGGTTCACGCGGTCGAGACAGGTTCGTGACCGGCTTCACAGCGGATGGGTGCGGAACCGCAGATTTCTTACCAAAGTTTTCTTTAGTGACTAACCGGTGACTGCCGGACCTGACTAGTCCGAGCGCGGGTCCGCTCCCGTCACGACCAAGGTTTGCTCAAGGCCGACGCCACAGGGTGGGGATTGCTTGCAACCACGCAAGCAATCTCGCGGGACGTTGGAGGAGTCATGGTGCTGGCACACGGTGGAGAGATCGGGTGGGACGAGCTGGCGCAGCTGGGCCTGCTCTCGTTGCCGGTCATGGCGGTCTTCGTGGTCCTCGTGGTCCGACTGTCGAGGGGACGGTGAGCCGGATGGCCCTCTCGCGACGCGATGCGGTCAAGCTCGGGGTCCTGGGGACCGCCGGCGTGGTGCTGCCCATCGAGCAGGTCGCCCACACCAAGCTGGCGTTCCGGCGTCGGCTGCGGGCCGACGACCTGCCTCGGCCCTTCACCGCGGGCTTCGTGGTGCCCCCGGTGCTGTCCCCTGGCGCCAGCAAGGAGGTCGACGGTCAGATGACCGACTTCTACCAGGTGACGATGCGGGCGGCGAAGGTCGAGATCGTGCCGGGTCTGAAGACGGAGATCTGGGGCTACAACGGCATCCTCCCCGGCCCGACCATCAGCTCCCGGCGCAAGCGGCCCACCGTGATCCGGCAGATCAACAGCCTGCCGGCCCGGCATCCCCGGCTGCGGTACCAGCCGACGACATCGCTGCACCTGCACGGCTCGGCCTCGCTGCCGCAGTACGACGGCTACGCCAGCGACGTCAGCGAGCCGGGCCAGTACAAGGACTACAAGTTCCCGCAGATCCAGGAGGCTCGCACGGACTGGTACCACGACCACGGGGTGCACCACACCGCCCCGAACGTCGCGATGGGCCTGGCCGGGCAGTACCACATGCACGACGAGCACGAGGAGAGCCTGCCGCTGCCGAAGGGTCGCTACGACGTGCCGATCACGCTGTTCGACGCCTCGTTCGCCGCGGACGGCTCGCTGCTCTACGACGACCACAGCGAGTCGGGAAACTACGGCAACGTCATCACCGCGAACGGCAAGGCGTGGCCGGTGATGAGGGTGGAGCCGCGCAAGTACCGGTTCCGGATCCTCAACGCCTGCGTCTCCCGCTCCTACCGGCTCTCGCTGAGCACCGGGGAGCCGCTGACCGTCATCGGGACCGACGCGGGGTTGATGCCCAAGCCGCAGCAGGTGAAGAGCCTGCGTCAAGGTATGGCCGAGCGGTACGAGGTCGTCATCGACTTCTCGGGCTACAAGGCCGGTCAGCGCGTCGTGCTGCGCAACTCCTCGCCGGACAACAACATCGACTACGAGCACACGAACAAGGTGATGGCCTTCGACGTGGTGCTGCCCTTGGACACCTCGAAGCCGGACCCGGACCTCCCCGACGAGCTCAACCCGGACTGCGAGGTGATGAAGCTGACCGAGAAGGACGCCAAGCGCACCCGCCGGTTCGACTTCGAGCGCAAGAACGGGCTGTGGACGATCAACGGCAAGACCTGGGCCGACGTCGTGAACAGCGACTACGAGTTCGTCTCGGCCAACCCGGGCCTCGGCGACACCGAGATCTGGGAGCTGCGCAACACCCACGGCGGCTGGTTCCACCCGGTGCACATCCACCTGGTCGACTCGCGGATCCTGTCCCGCAACGGCCGTCCGCCGTTCGCCTACGAGCAGGGACCCAAGGACGTCTTCTACGTCGGGGAGAACGAGACCGTGCGGGTGATCGCGACCTTCGGACCTCACGCCGGGAAGTACATGATGCACTGCCACAACCTGGTGCACGAGGACCACGACATGATGGTGCAGTTCCAGGTCGGCTCCGGCGGTCCGGACCCGATCAAGAGCGACCCGGCCCGCGCCGTCTCGGCGATGCCGCCGCTGGGCAGCTGACATGGCTGCCACGGCGACCTCCGCGTCGCCGGTGCCGTCCGCCGTCGCGGGACGGCCGGTGCGGCGGCCGACGGCCCGGCCGAGACCGGTCTCGTGGCCGGTGCTGGTCGCGGTCTGCCTGTCGGTCGAGGCGGCGCTGATCCACCTGTGGTACGTCCCCGAGGCGCTGATGGAGTGGTGGGGCTACGGCGCCTTCTTCATGGGCTGCGCCGCGGGGCAGGCGGCCTTCGGGCCGGTGCTGCTGCGGTGGCGGCACCCGGTGGTCGTGACGGCCGGGATCTGGGCCAACGCGGTCGTGGTCGCGCTGTACGTCCAGAGCCGGCTGTGGGGCGTCCCGGTGGGTCCGCACGAAGGTGCCGTCGAGGCAGTGGGCCTGTTCGACCTGGCCGCCGTCGTGGCCGAGACCGGCCTCATCGTCGTCCTCGTCACCCTGCTGCCCGATCGGCTGCGCAGCCGCACGCTGACCGGGCTGATGGTGCTCGGACTGGGGCTGTGGCTGCTGCGGCTAGCGGTCGGCCCGATCCTGCCCTGAGGTGTTCCGCCGTCCCGGCGCGGCGATCCAGTGGCCGGCATCGGAGGTCACCGCCTCGTCCCCGACGGCCTCGGCGAAGTCCCGCATCGCCGCGGCCAGCCGGTCGCGCCGCTCGGGGCTCACGCGCTCCACCACCCGGGTGATCGCCCGGCGCCGGGTCTGAAGGAGTGAGGCGACGAACCGGCTGCCGTCCTCGGTGAGGTCGAGCAGCAGCCGCCGCCGGTCGGCCGGGTCGTCGCTGCGGCTCACCAGGCCCAGCCGGACCAGGCTATCGCCGGTGCGGGTCGCCCCGGAGGGGTGCACGCCCATCCGGGCCGCCACCGCGCTCATCGCCAGCGGGCCGTACCGGTCGAGGATGACCAGCATCCGCCACTGCGGCAACGTGACCGCGACGTCGGTCTCCGCCAGCGACTGGGCCACCACCGCGACCATGGCTCGCGTGGCCTCCATCGCGTCGTCGATCTGCCGGTCGAGGCGCTCGGCGTCCGTTTCGCTCACGTCCCCAGCGTGACAGATCGGTACGAACCGACGTCCGTCGACCCGGCGCGTGTGGCGGCCGGGTGTGGGTCGACCCGGCGCGTGTGGGGGCCGGGTGTGGGTCGACCCGGCGCGTGTGGCGGCCGGGTGTGGGTCGACCCGGCGCGTGTGGCGGCCGGGTCTGGGTCGACCCGGCGCGTGTGGCGGCCGGGTCTGGGTCGACCCGGCACTTGCGGCGGGGGCTGAGGTCAGTCCACCGCCACGCTTCGGCCCTGCTCCGCGCTGAGCCGGGCGGCGTCGAGCACCGCAAGGGTGGCAATGCCCTCCGCCGCGGGTACCGGCTGCGGCCCCTCGCCGTGCGCCGCCGCCGCGAACTGCGTGTAGAGGTCGTGGTAGCGACCCTGCTCGGACGGCACCCGCTCGTCCCCGGCCGCGGTCGCGAGCACCCCCCACCGGCTCTCGTCGTCGAACCCCCAGCCGGCGAGGTCCTGCGCCGGGCGCCGCCCGGCGAAGATCGCCTCGGCCTGGACGTCGGTGCCCGTCGCACGGTAGCTGCCGTCGCTCCCGTAGGCGCGCAGCTCACGGACCGCGACGTGGTTGAGCTTGCTCGACTCGACGAACGACCGGACGCCGCTGTCGTGGCGCAGGTCGATCACGAAGCCCGCGTCGGTGAGGCCCTCCGGCAGCTCCACCCAGTCCAGGTGGGCGGTCACCGACCGCACCGGCCCGAGCAGCCACAGCATCTGGTCGACCACGTGGCTGCCGAGATCGCGCAGCAGCCCTCCGGTCGGGCCGGCCTCGAGGGTGCCCGGGTCGTCGGCGTCGAACCGGGAGTGCACGCGCCACAGCTCGCCGAGACGCCCGCTGTGCACTACCGCAGCCAGCGTGCGGATGTCGGCGTCCCAGCGCCGGTTGTGGAAGACCGACAGCAGCACTCCGGCCGCGGCCGCCGCCTCCGCCAGCTCGCGGCCGGCGTCAGCGGTCGGTGCGAACGGCTTGTCGGCGATCACGTGCACCCCGGCCGCGACCGCCTCGAGCACCAGCTCACGCCGGGTGTCCGGGGGAGTGGTCACGGTGACCGCGTCGACCCCGGCAGCCAGCAGCGCGGTGAGGCTGTCGTAGGTCGGGACACCCGGCCACTCCTCGGCGACCAGGGCCTGCCGCCGCGGGGACCGGGTCACCACACCGACCAGCTCGACCCCCTCGGCCGCCTCGACGAACGGGGCGTGGAAGTGACGACCGCCGGTGCCGTAGCCCACGATCCCGATGCGCATACGTCCTCCGATCGGCCGGCAGCGACGGCTCGTCCGACGTTGCCGACCACCATCAGACCATCAGACCATCAGACCATCAGGTCGTCGTCCGTGCCGGGGATGTCCAGCAGCGAGCCCTGCGCCGGTCCGCCGAGTCGAGGCGACGGGTCGGTACCGTGGCGACCCGGCGGTCACACCGCCCGAACAGCGGCGAGGATCACCTCGACGAGCTCGTCCCGCGTCGGACCCGGCGCGTACGCCGGTCGCCAGCCACCCTCGTAGACGGCGCGCGCCATCGGCTCGGCCGGCCGCAGCGTCTCGGGCAGGGCGGTCATCGCGAAGTACCCGGCAGCCTGAGCGCCGATCCGCGGGTCGGCGTCGGCGGCCGCGGCGATCAGGTCGGAGGTCAGCGGGACGCCGAGGTCGAGGTCCTCGCCCTGCCAGCGCCTGACCATCCCACCGTCGATGGCGATATGGTCGGCGACCCATGGCTCCATCTCACGGTCGCACCAGTCCCCGAACGGTTCGGCGACGGTAGCGGCGTCCGCACCCTCGTCGAGCAGGGCGAGCAACGCCGTGACCTGGAGGCAGGCCATCGCGATCCCTCGTCCCCGGGTGGGGGTCGTGGTGGCCACCGAGTCCCCGACGGCGACCAGTCCCGTCGTGCTGCGCTGTCGGCGGTACTCGTTGCGCAGGGCTCCGCCGACGAGGACTCCCGAGGTCGGCTGGGCGCGGGCGGGGTCCGTCCACTCCGCCAGCGCCGGGATGGCCCGGCAGGCGGCGTCGAAGGCGGCCTCGAACCGGAGGGCCTTGAGGGCGGTGTCCGCCGTGGGGCGCACCAGCACGACCGAGAAGTGGCCTGCCTCGTGCAGGAACACCAGGCACTGGTAGCCGTCGAAGTCACCGAGATACGCCACGGGGCTCACCATCGGTCCGGGCTCCGCGCCGTGGCGGAGCCGGTACGTGCGGTCGACGTACGCCAGGCCGCAGTCGCCGTCGAGGTCGGCGCCGATTCCCGGTGCTCTCATGGCGCGGCCGGCTCGGCCCGACGCGTCCACCACGAGGTCGCAGTCGACCACCGTCCCGTCGACCCGGGCGCCGACGACCCGTCCGCCGACGAGCACCGGCCCGTCGACGTGGCCAGTGCGCAGGCTCAGGCCCCGTTCATGCTCCGCGGCGACGCGGAGGGCACGCTCGAAGGTCGAGCGACGCGACAGCATGCCCATCACCTGCCTGGATCCCACGGGGTTCGGCACCTCGACGGGCGACCCGCCCAGGGACTGCCAGGCATCCAGGGCCTCGGGCCAGTAGGACTGGAGGGCCATCGGCACCTGCGGCCGGAAACCGTGCGCATGCTCGAACTGCATGACCCCACGGCGGACCCAGGTGCCTGCCCGTGGCCCGGCGTCCCGGTCCGCCGAGACGACCTGGTGACCGCGCCGCGCAAGCGCGGCGCCGAGGAAGAGTCCAGCTGGGCCTGACCCCACGACGAGCGTCCTCATGAGCCTCCCGCCGCCAGTCGTGCGCTTGGACCAACTGGTACGCCGAGTGCAGCCGGTCGTCAAGCCGCGCAGAGTCGATCGCGCCGCCGACCAGGCCTTGCCCGGCGGGCCGTGCCGCTGGACCATCGGCGAGGGAGGGGCATCGGATGAGGACAGCAGTCGTGACCGGCGCGGCCAGTGGCATCGGCCGCGCGTTCGCCCGGCAGCTGGCCGCCGAAGGGCACCGGGTCCACCTGGCCGACATCTCCTCGACTCGGGAGCTTGCCGCCGAGATCAGTGGCGTCCCGGCGGTGGTGGACGTCTCCAGCGACGAGGAGATGACCCGCCTCGCTGCGAATGCTCCAGCGCCCGACGTCCTCTGCCTCAACGCCGGTGTCGTGGGCGCGTCGCTCGGAGCACCCTGGGAGGTGCCGGCCGACGAGTGGATCAGGCTTCTCGGGGTCAACGTCCTCGGCGTCGTGAACGGGCTGCGGGCCTTCGTCCCCGGCCTGGTCGCGGCGGATCGACCAGCGCACCTGGTCATCACCGCATCGCTGGCGGGGCTGCTCGCCTTCCCCGGCGGCGGCGCCTATGCGGCCACCAAGCATGCTGTGGTCGCTGTGGCCGAGCAGACCGCGCTCACCCTTCGCGACACCCCGGTCTCGGTCTCGGTGCTGTGCCCGGCGCTGGTCCGCACGGCCATGTCCGACACCGGTGACGACCCCGCTGATGTCGCTGCCGCAGCCCTGCGGGCGGTGCGAGCCGGCAGGTTCCTCGTCGTCCCGGACCAGTGGCGCGCGGCCCTGGGCATCCGCACCGACCGGCTGCTCGCCGGCACCGCACCCGAGGTCCCGGCCCCGCGTGAGCGCCCCGACGGCAGGGGTCCGGCTCGAGCCGAGGTGCCCTGAGCCGCGCCGCCTGGCCGGTCGCCTGGCCGGTCGCCCCGCTGGCCGCTTGGCTGGTCGGCGAGCTCCGGTCACCCGGGCAACGCCAGCGGTCAGGCCTCGGAGACCAGCAGCTCCGGGAACGCCAGACTCAAGCCGGTCGCGTCCATGAGGCGTCGTAGCAGCCCGCTCGCGCCGGTCACCCGCAACGACCCACCGACCTCGCTCAGCTGACGCCGCGCGGTCACCAGGAACCTCAGGACGCTGCCGTCCATGAAGCTCACCCCGGCTAGGTCCACCACCAGATGCTCATGCCCCTGGGCGATCTGCCGGCGGACGGCGTCGTAGAGGTCTGGAGCGGTGGTGAAGTCGATCTCGCCGGTGACGACCAGCACCGGTCGAATGACGTCCGGTCGGACCACGATCCCGAACTCGGCGGGGTGGTCGAATGCATCAGGAGGCATGGGATCCGGCTCTCAGTCGAGTCGCCGGGTCCGGGGCAACGGATGGTCAGTGCAGCAGACGGTCGGGCTCCCGAGCGCCCGTGCCACCAGCGTAGTCCCTCCGGGCCGAAAGCGCCGGTTGCGGAGGGCCCCCACATGTGACCGGCACGTCGAGGGGCTCGCGTCCCGCTGGCCGGTGGTCGAGCGGGCTGGACAGGTCTGGTCCACTCTGGCTCGCGGCTACGCTCGCGCTCACGACCGGCCGTGGAACGAGGTCGCAACCGCCGTGGTTGCTCGTAGACTGTGGGTCGAGGCGGACGCCTGATCCGGTCCGTTCTCGGACGCGTCCAGGAGGGTCGCTCGTCGTGATCGCCGCCCAGAAGCTCGCCGAGGTCTTCGTCGAGGTGGCCGACACCCTCGTCGACGACTTCGACCTCATCGAGTTCCTGCAGCGACTCGCCACCAACACCTCCGAGCTCTTCGACGTCGACGCCGCCGGGCTCCTTCTCATCGACCAGCACGGTCGGCTCCAGGTGATGGCGGCCTCCGACGAACGCACCCAGATGCTGGAGCTGTTCCAGCTCCAGGCCCACGAGGGTCCGTGCCAGGAGTGCTTCAGGCGGGGCGACGTGGTCATCGGTGCGGACCTGACGCAGGCGACCGGTCGCTGGCCCCGGTTCGCGCCGCACGCGGTCTCGGCCGGCTACCGGGCCGTCCACGCCTTCCCGATGCGGCTTCGCGGCGAGGTGATCGGGGCGCTGAACCTGTTCAGCGCCAGTGCCGGCGAGATGGACGCGACCGACGTCCGGTTGGTGCAGGCGCTCACCGACGTCGCCACCATCGCGCTCCTGCAGGAGCGCGCCATTCGGCGTGGGGAGCTCCTCGCCGAGCAGTTGCAAGGTGCCCTCAGCAGCCGCATCGTGATCGAGCAGGCCAAGGGCGCGCTCGCCCAGATCCACGACTGCAGCACCGACCAGGCCTTCGACCTGCTGCGCAGGTACGCCCGCGCACGGGGCCGGTTGCTCAGCGACGTCGCCCGGGACGTCACCAGGAACCCGGAGGACGTCTCCGCCCTGACCTCGCCACGCCCGAACGCGTCCTAGCCGGGGGCGTCCCGTGCGGTGCTGGTCCGCGCGTTCTGACCTGGTGGCTCCCTGGTGGTCAAGACAGCCGGCTCCGGAAGACCTCCGACCATGGCCTTCTCGTACAACGTACGGTATCCTCTCGTACTATGTACCAGCCAACGGACACGAGGCACCAGATGACCGAGCGAGGACCCGACGTCACGATGTGGGCGATCGTGCAGGACGAGTACGGGGACGCCGGCGCCCTGCGCCATGAGCGCATCGCCCGCCCCGAGGTCTCCGACCACGAGGTCCTGGTCCGGGTGCGGGCAGCGGGCCTCGACCGCGGCACCTGGCACCTCATGTCAGGCACGCCCTACCTGATGCGGGTCGCCGGCTTCGGCCTCCGGGGCCCGAAGGACCGGGTGCCGGGGCGGGACCTCGCCGGGACGGTCGAGGCCGTCGGGGCAAGGGTGACCAGGTTCGCCGTCGGTGACGAGGTGTACGGCGTCGGCCGCGGCTCGTTCGCCGAGTACGCCGTGGCCCTCGAGGACAAGCTGGCTCACAAGCCGGTGAGTCTCTCCTTCGGACAGGCCGCCGTCGTGCCGATCTCCGCCGCGACCGCCCTCCAGGCCTTGACCGACCACGGCCGGGTCGAGGCGGGCCACCAAGTGCTGGTGCTCGGCGCTTCCGGGGGCGTCGGCAGCTACGCCGTCCAGCTGGCCAAGGCGTTCGGGGCGGAGGTCACCGCGGTGGCCGGTCCCACGAAGCTGGACCTGGTGCGGTCCCTCGGCGCCGACCGGGTGCTCGACCGCACCCGAGACGACTTCGCCGACGGCAGCCACCACTACGACTTGGTCCTCGACATCGCGGGGAACCCGCCGCTGTCCCGGCTGCGCCGCGCGCTCAAGCCGGGGGGAGTCGCCGTCCTCGTGGGCGGCGAGCACGGCGGGAACCTCACCGGCGGGATGAACCGGCCGCTGCGGGCCTTGCTGCTCACCCCCTTCGTCGGCCAACGGCTGGTCTGGTTCGTGAGCAAGGAGCGGGGCAGTGACCTCGAACGGCTGAGCGCCCTCATCGCGGCCGGCCGGGTGAGGCCGAGCATCGACCGGACCTACGCGCTGGACCAGGTCCCGGTCGCCATGCGCCACCTCGCCTCCGGGCAGGTCCGGGGCAAGGTGGCGATCACCATCTGAGCGTCGCCCGAGCGCCGGCGGCGCTCGGGCGAGTCCCCGAAAGACAGGACGCGAGCCATGACCACGACCGCGGCGGTTCCCCACCACCGTGCCGCGGGTCTGGACGTCTACGCGGTGTCCTCCTCACGTGCTGTGAGGTCGGACGTCACGACTGGGTGCGGACGTCGTCGATGTCGCGGCGCGGCGTGGGCGGCAGCTCTGGCCGGCCCAGAGGCAGCCAGCCCACGCGCAGGACGATCTGGGCAAGCGCCTTGTCGTCGAGCACCTCCTGCTGGAGGATCCGGCGGGTCTCGTTCACCTCGAGGGCCTGGCTGAGCGGGACCAGCGACATCCGGTCACGGGTCGCCTTCAGCCACACCGCGCTCAGCGCCTCGCCGGCGCGGATCCGCGACATGGTGTCGTCCGAGGAGGTGCAGATGACCAGCAGGCCGTCGGACGGCTGTCCGGGATCCACCACCGGGTCGTCCAGGTCACCGTTCGGGAAGCGACGGTTCAGGGCGTCCGACGTCGCGACGCGGTCGTCGCGCGGGATGTTCGTGACGGGGACTCCGGCGTTCACCAGGCTCTCCGTCGCGTTCTCGATCTCTCGGACGTAGGCGGGGTCTGCACGCTGCAGGAGGTCCGCACGCGTCGTGAGCTGTTCGAGGCGCGCCTTGGCGACCTGCTCGTGGACCGGTCGCACCTGCGCCCCCCACTGGTCGCCCGTCATGCAGAGCGCGTCGAGGCGTTCGGCGGGGACCGGCCACGAGGTGAGCCGGCGCCGGTCGGTGCGACGCTCCCGGATCGCGGTCAGCAGCTCGTGGGCGTCGGACGCAGCTCGGCCGGGGCTGAGACGCACGCTCGCAACGAGGCGTTCCTCGGACGGGTCGGGGGTGCGGCGCACCCGTGCGGACCAGCCGAGTGCCTGCGCGGCGACCTGAAGGTGGTGCAGGGCCGCGCCGCAGCTGATCAGCAGATCCCGCCGTTGCGGATCGGCCTGGACGAGCTGACGCTGGAAGTCGGCGTACAGCTCGACCCGGGTGCCGTGCACACGCCACAGCCACGGCTGCGTGTTGTGGACACTCGGGGCACGGCAGGCCAGCTCGAGAAGGTCGTCCACGGTGCCGGGTTCGGGCATGTCACCGCCCCCCTGCGATCAGTGCCGGTCGGTACGCCCGGGTCAGCGGCAGCGGCGCGCGGGGCCTCGGCGGGGACCACACCCAGCTGTGCCGCCCGGACAGCGGCGACTCGACCACCGTCGGCGGTGCGGCGCACACTGGACGAGGGCCTGTCGGTCGACCAGCTCGCGTGCCTGCCCGGCCTGCCAGTCCACCCGCTGCTTCGCGACGACGTCCCGGGGCCGGGCTGGTGATGTCCATCAACGGATGCTCCTTCTGTTGCCGGTCTCCAGGATGCGCAGCCGCACAGCGGGCAGGTCAGGGGCCAAGGTCCTGCGTGCGCCCGACGTTCGGTGCCTGTCGGGTCCGCCCGGCAGGACGACGCCGCCGTGCGGGAGGGCACACAGGTTCCGTCGTGGCCGGCGTCGTCGATCATGCCGGCGGCGGTCGCCGGCGGAACGGCGTCCCGACGAGGTGGCCCTGACGAGGTCGCCCTGACGAGGCCGCCCTGACGAGGCCGCCCTGAGAAGGCCGCCCTGAGGAGGTCGCCCTGAGGAGTACGCCGGGAGGCTGACGCCGTGATGCCTAGCAGCCTCGGCACGCACCCGTCTCACCCGGTGGCTGTCCGGCCTGGCCTACCCCTGCTGAGACGTCCTGCCATCGAGGACCAGCACGGCCGCGCCGTCGACCCGGCCGTGCTCCAGATCGTCGAGTGCCTTCGGTGCCTGCTCGAACGGGTACGACGTCACCCGGGGACGAATCGGCAGCCTGGCGGCCAGCGTCAGCAGCCGGTCGCCGTCAGCGCGCGTGTTGGCGGTGACGCTGGTGATGCTGCGCTCACGGAACAGGTGCCGCTGGTAGTCCAGAACGGGCACGTCGCTGAGGTGTATCCCGGCCACGGCCAGGGTGCCGCCGGGGCCCAGCGCCTCAAGCGCGCGCGGCACCAGCGTGCCCACCGGGGCGAACAGGATGGCGGCGTCGAGGTCGACAGGTGGCCGGTCGTAGGCACTGCCGGCCGACGCCGCACCGAGCTCGAGCGCGAGCCGGCGGGCGCCCGCACCGCGGGTGAGCACGTGGAGCTCCGCACCCTGCGCCACGGCGATCTGCGCAGTGACGTGGGCGCTGGCGCCGAAGCCGTAGATCCCGAGCCGGCCGCCTGCCGGCAGGCGGGTCATCCGGAGCGCGCGGTAGCCGATGATGCCGGCGCACAGCAGCGGAGCCGCCTCGATGTCGGAGAAGCCGTCCGGGATGCGGTAGGCGTAGCCGGCCGGGACGGTGACGTGCTCCGCGTAGCCCCCATCCGCGTCCCACCCGGTGTAGGTCGAGCGGGGACAGAGGTTCTCTGCGCCGGCGCGACACCAGCGGCACCGTCCGCAGGTGCGGCGCAGCCAGGCCACGCCCATCCGCTCGCCGAGCGCAACGTCGTCGACACCGTCGCCGACCTCCACCACTCGGCCGACCACCTCGTGGCCCGGTGCGACCAGCGGCCGTCTCGGGGGCAGCTCGCCCGCGGCGAGGTGCAGATCGGTGCGGCAGACCCCGCACACGTCGACCCGCAGCCGCACCTCGTCACTCGCCAGGGCTGCCGGCTCCCGGTCCACCAGGACCAGCCGTCCCGTTGCCGACCTGTCATCGGTGACGACCCAGGTCCTCGAGGTCTCGATGGGCCACGGGCGCGTGTCGCGGGCTCGCTGCTCGGTCAAGGTGCGTCGGTCCTCTCGTGACGTCGTGTCTCCGCGGCCTCAGACGAACAGCAGCTGGGCGCCCTCGGTCTTCTCGATGAGGTCGGCAGCGCTGATGATGCCCCCGACCTCGTCGACGCGGTCCTCCTCCGACAGGTGCTGCATGTCGGCGGACAGCCGGCATGCCCACGGGTGGGCGCCCGAGTCGACGATCTGCTCCAGGAACTGCGGGACGTCGGGTACGTCGAGCGAGGCGATCGACCTGCGCAGCTGATCGGTCGCGAGCGCGGTCATCCCGGGCGGGCCGCCGAGTCGCTGAGGCAGGTGGGTCGCGGTGTTTCCCAGCATCGTGAACGTCAGGTCGCGCTGGGTGCGGCGGTTGATCATCTCGAATCCCCAGAAGGTGAAGAAGAGATGCACCCCCACTCCTTCCCCCAGCGCGGCGTTGGCCAGGATCAGGCCGGGGTGGGCCATGTCCAGGTCTCCCTTGGAGCAGATGATGGCGAGCTTCCGGCCGGGGGTGAGGTCGTCGAGGTCCGGCACCAACGCGGCACTCTCGGTCAGGGTCAGGTCGTCCTCTTCTCGGCACCGCCAGACCACGACGCTCTCACCCCCCACGACGAACGAGCGCTGTCCGTCGTGCGTGGGCGCCTGGACGTCCCACCTCGCACCAGTGGCCGTGGTCGCTCCTAGGAGTCGGTGATGAGCTCGAGACCTACCCTGCCGACGCAGGGGCCGGGAGCGCAGAGGAGACGGTCCGCACCCCGGGAGTCGAAGGTCCCACTCGTCAAGTCCCGAGGCCGCCCCCGGCTTCCAGGCAACCAGGTCCACGGCATTCGGGGGTCACCACCCACCTGGCCGGACGGGGTTCCCCCAGCCCAGGGGGATGCGGGCTCCAGCATCGAGGCGACGACCCTGGGTCGGTGTAGCCGACCTCGACGTGTCGCCGACCACCAATGTGGGCAACCCCCTCATGGGCGCGGTCGAGATCGGCGCGCTCGTGGCAATGACGGGCAGCACCGCGTCCGTGTTCCGGGTGTCGTCCCCCCGCGATCTGCTCACGCGGGCGGTCCCGATGTGAGTAGGAGCACCCGGGTCAGGTCGAGTCGCCACACGGATGGCAGGGGCCACGGCCTCGTCCAGGCTCATTCGCATGACTGATCATCAGAGCCTTTCGAGTCACGTCCCCGCCGAGGGTGAGCTGTCGGGAGGCGCGGCGGCCATCCTCAACGACGTCCACTCTCGCCTGAACCCCACCCGCCCTGCCGCCCTGCTTCCGGTGTCGTCGTTGCAGGCACTGCGCGCCGCGGTGTCCGGGGCGCGGAGTGGGCGGATCAGCGTGGCGGGTGGGCGCCACGCGATGGGCGGCCAGCAGTTCGCGACCGGCGGCACCGTGGTGGACACCCGCGGCATGTCACGCGTGCTTCACCTGGACCGGCAACGTGGCCTGGTGGAGGTGGAGGCGGGCATCCAGTGGCCCGAGCTCGTCGATCGCCTCCACACCGCGCAGCGGGGCGAGCGCGTGCAGTGGAGCATCGCGCAGAAGCAGACCGGCGCCAACCGCTTCACGGTCGGCGGTTCGGTAGCGGCGAACTGTCACGGACGCGGCCTGACGATGGGCCCGATCGTGTCCGACGTCGAGTCGCTACGCGTCGTGACCGCGGGCGGCGCGATCCTCGCGTGCAGCCGGACGCGCAACCGCGAGCTGTTCTCCCTCGTCGTCGGCGGCTACGGGCTCTTCGGGGCGATCTACTCGGTCACGCTGCGGCTGGCGCGGCGTCAGATGCTGCAGAGGATCGTCGACGTGATCACCGTGGACGACCTGGTCGCAGCCGTCGACGAGCGGGTGCGGGCAGGGTTCCGCTACGGCGACCTCCAGTTCGCCATCGACCCGCGCTCGCCGGACTTTCTCCGCCGAGGGGTGTTCTCCTGCTACCGGCCGGTCGAGGCCGACCGGCAGATCCCTGGTCGGCAGCTGGCGCTCGGCGCGGACGACTGGCAGGCGCTGCTGGGACTCGCCCACCAGGACAAGAGCCGAGCGTTCGACCTCTACGCGCAGCACTACCTCGCTACGTCGGGCCAGCTCTACTGGTCCGACGACCACCAGCTCGCGGTGTACCTGGACGACTACCACGAGGAGCTGGACCGCCGACTGGGGGCCGTGGAACCCGGCACGGAGATGATCACCGAGGTGTACGTCCCCCGACACCGGCTGGCGGACTTCATGGCGGCCGCGGCGGGGGAGCTGCGACGGGTCGAGGCAGACCTGATCTACGGCACCGTGCGCTTCACGGAGGCGGACCTGGACACGTACCTGCCCTGGGCGCGGCAGGCGTACGCCTGCGTGGTGTTCAACCTCCACACACCACACACCCCCGCCGGTGTCGAGCGTTCCGCAGCGGCGTTCCGGCGTCTGATCGACCTCGCCATCGCACGCGACGGCAGCTACTACCTGACCTACCACCGGTGGGCAGAACACGAACAGCTGCTTGCCTGCTACCCCCGGTTCCCGCAGTTCCTCGCGCTCAAGCGCCGGTACGACCCGGACGAGGTGTTCCACAGCGACTGGTACGCCCACTACCGGGACCTGGCCCGGATCCTGTGACCTGGCACGAGACGGCCCGGAAGGCGGGTGCCACCCACCCGTGCGCCAGTCCTCCAGTTGACACTTGATAAAGACAACGCTTGAATGAGCACCATGGCGACCACCACCGGGGATCGGCAGCTCGACTCCCTGTTCACGGCGCTCAGCGACCCCACCAGGCGAGACATCGTGGCCCGGCTGAGCGGGGGCGAGGCGACCGTCACGGAGCTTGCGGCGCCGTACGCCATGAGCATGCAGGCCGTCTCGCAGCACATCCGGGTGCTCGAGCGGTGCGGGCTGATCAGCCAGGGACGACACCGGCAGACCCGGCCATGTCGGCTCGAACCCGCGGCGCTCGAGGCGGCGTCCTCATGGATCGAGGAGAGCCGGCGCGCGTGGTCGGAGCGCATGGACCGGCTGGAGACGCACCTGGCCCGGTTGCAGGAGCGTGAGAACCGGTGAACGACGACGAGCTCGTCTACCGCCGGGTCCTCCGCGCGCCGCGCGAGCTGGTGTGGCGGTGCCTCACCGAGCCCATCGAGCTCGCGCACTTCTGGGGCCCGCGTGGCATGGCCGCACCGGTCGACGGCATCGTCGTCGAGCTCCACCCCGGTGGCCGGTTCGAGACCCTGATGCTCGGCGAGCACGGTAGCCACCGGATGGTCGCCACGTTCACCGAGGTCGTCCGGCCCGAACGGCTCGCCTGGCTCGAGTCGGCGACCGGGATGCTCACCACCAGCACCCTCGACGACTGCGGCGACGGCAGCACGGAGGTCGTCATCCACCAGCGGAACGTGCCCGAGCCGATGCGCCTGCCCGAGGCCCGCGCCGGCTTCCTCACCTCCCTCGACAAGCTCGAGGAGCACCTCGCCCACCTCATGCAAGGAGACCGATCGTGACGGACCTGCAGTCCTGGGTAGCGCCGACCTGCAACGGGCTCGCGGACCTTCTCACCACGTCGGCCGTCGACACGTGGGAATCCCCGTCGCTGTGCGAGGGATGGCTCGTGCGCCATGTGATCGCACACGTGACGATGCCGGCACGACTGACTCCCGAGCAGTTCGGAGCCGAGCTGGCGGCCGCCGGCGGCGACTTCACCGTGCTGTCCGACACCGTGGCCACGCGGGACGCTTCGCTGCCCGCCGCCGACCTCCTCGACCAGCTCCGGTCGCCGATCCTGCACGCGTGGCAGCCGCCGGGCGGCGGCGGAGCCGGTGCGCTGAGCCATGCCGTCATCCACTCCCTGGATGTGACGGTCGCGCTCGACCAGCCCCTGGTCGCACCGGCAGCGGCTGCGACCGCCGTCCTCGACCAGCTCAGCGCCGCCAACGGCTCCTGGTTCGGGGTCGACCTGACCGATGTCCGGCTCGAGGCCACCGACACCGACTGGAGCTGGGGACGAGGCCGGCTCGTACGAGCCGACAGCGGACGTCTGGTGGCACTCCTGAGCGGCAGGGCGCTGCCCGATGGCCGTGCGCTGCCCCGCAGCTGAGACCGCCACGACTGCTGCCGGTGCATGGTCCGTTCAGGGACGTCCCGCGTGCGGGACGGCGACTCGCGCCTGCAGCACCGTTCCCTCACCAGCACCACCCTCGACGCCGCCCCACCGGTTGGCGGCGATGAACAGCGTGCGGCCGTCGCCGCCGCCGAGCATGCAGGCGAACGCACCGCGGTCGACCTCGACGACGTCGAGCACCGCACCCCCCTCCGCCACCCTGACGCACCGTCTCCGAGGCACGTCGGCATACCAGGCCGCACCCTCGGCATCGAGGCAGATGCCATCGGGATAGCAGTCCTCGTCGAGCTGGGCCCAGACCCGACGGTCGAGCAGCGAGCCATCGGGACCGATGGCGAACGCCGTCAGGCAGTGCGCGTAGGACTCGGCACAGATCAACGTCCGACCATCGGCACTGACCGCCATGCCGTTGGGGAACCACACGTCGTGAGCGACGGTGCGGGTGGCGCCGCCCGGCAGGACCACGGAGATCGTCCCAGCTCTGGCCTCCTCGCCGCCCATCAGGTCGAACCCGACCTCGTTGATGAACGCCTGGCCAGAGGAGTCGACGACGATCTCGTTCCAGCCCTGACCATGCGCCCCGTAGGGCACCAGTTCGCCGCCTCGCTCGATGAGCACGCCCCTCGGTGACGTCGCCAACAGTCGGCCGTCCGGAAGCCAGTCGATCGAGAACGGATAGCCAACGACCCGGTGGACCACGTCGCGCTCACCGTCCGGGGCGAACCGCAGGATCTCGCCGGCCATCCAGTCGCACACCCAGAAGGCACCGCCGTGCCACCGCGGTGACTCTCCCATCACCAGCCCGGTCGCGAACGCACTCGTCATACCTGAGTAGACCATCGAGACCGCCGGGTTCATCGGGGCCCGCTCATCGGTGACGGCGGCGAGGCGGCGGGCGCCGGGATCGCGGCTTCGGCTGGACGCCCTGGCTGGCGCTTCGCGGCGCGGGGTCGTTGCCCGGCGAGTGGGGTCACAGCCGATGCGCCAGGCATCGCAGGGTCGGCGGACTAGCGGATCTCGGCGTGCCGTCGTCGCCGAACGAGAAGGCTCACCGCCCCGGCGGCCAGCCCGAGGATGGCTCCGAGCAGGGCAGCAGGAGCTCCGATCTCGAACGTGGCGGCCCACGCCGTGGGTGCGTGCACGTGCAGACCGACGACCAGCCCCATCGCGCCACCCACAGCGCCCAGCGCCAGACCTCCGAAGACGGCGAACCGCAGCGGGAGCGGCAGCTCGACGAACGTCGTGGGCGCCTTCACCAGGCAATCATGGCGTCCGACCCCGTGCCGAGACCAGGACCCGGTCGCTGACGGAGAGGACGGCCGGTACGACGAAGCCGGGGTCGTCGGGGAACGAGGGTGGCCGTCCAGCGGCCCAGGACGCACCGCGCCGAGTGTGCCCGGTCAGGCGTCGTCGACCGGCGGGGTCGACGGTGGATGGAACGGCAGGCTCTCCTGCGAGTCGGCGCGGTAGGCGCTGGCGGTGAGACCGAGCGTCGAGCGGAAGTCGTTGGCGAGGTGCGCCCGGTCGCTGTAGCCGAGCGTGGCGGCGAGCGCGGAGAGGTCGGTGGTCGGGTCGTCGCGGACCCGCCCGGCCGCCTCTTGCAGGCGCCTCCGGCGGATCATCGTCGCGGGCGGCAGGCCGACGTACTTGCGGGCGAGCCGCTGGACGGTCCGGGGGGAGACGTACAGCAGCTCGGCCGCCTGCTCCAGGCGGAGCACCGTCGAGTCGGACTCGATCAGCGCTGCGAGTCGGTTGGCGAGCAGTGCCTCCTCGTCCGGCGGTCCGACGTGGCCGAGCAGCCAGCCCGCGAAGGCGTCGACGGCCCGGGCGTACCGGTCGGGCCGCTCGCGGCCGCCCGGCGCCATCGCAGCCGCCACAGGCCCCTGCAGGTCCGGCAGCTCCAGCGCCCGGTACTGGTCACGGTCTGCGGCGGGATCCACCGTGAGCGCCGGGACCGCGGCAGGCTGCAGGAGCGCTCCCACGGCCCAGCCGCGGCCGACGAGGTCACGGTGCGACGCCCTCGTGGTCGGCCCGGCGAACCCGACCCGGCTGTCGAGGCCGCTCTCCACGACGAGGTTGCACGCCGGGAAGGCGATCACGTGCTGTCTCGAGCTGCGGCCGGGCGCGAGGTCCCACTCCGGGATCCAGAACCACCTGACGAGGTCGGCCGCCGCCGCTGGCGGTTCCACGCGCCGGAACGTGGGCAGCCTCGCGGGGTAGAGGATCCCCCGCTCCGACACGTCCACAGGAAGCAGGGTAGGCGCAGGCAGGCGGAGAGGGAGGCTGTCGCGAATCTCCAAGCGCTGGATCCCTCCCGCACCGTAGCGTCGGAGGATGGACACCACCGAGGAGAAGACCACCGCCGCGCACGGAGAGCACACGACCCACGGGGTGCCCCACGGCCTGACGAGCCTGACCCCCTTCCTCGCCGTGCCGCGGGCTCGCGACGCGGTCGCCTTCTACCGCGACGTGTTCGGCGCCCGCGTCGTCGACGCCACCGAGATGGGCGGCGTGCTCGCACACGCCGTGCTCGACTTCGGCTCCGGCCAGCTGCAGCTCGGCGAGCCGGCGCCGGCGTACCACCTGGTCCCGCCGCCGGCCGCCAGTGGCGCGGACGGAGCCGGGCAGGACGACGTCTGCTACTCCCTCGGTCTCTATGTCGAGGACGCCGACGCCCTGGTGGCCCGTGCCGAGCAGGCCGGTGCCGTGGTCCGCGAGCCGCCGACCACGTTCGTCTCCGGCGACCGGTTCGCCAGCCTCCGCGACCCGTTCGGGATCCGCTGGTCGGTGATGACCCGGGTCGAGGACCTCTCGGAGCAGGAGAGCGCTCGTCGCGTCGCTGAGTGGGCCGCCGCCCAGCAGACCTGAACGTCGTCGACGGCCCCGGGGGAGACCCGAACCGACCGCGGCTGCCGCCGCTTCGGTGGCGCGTGTCGCGGGAGCAGGCGGCACGAGCCGACGACCGCTCCTGCGCCCGCGCGCCGTACGCTGGTCACGTGGGACGACGGGACGGCGAGGACTGCGACGGCACGGGGCTGTCTGGTCCCGTCACCCACCGCGGCGACGGTGACTGCATCCGGGGACAGCACTCGTGATGAACACCAGGCTCGTCGCCGTCGTCCTCATCGTGGCGCTCGTCGGCACCGGCGTCGGCACTGGTCTCGCGGTCCTGCTCGGCCGGTAGGCCTTGCTCGGCGTGGCCCTCGGCGATCGCTTGTGAACCCGCTGACGGGCGTCCTGATCGCGGCGGCTGGACGGCGGGGCGTTCGGCACTCCGCCGTGGCTCGGGTGGTGGCGGACCGGGCTTCCGGTCTAGCGTCGTGTCCACCTGCCGCGGAGGAGCTCGCATGGTCGACAGCTATCCGATCCTGACCCTGCTACCACCCCTGCTCGCGATCGGCCTGGTGGTGGCTACCCGCAAGGTGCTGCTGAGCCTCGGTCTCGGAGTCGTGACCGCAGCGCTGCTGATCGAGGGCCTCTCGCCCTGGGG
Organism: uncultured Actinomycetota bacterium; assembly: GCA_963781695.1. Classification (GTDB taxonomy): domain Bacteria; phylum Actinomycetota; class Actinomycetes; order Propionibacteriales; family Nocardioidaceae; genus Nocardioides_B. Next base: position 478,720 of record CAWAGE010000005.1, read on the forward strand.
CGCGCTCACGCAGGTCCTCGGTGCGTTCGGTGACCTCTTCTGGGTCGACGGGGCGGTGAACACGACGAAGGTCTACATCCTGATCTTCACCCTCACCCTCGGCGTGATCACGGCCTTCATCATGATGTCGGGAGGCACGCGCGCCTTCGCCGACTGGGCACAGACGAAGATCAAGACCCGTCGCGGGGCGACCATGCTTCCGGCGGGACTCGGCGTGGCGATCTTCGTCGACGACTACTTCAACGCCTTGGCCGTCGGCCAGGTGAGCCGCCCCGTGACCGACACCCACCGGGTGTCACGGGCCAAGCTGGCCTACCTGGTCGATTCCACCTCGGCTCCGGTGGCTGTGCTGGTGCCGTTCTCGAGCTGGGGGGCGTTCATCCTCGGCCTGATCGGGACCGAGGTCGCCGGCTCTGCACTGGAGGTCAGTGACATCGGCGCGTTCCTGCAGGCGGCCGGAGCCAACTACTACGCCTTCGCGGCGCTGCTGCTGGTCGCCGTCGTGGCCACGATGCAGCTGGACCTCGGTCCGATGCGCACCGAGGAGCGGCGCGCGATCCTCGAGGGCGAGTGCTTCGACGGCAGCGACGAGATCCCCGGCCAGCTCGCCGAGGACCTCCCGGTACACCGGCCGGGCGCCAAGCTCGCCCTCATCGTGCCGTTCGCCCTGCTGGTGGCCGGCGTCCTCGGCGGCATCGCGTGGACCGGTCAGAGAGCCGCCGGTTCGTGGTCGGTGGTCGACATCCTCGCTTCGACCGACGTCACGTTCGCGCTGATCGTCGGCGGCCTGCTCGGCCTGGCCGCGGCGCTGTACTACTACGTGCGCGACACCTCCGAGAACCCGAAGTTCGGCACCAGCACGTTCGGCCGCGGGTGGCTCGAGGGCGTGAGGTCGATGATGCCCGCGGTCAGCATCCTGATCCTTGCCTGGATGCTCGGGGCTCTGATCGATGCCCTGGGCACCGGGGACTACCTTGCCGGTCTGATCGAGAGCTCCTCGATCGCCCCGTCCTGGCTGGTTCCGATCGTGTTCCTGCTGGCCGCCGCCATGGCCTTCGCCACGGGCACCTCCTGGGGCTCCTTCGGCCTGCTGATCCCCCTGGCGGGCGGCATCATCAACTCGCTGGACGCTCCCGAGCTGCTGCTGCCCTCGCTGGGGGCGGTCCTCGCTGGGGCCGTGGCGGGGGACCACGCCTCGCCGATCTCCGACACCACCATCCTCAGTGCCACCGGGGCCGCGTGCAACGTGATCACCCACGTCACCAGCCAGCTGCCCTACATGGTCATGGCGGTCGTCGCCTCGACGGTGGGCTACGTGATGGTGGCCCTCGGCGGCTCGGCGACCCTCGGCCTCGCGGTCACCCTGGTGGTCACCGGCGGTCTGGCCTTCATCGCCATGCGGGTGTGGGGGCAGGTCGTCGACGACGCGCAGATGCCCGACCGCCGGGGGACCGGGTCGGCCTGAGGCGGTGTGGAGACCACCACTCGGCCAGGCACGTCGTCGAGGCGCTGGACGGCAGCTTCAGTCCCCGACTCGGCCGGTGTCGTAGGCCCACATCGCGATCTCGACCCTGTTCCGGGCGCCGATCTTGGTCAGCAGGCTGGCGACGTGGGTCTTGGCGGTCGTCAGGCCGATGAACAGCTCGGTGGCGATCTCGGCGTTCGTGCGGCCGCGAGCCACCAGCGTCAACACCTCCTCCTCACGCTCGGTGAGCGACGGGTTCGGTTGGGTACGTCGGCTCGAGGGTTCCCGGGCGGCCAGGGTGGCCAGCAGCCGTCGGGTGATGTTCGGTGCGATCAGGGCATCGCCGACGGCGGCGGCATGCACGGCCTGGACGAGCAGCTCCGGCCCGGCGTCCTTGAGCAGAAAGCCTCGGGCGCCGGCCCGGAGCGCGCCGTGGACGTACTCGTCGAGGTCGAAGGTCGTGATCACCACCACCGCGATCGGGTCCGGGACGCCCCGCCCGGCGAGGAGCTCGGTCACCTCGATGCCGTCGAGCCCGGGCATCCGGATGTCGACCAGGCACACGTCGGGGCGGAGCCGACGCGCCAGCTCGACCGCGGCGCGGCCGTCGGCGGCCTGGCCGACGACCTCGATGCCAGGCTGCGCGTCGAGGATCATCGACAGGCCGGTACGCACCAGATCCTGGTCGTCGGCCACCAGCACGCGCACCGTCATCGGCGTAGCGCCGTCGGCAGCTCGGCGTCGACCGTCCACCCGCCCTCGAGCGCCGGCCCGGCACGCAGCGTGCCGCCGAGCAGCTGCACGCGCTCGGTCATCCCCAGCAGCCCGAAGCCGTGGCTCGCCGACCGTGCCGGGTCGATCCGACCGTCGTCGCTCACGCGCAGCCGCAGCCTTCCTGCGCCCTGGTCGACCCGGATCTCCACCCGCGAGGCGTTGCGTGCGTGCCGCAGGGCGTTGGTCAGCGCCTCCTGCGCCAGCCGGTAGACCGCCGCGTCGACCTGGAGCGGAACGTCGAGGTCATCTGGCACCTCCACGTCGACGACCGGGACCGGGACCCGGCGGGCCAGCGACACCAGGTCGGCGACGCCGGGCTGGGGGGCGTACTCCGCCGGCGCCCCGTCGCGCAGCACCCGGACCATCGCCCGCATCTCCGCGAGCGTCCGCGACGCCTCCCCCTCGATGACCGACAGCGCCTCGAGCGCCACCCCAGGTCGCTGCCCGGCCATGGTCCGGCCCGCCTGCGCCTGCACCGCGATCGCCGAGACGTGGTGGGCGACCATGTCGTGCAGCTCGCGCGCGAGACCGACCCGCTCCTGGCTGCGGACCTGGTCCAACGCCCGGCGCCAGCTCTCGGCGCGGTAGCGGAACGCCGCTCCGTCCGCCGCCGCCGCCACCAGGATGGCGAACCCGCCGAAGAGCTCGGCCGGCCCGGTGTAGTCGGCGACCGTGCCGATGACCGCGGCGACCAGCACCACGGTCAGCCCGATCGCGATCTCGCGCCCTGAGCCCCAGCGGACCAGCGCGTAGACGAGCACCAGGACGTAGAGCATCGTGGTCAGGCCCACACCCGGGATACCGCCCAGCAGGCTCGCCAGCCCCAGCACCATCGCGGTGCCGAAGCCCACCACGACGCAGGCCAGCGGGTGGGTACGCCGCCACAGCAACACCGGCGCGAGCCCGACCGCCACGATCGTCGCGACCGGCCGCCAGGCGACGTCCTCTCGGAGGACTCCTTCGAGCAGCGCCGTCACCATCAGCACGCCGACCAGCACCCAGTCGCGCGACACCCGTTCAGGAGCGTCGGCCGCGCGGGGCTCGGCCCACAGGGAGTGCAGGGCGTTGGTGATCACCCGCCCAGCCTAGGGACCGCCGAGGTGTCCGGGACCGGCCGAAAGAACGAGACCCCGCCCCGCCCTCCGGTTGAGACGGGTCCGGCCTCGACGCCGATGTGCTCAAGGCCGACGCTCCGCGAGCGTGGAGCCACCGGGCGGAGACGCCCGACCACCGAGCAAGGAGAAGCGCCATGTCACGGATGCTCTACCGCTGGGGACGCTGGTCGGCGACCCGCCCCTGGCTCGCCATCGGGGCCTGGGTGCTCCTCTCGGCCCTGGTCGTCGCCGCCTCGGCCGGCTTCGGCCAGCAGCTGGACGACTCGATGGCGGCGCCCGGGACCGACTCCCAGGCCGCCGCCGACCTGCTGGCAGGCGCCGACAGCGGTGCCGGCGGGCTCACGGCGTACGTCGTGGCGACCCCGAGCCAGGGCATGGCGACCTTCGCGGACTCCCGACCGGCCAGGGTCGATCTGGACGAGCTGGAGTCGGCCGTGGATGACCTGCCGAAGGTGCTGGGCACGACCGAGGAGGTCTCCCCGGACGGCCGGGTGGCACTGGTGCGCGTGCAGTACCCCGAGATCGGCGAGCTCGCCGTCGCCGACCTGGACGCGCTCGAGGCCGCCCTGGCGGAGGCGAGGGCTTCGTCGTCGCTGCGGCTCGAAGCGGGGGGCGACCTCTACTTCAGCTTCGAGCAGCCGCCCGCCAACGTGGGCGAGGTGATCGGTCTGGTGGTTGCGGCGGTGATCCTGGTGGTGGCCTTCGGGTCGCTGCTGGCCGCGGGGCTGCCGCTGGCGGTGGCGCTGTTCGGGCTGCTGGTGGGCGCCAGCTCGCTCCCCCTGCTCGGGCTGCTGGTCGACATCCCGGTCTGGGCCCCCGTCATGGCCGCCATGGTCGGGCTGGGCGTGGGCATCGACTATGCGCTGTTCCTGCTCTCGCGCCACCGGGAGTACCTCGTCGCGGGCGTCCCGGTCGTGGAGTCGGTGGGCCGCGCCTTGGCGACCGCCGGGCAGGCCGTCGTCTTCGCCGGCGGCACCGTGGTCGTGGCGATCCTCGGGCTGGCCTTCGCCGGGCTGCCGTTCGTCTCCGCGGGTGGCGTGGGCATCTCGGCGGTGGTGCTCGTGATGGTGCTGGCGGCCATCACGCTGCTGCCGGCCCTGCTCGGTCTGGCTGGTCATCGACTGCAGACCCGCGGGCTGCTGCGCCGGCGCCGGCGCGCACCCGGACCCGGGACGGAGGCCGCGGTGCTGCGGTGGGCACGCTGGGGTGGGCACGTCTCTCGGCACGCCGCGGTGTACGCCGTCGCCGGCACGATGCTGCTCCTCGCGCTCGCCGCGCCCGTCCTCGCCCTGCGGCTGGGACTGCCGGACCAGGGCAGCTACCCACAGGCGCGCACCGAGCGGCGGGCCTACGACCTGGTCGCCGAGGGCTTCGGGCCCGGCGCCACCGGGCCGATGGTCGTGGCTGTCGACGTCTCGCGGGACCGGTCCGTGGTGGAGCCGTTGGTGTCGGCCCTGGCTGCCGACCCGGGCATCGCGTCGGTCGCAGCCGCCCCCGTGGATGCGACGTCCGACGTCGCCGTCATCAACGCCCAGCCGACGACGTCACCGCAGGACGTCGCGACGGCCCGGACGCTCGACCGGGTGCGCAGCGAGGTGCTGCCCAGCGCGTTGGCGAGCAGCGCGGCGACCGCCCATGTCGGTGGCTACACCGCCACCATGTCCGACCTCAGCCAGCGGGTCGAGGAACGGCTGCCGGTCCTCCTGGTCGCGGTCGTGGCGATGTCGTACCTGCTGCTGATGGTGCTGTTCCGCTCCATCCTGGTGCCGCTCAAGGCGGCGGTGCTGAACCTGCTGAGCGTCGCCGCGGCGTACGGCGTGCTGGTGATGGTCTTCCAGTGGGGCTGGGCCGCGAGCCTGATCGGGTTGGAGTCGACGGTGCCGATCATCTCGTTCATCCCGCTGTTCATGTTCGCGATCCTCTTCGGGCTGTCGATGGACTACGAGGTCTTCCTGCTCTCGCGGGTGCGCGAGGAGTTCCTGCGCACCGGCGACAACGGCTGCGCCGTGGTGCGAGGGCTCGGGGTCACGGCGCGGACCATCTCGTGCGGTGCCGCGATCATGGTGTCGGTCTTCGTCGGCTTCGGGTCCGGCGACGACCCCGTCCTGAAGATGCTCGGCCTCGGCCTGGCAACCGCGGTGTTCCTCGATGCGACGCTGGTGCGCCTGGTGCTGGTGCCCGCGACGATGACGCTGCTCGGAGACGCCAACTGGTGGCTCCCGACGTGGCTGGACGGGCTGCTGCCGACGTGGGACCCGGAGGTCGTGGGTGACGACGTTCACGATCCTGCGGAGGCTGACCCGAACGGGTCGGCTCCGCTTCTCCCGGCACGGGCCGGATAGCTGGGGTCCCCGTCCGACGACGTCATCAGCCCACCCCCCCGGTCGGCCGCACCGTCCCGGACGACCGCGACGGGTCGCAGGGCCGAGAGCGTCGGGTCTGGCGGCGAGGTAGGGCGCCACCCCCGGCGAGCTGCTCTCAGTTGCCGCCGATGTCCGCCAGTGCGGCGATCACGGCGTCGTCGCCGACGCGCTCGACGGTGCCTGCGCCCAGCGGGGTGCGCGCCCACAGGCCCAGCAGCAGGTCGGACGCGGTGCCTCGCAGGGAGGCGTCACTGTCGCTTCGCCCCCGCGTCGCGACCAGCCGGCCTGCCTCGGACCGTATGGTCCACGCCCGGTCGGTGTCCGTGGCTCGCAGGTGGATGCCGCCGCCCAGGTCGAGCGGGGTGTCCCGGCGAGGGAGGGTGCGCTCGTTGGCGATCAGCAGCCACTCCTCGATGCCGTCGGCGGCTTGTTCGGGGGCGACCGGGTCCACGGCCAGTCCCGCCGCCTGTTGGGCGTCGACGCGGTGGATCGCGTGCTCGTGGGCCATCCGACGCGTCCAGAACGCCCCCGGCTGCGTCCCGAGGAAGCTCCATGCCGGCCGGTCGGGATCGGTCTGCTGGAGCAGGCTCACCAGCGCCTCCCCCGACGTGGTCAACGCGGTGCGCAGGCCGTCCGCGTCGCCGGGCCAGCGCGGACGCTCGCCGGAGGGCGGGGGGGCGCCCGTGGTGACGGCGTACGTCGCCATCCGGTGGACTCCGAGCAGGTGCCGCGCGAGGCGACCCAGGTCCCAGCCCGGGCAGGCAGGCACGGGGGAGGTGAGGTCTCCCAGCGCCGCCTCGATCAGCGCGAGGTCGCTTCGGACGGACGCGAGCAGGATCGAGCGGTGCATGGTCACGGAGCGTAGGGGCTGCTCGACCGGGACGGGCCGCGCGGGTTGTCCACCGACCGGTTTCTGCCCCCTACCGCAACCGGCCGGCGCGGGAAATACTCCCGGCATCCGGGGCGGCTGCTCGAGCACGGCGGCCGGTGGCAGACCACGGGGGGACCATGAGCCTGACGTACGCCGACACGCAGGGCGGGGTGGTCGAGCGGCTGGACGCGGAGCTGCGAGCCGCGGTCCGCGGCGAGGGCGTCGACCCGCAGCGTGACACCGGCCTGGTCAGGCGGCTGGCGGGGCGGCTGGTGGCCGAGCACGACCAGCGCAGCCTGACCGGTGCGGTGCTGCCGGTCGAGGACCCGGAGGCGGTGGTCGAGGAGCTGGTCGCCCGGGTCTCCGGGTTCGGCGCGCTGCAGCGCTACCTCGACGACGCCACGGTCGAGGAGATCTGGATCAACGACCCGAGCCGGGTGTTCGTGGCTCGCGCGGGTCGTCACGAGCTCACCTCGACGATCCTGACCACGGAGCAGGTGGCCGAGCTCGTCGAGCGGATGCTGAAGACCAGCGGGCGGCGGATCGACCTGTCCCAGCCGTTCGTGGACGCCCTGCTTCCCGGTGGCCATCGGCTGCACGTCGTGCTGGAGGGCATCTCCCGTGGCTTCTCGGCGGTCAACATCCGCAAGTTCGTCGTCAAGGCGGCCCGGCTGCACGACCTGGTCGGGCTCGGCAGCCTCAGTGAGCAGGCAGCCGGCTTCCTGGACGCCTCCGTCCGGGCGGGCCTCAACATCGTCGTCGCCGGTGGCACCCAGGCAGGCAAGACCACGATGCTGAACTGCCTGGCGGCGAGCATCCCGGGTCGGGACCGGGTGGTCTCGGTCGAGGAGGTCTTCGAGCTGCGGTTCACCCACCCGGACTGGGTGGCGATGCAGACCCGGCAGCAGGGGTTGGAGGGGACCGGTGAGATCCGGCTGCGCGACCTCGTCAAGGAGAGCCTGCGGATGCGGCCCTCGCGGGTCATCGTCGGAGAGGTGCGCGCCGAGGAGTGCCTGGACCTGCTGCTGGCCCTGAACGCCGGGCTGCCGGGGATGGCCTCGCTGCACGCCAACTCGGCACGCGAGGCGCTGGTGAAGATGTGCACGCTGCCGCTGCTCGCGGGCGAGAACATCAGTGCCCGCTTCGTGGTGCCGACGGTGGCGGCGTCGGTGGACCTCGTGGTGCACCTGGGCATCGGACCGGACGGCATGCGGCGGGTCGAGGAGGTGGTGGCGGTGCCGGGCCGGGTCGAGAACGACGTCATCGAGACCGAGCCGATCTTCGCGCGGCGCGGTGCCCGGCTGGAGCGCCGCCAGGGGATGCCGCCCCGGGTGGAGCGCTACGAGCGGGTGGGTCTCGACGTCCGGGCCCTGCTCGCCGAGGTCCGCTGACATGGGTGCCGTGCTCGGGCTCGGGGTGGGTCTCGGGCTGCTGCTGGTGTGGACCTCGGTCACCGTGCCACGCTCGGGGCCGGTGACGCCTCCTCGGGTCGGACGGACGCGGCAGCTGCTCGACCGGGCCGGTCTCGCCGGCACCACCGTCGGCAGCCTGTGGACCCTGTGTGCGGCCAGCGCGACGGTCGCGTTCGCCGCCATCGAGGTGCTCTCGCGGACCGCCACGGTGGCGCTCGTGTTCGCCGCGTTGGCGGGCTACCTCCCTGTCGCCGTGCTCACCGGCCGCGCCCGCAGCCGCCAGCGCGAGCTCGCCGAGGTGTGGCCCGAGGCCGTCGACAACCTGGCCTCCGCCGTGCGGGCCGGGCTGTCGCTGCCCGAGGCGCTCACCCAGCTCGGGCAGCGCGGTCCGGAGCCGCTCCGGGAGCCGTTCACCGCGTTCGGCGTCGACTACCAGGTCACCGGCAGGTTCGCCGACAGCCTGGACCGGCTCAAACGTCGACTCGCCGACCCGGTGGGGGACCGAGTGGTCGAGGCGCTGAGGATCGCCCGCGAGGTCGGTGGCGGCGAGCTCGGGGGCTTGCTGCGCAACCTGTCGGGGTTCCTGCGCGAGGACGCCCGCACCCGCTCGGAGCTCGAGTCCCGTCAGGCCTGGACGGTCAACGGCGCCAGGCTGGCCGTCTCCGCGCCGTGGCTGGTGCTGTTCCTGCTCTGCTTCCAACGCGAGGTCATCAGCCGCTACGCGTCAGCCGCCGGCCTCGTGGTCCTGGTCTCGGGGGCCGCCCTGTGCCTCGTGGCCTACCGGCTCATGGTGCGCATCGGTCGGCTGCCCACGGAGCGGCGGGTGCTCTCGTGACCGCCACGATCGGCCTGCTGCTCGGGGCGGGGGTCGGTGCCGGCCTGCTGCTGATGGCGACACGGGTGGTGGCCCTGCGCAGGCCTCGCCTCGAGGCCCGCGTGTGGCCCTACATCCGAGACCTTCCGCAGGTCGATCGGCCGCTCGACCCGCCCGTCTCGACGGGAGCGCTTCCAGCCGTCTTCGGTCCTGTCCTGACCTCGGCTGCCGGGACGCTGGAGCGGGTGATGGGTGGCCGGGCCTCGGTCCGGCGCCGCCTCGAACGGGCGGATCTGTCGATGACCGTGCAGCAGTTCCGGGTGGAGCAGGTGCTGTGGGGCCTGGTCGGGTTCGCCGCCACCGCCGCCGTCGCTGTGGTCGTCGCGCTCCGGTCGCCGGACCGCACGCTGCCGCTGCTGGTGCTGTGCGCGGTCGCGTTCGTGCTGGGCGTCCTGCTGCGCGAGAACCGCCTCTCGGCCCAGGTCGCGGAGCGGGAGCGACGGATCCTGAGCGAGTTCCCGACCGTCGCCGAGCTGCTGGCGCTCGCGGTGGGCGCCGGGGAGGGCCCGGTCTCGGCACTGGGCCGGGTGGTCGAGCGCGCCAACGGGGAGCTCGCGACGGAGCTCGCCCGGGTGCTGGCCGACACTCGCACCGGCACCCCGGTCTCGACCGCGTTGGACGCCCTGGCACGACGCTCCGGGCTGCCGGTCGTGTCCCGCTTCGCCGAGGGCATGGCGGTGGCTGTCGAGCGCGGCACGCCGCTGTCCGCCGTGCTGCACGCCCAGGCGAGCGACGTCCGTGAGGCGGGACGGCGGGCCCTGATCGAGGCGGGCGCCCGCAAGGAGGTCCTGATGATGGTGCCGGTGGTCTTCCTGGTGCTGCCGGTCACCGTCGTCTTCGCGTTCTGGCCAGGCGTCATCGGGCTCAGCCTCGTCGCGCCCTGAGCCCGTTCCGGGGGAGAGCCGTTCTCACCCCTGACCGACCACCCCGACCCCGACCCCGACCCGAGGAGGATCAGATGAGATCCCTGGCGACCCGTCTCCGCAGGCTGCTCGCATCGTCACTCATGCCACGCACGGGCGGCCCGCCGGGGCGCGGACGCAGGACCCACGACGAGCGTGGCGACGTGCCTGGCTGGGTCCTGATCACCGTGATGACCGCCGGTCTCGTCGCTGCGTTGTGGGCCGTCGCCGGGCCCCAGCTCAGCTCCATGCTCAGCCAGGCGCTGCGCTCGGTCAGCGGCTGAGCGTGGTCGCCGGGCGCGGTCACCGGTCGTCCGGTCGCGGGTCCCGGGGGTCCGCCGTCGTCGACTTCGTGCTGGTCCTGATGGTGGTGCTGCCGCTGTTCCTGGGGATCGTGCACCTCGCCCTGGTGCTGCACGTGCGCAACACGTTGAGCGCCGCGGCGTCGGCCGGGGCCAGGTACGCCGCGACCGTCGACCGTCCCGTCGGCGCGGGAGCCGAGCTCACCCGCCGCCAGATCGGCCAGGCCCTCGCCGCGCGGTTCGCTCGCCAGGTCTCTGCTCGCGCCGTGAGCCTCGCCGGGGGGCCCGGCGTCGAGGTGACGGTGGTGGCCGACGTCCCGCCGCTCGGGCTGTGGGGTCCAGCGGTCCGGCTTCGGGTGTCCGGGCACGCCGTCGAGGAGGTACCGCCGTGACCGGCCGCGACGAACGAGGGACCGCCCTGGTTGAGGTGGTGTGGCTCTCGGTGCTGCTGCTGGTGCCGCTGGTCTACGTGGTGCTCGCCGTCTTCGAGGTGCAGCGGACGGCCTATGCCGTGACGGCGGCGACCGCCGCGGCCGCCCGGGCCTACAGCCTCGCGCCCTCCCAGGAGCTCGGCCGCCGGCAGGCGAGCATCGCCGCCGGCACCGCGCTCGGCGACCAGGGGCTGGCCGCCGACGCCGGCGCGGTGCGAGTGAGCTGCCAGCCGGCTCCGGGCGACTGCCTGCGCCCCGGGTCGGTGGTGCTCGCGCGCCTGGACTACCAGGTCGCGCTCCCGCTGCTGCCCTACGCGCTGGGCGGCCACACCCCCTCGATCAGGGTCAGCGCCGAGCAGCGGGTGCCCGTCGGCCGGTTCCGAGAGGGTCGCCCATGACCGCGCGGACGGAGCGCGGGAGAGGTCGTCCGCGCTCGCAGCGCGGGCAGGCCTCGGTCCTGGTGGTGGGCGTCTTCGTGGTCGCGTTGATGATGGTCGGGGTGGTCGTCGACGCCTCGGCGGCGTACCTGCGACGCACCGGCCTCGACGCCGTCGCCGACGGTGCCGCGCTCGCGGCCACCGAGGCCGTCGAGGGCAGCCAGGTCTACGAGAGCCGGCTCGGCGAGCGGGCGCGGCTCGACGCCACCCAGGTCCGGGCACGGGTGGCGGCCTACCTCGCGGCGGTCCAAGCGGCCCGGCGCTACCCGGGGTTCCGCTACGCCGTCACTATCGGTGCCGACCGTGTGGTGGTGCGGGTCGCGGCGCCGCTGGAGCTGCCGATCACCCCGCCCGGATGGGAGCGGCGTCCGGTGATCACCGGCATCGCGGCGGCCTACGTCCTCGTCAGCGAGTGAGCCGGTCCGACCGGGATCGGCCGGAGCGAGGTACTAGGACCATCGGACAGTTCAGCGGGCTCCCTGGGCTGTCGACGTTTGTCTCGTCACCTGTTCGACCCGCCCGACCCCTTGGGAGCATCGCATGCCCGTCTCGACGCCCGGACCCACCTACCGACCCTCCGCCCGGTCCCTGACCGGACCGCTGCGGCGTGCCGTTCTCGGCGCCCTGGTCGTCGCGACCGCGGCGGGCGCGGCAACCGGCCTCGCCGCGCCGGCCCAGGCCAAGCGGCTCCCCGCCGCCGGCGTCGCGGCCCCAGCGGCGAGCACCGCGGCGAGCACCGCGGCGAGCACGCTCACGGCGTCCGCGGGCGACTACACCGTCACCGTCAACGGCCGCGCCTACAACCCGGCCCCCGGCAAGGACGTCGTCCTCAAGGACATCACGCCGAACGGTCCGATCACGGTCACCGGGGTGCACACCAGCTTCACCCTGGACCCCGCCACGTTGGGGGTCTACGACTACGCGCTGAGCGGGGCGGCCTCGCCCGAGCGGATGGTCACCGGCCGCACCGTCGTGTTCGCCGCCAAGGTGCCGCAGCTGAGCGCCGCCCAGGTGGGCCGGCCGGTCATCCGGCAGCTCCAGGTCCGCGACTCCAGCCTGGTGGCGATCCTCGGGGCCGCCGGGGGGAAGCTGAAGATCCAGGCCAAGGACGCTCCGCAGGGAGGGATCTTCCAGATGGAGCCGGAGTTCGCCGGGCCCGTCGAGATCCAGCACACCCTCGGTCCCGGGTTGTTCTACTTCCTCAACCCGTTCACGGGCAAGGTCAACTTCGGGGACGGCGCCGACCCCGTCGCCGTCGCCGCGAGCCCGACCGGCTACCACGAGATGCTGCTCGGCAAGGACAGCCCCCAGGTGGCGACCAAGCTGTCCCAGGGCGCGACCAGCACCCGCTGGTCGGTCGAGCCGGGCGGACGGATGGGCGGCGTGCTCGGTGAGGACGCGATCGAGCTGTCGGCCGGTGCCACCTCGTGCACCAGCGGCTGCCAGGCTCAGAACCAGGTGCGGGGCTCGCTGCCCGTCCCGGCGCTGCCGCTGGGCCCCACCCCGCTGGGCTGAGCCGCCCCGGTCGGCGGGCCGCGGTGTGCTGCAGATCACCGAGACGCCGACCCGACGCGAACGTGCAGGTGAACGGCGGTGACCGGCCGGGACGGCGGCCCGTCGGCGGGACAGGGGAGCAGCCCTCGGTCCGTCGGCCGGCCGCCGTCCTTGTGGGCGGCGCCCACGAGTGCTTGACTCAGTGGAGATCGACGTAGAGGTCAAGCAGACGCCCCTACCCGTGTGCTACGGAAAGCGGCGACTCCCGATGACGACGACCCCTCCGCTCACCAGTCCGCCGCCAGCGGCCGACGACGCCATGTCGGGCCGGGATCGACCTGCGACGCAGGCCTACCCCGAACCGGATCGGGGCGCCACCACCGCCAGGCTGCTGGCCGAGCTGCACCGCACCGACGACGAGGCCGAGCAGAAGGCGCTGCGTGCCGAGGTCGTGGTGCTCAACATGGGCGTGGCGCGCGCGATCGCGCACCGCTACCGGCAGCGAGGCCTGGCAGAGGACGACCTCGTGCAGGCGGCGTACGTCGGGCTGGTCAAGGCTGTCAACGGGTTCGACCCCTCCCACGAGCGCGACTTCCTGTCCTACGCCGTGCCGACGGTGACCGGCGAGGTGAAGCGCTACTTCCGAGACTTCGGCTGGTCCGTCCGTCCGCCTCGCCGGGTCCAGGAGCTGCAGGGCTCGATCGCCAAGACCTCCAGCGAGCTGACGCAGCGGCTGGGCCGCTCGCCGCGGCCCACCGAGGTCGCCGAGGCCCTGGGCACCGACGTCGAGTCGGTGATCGAGGCGCTGGCCGCCGACGGTGCGTTCACCCCCGCCTCCCTCGACGTCCCGGTGGGCGACGACGGCGCTGCGACGCTCGGCGACCTGATGCCGCACGACGAGGTCGACTTCGCCAGCGCGGAGGCACGGGTGGTGCTCGGGCCGGCGGTGCGGAAGCTGGCCCCCCGCGACCGCCGGATCCTCGAGCTGCGGTTCTTCGAGGGCTGGACCCAGGAGCAGATCGCCCGCGACATCGGCGTCACCCAGATGCAGGTCTCCCGGCTGCTGTCCCGCATCCTGCGCGACCTGCGCAACGAGCTGACCTGAGACGGCCGGGGTCACGGGGGCGAACGGCCCTCACGCGGGGGTACTCAGCGTGAGGGCCGCTCGCTGCCGGCACGCCCCGCGTCGTCCCGGTCTGGACGCAGCGCCAGGGGCACCGCGGCCCACAACCCCGCCAGGAACACCAGGCAGGCCGCTCCCGCGACGTGCGCCGGGGTGCGTCCGCTGACCAGGCTGAACACCAGCCAGACCATCCCGGCGGTGGTCAGCCCCAGGGCGGTCAACCCGGCCAGCGCGCACCGGTTCGCCGCGGCGACCAGCCAGGGGCGCTCCCCGTTGCGGAACAGCACCCGGTGGAAGGCCACCGGCGCCACGATGAAGCCGGTCGCGAGCACCGAGCCGCACAGCACCGCCAGGTAGACGGTGCGCTGGAGCTCGTCGAGGTCGGCGAAGCGCTGCGAGAAGGGCAGCGTCAGCAGGAACCCGGTCAGGATCTGCACCCCGGTCTGGGTGACCCGCAGCTCTTGGAGCAGCTCGCTGACGTTGCGGGTGAGCCGTTCGGCCTCGCTCTCGCGCTCAGGGGGTCCGGGGTCGGCGCGGGAGTCGCTGCCCGGGCCGGGCCCGCCCGCGTTCGTCACGGCGCCACGCGTCAGCGCCCGACGGCCTGCTCGAGCTCGGCCTTCGTCATCGACAAGCGGCCCTTGACGTTCTTCTTGCGCGCCTCGGCGTACAGCTGGTCCCGGGTCCGGCCGCCGGCGCCGCGGTGCGACCGCATCCCGCCGCGCCGGCCCGACGACAGGTCCTCGGTCGAGGTGCTGCTGGCCTGCTCCGCCTCGCCGTTGCGGGCCCGCTCCTTGTT
>CAWAGE010000006.1:0-149602 GCA_963781695.1 uncultured Actinomycetota bacterium
GACCCTGGCGGCCTCGACGTACGCCGAGCGACTGCCTGAGGACCTGTCCGGCCGGCAGTGCTACGTGCTGGACCCGATGCTGGCCACCGGCGGCACCCTGGCGGCGGCGATCACGTTCCTGGTGGACCGAGGCGCCGACGACATCACCGCGATCTGCCTGCTCACCGCCCCGGAGGGCTGCCGCCGGCTGGAGCAGGGGCTCGCAGGGCTCGCGGTCCCGGTCACCGTCGTCACCGCCGCGATGGACGAGCGGCTCGACGAGAACGGCTACATCGTGCCAGGCCTCGGCGATGCCGGGGACCGGCTCTACGGCATCGTCGGCTGAGTCTCACAACGCCTCGGTGGCGCTGAGCAGCCGGCCGAGGGTCTCCTTGGCGTCGCCGAGCAGCAGCGTCGTCCGCGGGTCGTGGAGCAGCTCGTTCCCGATGCCGGCGAAGCCGGGCCCCAGCGAGCGCTTCAGGAACACCAGCGTCCGGGCCTCGTCCGCGTCCAGGATCGGCATCTGGTGGATCGGTGCGCTGGGCGCGGTCCTGGCTGCGGGGTTGACCACGTCGTTGGCCCCGACCACGAGGACCACGTCGGCGTGCTTGAACTCGGCGTTGATGTCGTCCATCGCGACGACCTGCTCGTGGGGCACCCGGGCCTCGTCGAGGAGGACGTTCAGGTGCCCGGGCATCCGGCCGGCGACGGGGTGGATGGCGTAGTGGACACTGACGCCGCGCGCCACGAGCACGTCGACCAGCTCGCGCAGGGTGTGCTGGGCCTGCGCGACGGCCAGGCCGTAGCCGGGGACGACGATCACTCGCGAGGCGTCGGCCAGCCGGGCCGCGACGTCCGCCACGGCGTCCCCCGACCCCGTCGACCGGACGACCGGCTCGCTCACGCGGGGCCCTCGAGAGCTGTCCGGGTGGGCTCGTGCCGCACGCGACCGTCGTGGACGACGCAGCATGCCGCAACGATCTCGTCCCCGAGGTCGGGCGCGAAGGTGGACCCTGCCTCGCCGGTCCTCGTCAGCAGCGTGACCAGGCTGACGACGTTCTGGGCGTAGAGCCGGGAGGCCGGACCCGGCATCTCCGCCGCCACGTTGGCGCCGCCCCACACCTGGGCGGCGCCGATCCGGACCACCCGGCCGGACACCGCCCCCTCGACGTTGCCGCCGCTGTCGGCGGCCAGGTCCACGACCACCGAGCCGGGCCGCATCCGCTCGACCGTCTCCGCGCGCACCAACAGCGGCGCCCGGCGGCCGGGGACGGCGGCGGTGGTGATCAGCGCGTCGGCGGCGGCGACGTACGGCGCCAGCAGGTCCCGCTGCCGCGTGGCACCCTCCTCGGTCATCTCCCGGGCGTAGCCGGCGGCGCCCTCCAGGGGCTCCAACCCCAGCTCGATCGCGCGCGCACCCATCGAGCGGATCTCCTCGGCCGCGGCCGCCCGCACGTCGTAGGCCCGGACCCGCCCGCCGAGCCGTCTGGCGGTGGCGATGGCCTGCAACCCGGCGACGCCGGCGCCGAGCACGACCACCTCGGCCGCCGGGACGGTTCCGGCCGCGGTCATGTTGAGTGGCAGGAAGCGGCGCAGCAGCTCGGCCGCGACGATCGCACCGCGATAGCCCGAGACCAGGGACTGCGAGGACAGCGCGTCCATCGACTGCGCGCGGGAGATGCGGGGCACCAGCTCCATCGCGAACGAGCTGAGGCCGCCGTCGCGCAGGTCGGCGACCAGGTCCAGGCAGGCCAGCGTCGGGAGGAAGGAGACCGTCGCGGTGCCCGGTGCGAGCCGACGCACGACGTCGGCGTCCAGCGGGTTCACCGACACCACGACCGAGGCACCGCGCCACGGCTGCTCGAGAACCTGCGCCCCGGCCGCGAGGTAGTGCTCGTCGAGGTGCAGGGCACCGAGGCCGGCGCCGGGCTCGACCGCGACGGCGTAGCCGAGGGTCGTCAGCCTCCCCACGAGCTCGGGCACCAGGGCGACCCGGGTCTCACCCGGCAGGGTCTCGCGGGCCACGGCGATGATCACCTGCGGCAGGCTAGAGCAGCGCGCCGACCGCGGCCACCGTGGCGACCCACCCCGGGTCTCGACAGGCTCGGCCGCCGACGGGGGCAGCCCTGGACGGCCGCCGGGGGGAGGGACACCCTGGGCACATGGACCTGAGGTTCGTCGACGCGACCGGAGCCCATCCGCACGAGGCGGACGACGTGGTGAGCCTGCTCGGTCGCGACGACGGCTTCATCTGGGTGGACGTCCCGGTCTGGGACGAGCAGGTCGAGGGACTGCTGGAGGGCCTGGGCTGCCACGCGATGGTGCTCGAGGCGTGCCGGCGACGCAACCACGTGCCCACCGTGCACGGTTATGCCGACCACTACTTCGTGACGCTGCACTCACCGCTGCTCGGCGGTGCGGGCCACGTCCACCTGCTGGAGCTGGACCAGATCGTCGGGGACCGGTTCCTGGTGACCGTCCACGGCCCGCTGAACCCGGTCGTCGACGTCGCGGAGTCCCTCGTCGAGACCAGCGCGGTGCTGAACCGGATCAGCTCCGGCCGGTTCCGTCCCAGGTCCCCGGCCGAGCTGGCGTACGCCTTGACCTCGGCGGTCGCCCGCCGGCAGCGGGGCCTGGTGGGGGACGTCGCGGAGAAGCTCCCCGGTCTCGAGCAGCACGTCATGCAGTCCCAGCTGACCGACCCGGAGATGCTGCTGGAGCGGATGTTCCTGATCCGTCACGAGCTCATCACGGGGCGGACCATGGCGGCGCAGACCCATGACGTCTACGCGCGGATCGCATCGCTGGACCGGTTCGTGCCGGAGCCGTCCCGGCTGCTGGCCCGCGACCTCGCCGACCAGTTCGACCGGGTGCGCTCCATCGCCGACGGCGAGGCGCAGTTCCTCTTCGGGGTCATCGAGCTGTACCAGACCAAGGTCAACACCAAGATGACGCTGGCGATGGAGCGGCTGGCGGTGATCGCCGCGGTGACGCTGCCGGTCACCGCGATCGCGTCGATCTACGGGATGAACGTCATCGTCAACGAGCGCACCCACGTGACCCAGCTCGTGGTGGTGGTGGCGGTGATGCTGACGATCTCCGGGCTGCTGCTGCGCTGGGCGCGGCGCCAGGGCTGGTGGTGAGCCGGTCATGGCGCCGGCGGGCGGCGGTGCGAGCGATGGAGGCGGCAAGACGGTGGCCGCATCCGGTCCACCGCCCCGCCGCCGTTCGTGGCACCCGCCTACGTGGGCACCCCGCTGCCGGGGTTCCTCACTCCGTGGGCGTGTTCGATCTCCTCGCTGAGCTCGGCGGGGGCGGTCGCGCTCACGTGGGCGTCCTCGGCCCCGGCACCACCGCCGACCGAGGTCCGCTTCTTGTTCCAGACGTCGAAGGCGACCGCGGCAAGCAGCACCAGGCCCTTGACCGCCTGCTGGTAGTCGATGGACACGCCCATCAGCGACATGCCGTTGTTGAGCACACCCATCACGAACCCGCCGATGATGGCCCCGACGACCGTCCCCACGCCGCCGGTCACGGCGGCGCCGCCGATGAACGCCGCCGCGATGGCGTCGAGCTCGAAGTTGGTGCCGGCCTTGGGGTTCGCCGCCGTGAGCCGGGCAGCGGTGACCATGCCGGCCAGCGCCGCCAGCATGCCCATGTTGGTCATGACCAGGAAGTCGATGCGCCGGGTCCGGACCCCCGACATGGTGGCTGCGTCGACGTTGCCGCCGATCGCGTAGACGTGCCGTCCGATCACGGTCCGCTGGGTGACGAACCCGTAGACGCCGATCAGCGCGAACAGGATCAGGCCGACGATCGGCAGGCCCCGGTACTGCGCGAGCAGGAAGGCGAACGTCATCAGCACCACGACGATGGCGGCCAGCTTGGTGTAGAAGACCGGAGCCGGCACGACGTCGAAGCTGTAGCGGGTCGCGGAGGCACGCTTGCGGAACTCCAGCATCACCAGGAACGCGGCCAGCAGCGCCGCCAGCACCAGGGTGAGGTTGCTCAGCCCGGTGTCCGGGCCGATGTCGGGCAGGAACCCGTTGCCCATCGCCTCGAACCCGTCGGGCAGGCCGCCGACGGTCGCACCCTTGAGCACGACCAGGGTCAGCCCGCGGAACAGCAGCATGCTGGCCAGGGTCACGATGAAGGCCGGAATGCCGACGTAGGCGACCCAGAAGCCGTGCCAGGCCCCGATCGCCGCGCCGAGGACCAGGCACATCACCACCGCGAGCAGCCACGGCACGTCGTACCTGGTCATCAAGATGGCGGCCACGGCGCCCGTGAAGGCCGCCACCGACCCGACCGAGAGGTCGATGTGCCGGGCGATGATGACGATCACCATGCCGATCGCCAGGATCAGGATGGAGGCGTTCTGCGTCAGCAGGTTCGTCAGGTTCAGCGGCCGCAGCAGCACCCCGTCGGTGGTCACCTGGAACAGCACCACGATGGCTGCCAGCGCGATGACCATGCCGTACTGCCGCACGTTGCCTTTCAGCAGGTTCTTCAACGAGCTCATCGGACTACCTCTTGCTCCTGGGTCGACTTGGTCATGTAGCGCATCAGGGACTCGGCCTCGAAGCCGTCAGCGCCCCGTTCGAACTCGTGCGTGATCCGGCCCTCGGCGAGGGTGTAGATCCGGTCGCAGAGGCCGAGCAGCTCGGGCAGCTCGGAGGAGATCACGATGACCCCGCGGTCCTGCTTGGCCAGCCGCTGGATCACCCCGTAGATCTCGTACTTGGCGCCCACGTCGATGCCGCGGGTCGGCTCGTCGAGGATCAGCAGCTGCGGGTCGGTGAACATCCACTTGCTCAGCACGACCTTCTGCTGGTTGCCGCCGGAGAGCTTGGCCACACCCTCGTTCACCGTGGGTGCCTTGATGTTCATGCTGGTCCGGAAGCCCTCCGCGACCACGACCTCCTCGCTCTGGTCGACGGTCAGGCCCCTGCGCAGCTTGGACAGGCCGGCCGAGGAGATCGACCGCTTGATGTCGTCGAGCAGGTTCAGCCCCAGGGCCTTGCGGTCCTCCGAGACGTAGGCCAGGCCGGCGTCGATGGCGGCGGGGACGCTGCGCAGGTGCAGCTCCTTGCCGCCCAGTGTCATGCGCCCGGTCACGCGGCTGCCGTAGGAGCGGCCGAAGATGCTGCGGGCCAGCTCGGTGCGACCGGCTCCCATCAGTCCCGCGATGCCCACGATCTCACCGCGGCTGACGTGCAGGCTGGCCTTCTTGATCACCTCCCGGGACGCGTCCTGCGGATGCATCACGGTCCAGTCCTCCAGCTCGAAGAGCCGCTCGCCGATCTCTGGCTCGTGGTGGGGGAAGCGGTGCTCCAGGTCCCGGCCGACCATGCCCCGGATGATCCGGTCCTCGTCGACCTGGTCCGCGGCGACGGCGAGGGTCTCGATGGTGCGGCCGTCCCGCAGGATGGTGATCTCGTCGGCGACCTGCTCGATCTCGTTGAGCTTGTGGCTGATCATGATCGAGGTGATGCCCTTGCCCTGCAGGCCCTTGAGCAGGTCGAGCAGGTGCTGGGAGTCGTCGTCGTTGAGCGCCGCGGTCGGCTCGTCGAGGATCAGCAGCCGCACGTCCTTCGACAGAGCCTTCGCGATCTCGACCAGCTGCTGCTTGCCGACGCCGAGGTGCTTGACCTGGGTCAGCGGGTTCTCGACGAGACCGACGCGCGCCAGCAGCTCGATGGCCGCGCGGTTGGCACGGTCCCAGCTGACCACGCCGCCACGGGCGGTCTCGTTGCCGAGGAAGATGTTCTCCGCGATCGACAGCTCGGGGATGAGCGCGAGCTCCTGGTGGATGATCACGATGCCGGCGGCCTCGCTCTGCCGGATGCCCTTGAACCGCACGGTCTCGCCGTCGAAGACGATGTCGCCGTCGTAGGAGCCGTGCGGGTAGACCCCGCTCAGCACCTTCATCAGGGTCGACTTGCCGGCACCGTTCTCCCCGCAGACCGCGTGGATGTCGCCACGCCGGACCGTCAGGTTCACGTCACTGAGCGCCTTGACACCAGGGAACTCCTTGGTGATCGAGCGCATCTCCAGGATGGGGTGGCTCATTCTCGTCGTCCTGTCGTGGTCGGGTGGGCCGTGGGTGCCACGTCCCGCGGACGTGGCACCCACGGCACGGCTCACTTGTTGACTTCGTCGTTCGTGTAGTAGCCCGAGTCGACCAGGACCTTGGCCACGTCGGCCTTGGTCACCGAGACCGGGTCGAGGAGGAAGGACGGGACGACCTTGCTGCCGTTGTCGTAGGTCTTGGTGTCGTTGACCTTCGGCTTCTCATCGGCACCGATCGCCTTGATCATGTCGACGGTGACCGCCGCGAGCTCGCGGGTGTCCTTGAAGACGGTCGAGTACTGCTCGCCCTCCACGATGGACCGGACCGACTGGAGCTCCGCGTCCTGACCGGTGACGACCGGGAGCGGCTTCCCGCCGCCGCCGTAGCCGTTGGACTTCAGCGCCGCGATGATGCCGAGCGAGAG
Organism: uncultured Actinomycetota bacterium; assembly: GCA_963781695.1. Classification (GTDB taxonomy): domain Bacteria; phylum Actinomycetota; class Actinomycetes; order Propionibacteriales; family Nocardioidaceae; genus Nocardioides_B. Next base: position 6,477 of record CAWAGE010000006.1, read on the forward strand.
ACCGTCGTAGGGGGAGAGCACGCCCTGCACCGTGTCGCGGGTGTAGCTCTTGGTGAGGATGTCCTCCATGCGCTTCTGGGCCGTCGCCGGGTCCCAGCGCAGGATCGCGGCCTGGTCGAACTTGGTCTGGCCCGAGACCACCGTCATGTCACCGGAGTCGATCATCGGCTGCAGCACCGACATCGCGCCGTTCCAGAAGAACGTGGCGTTGTTGTCGTCGGGCGAGCCTGCGAACAGCTCCACGTTGTACGGCGCCTTGCCGCGGGCCTTGAGCCCGTCGACCAGCGACTGGGCCTGCAGCACGCCGACCTTCTCGTTGTCGAAGGTGGTGTAGTAGTCGACGGCGTCGGTGTCGCGGATCAGCCGGTCGTAGGAGATGACCGGGATGTCGCTTTCCTTGGCGGTCTGCAGGACGTCGCCGAGCGCGGTGCCGTCGATGGCCGCGACGACCAGCAGCTTCTCGCCCTTGGTCACCATATTCTCGACCTGGTTGACCTGCGTCGGGATGTCGTCCTCGGCGTACTGCAGGTCGACCTCGTAGCCGGCCTCCTCGAGCTGCTTCTTGATGTTGTTCCCGTCCGCGATCCACCGCTCCGAGGACTTGGTCGGCATGGCGACCCCGATGGTGCCCTTGTCGCTGCTCCCGGACCCGCCGCCGCCACAGGCGGCGAGGCTCAGGGCCAGCGCGGACCCGGCGACTGCTGCGATGAACCTATGCACTGACTGTCTCCCTCTGTTTGTTCGGACCACAGGGGTTCTCCCGGGCCGTCGTGTGGGTGGTGCCTTGCTCTCCGCAGACCTTCAGAACCCCTGCGCGAGTCGGTGGTACGCCTGGCTCCAGCGCAGCTCCTGCTGCAGCCGGCGCGTGGTGGTCGAGCCGTCGATCAGCACCAGCTCGGTGCCGGTCATCGACGCCAGGTCGCTCAGGTGCTCGGCGGTCAGCGCCGTCGAGAGCACGGTGTGGTGCGGTCCCCCGGCCATCAGCCAGGACTCCGTGGAGGTCGCCAGGTCGGGTGCCGGCCGCCAGACCGCTCGAGCCACCGGGAGGTTGGGCAGCGGGGCGCTGGGCGGCACCACCTCGACCTCGTTGGCGACGAACCGGAAGCGGTCACCCAGGTCGCAGACGCCGAGCACGACGGCCTGCCCCGGCGCAGCGTCGAACACCAGCCGGACCGGGTCCTCACGGTCCCCGATGCCGAGCGGGTGGATCTCGAGGGAGGGCCGGGCTCCGGCGATGGAGGGACAGACCTCCAGCATGTGCGCGCCGAGGATCCGCTCCTGGCCGGGGACCAGGTCGTAGGTGTAGTCCTCCATGAAGGAGGTCCCGCCGGGCAGGCCGGCAGCCATCACCTTGAGGGAGCGCAGCGCCGCTGCGGTCTTCCAGTCACCCTCGCCGCCGAAGCCGAAGCCGTCGGCCATCAGCCGCTGCACGGCGAGGCCGGGCAGCTGGCGGAGCCCGCCGAGGTCCTGGAAGTTCGTGGTGAAGGCGGTGAAGCCGCCCTCGCCCAGGAACGTGCGCAGGCCGAGCTCGAGACGGGCGCCGTAGCGAAGCGACTCGTGCCGCTCACCGCCCGCCAGCAGGGCCGGAGCCACGTCGTAGCTGTCGGCATACTCCTCGACGAGGGCGTCGACCTGCTTGTCCGCGGCGTCGTCGACGACCGCGACGAGGTCGTTGACACCGTAGGTGTTGACCGAGACCCCCCAGCGGCGCTCGGCCTCCACCTTGTCACCCTCGGTGACCGCGACATCGCGCATGTTGTCGCCGAACCGGGCCAGTCGCATCGAGGCCAGTGCCGCGCGGCCTGCCGCGGCACGGGCCCAGGCCCCGACCCGTTGCTGGACCCGGGGGTCCGCGACGTGCCCGGCGACGGTCTTGCGCTCGATCCCCAGCCGGGTCTGGACGAAGCCGAACTCGCGGTCGCCGTGCGCCGCCTGGTTCAGGTTCATGAAGTCCATGTCGATCTCGGCCCAGGGCAGCGCCTGGTTCGCCTGCGTGTGCAGGTGCAGCAGCGGCTTGCGCAGCTGGTCGAGGCCGGTGACCCACATCTTGGCGGGGCTGAAGGTGTGCATCCAGGCGATGAGGCCGACGCAGGAGTCGTCGGCGTTGGCCTCCAGCATCACGCGGCGGATGGCGGCCGCGTCGGTCAGGACGGGCTTGGCGACCACGGTCACCGGCACCGCCGCGGAGGCGGCCAGCACGTCGCTGACCTGCCGGGACTGGTCCGCGACCTGAGCCAGCACGTCGTCGCCGTAGAGGCCCTGGCTGCCGGTGAGGAACCAGACCTCGCGCGCCGCGCCGGTCGAGGTGGTGAGGGTCATCGGGTGCTCCTGGGGGCGTCGGTCGTCGCGGGACGCTGGCCGTAGACGTTCTGGTAGCGGTCGTGGAGGGCCGCCACGTCGGCGTCCGGGATCGGGACGGTCGGGCCGCCCTGCCGGGCCAGGTGGACGGTGCGCGCGACGTCCTCGAGCAGCACGGCGGCCTTCACCGAGGCGGCGGCGGTCGCGCCGACGGTGAAGGGCCCGTGGTTCTGCATCAGCACCGCCCGCGAGCGGCTGCGCCGGAGCGTGGCGACGATGCCGGCACCGATCGACTCGTCCCCGATCAGCGCGAACGGTCCGACCGGGATGTCACCGCCGAACTCGTCGGCGATCATCGTCAGCACGCACGGGATCGGCTCGGCTCGGGCGGACCAGGCGGTCGCGTACGGCGAGTGGGTGTGGGTGACCCCGCCGACCTCGGGCAGGTGCCGGTAGACGTAGGCGTGGGCGGCGGTGTCGGAGGACGGGGCACGCTCCCCCTCGACGAGCCGGCCGTGCAGGTCGGTGACGACCATGCTCTCCGCCGACAGCTCGTCGTAGGAGAGACCGGAGGGCTTGATGACCATCAGGTCCCGGCCGGGCACCCGGGCCGAGACGTTGCCGGCCGTCCAGACCACGAGCTCATAGCGGGTGAGCTCGGCGTGCAGCCGCGCCACCTGCGCACGGAGGTCCCGCACGGTCTCGCGCACCTCGGCGACGACGCTCATGCGCGGACCTCCCGGCGGCGGGCCTTGAGCCGGTGCATGACCTCGTTGGCACCGCGGCCGAAGTAGTCGTGCAGCAGCCGGTAGTCCTCGTAGAGCGCGTCGTAGGCCTTGGTGCTCTCCGGGTCGGGCTGGTAGCGGCCCCGGTCGAGGCGACCCATCACCTCGGAGGCGGCGTACACGTCGGGGTAGGCGCCCGCGGCGACAGCGGCGTGGATCGCCGACCCCAGCGCCGGTCCCTGCGACGAGCCGATCGTCGACAGCGGCAGGTTGGTGACGTCGGCGTAGATCTGCATCAGCAGCGGGTTGCGCAGCAGCCCGCCGGCCACGACGAGCTCCGTGACCGGGACCCCCGCACCGACGAACGCCTCGACGATCGCCCGGGTGCCGAAGGCGGTGGCCTCCAGCAGCGCCCGGTAGACGTCCTCGGGGCGGGTGGCCAGGGTGAGCCCGACGACCACGCCGGAGAGGTCGTGGTCCACCAGGACCGAGCGGTTCCCGCTGTGCCAGTCCAGCGCCAGCAGGCCGTGCTCGCCCACCTGCTGACGCGAGGCCAGCTCGGTCAGGTGCTCGTGCACCGAGCGGCCGGCGGCCTGCGCAGCGGTCACATAGTCGGCCGGCACCTGGTGGGAGACGAACCAGCCGAAGATGTCGCCGACCCCGCTCTGGCCCGCCTCGTAGCCCCACAGCCCGTCGGTGATGCCGCCCTCCACCACCCCGCACATGCCGGGGACCTCACGCAGCACGTCGCCGTTCATCACGTGACAGGTCGAGGTGCCCATGATCGCGACCATCTGGCCCGGCTCGACCGCCCGGGCGGCGGGTGCGGTGACGTGGGCGTCGACGTTGCCGGTGGCGACCGCGATGCCCGCGGGAAGCCCGGTCCACGCCGCAGCCTCCTCGGTCAGCGACCCGACCCGCTCACCGAGGCGCGCCAGCGGGCGGTCGATCTTGTCGGCGACGAAGCCCGCGAACGCGGGGTTCAGCTCGCTCAGGAAGTCGCTGCTGGGGTAGGTGCCGTCCTGCAGGATGCCCTTGTAGCCGGCGGTGCACGCGTTGCGCCGCAACGTCCCCGACAGCTGCCAGACGATCCAGTCCGCAGCCTCGACGAAGTGCTCGATCGCGGCGTACACCTCGGGGGCCTCCTCGAGGATCTGCAGCCCCTTCGCGAACTCCCACTCCGAGGAGATGAGCCCGCCGTAGCGCGGCAGCCAGACCTCGCCGCGCCGCCGGGCCAGCTCGTTGAGGCGGTCGGCCTGGGGCTGCGCCGCGTGGTGGCGCCAGAGCTTGACGTAGGCGTGCGGCTCGCTGCCGAAGCCGTCGACCTGGGACAGCGGGGTGCCGTCCGCGGCGGCCGGGACCATCGTGCAGGCGGTGAAGTCGGTGGCGATGCCGATGACGGCTGCGGGGTCGACCCCGGCCCCGGCGAGTGCGGCCGGGACGGCGACCCGCAGCACGTCCACGTAGTCCTCGGCGACCTGTAGGGCCCAGTCGGTGGGCAGCGGCGTCCCGTCGGGCAGGGCCGAGTCCAGCACGGCGTGCGGGTAGTCGTGGACCGCGGAGCCGAGCTCCGCGCCGTCGGCGACCCGGACCACCAGCGCACGGCCCGACAGCGTCCCGAAGTCGACGCCGACCACGTAGGAGTCGGCGACCTGGCGCTCCCGGGGGTCCGTCGACGAGTCGGCGGCGCCGTCGGCGGCGCCGTCGGTGGGCTTCGTTCCGTCCTGCACGTGAACCTCCCGCGGTGTGTTAGCGCTCACGTTAGCGCTAACAAGGGCGAGTGTGTCCTACCCCACTCCACTCGTCAAGGGGTGGCGGCGTGCGCGTCCCGACGTCCGGCGATCGGCACGAGCGCCGGGAACGGCGGGGGACGGCGGTCGGTCGGAGCCCGGAGTCCTACGGCGAGGAGGCGGTGCCGGGAGGGGGCGCCGTGGACGCGCGCACGACCAGCGAGCTGGGCACCAGGTCCACCCGGGGCCGGGGCTCGCCCTCGAGCACCCGCTGCAGGACCTCCATGACCCGCCGGCCGAGCCCGGCGAAGTCCTGGCGCACCGTCGTGAGCGCCGGCTCGAAGTACGCGGCCTCGGGCAGGTCGTCGAAGCCGACGACGCTGACGTCCTCCGGCACCCGACGGCCGGCCTCCCGCAGCGCCTTGAGCAGCCCGAGCGCCATCTGGTCGTTCGCGGCGAACACTGCGGTCACGTCACGCTCCCGGGCCAGGGACAGTCCGGTCTGGTAGCCGCTGCGCGCGCTCCAGTCACCACCCCACCGGACCGGGGGGATGCGCCGGTCCGCCGCCTGCAGCACTGTCAGCCAGCCGTCCCGCCGCGCCGTCGCCTCGGCCCAGCCCATCGGCCCGGCCAGATGCACGACGGTCTCGTGACCGAGACCGAGCAGGTGCTCGGTGGCCAGCCGGCCACCCTGCACGTTGTCGACGCCGGCGGTCAGCGGGGTGCTGGTCAGGTCGCCCTCGACGACCACGACCGGGATGTCCAGGGAGAGCGACTGCGCCACGCGCAGCACGGTCTCGTGCGGCACGATCACCACCATCGCCTCGATCGCCTGCTCGAGGAGCTGGTCGACGGCGGCCCGGAACGCCTCGGCGGACAGGGTCAGCACGTTGGCGACCGCCAGCCGGTAGTCGGTGCCACGGGCCGCGCTCTCCAACGCCAGCAGCACGCTCGCCGGGCCGACGTGCCCCATCCCCCAGATCACCACGCCGACCGTCCTGGACCTCGTCGAGGCGAGCAGCCGTGCCGCCAGGTTGCGCCGGTAGCCGAGCTGCTGCACCGCCTCCAGCACCCTGGCCCGGGTCTCCTCGCGCACCCCGGGGACGTCGTTGAGCACCCGGGACACGGTCTGGTGGGAGACCCCGGCAGCCTCGGCGACGTCGGACATCCGGGGACGACCGCTGGGCGGGGGGCTCATGCCGGTGATCGTAGGACCCTTCGGGCAGCGCCCGGGACATCGACGACGTGCGATGACCTGCAGGACGTGCAGCCTGCACGACGAGGCGGCGCGTGCCGACCCGGCATCGCTGCGATGGCGCGCGCCGGTTCAGTAGTACCAGGGGAACGGCGACCAGTCCGGGGCACGCTTCTCCAGGAACGAGTCGCGGCCCTCCACGGCCTCATCGGTCATGTATGCCAGCCGGGTGGTCTCGCCCGCGAACAGCTGCTGCCCGACCAGGCCGTCGTCGATCAGGTTGAAGGAGTACTTCAACATCCGCTGGGCGGTCGGCGACTTGGCGTTGACCAGCCGCCCCCACTCGAGCGCCACCCGCTCCAGGTCGGCGTGGTCGACGACCCGGTTGACCATGCCCATGCGGTGCGCCTGCTCCGCGTCGTACTCCTCCCCGAGGAAGAAGATCTCCCGGGCGAACTTCTGCCCCACCTGACGGGCCAGGTACGCCGACCCGAAGCCGCCGTCGAACGACCCGACGTCGGCGTCGGTCTGCTTGAAGCGGGCGTGCTGCGCGGAGGCGATGGTCAGGTCGCACACCACGTGCAGGCTGTGGCCGCCGCCGGCGGCCCACCCGGGAACGGCGCACACCACGATCTTCGGCATGAACCGGATCAGCCGTTGGCACTCCAGGATGTGGAGCCGACCCAGCCTGGCCGCGTCCGACCCGGCCCGGGCGTCGCCGGCCCCACCGGGTGCGGCCTCCTCGTACTGGTAGCCGGCGCGGCCGCGGATCCGCTGGTCGCCGCCGGAGCAGAACGCCCAGCCGCCGTCGCGCGGCGAGGGCCCGTTGCCGGTCAGGACCACGCAGCCGACGTCGCTGCTGACGCGGGCGTGCTCGAGCACGCGCAGCAGCTCGTCGACCGTGCCGGGGCGGAACGCGTTGCGCACCTCTGGCCGGTCGAAGGCGATGCGGACCGTTCCGTGCTCGACGGCGCGGTGGTAGGTCAGGTCGACGAGGTCCTCGAACCCCGGCACGGCCTGCCAGGCGCTCGGGTCGAAGATCTCGGAGACGGGCGACCCGTCGGGGCCGGTGGGTTCATCGAGCGCAGGCATGGCCGGGAGGCTACCGGGGACGTCCGGACCGAGTCCGGCTGACGGCCCGCTCGGCCTCAGCCCACCAGTCGCAGCGCCAAGAGCGGACAGGCCGTCACCGCCCGCTGGGCGTGGGGCAGCGCGGCGTCGGGGACGACCAGCGCGCCGTTGTCCGGGTGCAGGGCCAGCGGGTAGCCCCACTCGTCGCGCGTGAGCACCTCCGGCAGCAGGTCCGCGCACAGCCCGTGGCCGTCGCAGCGGGTCCAGTCAACGTGGAGCCGGGACACTGCAACCACCTCCCAGGTGCACCGCGATCTCGCCGGAGAAGACCGACAGCGTGCTGGCCACGAACCGGACGGTGCCGTCCGGGTGGGCGCAGGCCCCTCGGCCGGCGACGAGCGACCGCATCCGCTCGACCTCCTCGACCAGGCGGGGGTCGCGCTGCCCGGCGGCGAGCCGGCCGAGCGCGTCGGCCATCCGGGGCAGGCCGTTGACGCAGGGGCCGCACTGTCCGGCGACCTGGCCGGCGAGGTAGGCCACGATGGCGGCACTCTCCACGAGTCCGCAGCGGTCCCGGCCCAGCACCCCGACCACGCCGGCACCGACCGAGGCGCCGTACGGAGCCAGCGCCGACCGGGTCAGCCGGGTCCCGGCCGCGACCCGCCCCGGAACCCAGGCCCCGTGGTAGCCGCCGAGCAGCACCGCCTGGGGGCGGTCCACCGCACCGGCGGAGGTCACCAGGTCACCGATGGTCGAGCCGAAGGCGACCTCCCGCACCCCGGGGGAGCGCACCGCTCCCGACACCGTGGCCAGGAACGTCCCGGGCTCGTCGGTGGTGCCCACGGAGCCGAACCACTCCGGGCCGAAGCGGGCCAGCAGCGCCACGTGAGCGAGGGTCTCGACGTTGTGCAGCAGCGTCGGCCGACGGTTCACGCCGCGTTCGTAGACCCGGACCGACCGGTCCGAGGGCAGGCCGGGTCGGCCGTTGACCGCGTTCACGACGGCCGACTCCTCCCCGGACAGGAACCGGTCCTCGACCTGGAGCACGCTCACCGGGACGGCGTCGCGGCGCCGCTGCAGCTGGGCGCGGACGTCGCGGGCGGTGTCGGCGCGAGCGGTCACCAGGTAGGCGCGGCGGGCACCGACCGCCCGGGCGGCCAACGCCAGGCCGTCGAGCACCAGGTGCGGGGCCACGGCCAGCAGGGTGCGGTCCTTCTCGGAGAGCGGCTCGCCCTCGGCGGCGTTGGCCACCACGACGCCACGCCCGCTCTCGGCGACCGAGCGCAGCTTGCGGGCCGAGGGGAACCCTGCGCCGCCGCGGCCACGCAGGCCGCTGCGCTCCAGCAGGTCGACGAGGTCACCGGTCTCGGTGGCGTCCGGCAGCGCGCCGAACCGGGCGAGGTGCTCCTCCCGGGTGGGCCCGTCGGCCGCCAGCAGCCGCCGGGCCCCGTCGGGGGCGGCCCGGGGCCACGGCGAGGTCGTCGGGGGAGTGGGATCGAGCAGGGTCATCGCAGCGCCGCCTTCCGGCCGGGGGTGGAGGTCTGGCGCGGGACCCGGAGCATCCCGCGCTCGGCGAAGCCGGTGGAGGTCCGCCAGGCGAGCGCGGCCGCGACGGTGACGGCGCAGCCCGCGGCGACGAGCCGGAACCAGGCGGTGCCGGCGTCGGTGCCGGAGCCGAGCCCGTGCACGAGCGCCAGCGGCCACAGCGCGTACGCCGACCAGTGCACGGCCCGGAACGCCCGAGGCCCGATCCGGTGCCGCAGCAGGCTGGTGACCACCAGCAGGACCAGGACGTCGAGGGCTGCCGTGCCCAAGCCGACCCACAGCGGTCGGAAGCCGGCGAGGAACGGCAGGGCCAGGTCGAGCAGCCGGAGCTGGGCGTAGGGGTCGAACAGCAGCGAGACCACGTGGGCGACCACCAGCGAGGCGGCGGTCAGGCTGGCGGTCTGGTGCAGCGCGACCACCCCGAACCGGTCCAGCCCGGCGGCGCGGCGCCCGGAGCGGGTGGTCACGCCGAGGACCAGGGTGAGGGTGAACAGCACCAGCGCGACCGTGCCGGTGCCGCGGCCGAGATACCACACCGCGTCGGTGAGGTTCATGCCGCCACCGCGTCCGGCCAGCCGTCGGTGACCAGGACGCGACCGTCGTGGCGGACGAAGCGGGCCGGCAGCGCCAGCGCCCGGACCCAGGCAACGGCCTTCTCGCCGCGCACCAGCGAGGCCGTGGTGGCGGCGTTCGCCGTGGCACAGCTGCCGGCGGCCACGGTGACGCTGCGCCAGAAGGTGGAGCAGGGTAGACCGGTGCGCGGGTCCAGCACGTGGTGCAGCGTCCGCTCACCGCGCTGCCAGCGCCGCGAGACCGTGCTGGAGGTCGCGATGGCGGCCCCCGGTGGGAGCGCCACCTGGTCGGCGGGGTCGTCGTCGCGGTCCTGGACGCGGACCTGCCAGCCGCCGGCGGGAGCCGGACCGGCCGTCGCGATGTCACCGCCCAGTCCGACCAGCACCCCGACCCCGAGGGCCGCCGCCACGCGGCCGGCCGCTCGGTCGGCGGCCACCGCCTTCGCACTCGCGCCGAGGTCGAGCTCCACCCCGGCCGGCATCCGCAGCCGGCGTCCCTCCAGGCGCAGGCTGCGGTAGCCCGGCACCCGGGTGACCACCGCCCGCAACGGCCCGGTCTCGTCGTGCACCAGCCTCAGGTCGCGGTCGTAGCCGAGCCGCCGCAACGCTCCCCCCACGGTCGGGTCGACGTCCCCGTGGGTCAGCTCGGCGGCGGTGAGCGCCTCGCCGAGCAGGTCGGCCAGCGCCGGTGACAGCTCGATGGTCCCGGCGCCGCCGCGCAGCCGGCGGATCTCGCTGTCCGCCCGGAACCGGTTGGCGGCGTCGTCGACCTCGGCCAGCGTGGCCTCGACGACCGCCCGCGCCAGTGGGAGCAGGAGCGGGTCGGTCACGACGAGCCGGGCCCGGGTGCTCCACAGCTCCCAGTCGGCGGCGGCGGTCTCCGCCGACGCCGGGGACGGCGCCCGTCCAGGAGACATCATCACGAGCCCCCGGACGAGGCGTGCGACGAGCCGCTGCCGGCGGACAGCGACACCCCGGCCGTGCTGGCACTGGAGGTGGCGCTGCTGCCCGAGCCGGTGGCGGTACTGCTGCTGGCGCCGGCGGTCGTGCTCGTGGTCGCCGACGCGGCGACCGGGGTCGTGCTCCCCAGCACCCCCGAGCCCACGGCGGCGGCGACCGCGAGCGAGGCGGCCACCGACCCGCCGACCACCACCTGCCGCAGCCGGGTCGCACGCCGCAGCGCGCGGTCGCGGGCAGCGGGGTCTTGACCCGCGCCGGTGACGTCACCACCGGGGGCGAGCCCGCCGGAGACCGAGTGGTGTGGGGCCCTCGAGGACCGGTCGTCGTTCATCAGGAACCTCCGCTGTTGCCGTGGAACGGGCTGCTGCCCCGCTGAAGGTCCGGCGTCTGCTCGCCGGAGGACGCGCCCGGGGCCGGGGCGGCCGGCTGTGCCGACCCCCCGTCCTGCTCGGTGCGCCAGGTGGAGAACGAGTCGCTGTCGTCGGAGCCGGGCGCGTCGTCGGACCCGGGCTCGTCGTCGGGGCGGGGCGTGCCGACCGCGCCGTCGGGCCGGCCGGACACCGCGGTGGAGGTGGTCGGCCCGGTCTCGGCCAGCGCCACCGCCCCGGCGACACCGAGCGAGCCGACGATGCCGGCCGAGACGACGGTGACGCTCAGCACGCGACCGCGGCGCAGCCGTCGGTCCCGGTCGGTCGGGGATCTGTCCTCGGTGGTCATCGCGTCCTCCCGGTCTGCCGTGGAGCCGTCGTCCACTGCACCGAGGCTGCGCGCCCAGGATGTGAGGTTGCTGTGAGTGCCCTGGTCAGCCCGTGTGAGCGGGACCGGCGGGGCGGAGCACCTCGGCGAGCGTGCGCGGGGCGTGCCCGGTCAGGTGGGCGACGTCACCGGTGACCTCGTCCAGCTCGCCGGCCGCGATGGCGGTGTAGGTGCTCACCCAGGCGTCGACCAGCCACGGCGGGGCGCCCAGGCCCGCCCGGGACTCGTAGGCCTGTTCCGGTGTCTCGTCGTGGAAGGAGAACGGCCGTCCCAGCACCCGGCTGATGGTCGCCGTCGCCTCGGCCAGGGTCAGTGCGTCGGGGCCGGTGAGCGAGTAGGCACGTCCGGCGTGGGAGGCCGGGTCCCGCAGCACCGCGACGGCGGCCTCGGCGACGTCCTCCCGGGAGACGCCGGCCATCCGCCCACTGCCGCCCGGCCCGCGGACGACGCCGTCCACCCCGGCGAGCTCCGGGAGCAGGTCGAGGTAGAGGTTGTCGCGCAGGTGGGTCCACGCCACTCCCGAGGCTTCCAGGTGTCGCTCGGTGGCGTGGTGGTCGCGGGCCAGCAGGAACGTGGCGTCCGCCGCGGCTCCCGCGAAGGACAGGTACACGACGTGCCCAACGCCGGCCGCGACCGCCGCGTCGACGAAGCAGCGATGCTCCGCGACCCGGTCCTGCGACTCCGCTCCCGAGACCATCAGCGCCACGTCGACCCCCGTGAGAGCGTCACGCACGGCCGCGCCGTCGGCGTACGACGCCTGCGCCACCGTGGCCCCCGGCAGCGCAGGGGCCCGCTCGGGGCGACGCACCACCAGCCGCTGCTCGACCCCCGCCGCGGCGAGCAGCCGGGCCACCCGGCCGCCGACGTGACCGGTCGCTCCGGTCACCCCGAGGGGGGCGGCACCGCCCGAGGGGACCGACGGGGCCGATGGCGGGGCCGGTGACGGGGCCGAAGGTGGGGCCGGTGGCGGGGCCACGTCAGCCGGCCTTCGCGATCGAGGCGGCCAGCGCCGCCAGGTGGGCGAGCCTGGCCAGCTCGGAGTCGAGCACCTCGGGGCCGCCGCGGCGACCGAAGATCACCAGCTCGTCCTCACCCCCGATCGGCGCGCCGGCCACCAGCGTCCCCTCGGCGAGGCCGGTCCAGTCGGCCGGGAGGTCGAGGCGCCGGGCCGCCGTGGCGGGGAACCAGTCGGGCCGGCCCTGGGTGGTCTCCGGGGCCGCCGAGGTCCGGTGCAGCACCTGCACCGCGCCGTCGGCGCTGCGCAGCCGCATCCCCCAGTCGGCCCGGAAGGTGATGGGGAGCAGGTCGACGATCTCGTCGCGGGCGGTGCGGGGGTTCTGGGTCAGCTCCTCGACGGCCTCGAGGTCGAGGAAGAGGTTGCCCCCGGCGCCGTACCGCGAGACCCACAGCACGTGGACGCCGTCGAGCTGGTTGCACGCGGAGACCAGCGAGTCGGGCATCACCCCGGGCGCCGTCTCCAGCAGCACGTCGTCGACGGCGGTCCCGTCGGCGCGGTGCTCGACGATCTCGATCGCCTCGATGTCACCGCCGGCCTCGCCGATCGCTGCTGCGACCCTGCCGAGCGATCCGGGCACGTCCGGCAGCTCCACGCGCAGGAGGTACGGCACGGTGCTCAGCCCCTTCCAACCGTGGCGGGCACGCAGGTCACGTGCACCGGGTCCAACAGCTCGACCCTGCCGGGTCGGGTCACGACCGCGTCCACTCCGAAGCCGAGGTCCACTGCGCTTCGACGATAGCGTCCCAGCGCAGTCAGCACGGGCGCGTGCCGGGCACCGGACAGCGGGTGGCGGTCGACGACCGCACAGCGGGGCACCACGCCGCGGACCTCGACCTCGGCGGTCCCGACCGTGACCCGCCGGCCGACCCAGGTGTCCTCCACGTGGGGCGGCTGCCCATCGGTGTCGAGGGTCAGCGTCGCCCGGAAGGCCGCGCCGTCCTCGTCGGGGGCCGGACCATCGAGCTCTTCGCGCAGCCGCTGCAGGGAGGACGTGGTCACCAGGCTGACCGACGCCCCGAAGACCACCTCACCGGGCCGGGACGCCCGGGCGAGCACGACGTCGTGGTCGAGGAGGTCGGAGAAGGCTCGCGCCCACGGCCCGCCGACCACCTCGAGCCTCGTCTCGCGCCCCCAGTAGTCAGCCGTCACCGTCTTCCCGGTGGGCGTCGGCTCACCCAGGAGGGGGCCGACGCGACCCGGCAGCCGGACCTCGAGCACGCCGTCGTGCCATCGAGCCCGGGCCTGCACCAGCCCTGGGTTCTCGACCGTGCGCAGCACCCGTCGCGTCACCGGGTCGACCAGGCAGAAGACCCGGTCGCCGACGGGTCCGTCGGCGGTCAGCTCGACACCGGGCAGGCTGAGGTGGCGGGTGCCCTTCAGGGCGGCCAGTCCGATCCGAGACACGTGCACGGGGCTCACCCTGCCACGCCCGGGTTTCGCCCAGGTGACCGTCCGGGACCGGCCCGGTCCCAGCGCTGACGGCCCAGCGGGTAGACCTCGACCACCTCGTGACGGGGCCGGCCGCCGGGCCCCTCCCCCAGGTGCGAGGCAAGCAGCGACACCTGCGACACCTGCCAAGGGGGCCCCCGGTAGGTGTCGAGGACGCGCAGCCAGCGGGTCGCCTCGTCCGGTCGCCGGCAGCGGGCGAGGGTCACGTGCGCGCGGAACCGTCCGCCCTGCGGTCCGGCGCCCGCCTTGGTCGCCGCGGCACGCACCCCTGTCGCCAGCCGCGCCAGCTCGACACCGGCGGCGGCGTCGCCGGCCGTCACCGCTGCGTACAGCACGCGGGCGCGGACCGGGTCCGGGAACGCCCCGCCGCCGGCCAGCGTCAGGTCGAAGGGAGCACGGCGGGCGGCGGCGCGCGCCAGCCGCTCCCCCAGGTCGTCGAGGTGCCGGTCGGCGACCTGCGGCATGAAGCCGAGGGTGAGGTGCCACTGCCCGGCGTCGACCCACCGCCAGTCCGCGCCGGAGTCCCGACGCGGGGCCAGGAACTCCTCGAGGTCGTGGACGACCTGCGCCGGCGGCACCACGGCGACGAACATCCGCACGTCGGGGACGCTAGCGGTGCGGCAGACTCTGCGCCATGACGGAGCCGGACCCGACGCAGCCCGCCGACGAGGCCCCGGTGGACTACCGGTTCCTGCTGGCCAACGAGCGCACCGCGCTCGCCTACGTGCGCACCGCGTTGTCCCTGCAGGTCGCCGGCATCGCCGTGCTGCAGTTCCTCACCCAGGGCCACGACGCGGTCAGGTACCTGCTCGGCCTCGCCCTGGTCGGGGCCGGATCGCTGGCAGCGGTCGCCGGGCTTCGGCGTACCCGCGCGAACGACCACGTGATCCGCACCGGCGGCCACATGACGTCGCCGCGCGGTGCCGTCGTGGTGACCGGGGTCGTCATCGTGGTTCCGCTGGTCGCCGCGGTTGTTCTCGCCGTTCTGTGAACCACATGTGGGCTCGGCCTGCCCGATCGGGCGCACCCGCCTATGGCTTCAGTCACGTTCGCAGACGATGATCGGCACCGATTGCCCTACTTTGTTGGGAACTCTCGTCCCAAGAGTGCACATCAACCACACAACAACCGGTCACCGGCACCTGCCCAGTCGGACTCGGCATTGCCCGAACTCTCGGCCAGACTGTGGCTGATGACGCACGTCACACAGTCCGACGCCAACCGGGTCGGCGCCAGACGGGGGAGGGGACACGGTGAAGGCAGACGAGCGGCAGCGCCAGATCCTCGTCCGGGCCCGTGCGGACGGCCGCGTCGAGGTCGGCAGTCTCGCCATCGACCTGGCCGTGGCGGAGGAGACCGTCCGACGCGACCTGCGCGAGCTGGCCGACCGGGGGGTCCTGCAGCGGGTGCACGGGGGTGCCTACCCGGTCGAGAGCGCCGGCTTCGAGAGCACCATCAAGCACCGCTCGACCTCGCTGGTCGCCGAGAAGCGGAGGATCGCCGCCGCTGCGGCTGCCCGGCTGCAGGGTGCGGAGACGGTCTACATCGACGAGGGCGTGACCCCGCAGTTCGTGGCCGAGGCGCTGCAGCCCGAGAACCCCACCACCGTGGTGACGTCCTCGCTGCTGGCGGCCGGTGCCCTCGCGGACTCCTCCGACGTGACCGTGCTGCTGCTCGGCGGCCGGATGCGGTCCCGGACCCTGGCCACCGTGGACCACTGGGCGCTGCGGATGCTCGACGAGCTGGTCATCGACCTGGCCGTCCTCGGCGCCAACGGCATCAGCCGCGAGCACGGCCTCACCACGCCGGACCCCGCGGTCGCGGCGGTCAAGACCGCCGTGGTCGCGCGGTCGCGACGGCGCATGTTCGTCGGGCTGCACACCAAGTTCGGCGTCTCCAGCTTCTGCCGGTTCGCCGAGGTCTCGGACTTCGAGGTCCTCGTCACCGACAGCGGTATCACTCCCGGGGAGGCGCGCAGGTTCGCCGTCCTCGGGCCCCAGGTGGTCCGCGCCTAGCGGCGCACCACCGCAGCACCCGCACCACGACAGCACCACAGCAGCCAGCACCACAGCAGCACCCCACAGCAGCACCGTGAGGAACCAGGAAGCACCCAACACCTCGAGCCCAGGCTCGTCGTACCCAACCGGAGGTAGTAGTGAGGATCAGGTCCAGCAAGCGGATCGCGATGGCGGTGGCCCTGCCAGCCCTGGCAGGCATGGCCCTGTCCGGCTGCGCGGGCGCCGGCGGCGGCAGCGGCAGCGGCGGGAGCGACAAGTCGATCAACGTCCTGATGGTCGGCAACCCGCAGATGGTCGACATCCAGAAGCTGACCAAGGACAGCTTCACCAAGGACACCGGCATCAAGGTGAACTACACCGTGCTGCCGGAGAACGAGCTTCGTGACAAGGTCACCCAGGACGTGGCGACCAAGGCCGGCCAGTACGACGTGGCCACGGTCGGCGCCTACGAGGTGCCGATCTGGGCGAAGAACGGCTGGCTGCAGGAGATGGACAGCGCCGCCGACGGCGACTCCTCCTACGACAAGGGGGACCTGCTCGAGCCGATCACGAAGTCGCTGTCGGGTGAGGACGGCAAGCTCTACGGACTGCCGTTCTACGGCGAGTCCTCGTTCCTGATGTACCGCAAGGACGTCCTGGCCAAGAAGAACATCACGATGCCGGACAAGCCCACGTGGCAGCAGGTCGCCGACATCGCGGCCAAGGTCGACGGCGCCGAGCCCGGCATGAAGGGCATCTGCCTGCGCGGTCTGCCGGGCTGGGGTGAGATGTTCGCCCCGTTGACCACGGTGGTCAACACCTTCGGCGGCACCTGGTTCACCGAGGACTGGCAGGCCAAGGTCAACGCGCCGGAGTTCAAGCAGGCCGTCCAGTTCTACGTCGACCTGGTCAAGGCCCACGGCGAGCCCGGCCCGGCGCAGGCCGGCTTCACCGAGTGCCTGAACGCCATGAGCCAGAGCAAGGTGGCCATGTGGTACGACGCCACCTCGGCCGCGGGGTCGCTGGAGGACCCCAACGTCAGCAAGGTCGCCGGCAAGGTCGGCTACGCGCCCGCCCCGGTGGTGAAGACCGACGCCGCCGGCTGGCTGTGGGCCTGGGCGTTCGTGATGCCCGAGACCACGAAGAACGCGGACGCCGCCTCGGAGTTCATGCTGTGGGCCACGTCCAAGGACTACGAGAAGCTCGTCGGTGAGAAGCTGGGCTGGCCCCGCGTTCCGGCCGGCAAGCGGGAGAGCACCTACGAGATCCCCGAGTACCAGAAGGCGTCCGAAGCGTTCGGCCAGCAGACGCTGGACGCGATCGAGTCCGCCGACCCGGAGAACCCGGGCGTGCAGCCGCGGCCCACGATCGGCGTCCAGTTCGTCGCCATCCCCGAGTTCCAGGACCTCGGCACCAAGGTGTCCCAGGACATCGCCGCGGCCATGGCCGGACGCGGCACCGTGGACGAGGCGCTGAACAAGGGCCAGGCCCAGGCCGAGAAGATCGCCAAGAACTACCAGTAGCCCCCGGGGTGGGGCGGGCGGCACACCCGCCCCGTCCCACCCGGACCACCACGGCCCCTCTGTGCGGGCCCCCGAGGCAGGGCCCCTGCCGACCTCGGGCACCCAGCCGGTGCCCTCTCCATCCGTGCCCCGACAGGGTCACGACGCCCCACCGCCCCCGATCAGCCGAAGGAGCCAGCGAATGAGTGCCCAGGCGCCTACCGCTACCAAGCAGCAGCCGAGGATGACCCGTGCCGAGCGCTGGCGCCGCCGCGGGCCACTCCTGCCGGCGCTGATCTTCACCATCATCGTCACGCAGATCCCGTTCCTGCTGACCATCGGCATCTCGACGCTCAACTGGAACGTCCTCCAGCCGGGGAGCAAGAACTTCCTCGGGATGGGCAACTACGAGTCGTTCGCCGGGCTGGGCAACTACGCCACGGTGTTCACCGACACCCGGCTGCGTCACGCGGTGGTGAACACCGTCGTGCTCACCGGCTCCGTCGTCGTCGTCAGCTCGCTGCTCGGCCTGGCCCTGGCCGTGCTGCTGGACAAGAAGTTCCCCGGCCGGGGCGTGGCCCGCACGCTGCTGATCGCCCCGTTCCTGGTGATGCCCGTCGCCTCCGCCCTGCTGTGGAAGCACGCGCTGTACAACCCCGACTACGGCCTGCTCAACGGGTCGCTGAACTGGCTGTTCGGCCTCTTCGGCGGGGAGGGGCCGGTCATCGACTACGTGTCCTCCACGCCGATGCCCGCGGTCATCGCGGCGCTGGTGTGGCAGTGGACCCCGTTCATGATGCTGATCCTGCTGGCGGGCCTGCAGTCCCAGCCCGGTGACGTGCTCGAGGCAGCCAAGATCGACCGCGCCGACGGCTTCCAGACCTTCCGCTTCATCACGTTGCCGCACCTGCGCCAGTACATCGAGCTGTCGGCCCTGCTCGGCTCGATCTACGTGCTGCAGACCTTCGACGCGATCTACACGATCACCCAGGGCGGTCCCGGGTCCGCGACCACGAACCTGCCCTACGAGATCTACCTGACCATGTTCCGCAAGTTCGAGTACGGCGAGGCGGCCGCGGCCGGCGTCGTGGTGGTGATCGGCTCGATCGCCGTGGCCACCTTCGCGCTCCGCGTCATCAGCTCGCTCTTCACCGAGGAGGTCTCCCGATGAGCGCCACCACCGAGGGCAATGCCCGGACCGTCGCCGACGACGTCACCCCCACGACCGCCGGGGTGCCACCGGCCCAGAAGCGTCGCCGGCTCCGCAAGGCCGACGACGACGCCGCAGCGGCCGCGGGACCGTGGTGGACCTTCGGCGCCTGGCTGCTCACGCTGATGTTCTTCGCCCCCGTCGCGTGGATGGTGCTCACCTCGCTGCACGCCGAGTCCGACGCGGCGACCAACCCGCCGTCGGTCTTCGCGCCGCTCACGCTGTCCAACTACGCCGACGTGTTCAACCGCGGGGTCGCGAGCTTCCTGATCAACTCCGCCACGGCGAGCATCGTCTCCACGCTGCTCGTGCTCGTGCTGGCCGTCCCCGCGGCGTACGCGCTTGCGATCAAGCCGGTCGAGAAGTGGACCGACGTGATGTTCTTCTTCCTGTCGACGAAGTTCCTGCCGCCGATCGCCGCGCTGCTGCCGATCTACCTGATCGTCAAGCAGGTCGGGATGCTCGACAACGTCTACACGCTGGTCATCCTCTACACCTCGATGAACCTGCCGATCGCGGTCTGGATGATGCAGTCCTTCCTCGCCGAGGTCCCCAAGGAGATCCTGGAGGCTGCACAGGTCGACGGGGCCGGGCTGATCCGCACCCTCACCCAGATCGTCGCCCCGATCGCCGCCCCCGGCCTGGCCGCGACCAGCCTGATCTGCTTCATCTTCAGCTGGAACGAGTTCATGTTCGCCGTCAACCTGACGGCGACCGTGTCCGCGACCGCGCCGATCTTCCTGGTCGGGTTCATCTCCAGCCAGGGGCTGTTCCTCGCCAAGCTCTGCGCCGCCGCCACACTGGTCTCGCTGCCGGTCCTGATCGCCGGCTTCGCGGCCCAGGACAAGCTGGTGCGGGGCCTCTCGCTCGGCGCCGTGAAGTGAGGGCGGGGCGGTCATGCGCGTGAGTCTGCTGCGCGGTGCCGGCGACCTGGTCGTCGAGGAGCGGCCCGACCCGGTGGCAGGGCCTCACGAGGTCCTGGTGCGGGTCGCCGCCGTCGGCGTCTGCGGGTCCGACGTGCACTACTTCGAGCACGGCCGGATCGGCAGCTACGTCGTCGACTCCCCGCTCGTGCTCGGCCACGAGGCGTCGGGCGAGGTCGTGGCGGTCGGCGGCTCGGTGACCCGGCTCGACGTCGGCCAGCGGGTCTCGCTCGAGCCCGGGGTGCCGGACTTCAGCTGCCGGCAGTGCCTGGCCGGTCGCTACAACCTCTGCGAACAGATGCGGTTCTTCGCGACCCCGCCGGTCGACGGGGCGTTCGCGGAGCTGGTCGCGGTGCACGAGCAGTTCGCGCACCGGGTGCCGGACGAGCTCAGCGACGACGCCGCGGCGCTGCTCGAGCCGCTCTCGGTCGGTCTGTGGGCCTGCCGCAAGGGTGGGGTGGGGCCGGGCACCCGGGTGCTCGTGACCGGCGCCGGCCCGGTGGGCCTGGTCGCGATGCAGGCGGCCCTCGCCGCCGGTGCCGCGTCGGTCACCGTCACCGATGTGAACCCTCACCGGCTCGACCTCGCCCGCGAGCTCGGCGCGACTGCCACCCTGGACGTGTCCGCGACCTCGGTGCCCGCGGCCGTCGCCGACGGCCTGGAGGCCGACGTGCTGCTGGAGTGCTCGGGACACCCGGCTGCCACCGCCGAGGCGGTGCTGGCCGTGGCCCCGGCCGGCACCGTGGTCCTGGTCGGCATGGGCGGTGACCAGGCGACGCTGCCGCTGAGCCGGATCCAGGAGCGGGAGCTGAGCGTCACCGGGACCTTCCGCTACGCCCACACCTGGCCGGCCGCGATCGCGCTGGCCGCCTCGGGCCGGGTCCAGCTGGACCGGCTCGTGACCGGCTACTACGGGCTCGACCAGGTGGGCGAGGCGCTCAGCGTCGGCCGCAGCGACCCGCACACCGTCAAGCCGGTCGTCCGGCCGAACTCGTGAGCCCGGACGACGCCGGCCCCGCGACCGGTCCCGCGACCGGCCCCGTGACCGTCCCGGCGCGGGCACACGGGCCCGGCGGCCTGACCGAGGAGCTGCTCAACCGGGCGCGAGCGCTGCTGGACCGAGGCCGGCGCGGCCCGCGCCGGACGCTCCTGGGGATCGCCGGGGCCCCGGCCTGCGGGAAGTCGACGCTGGCCGAGCAGGTCGTCGAGGCGCTCGGGGAGGAGGCGGTCGTGGTGGCGATGGACGGCTTCCACCTCCACGACGACGTGCTGGCCGCCCTCGGCCGCGCCGACCGCAAGGGCGCGCCCGACACCTTCGACGCCGACGGGTACGCCGCGCTGCTGCACCGGCTGCGCACCGTCGAGCGGACGGTGTACGCCCCGGCGTTCGACCGCACCCGCGAGCTGTCGCTGGCCGGTGCCGTCCCCGTGACGGCGAGCCACCGGCTGGTGGTCACCGAGGGCAACTACCTGCTGCTCGGGGGTGACGACTGGGGGTCGGTGCGCCCGAACCTCGACGAGACCTGGTTCGTGGAGTGCGACGAGCCGCTGCGGCTGGCCCGGCTGGTGCAGCGCCATGTCGAGCACGGCAGGTCCCCCGTGGAGGCGCACGAGTGGGCCATCGGGTCCGACCAGGTCAACGCCCGGACCGTGGCCGGCACCCGGGACGCTGCCGACCTGGTGGTGCGCCTGTCATGACTGCCGCCACCGCCGCACCCATGCCCGCCCGCATCCCCGCACCCGGACCATCGACGACCCGGCTGGACCTTCTGGAGGAGACATGACCAAGCTCGACTCGAGCACGTTGACCGACCTCGATGCCCGCGTCTCGGTCCCGTCCTACGACCGCGGCGCGGTCACTGGCGGCATCGTGCACTTCGGGGTGGGCGGCTTCCACCGTGCCCACGAGGCGATGTACCTCGACGCGCTGATGCAGCAGGGCCAGGCCCTGGACTACGGGATCACGGGTGTCGGGCTGCTCCCCGGCGACCGGCGGATGCAGGAGGTCCTGCACGCCCAGGACTGCCTCTACACGCTGGTCGTGAAGGACCCCGACGGCACCATGCACCCGCGGGTGATCGGGTCCATCATCGGCTACCGCTTCGCTCCCGAGGACCCGGAGGGCGTGCTGGCCCTGATGAGCGACCCGGCCACCCGGATCGTGTCGCTGACCATCACCGAGGGGGGCTACCTCGTCAACCAGGCCACCGGGGAGTTCGACTCCGACGACCCGTCGATCGCCGGCGACCTCGAACCCGACGCGGTGCCGAGCACTGCGTTCGGCTTCGTCGTCGAGGCGCTGCGGCGTCGCCGGGCGGCCGGAGTACCGCCGTTCACCGTGATGTCGTGCGACAACATCCAGGGCAACGGCGAGGTCGCCCACAAGATGATCGGGGCGTTCGCCCGGCTCAAGGACGCGGACCTGGCCGACTGGCTCGAGGACAACGTCGCCTTCCCCAACTCGATGGTCGACCGGATCACGCCGGTCACCACCGACCACGACCGCGGCGTGCTCGCCGAGGAGTTCGGCGTCGAGGATGGCTGGCCGGTGGTCTGCGAGCCGTTCGTGCAGTGGGCTCTGGAGGACCGGTTCCCGGCCGGCCGGCCGTCGCTCGACGAGGTCGGGGTGCAGCTGGTCCCCGACGTGATGCCCTACGAGCTCATGAAGCTGCGGCTGCTCAACGCCAGCCACCAGGCGCTGTGCTACTTGGGCTACCTGGCCGGCTACCGCTACGCCCACGAGGTCTGCAGCGACGACCTGTTCACGGGCTTCCTGCTCGGCTACATGGACGAGGAGGCCACTCCCACTCTGGAGCCGGTCCCCGGTGTCGACCTGGCCGACTACAAGCGCCAGCTGATCGCCCGGTTCGCGAACCCCGAGATCCGCGACACCCTCGCCCGGCTGTGCGCGGAGAGCTCCGACCGGATCCCGAAGTGGCTGGTCCCGGTGATCCGGCACCAGCTCGCCGCCGGCGGGTCGGTGCGACGCTCGGCGCTGGTGGTGGCCGCCTGGGCCCGCTACGCCGAGGGCGTCGACGAGGAGGGGGAGCCGATCGAGATCGTCGACCGCCGCAAGGAGGCGGTGACCGCCCGGGCGGCCGCGCAGGGCACCGACCGGCTGGCGTTCCTGCGCGACCCCGACCTGTTCGGCGACCTCGTCGAGGACGAGCGGTTCGCCGAGGAGTACGTCGCGGCGCTCGACTCGCTGCACCAGCACGGCGCCCGCCGCACGCTCGAGACCTGGACCCACGGCGCGTGAGCTGGATGCAGGCGGTCCGCCTGCCTGGTGACAGCACCGTGGAGCACGTGCGCCGGGAGGTGCCCGAGCCGGGACCGGGCCAGGTGCTGCTGGCGATGAAGGCGTCCTCGATCTGCGGCAGCGACATCCGCGCGATCTACCGCGAGCACCTCGGGCACGGGCCGGAGGCCTACCAGGGAGTGGTCGCCGGTCACGAGCCGTGCGGCCAGGTGGTGGCCGTGGGACCGGGCTGCCGACGGCTGACCGAGGGCGACCGGGTCGTGGTCTACCACATCAGTGGCTGCGGCGTGTGCGAGGAGTGCCGGACCGGCTACCTCATCGGCTGCACCGACGCCTCGCGGGCGGCGTACGGCTGGCAGCGCGACGGCGGGCACGCCGAGTTCCTCCTCGCGGAGGAGACCACGTGCCTGCCGCTGCCGGACTCGCTGACGTTCCTCGACGGAGCGCTGGTGTCCTGCGGCTTCGGCACCGCCTACGAGGCACTGCTGCGGTTGCGCGTCTCCGGGCTCGACAGCCTGCTGGTCACCGGGCTGGGGCCGGTGGGGCTGGCAGCGGCGATGCTGGGACGCGCGATGGGGGCCGGCCCGGTGGTGGGCACCGACGTGTCGGCCGAGCGCCGGCAGCTGGCGCTCGACCTCGGCCTGGTCGACCACGCTCTGCCCGCTGGTGACGAGGCCGAGCCCGGGCTGGCGGACCTGACCGGGGGGCGAGGCTTCAGCGCCACCGTCGACTGCTCCGGCAACCCACTGGCCCGGCGTCTGGCCCTGGCCAGCACGGCGACCTGGGGACGCTGTGCCTTCGTCGGTGAAGGTGGGACGGTCGGCTTCGACGTGTCGCCGCTGATGATCCACAAGCAGGTCAGCCTGTACGGCTCCTGGGTCACCTCGGTGGGTCACATGGCCGACCTGCTCGGCCACCTGGACCGGTGGCAGCTGCACCCCGAGACCGTCGTGACCGACATGTTCAGCCTCGACAGGGCGGCCGAGGCCTACCGGCTCGCGGACGCGGGGACCGCCGGCAAGGTGGTCATCACGTTCTGAACGGGTCGAAGCGATCCGATCCCGGGGCCGTATGTCCCGGTTTAGGGTGAGGTCATGCCGTTCCCCCACCGCCTCGCCGCCACGCTGGTCGCCGTCGTCGCCACGCTGCTCGTCCCGGTTCTCGCCGCCGCACCCAGCCAGGCCGGCACCGCGTCACGGGTCCAGCAGCGCCTCGTCGACCTCGGCTGTCGCCCTGGGCCGGCCGGCGGCTCGGGAGGCGCTCGCACCGTCGCGGCGCTGGTCCGCTTCCAGTCGGCCAACCGGTTGCCGCAGAGCGGCCGGGCGACGACCGCGACCCGCTCCAGGCTCGCCACCGCGACCCCCACCCGCTGCGACCGACGGCCCGTGCCGGCGCGGTCGGGGCGTGGCCGCCGGGTCGTCGTCAGCCAGCAGCAGAACTACCTGTGGCTCGTCGGTGCCCACGGCCGGGTGCTCGCCCAGGAGCCGATGGTGGACAACCCCCGCATCCTGCGCCCCGGGCAGTACCGCGCTGGTTCGCAGTGCGGCCGAGCAGCCCGCATCGCCGCCAACAGCGACTACACGGGACGCTACCGGCTGGCGCGCTTCGTGCGCTTCGCACCGTGCGGCGTCGGCTTCCACCAGATCCCTACGGGACGCTCCGGGGCGCAGCTCCACCGCGACTACCTGTTGGGGACCGACCTGCGGACCTCGCACGGCTGCATCAGGTTGAGCCGGGAGATGTCGGTCCGGGTCTGGGACTTCGTCACCATCGGCACGACGGTGGTCGTCGTCCACTGACCCGGACCGCGCGTCCTCACTCCGGCACGTAGTTGAAGGTGTCCGGGTCGGGCCCGGTCCGCTCACCCCGGTCCAGCGCTGTGATGTCGGTCATGTCGGCCCCGGTGAGCTCGAAGTCGAAGAGGTCGAAGTTCTCCTCGACCCGGCTGCGAGTGACCGACTTCGGGAACACGATGTCGCCGCGCTGCACGTGCCAGCGCAACGTGACCTGGGCAGGCGACTTGCCGTGCGCCTCGGCGATCCGCACCAGGACCGGGTCCTCGAGCACCTTGCCCTGGGCGATCGGGGACCACGCCTCGGTCGCGATGCCGTGCTCGGCGTTGAAGGCGCGCACGTCGTCCTGGGCCAGGTAGGGGTGCACCTCGATCTGGTTCACCGCCGGCGTCACGCTGGTCTCGCCGTGGATCCGGCGCAGGTGGCTGGGCTGGAAGTTAGAGACCCCGATGGCCTTGACCCGCCCGGACTCGTACATCTTCT
This sequence comes from uncultured Actinomycetota bacterium, assembly GCA_963781695.1. Taxonomy (GTDB): domain Bacteria; phylum Actinomycetota; class Actinomycetes; order Propionibacteriales; family Nocardioidaceae; genus Nocardioides_B. The sequence continues at coordinate 30,963 of CAWAGE010000006.1, forward strand.
CCATGGCCTGCCAGGTCTCGACGAAGTCGCCGACGCCGGGTAGCGGCCAGTGCACCAGGAACAGGTCGAGGTAGTCGATGTCGAGGTCGGCCAGCGACTGGTCGAACGCCGCCAGCGCGTCGCTGTAGGCGTGGTAGCCGTTGTTCAGCTTGCTGGTGACGAACAGCTCGCCACGGTCGATGCCCGACTCCCGGACCGCCTGGCCGACCTCCTTCTCGTTGCCGTACATCTCGGCGGTGTCGATGTGCCGATAGCCCACCTCCAGGGCGGTCAGCGTGGCCGACTTGGTCTCCGCCGGGTCGATCTGGAACACCCCGAAGCCGAGCTGCGGGATCTCGACCCCGTTGTTGAGCGTGATGGAAGGTACCGCCGTCATGTCACTCCTCGTTGCTGACTACCCAGGTCTGTCAGGACTTCTACCCAGGACTTGCGTCGCAACGCCCGGACAACGGGGCTGATGTGCTGGATGCTTGGTGACATGTCTCATCTCGGGTCCTCACGCGCACTTGTCGCCGCTGCAACGCTCGCTGCGCTGCTGCTCGCCGGCTGCGGCTCCGGCGACCAGACCGCGACCACCGCGAGCAGCACCAGCAGCAGCACGACCACCCCGGCCACGTCGCCCGACCCAGCCGACGACCCAGCCGACGACCCCGCCTCGGACGACGGCGCAACCGCCGCGTCCCCGCGGCCGGCCGCGGTCCCGGCCTGCGGCACCGGCGACCTGCGGGTGACCCTCGCCGGCGAGGAGGGGGCGGCGGGCAGCACGTACCTCACCATCCGGCTCACCAACCGGTCGACGGACTCCTGTCGCACCGGCGGGTATGGCGGCGTCTCGCTGGTCACCGCGGCGCAGGGGGACCCGCTCGGGGCCCCGGCCGACCGGGTCGCTGCGGGGCAGCGACGTCCGCTGCAGCTGGCGCCCGGAGAGTCGGCCGACGCGACCCTGCGTGTCACCCAGGCGGGCAACTTCTCGCGGGCGAGGTGCCGGCCGGCACGGGCCAGCGGGTTGCGCATCTACCCGCCGAACCAGACCGAGTCGGTGTTCCTGCGGCGCGCTACCCCCGGCTGCCAGGCATCAGGCGTGCACCTGCTCCAGCTCTCGCCGTACGCCCCCGCCTCCTGACCGGTCCCCGGTCACGCCACCCGGCGGAGCCTGACGGGCGCGGGATAGACCCGCGGACGGTGGGTAGTGCTCTGCTATGACCTACCGCCTGAGCCGCCTGATGTCCGCCGCCACCGCCTGCTACGGCGGCTACGCCCTGGCCGAGCCCCGGCACCTGGGGAGGGCCATGACCGATGACGGCCGCGGCCAGGCCCAGTACGACGTCCTGGCGCAGACCTACGGGTGCCGGGACCTCACCGTCAGTGCCTTCGGGATGTTCGGCCGCTCCGAGCGGACCGTCACCACGGCCATGCTGATCCGGATCGCCTTCGACGTCTCCGACGGTTTGCTGCTGGCGGTGCGCGCCGAGGACGACGAGGTCCGCACGAAGGTCCTGGGAGTCACGATGGGCTGGGCGGGGCTGAACACGCTGGCGCTGCTGATCGACCGGCGCCGGGCGCGGACCCGCGCCTGAGGGGCTCGCGCGCCGCGCAGGGACCCGCATCGGATCACCCCGGGTTCGTCCGGCTGAGTAGCGGTGCTCAGCCCGGTTGAGCACCGCAGCGATGACCACCGACCCCTCTCGGGGCCTTGAATCGTCGCACCGGGTCCGAGCAGCGGACCCTCACGGAAGAGGAAGCCCATGAGAGCCTCTCGTCCCTTCGTCTCAGCCACCGCTGTCACGGCCGCCTGTGCGGCAGTGCTGGCCCTGGGCGGGGCGCCCGCCGGTGCGGCCGTCCCCGACCAGGACACGGTCAGCGGCTTCACCGTGCTGGACGCCCGGCACGACGTCGTCCGCGGGTCGACGGAGTCGTCGCGGGTGCCCGCCCGGCCGGCGCCCCGGCGTCGCCAGGGCGACGTGGTCGCGCTCACCGCGACCCACGGCGGGGACCGGGTCCGGGTCACGATGCGCTACGCCGAGCTCGACCGACTGCCCGGCGCGCTCACGGTCCACACGTTCGCGTTCCGCACCGATGCGGGCCGGTTCGCGGAGCTCGGCCTCCTCGCTCACGACGGGAACTGGGCGGGGGAGCCGGTGTGGACGGTGCGGGGCCGGGAGTCCGAGCCGTGTGCCGGGCTGAGGACCGCGATCGACTACCGCCGGAACACGGTGCGGGTGGTCGTGCCGCGCGACTGCCTGTCCGACCCACGCTGGGTGCGGGTCGGCGGTGGCGGCGGGTCGCTGGTGGGCTCCACGCTGTTCGCGGACGACGCGCTGCGGGCCGGGAGCATCGGCCACGACCTGAGGCTCGGACCCCGGCTCCAGCACTGATCACCTGCCGGCGTCGCGGCCGGCGTCAGGTCCCGGCGCGAGCGAGGTGCTTCCCACCGCGGGGCCGGCGACCAGCGGGCGGCTGCCCCTGGTCGCCTCGGGTGTCCCCATCGGTGTGCTGCACCTCGAAGTCCTGGGCCCGGATCAGGAACAGGCACAGCACCCCGGCGACCAGGGCGATGACCGAGGCGATGGTGAGGATGTGGTTCAGCGCGTCGACGAAGCTCGCGGTGGCGGCCTGCTCCAGCGCTCCCCGGACCGAGGGCGGCGCCTGCCTGATCACCGCCGCGATCTGGCCGCTGGTCACGGCCTGCCCGATCTCGGCGGCGCGGCCGGCGGCCGGCGTGCCGGCCAGGGAGTCGCGCACGCCGGCCGACACCTGGTGGCTGAATATCGAGCCGAGGGCGGCGATCCCGGTCGCGATGCCGACCTGGCGGAAGGTGGAGTTCACCCCGGAGGCCATGCCGGCGCGCTCCGGGCGGACCACGCCGACGGCCGTCGACGCCAGCGGGACGTTGACCAGCCCGATCCCGATGCCCGCGACCACCAGTCCGGGGATGAGGTGGGTCCACTCGCCGGGGTCGCTGCTGGCCGCGATGCCACGCATCAGGAACAGCCCGGTCGCCGCCAGCAGGAACCCGGGCCCGATCAGCCACCGGGTCGGCAGGTGGCTGGTGAGCCGTCCCGCGACGATCGCGGAGACGAAGGACATCCCGGACAGGAACAGGAACCGGACCCCGGCCCCGACCGGGGAGAAGCCGAGCACGTTCTGCACGTAGATGATGAGGTAGGTCAGCATCGAGAACACCGACGCGGAGATCCCGACGGCGGCGACCAGCCCGCCGACGAAGGTCGGCTTGCGCAGCAGGCCGAGGTCGAACATCGGCGAGCGCTGCAGGAGCTGGGAGAGGACGAAGCCGACCAGCAGCGCCGCCGACGCCACGAACGAGGCGACCACCGTCCCGTCCCCCCAGCCGTCGACGCCGCCCCGGATCAGCGCGAGGACGAGCAGGCCGAGGCCCGAGCTGAAGGTGACGAAGCCGACCAGGTCCGGGCTGCCCGGGTCCGGGTCCCGGCTCTCCTCGACCCGGGTCAGCGTGACCCCGAGCGCCAGCGCACAGATGGGGATGTTCACCCAGAAGATCCAGTGCCATGACAGGCCGCTGGTCAGCACCCCGCCGAGCACCGGCCCGACCGCGACCGCGACCCCGGTGGTGGCACCGAAGTAGGCGAACGCGGTGCCCCGCTCCCGGCCGCTGAAGGCGCCCGACAGCAGCGCGAGCGCGGTGGCGAACATGATGGCGCCGCCGACGCCCTGGGCCGCTCTCGCCACCGAGAGCAGCGTCACCGTCGGCGCGAGCCCGCAGAACAGCGACCCCACGGTGAACACGAACGTGCCGATCGCGAACAGCCGACGGCGGCCGTAGCGGTCGGCCAGCGACCCTGCGGTCAGCAGCAGCGCCGCCAGCGTCAGCGCGTAGGCGTCGATGACCCACTGCAGGTCGGACAGCGAGGCGTCGAGGTCGCGCTGGATGTCGGGCAGGGCGACGTTCACGATGGTGATGTCCAGCAGCAGCATGAACACGCCCGTGCAGACCGCGAGCAGGGTCCACCACTTGTTGGCCAACAGGACTCCCAGGGGGCCTCGGGGTTCGACGGGGTGCGTCGAGGAGCAAACCGTCAATCAGTGAAAGGTTGTATCGTGTAGGATAGTGAGGCATGGACCGGGTCACAACACGAGTCACCCGCCCGCCGCTCCACGAGCTCCCAGGTCATCTGTTGTGGCGGGCTGCGGCACGAGCCACACGCACGGCCGAGGAGATCCTGCCCCCGGGGACCGACTGGCATGCCTGCACCGCTCTGATCGCCCTCGGCGAGACCCAGCCGCTGTCGCAGCGGAGCCTCGCCGAGGTCATCGGGGTCAGCGCGACGACGCTGACCGGACTGGCCGGGGCGCTCCAGGACGAGGGTCTGATGGCCCGGGTCCGCAACCCCGCCGACCGACGCTGCTACGCGCTGAGCCGCACGGCGGCCGGCCGGGACGCCGTACAACGCTGGCAGCCGGCCCTCGACCGGCTCGAGCAGACCGTGACCGCTCCGCTCGGCCCGTCGGAGGCCCGTCGGCTCCGGGAGCTGCTGCACCAGGTGTGCGTGGGCCTGATCGCGCCGACCACGCCGCCGGTGCTGTTGGAGAGCACCACCTTCCTGCTGACCCGGGCCCACCGAAGAGCACACCGGGACTTCCGGGGCCTGCTCGCGCCGCTCGGGCTTGACCCGAGGGACGTGGGCGCGCTGCGCTGCCTGCGGGCGGCCGGCTCGGCCAGCCAGTCCGAGCTGGCCGGCCTGCTCGACGTCAGCGCCGCAACAGTGGTCGAGATCGTGGACCACCTCGAACGGGCCGGCCTGGTGACGCGGGAGGCAGACGGCGACCGCCGCGTCCACCGGCTCCGTCTGCAGCCGGCGGCCTTGCCGGTGCTCGAGCGCTGCCTGACGCTGTCCCGCCGCCTCCTGCAGGACCGGCTCGGCGGCGACGGCAGCCCTGATCGCGGGGACCTGGTGCGACTGCTCGGGGCCCTGCTCGCCGAGACTTCCGTGCCCGGTTTCGCCGGTCAGGTCGGCACACGTTAGAGTGGCCGACGCCCAGCGCTCGTAGCTCAACGGATAGAGCATCTGACTACGGATCAGAAGGTTGGGGGTTCGAATCCCTCCGAGCGCGCCAGCAGAAGCCCAGGTCGACCTCGCCGTTGACCTGGGCTTCTATGCATCCCGCCGGTCGAGGAGCGAGCGCAGCGAGCCTCGACATCACCGATTTCTGCAACGCAGTACTGCAACGAGGTCATTTCTCGCCTCGAAGAGGCTCCCGAACTTGTCCCGGGCCTCCCGCTTCTCGTCGAGGGTGACGTGGCGTAGACGTTCATCGTCATCTCGATCGTCGAGTGCCCCGCGATGTCCATCGCGGTCCGCGGCGGCACGCCCAGGCCGTTGAGGACCGAGCCGCAGCCGTGGCGGAAGTCATGGAGCCGCACCGCCCGCAGGCCGGCCTCTTTCAACGCCGAAACTGTTCAGTTTTCGAGCGCCGCCGACATCCTCGATGCAGAGCGCGTTGAGCGCCATACGGCGGACCGGGATGAGGCCCACTGGCTGGCGAGGTCGTTCGTCACCGAGGAGGGTGCGCGGCCCCACACCACAAGGGCCGCGACAGGGCAGGGTCCACAGGCAGTGACGCCACGGGGATTCAGGACACCAGTACTGGCCCTTGGTGAGTCGCACGGCCGTCTCTCGGACCCAGTGCCCCGTGGTGCTTACCGTTCCAGTGCGGTCCCCGTCGCTGACAGGCCCGATCAGGACTCCGGGCCGGTTCAGAGATCCGCAACCCCGCACGACGGACACGACCCCACCCGCTGCGAAGATGCGTGTTGCCCCCTGAGGCTCCTCTTGAAACAGCCATTGGAGTCGGAGTGCGCCCTGTCGCTCCGGTTGCTCGCACTCACCTCCTGTGGGGATTGACTTGGCGTTCCACGGAACAAGCCCGCCACCTCGACAAGGTGGCGGGCCTGAGGCGGGACCGGGCGCGAGGCTACTTCAACATCCAGACATCGGTGATGTAGTCCTGGCGACCATCTGCCGCGGTGAAGTCTGTGTTGACCCACACGCGGAGATAGGTGCGGCCGTGGTACTGATACGGCCTGACCCATACGTACTTGGTAGCCCAGTCGTACCTGTAGGTTGCCTTTTCCCAGCCGCCGGCCATGGCATAGGTCCTCCGGCTTCCCCAGTCGCAGTCGCTTGGGTGACAGCGACCGAAGACCCGGATCGTGCCGGCAGGGGAGGAGCAGTTGCCGGACTCGTCGCACAGCACCTGGTCGGCGCAGCCCCAGTCCAGCTCGACCCGCGTTATGGAGTTGGTGTTCGGGTCGATGTTGTGCCAGCTACCAGTGGCGGGGCTGGTACCGCTGCACAGCGCCTGGGCTGGTGCTGCAGTGAAGGACATAGCGATAACGGCGATCAGGCCCGCCGTCATCGACATAACGACTACGCCGACGGCGCTCCCAAGGAGGCGAGAGCCGCGAAGTCGCGTCTTGGTTGGATACATCGTGACTCCTTCGAAATCTGGCCCGCGATGGCCTGCAGGCCGGTGGATTTGCCTGAGTTGGCCGGACATGGTGCGAGTAGCAGCGTGACGCTGCCTGCTCAGAACTGGACTGGGGTCACGGTGTTCGAAGAGAAGCCCGTCGAGTGGCGAGGCTTTCGGAGAGCGACCCGGGGGCGCTTTGACCATGCCGGGGAGTTCCTGACCGTGTCCTGGCTCATGTCGGCAAGCCTGGCAGCGATGACACTGCGCGTCTGTCAGCGAGCCGACGCACTCAGGGTCCGGTCGAAGACACATCACCCGCCGGGGAAGGGTCGGGTAGCCCGTGGCGGCCGTCGCTCGAGCGAGCCATCTGGGCGGCGGCTGCGTATGAGATGAGAGGCGTGGCTGCGGGTGGCTTCAGGCACCGATCAGTAGGTGGCGCAGGGGCTTGTCAGCGTTCCTGTGTAAGGGTCTGGCCTGACTTTTCGATGGTGGGCGTGGTCGAGGCGGCCGGGGAACATGACGTCGAACTGCTTCATCGCGATGCCCTACGGGCGCTGGGAGGGCCTGGGTCGAACTCCGAGATCGATGGAATTCGTCGAGTTGCAGTGTTTCAGCGAGGAACTTCAGTCGATTCTGCACAACGACGGACCGATGACCGCCATCGGGTACCGACGGGTTTGAAAGTCGACGTTCACCGGCTGGAGGTGGTAGCCACGACAGACATCCATTTCCCCACGCTGCCCCCACTGCGCTCGGAACTACTTTGCACGACCCAGCCTCGGGTCGAGGTTCCCCCGAGGTCAGCGACGTCGTCTGCCCTCTCAGGTCGGTTACGAACGACTCGTGATGAGTCGGTTGACTGGGTGGGTAGCTGAAGCGGCCTCCTCGGCTCCGTATCCCGGCAACACGTCCGATTCTGCGACTGCATGTAGGCAGGGCAGCATCGTTTCAGTCCACCCACACCAGGTGCGCCGGCCAGGCCACGGGCTGATGACTGCTCGGCCCGAGCCGCTGCTCGAAGTAGTGCACCTCGGCCAGGATGTCGACGACCAGGTTGCCCTCACCGTCGGTGCGGAGCTCGCCGGCGGCCCGCATGTCGTAGACGAACCCCTCCGGTGTCGACAGCACGACCCGCTTGCCCGTGAGCGCGGGCTCCTCGGACACCGGCCTGGGCCGCCGGCTCGGCGGGACGCCGAAGTACGGGTAGTTGGCCATGACGATCCTCCCTGCGATCCCAGGCTAGGCGGCGTTGACACTCACGGCTTGCTGACCTGTGCCCGCGCGACCACGAACGGGTGGTCGGTGGTCGCCCGTACCAACCCGCTGCGCTCGACGGTGTGGTCGCTGAAGCGGACCCCGCGTGACCCGAAGATCCAGTCGATGCCCGCTCGGCGCGGTGGAGTGCAGCCGGGCCCGGAGCCGTCGGCGTTGCTCGACGTGGCGAGTCCCTTGGCGGTGTAGCGGCAGAACACGCCGCGCCGGTCGTTCATGTCCCCGGTGACGATCACCCGGGTGCCGGACCGCGACAGCCGACGCACCAGGGCCGTCTCCCGGGCCACCGCGGTGCGACGCCACCGTGCCTGGTCCGGGAAGCGAGGGGTGTCGGCCGGGTGGTGCACGCTCATCACCGCGACCCGCCTCCCCGTCCGCTGGTCGGCCAGGTGAAGGACCGGCATGCGGCGCGGACGTCCCGCGAAGTAGGGAATGGCCAACGTCTGGGCCTTGACCAGCCGGAACCGGTCCCGGCGCCAGGCCACCGCGTTCTCCGTGTCGCCCGCCGGGTGCCAGACCTGGTACTCCGAACCGGCCCGGCGGGTCAGTTCCCGTCGTTGTGGGGCCTGCAGCTCCTGGAGCCCGATCACGTCGACGCCGTACTTCTCCAGCAGCGCCACCACGCCGCGGGTCCGCGCCGAGCCGGACGCCATCCGAGCCAGCTTGCCACCGGGGGCGGTGTGGCTTGCCCCCAGCACGTTCAACGTGGCCACCGTGAACCAGTCCGGGTCCGACGACGACCCCGACGTCGGCGCGGACGGCGACCCGGACGCTCCCGCGGCCTCGACCACCGGCCGGCCGACCTTGTCGCGCAGCCAGGCACTCGGGTCGACCGAGTCCCGGTAGATCGCCCCACCGCGCGGGTGCACCTCGAAGTGCAGGTGACAGCCCGACGCGTTCCCGAGCGCCCCGACATCGCCGAGCCGCTGCCCGGCCCGCACCTCCTGCCCGTCGGCTACGACGAGCCGCTGCATGTGGGCGTACCAGGTGGTCAGCCGTCCCGTGCCGGTGCTGACCTGCACCAGCCACCGGCCCGCCCAGGACTGGTCGGTGCGCACCACCGCCCGGCCCGCGGTCGCCGCCAGCACCGGAGTCCCGCAGGCCACCGAGAAGTCGGTGCCGGTGTGCATCGCGGCCCACCGGGACCCGTGCGACCCCCAGTTGCGACGGTCCACCGACGCCGCGGACCGCGGCAGCGGATGGGCCACGTCCCCGGTCGCCACCGACGCCTCGCACGCGGGGTCCGGCCCGGTCCACGACGCCGACCGCGCCAGCGGCGCCGACCCACCCAGCAGCTCCTGGGCGAGCGCCTCGTCGTCGGCGTAGGCGTCCGGGTACGCCGAGCGCTGCACCCGCTGCGCCGCGACCGTCACCGGCATCGACTGCCAGCCGGGCACGTCACCCAGCGCCAGGTAGAACTTCTCCGCCGAGGTCGCCGGGTCCATCAGCTCGCGCAGGCTCCCCCACCACGGCCACTGCTGCTGGAACATCCCGACCGACCCGTGGTCGCTGCCCACGGCTTCGTGCGGCAGCTCCAGCGACTGCTCGATCCCGACCTGGGTGAACTGCAGGTCACCCCCGCGGCCGTCGTTGGCGTAGTTGGTGAACCGCGACTCCTGGCTGGCCACCGCCAGCGCCACCAGCACTCCCCTGCGCGGCACCCCCAGCCGCCGACCCACCGCGACCACCGTCCCCGCGTTCGCCAGCTGCGCCGACGTCAGGTCCGCAGCACTCGACCCCGCCGCGACCACCGGGACCGACCCGGGGTCGGATAGGCAGCCGCCCTGGTCCTCCCCGGGCACCGACCCGAGCATCGCGCCCAGCAGGGCCACCCCGCCGAAGGCGACGCCGGCGAGCACTCCCAGCGCCGCGGCGACCGCAACCCGTGCGGGCGCCCTCATGCCGACCTCCCGACCCGCACGGCGCTAACCCGCGTGAGTGGTGGCGCTCGCGTCGGGCCGGTACAGCGCGTACACCTCTTCGCCGTCCACCCACTCGGGCTCCACCGGCGGGAGCGGGGCAGCCTCGGACGCCACCACGTACGCCGCGGCGGGTTCGTTGCCGGCCGCGTGACCGGCCGGCAGTGTCTGGCCGACCCATGGGCCGGGGGTGCTCGAGCCGGCCCTGGGCTCGGAGGTCGACCGCTGCCTCGGGATCCCGGCCGGCTCCAGCACCCGCGGCGCCGACCACGTCGATCCAGACCCCGTGTCGGCGGCGGCGTGCGCCTCGGCACGGTCCGGCACCCGCCGCGGCTCGTCGTCATCGTCGCCCAGCGCCCCGACGGTGGCGGCGGCCGCGACGTTCCCGGTGTAGACGCCGACCCCGGTCGCCGCTGCCTTCCTCGCCCACCGGCCGGTGGACCGGGCCGCACCACCGAACGCGCCCGCGGCGTCGCCGAACGGGTCGACGTGGCGCGGGGAGACCATCGCGGTGAGCCGGCGGAACGGCTTGAGCGCCACCCACATCACGAACCCGAACAGCGGCATCAGCGCCAGCGCCAGCCACCCGGGGATCCGCGAGGCGGGGTCCAGGATCAGCCCCAGCACCCGGATCGTCACCGCCGCCCCGATCCCGAAGACCACCGCGTTCACCAGCGCGGCGCCCACGGTCCGGCCGATGCCGACCACGAGACCGCGACCGGCCGGGAACACCCCGAGCACCGCGAACGCGGGGAACATCATCACCGCGAGCCGCACCACCAGGAACGAGCCGAGCAGCAGCAGCGCCGCGACCAGCAGGAACGGCAGCGCCAGCAGCGCCGCCACCGTGGACAGCACCGCGTACCCCACCCTGGTGTCGGACCGCTTCCCGGTCAGGTGCTCGTACGCCGACGGGTCGTCGGCCTGGACCCGGGCGGCCAGCCGCTGCCAGTCGTCCTGCTTCGCCTCGATGATCGCCTTGCCCGCGGCCGGGTCGCGCTGCACGGTCGCGGCCTCCCGCCAGGTGAGGGCCTGCGCCTTGAACAGGCCGGGCCCGTAGCGGCGAGCCGTCTCGGAGTCCGTCGAGCCGAGCGTGCCCGCCAGCCACGACCGGTAGAAGATCGACTCCTGCACGTTCGAGGCGACCGCGACGGACGGCTTGACGTGCCGGTCCCGCCCGTCCATCCCCTGCACCACCGAGCCGAGCGTGCTGGTGACGGTCTGGTCCGCGACGTGCCCGGCCGCCAGCGGCCACCGGAACAGCGCGGTGGCCAGCAGCACCACCATCAGCGCCCACCCGATGGCCGCGGCCGTGCTCGCCAGGGCGGACCGGCGTGCCTTGAGCAGGATCGCGACGCCGAGCAGCGCGATCACCGCGGGCACCCAGGTCGCGAAGAGGCTGTCGTGCAGCGCGGTCGAGATCCGGCGGATCGCCGGGTCGAAGACGTCCAGGAAGGTCGGCTCGAACGCCACGTCGGTCACCGAGGCAGTCAGCGCCGACACCGACAGCGGGATCGTCACCAGCCAGTTGCTCAGCGCGGTCCCGATCACCGCGTCCGGGTTGCGGGTGGCGTCCGGCCCGCAGCCCAGGTCGTAGGTGCGCCACCGCAGCCCGCCGTACCCGTACTGCTCGTAGACGGTGGTCCGGGCGTCCTTCGCGAACGGGTCCTCACTCGCCGGCAACGGGTCCGGTCGGCTCCCGAAGAACGCGGGCACCCCCTCACCGGGCATGTCCGGGGTCGGCGACTCGGTGCAGTCCACCCCGGGGAACGCGCGGAGCACCCCAGCGGCGGCCTCGTGGGTGGACCCGGCAGCGGGACCGGCGGGCAGGACCACCAGCAGCGTCGCCACGACCAGTCCGAGGACCGCGGCCCGCCGGCTCACGCGACCTGCACCTTCGCCTGACCCCGTGCGGTCCGGCCCGCGGTCGTGTTCAGCGCCTCCAGCAACCCGGCGTTGGCCGTCAGGTCCACCCGGATCTTGTCGACGTGCCCGTCCACGTCGCGCATCACGAACTCCCGGAAGCCGGCCGCCCCGCGACCGGCGGACAGGTTCGCCAGGGCCCGCTCGTAGCCCACCCCGGTCGGCACCCGCAGCATCCGCAGCCCGTCCCGAGCCGCGTCCTCGTCCTCGAGCCGGCCGACGAACGCCGCCGACATGAAGTTGGCGACGTCCATGCCCAGCACGTCGGAGGGGTTCTGCGAGGCCGCCAGCACGCAGGTGTTCCACTTCCGCGAGTCCCGGCCCAACCGGGTGAACAGCGCCCGCCCGGCCGACCAGTCACCGAGGAAGTGGGTCTCGTCCAGCGCCACCAGCTTGCGTGACTCCATGCTGCGCCCGTAGACGGCGCGGGTGGCGTACCAGGACGCCAGGTGCAGCAGCGGGACCGCCAGCTGCTCGGAGGTGGACCAGTGCTCGCGCGACACCGTCCGCGGCGGCAGCACCAGACCCGGCATCGTCAGCACGGTCAGCGTCGCGTCGAGCCGGTCACCGCCCTGGCTCACGGTCGGGAACAGCAGCCGCGACAGCGGCAGCTCGGCCATGTCGCGCAGGTAGTTCGCCACCACGCGGCCATGTGGCTCGTGCAGCCGCTCCAGGTGGTGCACCACGTCCCACAGCGACGCGCCCGGGTCGCCCTTCGTGGCGCGCACCGCGTCGGAGACCACCAGCGACGTCGCCGGCATCGCGTCCAGCGACGGCGGTAGCAGCATCTTCACCACGTCGATCGCGAGCAGCTTGCGGTCCTGGGAGGCCAGCACCTCCGCCTCGGCGAACGCGTCCTGGCTGTCGAAGGCCGACCGCTGCGGTCGGGCCACCACCGCGAACGGGTTCAGCGTGCCGCTGGCCGCCGTCGTCAGGTCCAGGTGCTCGGCGTGCTCGCGCAGCTCCGGCAGCTCGGTCAGCCGCGCCAGCGGACCCGACGGGTCCAGCACCACCGCCGGGATCCCCCGACGGACCGCCTCGTAGGTGATCTGCCCCAGCAGCACGCTCTTCCCGGCTCCCAGGCCACCCACCACCGGCACCAGCCCAGAGGTCTCCTTCTCCTCGGTGGCGTAGTGGGTGTCGAACATGACCGCCCGCCTCGACGAGCCGGCGGTGTAGCCGACGTACGGACCCCGCCGGTCACCCACCTGGCTCGAGGCGGTCGGCACCCCCGCGGACAGGTACAGCGCCGGCAGCCGTCGCCGGTACGCCACGGTGGACACCGGCTCGCCCGGGATGAACTCCCGCAGCAGCCCGACCTGGCCGCGCGGGTGCTCGATCGCCACCCGACGCCCCCGGTAGGAGGCGGTCAGCTTCCGCACCCGCTCCAGGCACTCGTCCTCGGTCGGCGCCGCTACGGCCACCCGGAACCAGCCGTGCACCCGCGCCGCGGCCACCTCCACCCCGCGGCTCATCTGGTCCTCGACCACGCGGGCCTGCGTCGCCTGCCGGTCCAGCGACAACGGCTCGTCCAGGTCGTGCTCGCGGTAGTGGCGCTGCATGTCGCGCACCACCAGCAGCTTGCGCTGGATCTGCTGACGCGCCTGACCACCGGAGAGCACGTCGAACTGCGCCGACCACTCCACCGGGAACGGCAGCCGGTCGGTGTGCGCCAGCCACGGCTCGTGCCCGGGGTCCGGCGCGTCGATCTCCTCCAAGCGGCCCACCGAGAGCACCGCCACGTGACGCTGCACCGACGACCGGGCGCTGCGGCCGGTCACCTCGACCGTGCGTGCCAGCGGGGCCGCGGCGTAGTCCACGTCGTCGGTGAAGGAGTGCAGGTCATCGGCCGCCCAGGCCCCGTCGTCGACGGGGGACAGCGCAGCCGGTGCGGGCAGGCCGAGACCCACCGAGCGGCGCAGCAGCCACTCCATCTCCTCGGCGGTCGCCGGCCGGCCCTCGAACCCCGGCAGCGCCACCGTCTCGGTGACCCGCTCGACCTGGGACAGCAACCGGGCGTGCTCGGTGTTGCTCGGCCGCCGCCGGACCCCGGACAGCAGCCGGTGGGTCGCCGACCGCGACGTCAACCGGACGCCGAGGAACACCTTCTTCTCCGCCATCGTCTGGTGCCGCAGGTGCTGCTGCGTCGCGACCAGGTGGTCACCCCAGGACGGGCCCGCCGCGGACGTCAGGGGCGACGGGGTGCGCTCGTCCAAACCCCGGGCCCAGTCGGCGGCCGGGTACGGCGACGTCGTCACCCGCAGGTGCAGCCGGTGTCCCGAGAGCCACGCCAGCGCGTCGCCCGCGCCGTACAGGAGCTGCTCGCGCTGGGTGTCCGACCGGAACGCCCACGGCTGGGTCGGCAGCGTGAACCAGGCCCACGCCTCATGGCTGGTGAAGCACAGGTTGTCCTCGATGTTGCGCAGGGCCAGCCGGGACCGGGTGACCGGCTCCCGCCGGCTCACCACCACCGCTCCCTTGTCCGCACCCGCACCGGCGACACGCTCACCCGCACCGGTCGGGTCACCCGTGCCGGTCGTGGAGCACGCAGCTCCGCGCGCACCAGGTGCCAGACGCTGACCAGCGGCCGGTCATGGTCGATGACGCCGGTCAGCGCGTAGGTGGCAAGGATCGTCAGCACCAGCTCCCACACCGGAGGCATGCTCACCCGCATCGGCAGCAGCGCCTCGACCACCAGCACGCTCACGAAGAGCACCAGCCAGATCCCGTACGCCGAGTAGCGCGCGGCCCACGGCAGGGTCATGCCCCGCGGGCCCAGCCACACCGCGTCGACGCGGTAGACCTCGTCGTCCGGACGGAGTCGCACCGCCCTCAGCCCTGGGCGAAGACGAAGGACGCGATGTTGTCCGCGAACCCGTAGAAGAACGCGGCGCCGGCGATCACCACCAGCCCCAGCATCACGTTCGTGATCGTCATCGCGTTCTGGCTCATCTGACCCTTGCGAGCGCCGGCGATGATGCCGATCCCGATCACCAGCAGCACCACCGGGATGATGTTGCGGACACCCCAGGCGACGATGCCGTCGGCGTTGATGTCGGGCGAAGCCGCCACGATGACGTGGCCGGCAAATAGGGACATGACGTCACTGCCTCTCTGAGCTCGGCTCGGCAGGCTCAACGACCGCGGCCGCATCCCCCGCCAAGCACACGTTCACAGTTGTCTGTACTTTTGACCCTTGGTGGTCAATCGCCGCATCGCCACGCCGACGAGGTCAGATGAACAGCAGCGGTCTAGTGCGTAACACCCGGTGCCGTACATCGAGTGGTCTGTCGAGTGGACGGCAACGCTGACGGCAACGGCACCCGTCCTGGACACCCCGAGGCGACTGCCGACCACTCGTCGCCGCGCCTGGATGGCACCCCAGCCGACCCCCGCGACACCCCAGCCGAGGTAGAGCGGTTCGGTGACCCTGACTCCGGACCGAGGGCCGTTCCGGTGGCTCACATCGGCACTGGGCATCCGTGCAAGATGTCGGATGGCAGGAGCCCGGACTCCATGTGCGAGACGATCTGTGATGCACCGAGGCTGCGATCGCCGGGGCTGGACTGACCGTCGTGGGGGACTCGTCAGGCTGGTGGCGGGCGTGGAGGTCACGGCGGCCGCGGACCAGGCAAGGCGCCTCGACCGGGCGACCTGGTTGGCGAAGACCGCTGACGTCGTCGGCGAGGTCTGCCGAAGGTTCTCCACGATCCTGCTCGGCCACAGCCGGACCCACCGTACAGCGCTGGATACCGTACGGCGGCCGCCGGCCTGACGACGATGGTCGCGGGTGGAGGATTGCTGGCCGTGGCCGTGGCCGTCTCGGCCGCAACCCGCTGAGCGGCTGAGCCGCACTCGATCCGGCTTCAGAACGCGGGGCAGCCACCCCCTCCACCGCCACCCGCGCCGGGTCAGCGGGTTCAGCACCGCCACGCGCGCCGGGTCAGCGGGTTCAGCACCGCCACACGCGCCGGGTCAGCGGGTTCGACACCGCCGCACGCGCCGGGTCAGCGGGCTACTTCACCCTGGCGAACTCCCCGCTCTCGACCTTGCCGAGGTGCCGGCGCACCTCGTTGCGGACGGTCTTGGCCAGGATGTAGAGGCCGGTGACGTTGGCGATCGACATCATGAAGATCATCGCGTCGGAGAAGCCGATGACCGGGTCGAGGGACAGCGCGGCGCCGATCACGACGAACAGGCAGAAGACGACCTTGAACACGATCTCGGCGGTCGCGCTGTCGCCGAAGAGGTAGCCGGTGGCCTTCATGCCGTAGTAGGACCACGAGATCATCGTGGAGAAGGCGAACAGGATCACCGCGACGGCCAGGACGTTCGGGAACCACGGGATCACCGACTCGAAGGCGCGCGAGGTCAGGCCGACCCCGCCGAGCTCGGAGGCGTCCGGGTCGTCCCAGGCGCCGGTGATGACGATCGTGAGCGCCGTCATGGTGCAGATGATGATCGTGTCGATCAGCGGCTCGAGCAGGGCGACGAACCCCTCCGTCGCGGGCTCGTTGGTCTTCACGGCCGAGTGGGCGATCGAGGCGGACCCGATGCCGGCCTCGTTGGAGAACGCGGCCCGCTGGAAGCCGACCATCAGCACACCCAGGAAGCCACCACCGATGCTCGCGGGGTTGAAGGCGCCGACGACGATGTCCCCCATCGCGCCGGGCACCTGGTCGATGCTCCCGATGATCACGATCAGGCAGGCGGCGATGTAGATGCCCGCCATGAAGGGCACGATCTTCTCGGTGACGCGCGCGATGCTCTTGATGCCGCCGATGATCACCAGGCCCACAACGACGGCGAAGAACACGCCGATCACCCAGTTGAAGTCCGCGAACGGGCTGTCGTCGCCACCGGTGACGGCGACGATCTGCGCCGTGGCCTGGTTCGACTGGAACATGTTGCCCCCGCCGAGCGAGCCGCCGATGCAGCAGATCGCGAAGAACGCGGCCAGGAACCTGCCCAGGCCCTTGTTGCCGGTGATCCGGGCCACCCCGTCGCGCAGGTAGTACATCGGCCCGCCCGAGACCGATCCGTCGGCGTGCTCGTGGCGGTACATCACCCCGAGGGTGCACTCGGCCATCTTCGCGGCCATGCCGAAGAAGCCGGCCAGGATCATCCAGAACGTGGCACCGGGGCCGCCCAGCGAGATGGCGACCGCGACGCCGGCGATGTTGCCGAGCCCGACGGTGCCGGACACCGCGGTGGCCAGCGCCTGGAAGTGGGAGACCTCGCCGGCGTCCTCCGGCTTGGAGAACCGTCCGCGGACGAGGTTGAGCGAGTGCGGCAGCCCCGTCAGCTGCGGCAGGCCCAGCCAGAAGGTGAAGAAGATCGCCGCCGTGATGAGCCACAGCACGATCAGGGAGACGTCGGCCCCGAAGACCGGCACGGAGTAGAAGACGATGCTGACGATGAAGTCGGATATCGGCCCGAAGTACCGACTGACGGTCTCGTCCACGCCCATCGGGACGACGGCCACCAAGGGGCTCACGGGACCACCGTCACCGGGACGGGCGCGTGCTGCACGACCTGGGCCGGGATGCTCCCGAACAGCGCCTGCTTGACCCGGCTGTCACCGGTCCTGCCGAGCACGATGTGGTCACTGGCCCGTTGCTGCGCCAGCGAGATCAGCGTGTCGACCGGGTCGCCGTGCCTGACCAGGGTCTCCACCTCCACCCCTCGCTCGCGGGCCGCGGCGGCGAGCGGCTCGGTGATCTGCTCGCCGGCGGCCGTGATCTCGGCGGCGCGCCGACTGTGGCGGTGCTCGTTCTCCTCCGGGGTGTTGAAGGAGAACGGCGACCACGGGATCACGTGGACCAGGACCACGGTCCGGTCAAGCGCCTGAGCCCGGGTCACGGCGAACTCGACCGCCCGCCGGCTCTGCTCACTTCGATCGATACCGACGAGAATCTCGGGCACGGGGGCCGCCTCGGGCTGGGAGTCGTTTCCTTCCGGACCCTAGGCCACGGTTGTTGCCTGTGTCACGTGTGGACGGCGGCCGACCCCCACTCCGGCACGAGCGGTCCCGTCGTACGACGGAGCACGAGCCGCGTCGGTAGCACCACGACACGGCGAGCCGGCGTCTGTCCCGCCGCCAGGTCCAACGCCATCGAGGCGGCCCGGGTGCCCAGCAGCGCGACGGGCTGGGCCACGGTGCTCAGCCCCAGCGGAGCCGCCATGGCGTGGTCGTCGAAGCCCAGCAGCGACAGGTCCTGGGGCGCCTGCAGCCCGGCCGCCCACATCGCCGACAGGATCGAGACCGCGAGCTCGTCGGAGTCCGCGGCCAGCGCCGTCGGCGGCCTCGGGTCGGCGAGCACCTCCTCGACGACCCGCTTCGCGTCGCCCACCTCGGGGGCGGTCAGCACCAGCTGCTCCGGTTTGGGCACCCCGGCCGCGGACATGGCCGACCGGAAGCCGTCGATGCGCTGCAGCGCGCTGTAGCTGAAGCCGAGCCGGTTCTCCGCCCGGACGAAGGCGATCCGCCGGTGACCGAGGTCGAGCAGGTGCTGCACACCGTCGCGGGCGCCGGCAGCGTCGTCGATCGAGACGCTCGGCACGCCGCGGACCCGCTGGTTAAGGAACACCACCGGCACCCCCAGACCCTGCAACCGGCGCCGCTCGGCGGTGGTGAGCGCGAACGACGCCACGATCATCGCGTCGACGTTGCGTCGTGCCGGCAGCCGGGTGAAGAACTCGTCGCGCTCCGCGCGGCTCTGGATCCGGAAGATCGTGAGCTCCGAGTCGGCCTCCAGCAGCCTGGCGTAGGCGGCGTCGAGGACCGAGCCGTTGAACCACGACTGCAGCGAGCCGCCGAGCAGCACGCCGATGCGCCCGACGCGGCCGCTGGCCAGGCTGGAGGCCGCGCGAGAGATGGCGAAGGACAGCTCGGCCGCGGCGGCGACGACCCGGTCGGTGGTGTCCGGCGAGACCAGAGGGGACCCGCGCAGCGCCCGCGACACCGTCGAGACCGAGACCCCGGCCAGCTGGGCCACGTCGGCCATGCTCGCGTGGCCCTGGGTCGTCGTCACGCTCTCCCCATTCGTCGCGTCGGCAGCACCGACGGCCCCTGTGAGCAGCCTAACAGCGCGATGCGGCGCAAGGGTTGTCGTGCCGGCGCCCGGTCCGTAAGATTTATGCAAGCGCTGTCATCGACGTCGCCCCCTGCCCCCCGAACCCCCCTCGAAGGATCGTCGTGCCCGTGACCGAGCAAGCCCTCCTCGCCACCGACCCCACGCTGGACGCCAACTGGTGGCGGCAGGCGACCGTCTACCAGGTCTACCCCCGCAGCTTCGCCGACAGCGACGGTGACGGCCTGGGCGACATCCCCGGCGTGACCTCGCGGATGGGTTACCTCGCGGAGCTCGGGATCGACGCGATCTGGCTGAGCCCGTTCTACCCCTCGGCGCTCGCCGACGGCGGCTACGACGTGGCCGACTACCGCAACGTGGCGCCGGAGCTCGGCACGCTCGCCGACTTCGACGACATGGTCGCCGCCGCGGACGCGGTGGGCATCCGGGTGATCGTCGACATCGTGCCCAACCACACCTCGAACCTGCACGCCTGGTTCCAGGAGGCGCTCGCCGCCCAGCCGGGCTCGGCCGCTCGCGACCGCTACATCTTCCGCGACGGCACGGGTCCGGACGGCTCGCTGCCCCCCTCGGACTGGGTCAGCCACTTCGGCGGTCCGGCCTGGACCCGGGTGCCCGACGGGCAGTGGTACTGCCACCTGTTCGCCCCCGAGCAGCCGGACCTCAACTGGGACAACCCCGAGGTGCACGAGGACTTCAAGACCACGCTGCGGTTCTGGGCCGACCGCGGCGTCGCGGGCTACCGGGTCGACGTGGCGCACGCGCTGGCCAAGGACCTCTCCGAGCCACTGCGCAGCAAGCCCGACCTCGAGCTGGACCTGCCGCTTGACGGCTCCGACCCTCTCTACGACCGCGACGCCGTGCATGACATCTACGCCGAGTGGCGCGAGGTCTTCAACGAGTACGACCCGCCGCGGACCGCGGTGGCCGAGGCCTACGCCCCCTCCGAGCGTCGCGCGCTGTACGCCCGCCCCACCGGGCTCGGGCAGGCGTTCAACTTCGACCTGCTGCTGGCCGACTTCGACGCCGGGCAGTACCGCGACGTCGTCGTGTTCTGCCTCGAGCAGGCGCAGCTGACCGGATCGTCCTCGACCTGGGTGCTCTCCAACCACGACGTGGTGCGGCACCCCACCCGCTACGGCCTCCCGAGCGGGATCGACCTGGACGATTGGCTGCTCAGCGACGGGCTGGCCACCCTGCTGGACGAGGAGGGCGGTCTGCGCCGGGCGCGTGCCGCGGTGCTGTTCATGCTGGCCCTGCCGGGGTCCGCCTACCTCTACCAGGGTGAGGAGCTCGGTCTCCACGAGGTCGCCGACCTCCCGGCCGGAGCCCTGCAGGACCCGATCTGGCTGCGCACCCAGAACGCCAAGAAGGGTCGTGACGGCTGCCGGGTGCCGCTGCCGTGGAGCGCGCAGGGGCCGGCCTACGGGTTCGGCTCGGGTCATGCCTGGCTCCCCCAGCCGGCTGGGTTCGCCGCCGCGGCGGTCGACGCGCAGGCGGGCAGCGACGGCTCGACCCTCGAGCTGTACCGCACCGCGCTGCGGGTCCGGAAGTCCCTCCAGACCGCCGAGCAGCTCACCTGGGTCTCGACGGGTCGTGACGACGTGCTCCACTTCGTCCGCCCGAACGGCTGGCAGTGCGTCACCAACTTCGGCGCCACGCCGTACGAGCTGCCGGCCGGAGTGGTCCGCGTCGCGAGCGCGCCGGTCGAGGGCGGGCTGCTCGCGCCGGAGTCCAGCGTCTGGCTCACGACTGACTGACCCCGGCTGACTCCCTTCCCCCAACGACCCTCAACCCGGGCCCCGGACGCCACCCCCAGCGTGCACCAGGGGGGAGGCACCGGGGCAGGCACCAGAGGAGGCACCACCGCGGGCACCATGACGGCATGGCCTCACCCGATCACGACCCGCTGAACGTCGCCCCGCCCGACAAGCCTGCCGCGCCGGGACCGTGGCGGCCCGCGCGCGCGCTGACCGCGGCGCTCGTGGTCGCCACGGTCGGCCAGCTGGCGGTTGCCCAGTTCGTCCCCGGCATCCCGCAGTTCGAGGGCAAGGCGTTCGGGGCGCGGCTGGTGGCGTACCCGGTGCTGATGGTCGCCCCGGTGGCGATCTGGTGGCTGCTGGCGCGTCGCCGGACGCCGACGGCGCACCGCGCCCTGCCGTGGCCGGCGTTCGCATGCATCGCCGCACCCTTCCTCATCGACGTCACCGGCAACACCCTGGACCTCTACGACACCGTCTCGTGGTGGGACGACGCCAACCACTTCGTCAACTGGCTGCTGCTGTGCCTGGGGGCCGGGCTGATGCTGCTGCGCAGCGGCCTGCGGCAGCGGTGGGCGCTCGCCACGATCGTCACCGGGATCGGCGCGATCCTGGCGATCGGCTGGGAGCTCGCGGAGTGGTACACCTTCATCCGCCACGGCACCGAGCTGGCCGGCGCCTACACCGACACCCTGGGCGACGAGGCTCTCGGGACCCTCGGCGGCGCGGTCGCCGGTGTGCTGGTGGCCATCGGTCGCCGGTGACCCACTGGGGCGGGCACGGCCTTGCATGACAGCCAGATGATCGGCACAAGGGCCGCACAAGTTCCTCAAGCGACCTTCGGTCCGCCGGCAGCCGCGACGACCCCTCGTGGCTCCTGCCCGGCACCCACAGTCGAGGCGGAGGAGCGGTCATGGTCGACACGAGGACAACCAGGGACGGGAGTGCGGCGGGGGCGGCGCTCTCCCGACGGGCACGGTGGACGGCGGTAGCCGGGGGGTGTCGTGGCCCTCGCCGTCGGGCCGGGAGCGCGTGACCGGGGGGCCGGCCCGGCAGTGGGTGCGGCGGCGACGGCACCACCGGTTCCACACCGACCTGCCGGGGACCCCGACGCTGGGCTACGCCCCGGTGGGCGCCGGGACGTGTTCGGGGGCCCGACGATCGAGGCGCGGCGCGGGGTGTCTCGCCGGCACCTACGTCGTCCACTGCCGCATCCTCGAGCACGAGGACAACGACATGACGCAGCCGATCCGCGTCCGCTGACGGCCCGGGAACACCGGGTCCTGCCGCGGAGCGCGCCCTGGCCCGGACCGGACACGGTCCGGGCCTAGGGCGCGCCGGGCCTGGTCAGGGGCCGCCGCGGTCCCACGACAGGTGCGCGCTCGGGTCGCCGGCCGCCCGGGCGCCCGAGCGCAGCCACGCCCCGAACGACGGTCCGGCCCGACGCTCGAGCTCGTCGAGGTAGCGCGCGCGCAGCTGCACCACCCGTAGCCTGTCGTCTGCCGAACCCGCCTGCTCCAGCGCCACGAAGCTGCTGCGCCAGGCCTGGCACAGGTCCGCGTTCGTCATCTCGTCCGGGACCTGCAGCTCCTGGCCCGCGGGGGGCACGACGACGGCGAGACCGACCAGCACCGCGCCCAGGTGAGAGGTGTCGGAGTCCGTCGCCGGGGCGTGCGGGGTCGTCGCCCCCCGTCGGTGGGGTGCGCGCCAACCGAGGACCCGCGCCGCGCCGGACCACAGCGGAGCGGTCATCGGCGCCGACATCACCAGGACCAGCATCAGCGGGAGGGTCCACGCGCCCACCAGCTGGGCCAGCCCGAAGCACACCACGCTGAGCGAGCCGGCTCCCACCCCCGTGAGCACGAGAGTCCTGGCCTGCAGCGTGGACGGCGTCAACCACGGCAGCACGAACAGCACCGACAGCAACCCGACGCACGCGAACAGACCGACCAGCGGCAGCACCGCTGAGGAGGTGACCGCGCCCGTCAGGGCGGCGGCGCCAGCCGGGCCGGCCACTGCCGTCCAGCCGCGCTCGTAGGGGCTCATGAGGTCCTCCTTCCGCCCCGCCGGGTCGTGCTGCCACTCTCCGGCGACCGAGGCGTCGCGCCCAGGGGCCTCGGTCCTCTCGACGACCTGCCGAACGTCCCTACCGCGACCCGGCCGGAGGGGGCAGGCTGGGCGGTGACCGGGACCGGGCCCGGGCGACAGGAGACCGCATGGACGACCGAGGCAGCACCGTGGTGGTTGGCGTGGACGGGTCAGCGGCCAGCACCGTCGCGCTCCGGGTCGCCTTCACCGAGGCTCGGCTTCGCGGTGGCGAGGTGGAGATGGTCACCGCCTGGGCCTGGTCGGACGACCTCGAGGCCGACCGGACCGCCTACCGCAGCGGCCGGGCCTGGGCGGTCGCGGCGCAGGTCGCGGCGCTCGCCGGGGTCGAGTCCGGCTCCCGGGACCGGTCGCGGGTGGCCAGCGTGATCGTCGACGACGACCCGGCCGAGGCGCTCACCCGAGCCGGCCGAGGCGCCGCCTGCATCGTCATCGGGCACGCTCACGACCGCCACGACGGCCAGCGCTCGGTGGGGAGCCGGTGCCGCGAGCTCGCCGCCTGTCCCGTGATGGAGGTGCCGGAGACGCTCCGCGTGCCCGGTCAGCGCCGGGCGAGCGTCACGCCTGGTGCGTCGTTCGCGGGGGGACCCCGGTGACCGAGCGGTGACCGAGCGGCACCGACCCTGACTCTGCGGCGTCCTAGGCCTGGTGCTGGACCTCGGCATCCGAGCTCGGGACGTAGAGCGAGGTGCGGCCGGTGTCGGACCAGCGCACCACGAACGGCGGCCCCCCGTCCTGGCCGTGCACCTCGATGATCTCGCCGTCCCGGACCGGGTCGTCGACGTGCTGGCTGTGCACCACGAGCCGGTCACCGACTGCTGCCTGCATGATGTCTCCTCTCCACGCCGGGTCCTCCCGGCGCCGCTGCATCGCCCCGCCCGACCATCGTCGCCCCGGCGACCGGTCCAGGGAAGAGGCCCACGGCCCTGGCACCTCGGGGCTGGCTGCGCGTCGTCGGCCGGGCTCGTCCCGGATCGATATCGGGTGGAACCAAGCAGATGCACCGATCACCGGCGGTAGTTTCGACCCGGAAGCAGACGGCGGCGGCCCTGCCCTCTCGGCGAGATGACGCCTTCTCACCACCGATGACCAAGCACAGGAATCCGCGGGTGCCTCCCGATCGAAGGCCTTCCGCTATGCGTTTCCCGCCCGGTGCAGCAGGCCCGGCGGGCGCTCGGGCGGGTTGGCCTGCGACGGCGCTGCGGCGAACCTGGGCCGCGAACGGTCCACCTATCGGTCGTCTCGTGGGCAGACTTGACGATATCTGCGTCACATTGCGAGGGCATTTCTCAAGTGGTCGCCGCCACAGGTTGGAAGGGCGTTGACGGGGTAGCGAGCCGTCGAGCCGGTGGTTGGCAGCGACCGTCGTATGACCTGGGTCGCACCCGCGATGGTCGGCCGACCTCGTGACTGGTAAGCGGTTTCGCACATCTCCCCTAGCGTTTGTCCTCGGCGTGGGGACGCCGATCGACGCTCGACTGAGGGGGGACCAGCACATGCTTTTCGCACGCCCGGTGACGGATTCACCGATAGTGAACATTCCGGTTGGCGCTTCGACGACTATTCCGTCTGAAAAGCGAGCGATCATTTCCGTTGCGATTTCCGACGGTCGCGCGCTGTGTCCGCCGTTCCGGGCCGGTGGCGTGGCATGACTGACATCGCTCGGGGCTCCTCCGACACGGCGGCATACCCCTACGACGAGTTCAGCCGGCTGGCCGGCCCCTACGTCGACCCCGGGCCGGACTACCGGGTGAGGTTCACCTCGATCATGAGCCGTCGCCGTCGCCTCAACGCCTACGCCCTGGTCTCGCTGGCCGTGATCTTCGAGGCGACGTTCCTGCTGTGGCTGCTCAAGCCCAGCCACTACCCGGTCGACGACGGCTCCTGGCGCTACTGGCTCAGCATGAGCATGGTGGTCTCGATCGGGGTGATCGAGTTCCTGCGACTGGTCAACGTGGGGACGCTGGCGTTGGCGACGTTGAACGCCCGGGACCCCGAGCCGGTGCCGGCACAGTCCGGGACCCGGGTCGCCTTCATCACCACCATCGTCCCCGGCAACGAGCCAATCGAGATGGCCGAGCGGACCCTGCGGGCGGCTCTCGAGGTCCGCCACGACGGCCCCTTCGACGTGTGGCTGCTCGACGAGGGGAACGACCCCGACGTCAAGGCGATGTGTGCGCGGATCGGAGTCCACCACTTCACCCGCAAGGGCCGCCCGGAGTACAACCAGGACAGCGGCGCCCTGAAGGCCAGGACCAAGCACGGCAACTACAACGCCTGGCTCGACAGCCACGGGCACGGCTACGACTTCTGGGTCAGCGTCGACACCGACCACGTGCCGCACGTCAACTTCGCCGAACGGCTCCTCGGCTACTTCCGGGACCCGGACGTGGCGTTCGTGGTGGGCCCGCAGGTCTACGGGAACTACGACAACGTCGTCACCAAGGCGGCCGAGAGCCAGCAGTACCTGTTCCACGGCGTCATCCAGCGCGCCGGCAACCGCTTCGGCACCGCCATGTTCGTCGGCACGAACAACGCCGTCCGCATCAGCGCCCTGCGGGAGATCGGCGGTCTCGCGGACTCCATCACCGAGGACGCCGCCACGTCCATCACCTGGCACTCCACGACGAACCCGGAGACGGGACGGCTCTACAAGAGCGTCTACACGCCGGACGTGCTCGCCGTCGGCGAGGGCCCCAGCTCGTGGTCGGACTACTTCGTGCAGCAGGGGCGATGGGCGCGAGGCACCGACGAGGTCATCCTGCGCAAGTACTGGACCGGCGTGCGCGGGCTCCCGGTCATGCGCCGGCTCCACTACACGCTGCTGATGTCCTACTACCCCTCGGCCGCGCTGTCCTGGATCCTGGGTTGCTTCAACCTGGCCCTGTACCTGGTCACCGGTGTCGGTGGGGTGGTCGTCAGTGCCCAGCTGTGGTTCATGCTCTACACGAACGCCGCCCTTCTCCAGCTCGGCATCTACTTCTGGAACCGCCGGCACAACGTCAGCCCCCACGAGGAGGACGGCTCGTCGGGCGCCTCGGGGATGTTCGTCTCGGTGCTCTCGGCGCCGATGTATGTCGACGCCCTGGTGCAGGCGGTGCGCAACCGCAACATCAACTTCAAGGTGACACCCAAGGGCGACGACGGCACCAAGGACCGGCTGTCGACCTTCTCGCGGAACCTGGCCTGGGCCCTCTTCCTGGCGGTCGCCCTGGCCATCAGTGTCCCGATGCACCACGACCATCCGTTCATGCGGATGTGGGCCGTCCTGGGTCTGCTGATCTGCCTCGCACCGGTCTTCATCTGGTGGGGGACGACCTTGCGTCGGTCTGTCGTCGCGACGGCGGCTCCCGCTCCGCACGGCGACCGTTCGGGTCCTGCCGCCCCGTCCCCGACGCTTGAGGTCGTCGAGGGCCTCAGCGCCGAGGACATGGACCTCACCCTCGTCTCTCACGAAAGTAGCCACCGATGAGCACCCCCCTGCGCCGGCCCACCCGCCGGCGACGCGCCCGCAACTACGCACTCGTGACCATGGCCCTCGCCCTCATGGTCGTGGCGAACGGTCCCGTGGTGACCCAGGCCGCCGAGTCGGTCTACACCGACTACCAGCGATCACGTCCCGAGTACATGAGCTCCTACGGGAAGTGGGACACCGTCGAGCTTCCGGAGGGCTTCCGGACCCGGGCCATCCACTCTGCCCTGCTCTACACCGGCGAGGTGCTGCTGGTCGCCGGCTCGGGGAACAGCCAGGACCACTTCGACGCGGGGAGCTTCGAGACCGTGCTGTGGAACCCGGTCACCGGCAAGGCCAAGCACATCGACACGCCCGAGGACCTGTTCTGCGGCGGTCACTCCTACCTTCCCAACGGCAACCTGCTGGTGGCCGGCGGCACCAAGAAGTACGAGGTGCTCGCGGACAAGGTCGACAGGGCGGCAGGCGTGCTGACCCTCAAGAACGAGACCGACGATGGCGACGTGACGCTCCCCCAGGGGACCAGGTTCACCGGCCCCACGGGGCTGCAGTACACGTCCACGGAGAAGGTCGTGGTGCCGGCCGCACACAAGATGGCCGACTACTCCCTCATGGCGGGCGCCGCTGACGTGTGGATCAAGGCGGACGGCCCGAGCAAGAAGTACGTCACCACCGGCGGCAAGCGCTTCACCCTCACCGGGGCGTCGGCAGCCACCAACCAGACCCTGATCGGGACCGCGGACTCGATCACCTCGAAGAAGCAGGACTACCGCGGTCTGGACGCGTCGTACATCTACGACGTCGAGCAGGAGAAGTACGTCAAGACCGGTCGGCTGACCAGCCCGCGCTGGTACCCCACGCTCATCAGCACCAACGGTGGCAACGTCATGGCCGTCTCGGGACTCGACGACCACGGGTCGATCCTCGACGGCAACAACGAGGTCTACGAGCGCAGCCGGCGTGCGTGGTACGACAAGCCCGAGCTGAACAGGTACTTCCCGACCTACCCGCAGCTGTTCCGCCTGCAGGACGGGCGGTTCTTCTACAGCGGCGCCAACACCGGCTACGGATCCGCCACCAAGGGACGCAAGCCGGGGATCTGGGACCTGTCCGACAACTCCTTCCGCAAGGTCAGGGGTCTTCGGGACGCGGACATGAACGAGACGGCGACCTCGTTCCTGCTCCCGCCGGCCCAGGAGCAGAAGGTGGCCATGGCGGGAGGCGGTGAGATCGGTGAGGGAAGTGGCTCGACCAGCCGTATCGACGTCGTGGATCTCACCAAGCCGAAGCCGCGGTACAAGCCTGCCGCCCAGCTGCCGAGCCCGACGCGCTACCTGAGCGCCGTCACGCTCCCCGACGACACGGTGCTGCTCACCGGCGGCTCGTCGGACTACCGGGGCAAGGGGGACAGCGACCTGCACGCGTCGCGCATCTATCACCCGGACACCGGCCGGATGGCGTACGCCGCACCGAACGAGATCGGACGCAACTACCACTCGACCGCGCTGCTGCTCCCGGACGGCCGGGTGATGACCATGGGGTCGGACCCGCTGTTCGCCGACAAGGCCGGGAAGGTGCCCGGTGTCTTCGAGACCCGCATCGAGATCTACAGCCCGCCCTACCTCCACACCGGGACGCCGCGTCCGCAGGTCGTCGACGCGCCGAAGGTCGTCAAGCGGGGCACCACGTTCCGGGTGAAGGTCTCCTCCGAGCACGGCGTGGCGAAGGCCCGCCTCCTGCGTCCGAGCGCGGTCACGCACCAGACCGATGTCGAGCAACGCGCGGTCGCCCTCGATGTGACCAAGCGCTGCCGCGGGCGTGACTCGGCCACGTGCTGCGCCGACGGCTGCCGGGTCGATCTGAGCCTGGACGAGCGGGAGGGCATCACCCCCTCGGGGCGCTACATGCTCGTCGTCGACGACGAGCTCGGGGTGCCGTCGGTGGCGACGTGGGTGCGGGTCCGGTGAGGGGGCCCACCGCACGGCTCGCCGGCTGGGTCGTGCTCTGCCTGGGGGGTGCTCTCCTGCTGGGGGGCTGCTCGAGCGGTCTGGTCGCGGCCCTGACTCCGGGCGCCTCCCCGACGAGTGCTCTCGGCGACGACGTCCGCTTCTACGTCGATCCCGAGGGTCATGCCCCGGAGGCCGTGGCTGCGCTGCGGCTGACCGGCCGGACCGAGGAGTCGCGCCGCCTCGACGAGCAGATCGCGAGGCACCCGAGTGCCACCTGGCTCACCGACGTCCCGGAGGCCGTCTTCGCTGAGGCCAGGCACGTGACGACGGCGGCGAAGCTGGACGGTTCCGTGCCGGTTCTGGTCGCCTACAACCTCCCCGGGCGGGACTGCGGCCAGTACTCGGCCGGTGGAGCCGAGGACATCGACGCCTACCTCTCCTGGGTCGGCTCGCTGGCCGCCGGCATCGGCGACCAGCCGGCGGTGGTCGTCCTCGAGCCCGACGCCGTGGCCCATGGCCTGCAGGGCTGCGGCTCGACGGCCTCGAACGACGAGCGCTTCCGCATGCTCAAGGAGGCGGTGACGATCCTGAAGCGGCAGCCGGAGGCGCGTGTCTACGTGGACGCGGGCAACGCCTCCTGGGTCCGCGACCTCGATGCCCTGGCCGCCGCCCTGCGCAGCTCAGGGGTCGCCCGGGCCGACGGCTTCGCGCTCAACGTCTCGAACTTCGAGACCACCCAGCGATCCGCCACGTACGGCGAGGGCCTCTCCCGGCGACTCGACGGCGCGCGGTTCGTCATCGACACGTCACGCAACGGCGCCGGTCCGCCCGCCCGCTCAGCCGATCCCGCCTCCCACGCGAGCTGGTGCAACCCGCCAGGACGTGCGCTCGGGTCGGCTCCCACCACCCGGACGAGCCATGCGCAGGTGGACGCCCTGCTGTGGGTGAAGCAACCCGGCGACTCCGACGGCGCCTGCCGGGCCGGTGCTCCGCCGGCCGGTCAGTGGTGGCCGGCCTACGCCGCCGACCTGATGGCGACCGCGTCGCGGTAGCCGATATCCGCTCAGAAGCCCGGCGCCGCTGCGCGACGCAGGAAGCTGTCCCGAACCGCCAGCCCCCATGCGGTGGGGTTGGTGTTGCTGCCGTCGGTCAGAGCGTTGGCGTCCCACCAGGAGCCCCATACGAAGGCCGTCGCGCCGACGTAGTTGGGGCGGGCCGCGTTCCCGAGCTCGTCGGCGAAGAACGAGGACGCCTGGCGTGACCAGGACAGATGCACCGAGGAGCTGTCACCGTTGTAGTTCCCGTACTCCGTCTCCCAGATCAGGTGGTGTCGCTGGGAGCCTCCGGTGTCGTTGCGCCACTTCGTCGGCTCGAAGGAGTTGCCTGCGTCGGCCCAGCCCTCGTTGGCGTAGTCGTGCTTGGCGAACACCAGCTGGTGCTTCCCGGACATGCCCGTCTGCGTGGCGTCGTACTGCTCCAGGGCGGTCATCGCAGCGTCGTCGTAGGCGTGGGACCAGACCGGGGTGTCGATGAGCAGGATGCCGCGGTAGCCGAGCCCGCGCCAGTGCGCCACCGTCGCGCGCATCGCCGACCCCCACGCGCTCCACTGGTTGGCAAAGCTGTTGGGCTCGTTGAACGGCTCGTAGAAGACGTGGGCGTCGTTGCCGAGCGTCCGGTACACGTCGGTCATCATGGGGAACGCCGACCGGTACCGACTCGGCCAGTTCGCGTCCTCGGCGTAGCCGTCCAGCGAGTCCCACCAGGTCACGTACAGGTACAGCCCCTGGGCGGTCGCAGCGTCTCGCCACCCTCGGATCATCTCGAGCCTGCGGGCCTTGCTCAGGCCCTGACGGTCGTTGTTGTAGTCGTCGGCCAGGACCCTCAGCCGGAGGTGGTTCGCCCCCCAGGCTCGGGCAGCGGCCGCGATCCTGGCGCGGTCGCGATACTGGTTCAGGGCGAAGTCGCCACCAGCGGTCACGCCGTCCGGGACGCCCCACACGGCGACACCAGCCATGCGCAGCCGGGGGCCCGTCACACCGCCACGTCGCAGTGAGGCCGGCTGCCCGACCGCCGACTGGGCGACCACGGGACGGTCCCCGAGACCGACCGCCGGCGCCGGGGTCGGGGCCAGCCCGGGAGTCAGCCTCACCGTGACGGGCGTCCCCTCCCCCGCGGCGTTGATGGCAGCCACCGAGAAGGCGTAGGTGGTGCCGTTGTTCAGCAGGGTCATCGTGAAGCCGCGCTGGTCCGGGGGCAGGACGGTCGACCACGGCCCCTTGCCCTCGGAGTCCAGTCCGTCACGAGACACACGGTAGCCGGTGACGGCCGAGCTGCCCTGCTGCGTCGGGGCGGCCCAGGCGGCGGTCATGGTGCGGTCTCCTGCCGAGGAGGCCGTGATCGTCGGAGGGCTCGGCGTTCCCGCGGCGGAGGAGGTGGCCGGTGCCGAGGCGCTGGGCACGACCGCCGAGCCCGCGGCCACGCCCGGCGCCGACATGGCCTTGGTCACCGCCCGGACCCGGGCGATCCGTCCGAGCCCGGAGCGAGATGTGGCCGCCACGGAGAAGGTGTACCGCTGCCCGGCCTGCAGCCCGGACACGACCAGCGTGCGAGAGCCCGCCGGCAGGGAGACCGCGGATGGACCTCGACCGCGCGCGTCCCGGCCGTGCCGAGTCACGCGGTAGCCCGTCACCCGGGCCCGCCCCGGCGCTGTCGGCGGGGTCCACGAGACCCGGACTCGTTGCGCTCCCACCGGTCTCGCCGTCGGCACCGGGCGCCCGGGAGCCGCTCGCTGGACCACGACGACCCGCGCCTCCGCAGGAGCGACCAGCTCCGGGAGGCTGGTCGCCGTCACCACCGCGGACACGGCGAGGGCCAGCACCGCGGCCGTTCCGGTCCACGACCTTCGCGTCCTCACCACCGAGGTGCCGCCTGACGACGGCGGCTCACCCTCTGGGAACGACGGTTCGGAGCTCGAGACTGGCGGGCAGGAAGTCACTCCCCGGTTATCGGCGAACTTGGCTGCTGGGTACATCGTCTCGTGCACCTTTCTCACTCAGCGAGACAACCGGGTCTCGACAGGTCAGTGGGTCAGCGGGCGCGGGCGCGGGTGACCACCAACGGGTGGTCGGTGGTGCGGCGGACCAGCGCGCTCGCGTCCCTGGTATGTCCGGCGAACCTGACCTTCCGGGTGCCGAAGATCCAGTCGATCCCGGCGCGTCGGGGTGGCCGGCACCGACCGCGGGGACGGGGGCCCTGCGCGGCGTGGGTGAGGCCCGAGGCGGTCAGCCGGCAGTACACGTCGCGTCGGTCGTTCATGTCACCGGTCACCAGCACCGGGGTCCGGTTCCGGCGCGCCAGCCAACGCACCAGCGCCACCTCGCGCGAGACCGCCACGCGGCGCCAGCGGCCCTGGCGCGGGTACTGCCGGGTGTCGGCGGGGTTGTGCACGTTCAGCACGGCCACGGCCTTCCCGGTGTGGCGGTCGCGCAGCCGCAGCACCGGCATCCGCCGGACCCGCCCCTCGAAGTAAGGCACCCGCAGGCTGCGGGCCTTCACCAGCCGGAACCGGTCGCGGCGCCAGGCGACCGCGTTGTCGGTGTCGGTGCCGGGATGCCAGACCGCGTACCGGTGGCCCACCCGTTTCCGGAAGGCGACGTACTGGGGCCGCTGCAGCTCCTGGAACCCGACGATGTCGGCACGGTGGCGGTTGAGCAACCGCACCACGCCGAGGGTCCGCCGAGCACCCGAGGCCATCCCACGCTTGCCCCGCAGGGTGTGGCTGGCCCCCAGCACGTTGAACGACGCGACGGTGAACCAGCCGCGGCGCGAGGACCTGCTGATCGGAACCACCCGCGCCGGTTGCTCCGATGTCGCACACGCGGCTGGTCCGTGCCACGCCGCGAGAGCAAGCCCGGCGTCCGTGGTCGGCGCGTCGGCGGGGTCGGCCTGGGCGACGCCGGTGGCCGGAGGCGTGGCGGCGTCGGGGTCAACCGCCGGGACGCATCCCGGGTCGGTCTCGGGCGGCGGCGCGGCCCGCGGCGCACCGAGCAGGGACGTACCGAGCAGGGCGACCCCTGCCAGCAGGCTGAGCGTCATGAGGGCGGCTACGCCCAGGGAGCATCGCGACATCATCAGGTGAGGACCTCTCGACAGGGGGGATCCCGCTCGCCGCATGGCTGCGAGAGCTGATCGGCAGCCGACACGGCTGGTTCGGGGCTCAGCCCCGTCGCCGGCTCTGGTCCGGCATGGCCGGTGGGTGACCGGGTAAAGGGACCGTACCTGTCGTCGAGCCGTGAGGTCTGTCTTTTGACGAATGAGGCAGAACGGCGAGAGCTGGGCGAAACCGACAGCAGCGTCGAGGACGAGCTGGAACGCGCCTTCAGCCGGATGATCGGCGAGGGCGCCCAGCGCCTGCACCGCTCCTGGCGGGAGGTACTCGTCACCGGCTTCTTCGGCGGCACCGAGGTGGCCATGGGGGTGCTGGCCCTGCTCGTCGTCCTCCACGAGACCGGCAGCCATCTGCTCGCGGGGCTGGCGTTCTCCATCGGCTTCCTGGCGCTGCTGCTCGGCCGCAGCGAGCTCTTCACCGAGGGGTTCCTCGTGCCGGTCACGACCGTGGTCGCGAAACGGGCGAGCCTCGGCCAGCTCCTGAAGCTGTGGTCGGGGACCCTGGTGGCCAACCTCGTCGGTGGCTGGGTGCTCATGTGGCTGGTGATGACGGCCTTCCCGGACCTCCACGCCGAGACGGTCAAGGCCGGGGAGCACTTCGCCCTGGCGCCGCTGTCACCGCAGACGGCCGCACTGTCCGTGCTGGGCGGCGCGGCCATCACGCTGATGACCCGGATGCAGCATGGGACCGACTCGATACCGGGCAAGATCGCCGCCGCCATCGCGGGGGCCTTCCTGCTGGCCGGGCTCGAGCTGTTCCACTCCATCCTCGACTCGCTGCTGATCTTCGGGGCCCTGCAGACCGGGGACGCGCCGTTCGGGTACCTCGACTGGCTGGGATGGTTCGGCTACACGCTGGTCGGCAACGTGGTCGGCGGGCTGGGCCTGGTGACCCTGCTGCGGCTGCTGCGCACCAAGAACCGGATCACGGAGGAGCGCCGCGCCGCCGAGCATCCCGACGGACACGGTGCGGGTGAGACGCAGTAGCCCTCGCAGCCTCCCGCTGATACCGCCCCCAGGAGCACAATCGAGGTGTCCCGACCTCAGGAGGCGCGATGACAGACGTACGCAGGGGCCGCTTCACGGCCGACGTGAGCGAGCTGGGCGACGAGCTCGTCGTCTTCATGATCGGGATCCGGGTGAACAGCCCGCTGCGGGTCCGGCACTGGTAACCGGTGTTCACGGCGATGCCGCGGATGCTCCGCTACCTCGCCGACCACCCCGAGAAGGGGCTGATCGGCTACCGGCAGGCGCTGCTGCCCTCGCCGGTGCTGGTCCAGTACTGGCGCTCCTTCGAGGACCTCGCCCGCTTCGCCAGGGACCGGGACGACCCCCACCTGGAGGCCTGGCGGCGCTTCAACCAGCGAGCCCGCACCTCCGGCCACGTCGGGATCTGGCACGAGACCTACCGGGTCGCGACGCGAGACGTCGAGACGATCTACGCCAACATGCCGCCGACCGGCCTGGCAGCGGCCACCGCGACGGTCCCGATCCGACCCGGCCGGGAGTCCGCGGCCGCGCGGATCGGGCTGGCCGACGTCGACGACCCGGCGCTGCCGCCGTACTGAGCGCCCGAGACCGCGTCCTCTACACGCTCGCGGCCCGGTGCTTCGGAAGGCGAACGCGCTCACCGATCGTCACCATCAGGACCTCATCGCCAGAGGGTTCCCCGCCGGCCTCGCCGACGGGCCTGGAGCGAGCCGCCGGGGCGCGTCAACCGCGCGACACGACTCGAAGCAACCTCAGGCGGCGTCAGCCGGGCCAGACGTCCAGGACATCAAGGTTGTAGAAGGTGGGCGGCCCATCGCACAGCTCGCCCATCCGCGCAGCGAAGGAAGCCGTCTCTGGGCGGTTGGAGTTCTCCATCGCCGATTCGTGAGAATCGAACTCGATGATGTTGATGTAAGTGTTCGGTCGGTCTCGATCGGCGGCGAACGTTCCTCGAAGAACCAGTCCGGTGTCGGCTTGATCCCGCACCTCGTCCCCGAGCGTCCTCACCTCATCGATGCGCGTCGTGGTGAACTCGATGATCTGCACAAATCCAGCCATGCGCCCTCCCTGTGCCGGCTCGGTCTCGCGTAGCCTCCCGCAGACCTTGCATCGACCGCAAGAGGGGCTTGAGCCAGCCTGGTCGTCTGCGGTTCGACGCGGCTCCGCGCCGGGCGGGTCCTGGCGACGTTCGGGTTTCGCGAGACGGGTGAGGTGGCGCGCGACGCCGTCCAGGTGACAACCTGCTCACCGTGCGAGAGTGCTGAACCGAGCACGTCGCCCCCCGGAGTCCAGGCGGGTGACGGCGCCACCCCCACCCCGAACGAGGAGAGCCTTGATCTACATCACCGTCAAGAAGAAGCTCAAGCCCGGCACCGCGGACGCCTACCTCGCGGCGAGCCAGGCCTACACCGACGCGACCCGCGCCGAGCCGGGCAACAAGTGGTACGAGCACTACCGCAGCGTGGACGACCCCGACACGATCCTGACGATCGAGGCCTTCGACGACGCCGCTGCCGGCGAGGCGCACGTCAACTCGGAACACTTCCAGCAAGGGGTCGACGGCGACGCGAAGCAGTACATCGCCGAGCGCCCCGACATCCTCTACATCGACGCCGCGGACCGCGACGGCTGGGACAAGATGTCGGAGTTCTGAGCCGATCGATGCGCGCGTGGGTGAGCGGGATCCCGCTCACCACGCTCTACGCGTCGGTGGTGGCCGGGAGCACGAGGGGCACGTCCTCGGTCCAGGCGTCCGAGACCTCCTCCACCCGACCATCGCTAGGGTCGCGCCGGACCTCGCAGGTGTAGATCGCGAGGATCCGTCCCGGATCCGTCCGAGCGACGGCGGCGTAGATCTCGGGATCCTTCTCCCCGGAGTCGCCGATGAGCACGAACCGCGACCGAGGGGTGGAGATCGAGGATCTCCTGGATGCGACGCGGCTTCTGCTCGCGACCGGTGGAGGTGCCGAGCAGGTCGCGGAGCAGCACCGGGCCCGCCGGGAACCCGTGGTGGCGGATGAACGCCACGGAACGCGCATAGATCGACGTGTCGTAGGCGACGTCGATCATCACTGCCCTCGACGGCGGCGTTCAGCCCTGCGCCATGTCCACGAACCGCGAGTAGTGCCCCTGGAACGCGACGGTCAGGTCCCGGGTGGGGCCGTTGCGGTGCTTGGCCACGATCAGGTCGGCCTCACCGGGCCGGGTCGACTCGCGCTCGTAGACGTCCTCGCGGTGCAGCAGCACCACCATGTCAGCGTCCTGCTCGATGGAGCCGGACTCGCGCAGGTCCGACATCATCGGCCGCTTGTCGGCCCGCTGCTCCGGGCCGCGGTTCAGCTGCGACAGCGCCACGATCGGCAGCTCGAGCTCCTTGGCGAGCAGCTTGATCTGGCGGGAGAACTCCGAGACCTCCAGCTGCCGGGACTCGACCTTCTTGCCCGAGGTCATCAGCTGGAGATAGTCGATGACGATCAGCCGCAGCCCGTGGCGCTGCTTGAGCCGGCGGGCCTTGGCGCGGATCTCCATCATCGTCATGTTCGGGGAGTCGTCGATGAACAGCGGCGAGGAGGAGACCTCCCCCATCTTGCGGGCCAGCCGCGTCCAGTCGTCGTCGTTCATGTTGCCGTTGCGCATGTGGTTCAGCGGGATCTTGGCCTCGGCCGAGAGCAGCCGCATGGTGATCTCGTTGCGCGTCATCTCGAGGCTGAAGATGACGCTGGTCATGTTGTGGTGGATCGAGGCGGACCGGCAGAAGTCGAGCCCCAGCGTGCTCTTGCCCATCGCGGGCCGGGCGGCGACGATCACCATCTGACCGGGGTGCAGCCCGTTGGTGAGCTCGTCGAGGTCGACGAACCCGGTCGGCACCCCGATCATCTGGCCGTCGCGGTTGTTGATCGCCTCGATCTCGTCGAGCGCGGACTCCATGATGGCGCTCAGCGGGGCGTAGTCCTCCGAGGCCCGCTTGTCGGTGACGCCGTAGACCTCCGCCTGGGCGCGGTCGACGACCTCGTCGACCTGACCCTCGCCCGCGTAGCCCATCTGCGCGATCCGGGTGCCGGCGTCGACCAGCCGCCGCAGGATCGCCTTCTCCCGGACGATCTCGGCGTAGTACCCGGCGTTGGCCGCGATCGGCACCCCAGCGGAGAGCGTGTGCAGGTAGGGGGCGCCCCCGATCCGGACCAGCTCGCCGCGTCGCTGCAGCTCGGCGGTGGTGGTGATGGGGTCGACCGGCTCGCCGCGACCGTAGAGGTCGACCATCGCCTCGTAGATCGTCTCGTGCGCCGGCCGGTAGAAGTCAACGCCGCGCACCGCCTCGATGACGTCGGCGATCGCGTCCTTCGACAGCAGCATGGACCCCAGCACGCTCTGCTCGGCGTCGTTGTCCTGCGGCGGGGTGCGGTCACCGCCGCCGCCGCCGAACGACCCGCCGCCCTGCCCCGGCCCGCCCGCACCGGCCCACGGGCTCTCGAAGTCGTAGCCGGGACCGGCCTCCGTGGCGTAGCCGCTGCTGGAGGACGCGATGCTCACGTGGACCCTGCCCTTCTCCGGATGACGCCGAGACCGTTCACCGGGACGATCCCAGCTCGTGCCGACAGTTTCTGGCCGGGACCACCGACGTGGGTCGGGGCCCACAACCGACGGCGCACGGTGACGCTACGTCGCCGTGGCGCCCGGGCACAGCCGGCCGTCCACAGCACCTGGGGACAACCCGGCTCGCCCTGTGGAAACACGCCACGTCACGTGTGCACAGCCTGTGGGGACAGCTGTGGACAAGCCCCGGCTGACACCGCCCCGTCGGGCGCTGACCTGCAGAAACGTGCCGTTGGCGGGTGTGGACTCGAGAAATCTTCCTCACACCGGTCCTCGGCCGTCAGCCCCGGGCCACGTCGCTGCCGCCCCTAGGGTGGCCCGGTGACGGACTCCCGGCCCCGAATGCTGCGCGGCCAGGACCGCGACATCCTCCGGCTCGCCTGGCCGGCCTTCCTGGCGCTCGTCGCGGAGCCGTTGTTCCTCCTCTCCGACGCCGCCATCGTCGGGCACCTCGGCACCGCCCAGCTCGCCGGGTTGGGGATCGCCGGCGCCATCGTGGCGACCGCGGTGGGGCTGTGCGTGTTCCTCGCCTACGGCACCACCGCGTCGGTCGCCCGCCGGCTCGGCGCCGGCGACGTCCGGGGTGCCCTCGAGCAGGGCGTCGACGGGATGTGGCTGGCGGTCCTGGTCGGCGGCGCTGCCACCGTCGCGGGCGTGCTGGCGACCCCCCGACTGGTCGCCGTCTTCGACCCTGGGGACGCGGTCGCCGGCCACGCGACGACCTACCTGCGCATCGCCTTCCTGGGGATGGTGCCGCTGCTGGTGATGCTCGCGACCACCGGCGTCCTGCGCGGTCTGCAGGACACCCGCACCCCGCTGGTGGTGGCGGTCGTGGGCAACCTCGCGAACGTGCTGGCGAACCTCGCCCTCGTCTACGGCGCGGGGATGGGTGTCGCGGGCTCCGCCCTGGGCAGTGTGCTGGCCCAGACCGGCTCCGCCCTGGCCCTGGTCGCGGTGACGGTGCGGGCGGCCCGGCGGGCCGGCGCCTCGCTGCGACCCGACCTGCCCGGGATCCGCCGCGCCGCCCACGCC
Organism: uncultured Actinomycetota bacterium; assembly: GCA_963781695.1. Classification (GTDB taxonomy): domain Bacteria; phylum Actinomycetota; class Actinomycetes; order Propionibacteriales; family Nocardioidaceae; genus Nocardioides_B. The sequence continues at coordinate 68,691 of CAWAGE010000006.1, forward strand.
GGCACCGCGCTGGTCGTGCGCACGCTGACGCTACGTGCCTCGCTGCTGCTGACCACCTACGCTGCGGCGACGCTCGGGGCGACCTCGGTCGCCACCCATCAGCTGGCCCTCACCATCTGGACCTTCCTCGCCTTCGCCCTCGATGCGGTGGCGATCGCGGCGCAGGCGCTCACCGGCCGGACCCTCGGGGCCGGGGACGTCGAGGCCACCCGCGCCGTCACCGACCGGATCCTCCGCTGGGGGCTGCTCAGCGGGGTGGTGACCGGGCTGGCACTGGCGTTGGCCGCGCCGTTCCTGGCGCCGCTGTTCAGCTCCGACCCGGCGGTGGCGGCGACGCTGTGGCCGGTGCTGCTGGTGGCGGCGGCGTTCCAGCCCGTGGCGGGGGTGGTGTTCGTCCTCGACGGCGTCCTGATCGGCGCCGGCGACGGCCGCTACCTCGCCGCCGGCGGAGCGCTGGTCCTCGCCGGCTTCGTCCCGCTGGTGTGGCTGACGGTGGCGGTGGTCCCGGCCGGATCCGCGACCGGCTCGCTGGTGGCCCTCTGGCTCGCCTTCGGGACCGGCTTCATGGGTGGTCGCGCGGCGGTGCTGCTCCACCGGGTACGCGGCACCGCCTGGCAGGTCACCGGCGGCTGAGTCGTTCGGTCACGGCGCCCGGCCACCCCCCGTGGGCTCGGGGAACATCGCCCAGACCGGGGTCGAGCGACGCTTGCGCATGAACTTCCAGTTGCGGACGTACGCGTTGTAGACGGGCCGGGACACGATCTGCAGCGTCACCTCGTCGGCGCGGTTGCCGCGGTCGGTCCAGTTGTTCGAGCCGGTCCACACCACCCATGCGGACCGGTCGCTGCCGACCCGCCCCGAGACCGCCATCATCTTGAGGTGGGAGTACTTCGAGGCGACGAGACCGCTGCGTCCGGGGAACAGCACCCGCCGCGCCTGCATCCGCGGCCCGGTGCCGGCGGTCAGGGCCCGGTGGGTCCGCTTGGACATGAAGTTGTAGAGCACCCGCACGTAGCAGCCCTGCCTGTAGAGCTGCCGGATCCGCTGGGTCAGGTAGTGGCCGCGGGTCCCGAACCACGCGTGCATCGCGATGTAGATGACGGTGCGACCCTTGATGCCGGCACCGCCCCGCGCCCCCGTGCACCTGACCCGGCGCAGCGCCGACATGGTCTCGTCGCTGGCCGGGGTGGCCCGCCGCTGCGGGTAGAACGTGGTGGTGTAGCGACCGTCCCGATAGATCCACGGCCCATTGCCGCGGCGGTCCGGGACCATCCGCAGGAACTGCGTGCGGAACTGGGAGTACAGCCGGGCGTCGTTGTTGACGGTGAACAGGTCGTTCCACTGCCGGTTCACGGCGTTCGCGGTCACGTTGGAGGATCCGGTGACGACCGTGCGCCGCGCCGCGCCGGCCCGGCTGAACAGGAAGATCTTGGAGTGCAGCACCGAGCTGCCCAGGCAGCCGTTGCTGCAGCGGTGCGTGAAGCTGCGGCGGTTCTGCCAGCCTGTGGCCGGCCGGCGTCCCAGCGCGGCCTCGATCCGCCCGTAGGACAGGGACGTGATCGACGTCAGGTGGGAGTTCATCAGCACCTGGACGCTGACGCAGCGGCCGTGGGCGGCGACCAGGGCGTCGGAGAACGCCGCGTCGGTGATCGAGTAGGAGGCGACCTTGATCTCGGAGGGGAAGAACCGCGGCTGGGTCGGGCACGGCATCCGCCGCTTCTTGATCGGGTTCCAGGTCTGGTACCCCGGCGAGCTGGCGATGCTGCGGACCAGGTGCGTCACCAGGGTCCGCTTTCTCGTGCGGCTGCCGTATGGGTTGTTGAAGCGGGGCCCCCCCGGCGGGGTGTAGCGACCCGGGACCCGCCGGAGCCAGGTCCGGGGGTCGCCCGGGTCGACCTTCGCCCAGGTGTCCTCCAGGCGTCGCCGGGCCTTCCGCGAGGCGGTGGCCCGGGCTCGCTTCCGGGCGACGTCCGCGCGGACCTCGGCCCGCCCCCGGCCGGCCCGCTCGCGCTGGGCGGCGGCGGCCCGGCGTACCGCCGCGGTGCAGGCCACCCGCGACTTCCTCGTCCCGCCGCCTTTCGCGCAGCGGGCGACAGCTCGCGCAGTGGCCTTGGCGCGTCGCTGGTCGACCTGCCGCCAGCGCCTCTCACGCGCGGCGTCGGCCTTGCGCTCGGACCGGCGCCGAGTGCCGTCCTCGACCCGGCGCTGCTCACGGCGCTTCCGCTCCGCCCGGGCCTGCTGCCGCTTCCAGGCCCGCTTCCGCTCAGCCTCGGTCTGCGGCGCCTTCTGCTGGGCCGCCTTCTGCTGGGCCGCCTTCTGCCGGGCCGCCTTCTGCCGGGCCGCCTTCTGCTGCTGCGCCGTCCGGTCGGCCACCGTGCGGACCGCGGCGGCGGCCGGGGTCGTGGCCACGGTCGTCGCGGTGGGCCGGGCAGGGGTCCTGGTGGGGTTCCCGGAGGGCGTCACGGCAGGGGTCGGCGTCCCCGTGGGGGAAGCGGCGGGCGTCCGGGGAGCGGCGGCCACGGGCTGCTGGGCGACCAGCGTCAGGGTGCCGGTGAGCGCGACCACCAGCGCAAGGACGGTCGCCCCCCAGCGACGGCATGGTCCAGCAGACTGCATGATCCGAACTCCCCACGGTGACGTTCCCCAACGGTCCGTGCCGTGGCCCGTCTTGTCCCCTGGGCCGTCCGGCCGGCGCATCTGGGTCACGAGCCTAAGGGACACCAGGGTCGGGTCGCCCCATCCGCCGGCCCTCCTCGTGTCGGGGGCCGCGTCCCCGACGGCCCTGGCACCCGCCGGCGTCAGTCGCCGCCGGGGCTGTTCGTCACGGCGCCCGGCCACCGCCGGTCGGCTCGGAGTAGTTGGCGTACGTTGCGGCCGACCTGCGTCGCATCATGTAGTTCCACTGGTTGCGGTACTGCCCGAACGCCGACGCCGAGGCGATCCGGATCATCACCTCGTCGAAGCGCAGCCCGGTGTCGGTGAAGTTGTTCGACCCGGTCCATACCACCCGGGCCGACGTCGACCCGGCGACGTTGCCCGAGACTGCGATGTTCTTGAAGTGGCTGTAGTCGGAAGCGCTCGTGCCGTTCTTGGAGAACAGGGTGCGGCGCACCACCATCCGGGGCCCGGTCCCCTGCTTCAGCTTCTTGAAGACAGCGAAGCTCATGAAGCTGTACAGCACCCTGACCTGGCAGCCGGCGTTGTACATCCGTCGGACCTGGTTGGCCAGCGCCATCCCGCGGTCCTCGAACCAAGCGTGCATGTTGATGTAGACGACGGTCCGCCCACCCAGGCCGGCGCCGCCGGTGACCCCCGTGCAGCGGACGGTCCGCAGGGCGGTGAGGTACGGGTCGGTCGCCCCCTTCGTGCGCGGGAAGAACAGCGTCGTGAAAGGCCCGTCGCGGTGGGTCGTCGTGGACCGGCTGATGCCGTTGTCGCGGGCCATCGCGTTGAAGTTGGTGACGAACTGCGCGTACAGGGCGGGGCGGTTCCTCGCGGTGTAGAGGTCGTTCCACTGCACCTTGGCCGCGTTCGAGGTCATGTTCGAGGACCCGACCATCACGGTTTGGCCGAGCTGGCTGCCGAGCCCGGGGCGGTCCGGGACATGGGCGTCGAAAAGGTACATCTTGGTGTGGAGCACGCCGTTGCCCCGGCAGCCCCTGGAGCAGGTGTGCGCGAAGCTGGCAGCCGATCTGTCGCTGCCGAGGCCGGCGACCAGCTTGGCCCAGGCCGGGTCGTTCTCGACGTCGAGGTGGTCGTTCATCAGCACCTTGACGCTCACGCAGCGGCGGGCGGCGGCGGTCAGCGCACCGGCCACGGCGGCGTCGGTGAGCGAGTACAGCGAGATCTTGATCTCACCGGTGGCCTGGTTCGCCGCGGTCGGGCAGAGCCCGGGGTGGGCCTCCCTGTAGCCAGGCATGCTGTTGACGGTCTGCACGACGTGGCTCAGGTTGCGGCGGTTCTCGGTCACCGAGCCCAGCGGGTCGTTGAACCGGGCGCCGGCCGGCGGCACGTAGCTGTTGCGGCTGTAGACGGTGAACACGTTCCAGCTGTACGACGCGGCGGATCCCACGACCTGCGGGGGGGCCGTCGCGGTGGCGCCGGGCAGGATGGCCTGCACGGTGAAGCGGTACGCCGCGTGGTCTCCCTTGAGTCCGGTGAACCTGATCGTCCCGGTCGTCGTGGTGTCCGAGACGGGGCCGTTGGCGGGGCAGCTGATGGGCGGCGTGCTGGTGGCCGGGCGGCCCGGCCCCGCGATGCGACAGCGGAACGTGACCCCGGCCGCGCTGGGCGCGTCGGCGGCGTAGCTGAACGACGCCGTGCCGATGGTGGTCGGGTTGGTCGGCTGGGCGGTGATCGTCGTGGTCAGCGAGGTGATCCGGCGCGCGGCCAGCGGTGCCCGGGTCTGACCGGCGGCGGCGGGCGTCGACGGGGCGACCGGCGAGGTCGTGGTGGCCCCTGGCGGCGCGGACGGTGCCGGGTCGGTCGGAGTGGACTGCTTGTCGTCGGAGGTCCCCGGGTCGGCGGTGCCGGGAGCCGTAGGCGACGCGCTGGTGGCCTCGCTGGTGGCCGCGACCTCGGCCGGGCTCGTCGAGGTGCCCGACCGGGTGCCCGTCGAGGGGCCCGCGACGGTGCCCGCGACGGTGCCCGTGACGGTGCTCGGGGCGACGGCGGGGCTGGCGGTGGCGGCGAGCGGAGCCAGGGACCCGGCGCTGGTCACCAACCCGACGGTGAGGAGAAGACGGACGAACGCACGCACGGACAAAACCCCCATACCGAGCGCCCCCACACTGCTCGGGCGCTCCCAGGAACGTAAAAAAGCGAAGGAAGGCATCGACATCGATGTGGCGGCATCGTATCTTGTGCGCCGACGTCGCGGTCCGTTTCACGGGGAACCGCTCACCGACCTGCCGGCCCCGTCCCGAGGCCGACGCGGACCGCTGTGCCGGACGGCGCGGACGCGCGAGGGCCGCCCCCGGACGGGGACGGCCCTCGGTGCCGAGCGAGTGGAGCCGGGTCAGCCAGCGACCACGTTGAGGTCGACGACCGCCTCGACGTCGTCGTGCACCCTCACGGTCACCCGGTGGGTGCCGAGCGACTTGATCGGGTTGCCGACGAGGATCTTGCGCTTGTCCACCTGGGCGCCGCCGGAGACGGCACCCGCGATGGCGCCGGCGATGTCGCCGACGGTGACGGCGCCGAACAGCCGGCCGCCCTCGCCGGCGCGGACCGGCAGCTCGACCGTCGTGCTCTCGAGCTGCGCCTTGATCTGCTTGGCGTGGTCGAGGTCACGCACAGCCCGGCTGCTGCGGGCCGCCTTGATGGACTCCACGGTGCGCTCGCCGCCCTTGGTCCAGCGGATGCCGAAGCCCCGCGGGATCAAGAAGTTGCGCCCGTAGCCGTCCTTGACCTCGACGATGTCACCGGGGGCACCGAGACCGGTGACCTCCTGGGTCAGGATGAGCTTCATGTCCGTCCCCTTCCTCAGCGAGCCGTCGACGTGTAAGGCAGCAGGGCCACCTCGCGGGCGTTCTTGACCGCGATGGCGACGTCGCGCTGGTGCTGCACGCAGTTGCCGGTCACCCGGCGGGCGCGGATCTTGCCGCGGTCGGAGATGAACTTCCGCAGCAGGGTGGTGTCCTTGTAGTCGACACCGGTCGCCTTCTCCTTGCAGAACTGGCAGACCTTCTTCTTCGGCTTGCGAAGAACTGGCTTGGCCATTGTGGTGCTCCCTTTCGTGAAGCCCGGCGCCTCTCGAGCCCGTCGTGGGCCCACGCCGGAATGGTCAGTGGTGGATGGTGGTGCGGGTGGTCGCCCGCGGGCGGCACCGGTGGGGTCGTTGCCTCGCCGTCAGAACGGCGGGTCGTCGTGGTGGCCGCCGGTGGAGGCCCACGGGTCGTTCTGCGACCCGCCCTGGCCGCCGCCCTGCTGGCCTCCGCCCTGGCCGCCGCCCTGGCCGCCGCCCTGCTGGCCGCCCCAGCTGCCGCCTGACGAGCCGGAGCCGCCGCCGGAGCCGCCCGAGCCGGCGGCCCACGGGTCGTCGCCGCCACCGGAGGCGAACCCGCCGCCCCCGGCGCTGCCGCCGGAGCGACTGGTCTTCGTCACCTTGGCGGTGGCCATCTTCAGCGACGGCCCCACCTCCTCGACGTCGATCTCGAAGACCGTCCGCTTCTCGCCCTCGCGGGTCTCGTAGGAACGAGCCTTCAGTCGGCCCGACACGATGACCCGCATGCCGCGCTGCAGGGACTCGGCGGCGTTCTCCGCCGCCTGCCGCCAGACCGAGCAGTTCAGGAACAGGGTGTCCTGGTCCTTCCAGTCGTTGGTCTGCCGGTCGAAGGTGCGGGGGGTCGACGCGACGGTGAAGTTGGCGACCGCGGCACCCGAGGGGGTGAAGCGGAGCTCGGGGTCGGCGGTGAGGTTGCCGACCACGGTGATCGGGGTGTCGCCTGCCATGTCAGGTCTCCAGTCGTTCGGCGGGCCGCCGTCGTGGGCCGCTGCCCCGCAAGGGCAGTGCTGCCAGGACGCGGCGAGGAGTTCTGCGGCGGCCGGGTGGGCCGACCGGGGACCGGGCCCGCCGCCGGGACGCCACCGGGGCGGCGTCACCGGTGCGGCACCGGTCGTGGAGGTCAGTGCGCGTCGGGCCGGATGACCTTGGTGCGCAGCACGGACTCGTTCAGGGTGAGCTGCCGGTCGAGCTCCTTGACCGTGGCGGGCTCGGCGTTCAGCGTCACCACGGCGTAGATGCCCTCGGGCTTCTTGTCGATCTCGTAGGCCAGCCGGCGACGACCCCAGACGTCGACGTTCTCGATCGACCCACCGTCCTTGCGGACGACGTTGAGGTACGTGTCGAGCGAGGGCGCAACGGTGCGCTCTTCGAGGTCGGGATCGAGGATGACCATTACTTCGTAGGCACGCAAAGCGGTCTCCACCTCCTTCGGACTCAGGCGGCCACGGCGTCTCCGTGGCAGGAGGGCTTGCGTCCGCCGGCCCCGCGAGGGTGCCGGCGTGCCGACGGCCCGACACCCACGCATGTCCGGGGTCCGAGCCGTACGACCTGCCCACGGTACCAGCGCCGGGACCGCCCGGAAAATCGTCGTCCACCGGCATGAGGCCGTACGCCGGAGGTACCCCCTGACCGACGACCAGCGCCCGGCCGCCGAGCCGTGCGAAGCACCTCCGCACCGACCGGAAGGACCCAGATGAGCCAGCAGGACGACCAGCAGGACCGGACCGAGAAGCTCCGCTCGCTGATGAAGGGCACCAGGCTGGCGATGCTGACCAGCGTCGACCCCGACGGCACCCTGGTCAGCAAGCCGATGGCCACCCAGGACGTCGAGTTCGACGGCGACGTCTACTTCATCGCCGAGCGTGACTCCCACAAGGTGCGCAACATCCTGGCCGACCCCCGGGTCAACGTCGCCTACGCCGCCAGCAGCTCGTGGGCGTCGCTGTCCGGCCACGCCGAGATCCTCGACGACCGGGCCAAGCTCGAGGAGCTGTGGAACACCTTCACCGACGCCTGGATGGAGGGCGGACCCGACAACCCGCAGAACATCCTCATCAAGGTCACCGCGACCGGCGCCGAGTACTGGGACACCCCCGGCAGCAAGATCACCCAGGTGGTCAACCTCGTGAAGGCGAAGGTCACCGGCGAGCGCTTCGAGGGGGACAACGAGACGGTCGACCTGGGCTGAGCCCCGGTCGGGCCGGGGTGTCGACCGACCGGGGGGCCCGGCGGCCTGCGCTCGATCTAGGCTGGCAGCCATGGCGAAGCTGCGGATCGGTGCCCACGTGGACCAGGTCGACCCGGTGGCCGAGGCGAAGGCCCGCGACGTCGACGTGGTGCAGCTCTTCCTCGGCGACCCGCAGGGCTACCAGGGCCCCGAGGTGCGCTACCCGGGCGGTGCCGGCGCGCTGCGCGTCGCCGCGCAGGACGCCGGGGTGGCCCTCTACGTCCACGCTCCCTACATCGTCAACGTCGCCACCACCAACAACCGGATCCGGATCCCGAGCCGCAAGCTGCTGCAGCGCCACGTCGACGCGGCCGCCGAGATCGGCGCGCAGGGCCTCATCGTCCACGGCGGTCACGTGAACCGCAGCGACGACCCGGCGGCCGGCTTCGACAACTGGCGCAAGGCGGTCGAGGCGACCGAGCTCGCGGTGCCGCTGCTGATCGAGAACACCGCCGGCGGCGAGAACGCCATGACGCGGCGGCTCGACCGGGTGGCCGGTGTGTGGGAGGCCATCTCCACCGCCGAGGGGTTCGCGCAGGTGGGTTTCTGTCTCGACACCTGCCACGCGCACGCCGGCGGCAACCCCGTTGCGAGCGTGGTCGAGGACGTGCTGGCCATCACCGGGCGCATCGACCTGGTGCACTGCAACGACAGCCGGGACGACTTCGACTCCGGCGCGGACCGACACGAGAGCCTGGGCCGGGGACGGATCGCGGCCGAGGACCTGGCCGCCGTGGTGTCCGCGGCCGGCGCGCCGGTGATCCTCGAGACCCCGGGCGGGCCCGACCAGCACCGGGCCGATATCGCCTTCCTGCGCGAGCGGGTGGCCGGCGGGCAGCCCGCCCGGCGCTAGGCTCGGGCGCTGTGACCTCCACCGCCCCGACCGTCCGCACGATCACGGCCGAGGAGCACCTCGGCTTCCTGCGCCGGCTCACCGCCGCGGGCGGCTCCGCCTCGTTCCTGCAGACCCCTGCCTGGGGCGCGGTCAAGAGCGAGTGGCGCCGTGAGTCCCTCGGGTGGGAGCGCGACGGCGAGCTCGTCGGCGCCGGACTGGTGCTCTACCGGCAGCTGCCCCGGCTGCGCCGCTACCTCGCCTACCTGCCCGAGGGACCGGTCGTGGACTGGGAGGGCGAGGACCTGCGCGCCTGGCTCAACCCCCTGGTCCGCCACTGCAGGACGGCGGGTGCGTTCGGCATCCGGATGGGGCCGCCGGTCGTCGTACGTCGCTGGGACGCGGCCGCGGTGAAGGCGGGCGTGGCCGACGACGGCATCCGCCGCCTCGGCGACGTCCCGCCGTCCGACCGCTCCCCGGCCGGCGCCCGGGTGGTCTCCCAGCTGCGGGAGCTCGGCTGGAGCCCGCAGGCGGTGGACGGCGGCTTCGCAGCCGGGCAGCCGCAGTACAACTTCGTCATCCCGCTGCGCGACGACGCGGGCCGGCCGCGCAGCGAGGACGACGTGCTGGCCGGGATGAACCAGCAGTGGCGGCGCAACATCAAGAAGGCCGCCAAGGCGGGGGTCGAGGTGCGCCACGGCGCACCGCTCTCGGGGGCGCCGAACAGCGACCTGGCCGCGTTCCACGCGCTCTACGCACTGACCGCCGAGCGGGATCACTTCACCCCGCGGCCGCTGTCCTACTTCGAGACCATGTTCGCCGCGCTCGCCGCCGAGGAGCCGGACCGGATCCGGCTCTACCTCGCGCACCACGAGGGTGACCTGGTGGCGGCGACGGTCTGGGTCCGCGTCGGCGGGCACACCTGGTACTCCTACGGCGCCTCCTCGACCGAGAAGCGCGAGGTCCGCGGCTCCAACGCCGTCCAGTGGGCCATGATCCGCGACGCGCTCGCCGTCGGCGCCGAGGTCTACGACCTGCGCGGCATCACCGACACCTTGGACCCCGACGACCCGCACGTGGGACTGATCCAGTTCAAGGTGGGCACGGGGGGCGAGGCCGTGGAGTACGCCGGCGAGTGGGACCTGCCCGTGAACCCGTTGCTCTACCGTGCCTTCTCCGTCTACATGGGGCGCCGCAGCGGCGCGGGAAGGTGACCCGCACATGCCCTTGAGGTTGTACGTCGACGGTGGTCGCTGGCGGGGTCACGTCGACGCGTTCAGCGCCGCCCACCCCGGCGTGGTGCCCGTCGTGAAGGGCAACGGCTACGGGTTCGGCCTGGCGCGGCTGACCGAGCAGGTGACCCGGCTCGGCCTCGACACCATCGCGGTCGGCACCTACCACGAGGTCGCGGCCGCGACCGAGCACTTCGCCGGCTCGGTGATGGTGCTCTCGCCGTGGCGACCTTTCGAGACCGCCGCGTCGTTCGGGTCGCGCGTCGTGCACACCGTCGGTCGGCTCCCGGACCTCCGGGCGCTGGCCGGTCGCGACGACTCCCCGCGGGTGGTGCTGGAGAGGCTGACCTCGATGCGGCGCCACGGCCTGTCCGCCCGCGACCTGCGGGAGGCTGCCGCCCTGCTGGAGGGCGTCGTGCTGGAGGGCGTCGCGATGCACCTGCCGATCTCCCGGGGCTCCCACCTCGCCGAGGTCGACCGGCTGATGACCGACGTGGTGGCGGCGGGGCTGCCCACCCGTCGGGTCTTCGTCTCGCACCTCGACGACACCGAGCTGGCGTCGCTGGCCCGCTCCTGGCCCGACTACGAGTTCCGGCCGCGCGTGGGGACCTCGCTGTGGCTGGGTGACCGGCAGGCCGTCTCGGTGCGGGCGACGGTGCTCGACGCCCACCCGGTGGAGCGCGGCGACGGCTACGGCTACCGGTCGCGGACGGCCCCCGCGGCCGGGACCATCCTGGTGGTCTCCGGTGGCACCTCCCACGGCATCGGGCTGGAGGCCCCCACCGGGGGCGCCACGCTCAAGGACCGTGCGGCCCGGATCGCGAAGGGTGGTCTGGACGCGGCCGGGTTCGTCCGATCGCCCTACACCGTCGACGGCAAGCTGCGGCTGTTCGCCGAGCCGCCGCACATGCAGGCCTCGATGCTGTTCCTGCCCGCAGGGGTCCGGGTGCCCCGCGTGGGCGAGGAGGTCGACGTGCGGGTGCGGTTCACCGCGACCGGCTTCGACGAGATCGTGGTCCGCGGCTGACCCGGCCGATCGGCAGCCGGCCGGTCAGGCCAGGTCCAGGACCACCTTGACGTCGTCGGGCTGCGGCTCGAAGGCGTCGGCGAACCGTGCCAGCGGCACCCGCCGGCTGACCAGCCGCGAGAGCCAGTCGGGGTCGGCGGCCTCGAGCGCTGCCGCGGCCGCCCGGTAGTGCCGCAGGTTGGCGTTGACCGAGCCCACGACGACGTCGTTCTCCAGGACCAGCGAACGGTTCAGCGCGCCGGTGTCCACCGCCACCGTCCGGCCCCCCGACGACACCCCGGTGAGCACCGTGATCCCGAACGCCCCCGTGCCCGACATCGCGGCCGGCACCACGGCGGGGGCACCGGTCGCCTCCACGACCACGTCTGGCTGCAGCCGGTCGGTCAGCTCGCCGACGTCACCATGGTGGTAGGTCGCGCCTAGGTCGCGGACCAGGCCCGGCTTCGGCCCCGACCTGACCTGGTCCAGGACGTGCACGTCCAGTCCCCGCTGTGTCCCCAGCAGCGCCGCCAGCAGGCCGACCGGGCCGGCGCCGGTGACCAGCACGGTCGCCGGCTCGAACCAGGCGCGCGCGCCGATCCGCTCGACCTGCTCCCACGCCTTGACCACCACGGAGGTCGGCTCCACCAGGATGCCGGCGTCGGCCAGTCCCGGGTGCAGCCGCACCGCGTACGCGGGATCGACGGTCCACCGCTCCGCGGCGTACCCGTGTCGCATCTTGATCCCGCGCTCGGTGTAGCGGCCGTTGCGGCACATGTCGAACTCGCCGCGCGCGCAGGCGCCGCACGGCACCGGGTCGGGCCGGCGCACCACCCCGACGACCAGGTCGCCGGACTCGAAGCCGGAGCCTTCGGGGGCCCGGCTCACCCTCCCCAGCGACTCGTGCCCGATGACGAGCCGCTGCTCGCCGTCCGGCGCGGAGCCGTACGCGCCGGCGGCGATCTCCTTGTCGGTGCCGCACACACCGACGGCCAGGGCGTCGACGAGCAGGTCCGTCTCTCCGGCGGTCGGGTCACTGCGGTCGGAGACGGCGAGGGACCCCGCGGTCCCCGGCTCGACGGTCAGCGCGCGCATGTCCGGGTCGTACCCGACCACGGCCGGGCTATCCCGCCTCGGGACTAGCCAGGAGGCGGGACCGGCTCGGCCGGGTCGTCGGTCAGGCCGTCGGCGCGCACCGGGTCGTGCCACGGGTCCAGCACGTCGCGGACCACCACCGCGGCCAGGTACAGCTCGACCGTGACCCGGACCACGATGGCGACCAGGTAGAACCGGTCGGGCACGCCGCCGGCGACCGAGGACGCGGTCCAGCCACCGAGGTAGAACCAGACGGCGGCGAAGTAGAACACCTCGCCGGCGGTCCAGATCAGCACGTCGCGCCAGCGTGGCCGGGCCAGCACCACCAGCGGCAGCAGCCACAGGACGTACTGCGGGGAGTAGACCTTGTTCACGACGAGGAACCCGGCGACCACCAGGTAGGCCAGCTGCGGGATCCGGGGCGGGCGGGGGGCCCGCAGCCCGAGCGCCAGCACCCCGAGGCAGACCGCCAGGAACACTCCGGTGGAGACCTGGTTGATGCGGTCCGGGGTGAAGGAGTGGCCGGTCTGCGACGCCACCAGCCACAGCGAGCCGAGATCGGCACCCCGGTCGCTGTTGAAGGTCCAGAACACCTTCCACTCCTCGAAGCCGGTCAGCAGCGCCGGGAGGTCGACGACCAGCCACGCCGCGACCGCTGCCCCCAACGTCACCCCGAACGCGCGCAGCCGCCGTCGCCGCAGGCACACCACCAGCAGCGCGCCGAGCAGGAACAGGGGGTAGAGCTTGGCCGCCGTCCCCAGCCCCACCGCCACCCCGGCCAGCACCGGCCTGCCCCTAGACCACGCCCAGAGGGCGCCGGCGACGGCGGTGACCGCGAGCAGGTCCCAGTTGACCAGTCCCGCTAGCACCAGCGCCGGCGACGCGGCGAACAGCATCGCGTCCCACGGCCGGCGTCGATGCACGCCGGCCAGCAGCCAGGCGGTCAGCAGCGCGAACGGCGCCAGCAGCACGGCGCTGACCACGAAGTACCTGCTCGACTCGCCCCTGACGCCGACCGCGCCGTTGATCTGGTCGCCGTCGAGCCGCTGCCGGGCAGCCAGGTCGGGCGACCCCGACAGCAGCTGGGTGAGCCGGGCGGCGCCGTAGGCGAAGTACCCGGTGAGGACCGGGTACTCCATCGCGCTGTAGCGGCCGCCGTTGTCGGCGTACGGCACGAACCCGGCGGCCAGCCCCCGGCCGGTGTAGAGGTAGGGCAGGTCGGAGTAGCACATGGCGCCGTACCGGACGTCGTTGCTGACCCAGCCGTCCCGCACGCACGGCGTCTTCTGCGCCATGCCGAGCACGAAGGCGAGCACGGTGACGGCGAGCACGACCCGCACCGGGGTCCACCACGGATGCGGTGCCGCGTGGTCACCGACCGGGCCGCCGACCCCCTCGCTGGCGGCGGTCAGGAACGGGTCGGTCCGGCTCGGCCGGACCACCCCGAGCGGGTCGGCGGCCACTCAGCCGCCGCCCGGGGCCGCGGAACCGGCACGCGCGGCGCCGGCACGGGCGCCCGCCCGAGGGGTGACCCGCCCCGTCGCCGTCCCCGAGCCGGCGGTCGGGGAGGCGGCCGTCGGGGTGCCGCTGGGCGACGTGGTCGGGCTCGGCGACGTGGACGGCGAGGGGTCCGCCTGGCTGGTCTGCGGCGAGGGCGACGGTGTCGCGGTCAGCGACGGCTCGGGGCTCGGCGTGGGGGTCGGGGTGGGGGTGGCGGTGAAGCTGGGGGCCGGAGCGTGGTCGTCGTTGGTGGCGTCCACGTTGGCGGGCGGCGGGAACGCCAGCACGGGCTTGTCGTCGAGCGTCTCGCGCACCGCCTGGGTCCAGGTGCGGGTGGGATAGTCGGCGCCGAAGTACGACGGCAGGAAGCCGTTCAGTGCGTCGTTGCCGTCACCGCGGACGTACATCACCGCGGTCGCCAGCTGCGGTGTGTAGCCCACGAACCAGGACGAGGAGACGTTCCCCTGCGCGTTGGTCGCGGTGCCGGTCTTGCCCGCCGCCGGGCGGCCCAGCGCCAGGGCGTTGCGACCGGTCCCGGTCGAGACCACCTGCTGCAGGGCGTAGCTGACGTCGCGGGCCAGGTCCTTCTCGAGCGCACGGCTGCTCTGCCGGGGCGCCGAGTAGCGCACCTCGCCCTGCGGGCCGCGCACCGAGGCCACCACGAACCACGGCCTGGCCCGGCCCCCGTCGGCGATCGTGGCGTAGGAGCTCGCCATGTCGACAGGGCTGACCGTCACCGAGCCCAGCGAGATCCCGGCGACCGGGTCCAGCCCCGGAGCGGTGCGCGGCACCCCCATGGCGACCGCCATGTCCAGGATCTTGCTCGGGCCCTCCCGCATCGACTGGGTGAGGTCGATGTAGGCGGTGTTGACCGACTCGACGGTCGCCTCGGTCAGCGTGATGGCCGAGCCGTAGTCGTTGCCGTCCCCGGGACCCTCGTTGACGACGCGGCGGCCGTTGGGGAACACGTACGGGGAGTTGCCGGAGAACGTGCTGTCGAGCGCGTAGCCGTCCGCCAGGCCGGCGGCCAGCGCGAACGGCTTGAACGCCGACCCCGGCGAGCCGCCCGCGAGCGCCCAGTTGATCTGGCTGTCCAGGTAGTCCTGGCCGGCGTACATCCCTCGCAGCGCGCCGGTCTTCACGTCCACGGAGGCGACCGCGACGTGGAGCCCGGTCAGGCCCCGGGGGCGCTGTTCGCGCACCGCCTGGGCAGCGGCGCGCATCGCGTTGCGGGTGAACGTGGTCCGCACCCGCAACCCGCCGCCGTCGATCTCGCGGTCGCTGAACCCGGCGGCCAGCAGCTGCTTGCGCACCAGCGCCAGGACGTGCCCCTTCTGGCCCCCGAACCGGTTGCCGGACCGGATCTCCGGGAACCGCGGCAGCTGGGCGGCGAACCTCGCCGCCTGGTCCTCCGGGAGGTCGCCGGCCTGCGCCATCCCGTCCAGCACGTACTGGTAGCGCCCCGTCAGCCGGGCGCGGGCGTCCTGGCCCGTGGCCGGGTCGAGCGCGGTCGGCGAGTTGAGCACGGAGGCGAGCACCGCCCCCTGCGGCACCGTGAGGTCGGCCGCCGGCCGGTCGAAGTACGCGTGCGCGGCAGCCTCGATGCCGTAGGCGCCCCGCCCGAAGTAGATGGTGTTGAGGTAGCCCTCGAGGATCTCGCTCTTGGACTGCTCACGCTGCAGCTTGAGGGAGACCACCGCCTCGGTGACCTTGCGCTTGATGGTCCGGTCCTGGGTGAGGTAGAGGATCTTGACGTACTGCTGGGTGATGGTGGACGCGCCCTGGGTGGCGTTGCCGCGCACGTTGCTGAAGGCCGCGCGCACGATCCCCTTCGGGTCGATGCCCTGGTTGGTGTAGAACGTGCGGTCCTCGGCGGCGATGACTGCGTCCTGCACGTGCTGGGGAACGCTCGAGAGCGGGACGTCGGTGCGGTTCTGCTGGGCGAACCTGCCGATCTCGGTCTTCCCGTCGGCGTAGTAGACGAAGGAGGTCTGGGTGGTGAAGTCGGCGTTCGCGTCGGGGATGTCGGTCGAGACGTAGAGCACCGCGAAGGCGCCCGCGCCGAGCAGCACGAGTCCCAGCACCACCAGCCCGACCAGCCGGACGAGCCGCCGCAGCAGCGGCTTCCTGCCGGGCTTCCTACCGGGCTTCCCACCGGGCTTCCCACCGGGCTTCCGCCCACTGGGACCACTGCCGCGGCCACTGCCGCGGCCACCCGTCGGACGCGAGGAGGGGGTGCGCTCGGGACTCACAGGGGCAACTCCGGAACCGGCGGGACGGGAACGGCCGGGCACGGCCGACCCCAGCGTACGGGCCGGCGGCCGGCCCGGGTGGGAACGCCCGTGCCCTCACCACGCCGCGACGGTCGCGTGGCTGGGCCCTGATATATCGATGCGATAGGTTGTGGTGATAGCACGACGAGATACATCGGGCAGCCCGGCCGGCGCACTCCGGCTCGGATGACCCGGTGCGGGAAGCGAAGGCAGGCGAGCGGACGGTGGCCCGACGCGGCGAGACCCTCGAGCTGGCCGTCCTCGGCCTGCTGCACGAGTCGCCCATGCACGGCTACGAGCTGCGCAAGCGCGTCAACCTGGTGCTGGGCCGGAGCCGGCTGCTGTCCTACGGGTCGCTCTACCCGGCGCTGAAGAAGATGCTGCGGGCGGGATGGATCGCCGAGCACGTCGCCGACCCGGAGCCGGGCGCCGCCAGCCGTCGGCAGCGCATCGTCTACGAGCTCACTCCCGCCGGCGACCAGCGCTTCCAGGGGCTGGTGGCCGACGTCGGCCCGGCCGCGTGGGAGGACGACAGCTTCGACGTGCGGTTCGCGTTCTTCGCCCGCACCGACATCGAGTCCCGTCTCCGGATCCTGGAGGGCCGTCGCAGCCGGCTCCAGGAGCGGCTCGACCGGGTGCAGCATCAGCTCGACCGCACCCAGCGACAGGTCGACCGGTACGCCGAGGAGCTGCAGCGACACGGCCGGGAGTCCGTCGAGCGCGAGGTGCGCTGGCTCTCCGACCTGATCAACGCCGAGCGCAACGACGAGGACCGGCGCGTCCGGCCGGCCGCCGAGGACCCGCTGACCCGACCCGGCGGCACCGGCTGACCGGGCGCCGGCCGAGCACCCAGATGCAGCACCCAGATGCAGCACAACTCAGACAAGGAGATACCCGATGGGTTCGGTACGAGTAGCAATCGTGGGGGTCGGCAACTGCGCCACCTCCCTCATCCAAGGTGTGGAGTACTACCGCGACGCCGCGGCCGGGACGTCGGTCCCGGGGCTCATGCACGTCACGTTCGGCGACTACCACGTCTCCGACATCGAGTTCGTCGCCGCGTTCGACGTCGACGCCAAGAAGGTCGGCTTCGACCTCTCCGAGGCCACCACGGCGTCGGAGAACAACACGATCAAGATCGCCGACGTGCCGCCGCTCGGCGTGACCGTCCAGCGGGGCCCGACCCACGACGGTCTCGGCAAGTACTACCGCGAGACGATCGAGGAGTCCGACGCCGAGCCGGTCGACGTGGTCGCGGTGCTCAAGGAGGCCCGCGCCGACGTGCTGGTCGCCTACCTGCCCGTCGGCTCGGAGGACGCCGACAAGTTCTACGCCCAGTGCGCGATCGACGCGGGCGTGGCGTTCGTCAACGCGCTGCCGGTCTTCATCGCCTCCGACCCGGAGTGGGCGCAGAAGTTCGCCGACGCCGGGCTGCCGATCATCGGCGACGACATCAAGTCCCAGGTCGGTGCCACCATCACCCACCGGGTGATGGCCAAGCTGTTCGAGGACCGCGGCGTCGCGCTGGACCGCACCTACCAGCTCAACGTCGGCGGCAACATGGACTTCAAGAACATGCTCGAGCGCGACCGCCTCGAGTCGAAGAAGGTCTCCAAGACCCAGGCCGTCACCTCGAACATCGAGGCCGACCTCGGCTCCCGGAACGTGCACATCGGCCCCTCGGACTACGTCGCATGGCTCGACGACCGCAAGTGGGCCTACGTCCGCCTCGAGGGCCGCGCCTTCGGCGACGTCCCGCTGACGCTGGAGTACAAGCTGGAGGTCTGGGACTCCCCCAACAGCGCCGGCATCATCATCGACGCCGTCCGGGCCGCGAAGATCGCCCTGGACCGCGGCCTCGGCGGCCCGGTCAACCCGGCCGCGACGTACCTGATGAAGTCCCCCCCGGTGCAGCTGCCCGACGACGAGGGCCGCCAGCAGCTCGAGGCGTTCATCCGCGGCGACCTCTGACGCGCCCGGGTGCGGTCCCCCCGGAATCCCAGGGTATCGACCCTTCCCGACGCCTCCCTCGTGCAATACGGCGAGGGAGGCGTCGGTCTCGCACGGGGGGCGGGACACCCGGGACCTGAGCCCGGGGCCGGTGGGGCGGCTCCCGGCCGACCACGGCATCTCGCGCGGGACCCGTCGAGGGACAATTCCGGCGTGACCGTCCGATGACCGCCCTGCGCCATCTCCGCCACCTCCTGCGCGGCACCTGGTTCCGGCGGCTCTTCGCCGTCCGGGTCGCCAGCCAGCTCAGCGACGGCGTGTTCCAGGTCGCCCTCGCCTCCTACGTCGTGTTCTCTCCCGAACGCGCCCCCGGCCCCGGCGCCATCGCCGGTGCGCTGGCCGTCGTGCTCCTGCCGTTCAGCGCCCTCGGGCCGTTCGTCGGGGTGTTCCTGGACCGGTGGTCGCGACGGCAGGTGCTGGCCTGGTCCAACTTCGTCCGCGTCGCCCTGGTGGCCGTCCTGGCCGTCGGGGTGCAGGCCGACCTGCGGGGCCCCGGCCTGTTCGGGCTGATCCTGGCCGCGCTGTCGGTCAACCGGTTCCTGCTCGCCGGGCTCTCAGCGGCCCTCCCGCACGTCGTGACCCCGGAGGACCTCCTCACCGCGAACGCCCTCACGCCGACCGCCGGCACCCTGGCGTTCCTGGTGGGCCTGGCGACCGGCACCGGCGCCCGGGTCGCCTGGGACGCGCTCGGCGTGGACAGCGACGTCGGCGTGCTGGTGACCGCCGCCGCGCTGTACGGCGCGGCCGGCGCCCTGGCCCTGCGCATCCCGCGGGACCTGCTCGGCCCCGACCTCGATGCGGCGAGGCCGGCGGTGCGCGAGGCCGTCCGGCACGTCTCGCGCGGCCTGGTCGACGGGCTGCACCACCTCGCCGAGCGCCGGCCCGCGGCGTACGGGCTGGCCGCGATCGGCGCCCACCGGTTCTGCTACGGGCTCTCGACGGTCGCGACGATCCTGCTCTACCGCAACTACTTCAACGACCCCGGCGACGTGGACCGCGCGTTCGCGGGGCTCTCGGTCGCGGTGCTGGTCAGCGGGGTGGGCTTCGTGACGGCGGCGTTCCTGACCCCGGTGGTCACCGAGCGGATCGCTCCCCGCACCTGGGTGATCGGTCTGCTGCTGTCGGCGGCGGTCACCGAGGTGTTCCCCGGCGCGCTCTACACGAACGCCGCGCTCCTGGTCGCCGCGTTCTTCCTGGGCCTGGCCAGCCAGGGCATCAAGATCGTGGTCGACACGCTGGTGCAGACGCACATCGACGACGCGTTCCGCGGGCGGGTGTTCGCGCTGTACGACGTCATCTTCAATGTCGCCTTCGTCGCCGCAGCGGCCGTCGGCGCCCTGGTGCTGCCGGTGACGGGGAAGTCCTACGGCGTGCTGGGCGCGATAGCGGTGGGGTACGCCGTGACCGCGCTCTGGTACTCGCGGGTCACGCGGCTGCCTCCACCGGTCACCCCGGCTGCGAGAGACCGGGGGCGGGAACCGCTGCACTGACCACCGCGCGGGCCGTGTCGGCGGCGAGCCGCGCCGCCCGCGGATCCGCGTCCATCGTGCCGGCGGCCAGCGCTCCGTCGAGCAGCAGGGTGAGAGTCCGGGCCAGCCCGGCCGGGTCGGGTGCACCGGCGTCGCCGGCCAGCGACTGGACCCAGCCGAGCACCGCGAGCTTGTGCTCGACCGCCCGTCGGTGCACGCGACCACCAGGCACCGCCTCGGCCGCGACGTTGAGGAACGCGCAGCCGCGGTAGCCCGCACGAGCCCCGGTCGTGACCAGCGCGTCGAAGAGACCGACGAGGCGGTCGGCGGCGGTCGGGCCCGCCACGGCCGCGGCGCGCCGGAGCTCGCGCGTCCACAGCCCGTCCACCCGGTCGAGATAGGCCAGCACCAGGTCGTCCTTGGCCGGGTAGTGCTTGTAGAACGTCGCCTTGGCGACCTCGGCCTCGGCGATGACCAGGTCGACGCCGACCGCCCGGATGCCCCGGGCGTAGAACAGCCGGAACGCCGCCGCCAGGATCCGCTCGTCCGCGGGTCGCAGACGTCGGCCGGTCGCGGAGCGGCCGGGGCCCGGGGGTGCCGGGCGAGAGGAGGGGGTGGTGCTCACCGGTGCATCCAAACAGACCGGTCGGTCCGCCGGTGGTACGCCGCGCCGGGGCACCACGGTCCGTCGCGGAGCGCCTCGCCGTCCACGCCGCGGTCGGGTCGACCCGGCGGCGGCGAAGCGGCGTACCCGATCGGCGGGGCAGACAGACCGGTCGGTCCGGCGGACGGACCGGTCTGGCCCTGCCGCGCCTGCTCCAGCCTCACCCATCTCAGCAGTCCCGCCGCCACGGTGATCCCGACGCCTCCGGGGTGGTGTTTGACCCGGGAGCCGTCGGCAAGGCTCGATACCCTGGGAATCCGCAGGGGGTGAGCGGGGAGGAACAGGGTGACGGGCGAGGACGAACGGGTGGAGGTGACCAGCCGCGAGCAGGCGCGGGACTGGTTCGCCGCTCACCACGCCGACACCACCGCGGTGTGGCTGGTGACCTACAAGAAGGGCCGTGGCCCCCACGTCGGCTACGACGACCTGGTCGAGGAGGCGCTCTGCGTCGGCTGGGTCGACACCCAGGGGCGGCGCGTCGACGACGAACGGACCAGCCTGCGGCTGACCCCGCGCCGGGCCCGCAGCGCCTGGTCGCGATCGAACAAGGACCGGGTGACGCGGCTGCGGGCGGCGGGGCTGATGCGGCCCGCCGGCGAGGCCGTGGTGGCGCAGGCCGTGGCCAACGGCTGCTGGACGGCGCTCGACGAGGTCGAGGCGCTGGTCGAGCCCGTGGACCTACGCGCCGCGCTGGACGCGGTGCCGGCGGCCCGAACGCAATGGCAGGCGTTCCCACCGACGGCGCGACGGGCGCTGCTGGAGTGGATCTCGGTGGCCCGGACGGCACCGACCCGCGAGCGCCGCGTCCAGATCACGGTCTCCGAGGCCGCCGAGGGGCGGCGGGCGAACCACCGTCCCTGAGCGCCGGCCGCGCGGGTCGCCTCAGCCGTTGAGCAGACCGCCGAGGCCACCGCCGCCGCCGCTGGACTGGCCCTGGGACACCGGGGCCCACTCGGAGGGCTGCACCACCACGAAGCCGGGGCCGTGGAAGGAGTACTGGAACGCTTCCCCGGAGCCACCGCGCAGCATCGACTTCATCGTCATGCTGGACACGACGCTGGGCACCAGCCCGGCGCTCCACCCCACGCACGCCTGCACGTCGACGAAGGTGGGCTGCTGCGAGCAGTCCAGCACCACCGGGTGCCCGACCGTGCACAGCGCGACGGTCCCGGAGCCGGACACGGTGGTGTTGAACAGGCCACCCGCCATCACCCCGGCCCCGCGCACCCGGTTGATGTCCCACTGCAGCGAGGCGTCGAAGGCCAGCAGATTCCGGCCGTTCACGCTGATCCCGTCGCCGGCGAGGTGGATCAGGTAGACGTAGCCGGCCTCGTTGGCGAAGAACACCTCGCCCTCGCCGGAGACCCGCATCAGCGGCATGTCCTCGCTGGTCACGATCTTCTTCAACAGCTTGCCGACGCTGCCGGCCCGCTCGTGCTCGAACCGCACCCGGCCCTGGTAGGCGACCATGGCGCCCTTGACCGAGAGCACGTCGTCGCCGAGGGCCACCCGCAGCAGCTGGGAGTTCTGGAGCGCGAACCGACCGCCCTCCACCTCGAGGTTGGCCTGGGCGAAGAGATCACTCTGCATGCCGCGAGACTAGTGGCCCGCCACAGCGGGCTCGGTCAGGACCGGGCGACCCACCACTCCCGCAGCAGCGTCTCCGCCTGCTCGGGAGCCATCGGGCCGTGGTCCATCCGGGCCTCCAGCAGGAAGTGGTACGCCGCACCCACCTCGCGTCCCGGTCCGATGCCGAGGATGGTCATGATCTGGTTGCCGTCGAGGTCCGGTCGCAGCGAGGCCAGCTCCTCCTCCTCGTCGAGCCGGTGGATCCGGGCCTCGAGGTCGTCGTAGCTGCGGCGCAACCGCTCGGCCTTGCGACGGTTGCGCGTCGTGCAGTCGGCCCGGGTCAGCACGTGCAGCCGCTCCAGCTGGTCACCGGCGTCGCGGACGTAGCGACGCACCGCGGAGTCGGTCCACTCCCCGGCGCCGTACCCGTGGAAGCGCAGGTGCAGCTCGACGAGCCGAGCCACCGCCTCGACGGTGTCGTTGGAGAAGCGCAGCGCCTTGAGCCGCTTGCGGGTCAGCTTCGCGCCGACCACGTCGTGGTGGTGGAACGTGACCGTGCCGTCGCTGTTGAAACGTCGGGTGCGGGGCTTGCCGACGTCGTGCATGAGCGCGGCGAGCCGGGAGACCACGTCGGGCCCCCCGAGCCGGTCCTCGAGGTCGATGCTCTGCTCCAGCACGGTGAGGGTGTGCTCGTAGACATCCTTGTGCCGGTGGTGCTCGTCGCGCTCCAGCGCCAGCGCCGGCAGCTCGGGCAGCACGTGACCGGCCAGCCCGGTCTCGACGAGCAGCAGCAGTCCGCGCCTCGGGTAGCGGCCCATCACCAGCTTCGTGAGCTCCTCGCGCACCCGCTCGGCGGAGACGATCTCGATCCGGCCGGCCATCTCGGTCATCGCGCGACGGACGGCGGGGTCGACGGTGAAGCCGAGCTGGGCGGCGAACCGAGCGGCCCGCATCATCCGCAGCGGGTCGTCGGAGAACGAGGCCTCGGGGGTCCCCGGCGTCCGCAGCAGGCCGTGCGCCAGGTCCACCACCCCCCCGAACGGGTCCTCGAAGGTGTGGTCGGGCAGTGTCACCGCCATCGCGTTGACCGTGAAGTCGCGCCGCACCAGGTCACCCTCGAGCGTCTCGCCGTACGCGACGGCCGGCTTGCGGGAGTCGGTTGCGTAGCTGTCGGTGCGGTACGTGGTGATCTCGACCTGCCAGTCGCCCTTGCGGGCGCCGATGGTCCCGAACGCGCGGCCCATGTCCCAGGTGGCGTCGGCCCAGCCGGTCAGGAGCTTCTCGGTGGTGTCCGGGTGCGCGGACGTGGTGAAGTCCAGGTCGTGGTGGGAGCGGCCGAGCATCGCGTCCCGTACCGGGCCTCCGACGAGGGCGAGTCGCTCGCCGGCGCGGGCGAAGCGGGCGCCGAGCTCGTCGACCACCGGCGAGAGCCGCGCCAGCTCCCTGGCAGCCGCCTCCTGCACCTCCCGCAGGTTCCGCTCCACCGGGGCGGGCTCGCCGGTGCCGCCGCCCCCGGGGTCGGCGGCACGGGGCTGCTGGCGGGGGTCGTCGGGCACGAGGGGAAACTCTATGTCAACCCGCTGCTTCGGCTCCCCGGTCGTTAGCCTTGCCGGTGTGACGCGCACCGCCCGACCCCGGACGAGGGGCGCAGTCCCCCTCGCCGCGGCCACGGCGGCCACGTTCCTGGTGGCCTGGGCGCCGGTCGGGGTCGCGGCGGCCGCCACCACCGGGAGCGCCACGGCGGGCACGTCGGGCACTCTCGCGCGGACCGTCGTCGCCCGGGCCGAGCGCACGCCGCTGCTGGTCAGCATCGACACCCTGGCGCCGGCGACCATCCCCAGCCGCGGCCGGGTCACGCTGACCGGTCAGGTCACCAACCGCTCCAAGGAGACCTGGACCGACCTCAACGTCTACCTGCTGACCTCCGCGGAACCGCTCCGCAGCCGCGGGTCGCTGGCCGAGGCGGCCGGCGGCCAGGCCGACGCCCCCGTGGGGTCCCGGCTGACCGGCGCGGGGCTCTTCGTCCGGGTGGACGACCTGGCCCCCGGCCGGTCGGCGTCGTACCGGCTGTCGGTACGCCGCGCGGACCTGGGGGTCTCCGGCGCTCCGGGGGTCTACTGGGTCGGTGTCCACGTGCTCGGTCAGAACGCCGACGGCCGCGACGCAATCGCCGACGCCCGCGCCCGGACCTTCATGCCGCTGCTCCCCACCCAGGGCAGCGACGCCGGCGCCCGGACCAGGCTGGCCCTGGTCGTACCGCTGCACCGGCGCGTCCAGCGCACCGTGACGGGCCGGCTCGCGGACCCGGTCGGCTGGGAACGGTCGCTGGCCGCCGACGGCCGGCTCGGCAGGGTGCTGGGACTGAGCGGGCGCGCGACCCGGCCGATCACCTGGGTGGTGGACCCGGCGGTCCTCGACGCTGCCCGGTCCATGGCCGAGGGCAACCCGGAGCTCGACACCTCCCCCTCCGACGGGAGCGGCGACGGGACGCCGGGCAACGAGGCACCCGACGCCACCCCGGCGCCGACGCCGACCCCCTCGCCGGCCGACGCCGCGACCGAGAGCCCACCGACCGACAGCCCACCGACCGAGAGCCCACCGACCGGCACCGCGGCAGCGTCCCCGGACCGGTCGTCGTCCACCTCCCCCGGGTCGAGGCCGGGGACCGGCGAGAACGCCGCGCCCGACCCCACCGCCGAGCAGGTGGCCCGGGACTGGCTGGCGGAGTTCCGCCGGCAGGCGCCCGGCCACGGCGTCGCCGCCGTCCCCTACGGCAACCTCGATGTCGCGTCCGCCCTCACCGCGGGCCGACGCTCGATGTACCGCGAGGCGGTCGGGCTCAGCAGGGGCATCCTGGGCTCCTTCGGGGTCCCCGACCCGATGCCGGTCGTGGACCCGCTCGACGGCTTCCTGCCGGAGGCGGCCCTGGACCGGCTGACCCCCGACTCGGTCGCGCTGCTGCGGGAGGCGGCCTTCCCGGACGCGCAGACACCCGTGGTCGCCGACCGTGGCCGGGCAACGGTCGTGCTCGAGGACACCGACGCCGGCACCGGCGGTCCGCTGCCCGGGTCGCGCTACGACGCCCTCGGGGTCCGGCAGCGGCTGCTCAGCGACGCCGCGCTGCACGCGCTGTCCCCCAGCGCCGACCAGCCGCTGGTGGTCTCGCTGCCGACGGGCTGGGACCCCGGCGCGGGCTGGCCGGCGTCCCGGTTCTTCGAGGCCCTCGACACCCCGTGGCTGCAGCTGGTGGACCTCGCCTCGGTGGTCACCACCGCCGCCCCGCCGGGTCCCGACGACCCGGCCCGGGGCCCGGTGTACCCGGACCGGTCCCGGCTCGCCGAGGTGCCGACCGCCAACCTGGACGCCACCCGGTCGCTGCTGCGCACCGGCACGGTCTACGCCCGGCTGCTGACGCTCAACGACACCGTGGACGGGGCCCTGGCCCGGATGGCGATGCTCGCCTCCTCCTACCACGCGCGGCCGGACCCCGTCGCCGCCCGCACCGCGGTGCTGCGGACCGACGCCGCGATCCGGTCGCGGATGATGCGGGTACGGGTCGAGGGGCCGCCGTTCGTGATGATGTCCGGGCAGTCCGGCCCGATCCAGGTCACGTTGGTGAACGGGCTCGAGCGTCAGGTGACGGTCGGGCTGAGGGTGCGGACGCCCGGCTCGGACCTGCGGGTCGCGCCGGTGGCTCCGGTGACGCTGGGACCCGGCCGCCGCATGTCGGTCCGGCTGGAGGCGAGCTCGGCCGACATCGGGGTGCACTCGGTGCGGCTGATGACCACCGACGCCGAAGGCGTACCGCTGGGCAGCACCACCCAGTTCAGCGTCCGCACCAGCCACGTGAGCACGGTGATCTGGGTGATCATCGCCGCCGGCGGCGGCCTGCTGCTGCTCGCCGTCGTCATCCGGCTGGTCCGACGGGTCCGACGACGCAAGGCCGGCTTCGGGCCGCTGCTGCCCCACGACGACGGACCGCCGCCACCCACCCCGGCCAGGAGCTGAGCGCGTGACCTCCCCACCCCCCCCACGCCCGCCGGCGTCGACCGAGGCGAGCGTGCTCTCCTCCAGCGCGGTGATGGCCGCCGGCACCGTCGTGTCGCGGATGAGCGGCTTCGTGCGCAACGCGCTGCTCGCGGCCGCCCTCGGCCAGGCGCTGCACGCCGACGTGTTCACGATCGCGAACACGATCCCGAACATGCTCTACATCCTGCTCGCCGGCGGCGTCTTCAACGCCGTGCTGGTCCCCCAGCTGGTCCGGGCCCAGAAGCTCGACCCCGACGGTGGGGACGCCTACGCGAACCGCGTGATCACCGTGGCGGCCCTGTTCCTGGCGGGGGTGACCGCGGTCCTGGTGATCGCGGCCCCCGTCCTGATGCGGCTGTTCCTGGATGGCGAGTGGTTCTCCCCCGGCCTGGCCGCGCAGCGGGAGTCGGTGGTGGACTTCGCGCGCTACTGCCTGCCCCAGGTCTTCTTCTACGGCATGTTCGTCCTGGTCGGGCAGGTGCTGAACGCGCGCGGCAGCTTCGGTCCGATGATGTGGGCCCCGATCGCCAACAACGTGATCTCGGTGGCGGTGCTCGGTGCCTACCTGTGGGGCTTCGGACCGGTGAGGGACCTCTGCGGGGCGGGCGGGCGCCCCAGTGCCGCGGAGCTGGCGGGGCCCGGGTCCTCGGTCGGGGGCTACACGGCGGTCCAGGAGCTCGTCCTGGGGCTCGGCTCGACCCTCGGCATCGCCGTCCAGCTGGCGATCCTGGTGCCGTTCCTGCGCCGTGCGGGATTCCGCTTCCGGCCGCGCCTCGACCTGCGCGGCAGCGGTCTCGGGCACACCCTGCGGCTGGGGGTGTGGACGGTGCTGTTCGTCATCGTCAACCAGGTCGCCTACACCGTCGTGGTGCGCATCGCCTCGGCGGGCAGCGCCGGCTCCGTGACCGGCGTGTGCGCCACCGGCGAGGTCGGCACCGGCTACACGATCTACTCCAACGCGTTTCTGCTGGTCATGGTCCCGCACTCGATCGCGACCGTGTCGCTGGCCACTGCGATGCTGCCCCGGCTGTCCGGGTTCGCCGCGGACCACGACCTCCCGGGGGTCGCCCGCAGCGTCGCCTCGACGCTGCGGACGACGTACGCCGTGATCGTTCCGTTCGCGCTGCTGCTGCCGCTCGTGGCGCTCGACCTCAGCAACGTGATGGTGGGCTACGGCGCCGCCCGGCGCACGGTCCCGGAGTTCGCGCTGACGCTGGCGCTGTTCGCCCCCGGATTGGTGCTGTTCACCACCCACTACCTGGTGCTGCGCGGCTTCTACGCCCTCGAGCGGACCCGGACCGTGTTCTGGGTGCAGTGCGTCATCGCCGCCACCAACATCGCCCTCGCCCTCGCGCTCACCGCCCGGGCCTCTGCCGAGCACACCGCCCCGGGCCTGGTGGTCGCGTACGCCGGCTCCTACCTCGTGGGCGCGCTCACGTCGTACTCGCTGCTGCGCCGGCTCCTGGGCGGTCTCCAGACGCCCGTGCTGGTGAGGTTCCTGGTGCGGCTGCTGATCGCGGCCGGAGTCGCGACGGCCGTCGCCTGGGCGGCCCGCTGGGGCCTGGACCAGCTGTGGGCCGGCCCCGCCCCCGATGCCGTCACCGGCGCCGGCCAGGAGGGCCGGGTGGCGACGTCGGCCTCCGGCAAGGTCCGGGCAGTGACCGCGCTCGGCGTCGTCGGGTTGGTCGACGTCGTGGTGTTCCTGGCGCTGGCACGGCTGATGCGCGTCACCGAGGTCAGCGCCGTGATCGGCGCCCTGACCGGTCGGGTCCGGCGCTGACCGGCGCGCCGCCGGCGCCCGTACGATGGTCGGGTCCGGCTCGGCGTCGGACGTGGTGGCACCCGCGCGACGGCGCCGGCGCCGGCAGGCCCCGGAGAGGAGGGACGTGAGCGGCACCCCACTGGGCCCCGGCAGCGTCCTGGCCGGACGCTTCCGGCTCGACGTCCTGCTCGACGGTCCCGAGCGCGCCGGACTCTGGCGGGCCACGGACCGGGTGCTCGCCCGCAACGTCGCCGTCCACGTGCTCCCCGACACCGACCCGCGCGCCGGCGCCCTGCTCACCGCCGCGCGCACCTCCGCGCTGGTCAGCGACGTCCGCCTGCTTCGGGTGCTCGACGCAGCGGCCGAGGACGGCCTGGTCTACGTCGTCAACGAGTGGGGCTCCGGGGCGTCGCTCGACCGGCTGCTCGCCGACGGTCCGGTGGCCCCGCGACGGGCGGCCTGGGTGGTCCGGGAGGTCGCGGAGGCGATCGCCACCGCGCACCGCAACGGCGTGGCTCACGGTCGGCTGGTCCCCGAGAACGTCATGGTCACCGACGCTGGGTCGGTCAAGGTGATCGGCTTCGTCATCGACGAGGTCCTCAACGGGCGGCCCGACTTCACCCACCACCGAGTCACCGGCGGTGAGCCGCTGGACTCCTTCGCCGCCGACGTGGTCAACC
Organism: uncultured Actinomycetota bacterium; assembly: GCA_963781695.1. Taxonomy (GTDB): domain Bacteria; phylum Actinomycetota; class Actinomycetes; order Propionibacteriales; family Nocardioidaceae; genus Nocardioides_B. The sequence continues at coordinate 96,545 of CAWAGE010000006.1, forward strand.
TCGGGGCGCTGCTCTACGCGGCGCTGGTCCAGCGCTGGCCCGGCACCGAGGGCTCGCGGCTGCCGGCCGCGCCGGCCGAGCGGCAGCACCCGCTGCGGCCTCGTCAGGTCCGCGCCGGCGTGCCCCGGCCCCTCGACACCATCTGCGCGCGCATCCTCGAGGGCCACCACCCGCACACCGTGCCGCTGGAGAGCGCCCACGAGGTGTACGCCGCTCTCAGCGACTACATCGGGGACAGCGCGGGAGCGGGCGCGACCCTAGCCGGACCAGCGGCCCCGACCCGGCACGAGCCCGGCATCCCCGCACCGGCTCACCCCACGCCCGGCTCGCCCACGCCCGGCTCGCCCACGCCCGGCTCGCCCACGCCCGGCTCGCCGACGGCTGCTGGGGGCACCGCCGCAGGAGACGAGGCCACCACGGTGCTGGGTCGCGACGAGCTGCCGGGCCGGGTCGGGCCGGCCGGCGAGGACACCGGCGCCGTCGGTGGGGACACCGGGCAGGACGCCGACACCCAGGAGACGCCCGAGCAGTCTCAGCACGCCGCCGAGGACACGCAGGTCCACGAGGCGCTCGACGGCGACCTCGCCAAGGGGGCCGAGGACCACCAGGGCGCGGTCACGGCGGAGCAGGCCGAGGACATGGGGGACGACACCCGCACGCAGCCGGTGGCCGACGCCGACCCGGAGGCCGACGCCGACCCGGAGGCCGACGCCGACCCGGAGGCGACGCAGGTCGGGGTCCCGAGGTTCCTCGACGAGGACGCCGCGGACGAGCCCGCCGAGCCGCCTACTGGCCGGCGCGGCCAAGGGGTCGGGTCGTCGTGGGCGGCACCCGACCACGACGCGGCCGGCTCCGACCCGACGGCGACCGGCGGCAGCGCCGAGACCCCCGCGGAACCCCCTGGGGGCGAGGGAGCCGAGGCATGGGCCAGGTCGTGGAGCGAGGACCGGGAACGCGCCCGGGCCACGCCGGCGGCTGCCCCACCACCCCTGCCCGAACCACCCGAGAGGCCCCTGTTCGCCGACGACCACGGCGGCACCGGGCGCGCGCCCAGCACCCCGGCCGGCGGCACCCCGGCCCCGTCCGACCAGCAGCGTCCGCACCGGCCGCAGCAGCCCCCAGGCGCGGACAGCGCGCCCAGGGGCTGGGCCGGTTCGGTGCCCACCAGCTGGGGACCCGACGAGCCACCGCCGCCTGCCACCGGGACCGGCTGGAGCGAGGGCGGACGCGGCGCCGTTCCCGGACGCACCTGGCTGAGGCTCGCCGTGGCGCTGGGTGCCCTCGTGCTGCTGGTCGTTGCCGTCGTGGTCGCCGTCGACCTGGCGCGCGGTCCCAGCGAGAGCGCCGACCCCGGCGCCGGGGCGAGCGGCTCCGCCTCGTCGTCCGCCACCGCCAGCGGTCCGGTCACGATCGCCGGCGTGCGCGACTTCGACCCCGAGGGTGACCCGCCGCGGGAGAACCCGGACCGCGCGGGCCTGGCGGTCGACGGGAAGCCCGGAACCGCCTGGAACACCAGCACCTACTTCGACCCGCTGCAACGTCTCAAGAGCGGGGTCGGCCTGCTGGTCGACCTCGGCGACCCCCAGCAGGTCGGCTCGGTCCGGCTGCGGCTGCAGGGCGCTCCCACCTCGCTCACGCTGTACGCGGCTCCGGACGCGACCTCCGCCCCCGCAGACGTCGAGGGACTGACCTCGCTCGCCACCGCGGACGGCGCCGGCGCCACGGTGACGCTGCGACCCGACGAGCCCGTCTCGACGCGCTGGCTCGTCGTCTGGCTGACCTCGCTGCCCCGCGTCTCCGGCGGATACGAGGGCCGGATCGCGGAGATCACCGTCCGGTCATGACCGCCCCACGGTCGACCGGGACAGGGTCGACCGGGACAGGGTCGACCGGGACAGGGTCGACCGGGCCGGTGCTGGGCTCGGAGCGACCGGCAGCCCCGCGGACGGGACCTCCTGACGGGCCCGAGACCCCCACCGACCGGGACCTGCTGCGTGCCCACCTCGACGGCGACCCCGAGGCCTTCGGCACGCTCTTCAGCAGGCACCGCGACCGGTTGTGGGCCGTGGCGCTGCGCACCACCGGCGACCGGGAAGAGGCCGCCGACGCTCTGCAGGACGCGCTGGTCTCGGCGTTCCGCCGGGCCGCCTCCTACCGCGGGGACGCCGCCGTGACGACGTGGCTGCACCGGATCGTGGTCAACGCCAGCCTCGACCGACTCCGCCGCCGGTCCGTCCGGCTGGCGGACCCGCTCCCGGAGCCGGACGGTTCCGAGGAGGTGTCCCGGGGGGAGCGCGGGGAGGACCCCGGTCGCGGAGCGAGGGTGGCGGACCCGGCCGAGCTGGCGGTCGATGCGGAGCGCCGGACCGCCGTGCTGGCCGCGCTGGCGACCCTGCCCGGCGACCAGCGGGCGGCGCTGGTGCTCGTCGACATGGAGGGCTACTCGGTGGAGGAGACCGCGGCACTGCTGGGCTGCGCGCCCGGCACCGTCAAGAGTCGCTGCTCACGAGGCCGGGCGCGGTTGCTGCCGCTCCTGCTCGAGCACCGACGCGACCTGGCAGGGAACCCCCCGGCGGACCCGCGCGTCCCACCGGGGACGGTCGACGGGGGCGCCGGACGACCGTCGAGCGACGCCGGGCCGGGAGGAGAGCACCGATGACGCCGGAGCAGGAGGAGCACGTCATGCGTGCCCTGGCCGCGATCGCGGACGCCCCGTCGGTCGAGCAGGTCCCGCCGGACGTGGCGGCCCGTCTGGACCGGGTCCTGACCGAGCTGGCCACCGGGCCCACCACCGGGCCCATCACCGGGCCCACCACCGGGCCCACCACCGGGCCCGCCACCGGGCCCACCACCGGGCCCACCACCGGCACGGACGACCGGGACGAGCTCGCGCGACGACGCCGGTCCCGGCCGCCGCGCCTCCTGGTCGCGGCCGCCACGGTCGCCGTCGTCGCGGCGGGGTCCGGCGTCGTCCTCACCCGTGGGCCGGGCGGCTCGGGCGGGGACAGCGCGTCGAGCAGCGCCGACACCGCGGGCGGCGGCGGGGCCGGGGCCGGCCGGGCCCCGGGCCGGGCGCTTCCGGAGACCGGTGGCGGGCGGGCGACCGCGGGACCGGCGGAGACCACGACCTTGCCCCGGCTGCGGACCCAGAGCCTGGCGGCGGACGTGCGCCGGCTGGCGGTCCTCGCGCCCGGCGCCGGCCGCCCGCCGTCCCCCGGGGCCATGGCGGGACGGGTCGCCCCGGGTGACGACGCCTGCGCCCGGCCCTCGGTGGGGCCGGGGCAACGCCGGCTCCCCGTCCTGCTCGACGACCGACGCGCGACGGTGGTGCTGCCCGCTGCCGGGCCCGGCCGGGTCCGGGTCTACACCTGCCGGGACGCCTCGACGCCGGTGGCCACGGTGGTGGTCCGGTAGCGGGCACGCCGCCCTCTTCGCGGCGTACGGCGATGCGAGGCCGACCAGCCGGACGGGCGGACCGACGGCGGCCTGGGCGGGCGCGTCCCCGTTCGGGCCGGGAATGTCGGCTCCCTATGATGGGTTGAGTCGATCGTGGCCCGGACCGTCGGGCCCGGATCCGGCGACGGTGTCGTCGGCGCCGCCCCCAACGGAAGCGAGCAGCACCCCCGATGACCTCAGACATCCGCAACGTGATCATCGTCGGCTCCGGCCCCGCGGGCTACACCGCCGCTGTGTACGCCGCTCGCGCCAACCTGTCCCCCCTCATGTTCGAGGGCTCGGTGACGGCTGGTGGCGCGCTGATGAACACCACCGAGGTGGAGAACTTCCCGGGCTTCCGCGACGGCATCATGGGTCCGGCCCTGATGGACGAGATGCGGGCCCAGGCCGAGCGCTTCGGCGCGGAGCTGGTCTCCGACGACGTGACGGCGGTGGACCTCACCGGCGATGTCAAGGTGGTCACCGACGGTGCGGGCACCACCCACCGCGCCCGCGCCGTGATCCTGGCCACCGGCTCGGGCTACCGCAAGCTCGGGGTGGACGGCGAGGAGCGGCTCTCCGGGCACGGCGTCTCGTGGTGCGCGACCTGCGACGGGTTCTTCTTCCGCGACCAGCACATCGCCGTGGTCGGCGGCGGCGACTCCGCGGTCGAGGAGGCGACCTTCCTGTCGCGCTTCGGCCGGAAGGTGACGCTGGTGGTCCGTCGCGACGAGATGCGCGCCTCGAAGATCATGCAGGACCGCGCGCTGGCCGACCCCAAGATCGAGATCGCCTGGAACTCCGCGGTGCGGCAGATCCACGGCGAGGAGAAGCTCGAGGGCCTGACGCTGGTCGACACGGTGACCGGCGCGACCCGTCGTCTCGACGCCACCGGGCTGTTCATCGCGGTCGGTCACGACCCGCGCTCGGAGCTGCTCGGCGGGCAGGTCGACCTGGACGACAACGGCTACGTGCTGGTCGATCACCCCTCGACCCGGACGAACATCGCGGGTGTCTTCGCCTGCGGCGACCTGGTCGACCACCACTACCGGCAGGCCGTCACCGCGGCGGGCACCGGTTGCGCGGCGGCTCTGGACGCCGAGCGCTTCCTGGCGGCGCTCGAGCACGAGGCGGCCGGCGCCGACGAGGCCACCGCGATCGTGCGCGATATCGAGGCGGCCGAGCTGCTGCCCGAGCCGGTGCAGACCGCCGGCGCCTGAGCCGCACCGGCACGGCGACGCAGTGGGAAGAATCCCCCTCGGCGCCGTGTTCACCCACTCCCACGGGGCACAGCACCACCACCCCCCTGACCTACCCGACACCACCGCAGCGACCCACCCCCACCGATAGGAGCACCTCGTGGCCGAGATGCAAGCAGTCACCGACGCCGACTTCGACACCTCCGTCCTGAAGTCCGACAAGCCCGTGCTGGTCGACTTCTGGGCCGAGTGGTGCGGCCCCTGCCGCCAGGTGGACCCGATCCTCAAGGAGATCGCGGCCGAGCACGGCGAGAAGCTCACCTTCGTGAAGATGAACGTCGACGAGAACCCCGTCACCCCCGCGGCCTACCGCGTGACCGGCATCCCGACGCTCAACGTCTTCTCCAACGGCGAGCTGGTCAAGCAGATCGTCGGCGCCAAGCCGAAGGCCGCGCTGCTCGGGGAGCTCGAGCCCTTCCTCGGCTGACCGGCGCCGGTCACCTTCAGCACCCCGCCGCAGGGGCGGTCCCCCGGGGACCGCCCCTGCGGTGCTGTCCGGCCGTAGGCACCGCGCTCACCCCGTCCGGACCAGCAGCGCGTCCACCCGCCGCCGGCCCGGCAGACCGAGGGGCCGACCGGGCGGCAGACCACGAGTCCACGCGGACCCGGCGAACATCCTGCGGCACACGGAGGTCGCCGACCCGCGGGGCCGCCCACCCGGGGCCTCGCCGGGGGCGATCCTTGGCAGTCGCGCGGCGGTCTGTTTGAGTAGGCAGCCCGAGCGACCTTCGTGGCCGCGCCCGCGCCGAGAGGAGGATCCGTGCCCGACCAGGACCGGACCCCCGCCCAGACGACCACGGTCGGAGCCTCCGTTCCGGCCGACGGCACCGCCGACCCGCACCACGCCGCCCCCCCGCCGTACCGGATCGGCGACGAGGGCCGCGCGGTGGCCGAGATCCGCTCCCGTCTGGAGCTGCTGGGCATCGTCGAGCCCGTGCCCGAGGGCGACCGGGAGCGGTTCGACGCAGGCCTGGACCGGGCGGTGCGCGACTTCCAGCAGCAGCGTGGGCTCAGCGTGGACGGTCGCGTCGGCAGTGGTACCTACCGCATGCTGGAGGAGGCGCGCTGGCGCCTGGGCGACCGGCTGCTGACGCTGGTCGCCGGCAGCTGGCTGGCGGGCGACGACGTCCTCTCGCTGCAGCGCCGGCTGCTGGACCTCGGCTTCAAGGTCGGGAGGGTGGACGGCCGGTTCGGCCAGCAGACCGAGCGCGGTCTGCGCGACTTCCAGCGCAACGTCGGGATCCCCGCCGACGGCACCTGCGGACCGGCCACCCTCAAGGCACTGTCGCGGCTGTCCCCGATCGTGCGCGGCGGCCGACCCAACGCTATGCGGGCCCAGGAGCGGCTGCGGCGCGAGGGGCCGCAGCTGACCGGCAAGGTGATCGTGGTCGACCCGTCGGTCGGGGTCTTCGACGACCCGTCGCTGCGGCTGCGTGCCGACGCCATCACCGTCGACCTGGCCCGTCGCATCGAGGGCCGTCTCGTCGCGACCGGTGTCCAGGCCTTCCTGACCAACACCGGCGGTGCCACCGCGGCCACCGAGGTCGACCGGGCCGAGTTCGCGAACCGGACCGACGCGCACCTGTGCATCTCGCTGCAGGTCGACGGGTCCTCGAACCCCGACGCGGCGGGCATCTCGACCTACTACTACGGCTCGGCGGCGCACGGCGTCGTGTCGTCGGTCGGCGAGCGGTTCGCCGGCCTGGTGCAGCGGGAGGTGGTGGCGCGCACCGACCTGGCGGACCTCCGCTCGCACGCCAAGACCTGGGACCTGCTGCGACGGACCCGGATGCCGGCGGTCCGGGTGGACGCCGGGTACCTCACCAACGAGCACGACGCGGCCCGGCTCGCTGACCCGGCGTTCCGCGACGTCGTCGCCGAGGCCGTGGTCGTCGCCGTGCAGCGCATCTACCTCGACCCCGACCACGACGCCCAGACCGGGGTGCTGCGGTTCAGTGAGCTCCGCGAGGCGCTGAGCCGCCCACCTGGCTGACCCCGACGCGCAGGCCCGGCGGGCTCCGCGTCAGGGGTGCGGACGGCCTCGTAGCACGCGCCGGCTCGGGTCCGTGGCCGGCTGCCGCGCGGGGCGCACGACACCGAGCAGCCGCTCCAGGGCGCTCTCGACCTCGTCGCGCCAGGTGACCGCCGAGCGGAGCTCGAGCCGCATCCTTGGATACCGGGGGTGCGGCCGTTGCGTCTTGAACCCCACCCGCAGCAGGTAGTCGGCGGGCAGCACGCAGCCGGGCCGCTGCCACGAGGCGGGCCGCTCCCGCTCGGCGTGCTTGCCGGGGGCGCGGGTGTCGCCGAACGCCTCCAGGGCCCGGATGTCCCCCCGCTTGAGGAGGTCCTTGACGGCCGCCTGCATCAGCACCCGACCCAGTCCGCCGCCGGCGTACGCCGGGTCGACGTACCCCGTCGCCAGCAGCACCGCGTCCTCGCTGACCGGCGCGGTGGCGAAGGAGTCGACGCCGGGCAGGAACGACGGCGGTGCGTAGAGGAAGTAGCCCACCGGCACGTCGGAGACGTAGGCGACCCGACCGCACGACCCCCACTCCAGCAGCGCCCGCGACACCCACGACTCCTTCTCGCAGGCGCCGTCCCCGGCGTCGTAGGCGCGCTGCCGCCTGACCGGGTCCAGCTCCCAGAAGAGGCAGGACCGGCACCCCTCGGGCAGGTCGCCGAGGTTGTCCAGGGTCAGCCGGGCCACCCGCCTAGACATCTCCGCGCCCGCCGTGACGCTGTGCTCCACGTGCCATGTCGCGACCCTTCCGTCCGTTCAGGGGTCCCATGCCTCATCCTAGGAGGGACGCCTCGAAGGAGCACCGATGTCCGACCACCTCCCCCGACCGCTCGGCGCGGGCGCCGCCCGGTCCACGGGACCGACCGGCAGCACCCGTCTCGACAGCTATGTCGACCGCTACGCCGCGCGCACGCAGGGAATGACCGCCTCCGAGATCCGCGCCCTGTTCTCGGTCGCGAGCCGCCCCGAGGTGGTCTCGCTCGCCGGAGGGATGCCGAACATCTCCGGACTGCCGCTCGACGTCGTCGCGGAGGCCATCAACGACCTGGTCCGCACCCGGGGCACCGTCGCGATGCAGTACGGCTCCGGCCAGGGCGACCCGCACCTGCGAGACCAGATCTGCTCGCTGATGCGGCTGGAGGGCATCGAGGCGCACCCCGACGACGTGGTGGTGACCGTCGGCTCCCAGCAGGCCGTCGACCTGGTCACCCGGATCTTCTGCGACCCCGGGGACGTGGTGATCTGCGAGGCGCCCTCCTACGTCGGAGCGCTCGGGGTGTTCAAGGCCTACCAGTGCGACGTCGTGCACGTGGAGATGGACGAGCACGGACTGGTGCCGGAGTCGCTGCGGGCAGCGATCACCCACGTCCAGGCCTCAGGGCGGCGGATCAAGTTCGTCTACACGATCCCGAACTACCACAACCCCGCCGGCGTCACCCTCGCCGCGGAGCGTCGCCCGCAGATCCTGGAGATCTGTCGCCAGGCCGACGTGCTGGTGCTCGAGGACAACCCCTACGGCCTGCTCGGCTTCGACGAGGAGCCGCACCGGGCATTACGAGCCGACGAGGCCGAGCACGTGATCTACCTCGGCTCGTTCTCCAAGACCTTCGCACCCGGGTTCCGGGTCGGCTGGGCGCTGGCTCCGCACGCCGTCCGCGAGAAGCTGGTGCTGGCGCAGGAGTCGGCCACGTTGTGCCCGCCGTCGTTCTCGCAGCTGGCCGTCTCGACCTACCTGGACAACCACGACTGGCAGGGCCAGATCAAGAGCTTCCGGGAGATGTACCGCGAGCGCCGCGACGCCATGATCGAGGCCCTCGACGACATGATGCCGGCGGCCGCGCGGTGGAACGTCCCCACAGGCGGCTTCTACGTGTGGCTGACCCTGCCGCCGGGCCTCGACGCGAAGGCGATGCTGCCGCGGGCGGTGACGTCTCGGGTCGCGTTCGTGCCGGGCACGGCGTTCTTCGCCGACGGCTTCGGCTCGCAGAGCATGCGGCTGTCCTACTGCTACCCGACCCCGGAACGAATCCGTGAAGGAGTACGCCGACTCGTCGGCGTCATCGAGGAGGAGCTCGAGCTGCGCCAGACCTTCGGCACCAGTCTTCCCGTGCGCGGCACCGGCCGCGGCTACGACGGCCCCACCTCGGACCTGTCGTGAGCCCGACCACCCCCGTCGCCGACCCAGCCAACGACCCAGCCACCGACCCAGCCACCGACCCAGCCACCGACCAAGCGAGCCGGGGCCACCGGGTGGTGGTGCTCGCCGGTGGTCTCTCCCACGAGCGCGACGTGTCGCTTCGCTCCGGACGGCGCATCGCCGAGGCGCTGCGCGAGAGTGGGGTCGAGGTCGAGGTCCGTGACGTCGACGCCGACCTGCTCCGCCACCTCAACGAGGACGCGCCGGACTGCGTCGTGCCCCTGCTGCACGGCGAGAGCGGGGAGGACGGCGCGGTCCGGGAGGTGCTCGAGCTCGTCGGCCTGCCCTACGTCGGGTCTCGGCCCTCGGCGTGCCGCTCCGCGTTCGACAAGCCCGTCGCCAAGGCGGTCGTGGAGCGGGCCGGCATCCACGTCCCGCAGGGTGTGACGCTGCCGCACGAGACCTTCCGGGAGCTGGGCGCCGCCGCGGTCATGGCGGCGATCGTCGCCTCGTTGGGGCTGCCGCTGATCGTCAAGCCGGCCCGCGGCGGGTCGGCGCTCGGCTGCACGGCGGTCCGGGAGGCCGAGGCGCTGCCAGGAGCCATGGTCGGGGCGTACGCCTACGGGGACACTGCGCTGGTCGAGCGACTGGTGTCGGGCACGGAGGTGGCTGTGCCGGTCGTCGACACCGGGTCGGGAGCACGAGCGTTGCCGGTGGTCGCGGTGAAGCCCGACGGCGGCGTCTACGACTACTCAGCCCGCTACACCGCTGGCAGCACCGAGTTCGAGGTCCCGGCCAGGCTCTCCGACGAGCTGGCAGCCGAGTGCGCGCGGGTCGCCGTGCTGGCCCACGAGGCACTCGGGCTGCGGGACCTGTCCCGCTCGGACCTGATCGTCGACGAGGACGGGACGGTCTGGTTCCTGGAGGTCAACGTGGCCCCGGGGCTGACCGAGACCTCCACCGTGCCACTCTCCGTGGGCGCTGCCGGGCTCGATCTGGGCGAGCTGGCGGCTGACCTGGTTCGATCCGCCGTGCACCGCAAACCCCCCAGGAGCTGACCCGGACCGTGCGTGACCTCACCTACCCGCCGATCATCGCCACCGCCAAGCTCGCGTTCCGCGCGCTGGGGCTGCGCTTCGTCCTCGACGGCACCGAGCACGTGCCCCGCGTCGGCGGTGCCCTACTCGTCCTCAACCACATCTCCTACGTCGACTTCGTGATCGGTGGCTTCGCGGCCCGTCCTGCCGGCCGACTGGTCCGCTTCATGGCCAAGCGGGAGCTGTTCGACCACCCGCTGGCCGGGCCGCTGATGCGCTCGCTGCACCACATCTCGGTGGACCGGGCCGACGGCATCGGGTCCTACGACGAAGCGGTGCGTCGGCTGCGGGAGGGCGAGGTGGTCGGCATCTTCCCGGAGGCCACGATCTCCCGGTCGTTCGAGCTCAAGGAGTTCAAGAGCGGCGCGGTCCGCATGGCCGCGACCGCCGGTGTGCCGGTGGTCCCCGTGGTGCTGTGGGGCACCCAGCGGCTGAAGACCAAGGACCACCCTCAGGACTTCTCGCGGGGCAAGACGATCGCGATCACCGTCGGCGAGCCGCTGCACCTCACCGGCGACGACCCGGTCGCCGAGACCGCGGAGCTCAAGCGCGTGATGGCCGGCCTCCTGGACCGCACCATCACCGCCTACCCGGCCGACGAGCAGCCACCCGGCTCCTGGTGGCTGCCCGCCTCACGCGGGGGTACCGCCCCCACGCCCGAGGAGGCGCTGCGCCTCGACGCCGAGGAGAAGCGCGAGCGGGCACGCGCGCGGGCCGCCAAGCGCCGCAGCAAGGCGTCCTGAGCTGTTGCCGCGGTCCCACCGCCGCCTGACCGTCATATTGTCTTATCACTAAGCCGACGAATCGCTTTGTCGACAAAGCGTTGGCGTCATTCAGCGCGCGCGGACCGGTCCGGGTCAACCAGCCCGACGATGCGCTCCAGGTCGGGCAGCGACGCGAACTCGATCGTGATCCGTCCCTTGCGCTTGCCGAGATCCACCTTGACCCGCGTCTCCAACCGGTCCGAGAGCCGGGCCGATAGGTCCTCCAGGCCGGGAGCCGTCGGTCGACGCCGCCGCACCGGCGGGACAGTCGATCCGTGATCACCGACGGTGACGATCTCCTCGAGGCCGCGCACGGAGATGCCCTCGGCCACGACCCGGGCCGCCAACCGGTCCTGGGCCGCCGGATCGGCGACGCCGAGCAGCGCCCGGGCGTGTCCGGCCGACAGCACACCGGCCGCCACTCGTCGCTGCACGGCAGGCGACAGCTTGAGCAGCCGCAGGGTGTTGCTGATCTGGGGCCTGCTCCGCCCGATGCGCGCGGCGAGCTCGTCGTGCGTGCACCCGAAGTCCTCCAGCAGCTGCTGGTAGGCCGCCGCCTCCTCCAACGCGTTGAGCTCGGCCCGGTGCAGGTTCTCCAGCAGCGCGTCTCGCAGCAGCGCGTCGTCGCCGGTCTCGCGGACGATGGCCGGGATCGTGTCGAGCCCGGCCTGCCTGGTCGCGCGCCACCGGCGCTCACCCATGACCAGCTCGTAGCCACCGTCGTCGGCCGGCCGCACCACCACCGGCTGCAGCAGGCCCACCTCCCGGACGGAGTGGACCAGCTCGGCCATGGCGTCCTCGTCGAAGACCTCCCGGGGCTGCCGGGGGTTAGGCCGGACGTCGTCGACAGGCAGCTCGGCGAAGAAGGCGCCCAACGCTGCCCCGGACGAGCGCTCGGCGGTGCGCTCGGCTGGGTCGTCGGCAGGAGCCGGGACCGGCACGTCCGAGCCGCCGGGGACGCCCGACCCGAGCAGCGAGCCGTCGTGCTGCCCGACGTCGGCCGGGGCACCCGCGTGGGCGTCGTCCGGTCCGTGTAGGTGTCCCTGCCCGTCGGGTCGGTCCGACCGGTCGTCCGCCTCGTCGTCCCCCTGGTCACTCACGCGCCGACCCACCGCCGGCGCATCGAAGTCCACCACCGTATCGATCGGCCGAGCCTGCGGGGCCGGTGCCCGGTCGCCGACGTCGTCCCGCCGCTGTCGCGGCAGGTCGCCGGGCAACGGCACCCCGATCCAGTCCGCCGACCCGGGCCCGCCGGTCTGCTGGCCGTCGGCTGTGCCGTCGTCGGGGGTGGGAACCTGCATTCCGGGGGCCGACACCGGGTCGCGGCTGCCCTGGTCGTCGGGCCCCGGCTCCCGCCGCCACGCGTCGCCGTCGGCGACCTCCTCCGGCCGGGGGGCTGTCGGGATGAGCGACCCCAAGCCGCGTCCCAGCCCTCGACGGGGCACCGGCCGGTTGCTCATGCCTGCACCCCCTGCGGCAGATCGCTCGACTCGCCAAGGGCTGCCCCGCGCACCGACATCTCCCTCGCCGCCTCCAGGTAGCTCAGCGCGCCGGGGGAGCCGGGGTCGTAGGTCATCACCGTCTGCCCGTAGCTCGGGGCCTCGGAGATCCGGACCGAGCGCGGGATGGCGGTGCGGAGCACCTGACCGTCGAAGTGACCCCGGACCTCCTCGGCGACACCGGCGGCGAGTCGGGTGCGGGCGTCGTACATCGTGAGCAGGATCGTGGACACCGTCAGGTCGGGGTTGAGATGCGCCTTGACCATCTCGACCGTCTCCAGCAGCTGTCCCAGCCCTTCCAGCGCGTAGTACTCCGCTTGGATGGGGATCAGCATCTCGTCGCCGGCCACCAGCGCGTTGAGCGTCAGCAGCCCCAACGACGGGGGGCAGTCGATGAGCACATAGTCCAGCCGGTCGGGGCCCTCACCGAACACCTGCGGGTGAGCGTGGATCGCCTTACGAAGCCGTCCCTCCCGCGCGACCATGCTGACGAGCTCGATCTCGGCTCCGGCCAGGTCGATGGTGGCCGGCACCACGAACAGGCCGTCGATCTCGGGGCTCGGCTGAACCACGTCGGCCAGTGGACGCCCCTCCACCATGGCCTCGTAGGTCGACGGGGTGCCGCGGTGGTGGTCGATCGCCAGCGCCGTGGAGGCGTTCCCCTGCGGGTCGAGATCGATCACCAGCACTCGCAGTCCGTGCTGCGCCAGGGCGGCGGCCAGGTTGACGGTGCTGGTGGTCTTCCCGACGCCACCCTTCTGGTTCGCGACCACCATGACGCGGGTGCGGTCCGGCCGCGGCATGGTCGCGCCGAGCCGTCGCCCCTCTCGCACCAGCAGGCTGTGCTCCACCGAGCGGGCCAGCGGCGTCGTGGTGTCGTGGGCGGCGAGGCCAGCCCCTGCCGCCAGGTCTCCGGCGGTTCGCACCGGCGAACGCTGCTGCGGCAGCGCCAGATCCGCGGCCGTGGGAACGGGACCCTCAGGTGAGGTGCGGGACGCGGAGCCGTCGGTTTCCCGTGAAACAGCCGCCGCGACCGGGGCATCGGGTCTGGTCGTTTCCCGTGAAACGTCCCCCGTCGCGCACGGGGCTACGTCACCGGGACCACGCTCCTCGTGCGTCGGCTCGGCCTCGGAGTCCGCTCTGTGCGCGAGCTCCGCATCCGTCGGGTCGTCGCCGGGCCAGCCGAGCAGCCCGGTGGGCCGATCCACCGGCCCGGGCCAGCCGAGCCCGACGCGCACCCGGACCGGAGCCGGCCTCAGGTCGAGCCGTTGGGGGTCTGCCGCCACTGTCACGTCCGTCGTCCTTTGCCTCGACTGCGCCGCGCGGCCAGATCACCTGCCTCGCGGTCCGAATGACGCCAATGTAGTTGTGACGGCCGGGTCGACTCCACTCGAACCACCGTGGTCGGGGCCTCGATCATGGGTGGGCCGACATCGGTCACCTCGACCGTGCCCGCGCCCCACCGGGCGAGATCTGCTGCTGCCTCGGTCACCTCGGTGGCGGCCGAGCGCCCCTTCATGGCCACCATCCAGCCGCCGCGAGCGACCAGCGGCATGGACCAGTCCAGCAGCCGAGGCAGCGGCGCCACCGCCCGTGAGGTGACGACCGAGAACTCCCGGTGACCGTGCAGCTCCGCTGCGCGGGCTCGCAACACCTCGACGTTGTCCAGCTGGAGACGCTCCACCGTCTCGGTCAGAAACCTCGTGCGACGCAGCAGGGGCTCCACGAGCGTCACCCGCAGGTCCGGTCGGCGGATCGCCAGCACGACCCCCGGCAGTCCGGCACCGGACCCGAGGTCCGCCACGTCCGCTCCGGGACGCAGCAGGTCGGTCACCACGGCACAGTTCAGCAGGTGCCGGTCCCAGATCCGCGGCGCCTCGCGAGGTCCGATCAGGCCTCGGGTGACGCCGTCGTCGGCGAGCAGGGCGGCGAAGGCCTCGGCCAGCGGCGTCCTGATGCCGAACACCCCCCGCGCCGAGGTCGGCACGGGGGGTGTTTCACGTGGAACATCGGGGCGGTCGGCCATCACCGGGACGGGTTCACGCGGGCAGCACCACGACGTACCGGCGCGGCTCCTCGCCCTCCGAGGCCGAGCCCAGGCCCGCCGCAGCGACCGCGTCGTGCACGACCTTGCGCTCGAACGGACTCATCGGGTCGAGCGCCTGCCGCTCGCCGGAGGCGCGCACCTCCTCGACCACGCGGGCGGCCAGCCGCTCGAGCCGGGACCGCTTGTCGGCGCGGAACCCGCCGATGTCGAGCATCAGCCGGGACCGTTCGCCCGTCTCGCGGTAGACCGCCAGCCGGGTGAGCTCCTGGAGCGCCTCGAGCACCTCGCCGTCGCGCCCGACGAGCTGGCGCACGTCGCCACCGACGATGCTCACCGCCGCGCGGTCGCCTTCCACGTCCATGTCGAGGTCGCCGTCGAGGTCGGCGATGTCCAACAGCTCCTCGAGGTAGTCCGCAGCGATGTCGCCCTCGCGCTCGAGCCGGTCCAGGTCGTCGTGAGCCGGCTCGCCCGCGGGTGCCTGCTCATCCGCGCTCGCGGACTCCTCCGGCGTGGTCTCCGCCTCGGCGCCGTCCGCCCCGGCGCCGTCCGGCGCGGCAGCGGGGAGCGCCGGGGCGGCCGTGTCGTCGGTCGGGGTCGCGGTCGAGCCCGTGTCCGCGGTGTCCGCGGCCGTGGTGTCGGCGGCCCCGGTGGCGGTCGAGGTGTCGGGTGCGTGCTCCGTGGTCGGATCGCTCACGTCGTGCTCCTGTCGTTCGTGGGTCGCGCGTGCGGTGTCGGCCGGCCCCGCGGCACGGCCGGACCGGGGTGCCTCGGTTCAGGCAGTGTTCTCGTCCGGAGTGCCATCGAGGGGTTCGTCCGGGGTTGTCCCGCCGGACGCCTGCTGGTCCGGTCTGTGACCCGGCCGGCTCGCCCCTCCGGGCGGCTGCCTCTTGCGCTGGCTGCGGGGCTGCTTGCGGGGCTGCTGACGCTTCGGTGCCGGTGCCGGGGGCTCCTCGGTGGCCGTCGGCGGGACGGGCTCGGTCGGGTCGGGCAGACCCTTGCGAGCGCGCTTGGCGGCATCGCGCGACAGCTTGGCGGTCTCCGCGGGTGTGCCGGGTGCCGGGTTGTTCCGGATCACGTAGAACTGCTGGGCCATCGTCCAGATGTTCGAGGTCGTCCAGTAGAAGAGCACGCCGATCGGGAACGCGATCCCGCCCACGGCGAAGACCAGGGGCAGCACGTAGAGCAGCATCTTCTGCTGCTGGGCGTACTGACCCGTCATGGCGTCGGCCGGCATGTTCTTGCTCATCAGCTGGCGCTGCGTCAGGAACGTGGTGACGGTCATCGCCACCACCAGGACGGCGGCCAGGATCCGCACCTCGGTGATCTCAGTGGAGGTGAAGCTGTCGCTGATCTTGGCCGACAGCAGGGTGGCGTCACCGAACTGCTCCGCGAGCTTGGTGGTCATCAGACCGCGCGGGTTCTCGGGGTGCTTCGCCGACTGGTCGATCAGCCGGAACAGCGCGAGGAAGATCGGCATCTGCAGGATCAGCGGCAGGCAGGAGGCGAACGGGTTGGTCCCGGTCTCCTTGTAGAGCGACATCGTCTCCTGGGCGAGTCGCTCGCGGTCGTGGCCGTACTTCTTCTGCAGCTCCTTGACCTTGGGCTGCAGCAGCTGCATGTTGCGGCTGGACTTGATCTGCTTGACGAAGAGCGGGATCAGTGCGGCCCTGATCACCAGGGTGAGCCCGACGATCGACAGCACCCACGCCAGGCCGGACGCAGGCCCGAACAGGCCCCCGAGCAGCTGGTGGAAGGACAGCAGCACGAACGACGTCAGGTAGTACAACGGCGTCATGACGTAGCTGCCGAGCTGACCTAAGAACGAGAACACTCAGGCTCCTCGAGACGTGCGCGGATGAGACATCTGTGGTGGAACCGGGTCATACCCACCGGCCGCCCAGGGGTGGCACCGGCTGACCCGACGCACGGCGTACCAGCTGCCCCGCAGGCTCCCGTGCCTGGTGACGGCCTCCAGCGCATAGGCCGAGCACGACGGATGGTAGCGGCACACCTGCCCGTACAGCGGGCTGATGGCGAAGCGGTACGCCCGCAGCAACCCGATCAGCAGCAGTCTCATCGCAGGTCACCAGTCCGGGGCAGCAGTCGGGTGAGCGCCTTGTCGAGGTCGCGGGCCAGGACCACCGACGAGGCCTCGGCAGCGGGCGGCAACGCCCGCACCACGAGCAGGGCGGCGTCCGGCAGCCGGTCGAGACGAGGTCGCACCAGATGGCGCACCCGCCGGCTGACGCGGTTGCGGGTCACGGCGTTGCCCACCGCCTTGCTCACGACCAGGCCGACGCGTGGCTGCGCCACCGCATCGTCGTCGAGGCTCCTGGAACCGACCAGGTGCAGCACGAGGGTCGCGGTTCCCGCCCGCCGGCCACGCCGAGTGGCCGCCGCGAAGTCCGCGGAGGAGGTCAGCCGATGCTGACGTGGCAGCACGACACGGCAGGGACGCGGTCGCTCGCCGATCAGACGGCGAGGCGGTCGCGACCCTTGCGGCGGCGGGCGGACAGGATGGAGCGACCGGCGCGGGTCCGCATGCGCAGGCGGAAACCGTGGACCTTGTGACGACGGCGGTTGTTCGGCTGGTACGTACGCTTGCTCACGGCGGGTCTCCGGTGGTCTGGCGCAGGCTGCGCTGTCTCGGACGCGGGCCCGCGTCCTCGGCTGGGGGGTCGAACCACCGGGTCGGGTGCGGCGCCTCCGGGGAGGACGGCGCGTCAGCAGGCACGCGCGCCAGCAGCCGACTCGGGCTCGACGTCCCCAAGGTACGTTGCCGCCCCCACCGCGGGCAAACCAGCACCCTGTGGACAACCGCTTGATCGGGGCCCGCCCGCCGGGTTAGCGTTCCCCGGGTCCGAGACCGGTGGCCGTCGCAGATCCCGCGGGTCGCCGATCGTCTAGGACTCTTCATGGTTCTATCGGGAAACCCTGTCTGACCTGCACCTTCCTCGTCCCCAGCGACGATTGCCGCGCCGTTGCCGAAGCCGTCCAGACGGGTCGTCACAACATGCACAACCTGTGGACAAGTGTGTGGACCACGGCCCGGCGCGGACCGGCGGTAGCCCCGCGCCCGGGACCGTGGGACCGGGTCGACACGACCTGGTTGCGCCCCGCGACCACGACAACGCACGACGAGGGCCGCCGAGGGCGGTCACAGCGACAGGCACCGAGCTCGACACCGATGTGACACCGAGGCTGTAACCGGCGTGGATGGGAGTGTGGCCGCGTGGACGACGCGTCCGACGACACGAGGGAGCCCTTCGCGGGCGGGCCGCCGAGCCGGTTGGACACCGTCTGGCGGGGGCTGGTCTCGGACCTGCCCCCGAACCAGCGGGCCTGGCTCACCGCCAGCCGCCCGGTGACCCTGCACCAGGGCACCGCGATCATCGCGGTCGGGGACGAGTTCACCCGCAACCAGATCGAGGGCCGGCTACGAACCCACCTCGAGGACGCGCTGGGTGAGGCGCTGCGCCGACCGGTGCGGATCGCGGTCACCATCGACGCCGAGCTCGGTGACCCCGGCGCCGACTGGCCCGAGCACGAGCCGGTGGAGCGGTCCGCGTCGTACGGCAGCGAGCGGCACCGGCTCGACGCGTCGAGCCGGTTCGACCACCACGGGGCCGGCTACCCGTCGGGGCGGCCGGGTGACGGCGGTGCCCCCGCGATCCCGGAGCAGCCCACCTCCCTCGACCGCGAGGCGGACACGACCGCCGCCAACGAGTCGGGTCCGGGCCCCCGCTCCGGTCAGCCGCACGCCGCGTCCCGCGACCCGTACGGCGGCTTCGCCGACGGCCCCCGCCACGCCGACGGTGGTCAGGCACCGCACATGAGCCCGCGCTCCGGGGCGCCGCTGTCCGGCAGCGCGCAGGAGGCGCGACTGAACCCCAAGTACGTCTTCGAGACCTTCGTCATCGGCTCGTCGAACCGGTTCGCGCACGCCGCGGCTGTCGCGGTGGCCGAAGCACCGGGCAAGGCGTACAACCCACTGCTGGTCTATGGCGAGTCCGGGCTGGGCAAGACGCACCTGCTGCACGCGATCGGGCACTACGTGCGGAGCCTGTTCAACGGCGCTCGGGTGCGCTACGTGAGCTCGGAGGAGTTCACCAACGAGTTCATCAACGCCATCCGCGACGACCGGCAGGACCGGTTCAAGCGCCGCTACCGCGACGTCGACGTGCTGCTCATCGACGACATCCAGTTCCTCGAGGGCAAGATCCAGACGCAGGAGGAGTTCTTCCACACGTTCAACACCCTCCACAACGCCAACAAGCAGATCGTGATCACCTCCGACCGGCCCCCCAAGCGCCTGGAGGCACTGGAGGACCGGCTGCGGAACCGGTTCGAGTGGGGTCTGATCACCGACGTCCAGCCGCCCGACCTCGAGACCCGGATCGCGATCCTGCGCAAGAAGGCCGCCACCGAGCGGATGACCGCCCCGCCGGACGTCCTGGAGTTCATCGCCAGCAAGATCCAGACGAACATCCGCGAGCTCGAGGGCGCCCTGATCCGCGTCACCGCGTTCGCCAGCCTGAACCGGCAGCCGGTCGACCTCACCCTGGCGGAGATCGTGCTGAAGGACCTGATCCCCGAGGGCGGCGAGCCCGAGATCACCGCCGCGTTGATCATCGCCCAGACGGCCGCCTACTTCGGCCTCACCATCGACGACCTGTGCGGCCCCAGCCGCAGCCGGGTCCTGGTCACCGGCCGGCAGATCTCGATGTATCTGTGCCGGGAGCTCACCGAGCTCTCGCTGCCCAAGATCGGACAGCAGTTCGGCGGGCGCGACCACACCACCGTCATGCACGCCGACAAGAAGATCCGGCAGCTGCTCGCCGAGCGCCGCAGCGTCTACAACCAGGTCACCGAGCTCACCAACCGCATCAAGCAGCACGCCCGTCAGGCGTGACGGGCTGGGGACGTGGCTGTGCGGTCTTGTCGTTCCGCGGTGCACGGCCTGTGGACAACTGGGGACAACCTCGGGGATGCCCGTGGGCCGGACACAGCCCGCCCTGGTTGTCCCACCCGGCGTCCACAGCCTGCTCGAACACCCGCACCTGGTCTGACCTGCTGCGATGGTGGTTGTCCACAGTATCCACCGCACCTGTTAACACCACTGAACGACATGATTCCCCGTCGAAGGCCAACGTCTTGCCGACCCGGACCTGGGGACAACGCCTCCGACGGGCCCCGACGGCGGCCCGGACGGGCGGTTCGCCTGTCGCCCCGACGAGGTCGGGACGCGGCTGCGAGCCACGTGTGACCGTGGCGTCCCAGACCAGCCCTGCCGCTGCCCCGAACCGCGCAGCCGTGGCAGGATGCACTCCCCGGCCCACCGGCCGGGCCACGACGCGTCACGACCGACCTCCGCTGCGCCCCGGGCACGGTGCCGGGGCGACACCTGCGGGGCCGGGTCGCTGCACAGGAGGCGAAGACCAGTGAAGTTCACCGTCGAGCGCGACGTACTCGCCGACGCGGTCGCGTGGGCAGCACGCAGCCTGCCGGTCCGGCCGAGCGTCCCGGTGCTCGCCGGACTGCTCATCGAGACCGCCGAGGCTGGGGACGGCCTGCAGCTGTCGACCTTCGACTACGAGACCTCGGCGCGCGCCACGCTCCCGGCCTCGGTCCAGGACGAGGGACGAGCGCTGGTGTCGGGGCGGCTGCTGGCCGATATCTGCCGCAGCCTGCCGAACAAGCCCGTGGAGATGACCATCGAGGGCGCCAAGGTGTCGCTGACCTGCGGCTCCGCGCGGTTCAGCCTGCAGACGATGCCCGTCGAGGAGTACCCCACGCTGCCGGACATGCCGCAGGCGACCGGCACGGTGCGCAGCGACCTGTTCGCCAACGCCGTGGCGCAGGCGGTCACCGCCGCCGGGCGCGACGACATGCTCCCGGTGCTCACCGGGGTCCGCATCGAGATCGAGGGCTCGGCGATCTCGCTGCTGGCCACCGACCGGTTCCGGCTCTCCCACCGGGAGCTCGCCTGGGACCCGGGTGCCAGCGACGTCTCGGCGGCGGCCCTGGTGCCGGCGAAGGTGCTCGCCGAGACCGCGAAGTCGCTCACGTCGGGGGCGGAGGTCACCATCGCGCTGTCCTCCTCGGGTGCCGGGGAAGGCATCATCGGCTTCGAGGGCGCCTCCGGCGGCGGGGTTCGTCGCACCACCACCCGGCTGCTGGACGGTGAGTTCCCCAAGGTCCGTTCGCTGTTCCCGGCCGAGCACACCACCGTGGCGCGGGTCGACCGGGCGACGCTGGTCGAGTCGGTCAAGCGTGTCTCGCTGGTCGCCGAGCGCAACACCGCGGTCCAGCTGGCCTTCACCCACGGACTGTTGACGCTCGACGCCGGCAGCGGCGACGAGGCACTGGCCACCGAGCAGATCGAGGCAGCCGTCGACGGCGCCGACATCACGACGGGCTTCAACCCGCAGTTCCTGCTCGACGGGCTGACCGCGCTCGAGGAGCCGGTGGTGGAGATGGCGTTCACCCAGGCCTCGAAGCCGGCCGTGCTCTCCGGGGTCGACGGCCTCGACGGGGAGGCAGCGGCTGCGTTCCGCTACCTGCTGATGCCGCGCCGGCTGCTGTCCTGACGCGAGGTGACCGGCCCGGCCCGGGTCCCGGGCGGGCACCGGTAGCCTGACCACGGCCCACCGTCCCATGCCGGTCGTACGGACGTCGCGCTCTCGCAGGGGGCGGCGGCTCGACCCGGGCGGCACACGGTCGGTCCGGCGTAACCCACTGGCGACGAAAGGCGACGGGATGGAACTCGGTCTGATCGGGCTCGGCAAGATGGGCGGCAACATGCGCGAGCGGCTGCGACGCGCCGGGCACACCGTGGTCGGCTACGACCGCAACCCGGAGGTCAGCGACGCCGACAGCCTGGACGCGATGCTCGAGAAGCTGCCCTCCCCGAAGATCGTGTGGGTGATGGTCCCGGCCGGCGACGCCACCCGGGAGACCGTCGCCACGCTGAAGGACAAGCTCGACGACGGCGACATCGTCATCGACGGCGGCAACTCCCGGTGGACCGACGACAAGGTCAACGGGACCTCCCTGGCCGAGAAGGGCATCGGCTTCATCGACTGCGGCGTCTCCGGCGGGGTGTGGGGCCTGGAGAACGGCTACGCGCTGATGGCCGGCGGCGAGAAGAAGCACATCGAAGCCGTCCGACCGATCTTCGAGGCGCTGAAGCCGGAGGGTGACTTCGGCTGGGTGCACGCCGGCAAGGTCGGTGCCGGCCACTTCTCCAAGATGGTCCACAACGGCATCGAGTACGCGCTGATGCAGGCCTACGCCGAGGGCTGGGAGCTGCTGGACACCGTCGACGAGGTCGAGAACGTCACCGAGGTGTTCCGCTCCTGGAAGGAGGGGACGGTGATCCGCTCCTGGTTGCTGGACCTGCTGGTGGCCGCGCTCGACGACGACACCCACCTGGAGCAGATCGCCGGCTACGCCGAGGACTCCGGCGAGGGCCGCTGGACCGTCGAGGCGGGCATCGAGAACGCCGTCGCGACCCCGGCGATCACCGCCGCGCTGTACGCGCGGTTCGTCTCCCGTCAGGACGACAGCCCGGCCATGAAGGCGGTCGCGGCGATGCGCAACCAGTTCGGCGGCCACGCGACCAAGGTCAGCGCCCCGCCGACCACGGCCGAGAAGGCCTGAGCCCGGACCGCGTGCACGTCGTCCACCTGTCGCTGGTCGACTTCCGGTCCTACCCCGAGGCCGAGGTGCGCCTCGACCCCGGGGTGACCGCGTTCGTCGGCCGCAACGGGCAGGGCAAGACCAACCTCGTCGAGGCCATCGACTACGTCGCCCGGCTGGCGTCCCACCGGGTCGCAGGCGACGCGCCGCTGGTCCGGTTCGGTGCTCCGCGGGCGCTGGTGCGCGCGGCGGTGGTGCGCGACGGCCGGGAGGCGCTGCTGGAGGTGCAGATCAACCCTGGGCGGTCCAACCAGGCCCGGGTCAACCGATCGCCACTGCCGCGGGCCCGGGACCTGCTCGGGCTGGTGCGCACCGTGCTGTTCTCCCCCGAGGACCTGTCCTTGGTCAAGGGCGACCCGTCGGAGCGTCGGCGGTTCCTCGACGACCTGCTGGTGCAGCGGGCTCCCCGCTTCGCCGGTGTCCGCTCCGACTACGACCGGGTGCTGCGGCAGCGCGGCTCGCTGCTGAAGACGGCCGGCGTCGCGCGGCGCCAGGGCCGCAGCAGCCGGGCCGACAGCGCCCTGGCCACCCTGGGGGTGTGGGACTCCCACCTCGCGGCCACCGGGGCCGAGCTGCTGGCGGCGCGGCTCGACCTGGTCGAGGCGCTGCGGCCCTACGTGGTCACCGCCTACCAGGCGGTCGCGGCCAGCGCCGCGAGCAACGACGCCGCGCTCACCTACAAGCCGTCGGTGCCGCTGCCAGCGACCGAGCCCGGGGTCCCGGCGGACCGCGCCGAGCTGGAGGCGGTCCTGTTGGCGGAGATGGCAGGCCGCCGGGACGAGGAGGTGGACCGTGGCGTCAGCCTGGTCGGCCCTCACCGCGACGACCTCACGCTGATGCTGGGCCCGTTGCCGGTGAAGGGGTACGCGTCCCACGGCGAGTCCTGGTCGATGGCACTCGCGCTGCGGCTGGCCTCCTACGACCTGCTCCGGGCCGGTGGCGACGACCCGATCCTGATCCTCGACGACGTCTTCGCCGAGCTCGACACCGAGCGGCGAGACCGGCTCGCGGAGCTGGTCTCGGGCGCCGAGCAGGTGCTGGTGACCGCGGCGGTCCCCGACGACGTGCCCGCCGCCCTGGCCGGCGCCCGCATCGACGTGGTCGACCAGAAGGTGCTGCCCCGTGTCGGCTGAGCGTCGTCGTCCCAGGCCGGTCGAGCCTGTCGAGACCCCCGAACCCCGAGCGGTGGAGCCCGTCGACCCCTCGCCTGCCGAGCCTCCCGACCCCCGGGCGGTCGAGCCCGTCGAGACCCCCGACCCCCACGACGACACCGGGCTCGACCTGGCCCGCAGCGTCGCCCGCTCGCTGGCCCGTCCGGGGACCCGTCCCCGCCGGGGCAACGGTGGCTCCGGCGGCACGGGGGGCGGCTCGGGAGGCTCGGGCCGGCCGTTCCGGCGGCGGGTCGACCCCCAGGCCTCCGGGGCCCACCCCGACGAGCGGGACCCGCAGCTGCTCGACTCCACGATCGGCCGGTTGATCGACCAGCAGGGCTGGGGCACCGACGTCCGGGTGCACGGTGTGTTCACCCGCTGGGACGTGATCGTGGGCAGCGAGGTGGCCTCCCACTGCCGTCCGGAGGGCTACGCCGAGCACAAGCTGGTGGTCCGCACCGACTCCACCGCCTGGGCCGTCCAGATGCGGCTGCTGGCCCCGACGGTGGTGCGCCGGCTCAACGAGGAGCTCGGTGACGGGACCGTGCTGGCCATCGACGTGCAGGGACCCCGGGGCCCGTCCTGGAAGCGTGGCCCCCGCTCCGTCCGCGACGGCCGTGGCCCCCGTGACACCTACGGGTGAGCGGGACGACCCCCTCCGCCGCACCCGCCCCGGGCGTCCCGCTGACGCCCGGAGAGCGCCGCTGAGAGCACCCGGGCCGGTACAGGGACTCGCGAATGCCCCTGCGCAGCCGTCCTGACCGCCCTCTGAGGCTCACAACCGGCCATCGGGGTGCGAGGACACCCCCCGCTGGGGGCGGGCACCCCCGGATCCGGGCCCTGACGGGGTACACTCGAGCGTGGTCGTTCCCCGGCTCGGGGTCGGCCGTTGCTTTGTGCGCAGACGTGAAGAGGATGGCTCGTGGCCGAAGAGATGCCCGCCAGCACCCCCCCGCCCGACAGCACCGACAGTCCTCGTGACACCCCCGCCGACCCCCTCTCCACCGGTGACACCGGTCCCACCTCCGCGGCGGTCGCCGAGGCCGCGGGCAACCTCGCGCCGATGGGGCAGGGTCACGCGGTCGAGGAGGGGCGCTACGACGCCTCCGCGATCCAGGTGCTGGAGGGGCTCGAGGCGGTCCGCAAGCGCCCGGGCATGTACATCGGGTCCACCGGCGAGCGCGGCCTGCACCACCTGGTCTGGGAGGTCGTCGACAACTCTGTCGACGAGTCGCTGGCCGGCCACTGCTCGCGCATCGTGGTGACGCTGCTCGGGGACGGCGGCGTGCGCGTCGAGGACGACGGGCGCGGCATCCCCACCGACGTGCACCCGGTCGAGGGCATCCCGGCGGTGACGATGGCGCTGACGATGCTGCACGCCGGTGGCAAGTTCGGCGGCGGCGGCTACAAGGTGTCCGGCGGGCTGCACGGTGTCGGCGTCTCGGTGGTCAACGCGCTGAGCGCCCGGGTCCAGGTCGACGTCCGCAACCGGGGCCACCACTGGCGGCAGACCTTCTCCATCGGCGAGCCGGACGGACCGTTGGAGCAGCTGGAGGCCACCGACGCCACCGGCACGACCATCACGTTCTGGGCGAACCCAGACATCTTCGAGACCACGACGTACTCGTTGGAGACCATCACCAACCGGATCCGGGAGATGGCCTTCCTCAACAAGGGCCTGGAGATCGTGGTTCGCGACGAGCGGCCCGAGACCGCCGAGCTCGACGAGGCGCTGGCCGCCGAGTCACGCGCGGGGGCGGTCGACGCCGAGGGTGCTGCGGCGGTCGTGGCGCCCGTCGTCGGGGAGAACCTCGACTCCGAGGGCGGCGTGGTGGAGCGGCGGTTCTGCTTCGAGCGCGGCCTGGTCGACTACGTCGAGCACCTCAACCGCAGCAAGAGCCCGACGCACCCCAGCATCATCGACTTCGCCGCCGAGCAGCCGGACTCCGGGATGAGCCTGGAGATGGCGATGCAGTGGACGGGCGCCTACACCGAGTCGGTGCACACCTTCGCCAACACCATCAACACCCACGAGGGCGGCACCCACGAGGAGGGCTTCCGCTCCGCGCTGACCTCGCTGGTCAACAGCTGGGGCCAGGAGTGGAACCTCATCAAGAAGCCCGAGGACCGGGTCTCCGGGGACGACGTCCGGGAGGGCCTGACGGCCATCATCTCCATCAAGCTCGGCGAGCCGCAGTTCGAGGGGCAGACCAAGACCAAGCTGGGCAACACCGAGGCCAAGGGCTTCGTGCAGCGTCTGGTCAACGAGCAGCTCGGCGACTGGTTCGCGAAGAACCCCGCCGAGGGACGTGACATCGTCCGGAAGGCGCAGGCCGCGGCGTACGCCCGGGTCGCGGCCCGCAAGGCGCGCGAGCTGGCCCGCAGCCGCAAGGGCCTGCTGGGTGGGGGTGGCCTGCCGGGCAAGCTCGCCGACTGCCAGTCGACCAACCCCGAGGAGTGCGAGATCTTCGTCGTGGAGGGCGACTCCGCGGGCGGCTCGGCGAAGGGCGGCCGGGACCCGCGGATCCAGGCGATCCTCCCGATCCGGGGCAAGATCCTCAACGTCGAGAAGGCCCGGCTCGACAAGGTGCTGGCCAACAACGAGGTGCAGGCGATCATCTCCGCCCTCGGCACCGGCATCCACGAGGAGTTCGACCTCGACAAGGTCCGCTACCACAAGATCGTGATGATGGCCGACGCCGACGTCGACGGCCACCACATCCGGACGCTGCTGCTGACCCTGCTGTTCCGGTTCATGAAGCCGCTGATCGAGGCCGGCTACGTCTACCTCGCCCAGCCGCCGCTGTACCGGTTGCGCTGGAACAAGCCCGCCGAGCACGAGTTCGTCTACTCCGACGCCGAGCGAGACGCGCTGACCAGGGCGGGCCTGGAGGCCGGCAAGCGGCTGCCCAAGGAGAACCCGGTCCAGCGCTACAAGGGTCTGGGCGAGATGAACCCGGACGAGCTGTGGGACACCACCCTCGACCCCGACAACCGGCTGCTGCTCCAGGTGACCCTGGAGGACGCGGCCCAGGCCGACGAGATGTTCTCGGTGCTGATGGGCGAGGACGTCGAGCAGCGCCGCTCGTTCATCCAGCGCAATGCCAAGGACGTCCGCTTCCTCGACATCTGAGCGCGTCCCGGTGGTCGAGCCCGTCGAGACCACGCGAGCGCCACGGCCGGTCGAGCCACGTCGAGACCACGAGCACGACACGAAGAGAGATGACCTGTGACTGACACCACCGAACCGCCCGCCCTCCCCGGTCCGGGCGGCCGCATCGAGCCGGTCGAGCTCCAGGTGGAGATGCAGCGCTCCTACATCGACTACGCCATGACGGTCATCGTGGGGCGGGCGCTGCCCGACGTCCGCGACGGGTTGAAGCCGGTGCACCGCCGGGTCCTCTACGCCATGTACGACGGCGGCTACCGGCCCGACCGCGGCTTCTACAAGTGCGCCCGCGTGGTCGGCGAGGTGATGGGTCAGTACCACCCGCACGGGGACTCCGCGATCTACGACACCCTGGTGCGGCTGGCGCAGCCGTGGGTGATGCGGCTGCCGCTGGTCGACAGCCAGGGCAACTTCGGGTCGCCGGGCAACGACCCCGCGGCCGCGATGCGCTACACCGAGTGCAAGATGGCGCCGCTGGCCATGGAGATGGTCCGCGACATCGAGCAGGACACCGTCGACTTCACGCCCAACTACGACGGCCGCTCGCGTGAACCCGGCATCCTGCCGGCGCGGTTCCCGAACCTGCTGGCCAACGGCTCGGCCGGGATCGCCGTCGGCATGGCGACCAACATCCCGCCGCACAACCTGCGTGAGCTCAACGAGGGCGTGCAGTGGGCACTGGCGCACCCCGACGCCACCCGCGAGGAGCTGCTCGAGGCGCTGCTGGAGCGGATCAAGGGCCCGGACTTCCCGACCCACGGGCTGATCGTCGGCCGGCAGGGCATCGAGCAGGCGTACCGGACCGGCCGGGGCTCGGTCACGATGCGTGCCGTCGTGGAGATCGAGGAGGACGCCAAGGGGCGCACCGAGCTCGTCATCACCGAGCTGCCCTACCAGGTGAACCCCGACAACCTCGCGTTGAAGATCGCCGAGCTCGCCGACTCCGGCAAGGTCCAGGGCATCGCCGACGTCCGCGACAACACCTCCGCCCGCACCGGCCAGCGGCTGATCGTGGTGCTCAAGCGCGACGCCGTCGCGCGCGTCGTGCTGAACAACCTCTACAAGCACACCGAGCTGCAGACGAACTTCGCCGCGAACATGCTGGCGCTCGTCGACGGCGTGCCTCGCACCCTGACCCTCGACCAGTTCATCTCGCACTGGGTCGCCCACCAGGTCGAGGTCATCCAGCGGCGGACCCGGTTCCGGCTGAAGGAGGCCGAGGAGCGGGCCCACGTCCTGCGCGGGCTGGTCAAGGCCCTCGACATGCTCGACGAGGTCATCGCCCTGATCCGGCGCAGCCCGGACGTCGAGGAGGCGCGCGAGGGCCTGATCCGGCTGCTCGACGTCGACGAGGTGCAGGCCCGGGCGATCCTGGACATGCAGCTGCGCCGGCTCGCCGCCCTGGAGCGGCAGAAGATCATCGACGACCTCGCCAAGATCGAGACCCTGATCGCCGACCTCGAGGACATCCTCGCCAACGAGCAGCGGCAGCGGCGGATCATCGCCGACGAGCTCGCCGAGATCGTGGACAAGTTCGGCAGCGACCGGCGCAGCCGGATCATCGCCGCCGACGGGGACCTGTCGATGGAGGACCTCATCCCCGACGAGGACCTGGTCGTGACGATCACCCGCGGCGGGTACGCCAAGCGCACCAATGCCGCGCTGTACCGGACCCAGAAGCGGGGCGGCAAGGGCGTGCGCGGTGCCACGCTGCGCGGCGACGACGTGGTCGAGCACTTCATGGCCACCAGCAACCACCACTGGCTGCTGTTCTTCACCACCGCCGGCCGGGTCTACCGCACCAAGGCCTACAACCTCCCGGAGGCGTCCCGCGACGCCAAGGGCGGCCACGTGGCGGGGCTGCTGTCGTTCCAGCCCGACGAGAGCATCGCCCAGGTGCTGGCGATCCGCGACTACGAGCAGGCGCCGTACCTCGTGCTCGCCACCCGCAACGGGCTGGTGAAGAAGACCCGGCTCGGGGACTACAACAGCCCGCGGCAGGCCGGCGTGATCGCGATCAACTTCCGTGAGACCGACCTCGACGCCGGGGGTGACGAGCTGATCGGCGCGGAGCTCGCGAACGCCGACGACCACATCCTGCTGGTCTCCCGCAAGGGCCAGGCGATCCGCTTCCGTGCCGACGACGCGGAGCTGCGCCCGATGGGCCGGGCCACCTCCGGCGTCATCGGGATGAAGTTCCGCGACGACGACCAGCTGCTCTCGATGTCGGTGATCCGGGCCGCGCAGGTGGCGGCCGAGGAGGATCTGCGTCACGCCCACGAGCGGTCCGGCGACGAGTCGGGCGACCAGTCGGGCGAGCAGTCCGGGCAGGTCGCGAACGCGCTGGCCGGCGTGACCGAGCAGTACGTCTTCACGATCACGGCCGGCGGCTTCGCCAAGCGCTCCGCGATCTCGGAGTACCGGCTGCAGTCGCGCGGCGGCATCGGCATCAAGGCGATGAAGGCCGACGGCGAGCGCGGCGACCTGGTGGGTGCGTTCATCGTCGTCGAGGGGGACGAGGTGCTGGCCATCAGGCAGTCCGGCCAGGTCACCCGCAGCGCGATCGACGAGCACCTGCGCCCGACCGGGCGGGACACCAAGGGGGTCCGGTTCGTCGGCGTCACCGGGACCGACTCGGTGGCGGTGGTCGCTCGCAGCGTGGAGCGGGCCCCGGAGATCGAGGAGGCGGTCGAGGAGGCGGTCGAGGAGGCTCTCGGGAACGCCGGGGACCTGCCGGCCGACGAGGTGACGGGAGCGGGCGGCCCGGATGAGACAATCGAGGACGCCAACCCGCAGCGGGACGACGCGGGTGCCGACGACGGCAGCGACGACGCCGACAGCGAGGAGTCCTGATGGCCGACCGACGTGACGACGCCCCGCTGCCCCATCGTCCCTTGTCCGGACCGGCCTCCGGTGCCAAGCCGGCCGGCGCGAGCGCCTCCGGGCAGACGGGGCGAGACTCCGGACGTGGCTCCATGACGGACCGGGTCTCGGCGGCGGTGCGCGCAGCCGGCACCGCCGTCTCGCCCGGCGCCGGCCAGGCCGAGCGGTCCGGGTCCTCGGGCTCGTCCAGCGGTCGCTCCGAGGGGACGCGCACCACCACGACATCGACGACCCGGGTCGGGGCCGGCTCGAAGCCGCGCGGCAGCCGTCGCGCCCGGCTGCGGTTGGTTCACCTGGACCCGTGGTCGGTGATGAAGACCTCGTTCCTGCTCTCGATCGCGTTCGGCATCGTGACCGTCGTGGCGGTGGCGGTGGTCTGGTCGGTGCTGGGGGCAGCGGGGGTCTGGGACTCCATCAACTCCACGGTCAGCGACGTCGTCGGCGGCGACTCCTCGCAGAACTTCGACGTGAAGAACTACGTCGGGACCAGCAGGGTCCTCGGCTTCGCCATGATCGTGGCGGTGCTCGACGTCCTGCTGATCACCGCGATCGCCACGCTCGCGGCGTTCCTCTACAACCTCGCAGCCGCGCTGCTCGGCGGGGTGGAGGTCACGCTCGCCGAGGACGACCACTGAGAGCTTCCCGGTTTGGGCGCTCCGACCGCGATGCGGTAATCTCTGCCGTCGGCCGCGCCACCGCGCGGCCGTCCCGCAGCACCCCGGGGCCTATAGCTCAGACGGTTAGAGCGCTTCCCTGATAAGGAAGAGGTCAGAGGTTCAAGTCCTCTTAGGCCCACCCCACCACACCCCGCCTGACCAGCGGAAACGCTCATCGAAGCGTCACCGTGCGCCGGTCGTTCCGCCTGCTCGAACCGGGTGAGTAACCAACTGAGTAACCAACTCCTCCGGTCAGGCACCCTCGCCACCATCCTCCGTGACGTGCCCGGCCTGATGCTCAACGCCGAACAGTTGCTCCATCGCGACCGCCCCGCTTTCGATCACCGGCCGCAGCTGGTGCCGGTAGACCAGCTCCGTGACGTGCGTGCCCGTGTGGCCCACTAGACGCGAGATCTCCTCGATGGGCACCCCGCTCTCGGACAGCAGCGAGACGAACGAATGCCGCATCTCCCGCGGTGTCCAGTCTTCCGGGTCCAACCCCGGCACCAGCGTCAGCGCCCGCCGGAAGTCACGACGGACGTTGGCCGCATCCAGCGCCGCACCCGTCGAGGTCGTGAACACCAGGCCCTTCTCCTCTTTGATCTCGCACCGGAGGTGCTGCCGCATCTGCTCGACCCGGTGGACCCGCAACACCGCCACCGCCTGCGAAGGCAATGCCAGGGTGCGCCGTGACTTCTTCGTCTTGGTCTCGGCGTTGGCCCGCACCGAACGCCACACCTCGACGTGAGGCGGGAGTAGCACCGAGCCGGGCCTCGACGGGGGATCGAGGTGCACGTGCTCCCACCGCAGCGCCCGCAGCTCCTCTGTCCTGGCCCCGGTCAGCAGCGAGACGACGATGTAGGCGTGCAGCGGGTCGGGAGCCGTCATCGTCAGCACGCCTCGCGCTTGCTCCAATGTCAACGACTTCGAGACGCGGCCCGGGCGACCGTGCGGCACTGGCACAGCTCGACCACGTTCCGCTGCACCAGGTCCCGAGCCATCGCCCGACGTACCGACCGGTTCAGGCATGCTTGACCGAGCGCAGGCTACTTGTCGACAGCGACTGGGACAGCGCATGCAGCCAACGGTCCACCTCCACCGCCGACAGGTCCCGCAGCTTGCGCGCCCCCAGGTAGGGGAGCACATGCGTGTCGCACAGGAGCTGGTTCTTCCGGCGCGTCACCGGTGCGGCATTGAGCTGGCCGAACTCCAACCAGTCCTGCACCGCCTCGCGGACCGTGTAATTCGCCGGCCCCAAGGTCAGACCGTCCTCATGAGCCCGGGTCATCTCCCGCAGCCGACGCAACGCCTCCGTCTTGGACCGGCCAGCCGCCCGACGCACGACCCGTTTGCCGCGACCGTCGTACCCCACCGTGACCGAGGCGATCCACCGCTGCCGCGACTCCGACCAGCTCAGCCACCATCACCACGCGCCCGAGCCTGTCGATCACTCACGCCGCGCCGCTCTCATGTGCCGCCACGTAGTCAGCGAGCGCCGCCACGGGGACCAACCGACGCCGACCCTCCTTGACCGTCCGCAGCCGACCCGAGCGGATGAGCTCGTAGATCGCCGTCCGACTCAGCCGCAGCGCCTCGGCTGCCTCCTCCACCCGGTACAGCACCGGGGGGACCTGGTACTCCACCAGCATCGTCATCACTCTCGTCTCCGGTAGTCACGCCTTGTGTTGCCTTGCCGACCTGGACTGCGCTGCGCGCCACTGGTCGTACTCGCGGGCGCGGCCTGCGGCGGCGAGGGCGAGGCCCTGGTCGCCGGGGCGGGTCAGCCGGTGCCTGCAGCGTGGGGGTCGCAGTCGGCGCCTGCCCAGAAGCCGCCGGTGACATGCGCGTGGGCGACGTGGGCGAGGCAGGCGAGCCGGACCGGGCAGTCGCCGCAGACGGCCGCCATCACCTCGACCAGCACCGTGACACCGTGGCGGCGTCGGAGGTCCACGGTAGACCCGGCGTCATGACGCAGCCGCCGTGCCGCATCCACTCCCGGCAGTCTCCTGAGGGCGTCAGGCTGGTCATGCCACGGCCCCACTTCCAGCGCTGGTGCCGGTCCCGCTGCCGCTGCCGGGGCTGGTGCCTGTGGGGTGGGGGATGAGGGTGACTGGTGGGGCGGGTGCGAGGTTGACGCGTGGTCGGGGGGCGTAGGTGTGGGCCAGGGTCGCGATGTGATCGTCGTACGTGGGCGAACCGGACCCGGACGGGTTCGGCGATCCGTCGAGGCCGACGTAGCCGACGCCGGGAAGGGCCTTGGGGATCTGGTCGCAGCGGGCGCCGCGGTCCCGGGCCCCCTGGCCAAGCACCAGGCCGACCTGTTCGGGTTCGGTCAGCCGCAGCGCGATCCGGGTCGGGAACAGGTCCCGCATGGACAGGACTTCCTTGCGAGGGTCCTGGATCGCGCCGATCACGCTGACCCCGACGGCCCGGCCCTGGGACAGCAGCAGCGACAACGCGACCGCGATCCGGCGTTTGGCGTCCCGGTCCACGACGTAGGCGGTCAGCGACGCGATCTCATCGACCACCACCAGCACCAGTGGCTCCTCGACCGTGGGGGTGTGGAGCCGGGTCCGGCCCCGCAGGCTGGTTGGCGTCGCCGCATCACCGCCACCGCGTCCTCCAGGACAGCCGCGAACGCCACCTCGTGACCCGACCCGCCAGCGCCAGTAGCGGCGTCGTGGTTGGTGTCGCCGTAGACGAACCGGGCGAACAGACCCCGACCTGGTGCGAGCTCCATCCCGCCCTTGGGGTCCAGGCACCACACCGCCACCAGGCCGTCGCGGACCGCGCGGTCACCCAACTCCGCCTCGACACCGACGGACGCGCCTACTACCGGCGCAAGCGAGCCGACGGGAAGAAGCCCATGGAGGCGATGCGCTGCCTGAAGCGACGGATCTCCGCCGCTGTCTACCGCCAGCTCGTCGCCGACGCACGACGAGCAGCTGGAACGGGCCCGGGAGGGCACTGCGGGGCGACTCGAGAATCCAGCGCGGTCGATCAGCACCCGCATGTCGACTCAGCGGATCAGCCACTTCCAGGACCCGCCCACCGACGCTACAACCGACCGTCTAGACCCGAAAGACGTCAGTCAAGAAGACTCCTCAGCCTGCCCGTTGACACAGAGGGGAGCCGTCATCGCTGCACGAGCCGGTCGTGGACGAGGCTGTCTCCCAAGGGCTCATGGCCCTTAGGGGCAACCGGCAGTCCATCCCCAGTCTGAGGATGGTGGCCCAAGAACTGGCGCGAGAACTCCAAGCACCCCACAACGCCGGCCACCCACGAGCCGGTGAGTTCAGTACCGAACTAGCCTTCACGGCCGCATCGCATGGAGTGCGTCGGTGAGCGGCCGGAATCGCGAGCTGTCCGACGATTGGTGGACCACCGAGGACGTGGCCGCGTTTCTCAATGTCAGCGCCTCGACCGTCCGCGCCTACGTCGCGCGACAGCAGATGCCATCCGCAGACCGCCGCATGGGCAAGCTGAACCTCTGGAGGCCCGCAACGATCCGCGACTGGCACACGGCAAGGCCATCCAGACCGACGACCTGAGGTCGACCGGCGAGGAGCCTCTCGGCGATCCGCCGCCCGTTGACCGGGTCCTGCGCCTTGCACGCGGCTCGCAGCTGTTGCCACAGAGCCAGGCGACGTAGACCTCGTCGTGGCGTTCGTCGACGGCGATGGCCTGCTCGAGCCGAGCGCGTTGCCGGTCGGTGAGGTTCTCGCTCCCGACCGCAGGATGGGCGGATGCCGTGGAGCTGGTCGTTTCCCGGGGCCCCAGTGGCCACGCGTCTCCTGCTGGGCCCGGCGTCGGGGCTCATCGACGGCTTGGGTGCCGAGCTTCACGATGTGAAAGGCGTCGAGCACGGCGGTAGCGTCTTCCAGCCGGTCGTCGATGGCGTTCGTGTAGCCGTGGAACAGCTTCAGGGCGGCGACTTCCACGGCGCCGCGGGAGACCTCGCCGCGCTCCTGAGCCAGCCGCTATAGGCCTTTCCGGACCGCCCTGGCACCAGGTCCACCAGCCGTGCCCTAGGGCTTGCCGTCGACATCGGGAGTGAGGTTGACCATCCCGATCAGCTGCTTGGGACCGCGACCGCCGACGTCGATCGGGCGCTCAAAGACGTGGTGCAACACGTGTTCGTCGACACCAGGCCGGGCAACCCATACCGTATTCCAGGTCGTACCGAGCTGCCGTGGGATACCGGAGATGCTGGCGTTCTCGCGGCGGATCTGGTCGATCGCCCACCAACACGCCCACGTGGTCAGCAGCACGTGGCGCCGACACGTGATCGGCCTGCTCGGTGAACACGCTTCTCGGACACGCCGGTTCGACACAGCGCCACGTCCGCTTGCGCCAGACCAACCGGACCGGGCGGGCTCGGCGAACTCGTCACGTTTGGCCGGACCTTGAAGAAGCGTGCCGACGACGTCCTGGCCTACTTCGACCGACCCCGGGACGACCAGCGGACCGACTGCGGCGATGAACGGCAGCTCGAACACGTCCGCGGCTCAGCCCTCGGCTTCCGCAACTTCACCAACTACATCTCCAGATCGCTACTCGCGACCGGCGGGTTCAGGCCGCGGCTACACCCTCGAGTGGGGAGAGCCACGTAAGGGGTACGAATCGCCAGCCAGACTTTAAAAGGGAGAGAGTGTGATTGCTGAGTGGCACCACACCTGACCCTGATTGACTAGGAGAGCCTTCCGCCGTGGTGATGTGGCAATAGCGCGCCGGGGCAGAGCGCTGATCAGATGTGGGTGTAGAGAACCTCGCATGCGCCGTAGATGGCCTGAGAGCGGGCGTCTGCGACCGCCCCAAGGGGCACTACGCAAGGTGGTGCCAACTCGTCATTGACCAGCGCAAGCACTCGGGACTTGGGTGGAGAAGGTAAGAGTCATTGGACCAATTTTCGGAGGATCTTATGTCGGTACTTCGCAGCTTCGCAACCTCGCCCCTCGCCGTCCGACGGCCGCTCATCGTTGGTGGCCTGGCGGCGGCCCTCAGCATGTCGGTTGTTGCCGCTCCAGCCATGGCGGTAACTCCCACGATCTCGAGCGTGGGACCCGGGACGCTGTTGGGGAAGGGAGCCGCAGCCAGCGTCCCTATCACCTTCGTCTGCGATGCTGAAGAGCAGTACAGCATC
This sequence comes from uncultured Actinomycetota bacterium, assembly GCA_963781695.1. Classification (GTDB taxonomy): domain Bacteria; phylum Actinomycetota; class Actinomycetes; order Propionibacteriales; family Nocardioidaceae; genus Nocardioides_B. The sequence goes on from CAWAGE010000006.1 coordinate 131,506, forward strand.
GGCTTCGGCTTACAACAGCGAGTCTCGGGAAAAAGACTCACCGCGGGCAGCGCCCAGGGCGACGGCATCTGTACCGGGGGAAACGCAGACAGCCACCCTGCAAGTTGCGCCAACTCCTTATCCGTACAAGAAGGGGACCGCGGCCGCGTTCGTCACTGTCTTTGTTTTCTGCTCTGACCAGGGCTTTTTCTGTGAACGCGCAGACTCAAATCGAGAAATAGTTCTCAAGTAAGCGACTACGAGTGTCCCGCCTCTGCATGGACTCCGAATAGAGGCCCACGAGTGCTCCGCGGGACCGGGCCGCAAAGCGGCTCTTCACAGTTGACGCATGCAGCGAAGCAATGACTGCTGCGACCGGGCGATGCCGTCTGGACCAGCAGGCCAGGCGGCGGGGCTGTCCCTGACTACTATGACGATCATGCGCGAGTGGTGGCGGACAACTCGTCGTCCGCCGCGTGTACCCCGCTTGGCCAGTCTGGACCAGAGGGAGAACACCGTTAGCATGCGGCCCGTGCTTCGACCCGTCGGGGCCCGCCCGGCAGGTGCGCCAGTGCGGCCCGTTCTCGCCATGCGCGGACGACGCTGACCCTATATCACTCGGGAACTCATCAGCGCAAGACCCTGACAAACTATTGCGGGACCATCGAGACACCTGGCACGGTCCAAATGGAATTAACTTCAGAGGAGGACTTATGAACCGCATACTCGGGTTTGCTGTAATCGCCCCACTTTTGACGCTGTCCGCTCCCGCAGTCGCCATCCCGCCTGAAACCGCTCCTATCGTCTTCCCCATCCCTGCGGACGCCAGCACGGGCAGTTGTGCTTTCGACGTCCTAGTCAAGGGCAGCAGCAAGGGGAAGACCATCGAAAAGCCGGGCGGAGGGTTGATCGCCGTTTCGGCCAGGACGCATGTAACGGCTACAGGAAATGGGAACAACGCAAACTACACCATAAATGGCACGTTTCACATCACAACCGACGCTGACGGTAAGGTTGTCTTTAAGGCCACGGGTCGGAACCTGCTCACCGACCCGGATGCTGGGGTCGTGGTGACATCGGGGAACTTCACCTTCGCCTTCGACGCCGAGGGCAACCTCGTCGAGGGTCTCACCGGCAAGGGCAGCATCACCGATGTCTGCGCCGATCTGTCATAAGATGTGCACCCGCTCCCGGTCACTGACCGGCGGTAGTCTTAGTTGAGACAACCGCCCGTCCAACGCTTCACCGTCGCCAACCAACTGCCCGGACCGCGTCCAGACGCTGCTCCACCACCGACAAGACAACCATTGCCAATCCCGGCCCTACCTGAGCCCGAGACGCCCCACCGAGACGCCCCCCTCACAGGGTGCCGATCAGGGTCGGTGCCGCACATCAGCTGACGGGCACCTGTTGCAGATCGGCCCACTGAACACATTGTCATCCGAGATCCAGCCGTGATGACTATCTCCACTGGTTCAAGCGCGCCTTCGGCGCGAAGGGTGCGCTGCGGGCGGCGCTGGCGCGCCGTCCTCGCGCACCCCAACTTCCCCGGCACGGACAGCAGAAGGCGCCGACGCCCCCAAGGACACCGACGCTCACGAGCTGCACCAGGTGCTTACCGTCCCGCAGCCCCGCTCACCACCGAGCCGCCGACCCGATCCCTGACGATCTGCACGCCGGCCCCCGGCATCAAGGGCGCTCTGCGTCGCTACGCGATGACCTGCGGCCACCCTTGACCCCGGACGCCGACGAGCATCCTGGCTGGCTATCGGGCCGGTGGCTCCCTCCTGGCCGACGCACCAGCGAGCCCAGCGCTCCTCGACGAACTGAGTAACCAATTGAGTAACGACGGGTCGCCGGATCCACCCGACAGCGCGGGACCCAGCCGAACCGGATCACGCCTGAAACCACGCAGACAAAGACCCCGAGAAGCGCTCAGGACGCGACTGACAAGGAAGAGGTCAGAGGTTCAAGTCCGCTTAGGCCCACCCTCACCACACCCCATCTGACCAGCGAGAACGCCTGCTGCGCCCTGCTTCGCCGCCCTTTCCGGAGGCGTACATCGCCGGGGTGAGTAGCCAACTGAGAAGCCAGGCCGTCCGCTACGCGCTCTCGCCGCCCTGTCGTCGTTGGCGACAACCGCACCATCGCCACCCCTCTGGTCTCGATCACCGGGCGCAGCTGGTGGCGGTGGACGAGCTCGACCACATGGGTACCCGGCGTGTATCAGCCGCGTGGTCCTCGATGGGCACCCCACGTCGGCGAGCAGCGAGACCAACGAGTGACGACGACACTCGTGGGTGAAGCCAGCCGGAGGTCGATCGACACCGGTCGGAGCTGGCGCTAGTCCGACGTACCGGATGCTGCCGGAAAAGTCGTATCATTCGCTGTACCTCAACTGCAGCCGACCTCCGGACCTGGCGGGGTCGCCCGATCCCCGACCCCGACGAAGGACACGTCCTTGCGCACGACCCTGCTCGCCCTCGCCGCCGTGGCAGCGACCCTCGCCTCGCTCCTCGTCGTCACTCCCACCGCGCAGGCAGCGAGCTCCGCGCGCGTGGTCCGCTGGCTCGACGGCGACACCGTCGTCACCAGCCGGGGCACGGTCCGGCTGATCGGCGTCGACACGCCTGAGCGCGGTCGATGCGGTCATGCTGCCGCGACCCGGAAGGCCAGGCGGGCTGCACCCGCCGGCTCGTTGGTACGGCTCGGCAACCCGACGAGCGTCCGGGGGCGGGACCGCTACGGTCGACTGCTGCGGTACGTCAACCGCGGCACCACCGACGTCTCCGCACTGCAGATCCGGGGCGGGGCCAGGGCGCGCTACGACTCCCGTGACGGCTACCAGCGGCATCCTCGCCAGGCCCGGTACCGCCGCCTGGACGCCCGGCACGCCAACTACCGATGCGGAGGCCGGCGCGTGAGCGCCCCGGTCGCGCCGGTCGGAAGGTCGTGTCCGTCGTCCGCCCCGATCAAGGGGAACCGGAGCTCGATGATCTACCACCGGCCCGGTCAGCAGTACTACCGTGTCACCAACCCTGAGCAGTGCTTCCGCACCGCGGCCGCCGCGGAGGCGGCGGGCTACCGCGCGGCGAGGATCTGACGGGGCTGGTCTGGGCGAGCCCGGACGTCCGATCCGACTCGACGGGCTCGCCCCGGGGCCCGGCACCGCGACCGGCGGCGACACCGTCCGCCGTCCGTGGACAGCCGTGGCGCGCGCGACAGACTGCGGGGACGGCCGACGCCCCCGGCAAGACCACGCCGAACGACCGGGACGTCGAGTCGTTCCTGGTCTCGGTCGCCGACCAGCGGCGTCGCGAGGACGCCGGGGACGTGCTCGGCCTGATGCGTGAGGTCACCGGAGCGACCCCGGTCATGTGGGGGACCGCCGTCGTCGGGTTCGGCCGCCAGCCCTACACCACCGCGGACGGCAAGCGGCACGAGTGGTTCGCCGTCGGCCTGTCGCCGCGGAAGGCGGCGCTCACGCTGTACGGGCTCACCTACTACGACAGCAACCGGACCTGCTCGAGCGGCTGGGACCGCACACGACCGGCCGGGCTGCTCGTACCTCAGGCGAATCGCGGCCGTCGACCGGCAGGTCTGACCGAGCTCGTGGCCCGGGCGTGGGAGACCAACCACGCGGGCTGAGACCGCCCGGCCCGCCCGCCCTGACCGCCCGGACCTGGGCCGTCCCGCCTCCGTCGCGGAGCCGCGGCTGTCGACGACCCACCACACCACCCTCACACGTCCGCCGGATGTGGCGCCGACCGTGGTCCTAGCACCTACGTACACCTGTGGACCGCCCCCGTCGTACGCCACCGTCAGGAGGTCATACCGGACAACGAAGGGCACACCATGCAGATCTATCGCCGCCGTCGTCGCGCGAGCGGGGCACCTGTCCTCGTTGCCGTGGGAGCCCTTGCGCTCCCCCTGCTGGCCGTGGGCGGCCCGGCCGGGCCCGCGATCGCGGCCTCCTCCAAGGGCTGCGACGGGGGCGGCTACCGGGTGCTGCAGCAGAGCCCCGGGTTCGCCGGGACGGTTGCCGCGCCGCGGGGTCGGTTCGTCGTGACCGGCCGCTACACCAGCTTCACGGTGGACCCGGCGACCTTCGCGGTCTACGACCAGGGCTTCACCGGCGCCCCCAACGTCCTCGACCAGACCGGCGGCGTGGCGACGACGGTGTACGCGAGCAAGGTCCCGAACCACCGAGGCCTGGTCCTGACCAGCCGCATCACCCTGTCGCTGGACAAGGAGGGCCTCGTGATGACCCGGACCGGCCCCGGGCTGTCGATGAAGCTGCAGGCCAAGGACTGCGCGGTCGGTGGCATCTTCCAGATGGAGCCCTCTCGGGGGGACGGCAGCCGGACCCGGATCGTCCACACCCTCGCCCCGTCCGTCTTCTACTACGACAACCCACGGTTCCGGGCGCGCGTCGGGCAGTACCTCGGCTCCGCCTGCACCAGCGTCACCACCGGCCCGCCCAGCCGCTTCTGCGTCCAGGTCCGACCGCGGGTCAACATCGGTCGCGCCGGCCGGCCCGGCCTCGTGCTGCGTGACAGCGCTCAGGTGGCCACGCGGGTGCCCCAGCGCGAGTGCGGTCCCGACTTCACCAACAGCCTCGGTCTCGCCGAGACCACGGACCACTGTGGCGGCATGGCGATCTGGGACGTGGCGAGTGGCGGCCGGATGGGCATGGTCACCGGCGAGGACGCCGTCGAGGTGTCGAACTCCCCCACGAGCTGCACCCAGGACTGCCAGGCCCAGAACCAGGTGCGGGGCCGCCTCACCGTGCTGGGCGCGCCGGCTGTCGTCCCGGCCGGCAGCCGGCTGGCGCCACGGACGTCCACGCAGGGGCTGAGCGCACCGCTCACCCCCTAAGGGACGAGCGGGGGTTCCGGCCGTGGGGCCGGAGCCCCCGCGTCTCACAGGCTGTCGCCGGGGAAGGGCGGGGAAGCACCCCAGCCTCGGCGGGCAGCAACGACAGACAACAGGTGTGCTGGTGGTCCGTGGGAAGGGGCTGGGGGCGTGTTTCGAATCGTCATCGCTGCGCACGACGAGCTGATGCGACGCCGGGTGGTGCGCTCGTTCGTGACCACGTCCGGGCTGGCTGTGGTGGGCACCGCCACGACGGGCTGGGCGACCCTCGATCTCATCGAGGAGCGCCGCCCGGACGTCGTCTTCGTCGACATGTCGTTGCCACCGTTGGGGGGGCTCGCCCTCATCGGCGCTATCCGGGAGACCGCGCCCCGCGTCCGGGTCCTCGGCTTGTCCAAGGCGGCGTCCCCGAGCCTGCTGCAGGCTGCCTTTGCCGCCGGGGCGGTCGGCTATCTGCTGCAGGCCGACCCGGACGACCAGGACGCGGCCGGGTTCCAGATCCTGACCCCGGAGGGGTCGCCGGCTCCCATCGTGCCTGCGCAGCAGCGTGGCCAGGCAGGCACGGACGCCGCGGAGCCGTCGATGAGGCTGGTCCGCGCCGAGCCACCGCAGCCCGGCTGAGGGTCGGACGGCCTGACCGGCGCAGCGGGTCAGTGCGAGACCGGCACCTCGTCGGGGCTGGCGATCACCACCTGGCCCTTGCCGGCTCCCTTGGCCGCGTACATGGCGGTGTCGGCGTGCTGCAGCAGCAGCTCGGCGGCCGCCTCGCCGTGGGTCGCCGCGGACGTCGAGTCGGTGGCCGGGGGCGCAGGTCGGGGGTCGTGGTTGCCCGGGTCGCGGCGCTCGGCCCCGTTCACCCGGGTCGGGACGGTGGCGCGGTGATGCGCCACCCCGACGCTGATCGTGGTCCGGACCTGGTGGCCGCCGATGACCACGTCCTCCTGCATGGCGGCGACCACCCGGTCCGCCACCTGCGGGGCGTCGGCGGAATCCTCCAGCAGGATGCCGAACTCGTCGCCGCCGAGCCGGGCGACCGTGTCGGTGGCCCGCACGCACGTCAGCAGCCGGTCCGCCACCTCCCGCAGCAGCGCGTCGCCGGCCGGGTGCCCCAGCCTGTCGTTCACGAGCTTGAAGTCGTCGAGGTCGCAGAACAGCAGGTGCACGTCGGCGCCCGGACGCATCAGCGCCCGCTCCAGGCGGTCGGCGAACAGCACCCGGTTCGGCAGGCCTGTCAGCGAGTCGTGCAGCGCCTGGTGCCTGAGCTGCAGCTGGGCGTCGGCCAGCGCCCCGAGCAGCCGGTGGTGGTCGAGCATCGCCAGGAACTGGCGGGCCAACACCATCGTCACGAGCGTGAAGCCGAGCAGCAGGTCGACCTCCAGGACGCGATCCCGCTCGACCATGTCGGCGAAGAGGACAGCGCCGGCGGCGAGCAGCGGGAGGTACGGGAGCGCGAGCCGGAGCCGAGACGGTCGCGCCGCCTGCTCGTCCGCCCGGTGCCGGCGGTCGTCGACCTGGCCACGGGGCACCGCACAGGCGGCGAAGCCCACCAAGGCGAACCCCCACACCCAGCCGGCGCTGATCGGGTCGCCGGAGTTGTAGGCATCCAAGCTGTCGAGATAGACGTACAGGCTGTCGGCCACGGCCAGTGACCCCAGCCCCGCGCTCAACAGGCCGAGCACCACTCGCTCGGCGCTGGTGCCGCGGACCAGGGCGAGCAGCGCGAGGGTGGCCAGCACCAGGTCCCCGATCGGGTAGGCGAGCTGGAGCACGGTCTTGACCCGATCGCCCGTGGAGGCCTGGTCCACGATCGCGGCCAACATGGTCACCCAGGACACCACCAGCAGTGACCCCGCGATGATCGCCCCGTCGAGCAGGTCGCGGCCGCGGGCGACCAGCTGGGTGCCCTGGCTGCCCAGCCAGATCCAGAGTCCGCAGGCGGCCAGGGCCGGGAACAGCACGTAGCCCAGGTCGGCCAGCGAGGGGAACGGCGCCTCTCGGCCCAGGTAGGTCTCGTAGATGGTCCAGACCACCTGTCCGGCTGCCCACGAGGCACTCGCCCCGGCGAACCAGTGCCAGGCGCGACGCTGCCGGCCCTCGGTGCGCCGGGCCGCGCACAGGCAGCACAGGGCCGCGGCCGAGGCAGCCACCAGCTGCCCCAGGTTCGACAGCGTCTTCGCCGCCGAAGTGCTCAGACCGCCGAACGTGAGCACGCCCGTGAAGGCTGCGCAGCCCAGCACCACCAAGCCGACGGACCAGCGAAATCGCACGATCGTCTCCCTCCCGAGCGTCTAGCCTGACACGTCCACGTGACGTCGTAGGCGCTTTTCCGGGACTTCGCCACCGACGAGAGACCGGTCCGAGCCGCGACCGGGTGTCCGGCGGCCGGGCGGCTGTGCAAGCCGGCCGCCGGCGCCGAGGATCAGACCTCGACCACGTCCGGGGTCTCCGTACTGCGACCGGCCCAGGAACGACCGGCCCAGGAACGACCGGCCCAGGCGCGACCGGCCCAGGCGCGACCGGCCCAGGCGCGACCGGCCCAGGAACGACCAGTGAGTCTCATGGGGAACCTCCTCTCCACCATCTCGAGTCGCCACCCCCCGTCGAGGCGGCACGCATGTCCGAAGGTAGGGACCGCACACCCCCGCCGTGGTCGTTCCGCGGTTCCTTGACTTTGGACAGCACTCGGACCGCGTGCTCGAGGGAGGAGACGGGCAGCACCTCGACGCGACTCCCCAACAACCGACGGGCGGCGGTCACCTCGCTGTCGCCGGCCGGACCGCCCGCCGGGACCAGGAACCGTGAGACCTCGGGGCACGCAGCCACGGCGCGAGCCTTGAGAGCCACCCCTCCGACGGGGTACACGGTCCCGTCGAGCCCCAGGCAACCGGTGGCGGCGATCGTGGCTCCCCCGGTCACCGAGGTGGACGACAGGACCTCGGCCAACGACAGGGCCATGGCCAGGGCCAGGCTCGGGCCCGCCACCGTCGCGGGGAGGTGCCACGCCACATCGAACGGCAGGGTGAGCCGAGGCGACCTGGTGACGAGCCGCAGGCCCCAGCGGCGGTCGTCGTGGCGCGTCAGCCTCGTCTCGACGACGCCGTCGGACCGTACGTCCCCGGGACGGATGATCGTCAGGGTCGCGGCGTCCGTCGACGCGAGGGCGGCTGCGCACGCGCCGGCCGTTCCCACGGCGATGCTGCCGACGGCGACGACGACGTCGCCCACCCTGACTCCCGGGGTGTCCGAGCGGACGCCGACCACCTCCGCCCCGCCCCCGGCCTCCTCGTGGGTCCGGCCGAGCAGCGTTCCAACCGCCGCGACGGCGGCCTGTCGTGCCTGGAGCTGGTCAGCGGTGCCGGCCGCCTCGAACTCCTCCACGCTCTGCCCCCCGGTCAGCCGGCGTCGGCGGAGCACGGCGGCGTGCGGGTCTAGGACGTGGGTCAGCACCTGACGGGTGGTGGGCCGGAGCTCCGCCACGAAGGCCGTCCCGTAGACGGCGCCGTCACCGGCGCGCGTGCGCTGGCCCCGCACCTGGAGTACGCCGCCGTCGAGCCGGTGGAGCGCGTAGTCCGGCCGCACCACGGCGACCGGCCACCCGCGGCGACCGTGCAGCGCCGACCGCCAGCGGCCCCGACGAGGACCGCTCACGGCGTCGCCCGGACGCTCCGGGCCTGACCGGCGTCCGCCGGCAGGTCGGCGGCAACCCCGGTAGGCGCGGTGGCCGCGCGCCGAGCGCGATGTGGGACGAGCCGCAACCCTGCGGCCGCCAGCAGCGGTGGGGCGCACATCATCGCCGCCGCCGTCCGGGCCCCGACTTCGTCGGCGAGGGCTCCCCCGGCCAGCACCAGGACGACCTGCATGAGCGCCATCACGCCCATCAGCACCGCGAAGGCGGTTGCGCGCACCGGGGCCGGCAGCCGCGGACCGATGATCGTCTGGGCCGGGACCAGGGCTGCGAACAGTCCACCGGCGGCCACGAAGCCCAGCGATGCGACCGCCGCGTCCGGGACGAGCAGCACCGCTCCCGCCACCGCCGCGGGCACGACGGCGACCAGGGTCGTCGCCCGGACCAGGCGGCGAGTGTCGACGTCGGTCGGCGTCGCTGCCGTGACCACCACCGAGACGGCCGACGTCGCGGCCCAGATCGCGCCCGCGACCCACGCCGACCTGCCGAACTCCGCAGCGGCGTGAGGCACGACGAGCATCTCCACCGCGGTCCCCGACGCGACGGCGAGGTTGGCGAGCAGCAGGACCCGGCGCACCAGCCGGTCCCGCCAGAGCACCGCGACGGCCAGGCGGAGCCGACCCGGAGCGGTCAGCACCGTCGGGCCGTCGCCCTCGGAGGCGACCCGGAGCGGCGGCAGCCGGGCCAGCACGAGCGCGGAGACGACGAAGGAGGTCGCGTTCGCCTGCAGCGCGACCACCGGTCCGACCAGGGCGAGCATGACCCCGCCGACCAGGCTGCCCACGACCATCGACAGGTCCTGGGTGATTCCCGCCAGCCGGTAGGCACCCCCCAGCAGGGGGGCCGGGACCACCTCGGCCATCGCCGCCGAGCGGGCCGCGCCGAACGGTGGCGCGGCCAGCCCCGCCACGAAGGTCAGCACCAGCAGCCACTCCAGCGGGATGGGCAGGCACAGTGCGAGGTAGGTGGCCGCCCGCACCAGGTCGCAGGTGACCATGACGACCCGGCGCCCGAACCGGTCCGCCAAGGTAGCCAGGAGCTGTCCCGGTCCGACCCAGGGCAGCAGCGACATCGCCAGGGTCACGGTGGCCAGCGACGCCGAGCCGGTTCGCTCGTAGACCAGCATCGACAGGGCCAGCCGAGCGGCGTAGTCCCCGAGCTCCGAGAGCACCTGCGCCATCCAGATCCGACGATAGGCAGTGCTTCCCAACGGTTGGCAGAGATCGGCGGCAGCACGGCGGAGCAGGAGCGTCACGAGCTCGTCACCGTGGCCGGCTGCCGGTCGGACAGCACCGCACGGCCCTTGCCGGCACCCTTCGCGGCGTACATGGCGGTGTCGGCCGAGCGCAGCAGCGCCGCGGCGGCGGTCACCACGTCCCGGCCGCCGGACTGAGGGATCGGTGGGTGGTGGGCGACCCCGACGCTGATCGAGACGGGCACCGTGCGGCCTCCGACGCTCGCGGGCTGCTGCACTGCGGCGAGCACCCGGTCGGCGGTGGGCATCGCGTCGCCGGCGGCGTCGAGGAGGATCGCGAACTCGTCGCCGCCCAGGCGGGCCACGGTGTCGCCGGGGCGGACACAGCTGGACAGCCGCGACGCCACCAGCCGGAGCAGCTCGTCGCCCGCGTCGTGCCCGAGCCGGTCGTTGACCAGCTTGAAGTCGTCGAGGTCGCAGAACAGCACGCTGACCTCCGACGCGCGGCGGGCCAGGGCGTGGTCGAGCCGGTCGGCGAACAGCCGGCGGTTCGACAGTCCGGTCAGCGGGTCGTGCAGGGCCTGGTGCTCGAGCTGGTCGCGAGCGTCGCCGAGCGCGACCACCAGCTGGTGGTTGTCGCGGACGGCGAGGAACTGCCTGACCAGCACCAAGGTCACCATCGCCACGCCGAGCAGCAGCTCCACGTCGCGCCCGCCTGGCGACCGCAGCGCTCGGGCGCACAGCACGGCGCTGGCCACACCGAGGGGCACGTAGGCCAGGACCAGCTGCAGCGCGGACGGCCGCGCCGCGCGGGAACGGTCCGTGGTCCCGCCGGCGGCGTCCGTCGTCTCGGTCGCGTCGAGCCGGGTCGGCCGCACCCACGCGCTGGCGGCGGCCACGAAGAGGAAGCCAGTGACCCATCCGGCGCTGATGAGGTCGGCCGAGGTGTAGTCGCCGACGCCGACCAGGTAGACGTAGGCGCTGTCGGCGACAGCGAGCGCGCCGAGCCCGACACCCAGCAGCGACAGCGTGCCCCGCTCTTGCCCCCGGACGCGGACCAGTGCCATCAGCACCAACGTGGCGAGGACGAGGTCTCCCACCGGGTACGCCAGCGACAGCGTCAGCGACAGGACCCCGTCGCCCGTCGCGCTCACCACCGACCCGAGCGTGGTCACCCAGGACAGCACGAGCAGCGACGCGGCGATGATCGCCCCGTCCACGACGTCTCGGCCGCGCGCCACCAGCTGGTGGCTCTGGGTGCCGAGCCAGGTCACCAGTCCGGCGGTGCACAGCAGCGGGAAGAGCACGAACCCGAGGTCGGCCAGCGAGGGGAACGGGACCGGGTGGTGGGCGACGACCTCGGCATGGGTCCACAGCGCCTGCCCCGCCGTCCACGCGCCGCAGCCCGCGGCCAGCAACGCCCAGGCGCGGCGGCGGGTTCCCCGGGTACGGCGGGCCGCGAGGGCACATCCGGCGGTCGCGACAGCGGCGGCGGCGAGCTGGCCCAGGTCACTGATGGCGGTGGACCCCGTTGGGCCGAGCCCGCTGAACCGCAGCGCGCCGAGAAAGAGGGCGCTGAGCACAGTCGTACCTGCCACGAGCAGCCAACGTCGCATGTGGGTCCCCCTCCCGTGCCTCAGGGTGGCAGCCGCCGGCCGGGCCGGAGGCAAATCGGGCGACCATCGGCCGGACGGTCGAGGGGCATGGCCCGTCCGTGCGGGTCCGTGACCCCGACCGGACCAGGCGTTGCTAGAGTCGTCGGTCGCACACCGGTGAGGAGACCCGATGAAGAAGATCGTGCTCGTTGCGGCCGCGGCGCTCGCCGCTGTCGTCGCCAGCAGGCGAGCCAAGGCCGGCCAGCGCGAACAGGCGCTATGGGCCGAGGCCACCGACGACGTCAAGCGCTCCTGACGCAAGCCCGTCCGGGGGCCATGGCGCAATTGGTAGCGCACCTGCTTTGCAAGCAGGGGGTTACGGGTTCGAGTCCCGTTGGCTCCACTTGGTAAACCTGCAGGTCACATGGTTTGTTCCTCCGAATCTTGTCACCCTCCTTCGGTTCAAATAGGCCGCTTGGGGGACTGGTGGGGGAAGGCCTCGCGGTGGTCCCCGTGAACTGCACCCGTCCCGTCAGTGAAAGGCGGATCAACAAGTCCCGCCCGCGCGCTCGGTTATGGCACCTTCGCGTCGTGCAGACCGACCTAGGCCAGACCTAGGCCACGTCAGATGAGCCCCCTTCTCCTGCCAGACACCGCTTCTCATATCGCCGGCGATAACCCCTCGCTACGCTAGTCCCGTGGACATCCGAGGGGAGCGGCGCGCTGCTGGGCTGAGCCAGTCCCAGCTCGCTCGGGCTGCGGCCATCCCTCAACCGAACCTGTCGGCCTATGAGAACGGCCGTCGGGTTCCCTCTCCGGAGGTGCTCAAGCGCATCAGGCGAGCGCTCGCGGTGCGACCTTCGCAACGGGTGGAGAGGCATCGTGACTCCATCCGGGCGCTGGTGGCACAGCATCATGCGGCTGCGCCCCGGCTCTTCGGCTCTGTGGCCCGAGGCGACGACGAACCCGGGTCTGACGTCGACCTCCTCGTCCAGTTCACCGACGAGGCGTCCCTGCTCGACGAAATCGGCCTTCGCCTCGCTCTCGGTGACCTCCTTCGAGTCGAAGTCGACGTGGTCGCCGAAGACAGCCTTAAGGGTGGGATGCGTGAGCGTGTCCTTCGAGAAGCGGTCGAGGTGTGACCGAGTCGCGCCGGAAGGCGCACGACGCGGCCGAACGCGTCATCGCCGTGTGCGACGTCCTCGCGGGCCTGATCCCGCCCGACATCGAGGCGTTCGTGGCCGACGTGCGAACACAGTGGGCCGTCGAGATGGGGCTCATCCGCATCGGGGAAGCTGTCAACCAGATACCCGACGAGGTGCTCGAGCGCTTCCCCGAGCAGCCCTGGCGGCAGATCGTCGCCATGCGCAACTTCGCTGCCCACCAGTACGACGACCTCGACCCACGTCGGGTGTGGCGCACTGTCACTAGTGACGTGCCACTCCTCCGCGCCTATCTCGCCGACACTGTGATGCCGGAGCTCGATGAATAGGCGACGCGCAGGCAGGTCGACATGAAAGCTTTGGCGCGTGACTGACCAGCCGCTGCTTCCCGGACTGCACGAGCGTCTCGTCACGACAGGCATGCGGTCCGCACTTGCCGCCGAGATGGGGCTTCGGGCCGAGTTCGCGAAGGTCGACCCGGCGGACCAGCCGCACGTGCTCGCTCGACATGTCTATGAGCTCACTCGCCGTGCGCTTGAGGGAAGAGTCGACCCCGACAGTCGCATTCAGCTACTCAACGATCTCGTCGCGTTGCTCGAGGTCCCAGGTGCCGATGTCGAGGCCCCGGCGCGGCAGCTGCACCGGCTCGCGGTACCGCCAGGTCCCGGCATCGCTGAAATCGAGTCGGTTCGGCCCAAGACGCCACTGTCCGACGCGGCGCTGCTGACAAACAGCACCGGCGAGCCCAACCTCGCAGCCGAGCTGCGCGCCGAGATCGACACCTCAGACGAGGTCGACCTGCTGTGCGCTTTCGTAAAGTGGCACGGTCTCCGGCTGCTGGAGGACGAGCTCGGGCGGTTGCGACGCCGCCGGGCTCCGCTGCGCGTGATCACGACGACGTACATGGGCGCCACTGAACGGTCGGCACTTGACCGCCTCGTGCGAGAGCTCGGGGCAGAGGTGCGGATCCAGTACGACGCCGCCCGCACCCGTCTCCACGCCAAAGCTTGGATGTTTCGCCGCCACACCCGATACGACACCGCCTACGTCGGCTCCTCCAACCTGTCCCGAGCAGCACTGCTCGATGGGGTCGAATGGAACGTCCGGTTGTCTCGTGTCGGCACCCCGTCGCTGCTCGAGAAGTTCCACGGCACGTTCGATACCTACTGGAACGACATCAGCTTCGAGCTCTATGACCCGGACACCGATCGCGACCGCCTGGACGACGCGCTGGCCGAAGCGTCCGGAAGCCGCCAGCACGATCGGGTGACCATCAGCCTGTCCGGACTGGAGGTCAGGCCGTTCGCCTACCAGCAGCACATGCTCGACGAGCTGGCTGTCGAACGGAACGTGCATCATCGCCACCGTAACCTGGTCGTCGCCGCCACGGGGACCGGCAAGACGGTGGTCGCCGCACTGGACTATCGGCGACTGTGCGGGCCGACGCCGGCAGACCGGCCGCGGCTTCTCTTCGTAGCCCACCGCAAAGAGATTCTCGAGCAGTCATTGCGGACCTACCGTGAAGTACTCGCCGACCCCACATTCGGTGAGCTGTACGTTGCCGGCGCTCGCCCGGAGCGGTGGGACCACGTCTTCGCGAGCGTGCAGTCCCTGCAGTCCTACGGCGTTACAAACATCCCTGCCGACACCTACGACGTCGTCGTCATAGACGAGTTCCACCATGCCCAAGCTCCGACGTACCGGCGGCTGCTCGACCATCTGACCCCTCGCGAGCTACTCGGCCTCACCGCCACCCCCGAGCGCGCCGACGGCATCGACGTCCGTACGGAGTTCTTCGACGGACGCACCGCCACTGAACTGCGTTTGTGGGACGCACTCGGCAAGGACCTGCTCTGCCCGTTCCACTACTTCGCCGTCGCGGACGGCACCGACCTGCGGCGCATCGGCTGGACTCGTGGCCGCTACGACGAGGGCGAGCTGTCGCACGTCTACACGGGCAACCAGGCGCGAGCCGCGATTGTCCTGCAGCAACTTCGCGAGAAGGTCATCAATCCCGGGGCGATACGCGCGCTCGGCTTCTGCGTGAGCGTCGCCCACGCGCGGTTCATGGCCCAGACGTTCAACGCTGCCGGGATACCCGCACTCGCGGTTAGCGGAGACACGCCCGCGGCGAACCGCCAGCGCGCCCTTGACGACCTCAAGTCGCGCCGAGTCAACGTCCTCTTCGCCGCCGACCTTTTTAACGAAGGCCTCGACCTGCCTGACGTCGACACCGTGTTGTTCTTGCGCCCCACCGAGAGTGCCACAATCTTCCTCCAACAGCTCGGTCGCGGGTTGCGCCGAACACCCAATAAGGCCGTGCTGACCGTCCTCGACTTCGTCGGACATCAGCGCCAAGAGTTCCGCTTTGACAAGAAGCTGCGCGCACTGACCGGCGAGACTCGCCGCGGTCTCGAGCGCGAGATCGAACGAGGTTTCCCGTTTTTGCCGTCAGGGTGCCAGATCGTCATGGATCGACAGGCCCAATCACTGATCCTCGACAATCTGCGGACCCAAGTCGCGAACAGCTGGAAGTCCATAACCGCCGAGCTGCGTTCGTACGGCGACCTTGACCTGCCGACCTTCGTGCATGAGTCGGGCATCGAGCTGCCCGACATTCTGCGCCGCGGCCAACGGTCCTGGACCCAGCTCCGCAGGGACGCCGGTCTGCCAACGCCCGCCGGCACACCCGGAGAAGCTGACCTACTCAAGCGGATCCGTGCGTTCGCTCACGTCGACGACGAAGTTCGGGCGGCCGGTTACCGCCAGCTGTTGAGTTCCAATATCCCGTACGCCAGTCTCACCCAGTCTGAACAACGGCTGGCGCGGATGCTCTTCTTCTCAGCGTTCCCCAGCGGCAAGGGGTTCTCAACTTACGACGACGGCATTGCTGCCATCCGCACCGAGCCAGCTGCGGCCGCCGAGCTTGGTGCCGTCATCGACCTGGTCTTCGACGAGACCCGGCACAATGCTGTCCCGTTGACCGCGTCCCTCCGCGACGTGCCGCTCCACGTCCACGCTTCGTATCAGCGCGAGGAGATCCTCGCGGCCCTCGACTATGCCAACCTCCAGCGCAAGCCCACCAGCATGATGCAGGGCGTCGCCTACTGCGAGCCGTTCAACGTCGACGCCTTCTTCGTCACTCTGAAGAAGTCCGAGGCCGACTACTCACCCACCACCATGTACCGCGACTACCCAATCAGTCCAACGCTGTTCCACTGGGAATCCCAGAACGCCACCTCGATCGCTTCACCCACGGGGCAGCGGTATCTCAACGGCACGAGCACAGTGCTGCTCTTCTGCCGGATCGAGCCCAGAGGCGAGTATGACACCGCGCCCTACGTGTTCCTCGGACCCGTATCCTACGTTAGCCACGAGGGCGAGCGGCCTGTCGCCATCATCTGGAGACTCCAGCACCCCATGCCCTCAACCTTCTTCGACAGCGCCAGTCTAGCCGCGTCATAGGCGGGACTGTCTCACTAAGGGTGTTTCCGGCGGTCTTCATCAGTAGGTTTCTGCTGCTGGCCAGCGGTCGGCGAAGGTGATCGCGAACGCGTTGAGCGCTGGCTTCCACCGCATCGTCCATCGTGCCCTGCCTCGTCCGGTCGGGTCGAGGGATCTGGTGACTAGGTAGAGACACTTCAGTGCGGCCTGCTCGGTCGGGAAGTGGCCCCGGGCCTTGACCGCTCGCCGGTAGCGGGCGTTCAGCGACTCGATCGCGTTCGTGGAGCAGAGCACGGTGCGGATCTCCACGTCATAGGCCAGGAACGGGTGAACTCCTCCCACGCGTTCTCCCACAGCCGGATGATGGCCCCGTACTTGGTGCCCCACTTGTCGGTGAGCTCGTCCAGCGCGGCTCGGGCGGCGTCCGCGTTGACGGCGGTGTAGATCGGTTTCACGTCGTGCTTGATCGCGTCCCAGTCCCGCTTGGACGCCAGCCGAAACGTGTTGCGGATCAGATGGATGATGCAGACTCCCGCTGTCAACCTCAGGGTGTCAGGCGGCTCGTGGTTCGGGCATGCTGGAGTGTGGCGGCGTCCTCGCCGTGGTCAAGGCCGGAGCCCTTCGGGTGGCCTGCGGCCAGCCTGGACCGCGGCTGCGAGTGCCGCCGGCGGGCAACGGTGCCCGAACCGTGAAGTGGGGGGTTAGGCGGTGGTCAGCTCCGGTCGTGGGTGACGGTCCGGGTCGTAGGTGGTGTGGTCGGTCCAGCAGCGCCACAAGATCCGGGTCCAGCGAGCACCCAGGCCGCGCAGGGCCCGGTACTTGCCTTGGCCACGGGCCCGGCCGGTGTCATAGACGGTCTTGGACCAGGCGTCCTCGCGGGTGGCGACAAACGCCCACCAGTCGATGACGTGCCGCATCCGCCGGTTCGCGGCATAACGGAAGCGGACCTGCCGGGTGCGCCCCGACGCCTTCGTCACAGGCGCGAGTCCGGCCTCTGCGAGCAGGACTGCGGCGTCGGGAAAGCGGCGCCGATCTTCACCCATTTCGGCGATCAGCGTCGCCGCCACGACCGGTCCGATGCCCGGGAAGGACAAGAAGATCGGTGCATCGGGGTGTGCTTCGAGCAGCTGGTCGATGTGCTTGTCAAAGGCCCGCAGATGAGCTGAGTGCATCCGCAATTCCTCGGCGAACAGTCGAGCGGTGAACGACTTACCGGCGGTGGTGCCCTCGCTGGCCGACAGCAGGTTCGGGGTGAGCCGGTCGACCAGGACCTGGGGGTCGGTGCGGCCGCTGTAGTGCTGTCGAGCGCAGAACGCCGCCATCCGCGCCGTCTTGACCCGTCGTGCCTGGTCAGGGGTGGGATAGGCGCGAATGAACTCCAAGCTGATGTCGCGGTCCAGCTCGGAGAACAGATGCAACGGCGCGGGATGGTAGGTCTCCAGCACCGCCCGCAGCCGCGACTCGCACGCCACCTTCGCGTGCAGCACCCGCGCCCGATCCCGGGACACCGCTTGGAGCTGCGCGGTCAACGACGAAGGGCAGCTCAGCGGCCGCCAGCGTGCGTGTTCATGTCGCACCGTGTCAGCGAGCACGAACGCGTCGAACGTGTCGGACTTGGATGCAGAGAGCCGGTAGCGTTCCCGCGCCCGCGCCGAAATCTTGGGTGACACGCAATACAGCGTGACCTCGGGCAAGGTGTGCAGAAACTCGACCAGTAGCCCCTCGGCCCGCTCGATCGCCACCTTGACTGGTCCGCCGAGCTCTGCGAGCTTCGCCGCCAGCAGCCTCAGCCCGTCCACGTCGTGCTCGATCCGCTGCTGGATCACCACCGCGCCCGTCGCGGTCAGTACGCACAGCTGATGGAACGATCCTCCCCAATCGACGCCTGCGAACAAGCACCCGTCCACTTCATCCGGTCTGGCATGACCGCTGTCCCACACCATGAGGCCTCCTTCGACCACACGCCACCCTCGCGCGGCCGGCCTCGTCGGAACCTCATCTCGGCGCTCATCGGCGCTGCTCCCGCTGGCAGATGCAAGGCCCGCCACCGCCCCAGCCGGACAGGTCTGCATCTGGACCTCGAAGGCAGCACGTCTGCACAGGTCCTGACCGAGACGGCGCGGGTGACCGACGGGACCATCCCGCCACCCCCATGGTGAAC